>NZ_CP060202.1:1468333-2691666 GCF_014250515.1 Hymenobacter sediminicola | reverse complement strand
ATACGCGCCTTTTTCGGGGTCGACGGTGATGACCGTGGGCTCGACGCCCAGCGCCGGCAGGTGTTTCACAAACTTAAGGCTACGCTGCACGCCGGCCCCGCCCGAAGGCGGCCAGTAGTAGGTGATGACGAGCAAACGAAGCGGACGGGCAGCAGACACAGGCAGGCAGAATAGCGACAGAAGCGCGAAGGTACACAGGTGCGGCCTTTCGGGGTTTTCTGGTTACTTTTGGGAAGCCAATCAACGGTGGAATCTGCTTCTTGTGGCGGCCTCCGTTAAAAGTCAATTCATTTGCTGCGCCAGATTTCCGTTCCGGATACCCGGAAGCGCCAGCATAGTAGCCCGTTAATACTCAGCACATCACCAGATGTTCGATAACCTCAGTACCAAGCTCGACCGCGCCTTCAAAACCCTGAAAGGCCAGGGCAGCATCACCGAAATCAACGTAGCGGCCACCGTAAAGGAAATCCGCCGCGCCCTTGTCGATGCCGACGTAAACTACAAAGTAGCCAAAGAAGTCACCGACAAAATCAAGGAAGAGGCCATGGGCCGCGACGTGCTCATCAGCGTGTCGCCGGGCCAGCTGATGACCAAAATTGTGTATGACGAGTTGACCCAGCTCATGGGCGGCGAGAAGCAGGACATTGTCATTAAAGGCGAGCCGGCTGTGGTACTGCTGTCGGGCCTGCAGGGCTCGGGCAAAACCACGTTTGCCGGCAAGCTGGCTAGCCACATCAAAAAGCAGGGCCGCAACGTGCTGCTGGTGGCCTGCGACGTGTACCGTCCGGCCGCTATTGACCAGTTGAAAGTGCTGGGCGAGCAGATTGGCGTGGAGGTGTATTCGGAGCCGGAAAACAAGAATCCGGTGCTGATTTCGCAGAACGCCATCGAGTTTGCGCGCAAAAACAACAAGAAAGTCGTCATCATCGATACCGCCGGCCGCCTGGCCGTGGACGAGCAGATGATGAACGAAATTGAAGCGGTGAAACGGGCCATTAACCCGAGCGAAACGCTGTTCGTGGTGGATTCTATGACCGGCCAGGACGCCGTGAATACCGCCAAAACCTTCAACGACCGGTTGAATTTCGACGGCGTGGTGCTCACCAAGCTCGACGGTGACTCGCGCGGTGGTGCGGCCCTCTCGATTCGGGCGGTGGTAGAAAAGCCCATCAAGTTCATCTCGACGGGCGAGAAGATGGAGGCCCTCGACCTGTTCTACCCCGACCGGATGGCGCAGCGCATCCTGGGTATGGGCGACGTTATCAGCCTGGTAGAGCGCGCGCAGCAGCAGTTCGACGAGGAGGAGGCCAAGCGCATCAACCAGAAGATCCGCAAAAACCAGTTCAACTTCGACGACTTCCTCTCGCAGCTGGAGCAGATCAAGAAGATGGGCAACCTGAAGGACTTGGTAGGTATGATTCCGGGCATGAGCAAAGCCATCAAGGACGTAGACATCGACGATGACGCCTTCAAGCCGATTGAAGCCATTATCCAGAGCATGACGCCCGCTGAGCGTGCCCAGCCGGAGCTGCTGAACGGTAGCCGCCGCCGCCGCCTTGCCAAAGGTTCCGGCACCGACATTCAGCAGGTAAACAACCTGATGAAGCAGTTTGAGGACATGCGCAAAATGATGCGCACCATGAACAAAATGAGCCAGACCAAAGGCGGTATGCAGCAAATGGCCCGCATGATGGGCATGAAAGGTCCGCTGCGGTAAATCAATCTGACAAGTGCTAAAAGAAAGAGCCCTGAACGATATCGTTCAGGGCTCTTTCTTTTAATTAAGTTGGCTTATCGGCTCAAAACTAGTACTCGGTCTTGCCTTCTTTTTGCTCCCAGGCACGGAAACCGGCGCTGGCTTCGTCACGGAGCAGCTCGGTCATGGAGAGGCGGCGCTGGTCGAGAGGCTTCTCGATTTCGTCGTAGATGAACTGGTCGTCGAAGCCAATGGCGGCGGCATCGGCTTTGGTGTTGCCGTAGAATACGCGGCGCGGGCGGGCCCAGTAGATGGCGCCCAAGCACATGGGACATGGCTCGCAGGACGTGTATAGGTCGCAGTCGTCGAGCTGGAAGGTGCCTAGCACGGCGCAGGCCTTGCGGATGGCATCTACCTCGGCGTGGCAGGTAGGGTCGTTGGTGCTCGTAACCTGGTTGAAGCCGCGAGCAATGATGTTACCGTCGCGCACGATGACAGCACCGAATGGACCGCCATGGCCGGCCTGCATTTTTTCAACGGAAAGGCGAATGGCTTCGCGCATGAAATCGGGGTTGGGAGCTTCCATAGGAATGGGGGAAGAAAGGCAATGAAACACCCATATAGATGGGCTAAAAACGAAATGGGCTGCGAAGGACGCAATTTTATACATAACTCTAAAGCAGCGAATCGGTAGTTATCAACGAGTAGCCAATGTAGCCGTTGGCTTTTGTCCATCATTTATCACTTACATCCATGAAACAACTTCTTACTCGCTTGCTGCTGCTATGCACTTCGCTAAGCAGTAGCACCGTCTTCGCTGACCATCAGCGCCCGCACCTGCTGCTGGGTGCCTCCCTGAGCGGGAGCCAGGAAGTGCCGGCTGTGGCCACTGCAGCTCGCGGGGCCGTCAGCTTCACGCTGAATAATACGCGCGACACATTGTTTATTTCAGGGGCTTTCAGTGGGCTAAGCGGACCTGTGACGATGGCGCATACGCACCTTGGCTTTCGGGGCGTGGCAGGGCCAGTTGTAACGGACCTGTTTCGCTTTATCCGGGGCAACCGGATTCAGGGTTACCTGACCGGGGCAGATATTGACCGCACCAAGCTGGACCGGTACCTGCGCGGCGGCTACTACATCAATATTCATACGGCAGCCAATCCTGGTGGCGAAATTCGGGGCCAGATCGAAATAGAGAAGGATGAGGAGTTTGTGGCGTCGCTGTCGGGGGCGCAGGAAGTGCCACCCGTCACGACGACAGCTGTGGGCATCGGCACCTTCAATCTCGCCCAGAACCAGGACAAGTTGAAGTTCCGGGTGGTGGTAGCGGGGCTGAGCGGCCCAATTACGATGGCGCATTTTCATCAGGGCGCTACGGGCGTGGCTGGTCCGGTGGTACTGGATCTGATGCCGTTCGTGTCGGGCAATGTGATTGAGGGCGAAGTAACGCCTACGCCGGCTATTGTAACGGCAATGCTGGCTGGTCAGATTTACATTAATGTGCACACCGCTGCCAACCCTGGCGGCGAAATCCGGGGGCAATTGATTCGGGATGCCCGTTACCTGAGCCACGACGCCCGCTTCGATGGCGCCCAGATGGTGCCGGCCGTAACATCAACGGCCAAGGCAGTTTCCTTCCTGCGGCTTAATTCTACGTTCGATACACTTCGGATTTTTGTGGCGCATACTGGCCTGAGCAGCGCCCCAACGAGCTTGGCGCTGTTCCAGGCCGATGCCGGGCAGGCAAATCCGGCTACGCCACTCACTAACGTTACCATTCCGGCCGGCACGGCCAACGCCTTTTCCGTCAGCCTGACGGGCCTCAATGCCGCCGCCGTGAACTTGTTTTTGCAGGGTGGAGTGAATATGGTGTTCAATACGGCGGCCAACCCTAATGGTGAAATCCGGGGGCAGGTATACCGTCTGGCGCGTGAAGGCTACGTGTTTTCGCTCAATGGTGCGCAGGAGCGGCCTACGCCGGTTACCAGCCCTGGCTATGGCTCCGGTTTCGTGAGCATGGATCGGGACCAGAGCAATGTGCACTTCAGCATGGCCTGGGGCGGCCTGAGTGGCCCCGCTACCATGGGGCACTTCCATACCGGGTTGCGCACGCAGGCCGGGCCGGTAGTCTTCGACCTGATGCCGTTCTTTGATTCGGCTACGCTGCCCAGCGCCGCCGAAGGCTTCTGGCTACCTACCAATCCGGCCCCCAATGCCGCCCGGCCCTTTACCGCCCGGCGGGCCCTACAGTTCCGCCGCGACAGTGTGTATGTGAACCTGCACACGGCGGCCAATCCGAGTGGTGAAATCCGGGGGCAGGTGTTCCGCGGGGCCCGGGACCTGAGTGTGGTACTCTCGACGCAGCCAGCGGCGCTGGTAGCGGAAAGCTTCGCCACATTCCCCAACCCAGTACAGGAATCGGCCACAATTACATTTGAAGCCCGTAGTGCTGGTAGTGGCACGCTGGTAGTAGCCGACCTGCTTGGCCGCACAGTAGCTACCCAGGCACTGGCAGTGCGCACTGGCGCCAACCGCCAGACGATAAGCCTGCCGGGCGTAGCGCCTGGAGTCTACTTGCTCACAGTAGAAGTAGCCGGCAGCAAGCTGGTGAGCAGAATTGTGAAGCAGTAGAGGAATAGCTAACAAAAAAGCCTGCCGGAACATCCGGCAGGCTTTTTTGATTTTCGTGGGACCCTATTACTGTTTGTGTACCAGCGGTAGCATCAGGTTTTGGCCCTGGCCGCGTAGGCTGAGCAGGTAGGTGCCGGCCGGCAGGTTGGTGAGCTGCAGCTGCTGAGTGGTAGCGCCCTGCAAAGGCATGGCAAGTATGCTACGGCCTGTCAGGTCCAGAATTTCACCCTGATAAACACCAGTTGGTAAGCCAGTCAGATCCAAGGTTGCCTGAGCTGGAGCCGGGTTAGGGTAGAGGCTTACGACACCTTTTCCAACTTTGAACGATGCCACCCGCACCGGGCTCAGCGACGAACCTTCGTCGTTGTCTACTTGCCGGAGGCGGTAATACACTACTTGCAAGCCGAGCTTGCCCACACCTCCATCGGTGTAGCGGTAGCTAGTGCGGCGAGAAGTAGTGCCCTGGCCCTGCACACTGCCAATTCGCTCGAAGGCCGTGCCGTTGAGGGAGCGTTCCACTTCGAAACGGGCATTATTTTTTTCGGATGCTGTTACCCAGGTTAGCAGGGCGTCGGTGCCGGAGGCTTTGGCTTCAAAAATGGCTAGCTCTACAGGCAGCGGACGGGCAATGCGCACATCCTCGGTGGTATTGCTGGCGCTGGCGTAGTTGGAGCCTTCCACCGGGCCGCCACTCGTGTAGGTTGCGCCGGGGCTCACGAGGTCAGTCGTTTGGTCGCGGGTAGGGTCGGCGTAGGTGACGGCGGCACTGGCTTGGTAAAATACCTCATCCAACGCACTGGCCGCTACCGTGGCCCGGAAAGAAATCAGGAGGGTAGCGTCACTGGGCAGGAAAATATTGCCGAAAGCGGGCGTGTTGGTACCGCCAGCCGGTGTGGTGTAGCCGGTAGGCGTGAACGTGCTGCCATCGGCCCGCCAAATGGTCACGCTCGTGGGGCCGGAAGCATCGTAGCCAAACAGCCCGGCTGGTAATGTCACGCGTGCAGCCACGCCCGTAGCCGAGCCGCCCCCCGTGTTGGATACAGTCAGGGAGTAGGTGGCAGGAGCTACACTGCTGCCCGCGCCGCCGCTACGAGTCAGGGTAGGAGTGCTGGTCGCCAGAGTCGTGTTGAGTTCAGGCAGACAGCCGCCGGCACCCGCAATGGTATAAGGTATGCCTCGCCCGGCGGTGGTAAATGAAGTTCCGGCATTGCCACTGGTAGCCCCAAAAACAACATTGCCGTTGGAAGTACGCCCGGCCGCTCCGCCTGCCACCGAGGTGGTAGCAGCACCATTCGTATATACAAAACCGCCGCCGCCGCCGCCGCCTGGGCCGTAGTTGCCGGCCGCTGCCGTGTTGGCGCTGCCGCCAGTTCCGCCGTTGGCTTGCAGCGTCAGGTTGCTCAGGCCAGAAGTCAGGTTGGCCAGCACCACAATGCTACCACCCGCCCCAGCGCCCCCAGCCCCTTCTGCATCGGCTGCGGTGCCGGGTGCGTTGCCGCCGTTGGCGCGCAGAGTGCCTGTGCCGCTTACTGTGCCGGTTCGGAGAAGTAGAATACCGCCGCCCAGGCCGCCGCTGGCTGCCGTAAAGTTGCTGTTGCCGGAGCCAGTGCCATTAGCCGAGCCGGCCCCACCACCACCACCCATTGTAATGCGAGTAGTGCTGGCCAGCGCAACTGCCGCACCGCCCAGTGCCTGTGCACCAGTATTGCTCGAGCCAAAGCCGTAGCCACCCAAACCGCCTGTACCGGCGTTGCCGCCACCGGCTCCACCGGCATTGCCGGAGTTAGAAGCAGGAGTAAAATCCACGGCACCGCCACCGGCATTGCCTGGCGCACCCCGGCCCGTAAAGCCATTTCGATACCCCGCAAGGCCGCCATTCACGATGCCTGTGCCGTTGTATACAAACTGCGGTGTGCCGGCCGTGCCTTCTCCTTTGGCACCATGCGCCCCTGAGTTGCCTCGCCGGTAGTCTGAGCCCATTGCAGTAGTGCTGCCATTAGTGGCGCGTCCGCCGCCGCCCCGGAATCCTTTGGCCGTTAGGTCAACTACTGAGCCGCTGGCAAACGAAGTAAGGCCCGCCACGTCCAGGGCCAGTACGCCGCCGGTGCTGCCGTTCCAAGCGGGTGTGCCCGAAGCAGTGCCGCTTACATCCAGGTCAGAGAATTGCGGCACCCGAATCACCTGGAAGCGGCGCTGCCCGGTAGGGTTGCTTGCGTCGTCATAGTCGAGGTTTTGGTAGCTGCGCGTAAGGCCACCGACCAGTTGGAGTGTGCCCCCGGCGAGGGGCAGGTCGGCGGCGGCAATACCATACTCATATTGTCCAGCCGTGAAGTCGGTGGTTGAGTTACCAGTGCCAGTCGCATTGTTAGCTCCATAGGAGGCATCATTGGCCGTCGTGATAGTGGCTCCCTGCATCTGCATCAGCAATACCAGGTCACCCGCCGAAATGGGAGTAGTGCCGGCGGCAGCAGTTCCTACGGTTACAGTGCTGCTACCAGCAGCTACGCTGGCCGTGCCAGGAAAGTAGGTGTTCAGAATCGAGCTGGCAGTCAGCGTGCCCGGGCCGTCCTTGCCTGGCGTGGCGCAGGTAGTAGCCACCCGCACAGTGAGGTTGGCTAGGTTGGAGGTCGAATTCAGAATGGAGTTGACGCGGTACGGAATCCGGACAACACCAGCAAATGTTGGGGTTGGGTCGAAGGTGACAACACCAACCGCGTTGACACTAAAGGTGCCCTCTCCAGCCACAGTATAGGTATTCTGAATGCCCGATTGACTGGGGTTCAGATCAACGGAAGCGGCATCGATGCTGCTGCCTGGTGCCTGGTCGTTGCCTACTACATCAAACGAAACGTTGGTATCAAGCAGCGTAACGGCTTGGTCGTTGGCGGCCACGGGTGGCAGCACAATCTGCAGATTGCGGATTTCATGGATGTTGGTACTGCCACCGGTAGCGCCGCTAAAGCCAACGCGCAACGTGCTGGGCGGCGCCGATACCACGTAGTTGCTGATGGTAGTCGTTACGTCGGTGCCATGCTGAATCCGGATGGTGATGCGGTAGGTACCACCGGAAGCAATGACATCAATAAAGGCGCGTCGGTAGTCGGAGGAGCCGTTTTGCGCCCGGGGTGTTGCCACGTCGAGGCTGAACGGCAACGACTGGGTGCCGGTTAGGTAGGGGTACTGGTCGGTACCCGCGCCGTTGCCCGCACCCCGGATAGCCACTGCGTCGGGCGTCAAGCTACCGGAGTTGATACCGCCATTGCGGCCTTCCGTCGGATTCGAGTAGTTGCCCCACTCATCAATTCCGATGCCGATGTAGCCGTTGCTGACACCCGGAATGTCTGTTTTCTGTGCGTAGCCAAGTGAGCCGCCGGAAGCTCCAATGGTAAAGTTCTGCGTGCTGCCATCAATCAGGAACACGCTGAAACCGTCTGCGCCGGGCGTGGTACCACCGTAGGCGAAGTATTCGAAGGAAATACTGAAGCCCTGCGTCGCCGGAAAGGAGCTGTTGTCGATGGCATAGCCGGCCTGATAGGTAGTGGCCTGGGTCAGACGTAGATACCCTTCGCCAGCTGCGTCGCCTCCGGTACTGCCGTTGTCAGTGAGGTAGGCGCTACCACCAATGGTCCAGCCGGTTGCTGTGGAGTTGCGGAAGGTTTCGAGCCGTGGAAACTGGGCATGCGCTTGGCCACTTATGCCTAAGAGGCCACCTAATAGAACAGCAAAGGGAAAATACCACTTCAGGAAATGCCCGGATTGCCAAAAGGTAAAAAGTGCTTTCATACAGAAGAAATGGAAATTGAAAAGTTGATTTATGGTTATTCTTATTTGTTAGATGTCAGAGTGATATGGATTTATTTATAAAGTGCAATATTATGTATAGTATATGGGCAATTATAGCGTATAATTATTATTAAGTACACGAATGATGTGTTATTATTTTATGGACTTATCAGATGTATATACACCGTACTGAGTAAGCGTAAGCGGGCCACGAAGGTGGCAAGCTGAACTAGAATGTACTTTGGCTCAATAGTTGATACAGAGGTGGAAGAAAGAATAGTTTTTTAGGTGTTTTGGTTGTGGAATTGAGGCGGGCCGTTGGTTCGCCTTAATTTTTTTGTAGTCATTAAGGTCTGCGCAACGGCTCCGACAGGAGGCACAGCGCTGTGGATGCAGGGGCCGGACGTCAAAAGGCCCGATTCGCCAGCAATTATGAGCTGGCGAATCGGGCCTGTGTTGCCTGATAGGGGTATTCACTTATTGATGCTGCCGGCTCATAAGCGCCTAGAGCAGCGCAAGTGCACTCTGAGAAGTCCACTTGCTGATGTTGCGTGAAAGTCGGCTTTACTGAATCACACGCAACTCATAGTCTCCGGCAGAACCGGCCACCTGAAACGCGCCGACGCGGCTGGGGCCGTAGCCCAGATTGACTTTGACCCATTCGTCGCGCACGGGTAACAGCTGAATGATTTCCTGACGCAGCCGGGTTATATCTTCGTGCAGATTCTGAAGCTTTTGCTGCACTTCCTCCGCGTGCTGAGGGAAGCTGCCGGTAGCGGAACGCTGCTCGAACTGCTGCGCGGCCGCCGCTTCCTGGATCTGTTCAGAAGATAGGTTTACTGCTTCCACCTGAGCTCTTTGCAGATCTTTTTCTGCTGCCAGATAGGCATTGACTTTATCTTCGAGTGGTAGAAGGTTCGGGTTGAGGTAGTCGAGGTTGGTAGACATGAGAGTAGCGTCAGGTTCTGCTTGGATACTAGCCAAACGCAACCCAGTGCCAGAAGGATACGCCGGCCCTGTTCTGCCTCAGTCCGTGTTCAGGTGGGTAGCAGGCGGCGAGTGACTACCGGCAATGCCGTAACTTGCGGCGCCGGCGTACCGCTGGCTCACCCGCATTTTTATCGTATGCCAGCCAGCAATTTTTCTTCAGCAGACCCACTTGGCCACGCCCTGCTCGATTATCAGCGGGGGCAACTGGACGCCTCCCTTACAGTACATAGCAATGTAGCCGAAGAAGAGCCCCTGCCAGCGGCCTACTTTTTCCGCAGCTTATGGGAAATGCCTGAGCTGGAGCGGCAAGCGTTGGACGAGTGCCGCGGCCGCGTGCTGGACTTAGGAGCTGGGGCCGGCTGTCATGCGCTGGAACTGCAGAGCCGCGACTTTGAGGTAAAAGCCGTTGATATTTCGGCTGGAGCGGTGCAGGTGATGCAGGAGCGGGGGGTACGGGAAGTAGCCTGCCACGACATTTTTGCCGCGCCACTGGCACATGAGAAATACGATACGCTGCTCATGCTGATGAATGGTGTGGGGCTGGTGGGCACCCTGGAGGGACTGGAGAAGTTCCTGCGCCACGCCCGTACCATGCTGGCGCCCGGCGGCCAGATTCTGGCTACCTCTTCCGATATCAGCTACCTCTACGAGGACGAAGAGGGTGCCTTGGTCTTCGACCTGAATGGGCCTTACTACGGCGAGGTGACCTACGTGATGCAGTACGGCGAACAGCAAGGCGCCGAATTTCCCTGGCTTTTCGCTGATGCCAGCATCGTGCAGGATTACGCTGAGGATGCCGGCTACGAAGTAGAGTTTCTGGGCGAAGACGAGCAGCAGCAATACCTGGTGCGCCTCACTATGCGCATGGAGCGCGACGCCTAAGCGGTTCGCTCATATCCGGCTTTTTCCTTATTTATTCCGCAAGCATGACCTATATCAAGAGTTTCACGGTGCGCTGGGCCGACATGGACCCGAACGTACACATGCGCCATTCTGCCTACACCGACTATGCTGCTCAGGTGCGGCTAGACTTCCTGGCTGACCAAGGTTTCTCCATGCATCGGTTTGCCGAGTTAGGCATTGGCCCCATTCTGTTCCGCGAAGACACCCGCTTTTTGAAGGAAATTCACTTGAGCGAAATCATCCGCGTCTCGGCAGAGCTGGGTGGGCTAAATGCCGATGGCTCCCGCTGGCGCATTGTCCATACTCTTTACAAAGCCGATGGCCGCGAGGCTGCCGTGGTAGCCGTTGATGGGGCTTGGCTGGATCTGAAGCTACGCAAACTCACGGTGCCACCACCAGAGCTGACTGCCACTTTCACCGAAATGACGCGGCATTCCAGCTACGCTGATATCGTTCGGGAGAAGAAGTAGGCTTCACTTCCGCCCTGCTCAACCTGTAACTGATGCTAGTGTAGACCGGCTAATAGCTACTGGAGGGCTTTGCCAATCCGTTCGAGCTGACGCTGGTGGTGCAGCACATGGTCGAGCATGAAATCCAGGGTTTGGTAAATGGTGAGCATGCCGGAACGTGGGTGCTTGAAAATGGCCCGGTCCAGGAGCTTGCCCGGATATTCGTTTAGCGTCTGCTCCAAACGGCGGCGCACCGACTGCCATTCCTCGCGCAATTGCGGCAACGATTCCACCTGGTCTGGCGTCAGCTCGGCTAGCCGGGATGGCGCCTTGAAGCGGGTGAAAGGCAGGCGCAGCAACACGCGTAGCAGCACCGACTTGAGTGTGTGACCCAGCCCGGCCTTTTCCAATTCCTCAGAGTGCTGCAGCTTCTTGTCGAGATACTGAGATATGCCGGTTTCCGAAACCACCAGATGCTGCACTACCTGCGCCGCCGACCATTGGCCTAGCCCCGGTGACTGGTGTGACTTGCTGCCCAGCGCCTCGGCCGATTTCAGCAGGCGGTCAGTAGCTTGTTCAAGCTGCTCGAATCGAAGATGCAGGCGGTGATTCATGTGGGAAGGCGAGGGTAGGGGAAATGCGGCGTAGCTTTAGGCAAAAGGTACGTAAAATCCCTCCTGCCGGCCCATTTGCTTATCTAGTCTGCCTGCTAAATGCCCGAGTTGAACCCGCTACCCTCTATTTCCGCAGCCGTGAGCAGGCCCGCAGATACTGCAGCTAGCCTCTGGCGACATGACTGGCCGCTCTGGGTGCGCGTATTGGTGGTCGTGGGACTCTATGGCACCTATTTCCTGTTGGGCGGCGGGCTCACGGGGGAGCGGATGCCCTACGATGCCGGCCACTACTGGGAGCTGGCTGTATCCTTTCAGCGGCAGCACCAAGCCTTTTCACTGCTGTATTTCGATACACCCACGCGCGGCTACTTGGCGGCGCTGCTGCACTTTCCGGCTCTTATCATCCGGTTTTTTACTTCCTGCACCATGCCGCAGGCCGCCAAAGCTATGGGGGTAGTGTGGGCTGCGGCGCTCTACGCCTGGCTGATTCCGGCGATGTGGCAGCAGTTAGTGCCCGGCCGCGTGGCTGGAATACGCTGGCTGGCGCTGGTGCTGCTGTCCTTTGTGTTCTGGCGCGACCATTTCAGCTTCACCATGATTGATATGCCGGCTCTGACGCTGCTGTTGCTGGCCTTATGGGCATGTGGTCGGCGGGGGCTGGGCTGGTGGCTGCTAGCAGGACTCAGCCTCGCCGCTGCTTTCAACAGCCGCCCGATGTATCTGGCCGCCGTGCCTCCGGCGCTGGCCCTGGCAGCCTGGTGGAACTGGCAACACGACCGGCACAGCCTAGCTAAGAGGTTATTCCGTTGGGCGTTGCTACTACTAGGCATGGCGCTGGCGCTGGCTCCGCAACTGGCCATTAACCGGCTCCATTTTCAGCAGAATACGCCCTTGGTGCTGGCCCGCGTTTCTGATACGGAGCAGGCGCCACTATATCTTAAGCAGCTAACCTGGGGTACCCGTTTGCTCCGCTACGATGCCGACCTGAGCAAGCGCCTGTTTTTCGTGGACCCGACCGGGCTGCGGGTGCTGCAAGAAGCCGGAATAAGCCAATACTCGTCGTACGGCCAGTTTCTGGACATTGCGCTACGCAACCCCCTCGACTACGGCTGGCGCTACGTGCGGCACTTGTTCAACGGGCTTGACGTGCAGCAACCGGCCCCGTACCTACTGCACGACTACGGCCCGGAACGCCACTTACTGCAACTGCTGAATTACACGGTTCTGGGGCTGGCGCTGAGCGTAGTCGTAGGGACCAAGCCAGTGCGTTGGCTGAATTGGCCGCGTGCCTTGCTGCTGCTGGCGCTGCTGCTGCCCTGCGCGGTGGCCGTGCCTACTGCTATTGAGTCGAGGTTTGTGCTGCCGCTGCATTTGCTGCTGCTTTCGGTGGCCGCGTTCCGGTTTTCACTTCGGCCCTATCAGGCCTGGTGGCGGGGCCGGCCGCTACGGTTGGTAGCGGGGTTGCTGGTAATCGGCCTGTGGCTGGGCAGCTGCTTCTGGCTTTCCGCAGCCACTTTCCGCAACTTGCAGCCCGACCCTGGCAAAGGCAAGTCCTTGGTGGACGACTAAACGGGCTTCGCTAAACCTCAAATTCTCTTGCTGACACGAATACTATCGGCTTGGCCTGACCGTCCGCGGCTCCCGTATTGGCGCCTGACGCTGCTGTTGTTGCTGGCGTACTTGCTGTACCTGCCTTTCTCTGGCTACACACGCTTATACCATGACTCGCTGAATTATTGGTTCATTTCCATCTATTACCACAAGCAGGGTAGCTTCTCGCTCCTCAACTTTCACGATAGTTTCCGTGGGTACCTGCTGCCGCTGTTGCTGCTGCCGCTGCGAATCGTGCAGTTCTACACCAATCTGCCGCCCATTTTCTTTGCCCGGGTGTTCGGAGCGGTATCGGCGGCCGTAGGGTTTGGGCTGATTGGGCCACGGCTGTGGCAGGCCGTCAGGGGGCAGCAGGAGCCTCTGGCCTGGGTGCGGCGGCTGGCCTTTGCGGCGCTGGGCTTTGCCCTGTGGCGCGACTATTTCAACTTCACACTCACCGATTTTCCGGCTCTGTGGGCGCTGGGACTAGGTGTATTGCTGCTGTATAATACCGGCCTGTGGGGAGCAGTGGGAGCCGGAATGTGTGTGGCAGCGGCCTGCAACATGCGCCCTACCTATCTGATTTCTGTTCCTTTTTTCATGGCGCTTCTGGCTGTGTTGCCGCCCCACATCAATGGTAGTCGGCGGATGGCTCGTACGCTGGCGCTGCTGGCCGGCCTGGCGCTAGTGTGGTTGCCGCAGCTGCTGATCAACCACTACCAGTTCCAGCAAAACTCGCCGTTGGTACTGGCCCAGCACGAGAACCTCGAAACAAACAACCTCTACCGCGAAAAGCTGAAGTGGGGACTGTTGCACCAGAAGTACGAAACCAATATCCGAACCGACTACTACGAGCCCGTTATGATTTTCCGGGACGTAGCCGGCGAGCAACTGGTGAAGGCCGAGCGTATCGGCTGGTTCGATTCATACGGCAGTTATCTGCAACTGGTGCTGCGTCATCCGCTCACATTCACGAAAATGTATGCCTGGCGGCTGTTCAATGGACTTGATGTGCAATATCCGACGCCGTATATCAAGCGGGTGTACGTGCCTACCTGGGGTTTGGCGTGGCTGAACTATACGGTATGGTTCGGGGCGCTGCTCGTGTTGCTGCGTACCCGTTTCCGCAAGCTACCCTGGCACCAGTGGCTGGTGCTGGCGGTGTTGCTGGTGCCCTGCCTGCCTATGTTGCCCATGAGCATGGAATGCCGCTTCCTGCTCCCGCTGCATCTGCTCCTCTATGCGGTGCTGTGCTTCGGCTGGCCCACGGCGTGGCGCCCGGGCCAGTTGCTGCGCTGGCAGCTAGCGGCTGTGAGCGTGGCGTACATCGGTTTTGTGGCGGTCTGCTTCTGGGCATCGGCAACGGCACAGGCTACGCTGGAGTTGGGGCCACGGATATTGTGGTAATAGCAGAACCATTTGGAATCCAGTCTTGAATTTGGATATAGATGAGTGAACTGGCTTCCCGTTCCGTAATAAAAAAGCCCCGCAACCAGAACGGCTGCGGGGCTTTTTGCGAAAAGCAGAGCTTCTTTATTTCTTCACGTACATCACCTCACGCACGGCATTCACGGTGCGACCTACGTTTGGCAGCGAGGCTTCGATGAGGGTAGGAGCGTAGGGCAACGGCACGTCCATGCACGTTACGCGTACTACGGGCGCATCGAGGTAGTCGAAGGCGCGGCGCTGCACGGTGTAGGCCAGCTCAGAGCTGATGCTGGCCAGCGGCCAGGCTTCTTCCACCACCACCATGCGGTTGGTTTTCTTCACCGAAGTCACCAGCGTATCGTAGTCAATCGGGCGCACGGAGCGCAGGTCGATAACCTCGGCTTCGATGCCTTCCTTAGCCAGCTCGTCGGCGGCGGCAATAGCAATTTTCATCATCTTGCCGAAACTCACCAGCGTAACTGATTTGCCTTCGCGCACGATGTTGGCTTTGCCGATTTCCAGCACGTACTCTTCCTCAGGCACCTCGCCTTTGTCGCCGTACATCTGCTCCGACTCCATGAAGATGACCGGATCTGCGTCGCGGATGGCGGCTTTCAACAGGCCTTTGGCGTCGTAGGGGTTCGATGGAACCACTACTTTCAGGCCGGGCGTGTTAGCGTACCAGTTCTCGAAGTTCTGCGAGTGCTGGCTCGAAAGCATGCCCGCGCTGCCGGTAGGCCCACGGAACACGATGGGGCAGGAGTACTGCCCACCCGACATCGAGTAGATTTTGGCGGCTGAGTTAATCACTTGGTCGATAGCAACCAGCGAGAAGTTGAAGGTCATGAACTCGATGACCGGAATCAAGCCGTTGATGGCCGCGCCCACACCGATACCGGCAAAACCCAGCTCAGCAATAGGCGTGTCAATTACACGTTCCGGCCCAAACTCGTCCAGCATGCCCTGGCTTACTTTGTAGGCGCCGTTGTACTCGGCTACTTCTTCGCCCATCAGGAACACGCGCGGGTCGCGGCGCATTTCTTCGGACAGGGCTTCACGCAGGGCTTCCCGGAATTGGATGGTCCGCATAGTCTGTTGCAGTTCGAAAGTCAGAATGAAAAAGCCGGGCCAGCCGGCGCGTAAAGCTACAACGGCTAGCCGGGACGGGCAAATAAAGGCGGCTTCACAATGGAAAAGGCAAGTTACAACGGCTCAAGCCGCAAGCCGTCAGCCGCCGCTACTACTCTATATACCTGATTTGCGCACCTGACATACCGGATGTTTTCAGCCACGGCAACCGTATTTGAAGGATTGCGAAGAAAAGCACCTTTTGTATACGTCAGGACCAGCGTATCGCCTTTTTGCTCCTGTCGGGTAATGTTGGTCTGGATAGCAGAACTCAATGAAGTCACAGTAAGCTGCCGATTATTCAACTGCAGCAGTAGCGCACTGTCGGGCTCGGTAGGAGGTACTTTAGTAGAAAGGCAACCAGTAAACAGTGCTGCCGATGCCAGAAGGGAATAGGCTCTTGTTTTCATAGCACTTCAAATAAGTAACGCTCTTTTGCACCGGTAAGAGCTGTCTACCGCAACACCTCCAGAAATACCTTCCCTTTAGCGTATTCGGCAAACTCTAGGTCCTCGACGGCGCGGCTGGCGAACTTCCGGTCGAGCTGCACGGCGCGGCGCAGGTTTTGGCCCATTTGGGTTTCGTCCTGCTGGCGTGCGGCCACTACGGCCAGGCAGTAGTAGGCCAGCGGGTCGTTGGGCTTCAGGATAAGGGCTTCCTGGTAGATGCTGGTGGCGCCTTCGTAGTTGCCTTTGAGCAGGTAGATAAGCGCCCGGTTCATGGTGTTCTGGTAGCTTTTGGAGCTATAGCTGAGGCTACCCAGCGCATCATCCAACTGCCCGACTTCGATTTCCAGCGCTGCCTTATCAGCAAATACCTTGTCCAATACGGGCCGCGGGCCGCCCAGCTTGATGGCGTAGTCGTAGTTCTGCAGGGCTTCCAGCTTATCGCCGGCGCGGTGGTAGGCCGTGGCTACGCGGTAGAACATGTTAGCCGTGGGGTTGCGGTGCGCGGCTAGCGTAAAATTCACGGCCGAGCGGCGCAGATAGGCCCGGCGCACTTTGTCGCTCACCTCTTTTTCGGAACGCAGCAGCAGCACTACGGCCAAATTGTGGTAGGCTTCCCAGCGGCCGGTGGTAGCGGCCGAGGTTTCGTAGATGCGTTGCTTTTCGGCCAGCAGCGGCGTGAGCGTGGCCGAGTAGCGCAGCTCCTCCGGCGTCAGGGCATCGGCCTCCAGCTGCTTCTCTACTATCTTTTTCGAGAGCAGATAGATTTCCGAATCGTAGCGCTTGGGCGCCGAATACTGCACGGCCACCGTTCCGAAGCGCATCACCGGGTAGATGTACTGCTCCAGATAGTCGAAGTAGGAGAGCTTGTGCAGGCTCTTTTCCTTCTGAGCATAGGTGCCGGGCGTATCGTTGATGAGCAGCAGCACCGAATCGACCTGCGCGGGCTTCAGCGCCGATTGTTGCACCTTGTTGAGAAACAGGTCCCAGCGCCGGTGATAAGCTTCTGTTTCGAAGTCGATGTCGCGCACCCGGTTCAGGTAGGAATCCGTATCGACGCGGTTTTTATAATACTTCTGTAGCGCCAGCACCCGCTTGTCGGCCAGGCGCCGGTCGTGGGCATCCAGCGAGTCGGGCGAGTGCCCGGCCACTATCATCACCTTTTCGGTGCGCTGGTTGGCCTCAATGAAGTCTTCTAGCGCTGCTACATTGGTGCCCAGGTAATTACGAATTTCGGCCTTGCCTGCATCGAAGAAAAACGGCAGCACGCGGGTGCCGCTCATGTTATTGTCTACGTTATCAACCAGTAGCGTAATGGCCGTATCCTGACGCACTACCAGCTGGCCCGTGCTTACGATGCCCCGCGCCACCCGAAACTCCTTGCCTTTCACCCGCTTGCCTTTTGCCTTCAACTCGCGGGCTTCGGGGAGGGCCAGTAGTTCGCCGGGGCTTTTGGCCGGAGTGTAGGGGAAAGAGAGCTGCTTTTTGAGGACCAACTGGTCCTTTTTTTCCTCATCGTACACATACTCGCCTGATACGAAGGAAAGGCGACCCAGCGTGTCTTCGCGCAGGCCATTATCATAGACGTAGCGCAGATTGAGGCCGTAGGCCGCGCCTTTTTTCAGGTGCTTAGCCGGCACGCGGGCCGTTACCTCAAACAGCACATTTTCGCCGTTGCTTTCCAGCACCGAAGGCTGCACGCTCACTTGCTGACCGCTTTGCGCAACCTTCAACATCTTAGGTAGCGTACAACCGGGCAGCGTACCGGCTACAACCAGAAGCAAGGTGGGCGAAATCAGGTGCGAAAGGCTTCTCATAAGCAGAGTATCGGGGCGGAATTTCAGACAACAAACGGAAAACCGCGTACGGGAGACGTATCTTGGAAGGAATTTGCACCGCTTGAGCTTGCTCAGGCACACGTATCTTGTTATTTTGTACCAGGTTAGCAACACTCAGTCTTTACAACAGGATGCTATGAAACGTCTTACCGACTACATCGAAAAGCAGAGCTTCGGGGTATGCAATGCTTTGGGCAACCGGTTGGGCTTCTCTTCCAGCAGTGTCCGGCTTTCCTTCGTATACGCTTCGTTCTTCACCTTTGGCTCGCCCATTGTGCTGTACTTCGCTCTTGCCTTCTGGATGAACGTGCGGCGTGCCATGCGCCGGCAGCGCAGCACGGTCTGGGATTTATAACGTGCATGTTGGCTTCTTTAGGTGCCTGCTCTCATTAAAGGGCAGGCTTTTTTGTGAACAGCCCATTTTAGCTACTTCGCAATAGCAGAATCTGCCGCCAAAATCAGGAAAGCAAGCGAGTATCCAGTTCCGAAAATTTCCGTTTGCCCTGCCCGAAATATGCCCACACCAGACTGCCCCGATACACGCCCGGCCGCTGCTGCGTGAGGCGCGGCGGATACTGGCGGCGCTTCTGCTTCCAATAGGGGAGGCGGCGGTAGAAGTCACGGTGAGCCCGCAGGATGGCGCGGGCATCCGCCGATTCGCCCTGCAGCAGCAGGCGCAGCGCCGCCACCCAATCCAGCACAAGACGGGTAGCCAAAGTGCTGGCCAGCTCCGATGCATGCGTGTTTTTATAGACTAGCGCCAGCCCGTTGCGGAAGTTGAGGTAGGTTTTGCGTGGGTTGGATTTGTGCAGGGTGCCGCCCCCAACGTGGTACACCGTGCTGCCACCGTGGTACCACACCTCATGGCCGGCATTCCAGAGGCGCCAACATAGGTCTATTTCCTCCATGTGCGCGAAGAATTCCGGTTCCAGCCCGTCTAGCGCACGCCAGGCGCTCAGGCGCACCGCCATGCAAGCCCCAGTAGCCCAGGCTACCGGTCGTGCATCATCATACTGGCCGTGGTCGTGTTCCAGGGTGTCGAAGAGGCGGCCACGGCAAAAGGGGTAGCCCAGCCGGTCGAGGTAGCCGCCACCAGCTCCGGCGTATTCGAACAATTCCGGCTGCGCGTGGGCCCGTATTTTGGGCTGAACGGCCGCTACGGCAGGGCGTGCTTCCAGGAGCTGACGTATGGGCTGCAACCAGCCCGGCGTCACGGCCACATCGGAGTTGAGCAGCACCGCATACCGGATATCGGGTGCCAGTTGGCTAAGGGCCTGATTATAGCCCTCACAAAAGCCTAAGTTGGCGGCATGCGCAAGTAGCTTCACTTGCGGAAACTCCTGTGCCAGAACGGCCACGGAGTCATCCGTTGAGGCATTGTCAACGACGATAATCTGTGCCGCATTGCTGTAGGCCAGCACCGATGGCAAAAACTGACGCAGCAGGGCCGCACCATTCCAGTTCAGTATTACTACGGCTACATCGGCGCAGGCGTCAGCAATACCGGTTACAGCAGAAATTGGCGTTGAAATGCTGCTAGAGGCCAAAACCGCCGAGGTCGAGGCCAGGAATATTCGGGATCAGGCCGCTGGTCTTGCGCTTTAGCTCCTCCTTGGCTTTGTCGCCGGCTTCATCCAGGGCCTTGTTCACGGCCGCCACTACTAGGTCCGACAGCATTTCCCGGTCGGAGAGGAGGGTTTCATCAATTTCAAGCTTAATCACGCGGCGCTGACCGTTGGCGGTGGCGCGCACAAGGCCGCCACCCGCTTCGCCGGTGGCCGTCACAAACTGCATTTCCTGCTGGGCCTGCTGCATTTTCTCCTGCAACTCTTTCATTTTGCCCATCATGCCCATCATGTCAAACATATGCTCTTCTATCGTTGAGTCCAGCGAACTGGAAGGGAGTAAGGTGTAGTCAGGTTCTGATATAATCCGAGCAAGTGTTGCTCATCATACACCACGTACTTGTTTCCGAAACCAGCTTTGCGCAAATGGCTACTCTGGAACCTGAATGTTTATTTCACCGGCGAATCTGCTGGTACCGGCGCAATTTACGCAAGTCACAGCCATACCAACATAATGGGCTCCGCTACTGCATTAGTAGCTGTTCGCCGAATAGCGGGTAAAATCCTCGCAAGATCTTCAACTGATGGGATTCAACGCTGCACCAGAAAGTGACCGGAATACCCGACTGATGCTAGAAAACCATATGAAGGCGTAAGCGGGAAAACTGTACATGCTGCTGCACTATTTAGCAGGCAAACTACCTGATAAACTTGAACCTAGTGCCAAGAGCTTCACCCATCTACACCAGCTTGTCGGGGGTGATGGGCAACTCCCGCACCCGCTTGCCGGTGGCATTGAACACCGCATTGGCAATAGCAGGAGCCACACCAATAGTGGCAATTTCCCCAATGCCCTTCGTGCCCAACGCGTTGACGTGCGGGTCAGGCTGGTTCACAAATGCCACCTGAATGTCGGGCGAGTCGGCATTTACCGGGACGTGATAATCGGCGAAGTCTTTGGTGATGTAGCGGCCGTACCGGTCGTCGATGATGGCATGCTCCATCAGGGCCATGCCAATACCGCCTACCGCGCCGCCTTTCATCTGGTTGGCGGCGGTTTTCTCGTTAACGATGGTGCCTGCATCGGCGCAGGAAACCAGTTTGCTCACCCGCACCTCGCCGGTAAGCACATGCACCCGCACCTCGGCAAAATGTACCGAAAACGAGTACATGGAATACTTCTGACCGGCACCATCGGGCTTGGCTTCCACAGCTACGGCTGTGCCGCCGGCTTGCTTCAATAATTCGGCGTAGGGTACGCGGGCAGTGGAGTTACTGGCCAGCGTGAGGTACCCATCTGTCAGGATGATATCCTCTTTCTTAGCCGAGGCAAAAGCCGCGCTGCCTACCGCCGCCAACTGCCGCAGCTTGTCCTTCAGGGCCAGGCAGGCCTGCTGCGTGGCCGGACCCACGCTATTCACAGTGGAGGAGCCACCTTGCGTGCCCGCCTTCGGGAAAGAAGAGTTGCCCAACTCGAACCGGATTTTCTGCGGGTCCATACCAAGCGTGTCGGCCGCAATTTGCGTCATTACGGTGCCGGTGCCCGGGCCAATGTCGGTGGTGGCACACTGGAGCAGCACCGTGCCATTGGGCAACAGCTGGGCGCCTACAGTAGCCGCGCCCCGGTGCGCCCCGAACGTACCCACGCCCATGCCGTAGCCCACCTGCCAGTCGCCGTCTCGTACGCTGCCGGGCTTCAGCTGGCGCTTGTTCCAACCAATACGGTCAGCACCCAGTTGGTAGCATTCCTTCAAAAACTTAGTGCTCCACGGCTTGCCGTTTTCGGGGTCAGTATCGGTGTAGTTGCGCAGCCGGAATTCCAGCGGATCAATGCCCAACTGGTGCGCCATTTCATCCATAGCGGACTCCAGCGCAAACGCGCCGGTCGCCTCGCCCGGGCCGCGCATCCAGATGGGCGAGCCGATATCAAGGGAGGCCAGACGGTAGCGCGTGGTCAG
Source organism: Hymenobacter sediminicola (assembly GCF_014250515.1). Classification (NCBI taxonomy): domain Bacteria; kingdom Pseudomonadati; phylum Bacteroidota; class Cytophagia; order Cytophagales; family Hymenobacteraceae; genus Hymenobacter; species Hymenobacter sediminicola. The sequence continues at coordinate 2,670,647 of NZ_CP060202.1, read as the reverse complement.
ATTAGGCGACTGATACATCATGCGCGTCTGGGCCAGCGTCGATTCGGTGAACTCCTCGTAGCTGGACGTCTGGCCGATGCTCTCGTGCGTAATAGCCGTGATTTTGCCATCAGCCGTGGCGCTCATCCCAATTTTCTGCCAAGTGTAGGGCCGGTAGCCCACCATCGTGAACATCTGCTCGCGGGTCAGCATCAGCTTCACCGGCCTATTCACCACTTTAGCCGCCATGATGGCAGCTGACTCGTGGGGCCAGCTGTGCAGCGCGTTGCCGAAAGCACCGCCCACGAATGTGGCAATGACCTTTACGTTTTCTTCGGGCAAGCCCCATTCTTTGGCAAAGTCGCGCCGGGTGGCCATGGTGCCCTGCGTCTTGTCGTAAATTGTTAGGCGGTCGGGCGCTTCCCAGTGCGCCGTAATGGCCTGGAGCTCCATCGGATGGTGCACCTCGGTCGGAATCACATAGTCCTGTTCCAGCTTGATAGCGCCAGCCTTATACGCATCCGCCTTTCCCCGCTGGTAGTCGTTCATGGGGTTCTTCGGATTCTTCTTGGCCGAAGTTGGGAGGAAAGCCTGGGGCTTGCTGGCCTCCAGGTTGGTCTGGTGCTTTTCCGGTGCGTACTGCCCTTTTACCAGCCGTGCAGCAAAGCGGGCCCGCTCCAGCGTATCGGCCACCACAATGGCAATTGGCTGGTCGTTGAAGCGAATTTTATCGTCGTGAAATATCTTAATCGGCCCGCCAACTGTGGCCGGCTGAGACGGGTCCTTGCCTGCCGTATCGAAGCCCGGTACTTTGGGCGAGTTGAAGTGGGTGATGACGGCCAGCACGCCAGGGGCTCGCTCAGCGGCCTTGCTGTCGATGCCCGTAATGCGGCCTTTGGTGATGGCGCTGCCCACGAGCACGGCATAGGTGATGCCGGGCAGCTCGTATTCAGCCGAATAGGTGGCCGCACCGGTCACTTTCAGGCGGCCATCTACCCGGTTCATCGGCGCTCCGATTTGCTTTTCTGGGGTTTTCATAACAAAATCGGGGTTAAGCGGCTGCGGCGGTTTTAAGCGCCTGGACAATTGCATTAGGGCCAAGCTTGAGCTTATAGGCATTGTGCTTGAAAGACTTGGCGCCCTGCATAGCCACATCGGCCGCCTGCCGGAATGTTTCTTCGGTAGCCGGCTTGCCAACTAACATCTGCTCAGCAGTTGTGAGACGCCAGGGCTTATGGGCCACGCCGCCCATGGCCAGCCGCGCCGCTTTAATAATATTGCTGCCGTCGATGTCCAGCGCTGCTGCTACGGAAAGCAACGCAAAAGCGTAGCTGGCCCGCTCGCGCACCTTTTGGTAGTGCACATGCTTGGTGAAAGGACCATCCGGCACGTCCACGGCTGTTATCAGCTCCCCAGGCGCAAGATTAGTGTCCTTTTCGGGCGTGTCGCCGGGCAGGCGGTGGAAGTCGGCGAAGGGAATGCTGCGGTTGCCTTTAGGGCCACTTACCTGCACCACTGCATCTAGGGCTACCAGCGCCACGCTCATATCGGAGGGGTGCACGGCAATACACTTATCTGAAAAGCCGAAGATGGCGTGCATCCGGTTAACGCCTTCCAGCGCGCCGCAGCCGGTACCGGGTTGGCGCTTGTTGCACGGCATGGTAGTATCGTAGAAGTAAGCGCAACGGGTGCGCTGCAGCATGTTTCCACCTACGGTAGCCATATTGCGCAGCTGCGGCGAGGCTCCGGCATTCAGGGCTAAGGCTAGGAGCGGCTGCTTCTCACGCACCTGCCGGTCCTCAGCTACGGCCGAGTTCAGGGCCAGAGCGCCAATACGCAATCCGTTGTTCTGGGACTCAATCTTGCCTAATGGCAGGCGGTTGATGTCAACCAGCTTCTGCGGGCTTGTTACCCCGCGTTTCATCAAATCCACGAGGTTGGTGCCACCCGCAATAAAGGCGGCATTGGGGTCCTTGGCAACTGCGTCGATGGCGGCCTGCTGCTTGGTAGGGCGGCTGTACTGGAACTGGTTCATACCTTTTGTCCTCCCTTCTTCACGTCCTGGATGGCCGCCACGATGTTTGAGTAAGCTCCGCAGCGGCAGATGTTGCCACTCATATACTCCCGTATTTCACCTTCAGAGCCGGCGTGGCCTTCACGCACACAGGCCACGGCACTCATAATCTGGCCGGGCGTGCAGTAGCCACACTGAAAGCCGTCGTGCTTCACAAACGCCTCCTGCATGGGGTGCAGCTTGTCGCCGTCGGCTAGGCCCTCAATGGTGGTGATTTCCTTGCCGTCGTGCATCACCGCGAAGCTCAGACAGCTGTTTACCCGCTGGCCATCCACGTGCACAGTGCAGGCCCCACACTGGCCATAGTCGCAGCCTTTTTTAGTGCCGTTCAGGTGCAGTTGCTCACGCAACAGGTCGAGTAGCGTCGTGCGGGGTTCTACCGAAAGCTTCAGCTTTTTGCCATTCACTTTCAGGCTCAGCGGTACTTGCTCAATGGCCTCAGCCACCCGCTCGTCCAACTTGGCCTCGGCAGCCGATACTACCGGGCCCGGCACCAGAGCCATGGCAGTCAGCAGCGTCGACTGTTTAAGAAACGTGCGTCGCGAGTCATCGTGAGGACTTGCGTTTTCGGGTTCAGTATTCATGACGAAAAGGAAATAAAGGCAGGTAGAAAGCGCCGGTTTGGCCCGCCAAGCATGAGTATACGTTAGATTTTCTTTACCACACGGGCCGGTACGCCCGCTACAATAGTGTTGGCCGCCACATCCTTCGTGACAACTGCACCAGCCGCTACTACCGCATTTTCTCCGATGGTAATGCCGGGCATGACCGTGGCATTAGCCCCAATCCAGGCATTCTTCTGTATAAGAATAGGCTTGGAATAGGTGCTTTTACGTTGCGCGGGCTCCAGTGGGTGGTTGGTAGTAATCAGACTCACTTTCGGACCCACCAAGACGTTGTCTTCCAATGTAATTCCGCCACGGTCCATGAACACGCAGTCGAAATTCACGAACACGTTTTTGCCAATCCGGATGTTGTGGCCGAAGTCCGTGTAGAAAGGCGGAATCAGGAAAAAGGTTTTGTCTACCTCTTGGTTGATCAGCTCGCTGAAAACGCGCCGAACCTCGTCCTCATCATCCACCATCATAGAATTGAGTTGAGAGGTAATATGGATGGCTTTGCGAATGACGGCGTAAATCTGCGGGTATTCTGGGTCGTCGAGCCGGATGATTTCACCAGCCAAATCCCGCTCAAAAATTGTTTTTGGTAGATTCTTCATGGCTTTGAAAGACCCGGTCGATAGTCGGTAAATGGTCGTTGCTGTCCTTGCTAGGCTATTAGTGAAGAGCAAAATGCCCGTGTCCTGCGTCTGCTGCACGTGAGCAAGTGCGCGGGTTGCCGCACTTATAGTTCGAATGTTACGGTGACGCTGCCAGCCCCCAGAGCCGCCGCTAGTCTCGCGGGGTTATCAATGCGCCCTAGCCGTGTGTAGCGGTAGGAGGTGGCAACGCTTTTGTAAAACAGAACCAGTGTTTCACTACCATACAGCATCAAATCGCCTGCCTGAATGGTGCCAGGATTGGTGGCATTGGTTGGCAGGCCAGTCGCGAAGTCGTAATACTTCTCGTTGCTGTTTAGCTCACTCATTGCAACGGTGAGAGGCAGCCGGGCTACGAAGGCCGCGGAAGAAGGATTGTCGAACAGGGTAGCGGTGAAGGTGTCGGAACCAATCCGAATGCGAAGTCGGGTGCTCATCGTAGGCAAATTGGCGGGCTCAGAGGAATCGTTTTCACACGCCCCGGTGCCACTCAACAGCAGCAATAGGAGCAGTAGTGGCAACGACGGTCGTTTCATGCCTGTTTAGTAGTGGTTACAGCGTAGCCAAGTCGATGACGAAGCGGTAGCGCACATCCCCTTTTACCATCCGCTCATAAGCAGCGGCAATGTCCTTGATGTCAATCAGCTCGATATCGGAAACGATGTTGTGCTCGGCGCAGAAATCCAACATTTCCTGAGTTTCGGCAATGCCGCCGATGGTAGAGCCAGACACGCTTTTACGGCCCGGAATAAGTGCAAAGGCAGGAATTTCCATGGGTTTAGGCGGAGCTCCAACCAAGATGTGGGTGCCGCTGGTTTTGAGCAGCGACAGGTACAGCGGAATGTCGTGGTCGGCTGCTACGGTGTCGAGAATGAAGTCAAAGGAGCCTTTTACGGCTTCCAACTGGGCTTCGTCCTTGGTCACCACGAAATGATGAGCACCGAGGGCCTTAGCGTCGGCTTCCTTAGAAGGGGAGGTGCTCAGCACGGTCACGTCCGCGCCGAAGGCCACACCAAACTTCACACCCATGTGGCCCAGGCCGCCCAGCCCAACCACGGCCAGCTTATGGCCGGCACCCACTTTCCAGTAGCGTAGCGGCGAGTATGTGGTGATGCCGGCACAAAGCAGCGGGGCCACCGCGGCCAGATCCAGCTTCTCCGATACGTGCACCACAAATTCCTCACGCACCACAATGGTGTTGGAGTAGCCGCCGTAGGTGGGTGCTCCGTCGCGGCCGAGGTTGTTGTAAGTCTGGGTATTGCCTTCCAGACAGTATTGCTCCAGCCCGTCCTTACAGTTTACGCAGACCTGGCAGGAATCTACCATACAGCCTACGCCGGCCAACTCAGCTACTTTGAATTTCTTCACATGTTCGCCCACTTTGGTAATGCGGCCCACGATTTCGTGACCCGGCACCATCGGGAAGATGCCCGGAAACCACTCATTGCGGATTTGGTGCAGGTCGGAGTGGCAGACGCCGCAGAACAAGATTTCAATCTGCACATCGTGCGGCCCGACGTCACGGCGCTCGAAGTTCCAAGGGGCGGGGTCTGTGGTCGGGCTTTGTGCTGCGTAACCTTTGGCTGGTATCATGGTAGGCTGGCTAAATGAGTGAAGTGGTAAAAGTGCCCGTCAGTTGAGGTCGTTGGCGAATAGCTGTCGAACAGCTTTTTATACAAATCAAGCAGGATGGCGGAAGGCCAACGGCGTGCTGCCGGTATGCTGCTTGAAGAAGCGAGTGAAGTAAGTCGCATACTCGAAGCCGAGGCGGTCTGCAATGTCGGCCACGGGCCAGTCGGTGTGCTGCAACAGCGTCTTAGCTTCGTGCACGAGCCGTTCGGCCAAGTGGGTGGTAGTAGACTTTCCCGTGACTTCCTTCACCGCCCGGTTCAGGCTATTGACGTGCACGGCCAGGCGGTCGGCGTAGTCCTGGGCATTTTTCAGGATGGGCTCGTCAGCAGGCGTTGTCACCGGAAACTGCGCGTCCAGCAAGGTTAAAAACAGGGCTGTGATGCGCTCCGCTGCGTTGGTTGAGGGCTGGGGGTACGCACTGGCCGGCTGCATCTGTGCCGCTTCATGAATAATGAGGGAAAGCTGGCTACGCAGCAGGTCGTGCTTATGGGGATAATCAGTTGCCTGGTCCTGGAGCATCCGCTCAAATATCTGCGCGAGGTAGCGCTGCTGCTCGGCGATGAGAAAGTACACCGGGTTGCCATCTACCTTATAGAGTACCGATTCCTTGAGACTGACGCCGCGCATAGCCGAATGCAGAAAGCTTTCGGTGAAGCCGCAGACATAGCCCTGCTGGTCGCCGCCACCTTCGACTAACTCCCAGGAGTAGGGCACCAGCCGATTGGTAAACACCAAGGCTGGCTTGTCTACGGCGTAGCTGCGGGTAGCGTAATGCAGCTCGTTTGCTCCTTCCAGCACCAGCACCACCTTAAAATGGTCGCGCCGGCTGAAGGCGCCCATTACCCGGCGGACATCCTCCATTGTCGCCACACAAATTTCGCCACTGATAAGAGGATGGGCAGAAGACTGGGCAAGAAGGTGAGGCTGCGGCATTGGATTCGACAGCGCCAGCATCAGGCGGCGCTGTCGGTATAAACTCCGAATCGGTGAAAGTGGTTGGGATTTCGCGGAGGGCATTGGCACAGGCGGGCTACCGGTAGCTGGTGTATTCCTGTTCTGTCACGGGCTGCAGCCAAGTCACAATGCCCTTCTCGGTATTGACGTTGAGCGCAATGTGCGTCATGGCCTGCCGTGGCGAGGCCCCGTGCCAGTGCTTCACGCCCGGCTGGGCCTTGATGACATCCCCTTGGCGCAGCAGACGTATGGGCTGGCCCGCTTCCTGATAGTAGCCCACGCCATTAGTCACCAGCAGAATCTGGCCGGCAGCATGCGTGTGCCAGTTTGAGCGGGCTCCTGGCTCAAATGTGACGCTGCCGCTCACACAATGGAACGTAGTATCATCTTGCACCAACGGAAAGAGGTAAACGGTGCCCGTGAAATTGGCAGCTGGGGCCCGCTGGCCTTTCGGGAAGATGAGGTTTTGCGTGGTTTTACGCGTCGGCGGCTGCGTCTGCTGAGGAAGCTTAGTCCCGAAGCTAGTCAACAGAAGCACGGTACTCAGGACGAGAAAAATCTGAGCGGTTCGAAGGCTGGTCATAGGGAAATCGTGAGATGGTGAAACAGGCTGCAAAAGCGCGCCAGCCGGATACTTGGTTTTTTAACCGGCCACTGCAACTATTGCCACACTAGCAAGCCGCACTGCCTTAAAAAGAGGGGAGAGTGATGGTGTAACGCTTCGTCCAGCACAATTGGCTGTTGCACATGGGCCTGTGTCACCCCGTTGCTGCAGGCCCGTTCCGACGTGTGCCTGCAGCAGCGGCTCAATCCCGCCCATGCTCACCAGCGCCGAAATGCTGGCTAGGGGCGGTGGGCTGCTTGGTATTCTTCGTCCGTGACGGGGGCGCCCCAGTCTGCCATGCCTTGACTGGAATTTGGGCCGATGGCCAGGTGGGTAAACAGACTGGTAGTCGTAGCCCCGTGCCAGTGTACTACACCAGGTGCTATGCTTACGGCGTCGCCCGGCCGCAACAGTTGGGCTGGCTTGCCCTGTTCTTGGTAGTAGCCCATGCCAGCCGTCACAACCAGAATCTGGCCGGCTGGGTGCGAGTGCCAATTGTTGCGGGCACCGGGCTCAAAGGTCACGTCGCCGACTACGCAGTCGGTCGGGTTGCCGGGTTGGGTGAGCAGCGTCACCCACGCAACGCCGTTGAAGTTTTCAGCTGCTCCTTGCTGGGTGCCGGAAGGGGCGTTGATGTGGTTTTCCATCAGACAGTTGTACTAGGATATTGAGTTGACTCACTATCAACTACGCCCAGCAAAGGTCCTGGATTCGCTACGAGGCGAAAAACAGGAATCAAACAGCTTCTGATACAATTCAAACAGAAAGCAGCAGGCGGCGCACCTGGCATTGTCCTTACTATCAGTTACATCAGACTTGGTCCGCTGGTCCGGTTTCGCCCGGCGCCAGAGCAGCTCTCCTGCAGACGGGGGGCGTTACAGTACCGTCAGCCTGTTCGAGACAGCGCGAGGAAACCCGCAAAACCGTGCGCTGTTCCTGAGTTGAAACCCTGTATTCTGCTCTGCCAGCATCCAGTGGAGTATCCGTGTAGCCAGCTCGGATATAGCGGCCTCTAACCGGTTTGTTGCAGCCAGCTATAGGCCGTAGCCAGGTCGTCGAAGGACACGATGAAAGGCTGGGTAGTGTATTCCATGGCCACATCCAGAGAATGGCGCGCCGGCCACTGCTTGGAGTAGACGCAGGCAATGTAGCGAATGCCAAAACTGGCCAGCAGCGGAAAAAGTGTTTCTCCCGCCCACTTTTCCTTACCGTTCCAGCTGCTGGTGACCTGTAGCGTGCTGTTCAGCAGCTTCTGGCACGGATACGACTGCAGACATTGTACCAGTAGCTGGGCGCTTCGGTGAGCGGTGCCGGCTTTATACGCTCCTTGCCAGTCAGCATAGAGCCACTGGTTCTCCGCATCATAGTACACAGACAGGGCCGGTGTCGACCCCAGAATCAGTAGGGCAGGATTGTCCAGCATAGTTGTAGCCGCTACCCAATACTGCTGAGCGTATTGTCGTCGAGTGAACGAAGAACGGAATAATTACTGGGGAATAATGGCGGCTAATAGCAGCGCGTTGGCTGGAGAAACCAACCAGCAAGCACATCCATCCGGACCTGATACGAGCTGTTCCTTAACCCGCGTGAAATACTAGGCGGCAGTGGGCCGAGAGCAGCGGAAATGGAACAGAAGTAGCCGAAAGCTCTGGTGGCAACGGCTATTTCGCACCTTCCAGAAACAGCCGGAAAGTGGTGCCCACGTTTTCCTGACTTTCCACTTCAATGTGCCCGTCCTGGGCTCTGACAAGCCGATTAATGAGGAAAAGCCCCACGCCGGTACCCTCGCCGGCATGCGGATGGAAGCGCCGGAACAAATGAAAAAGCTCCGGACCGTGGAGCTGCAGATCCATGCCCAGGCCGTTGTCTGACACTTCCAGTACCGGCTGCCCGCCTGCCCGGTACGTGCTAACCCGTATACGGGCCGGCCGGTCGGGGTGGCGGTATTTGATGGCGTTGCTGAGCAGGTTGACCAGCACGGTGCGCAAGCTGCTGCGCACGTAGGTCACTTCCGGCAAACGCGAAAAATCGGTGGCGACGTGCGCCTGTGCTGCCAGCAGTTGCGGCTGCAGGCTCTGAAGGACATCCGCCGTCAGCTCCTCAACGGCAACTGGCTCGGCCGTCAGCTCACCGGGCTGCCGGGCCACCTGCACCACAGCCGCCAAATCAGTGATTGTCGTGCTGAGTGCTTGCAGGGAATTGTCGAGCAGGCGCCAGAGTTGGTCGGCTTCGGGGTCTTCTACTGTGGCTGAGCGCTGCAGTTCCTCAAACAGTCCGCGCAGGTTGTGCACCGGCTGGCGCAGGTCGTGGGAGGCAGCATATACAAAGTTGTCGAGGTCGGCGTTGGTGCGGGCCAACTGCTGGTTACTAGTGGCCAGCTCGGTATTGGCCTTGGTCAGCAAGGTGTTCTGCAAATGAATCTGCTGGCGAGCATCGGTTAGCTCCTCCACCGATTCGCGCAATTGCTGATTCACGCCCTGCAACTCCTGGTGGTAGCGCGCCATATACTGGCGCCACTCGTTCTTCTCAATGGCGTGCACGACGGTCTTATAGAGCAACTCCTGGTCAAACTGCTGCTTCACCAGATAGTCCATGGCCCCGCTGTTGAGAGCCCGCACGGCCAGCTGTTCGCTGCCGCCCCCCGTAATCATGACTACACACAGGCTATCTGCCGAAGCCATGGCCTTCAATTCTGACAGAAGTGTCAGGCCATCGGTGTCCAGTAGATTGTAATCCAGTAAGATACAATCGGGGCGCAGGATAGCGTATTGCGCCAGGGCCTCGGCACCAGAAGTAGCCTCGAATGTTTCCAGCCGCTCATACGACCCCTGTTTTCCCAGAAACCGCTTGTACAGCATCCGGTCCTGCTCGTTGTCATCAACGAGTAATATCTTTTTCACTAGGCAGGCTAATTCGCGAATGGTAACTCCGAGGCATCGAGCCAGTAGTGCATGGCCAGCCGGATTTTTTCTTCCAGCACGGCATACTCTATAGGCTTTGTCAGGTAGCTATTGGCACCCAGCTTGTAGCAGTCCTCAATGTCGCGGGCGTTGCTGGACGTGCTGAAAATGATGACGGGAATGGAATGCAGACGGGTGTCTTGCTTGAGCTTGCTCAGTACCGTGCGCCCATCGGTGCCGGGTAGGTTCAGGTCCAGCAGCACCAGTGCTGGCAGAGTTTGGGGCCAGCCGGTGGCCTTGCCGCAGCCCTGCAGATATTCCAATGCTTGGTCGCCGTCTTCGCAGCGCAGCACAGGGTTGCGCAGCGCGTGTTTGCGGAAAGCCCGGCCAAGAGCCGTGAAATCCTCGGCGCTGTCCTCTACTACGAGGATGGGTTTAAGAGGTAAGGTTGCCACTTTACAAGTGCTTTAAAAGCGAAAAATAGAAGGTAGCGCCTTCTCCTGGCTGCGAGTCTACCCACAGAGCGCCCCCATGCTTCTCTACCATTTTCTTGACGATGGCCAGTCCGGCACCTGTACCGCCCCCATACTTCTCCTGCGAGTGTAACCGCTTGAATATCTTGAAGATATTCTCATGGTGTTTAGGGTCGATACCGATGCCGTTGTCACGTACGTAAAACACGTGAAAATCGTCTCGGTTCGCAATGCCTTTTTGTTGAGCTACCGTCGCAGGTGCCTCGCCAATCTCCACCAGCTTCGTGGGCTTGTCGTTATAGCGCATGGCATTGGTGAGCAGATTATTGAATATTTCACCTACCCGTACCGGGTCGCAGTTGATGACGGGTAGCGGGCCGGTGATGGTCACACTAGTGCCCGTCTGCTCCAGGCGGGGCGAAAGCAGATCCATTACCTCGGCTAATAAGTCGTTCAGATTGGTTGGCACTACCTCTAGCTCGGTGCGGCCTACGCGGGAGAGTTTCAGCAGCGACTCAATCAGGCCTTCCATGCGCTGGCTGAGCCGAACCAGGGTCTGCAGCTTATACACTCCATCCGCATCCAGCTGGTCGGCGTAGTCTTCCAGCAGAAAAAGGGAGTAGTTATGGATACCACGCAACGGCTCTTTCAGGTCGTGGGAAGCCACATAGGCGAAGGAATCCAGCTCGTCGTTGCTGCGCTCCAACTCAGCATTGAGCCGGCTGAGCATAGTGGCCCGCTGCTGCAACTCGTTGAAGACCCGCAGCCGCAGGTCGGAGATGTGCAGCCGAATTTCGCGCGCGGCTTCAATTTCGAGCGGCTTCCAGGGAGCAGCCGTATTTTCTACGGTTTGCTTCCACGCCTCAAACGACTGCCTCGGAGAGAGGAAAATCTGGCCATCGGCCAGCACTTGGTTTTTCTGATGCTGGCCGGCCCAGGTCACGGTCTGTACCATTTCGGGCCGGAACCAGAGAATATAGTTGCCGGATGCTTCGGCCAGCGAAACGGCCAGAATACCACTGGCCGTTGCCCGAATGTGGAAGCCATCCGGATTCAGGCTAGCATAGGAGTCAGTGTAGAATACCTCCGTTTTTACCTGCTGCTGCAGCCAAGCCAGTACCTCCCTGATCTGGTCTTCGGAAGGAGTAGTGCCCATGCGCATGATGCTGCCATCGAAGCAGATAGCCGCACCGTTGCAGTCGAACACATCCATTACCGTAGGCTGGCGGCTGTAGAGGGCCTGCACGAAATTTTCGTTGCTGGACACGTGCTCCAGCAGCCTTACCTGGTTTTCGCGGATTCGGAGCTGGTACTCCTGCTCGTCGTACTGTTCTTTAGCGCTGATAAGGGCCGAAAACGTCTTGCCGATAAACTGGCACAGGTCCCGTAGCTCGAAGCTGACCAGGCGGGGCGTACGGTGGTGGCACGTAATCATGCCCCATAGTTTCCCTTCCTGAATGAGCGAAATGGTCATGGTGGCTGCCGAACCCATATTGTGCAGATACTCGATATGGATCGGCGACACGCTCCGCAGCACGGAGTAGGTCATATCGGGTGGGCGATTGGTGCCGGGCGTATTCACCGGGACCAGCCGCGCCGGGGTGTAGCTGGCATCCGGAATAAAGCGCAGCCAGTTTTTGAGGTACATGGCCCGCGCCTGCTTCGGAATGTCGGTGGCGGGGTAATGCAGGCCCAGCCAGGGCTCGAGGTCCTCGTGCTTAGCTTCCGCAATGACTTCGCCGCTTTCATCGGCCGCGAAGCGGTAGATGGCAACCCGGTCGAAGCCGGTAATGGCGCGAACCTGCTCCACGGCATGCTGGCAGAAGTCCAGGACCCGCGTAGCGGCTAGCATCTGGCCCAGTGCATCGTTCAGAAACGGCAGGTCGGGCGGGAGAGCCAGCTTTTCTTCCACCGGCTCAAACTCCAGCCACAGCAGTTGGTCGTGGCGGTGCAGAATGATTTTGTAGTAGGGCTGGCCGGGTACGTTTGCCAGCTGGGCACCCAGCAGCCGGGTAGTGGTAGTGAGTGTGCTACGCAGCCGTTCAATTTCGGCCAGGCAGTCTGGTGCCAGCAGGCGGTCTAGCCGGGAGCCAAGCAGCTCTTCGGCCGGGATGCTGAGCAGGGCCAGGGTATTTTCGCTGGCCTGCACAATGCGCATGGTTTCCTCGTTCAGGCACAGCAAAAAGCCATAGGGCTGCACGGAGCCTGGAATATGAATGGGCTCCCGGTCGCAGTTGGTGAGGTCAATATCTGCGGTCAGCAGGCTTTCGTCAGTATAGCTCATCAAGTAGTAATCCAGGCGTCAAGGTGTTGAAAGGTGTGGCCCGCTGACGCCACCACTTCATCTTCATTTTCGGGAGTGACGGCCTGACTCAGCAGCTGGCAGAACGACTTCCACATCGGACCAGTCCGTTCGGCGTAGCCACTAAAGTAAGTGCGGGCTGGAATAGCCGCCTTAGCGAGTTGCTTCGCAATTACCTGTCCGCCCAGAGTAGATCCTTCCAGCACGTACATGGCACCCAGCAGCTGCGGCCAAGTGTGCAGCGGCGGCAAAGCTGGGCAAAGGGGAAGCGCAGCCGCATTGGCGGGTAGGTCCTGCAGAATGAGGTGGGCGCGGTAACGCTGCTCTATGGCCCATTCCGGTGCAAAGTGGTGCTGCCGAAGCTGGTCTTCGTAGGGCTTCAGAAACCCGTACATCTTTGCCAGAAAATGCTCAGTAGCTTCCGGCGTCAGGGTGCCAGCCGTCAGTTCTCGGTTGAAACGGTTTTGCTCCAGCGCATCGTGGTAAGGGCGGGTTTCAGTTCGTAGCCGGTGCAAAATGCCGGTTGAAGCAGGAGGATTCGTCATGCAGGATGATAAGGCCCGGAGTAGGGTTTGCGGAGCCGGAAGAAAAGCAAATTTACCGCTTCGCCCCAAATTTGCCCACTATGCTGGTGCGGCCTCCAAACAGCGGACGGGCCATGCCAGCCGGCGCAGCACTCCCACTTACTGCAGAATCGTGACGGTGCCGTGTTGCACAACCGTTTGACCGGCTGCGTCGCGGGCTTCAAACCGCCAGACGTAAGCACCCTGCACGGGCTTCTCGTTGCGGATGCGCCCATCCCAGGCCTGAGTTCGGTCGGTGCCCCGGAATACTTCCTGCCCGTTGCGGTCAACCACGGTGAAGGTGTAGGTTTTCAGAAAGCGGCCCTTCACCTCCAGCACGTCGTTCAGGCCGTCGCCGTTGGGCGTGAAAGCAGTAGGAACGTAGGCCTCCAGGCGGCGGACCACACTGGCAATATTGGAATAGCTGGGAGCCGGAAGCCCGCCGCCCGTTACTTCCAGCCGGTAGCGCACGGCCTGCAGGTCAGTGGGTGGCAGCAGGTCGAGGTAAGTGCCCCGTGAGCTTACAGCTACTGCATTGCGTACTGTATTATCGGGGTTCAGAACCAATAGGCGGTAGCGCAGCGTGTCCTGCGCTGTGGTAGCGGGTGCCCCCCGCAGCTTCGACCATAGCAGGCGCACTGAGGAACCACGCGGGTCGGCCAGTTCGGCGGCCAGTACCGCTGGGCAAAAGGGCGCACTGTCGGAGGAGCGGTTGTTGCAGTCGTCCTCAAACCGCACCTGGTAGCAGGGAGCCGCCGCAGGCGAATAGGTCTGCAGCGAATCGAGGCGGGTGCGGGCGGGAGTGGAGCCTATTGAAGTTCCGTCGCGCAGATAGGTGAGCTGACCGGTAGTTGGAAAGCGGGCTACGGATGCGGTTAGCATCACCCGGTTGCGCTCATCAAATGTGGCCAGCAGCCGTGGAACAGGGGGCGCCTGCGTGGCCGTAGCCCGCACTGCTACTTCATTGGAAACCGATGACACGCTGCCTGGGTAGCGGGCCGTGAGACGGTACGTGTAGGTGATACCGCAGGCCACGGCCGTATCGGTGTAGGTGCGCGCCGCCGGCGACAATACGATACCCGGCGGGAGGGCGGGAGTGCGCGTCAGTTCATAGCTGCCGGGGTTAGTGCCTAGTTGCCAGGCCAGCTCATTGCGGCGTTCAGCAGCCTGCACAGTGAGCGTAAGCGTGCTGATGGGGTCAGATACAGCCAAGGCCTGTTGGCAGTCGTCGGCGCGGCGGATACGGTAGAAGCCAGCCGTGGCGCCAGGTATCGTGAAGCCCGTAAGCCCGGTAGGCGTTGCGGCCGTCACCGTCTGAAAGGCGGTGGGAGAAGCAAAGTCGGCCCGCTCCACCGTGTAGCGGTAGCCGGCTGTAAGGGGCGCCACGGTAAGCTGGGCAGTAGTGCCTTGCAGCGTGATATTCTGAATAGCCAACGGACCCGGTGTGGCCAGCTGCGGCAGAGTTTGGGTAGCAGAGCGCGTGCACAAGGCATTGTCGCTGTATACACCTGCTACCGTGATGCTGGTGGCGCCAGCCGGCACTGGGTAGGTGATGGTTTGGCCGCGGGGCGCCGGTAGTACGCTGCTGCCAATCTGGACGGTATAGCTGTCGTAGGGTGCACCCGGCAGTGTTACCTGCACAAAGCCGGGGGAGCAGGCCGTAGTAGTAAAGGCGGGAGCCGGGTTGTCGAAAACTTCAAACTCCCGGAAATAAATGGTGCCGGCACCGCAGCCTGTACAAGGCTGCCCATTTTCGGTAACCGTGATGGGACCAATGGTGGTGGGCGTATACGTGACGGGCGACTGCAGAAAGCCAGGGCCGCCGCAGGGGTTCGGGTACGCTGCGGAGCCCGGCAGTATTTGGTAAGTGTATACCAGTGGCTGCCGGCCAGAGCACAAATCAAAACGCACGGTGCGGCCTACGCACAGCTTCTCCACAATCTGGTTGGTCTGCACATCTACGGCCACAAAGGTGCAGGCCGGCTGACCGGGAGTGGCCGCACAAGGTTGCGCCAGAGTGGGCGAATTGGCAGCCAACACTATTCCGACGAACAGTAGCAGCAGGTAGAAGTAGTTAGCAGAACGCATAGGCTGGCGGATAAAATTGGGTAGCGGCAGGCAAGATGCAAACGGATAACGTGTTAACCGCTTTGTTCCGCATACTCGGAGCAACAACTACTGCATCAGGACCACTGGTAGCTGCGCACGAAGGCGGCGGCGGCGTGCAGATCAGGGTAGAGCACCCGGTCCCGGCTCACGAAATTGACCTGCTCTCGGAAAGCTGCCACTACCTGTTCCAGCGCCTCGGAGCTGCGGGCGGGGCGGCGGAAGGCCAGCGCCTGGGCTGCGTTCAGCAACTCGATACCCAGCACCTGCTCTACGTTCTGGACCACGCGGAGAGCCTTAGTAGCCGCGTTGGAGCCCATGCTCACGTGGTCTTCCTGGCCGTTGCTGCTCACAATGCTGTCTACTGATGCCGGGGTGCAGAGCTGTTTGTTTTGGCTCACAATACCAGCGGCGGTGTATTGCGGAATCATGAATCCGGAATTGAGGCCGGGCTCGGCTACCAGGAAAGGTGGCAACCCGCGCTGCCCGCTGATGAGCTGGTACACCCGCCGCTCCGAAATACTCCCGATTTCGGCTGTGGCAATGGCCAGCATGTCCAGGGCTAGGGCCAGCGGCTGCCCGTGAAAGTTGCCGCCGCTCAGGATCAGGTCGTCGTCGGGGAAAAGGTTGGGGTTGTCGGTGACGGCATTGCACTCGGTTTCTATCACCTGCTCCACATAAGCCAAGGCGTCGCGGGAGGCGCCGTGCACCTGCGGCATGCACCGGAAAGAGTAAGGGTCCTGCACGGCGGTTTTGGGCTGCTGCTGCAGTTCTGAACCAACAAGTTGCTCCCGAATACGGCGTGCTACCGTCAGTTGGCCGGCATGGGGCCGGATGCGGTGCAGGCGCTCATCAAACGGTTCGGCACGGCCATCAAACGCCTCCAATGACAGGGCCCCGATAACGTCGGCGGCATTCAACAGGCGGCGCGTGCGTAGCAGCTCGTGCACGGCATAAGCCAGCATAAACTGCGTGCCGTTCAGCAGCGCCAATCCTTCCTTAGCCTCCAGCGTGAGTGGCTCCCAGCTGAACAGGCTAAGTGCGTCGGCAGCGGCCAGGCGGTAGCCCTGGTAGTTTACCTCGCCCAAGCCCAGCAGCGGTAAGCACAGATGCGCCAGCGGAGCCAGGTCGCCGCTGGCCCCCAACGAGCCTTGCTGGTACACCACCGGCAGCATGTCGCGGTTGTACATGTCCAGCAGGCGCTGCACGGTAGCCAGTTGCACACCGCTGTGGCCGTAGCTCAGACTCTGAGCCTTCAGCAGCAACATGGTTTTCACGATGTCGGAGGGCACTTCCTCGCCTGTGCCGCAAGCGTGCGACATCATCAGGTTGGTCTGGAGCTGGCCCCGGTCTTCGGGCGAAATGCTTTTGTCGCAGAGCGAGCCAAACCCGGTATTGATGCCATACACTGGCGCATCGGAGTGCTCTAGCCGGTTGTGCAGGTAGGAGTGGCAGTGCTCGATGCGCTGGCGGGCTTCGGCGGAAAGGGTGAGGCGGGTTTCCTGCCCCAGCAGCTGGGCCAAGGTGTCAAGGCTCAGGTGGGAGGAAGGCGTGAGGGCGTACTCGTGGGACATGGGGTGGAATACAGGATGGGCGGCGGGTGGTGCCGGGGTGTAATCCCAAAAGTCCGTTTTTTCCTGCCGAACAAAAAATAGAAGGTCCGGCTTTGCCAAAGCAAAGCCGGACCTTCATCTGTAGAAGCCTTTTACTTCGTCAATTCGGCCAGCACCTCGGCCAGGGTGAGCGTCTGCTCGTGGCCGGTGCTCATGGTTTTGAGCTTGAATTGGCCGACGGCACGCTCTTCGGAGCCCTGCAATAGCACAAACGGAATGCCTTTGGCATCGGCGTACTTAAACTGCCGGCCCAGCTTGCCTGTTTCCGGATACAGCTCGCTGGAAATGCCAGTTTCGCGCAGTTGGCGCAGCACGGAAAGCATAGTCCGTTCGCCTTCCTCGTCAAAGTTGGCCACGAGGCAGCGCGTGGTAGTAGCGGCATTGGGCGGGAACAGGTTCAACTCCTCCAGGCAGTCGTAGAGCCGGTCTACACCGAACGAGAAGCCTACGCCTGACACGCCCGGTAGCCCGAATGCGCCCGTGAGGTTATCGTAGCGGCCGCCGCCGCTCACGCTGCTCATGTTCACGTTGTTGATCTTGATTTCGAAGATGCAGCCGGTGTAGTAGCTCAGGCCGCGGGCCAGCGTCACATCAAAATCTAGGTTTTCGAACTTATCGAAGCCGAAGTCGCGCAGGTAGTCCAGCACGCGTTTCAGGTCCTGCAGGCCTTTGTAGCCGTCGGCGGTGGCATTGTCGGCATCTACGCCGGCCGTCACGAAACCGGCTAGCAGGCGCTCCAGCTTCTCCTCGAAGCTACCCTCTACGCCCAGCAAATCGAACAGGCGCACGGTAGCCTCTTCCGAAAAGCCACGGCCCGCCAGCTCTTTTTCCACTCCATCGCGCCCAATCTTGTCGAGCTTGTCGATGGCCGTGAACAGGTCTGTTTCGGTGCCTTCGCCGCCCAGCGCCTGATAAATAGCGCCCAGCACGCGGCGGTGGTTAATTTTGATGGTGTGCTCCGTGAGGCCCAGCGCATTTAGCACCTCGCTCATCATCAGCACAATTTCCGCCTCGCAGAGCAGCGAGTCGGTGCCTACCACGTCAGCGTCGCACTGGTAGAACTCGCGGTAGCGGCCGCGCTGGGGCCGGTCGGCGCGCCATACCGGCTGTATCTGGTAGCGTTTGAAGGGGAACGTGAGTGTGCCGCGGTTCATCACCACGTAGCGCGCGAAAGGCACTGTGAGGTCGTAGCGCAGGCCTTTTTCGGCAATTTTGGGCAACACCTTTTTGGGGCCGGCCAGCAGGTCGTCAGGCGTCACTTCCTCCTTGATAACGTCACCCTTCTGCTTTTTCAAAAAGTTGCCCGAGTTCAACACCTTGAACAGCAGCTGGTCGCCTTCTTCGCCGTACTTGCCGGTCAGCACCGACAGGTTTTCGAGCGTAGGCGTTTCAAGCGGAGCGTAGCCGAACTTCTCGAACACGCGACGGATAATGCCGAAAATATAGTTGCGGCGGGCCACTACGGCCGGGCCAAAGTCGCGGGTGCCTTGCGGAATGCTGGGTTTTTGAACGCTCATCAGAAACAATGCGGAATGATGGCGCGAAGGTACAACCAGCAGCTTACTTCGCCTGCCGCACCTGATGCAGCACCGGAGCCGCCAGCGGCGACTTCAGCGGCACCCGCAGTCCGGCGCGGCGCAAAGTGCGCACGGTCCAGTCGTTGCAGGTGCGCAGCGCGTGGTAGCGGCCGGTAGCCCGGAAGAAAAAGTCGTTGGCGGTGTAGCCGGCCGCAGTACGCAGGGTGTAGCGGTTCAGGCTGTCTGACTGAAAAGCCGCCTCAATCTGGGCGGTAAGCAACTGGTATTGCGCAGGGGAGATGTGCACCGCTACCACATGAGTGCCGGCTGGTGGCGCGTGACGCAGAAAGCGCACGTGCATGAGCGTAGGCCCCGGCACCAAGGCGCGCAGCACAGTGGCTGGGCCAGGCACCTGTTGGTTGTAGGAGGCCAGGTAAAACTTCTCGCTGCCCCAGCCAAAGGCGGCATACTCGTAGGCATCAAAACGCGAGTGGAAGCTGGAATCGGGCAAATGCCGGAACCAACTAGCCCCCTGTGTGTGCGGCACCTGCAGCGGCACTACCACGTCGGTATGCGTGCCGTTTGAAGCCACGAATACCAAGATACCGTCCGGTGTTTGGCGGAACTGGCGGTTTACGGGGACCAGCGCGCCAGTGCACAAAAAGAGAATCAGGGCAGTGAAAGCAGCAGACATAGCACCTGCAAGATCAGGCACAGCCAGATACTTTGTAGTCTCGGCGGCCGGCTGCCTCTCTCACGCCGCGTTCCGGCCCGTTGGCCTACGCTTCTTCTCACAGGTAATGGCCCTACAAGCTGCCCAAAGGGTGCCGTAGGACCATCAACTACTTCGTTATTTTGTCTATGACCGGACTGCCAGCTTAGGAGCAGGTGGGCAGCTGGTGCGCTGGGCTACTGTCTGGCGCGGGGCCTGCACCCGGGGCTGGCTCGACAACGACTGCAGCGTGAGCGTACCCAATTTCTGGCGGTTGCTCAGAGGCCGAAACGTTACGGCAGGCTGCTGCAGTTGATAGCCAAGCGCCGTCGATTGGATTACGTAGTCGCCGAGGGGAAGAAATTTGAGCTTGAAATTGCCCTCGGCATCAGTCGTGCCTACGGCTGCCAGCCGATGGTCGGCGGCGCGCAGCACTACAATGCTGGTGAAGGGAATCGGCTCTTTGGTGTCGCCGTCGCGCAGGCTGCCTGTTACGGTGCCGTGGCCCAAGGTGTGGGCCGAGAGTTGCAGCACAGCCAGCGAAGCAATGATACCCAGAAGGGAGCGGTTCAGCACGGAATTTTTCATGGCTTTGGAAAGGAAAAAGAAGACAAGGCGCTGCCCGTCGGCTGCTCGGCATGGAGCGGCTCATCTGGCGGGAGCAATGGAAAAAAGGGAGTTGGCAGGCCCGGAGCCCGGCCGGCAGCTAGGCCAGCGGGCAGGGACGATGCCCCGCTACACGGGAGCAGGGAGGCGTTGTTGGGCGGTTGGCCATGCTTGCCGGTCAGGGAAGCGGCCGCCCATCAGCGCGGGGTCGGGGAGAAGCAGAAGTAGCTAGCTGTCTGCTGTGATATGCTGCAACTGCTCGAAAGATGCGGGTAGTTGCCTAAGGGATGCCTGCAGGATAAAAAGAATTTTTAGGCTTTGGCTAAGACAGCCGTTGGAATGGTTATGCCCTAAATCTGCGGGGCTTAGCCTCCGAAGCCGCCACCACCACCCTGAGGCTGGCTTTCAATCTTTTTCGGGGGCTTGGTGGAGCCCAGGTACCAGGAGAAGCCT
This sequence comes from Hymenobacter sediminicola, assembly GCF_014250515.1. NCBI lineage: Bacteria > Pseudomonadati > Bacteroidota > Cytophagia > Cytophagales > Hymenobacteraceae > Hymenobacter > Hymenobacter sediminicola. The sequence goes on along the minus strand of NZ_CP060202.1, from coordinate 2,650,901 downwards.
AGGTAGCCTACCCGCGTTTCCCACTTGTTGTAGTACGTTGCCTGGAAGTTGTTTTCGGCTGCATATACTTCCGTGAGGTTACGCTGCGTGTTAAAAATGTCGCTCACCCGCAACGTGAGGGCCGCCCGGTCGCCGAATAGGCGCTGGCGCAATGCCACTTCCACCGAGCCGACCGGCGCAATCCGGCCCTGCGACGTAATGGCGGCCGCGCGGTAGTTGCCGGTCAGTTGCACATCCAGTTTGGGCGTAGGATTAAAGGTGTTCATCAAGCGGCCCGTGCCCGATAGGGTGCGGCGGCTGGTTTCGTTGCCGGTAGCAGCCGTGACGTTGGTCTGGAACAGCGAGCCGCTGGCCGTCAGGCGCCACCACTTAGCCAGCGGGTGGTTCAGCGAGAGTTCTGCGCCCATGCTGGTAGCCTGCCCAAAGTTGTCGGAGTAGCTGCCCGTAATAACGGCGCCGTTGCCGTAGAGGCGCGTGGCCTCCTCATCCACCCGCGTCAGGCGCTGAATGGCATTGTTGGTCTGGCGGTAAAATAGCGTGGTATTCAGCGAAGTCTGGCCCATTGTCATTTGGTGCCCCAGTTCAAATGCGTTGATGTATTCGGGGCGGAGTGTCGGGTCGCCAATGCGGTAGCTGCGCTGGTCTTGGTAGAGCGGGAAAGCCAGCAGCTGCATGAAACCGGGGCGGTTGAGGCGGCGCGAGTAGCTCAGCTGCACGCGCTGGTCGGCGGTAGAAAGTGTGCGGGCCACAGTGGCCGAAGGGAACAGGTTGAGGTAGCTCAGCCGGAACGGACCCTTGCCGCCCTCTACTTCGCCGCTGGTATTGGTGTATTCAGCCCGCAGGCCGCCCTGGGCACTCCATTTGCCCATTGTCTGCTGGTAGGTGGCATAGCCAGCCTGCTGATACTCTTTGAATGAGTAGGCAAAAGACCGGTCGGCGAGACGTTCGAAGCCGGGCGTATCGGAATACTGGCGCAGGAAGTCGTCGGTACCGTCGTTGAGCATTACCTGGCCCTTCACACCGGCCTCAAAACGGGCCTTTTCGCCAATCGGATGCACATAGTCGGCCTGGTAAGCCGCGGCGTTCAGATCTACATGCAGGTCCTGCTTCCACTCGCGCAAATCTTCTGAGCCAAACGTATTGCGCTGGCCCACTACCACATCGGCGTCGAGGTTGGTGTAGGCAATGTTGGCCGTCAACTCGCGGCCTTTATGGGCTTCCCAGGTGCGGCGGTAGTCCAGCGAAGCGTCCGTGTTGCTCACGTCTTCCGTGACTTTGAAAGCACTGCCAATCCGGTCGGAGCCCTGCGCGCTGCGGATGTCGGCGAGCTGCGTGCCGGTATTGAGGCCGCGGTTCAGGTTAGGCTCCACAGTCAGCGTAATGGTCTGCTCCGGCGAAATAGTGTAGTCGAAGCCCAAGCGGCCAGAATGGTTCACGTTGTGGCGCTGGTTCAGGCCATCCTGGTTGATGAGCAGCGTAGTACCTTCCACAGTGCTGGTCTGGTCGGTGCGGGAAGTGCTGCGGTAGCGGTTGTCCTGTAGGTTATACGAGCCAAACCAGTTCATTTTGCCGGCCCGGCGGTTCAGGCTCAGGCTGCCGTTGTATTTGTCGCGGGTGCCCAGCGTAGCCGAGGCCTGCCCGTTCCAGCCATCTTTCTTTTGCTTTTTCAGGATAATGTTGATGACGCCGCCACTGCCGGCCGCATCGTAGCGAGCCGAAGGATTAGTCACGACTTCCACTTTCTCAATAGAGCTGGCCGGAATCTGTTCTAGCCGGTTGCCGCCCGCCCCGCTATTAGCCGATTGGCTGGGCTTCCCATCAATCAGGATGGTGATGTTGGAGCTACCGCGCATGCTCACCGTGCCATCAGGCGCTACGGCCACACTGGGCACGTTTTGCAGCACGTTCACGGCCGTGCCACCCACGCTGCTCAGGTCCTTTTCCACGTTGATGACTTTCTTGTCCAAGCTTTCTTCTACGGCAGCCCGCTCGCCGGTGACCGTTACACCTTTGAGTTGGGTAGCCGTTGGGGCCACTTTCAGGGTGCCCAAGCGCAAGGTGGGATTAGCACTGGTGAGAGTAATGGGGCGGCGAAACCCCTGGTAGCCAATAGCCGAAGCCTTTAGCAAGTAGTTGCCCAGTCCAAGCGAGGCTAGCTCAAACGTGCCATTTTCGCCGGTTTGAGCCCCACTCACAAACGTAGAATCCTGAGCGCGGAGCACAATTACGTTGGCAAAGGGCAGAGGCTGGCCGTTGGTCTGGTCGAGCAGCGTACCTGAGACTGAACCGGTGGGCTGCTGGGCCGCGGCAGCCAAAGGAGAGAGCATAGCGAGGAACCCCAGGCCCTGAATGGCCCGGCTGAAAGTCGGAAAGGAAGTCATTGGAAGTGGTGAGTTGGAGTACAAACCAGGCAAAGAGGTGCCGTTCCAGGCGGCCGCGGTTCCGCTGGGAGGCTGTTTGCCAGTAACAAAGGCGCGAAAAGTAGGGGTGCAGCCCAAACGAATTTTGGGGCACCAAACGGCCAAAACACAAGTGGCAGCGGAGAGAAACGGCTGTTTCCGTCGGGCTGCCGGCTCCCGGCCCGGTTGGCGCGGTGGTGTCCGGCTTTCGGCGTGGGCGGCGCTTCGGTGAGAAGCAGGGCCTGCGTCGAAGTACTTATCTAATCAATGACCCAAAGGTAACAGAAGGTACTATGCAACGCAAGGTACTGGGTGAATTATTTTTGTGTTACCCGGTTTTTTCATTGGAGTTAAGGGAGTTGGAGAAGGAGACACTTGCTGGTACTGCCAGCCGGAAAAAGGCTCCTACAGGCTGCGAAGGCCTTTCCTAAGGCTTCAGACTGTCAGATGCAGCAAAAGGCGAAAGGGTAGTCTGGCCCCAAAATTTTATTCGAATATTTTCCTGGCACTATACTCCTAGCTCAACTATAAGTCTGTCGACCAGAGGAGTAATGAACCAGAGGCTCATTTCAGAACACGCTATCAGAGCTGCATTGCCTCCTAGAACGCAGCTACTGCCAACTGCTGAGTATTTCCGAACACAGTGTCCGCATCCGGACAGTATCTGGATGTGTATGTGTACTGATTTGCTGTATAAAATGCTGTATATCAATAGTATGATCTATTGGCATAAACGTTGGCAGACTGTATGGGAATCTTCCTCATTCCTGTACGAAAATGGACAGAGCTATTTCTTCGGCCACCCAAAACCGCCGCAAGTTGCGCCGTTGGTTGCTGCTGTTGGCGGGGCTGGTAGTTGCGGCCGTTGCGTTGCTGGCGTTCCGCTCGGTGCTGCGACCTAGCATACGCCGGGCCCAATTTCTGACTGCAACGGCCGAAATCGGTGACATTGAAGCCTCGCTCACGGCCGCCGGCCTTATCATTCCGGGGCACGAGGCAGTCATTACGAGCCCTATCCAAAGTAGTATTCGGCGAGTGGCCTTGCAAGTGGGCGAGAAGGTGCAACCCGGCCAGACCATTCTGGAGCTGGATAAAGACCTTACCACTACTGCGCTAGCAAAGCTGCAGGACGGCCAGCAGCAAAACCGCAACAAGAACAGCCAGCTTCAGCTCAGTCTCGAAAAAGCCCTCAACGACCTCCGTTCCCAGCAACTGGTGCAGCAGGTGAAAGTGCGTAGCCTGCAGTCAGCGCTGCGCGACGAGCAATATTTGCTGAAAATAGGTGGTGGCACCGCCGAAAGTGTGCGCCAGGCTGAGCTAAACCTGAAAGTGGCCCAATTGGAGTTGCAGCGCCTGCACGAGCAGATCCGCAACCAGCAGGCGGCCAACGCTGCCGATGTGCGCGAATTGGGCTTCACGATGCAGATTCAGGACCGTAGCATTGCGGAGCTAGCCAGCCAGCTAGCTCAGGCCGACATCAGCAGCCAGCAGCCCGGCGTGCTGACGTGGGTGAACGAGGATATAGGAGCCACTGTGCAGCAGGGCGACCCGCTAGCCCGCGTAGCCGACCTTAGCAGCTTTCGGGTGCGGGCTACTATTTCTGACGCGTATGCCGATGCCCTGCACCCAGGCGCGGCCGTAGTAGTGCGCCTCAACGACACCGACCTGCGCGGCACCATCAGCACCGTAAGCCCGGCCGTGGACAAGGGCACGGTTACGTTCTACGCTCGGCTCATCGAAGACCACCACCCGGCCCTGCGCTCCAACCTGCGCGTCGATGTGTTTGTGGTGACCAGTAGCCAGCGCCAGGTGCTGCGTGTGAAGAACGGCGCCTTCTACCAGGGAGGCAAGGAACAGCAGGTATTTGTGCTGCACGATGGCAAGGCGGAGCGCCGGACGGTACGTTTTGGGGAAAGCAACCTCGACTACGTGCAGGTGCTGAGCGGCCTGCGTCTTGGCGACGAAATAGTGGTGAGCGACATGAAGGACTATCTGGGCACGCCCAGCCTCATCATTAAAGAATAGCCTACTATGAAGCGTTTTTGGAGCACCTTGGCACTAGTTGCGGCTGGGTTTTCGGCCGCCGCTCAACAAGAGGTCCTGAGCCTGGAGCAGGTGATTGAGCTGGCGCTGGAGCAGTCGGCGGTGGCAGGGCAGGCCCGCACCTCCCGCGAAACCAGCTACTGGCAGTACCGCACGCACCAGGCAAACTACCGGCCGCAGCTCGCATTGCAGGGGCAGCTACCCAACTACAGCCGCGTGATTACGCCCGTGGTGCAGCCGGATGGCACCTTGCAGTTTCAGGCCGTGCGCCAGAACAACTCTATCCTGGGTATTTCACTTAGCCAGAACATTGGCCCCACGGGGGCGCTGCTGGTGGTCAGCTCAGAAATGCAGCGCTTCGATGATTTCAACCGCAACGCCCGGCTCTACAACAACCAGCCCGTGAACATTGGCCTCACGCAGCCGCTGGGCCGCTACAACCGCCTGCGCTGGGACCGGCGCATCGAGCCGTTGCGCTACCAAGAAAGCCGGCGCCAGTTTGTGCTGGAGCGTGAAACCATTGCCCAGCGCATCACAGAGCTGTATTTTGATGTGCTGCTGCAGCAGGTGAATGCCGAGGTAGCTACCCAGAACGTGCAGGCCAACGAGGAAATGCTGCGTCTTGGCAAAGAGCGGTACCAACTAGGCCGCCTTTCGCAGAGCGACCTGCTGCTCTTGGAACTCAACGTGCTTAGCGCCCGCAAAGCCCTCGGCCAAGCCCGGCTCGATGCTCAGGATGCGGCCTTACGTCTGCAGATCTACACCGGCCAGAACGCCGAAACGCTACGCCTGCGGGTGCCCGATGCCGTGCCATACCTTAGGGCACCCGCCGATGAGGCGCTGGCCCAGGCCCAGCGGAACCGCCCCGAAACGCTGGCCTTCCGCCGCCGCCTGCTGCAGGCTGAAAGCGACGTGGCACTAGCTAAAGGCACTACTGGCTTTCAGGCTACGCTGGTCGCCAACCTAGGCTATGTGAACAGCTCCCGCAGCTTCTGGGACACGTATTATAGTCCGCAAAACCAGCAGCAGGTGAGCTTGGTGTTTTCGTTGCCGCTTGTGGATTGGGGTCGGCAAAAATCGGTGGTAAAAACGGCCGAGGTGACGCGCCGACAGACCGAGCAGAATGTAGCGCAGGAGCAGCGCGTGTTCGAGCAAAGTGTCTTGGTGCAGGCCAGCCAGCTCAGCACCCTTACTGAGCAGCTGGCTCTCACGGCCCAAGCCGATACGCTGGCCCAGCGCCGGTATGGTATTGCCCAGGCCACATACAAAGTTGGTCGCATCAGCCTCACCGACCTCAATATTGCCCTGGCCGAGAAAGACCAGGCCCGCCGCGCCTACATTGCCGCGCTGCGCGCCTGCTGGGTGGCCCACTACCGCCTGCGCGCCCTCACACTCTACGATTTTGAGCATCAACTGCCGCTAGCCGCTGAATAATGTTGGTGCCTGTGTCTGGATAGCCTGCAAGACCGAACACACTGTCCGTTTACGGACATCTTTTGATAAAGCTATAAGTTGTATTATATATTGTAAAATACTCATAATAAACAATTTATGTAATTGGCATGAGGCTTGGCTAGGTACAGCATAGTACTCGTGCCAGCTGGCCGAAAACGGACAATTGCCTTTCCTTTGCCTTTCCCATTCAACCACTGCCCTATGAACTCCAGTACTGCTTCCGCTACTTCGACTGCCGCGCCTCTTGCCCGCCCAGCCACTTGGCAGCCGGTTATTGAGCTGCGCGGTATCGAGAAAGTATATCAGACCAAAACCATCGAAACAGTAGCTCTGAACCACGTCAACCTCATCATCCATAAAGGGGAGTTCGTGTCGGTAATGGGGCCTAGCGGCTGTGGTAAGTCTACGCTGCTCAGCATTATGGGGCTGCTGGACGAGCCGACGGCTGGGGTCGTGGAGATTGAAGGCCGGGCCGTGCAGTCGTATTCCGACCGGGAACTGGCGGCGCTGCGCAACCACAAAATTGGGTTTGTATTCCAGAGCTACCACCTCATCAACGACCTTTCGGTGCTCGATAATGTGGAACTGCCGCTCCTGTACCGGCCTGGTGTGAGTGGCCGGCGGCGGCGCGAGCTGGCCCATGCCGCCCTCGACAAAGTAGGCCTGAGCTCCCGCACTACTCACTTCCCCAGCCAGCTTTCCGGCGGGCAGCGGCAGCGGGTAGCTATAGCGCGGGCTCTGGCCGGGCGTCCGGAACTGATTCTGGCCGACGAGCCCACCGGCAACCTCGACTCGGTGATGGGCGAGGAAATTATGGAACTGCTGCTAACTCTCAACCGGGAGGAAGGCACCACCATTGTGATGGTAACCCACGATGAGTACATGGCCCGTCGCACCGAGCGTCTCATTCGCTTCTTCGACGGCAGCCAAGTCAGCTAAGTCAGGCAAGAAGTAGAAACTCCCCGCTGACGGACATGTCCCTGAGCAGTTTCTGGTCCTCGGTTCCTCCTCTTTCCTTCTCAAATCTTACTTGAAAAACCATGCTTCTCAGCTACCTTAAAATAGCCTGGAAGGTGCTGCTGCGCCGCAAGTTTTTTACTTTCATCAGCCTGTTCGGCATCAGCTTCACCCTGATGATTCTGCTGGTGGTAATGGCGCTGGTAGATCATGTAGTAGGTCCCAACATGCCGGAAAAGCGCCTCAATCGGATGCTGTTCGTGAATACCATCCGGCAGCAGATGGTGGACGACCACGGCTGGATGAACATGCCCGCCAGCATACAATTCGTGGACAGGTACGTGCGCAAGATGAAGACGCCCGAAAAGGTGGGCATCATGTCGAATATCTACAACGCCACAGCTTTTACCAAAGGCGGCCTGTTGCCGCTGGATATTCGCTACACCGATGGCGACTTCTGGCAGATTATGGACTTCGAGTTTTTGGGAGGAAGGGCCTTTACAGGTGCCGAGGTGGCCCAGGCTCAGCATGTGTGCATCGTCAACGAGGCTACTGCCCGTAGTTACTTTGGCACTACACAGGTGGTGGGCCGCACCATCGAAATTGATCTGAAGCGCTACCATATTGCCGGGGTAGTACGCAATGTGTCGGCCGTGCATATTGCTTCGTATTCCGATGTGTGGGTACCCTATACGCTGAGCCCTTCACTGACGCGCGACAACCGCATAAGTGGGGAATTTATGGTCGTGCTGTTGGCTCCATCCGCGGCTGAAACGCCGGCTATGCGCGAGGAATACCGCCAAATGATGCGGCGCGTGGAAATTCCTAACCCCAAGGAAGTACAGGCTCTTTTCTCCTACGCTGACCCCATGCTGGCCACCTTCACCCGGGCGCTGCATATTACACGGGCAGTAAGTGGCAGCGACTCTCAAACGCTGGACGATGATAATGTTGGCGCCTTCTACCTGATCTGTACCGTGCTGGGCTTGCTATTTATGCTGCTGCCTGCTCTGAATCTGGTGAATCTGAACGTGACACGCATTCTGGAGCGCTCCAGCGAGATTGGGGTGCGCAAGGCCTTTGGGGCTACGGGCCGCAACCTAGTGGGGCAGTTTCTGGTGGAAAACGTGGTGCTGGCCGTGGTGGGCGGGCTGCTCGGACTGGCCCTCGCGGCCGGGGCTCTGGCGCTGCTCAATGATGTACACGTGGTGGCCTACGCGCAGTTTAGCCTGAGCTGGCGCGTGTTTGCCTGGGGGCTGCTGCTCACACTGGTCTTCGGGCTAATGAGCGGTGTGTACCCGGCCTGGAAAATGTCGCGCCTCAACCCGGTAGTGGCCCTGCGCGGCAGCGGAGAGCAGAAGTAGCAAGGAGCGGCTGCCTCCGACTCGATGCTTTGGCTTGCTCCCAACAGCACACCCATCACCTCATTCTTCCCGAAAATGCTTCGCCATCTGTTCAAACTAATCTGGAACCGCAAGCGCAACAATCTGCTGCTGGTGTCGGAAATCTTTTTCTCCTTCGTGGTGCTGTTTGGCGTCGGTACCCTGCTTCTCACGTTTGCCAAGTACTACCTCGAGCCGCATGGCTTCGACTACGAGCAGGTGTGGCGCCTCGAAATCAGGGCGGGGCAGAACGAAACCATGCCCCGCGCCCAGCTCGACGACGTGTTGCGCCAGGTGAAGGCTCTGCCGGGTATCCAGCAGGTGGCTCTTACCAGCGGCAACGTGCCGTTCATCTTTAATACCAATACGTCTGCCTTCAGCTACCACGGCCGCAAGTCAGGGCAGTCCAATATCTACGATGCCGACGACCACTACGCCCAGGTGATGAAGCTGCACCTGCGGGAGGGCCGCTGGTTTGCCAAAACCGACGACGGCAGCCACCACCGTCCGGTCGTCATCAGCCAGAATCTGCGGGAAGAGTTGTTTGGCAACGGGCCGGCGCTGGGCAAAATTTTCACTTGGATAGAGCCTGGCCCCAACCCTAACCCCGAAGATGAATTCCAGGTGACAGGTGTGGTAGACGATGTGCGCATGGAAAATGACTTCGGACCGGCGGTGCCTTCTCTCTGGAAGCGCCTCATTCCCTTCGACACTACACGCTGGGAAACGGCCAATGTGGTGGTGCGCGTAGCACCCGGCGAGGGAGGCGAACTACAGGAGAAAATAGCCCGTACGGTGGCCGGCGTCACACGCCAATGGACTACTATGGTGCGCGTGATGGACGAGGACCGCCTGCACAAGCGCCGCTACACCATCGTCCCGGTGGCGGGACTAGCCCTGGTCAGCGTATTTCTGATTGTGAACGTAGCGCTGGGTCTCTTTGGCGTACTGTGGTACAATATCAGCCAGCGCCGGGCCGAAATTGGCTTGCGCCGGGCTATGGGTGCCACCGGCCCGGACATTAGCAGGCAGTTTCTGGGCGAAATGCTGGTCGTAACGACCTTCGGTGTACTGTTGGGCGGGCTGCTGGCCGTGCAGTTTCCGCTACTAAATGCCTTTGAGCTGGCTCCGAAGTTCTATCTGGCGGGCATTGGAGTGGCAGCAGTGGCAGTGTACTGCATCACGGCACTATGCGCGTTTTATCCCAGCCGGCAAGCCGCTGGCATTCATCCGGCCGTGGCCCTGCGCGAAGAGTAGTTTCCGCTACCATTAGGCACAGGCCTGCAACTACCGAAAACTGTCTCTCGCTTTATTTCCCCGCATTTCCGTCCTTCGTGCACTGAGCTATGATACTACTAGTTGACGACGACCTGGCCGTCCGGACCTCGCTGGGACTGTTGCTGAAACAGGCCGGTTACGTTGCGAAAGCCGTGGCTACACCTGAGGAGGCGCTGGATATAGTGCGCACCGCGCCACCAGCCCTGGTGCTAATGGATATGAACTACTCGCTGGAAACCAGTGGCCAGGATGGCCTGCAACTGCTGGCCCAGGTGAAGCAGGTAGCTCCGCAGCTACCCGTTATTCTGATTACGGGTTGGGGTTCCATCACGCTGGCAGTGGAAGGCATCAAGGCCGGGGCAGCCGAATTCGTGACCAAGCCCTGGAACAACGAGGCCCTGCTACAGACCATCCGTACCATCCTGAGCCTGAGCGAGCAGCAGGCCACTGCGGCTCCGGCCGAAGAAACGCAGCTCAGTCGCCGCCAGCTCGACAAACAGTTCAATTTCAGCAACATTGTAGGCCAGGACGCGCGCCTGCTCCAACTACTGCGCAATGTGGGCCAGGTTGCCGCTACTGATGCCTCGGTGCTGATTGAGGGCGAAAGTGGCACCGGCAAGGAGCTGATTGCGGAGGCTGTGCACCAGAACAGCAACCGCCGCCGCCAGCCGTTCGTGAAAGTAAATCTGGGTGGTATTGCCGCCTCGCTGTTTGAGAGTGAGATGTTCGGGCACCGCCGCGGCGCTTTTACCGACGCTAAAACTGACCGGGTGGGACGCTTTGAGCTGGCCAACGGCGGCACTATCTTCTTGGATGAAATAGGGGAGCTGGACCTGTCCTCGCAAGTGAAGCTGCTGCGTGTGCTGCAGGACCGCACCTACGAGGTGCTCGGCGACAGCCGCCCCCGCCGCCTCGATATCCGGGTGATTTGCGCTACTAACCGCAACCTCACTGAGTTGGTGCAGCAAGGGCGCTTCCGCGAAGACCTGTTTTACCGCATCAACCTGATTACGGTGCGCCTGCCCGCCCTGCGCGAGCGGCCCCAGGACATCCCGCTGCTGGTGCAGCATTTCGTGGATGGACTGCGCGCCACTTACAACCGCCCCGCCCTGAAGGTAGGCACCCGCGCCCTGCATTGGCTGCGCGAACTACCACTGCCCGGCAACATCCGGGAGCTGAAAAATCTGGTGGAGCGCGCCGTGCTAGTCTCGGGCAAGGATGAGCTGGGCCCTGAAGATTTCCAGGCGCAGTTCCAGCCCGCTACTCGCACCCCCGAACCCGGCCAACTCCCTGAGCCCGGTACTATCACCCTGGATGAGCTGGAAGCCCAGATGATTCGCCGCTCAATGGAGCACTTTTCCGGCAACGTGAGCCGTGTAGCCAAAGCGTTGGGTCTGAGCCGGGGGGCGCTGTACCGTAGGCTGGAGAAATACGCTATTCCATTTGACGCGGAATAGGAGAAAGGGCTTTCCAGCACGTCATTCCGAGCGAAGCCGAGGAATCTCGCGTGCTGAGATTGTAATGGCAATTCTACTACACTAGCGAGATTCCTCGGCTTCGCTCGGAATGACGTTTTTACTTTCCGCAACAGTCTCATCCTCTACATGTCCCTGCGTACCAAGTTTTTGCTGTTCGTTGTCCTGATTCATGCCGTGCTTATTGTACTGGCGGCGCAGGTAATGCGGACGAATGCGGCGCTGTTTGTGGGGCTGGAGGTGCTGCTGCTTATTAGCATTGTTCTCACGGTGCAGCTATACCGCGGCTTTGTGCGCCCGTTTCAGCTGATTGCGGCCGGCACGGAGGCCATTTGCAGCAAGGACTTCTCCATGAAGTTCGTGCCCGTAGGCCAGCGTGAAATGGACCAGCTGATCGGTGTCTATAACCAGATGATTGATGAGCTGCGGCAGGAACGCGTGACGCAACACGAGAAAAGCTATTTGCTGGAACGTCTCATCCAGGCCTCGCCGGCGGGCATTCTGCTGCTCAACTTCGAGGGCCAGATGGAGGCCGTAAACCCCGCCGCTGAGCGGTTCCTGGGCCAACCGGCCGGAACGCTGCTGGGCCAGCGGCCTGCCGATCTGCCCGGTGAGTGGGGCGCGGCGCTGGGTACCTTGCGCGAGGGACAGCCACAGGTAGTACAGCTTTCCGGCATTCAGACCTACCGGGCGCACTGCTCGCACTTCGTGGACCGGGGTTTTACGCGCAACTTCATATTGCTGGAAGAACTGACGCAGGACCTGATCCGGCAGGAAAAGCAGGCTTACGAGAAGCTAATCCGGATGATGTCGCACGAAATCAACAACTCCATCGGCGCCATCAATTCTATTCTGCAGTCATTCGGGCACTACACGCCTCAACTAGCCCCCACCGACCAACCCGATTTTCAGGAGGCGCTGGACGTATCTATTGCCCGCAACACGCACCTGGCCAACTTCATTGCCAATTTCGCCAATCTGGTGCGCCTGCCGCCACCCAACCGCCAGCCTACTGATGTGCATGAGCTGCTGCATGGCATGCAGCGCCTGATGCAGGTGCAGGTCGAGCGCCGCCACGTGCGCTGGCACTGGCAGCTGGCGCCCACGCCCCTCCGCGCCGACCTAGACCGGCAGCAGCTGGAGCAGGCTCTGCTCAACATCGTGAAAAATGCGCTGGAGGCCATCGGCGAAAATGGCAACCTCACCATTCGCACCACGCTCAGCCCGCCCGCGCTGCACATCGAAAACGACGGCCCCGGCATCCTACCCGAGGTGCAGCGCCGCTTGTTCACGCCCTTCTTCAGCACCAAGCGCGACGGTCAGGGCATTGGCCTTACCCTCATCCGCGACATTCTGCTGCAACACAACCTGCGCTTCAGCCTCGAAACCCAGGAAAACGGCCGTACCGCGTTTAGCATCTGGTTTTAGTCGTAGTTATTTTGTGTGTACTCATATCCCGAAAGCAATCTGTCATCCTGAGCAAAGCGAAGGACCTTATCACGCAAGAACATCAGGCGTGATAAGGTCCTTCGCTTTGCTCAGGATGACAGAAATGAAGGGCGCGGCTGATTGATGAAATAGTCTACTTCTTCACTGGTGGCTTGCGGGCTGGCGCTGGTTTGCTAGCGGGAGCAGCGGCGCCTTCCGGTACTACTTGGCCGTTGCGGAAAGTCTTTTTGTCCTGCACCGTTTTGCCGTCGGGCCCGAAGTAGTTCCATACCCCCGACTCCTTGCCGTTGCGGTAGAAACCGGTGACTTCCGGGGTGCCGTCTTCGCGGAGCAGACGGTAGTTGCCGGTTTTGAGGCCCTTCACATAGGTGGTTTCCGCTTTCAGCTTGCCCGAAGGGAAAAACTCCTGCCCCAGGCCGGTGGGCTTGCCGTTCTCATAGAGCACTTTGCTGAGCACAGTGCCGGTGGGGGAGTAGGTGAGCATTTCGCCGGTCTGACGACCATTCAGGTAGGTTTTCTGGCTGGCTACCTGCTTGCCACCCGCATGAAACGTGCGCCACACACCCGTTGGCTGGCCGTTCTTGAACTGCTGTTCTTCGCGCACCGTGCCATCTTCGAAGTACGAAGTTGTTTTTCGGTCACGGGCCTGGTTGGCGTACTCGGTTTTCTGCTGCGGCTTCCCCGATTCGTAAAAATCCTCCTGCGTGCCCGTGAGCACGCCTTGGCGGTAGGTCATCTTGCTTTTGAGCGCACCACTTTCGTAGTACGATTTGGCAGGGCCTTCTAGGTTGGAGGTGCCGCCGGCCATGCTGCGGGCCTGCTTGGTGAGGTCGTCGCCGAGCGGGTTTTTCACGGCGCGCCCCGTGAAGGTGGAGGCCACGTAGTTGCCTTCGGTCTGGAGCTTGCCGGAGCGGTAGTAGCTGCGGTAGCTGCCCTTGCCCGACTTATCGGCCAGCACTTCGGTTTCTACCTGGCCGTTGTCGTAGTACGTTTTGTAGGGGCCGGCCAGCAAGCCACGGCTGTAAGTGGCTTCGCTCTGGAGCTGGCCGTTTTCGTAGTAGGTTTTCACCGGGCCATTGGCCTGCCCGTTCTGATAGGTGATTTCGACTTTGGTTTTACCCGACGGGTACAGCTCTTTCACGGCGCCGGCCGGCTGACCGGCCGCGAGGGTGGTTTCCAGCTTCACCTCGCCGTTGGGGTGATAGTAGCGCAGGTAGCCGCTGGGCTGGTCGTTTTCGTAGCTGCCTTCCTGGGCCAGCTTGCCGGAGTCGTAGTAAGTCTTGAAGGGGCCCTGGCGCACACCCTGCTGGTAGGTCACTTCCAGCCGGCGCTGCCCGTTCGGGTGAAACTCCACGTACGCTGAGTCGCGCTTGCCGCCCGCAAAACGGGTCTGGGCCTCCAGCCGGCCGGAGCGGTAGAACCGTTTGTACGGACCTTCCATCACCGTGTCGCCGGCCACTACGGCTGAGTAGACTTCGCGCTTACGAGTGTTGGTAGAGTCGTAGTAAGTAGTAAAGCGCCGCAGTTTCTGGGCCTGAGCCGAGGTGGCAGTCAGAAGCAGCAGGGCAAAAGCAATTCGTTTCATAGGCGCAAGAACGAGGGAAATGCCAAAGTAATTTCACGCAGAGCCGAAGGTCATAGCAGACGACTACCTAGAGCCTCCTGCAGAAGTAGCCCGGCGCGAAAGACAAAAGTCCTGCCGCAAAAACTGCGGCAGGACTTTCACTACTTCATTAGAGGCACTAGCTTAGAGCTTTTCCAGCACAATGCTGCTGGCTCCGCCGCCACCGTTGCAGATGCCGGTTACGCCGATTTTGCCGCCTTCATTTTCCAGCACGTTCAGCAGCGTCGTTACGATGCGCGCGCCGGAGGCTCCCAGCGGGTGGCCCAGGCTCACAGCTCCGCCGTACACGTTCACCTTCGTTCCTTCTAGGTTCAGCAGCTTGTTGTTAGCCAGCGAAACCACCGAGAAAGCCTCATTGATTTCGTAGAAATCAACCTCTGAGGCTTCTACACCAGCGTTTTTCAACGCCTTCGGAATAGCCAACGAAGGTGTCGTGGTGAACCACTCGGGCGCCTGCTCAGCGTCGGCGAAGCCACGGATACGGGCCAGCGGCTTAATGCCCAGCTCGTCGGCTTTTTCGCGGCTCATCAGCAGTACGGCGGCCGCGCCATCGTTCAGCGTGGAGGCGTTGGCGGCCGTTACGGAGCCTTCCTTGGTGAAGGCCGGCTTCAGTCCCGCAAACTTGCTGAAGTCGACTTTGGTGTACTCCTCGTCGTCGCTGACAACGGTTTCTTTGCCGCGCACGGTGATAGTAACCGGGATGATTTCGTCTTTCTTCTTGCCAGCTTTGGCAGCAGCGGCACTCCGCTCGTAGCTCTGCTGGGCAAAAGCGTCTTGGTCTTGGCGGGTGATGCCGTAATGAGCAGCCGTGGCGTCGGCGGCGTTGCCCATAGCGTAGTCGTGGTACGGGTCCCAGAGGCCATCCTTCATCAGGCCGTCAATCATCTGGCCGTGGCCGTATTTAGCGCCGAAACGGGCTTTGTCGAGGTAATATGGCACGTTTGACATGCTTTCCATGCCGCCGGCCAGAATCACATCGGCCTGACCCAGCATAATAGCCTGGGCACCAAACATGATGGCCTTGGAGCCCGACGCGCATACTTTATTAACGGTCGTGCACTCCACAGTATCGGGCAGGCCGGCTTTCTTAGCTGCTTGGCGGGCCGGGGCTTGGCCCAGATTGGCCGAAATAACGTTGCCCATAATCACCTGCTGCACCTCTTTGCCGTCAACGCCGGCTTTCTCCAGCGCACCTTTCAGAGCAATGGCTCCCAACTCGACAGCCGACAGAGAGGCTAAGCTACCGCCAAACGAACCGATAGGCGTGCGTACCGCAGCGACAATTACTACTTCTTTGATTTGCATAAAACGCGGGGTGGGGAATTGGTTGGAATGTGTCGTAAAGGTAGCAACTATGGAGAATGAGGCAGGCTGGCTCGAAACATTCGGGTTTCAGGCAGTGCGAATAGCTAGCCTACAATGTCTACCAAGCTGGCTTGCCGGAATCAGGTTTGCTGGAACTGGAGCGTGGTAGCTGCTGAATGTACTGCTGCTCGGCTGCGCCCAGCGCTTCCAGCACCTGCCGGGCCTGGCCGCTGCTTAGGTTCATTTGTTGCAGGCGGGCCCGTTGCGTCTGTAGTTGCGCATCGTCGAGTGCTGCGGCCTCCGTGCCATCCTGCCGGCTGGCGCTGTTGGCAGCTTCAGAGCCGTTAGATTGGCTGCTCAGGCCGCGCGTAGTGCCGGGCTCTGTGCCCTGGGCTACATTTCGCTGGGCACCTTGTCCCGGCTGAAAATTGCCATTGGCGGTGCTTCCAGCCTGATCAGAAGGGCGGTTGGGGTCTTGTTGGCCCTGTTGGTCGGGGCGAGGTTGCGGCGCATTGCGCGGGTCTTGGCGCTGGCTGGGGTCGTTCAGTTGGCCCTGCTGCTCCTGGCCGGCACGGGGCTGGGGCTGGCGAGACTGGCTTTGGTCGTTGTCGGGCTGACCGTCCGTGCTGGGTGGAGATGTATCGGTGGCCGGTGGCGGTATATCGGGATTTTGCTGCCGACGATTCAGATAGTCACTGAGAACCTCGTAGTTGTAGCGGGCAACCGAATTAGCCGGATTGGCTTGTAATGCTTGGCGCAGCAGGCTCAGTGCCTGCGCATAATCACCTTTGCGGGTTGCCAGCACGGCTAGCTGCTGCTGGGCTACGCTGCGCAGAGCGGCCGTACGGCTAGTGAGCAAGCGCCCGTAAGCGGCTCGGGCTTCAGCGGGCATATTTGCCTGAATGCTGGCGTGTCCTAGGTTAAGTAACACTGCCTCATCCCGGACACCATATTGTTGTACGGCTGCTTTATAGAGGCGAGTTGCCGCTGCAAAATCCTGTTTCTTATAGGCCCGTTCTGCTTCTAGTACCGCTTGGTTACGGTCATGGATGCGGGTGAGGCTGCCCCAACCGCTGAGAATCGCCACTAGTAAGATTGCCAGAAACCTCATAGTTTAATAACACGCACGGTCAGAAGTATATCCAGCGCCATGAGAAGTAGCGCCAGCGCCAGTGGGTATCGGTAGCGGTTGTCGGCTACCGATACGGTTCGGACTTGTTCCGTTTGGCCTTCCAACCGGTTCAGAGCATTCACCAGCAGTGGAAACTCATCTCGCCGGTCTGACAACTCGAAATAGCGGCCGCCGGTTTGTTCTGCTAAGCGTTGGAGTGGGGTAGGAGCCAGGCGGGTCACAGCATCACGCCCACGCGCATCGCGCACATAGCCTCCCTTGGCACGGGGCAGGCGCGCGCCATCCAGCGTACCAACCCCGAGCGCAAAGAGCCGCACGCCGGAACGGGCCAGTACACGTAGTGTGGGCTCCAGGTTCTCCCCAAAATCTTCGCCGTCGCTCACCAATACCAAGGCAGTGGCGCGTGGCGTAGCCGTTGGGGGAAGTTTTTCCAGTCGGCTCATCACCAGTTCCAGCGGTGGTGTCAGGTCGGTAGTGCCCGCCGGAACTAGGTTTGTTTGCAGCGTGCTCAGGAATAGTTGCAGGGCGCTCTGGTCGTAGGTGAGGGGGCACTGCACGTAGGCTTCAGCGGCGAATACAATGAGGCCTATTCGGTCGGCCTGAAAGCGGCTGACCAGCGTTGCCAGTTCTGCCTTGGCCTTTTGCAGGCGGGTAGGAGCAATATCCGGCGCATCCATGGAGCGCGAGAGGTCAACCAGCAGCCACACGTCCTTGCCCGTTGTGCGCACAGGGCGGCGGGTAAGGCCATAGGCTGGCCCCAACAGTGCCATGCCCAGCAACCCGAAATAGAGCATCCGCAGCACCAGTTTTAGGCTCAGGCGCCAGCCCTGCTGGCCCAGCGGGGCCGCCAGTCGGCGTGTGCGCAGAATAAATCCGAGGTACAGCGCAAAAAAAATACCGACAGCCAGACCCTCTTTCCACGTTATGGAGTACGCCCAGTTCAGCACAGCAAAATGAAAGGCAACGGAATGAATGTCATACAAGAAGCGGTTTCAAACCCGCTCTGATTCCGGACAAATATAGGGGGGCGGCTTCCCGTTTTAGTCGCCTTTACAGGGGCCAAGGTGAAGATATTTTTTTTGAAAAAGGGTTGTTTATCGGTTCTCCTTGTATATTTGCGCACTCTTCAGCCGGAAGAGACCACCAAATGGAGAGGTGGGTGAGTGGCTTAAACCAGTAGTTTGCTAAACTGCCGTAGCTCTAAAGGTTACCGGGGGTTCGAATCCCCCCCTCTCCGCACTATACTAGGAAAACCCCCGAAAGCACTGCGTCAACGCGGTTTTTTCGGGGGTTTTTCTTTGGTGTGTGCGTGAGTGTGCGCGCTGGGGTACAAATGCTACCTGATTTTTGTGCTCTCTCAGTCTTTGCCGTAGGACAGCTAGCCGCCGGGTGGGCATCGGGGCTGGCCATATTAGAAGTATGCGGATTTGGATGTTTACACTGAGAAGATGAGGCGAGCATATATTTGCGCCCATAGCAATACCTGAAATGTCGTCTGTCAACTCAAGAACCGCCTTGGATGCATTGCGCGGGGTTGCTGCCTTTATTGTCGTGTGGTGTCACTGTATTGAGAACAGATACCTGCTCGACCCCGGCTATGTTCCGCAAAGCGTGCTGGCCTTCCTGCCGCCCTCTCATTTGGCCGTGCTGCTGTTCTTTGTGCTCAGTGGCTATGTGATTGGACGCTCTACCCCGCCTCTCACAGGTCGGGCCGATATAAGGGAATATCTCAAAAAGCGGATCATTCGCATCTACCCCATTTACCTGCTGGCCATGGTGCTGGCCATTGTCATTGCGGGCCCTTACCCGCTCACCACCATCCTGGGGAATCTGAGCCTGACGCAGGTATTGCTCACGGATGTCATCCGTGAAAACGGCGCTTCCTGGTCGCTGCACTACGAAGTGATTTACTACCTGCTCTTTATTCCCATCTCGTACTACCGCCTGCCTGTAGTGCCTGTGTTGGCAGGTTTCCTTGCCGTAGGGCTAGGCAACATGGCTCTCAACCCCGCCACTCCGCTGCCGAGCTCCTATGCTCTGGGCTTTGTGTTTTGGCTGGCCGGGCTGTGGCTAAGTGACTATCGCCGCACGGCCGCCAAAGTGTCTCTCGCCCCACGACAACTCGTCGGCGGCCTGCTGTTTCTACTGAGCCTGCATTACTTCAATGTGCTCGACATGGGCCTGCGTAAGGTGCTGCTGGATTTCTGCGGCGAGTGGTGGCGCTTTGACCGTGCCCTGGACCCGTTCGCCACGCAGATACGGCCGATGGACTTTGCCTTTCTGCCCTACGCGCTCTGCTTCGTGCTGTGCTTCGCCGGCATTGACTTCCGGTTTCGCCGCCCCATCCTGCTGTTTCTGCTGCTCGCTCCGGCCCTGACGTTCGTGCACCTGGCTACTCACATTGAGGAGGTATACCTGGCTCCTAACCTGGTAGCGGGCGGCTTCTATCTCAGTGGGCTATGGCTCATGCTTGGCCGCAATACACTCGCCGATGCCGCTAGTACCCGCGTGCTGCATCGACTCGCGGGGCTGGGTGGCATTTCCTATGGCGTGTACATCATACATGGGCCGGTGCTGCATATGTTTCAGTGGGTGGAGTGGTTTTCGGGCACTCCTCTCACGTTCCTTGTTCGTTTTGCGCTGCTGGTAGCGGTGGTGTTGACAGCGGGATATGCGCTGGAAAAACAGTTTCATCCATGGGTTCGACGGCGGCTGGGACTGGCAGAAGGGTCTTCGGCACTACCTGCTTCCGCCAGAACGATATGATCCCTCAAATTTCCCCGGAAGTAACCTCGCTGTAGTATGGCCGAAAAAACCGCATACTATCCAGCGCTGACTGGTATCCGGGCCGTGGCGGCGCTGCTGGTCGTAGTGTTTCATATGAGTCCGGCCGCTGTGGCCGGCCAGCCCCTGTTTACCACTTTTCTGCAACAGGGCCACATCGGCGTCTCACTGTTCTTTGTGTTGAGCGGTTTTCTGATAACGGCCCGCTACGTGGAGAGCGTCAGGCTGGAGCGGCGCTGGTTCCGGCCGTATCTGCAGAACCGCTTCGCCCGCATCTACCCCGTTTACCTGCTGCTGACCTGCTTCACGTTTGCCGTGATGGTCTGGCACCCGCTGCACACGCGCTTCGAATGGCCGGAAGGCTACACCGTGGCCGGCAAGGTGCGCATCGTGCTGCTCAACCTGACGCTGCTGCGGGGCTACTTCTCGTACCTACTCAACACAGGCCTGCCCACGGCCTGGTCGCTGACGGTGGAGGAGACGTTCTATATCCTGGCGCCTTTCCTGATAGTGGCTCTGCGCCGCACCTGGCGCCGGCTGCTGCTCTACCCCGTGGCCTTCGTGCTTATCGGAGCCCTGTTGGTTGGCGTAGTAGACTGGCTCACGGACCGCTACATCTATGGGCTGATGGGCAGCCTCAAGTTCATGCTCCGCTTCACGTTCTTTGGCCGCAGCGCCGAGTTCATCTACGGCATGGCGCTGGCCCTGTGGCTAAGAAAGCAGGGCGGCAGCCCCCGCCCGAACAGCTACTACACGGTGGCCGGCGCGGCTGGCATCCTGTTGTTTATGGCCGGCCATGCGTTGCTCCAACACATCGGTTGGCTGGCCATCGACCCACGCGACCAGTCCTACGGCTCCATTCTGGCCGGCAACCTGGTGCTGCCAGTAGCCGTGTGCGCACTGTATTGGGGGCTGCTGTACGAGCGGACCCTGCTGCGCACCTTGCTGGAAAGCCGCACGTTTGACGTGCTGGGCAAAAGCTCCTATGTGCTGTACCTGATTCACCTGGGCGCGGTAGACACGCTATTCCGGCGCTACGTAACAGACAATAACCTGCTGTGCCTGCTGTTCTACGTGGGCCTGTCCATCCTTCTATACACGCTCGTCGAACATCCGCTGCATAACCGCCTGCGGGCTACGAAAGCGCTGGTAGGTCAATGAAATCCATGTATGCTTCCAACTGGGAGCTGCTGACGAAAGTGCGGCAGGCATGCATGTAGTTCAGCTCGGCATCATAATAGAGCTCAGCGAAGAAGCTGCCCATATGATAGAGGTTAATGTAGTCGCCATGCTCCCCAAAGCGGTTGGTCAGGAAGGTGCCCTCGAATACGACCAGCCCGATCTGGGCATTGAGCGGCAGCTGGTTGAAGGCGTAGAGCGAGGGTAGAGGCATGTGCCCAAGATAGGAGCTTTGCTAACTTCGCCAAGTTTTGGCTTTTTAACTGAAGCTATTCTTAAAACAACATTTGATACTTGAATTCCTCGCTTATGGAAACTGCATTATGGATTGCTGCTGCCTCAGCCATAGTCTCTTTTGCTACAGCTTTTCTTAATAACGCTTTTAATGCATACAGTAAACTGCTTGATTCCAAACAAAAACACAGTGAACACAATATGTCTTTGCGAGCTGTTTATATTAATAAAAAAATAAATGCAGGGGAAGAGATAGTTAAAGTGCTGCAGGCGCATATGGCGGAATTAGAGCCAATAAGAGTGTTCTATCTGCAATACAGGGATCATAAGCAACTGGCTGTCGGTATAGCAAAAAGGGCGCTTGCTATCAACGAACATAGACGATTAGAGATGAGGAATGACTACAATTTCGGCGCGTATTTCGCAAGATTCGATACAAAAGATGAAGAAGATAGATTGTATGCGCTGATAAATGCGAACACCACCTCAATATATGCTGTTGCCAAAGAAGATGAGGATAAAATTAATAGCTTGAGATTGGAAAGAATAGACACAGAGACACCTGTTATTATTGATACAGCCAACAAATATTTGCAGATTCAGAGTAATAAGATAACTATCATCAGAACGGAGTTAGCCAAATATGATATAGTGTAGCAGCCTATTGCAAAAGAAAAGCCCCAACCTCTACAGGTCGGGGCTTTTCTTTTGCAATAGGCTGCCGCTTCGCCCCCGCACGGGTTTGATTGGCACGACGAAGGTAATACGCGCTACTTCCGGCACCAATAGCAGAAGCCGAAACGATGATGCCGCCTCATGCCTTCTGCATCTCAATGTGCATATCGTGCGGCGCAGGCAACTCACCGCCGAAGTAGAGCGAGTGCGTGAGGCCAAAACCTGGTAGGTGCTTGGGCCGGGCCAGACGCAGCTCACTCACCAGCTGTCCGCTGGCATCCGATACGCTGAAGTGATAGGCGTCCGCCTCTACCACGAGTCGGCACAGCACGCGCTGGCCCAGCTGGGCCCGACCTACTACCGGAAACTCCTTGCGCAGATTCCAGTCCTTCACGCCATCCGTGTAGCAGTAGGCAATTAGGCGCATGCACTGCTGCTCGGGGTCCCAGTACCAGCCGAACCGGGCACTGTTGCGGTGCACGCCGAAGAACCCGAAGCTCAGGCCAAAGAGCTTATTGACGTTGGCGGCGTAGTAATCAGGTAGGGAGTAGGCGCAATCCTGCCCAAACGTGACCCAGAACGCAATGCTCTTGCGGCCGATGTGGGGCCATGAGGAGAACGGGCGGTTGTCCTGGTGGTGGCCCTTTTTAATCAGGTGCGTGCTCATACAGGTTGGAGGGCTACAGTTTGGCCGGCCAGCTCGTGCGTGCAGTCGGCGAGGAATTGTATCTGGCCATCCGTTACAAAGGAGTGGCAGACTGAGCAGTGCGGCGCGCCGCTACCGGGGTTTTCGCGGTGGTAGTCACACCAGCACCGGCCATCCTTCGCGGTGCCACCGGGCACATGATGGCCGCTGCGCACTAATACACTAGCGCGAATCGTCGGCTTTTCGGGTGTGCCCGTGAGTGTCCAGCACGCGCCGGGGTTGGCCGGGTTCGTGTTGATGCGGTGGCTTTCCTTGCAGCCAGGGCAGTAGAACAGGTAGTAGCCCGGCGTATTGCTGATGGGCAGGAGTACGGCCGTATCCATCTAGCGAACCGGCTTGTTTGCGTTGCGGATGCCGCGCCAGATCAGGTACACCGTCGCCAGTACAGCCAGGCTAAACAGGATACCAGTAAAGGCCCGATAGCTCAGGAAGGACGGGTGGTAGTTGGTCAGGCCAACGATGATGGCAAGTACCCACAGCACGATAGTGGGCAGCGAAATGATGGGCAGGGGGAGTTTCATGGCAGTAAGGGATTAAGTGAAATGAATTAGCAGGTAAGCGCGAAGAGGAACTTGGCGTGATAGCCGGCAATCAGCTCGGCTTTGTCGTTGCCGTTGACGATGCGGCGGGCCCGGAGCACATCGGCGCCCTGGGTGGTGAAATACTCGCTGAGCCGCTTGCCCGTGAACCAGCCTTCCTTCATGCCGCGCACCAGGATCTGTGCGGCCGTGGCTGGATTCAGCGCGAGGTCAGGATGGTTCACCAGGTCAATGCCCAGCTTCTTGCCCGCGCCCCGGTAGTTGCTGAGCCAGGTGAGCTGCACGTAGCCGCGGCCGAAGAACAGGTGCGGCGGCTCGGTGTAGGGCACGCGCTGGCCTTTGCCTTTGCCCATGTCCAGCATCTTGCCGTAGTCGTGGCCTTTGCCCAGCCCGTACTCTTTGAGCGGGCGCATGGTGCCGGCGGTTTCGTGAAAGGTGGTGGCCAGCACATAGGCAATCTGCTGCACGGGCAGCGCGGCTTCCAGGGCGCAGTCGAGGATGCCTTCCATGTTGGCGACTTCCTCCTTGCTGAGCGAGCCGCCAAACAGGGTGGCCCGGATGGCGGCGAAAAAATTAGCGCGGTTAATCATGAGCGGCTTGGTTGAGCAGATCCATGTTGAATTCCGGGCGCGGTGGTAAATCGGCCTCGGGCGCGGGTGGCGTGGTAGCTGGAGTAGCAGGGGTGGTTTTGTTCACCTGCACATTGTCGGTCTTGATGGTTGTCTCATCCGACTGCACCACGGTATCAGGCACCGTTTTGCCCAGCTGCACCTTGCCCCAGGTACCGATGCCCAGCAGGGCGGCAATCAGGCCGATGTTGGCCAGCAGCACATATTCGGGCGGGTAGCCCGTGAGCAGCACGCCGCCGACGATTTCCGGCTGCATGTGCGCGCCCCGCAATTCGAGGTAGACGGTCACGGCCACGATGGCAAACGTGGTGAGCAGGCGCGGCGAGAAGCGGTTGTCTTCGGTCAGGGAGCGAACCAGCAGCTCTCCGAACTTGCCCTGGCTGGCTCGTACCAGCAGCAGCAGTGCGACCAGCGCCAGCACGGCACCCATCACATACCAGGTCCAAAGGGGTAGAGTCTGTAGCATTAGCGTAAAGCGCGAAAGAGTTTGTAGCCGCCATAGGTGAGTGGCAGGCCAATGCCGATGCCAATCCCCCAGCCCCGGCGCCGGGCCTTGATGTGCCAGCCATCGGCTTCCGCCTTCGTGGCCAGCACCATTTCTTTCAGCCCGGCATTATCGGTTTTCAGTCCCCGGATATCGGCACGTGCATCATAGAGTTGGCCCTGGCTCAGGCTGAGCTTCTGCTCCAGGCCCTGCACTTCGAGGCGGGCGCCGGCCAGCTTTTCCCGCACTGTAGGCAGCACGCGGATGCTGTCGGCATTCTTAGCGGCCTGCGCCCGGGGCGTGCAGATGGTGGCCGGAAGGGTTTGCGAGGAACCGGGCAAGGCTGTCATCAGCCCAGCCAGCAGCAGGAGTAGCACGAATACGGGCTTCATCAGCATCAGCTTTTTTGCCGGCTTCGATGCCGGCGGAGTGGAGGATGTCGGCCGCCGCCCACTGGGCAGCAGTGGCGAGTTCGGTTTCCAGGCTATCGGCCCGGCGTTGCGCCGCTACCTGCTTGGCAGCTGCGGTGGCTTCGCGGGCCTGCGCTTGGGTAGCGCTGCGGTGGAAGTAGAAGCCAAAGGCGAGGGCAGCCAGCACGGCGGCGGCACAGAGGATGAGGGGGAGGTTTTTCATGGGGCTTATTTGGTGCTGGTCATGAACTGATCGTGAATAGCCGCCCGCTGCTCCACGCTGCGCAGGCGCACATCGAAGTTGCTGTGGGTTGCGGCGGCATCCCCCTTCGCTTTTTCCAACTCCAGCACGCGTTGCGTCAGGGCTTCATTGCGGGCATTCATCACCTGCACGGCCGTAAGCACTTCGCTCAGGGACTTGGAATAGGCATCCATTTTGGAGGCCGCATTGGTCATGACGAACGTCATGAGCGCCTGCACAAAAAGCAGCAGGCCAGCCACGACACCGCCCATCACCCAGAGGCGGGTATTCATCCCCTCACGTGCGGCAGCCTTCTCGGCGATATCTTGGGTTCGAGTGGTCACGGGAGTCACAGGATTAGCGGGTCACGGTGGATAGTGGTTTGGACGGGCAAGGGATTAAGTGGAGGCGGTATAGCCGGGCAGCCCCTCAGGCACGGCCAGCGGGGCGAAGTCGGCCGGCTCCAACTCCACCACGAGCGGACGGTGGCCGGCGAAGCTTTCCGGGTATTCGCTCACGGTGCCCACTGCGCACGCGCGGCGGCCATCGGTGGTCAGGCGGCAGGCGAACTGGCTGAAAGGCCCGGTGCGGCCGTCGAGCTTGGCGAACAGGGCGTCGGAAATCACGAAGTAGTAAGGCATCACACGGCGCGGTTGAGGGTGGTCTGAAAGGTCTGGGTGCAGGCATGCAGCGCCGCTATTTCCGCATCACTCAGCTCAGGCCCCAGGTGGGCAAAGGCGCAGGCGCGGTTGCTGTAGCCATACAGCCCGCCGTTCACGTTCAGCACGCCCAGCGTCACCGAGCAGGCCGGCGGCCCCGTGCTGTCGGTCTGGGTGGCAGCGGCAGGGTTCTGCTCCCCTCCGTTGCGGAAGAGCCGGGCCCCGGCCGGGGAGCCCGCCGCCCGCCGCACCACGTAATTGCCCCGGCTGTCGCTGCTATTGGCTCCCTGCTGGTTGCCAAACGCGGCGTAGAACGGCCGCGCCGGGCTGAAGGCGCCGTTATTGACGCACACGAAAAAGGCGTTGGAAGCCGAGACGTACGCCCCCATTTCGTACACGTCACCCGCTACGCTGTTCGTGGTGGAGTAGTAGCCCAGCGCAGCCCCGCTGCTGCCGCTGAGCTGCACACTGGGCACGTAGTGCGTATCGGCGTACTGCGTGGCCCCGTCCCACTGCACGCCGCCGGCACTGTGCACCGGTGCGCCAACGAAGGTGAGGCGGAAGGCCGCATCGGTATCGGCCGGGTTTTTCAGGTTCAGCTTGTGCGCCTGCGCCGTGCCGCCTACAAACGGATACACCGCGTGCAGCTTGGCCCACAGCCCGGCTTCCTTCAGTTCCACGGCCAGCCGGTGCACGGCCTGCTGCTGGGCGGCGTTACCGATGCCGGCCGCACTCAGGAAGGCCGCCGCATCGGCATCGTTATAGACCGGCTCGGTGGGCACCAGCACGGCCGCGGCGAAGTAGATGCGCCGCATCATATTTTCCGCAGGCGTACGGTGCCTGTACCGGTAGCCAGAATCGAGAGCGTGTCGCCGGCCGCTACGGTAATTGGCAGGGCCTGGGCCGCGCCGTTTTTCTTGTAGCTCACCGCCGAAACGCCGGTGCTGGAATAGAGCTGGAACGTGCCGGCGGCGTCGGCATAGATCAGCAGCGTGGTTTCCTGAGCGGCGCCCCCGGCAAACTGTGCTACCAGCTCCGTAACATCGGTGCCCGGCCCCGGGCCAGCTGTCAGGCGCTGATCCACATACCAGAAGGTGTCGGGTACGGCCACGCTGGTAGGATTGGTCACCGCGCCCAGCGCCTGCCCGGCGACCAGCTCCAGTGTGGTAGTGCCGAGCAGCTTGACCTGCTGTGGCAGCATGTCATTGCGCATGATGCCCCCGGCCAGCGGCTTGCTGGCAATGCGAATCGTGCAGTCCAGAAATTCCACCAGGTAGCGCTGCGTGTGCACCGTGCTGCTGTTGAACTCGATAAAGGCAAAATCGGTGCGCTGGTGGTCGAAGGTGCAGCGCGTGAAGCGAATAACCTGCAGCTGGTCGGTCGGGGTCAGGTCCCGCTCCAGGCGCAGGTAGAACTCCGGCCCGAAGTCGCAATGCTCAAACTCGATCCGGCGGGCCACGGTGCTGTTGGGCACTACCTGCATGGGCTTGGTAAATACCAGGCCCAGCAGTCGCATCGACGTCATCAGCGAACTGCTGGCAAAACCCAGGTCGGTGTTCCAGAGCTGGGGTCGGCCGATGCCCTGCACCACCAGATTCCGGTCTACTGTGACGCCGGTGGAATACGCCGCACGACCTGATACCGTATTGGTGCCGCCCACCCGCACCTCGACGGTGTCGCCGGGCTGGGCAGAGGAAATGCCGGTTGAAAACTGCACGAACGGCCGGCTCGGGTTGCCCCGCTCCCCGCTCAGCAGTTGCCCGCTGCCTTCCACGTACACCGTACGGCCGCTCGGGCGCGTAACCGGTAGACGCGGGTCGGCATTGAGTGCGTTGGTCAGGTACTGCGCAATGGTCGTGTAGTTGCCGGGGGCCAGCGGCAGCGAGGCCCAGAACACTTCCCGCGGTGCCTTCAGCAGTAGCTCCCAGTCGCCGGAAGCATCCGGGTTTTCCTCGAACTCGAAATCGGATAAGGCTACATAAATACCGTCGTCGGGAAACAGCCACTGCTGGCCGGCCAGCGCCGTCGTCGGGTTGCCATCGAACACGCGCAGGCCGCCGGGACCGCCGCCCAGAGGCTCCCACTGGTTCTGCTCCAGGTCAGGATCGGCTTCGTAATTAGTGTCCGACTTGAAATCATAGCAGACCTCCAGCACGGCCGCAGGCGAGTTGTCCTCATTCTGCCACCGTAGCGCCAACATAGTTGGCCGGCCGCCCTGGCCCTTGCCAAAGCCCAGCATCGTGCGCTGCAGACCCTGCTCCTGATTTTGTGAGGCCAGCTGAATGATGAAGCGGTCGAGCAGCGTACCCGCATCCGTATTCTGCCGGTGAGAGTAGGGGGAGGGGCTGATTTCCTTCCAGTAGGCGTTGCCGCCCCGCGTCGGTGCCGGAATCCGGTCATCGTCGAACGTTTCGCGGAACATTTCCTGCTCGGCCTGGAACAGCAGCAGGGCCCCATCATCTACGATTTCCTTCACCTCAAACCCCAGCGGATACTGCTCGCGCAGGTTGTTAAAGCGGGGCGTGCCGGCCAGCGCGGCTTCAATAGTGCCTTCCTCTACCCAGGCACACCGCACCGTAGCCGTGCCGGTGCCGGCATCGGCAAACGTCGTGAGGGGCCCTTCCGGGTCCAGCGCCAGCACATATACTTTCAGCTTCCCGGTTACGCCCGCGGCGGCTTCGGCTGGCAGGGCGCTGTTGAGCACGATGCAGCGCACTTCCGGGCACAGAGAGCCGGGCAACAGGCTTTCCCGGGTAGCCATACCGGCTGGCATGCCGGCAAAGGGCTGCAGGTAGGAAACGATTTTATTCGTGCCCCGCAACGCATTGGCCGCGCCCGTTGCCCCGCCTACCAGCTGCTCCGGCGTAATGCGGTACTCCTGATCCGACGCCACGTCGGTGAACCACAGAATGGCATCCGCAGGCAGCGGCCCCTGCCAGGAAGGAAAGCGCAGGACATCACGGTTGGCCATAAGAGTAGGACGCAGGTTGAAAGCTAATGTTTGTAAAATAACAACATTAATTCCGGATTTTTACCCCCGGAAGTACGGGTGGGGCTTAGCGGCCGCGTAGGCGCAGGAAGCCGCCGCCGCGCAGCTCCAGCAGGTTATCGTCCTGGGCCAGCTCACCGGCATCTGCCCCGTTGCCCGCTCCCAGCCAGCCGACCTGCTCCAGCGCCACTTTGCCGTTGCTGAGCGCATACGTCTCGTTGGCCGTGACCTCGTAAGCAGCCTCGCCGGCACTGTAGCGCTTGCCATTCACGAAGAGCGTATCCAGCCGGCAGAGCAGAAACAGCTTCTCGTGCAGCCAGTCCGGTAGCTGGTAGGTTTCCAGCAGCGTCAGGCGCCGCGCGGTGGAGGCCAGCACCACGGGCGAGTCGTCGCTGTTGCGGTGCACCTGCAGCGTGCCGCCCGGCGCCGCCCGCCGGAAGAAAACACCATCGACCCGCAGCCGTGGCTGCATGCCGGTGGTGAAGACCATGCCGTAGCCGTTGTCGCGGTTGCCGTATTCCAGCACCACCGTGTTGCGGTGCTCGGCTGCCAGCCACAGCGGCTCGGAGATGGCCACGGCCGGCGGGAAGGACGCGTCGGTATCGGTTGCCCGCAGCCGCACTTCGTAGTCGCCTTCCGGCAACCCGGTCAGATCAATATCTGCTTCCCACACATCGAAGCCCGGGCCGGTCAGCTGCCAGGAGGCCGTTCCTTCCTGTGACCCTCCACCCGGCCAGGGGCGGGTGCACACATAATACGCATCGCCGGTATCCGGATCGATACCGCTGTCGCGCCGGCGGTAGCTGCCGGCTGCTACGCCCGTTTCCAGTACGACCCGGCTGGCTTGGCGCAACGCGCTGGGCAACTGCCCGGCCGCGCCCTGCAGGCGGGTGTAGCCGTCGCCGTTGTCAAACAGCTCCACGGCAACGGGCGGGGCCTGGCCTTCGAGTTGGAGCGCCCGGCTTAGGGCAATCGTGCGCAGGGTAACGCCATCCGCTTGCCGGCGCACCGTTGCTTCCACGGCCGTGTAATTGGTAAGCACCTGCACCCGCACCGCGTCGCAGAGCTGCACTTTCTGCCGGTAGCGGGGCCGCATCTGCAGGCCGGGCCGGCGCTGCTGGCAGAACAGCGTGTTGTCGGCATGCTCAAACGTGTCGCAGCCGTTATCCGCTTGCTCGACCACAAACCGTAACGTTTGCAGCAGCGGCACCCCGAACACCGGGACACGCTCAACCGGTGTATACACGCAGGTGCCGTTGTCGGCCGTGGCATTGCCGTTGAAGTTCGTGGCGTTGCGGTCGGTGCAGCCGAAAACCGCCGCCGGGGCCTGGTAGGCAGGCAGCGTAAACAGGCTGCGTTGCTCGCAGCCCGCGCTGTCGACTACGACCAGCTCGTAGTCGTTGGGGGCGAGGCTAAAGATTTCGTGCGCCCCAGGGGCCCCGTTCAGACTGCCCAGCACCTGGTTGGTGCCGGCCAGCAGCACGGAAATAAACACGAGGCTGGCTCCGGTTGCCGTAGTGAGGCGAACCGAGCCGGTACCGGTTGCCGTGGTTGGTGCGACCGGCACGACGTTCGACACAGCCAAGTTGCAGCCGCCGGTGCCAGGGCTGCCCCCGGCGCAGGCCAGGGTTGCCGTGCGGCTTACCGGGTTCTCATCCTGATCAACGCCCTGAATCAGGTACTCGCCGTCAGGGAGCGTAAAGGTGAACGTATGGCTGGAGCCGTTGTAGCTGTCCTGCCCGACTATGGCAGAAGTCGCCGTATCGGTCACGGTGATGTAGAGCGCGGCCGGGTTCACGCTGCTGGAGGCAACGGACGTAAGCCGCACGCGTAGCGTGCCGCTGGGCTGACAGGAGGTAGAAACGGAGGCGGTAAGTCCAACGGGCATCGCTAAACAGCTAAGAGAGTGAGGGCCGGGCGCAGGGTGAAGGTTCCCTCGCCTTCGCGGGCCGTATGCTTGAAATCCAGTATCCAGCCTTCCTTAATCAGGCCGGTCTGGTCCCGGTAGCGGATGCGGCCGCGCGGTGCCGCCAGCAGCTGGGCGAGCTGCTCACGGCTGACAGGGGCCGTAAACTCATCCTGTTCCGGCCGCCACAGCGGGGCGGGCAGGGATTCCACTACCACATCAGCCGACTCGGCTACCGGGGCGGCTTCGCCCATGAGCTGCGTCAGCAATTCGTTGTTGCCCTCGCCGAAGCTGAAGCGAATCCGCTCCCGGTCCTGATGCAGCAGGCAAGCGCGCAGGGCCGGGCCGTGGCGCCGCAGCAGCCGGGCCGGGGTCAGGCGCAGGTTGTAAAGCGTGTCGGGGGACAGCACGCCTTCCACGCGAGAAAAGCGCTGGTCCCGCTCGGTCTGCCAGCCGCTGGGCGAGCGAAGCACGCAGATCAGGAACGAGTCGGCATCCGAGCCCTGGTCCGTCGTAGCCGTGGCATCGTAGCGCTGCCGGCGCGTGGCTTCCAGGTAGAAGCCGGCGGCAGAGTAGGGGCTCAGGAAGGTGTAAGTGTTCTTGGCGGCCGTCAGCGGCAGCGCCCATTCCCGGCGGCTGTTAGGTTCCTGCAGGCCGTTGACTTGCTGCGTTTCCCACTTGCGGTAGCCCAGTTCCACTTTGTTGTAGAACTCGTCGGCTTCAGTCGTGCTGGTCACCTCGACCGGGGCGCTGCTCAAATCCAGCGTCAGCGTATCGGGGTAGAAGTAGGGCACCGGCTCGACCACCACCACCGGGCCTTCCGGGCGCTGCTCGACGCCCGTGCCCAGCCAGTGCGTGGCGGCCAGCGAGTCGAACAGCCCCTCCCAGGTCAGGGTCATCGGCTTTTCCGACAGCGGAAAGCCGCGTACCTGAAAGCCACCACTGATAAACAGGCCCGAGCCGGCCCCGTCGCCGGGGTAGGCGGGCTGCGTGTCGGTGCGGCCGAAATACGCGCTGCGAAACGCCACCCGCTCATCGGTGGCCGCCTGACAGACCCGCTCCATCGCTTCGTAGGCCAGCAGGCCCTGGCAGGAAGTGGCCGGGGTCTGGGTCAGCGCCTCCATGCGGAAGTGCCCGCCGTTGTGCTGCAGCTGAATCTCGAACCGGTACTGCCCCAACGCATTGGGGTTGATGTCGTGCACGTAGATGCGACCGAAGAGGTAGATCCGGTCGCCCACGCGCAACCGCCGCGTAATCCGGCGCCGCGGCACATCGACCGTGGCAAAGAAGTCGCCGGCAATGCTCGTGTCGCCAAAACTGGCCAGCAGAACGGCCGGCTCGTCGTTGATGCGGAAGTAGTACTCACCTTCCACCGTGTCGAAGTCGCCAGAACCGGAGCTGGCCGTGAGCTTGACCCGGAGCTGGGTGAAGAACTCGAAATCAATGGTAAAATCCCCTTCCTCCTTGGTGCGGTAAATCGGCACGGCCTGGGGCCGCTCGCCCACTACCGGGCCGCCGTAGACTTCCTCCACCTCGAAGTCATCTACCTGGGGCTGGCCAAAGCCGAAATACAGCAGCTGCTCGCGGCTGGGGTCATCCATCACGAAGCCACTGGCAATCATGGGCGGATCGGGCGCGTAGTCCGCCTGGTAGCGCTTGAAAATGGCCTGACTGTGCAGCTCCAGCACCAGCGGCTGCTTGGCCGGCAGTGCCACGCCACCGATGGAGTCGTTGCCGAACGCGTCCACTGCCGTATCGGTGCGGTTGTTAAACTTCTGGGTGAAGTCTTTCTGCACGATGTTGCAGCGGAACTCGGTCGCGGTTTCCACCCGGGAAAGCATGTGCACCTGGCCTTCCGAGTAGAATTTCCAGACGAATGCATTCGGGTCGTACTGCTCAATCAGCAGCCGCACGTCGGCTTCTACGCCGCGCTGGGCATAGGCTTGGCTCAGATACACCCGCCCATCCTGCACGAAGGCCAGCTGGGTGATGTATTCCAGTGTCTGGCCATGGTATTTCGGGTCCCGATGCAGGTTCACGCCCGTCTCTTCCCAGCCTTTCGGATCAGCCCGCAGCACACGCCGACCGAACTCGCCGTCGAAGGTATAGCGGAAACGGGGGGCGTTCTGTTCGAGCATGTCAGGGAAAGTAATGGTTGTAAAATAACAACATTATTCAGGCAATCCAGCCACTACCGGGCTGCTTTTGCCGCTTTCTGCTTAAGCCAGCCGACGCGGCTCTGAAAGTCGTACAGCGTCATATCGGCCGCGCCATGGTGCCCGTTTTCGGCCAGCACTGCGCACAGACTGGCAAACGAGCTGCGCATGCGGACCAGCACGTTGTCGGCGTGGCCGTCGTCGAAAATGTCGGGCGGCATCAGCTCCAGCATCCAGAGTTCAATCTGCTCCAGCACGCTCAGGTACTGCGGCTCGCCGGTCAGCACGTAGTCGCACAGGGCCAGTGCCTGCCGTTTCAGCTGCTGGGTGTAGGCGAGCTGCTCGCCGTTGCCATCAGTGGGGAAGAGGTGTTGCCGCTCTTCTGAGAGTTTTTTTTTACTGCCTCGTATTCGGCTTGCAATAACTCTTCCGTAAGGCCCAACTCGCTCAGGCGCGCAATTACCTGTTGCAGGCCTTCGTCAGTCGGGTCCCAGGGTAGCGGCTGCCCGTCGATCTGCGTCACCAGACAGGCAAAGCTCAGGTGACGGGGCGAGAAGCGCTCCAGCAGGTAATTCAGATTGAAGTGCAGGTTCGCTAGCTCATCCGACGCTTCCGCCTGCTTGCCAGCGGCCATCAGGCGCGCCAGCTTGCCGAAATGGGCGTGCACGGCTTCCATGTCGGAGCCGATGCCAGCATCCTGCACGAGGTAGCACTGGTATTCCAGGTGGCGTCGGGCGGGTAGCTCCAGCGCGGATTGGTAGAGGGCAAAGCTGTGGCCGTTGGGTAGGGGAACGGTGCGCATCGGGTGGGGGAGTTATTTGGCGTGACGCCGGTAATGTTTGTTGACGAACTCGGTGACGTGCTGCCCGCGGCGGTGGTAGCGGCGCAAGCCTTCTTCCGTGAAGACGGTGGTTTCGATGTTTTCCACGGCCCGCACGATGCGGTCGGCGTCGCGGCCGAAGGACAGGGCAATCTGCGAGGCAACCCGGCTGGCCGAAGCTGTAGCGGGCTGGGCTGCGCCGGCGGCCTGCCGTTCCAGTTGCGTAGAATAGGCCCGCTGCGCCAGCAGACCAGCCAAAGTGGGGTCGGTCTGCAGCAACTGCTGGGTGCGGTCGGCGGTGTGCACTTTATCGCCTGCCTGCAGGTAGGTAACCATCGGGCCCGAAGCCAGGCGCATGCCGCCGCTACGACCCTCAATCAGCTCCGCGCCTCGTTCACCCACCAAGGCAAATTCAGCGGGACCATTCTCACGGCCACGGAAGTATTGGGGGAGGGGACGCGAAGCAATGGCCGCCGCCTGGGCCAGGCCCTGCGCAATAACCAGAGCGGTCAGCACCCCGGCGCTGATACCGAAGTCGGCGTACTTGGTGCCGCCACCGGTGCTAAGCACGGCGGTGACAGCCGTAGCCGTGTTCAGGGCGTTGTTGAACTGGGCCTGCTGCTTATCGGCTTTGGCCTGCCGGATGCGCATGGCCAGTTCCCGCTGCCGGTAGCTTTCCTCAATCTGCGCTTTGAGCTCGGCATTCTCGCCGGCCGCCTTCAACTCGTTGTCTTTCTGCTGCTGCAGATCCTGCGCTTCCTGCTGGCGCCGGTTGCTACCGATGTCGAAGGCCGCATCTGAAAAGCCCTGAATCTGCTGCAACCCTTCCTGAATGAGTTCGGCCCGCAACTCCTGCAGGCGTTTTTCCTCTTCCAGCTTGCGCTGATTCTTGGCCCGCTCCTGTTCCAGTTCTTCAGCAATGGCCTCCTTGCGCTTGGTTTTATCGGTCTGCAGGTTGCCCAGCTTCACTGCCAGGTAAGCGTCTTCGAGCTTGCGCAACTCGGCTTTGTAGGTGCGCTCGGAAATCAGGCCCGCCGAAAGCCGCTTTTCCAGCGCGAGCTGCTGTTGGGCGTACTTGCCCTCCAACTCATCATTGGCCAGATCGGCATTGAAGGGACGGGTAGCGCGTAGCTGCTCATCGCGCTTGTTCTGCAGCTCCTGCTCGATACGCAGCAGTTCCTTGGCATTGCCTTCCGCGGCCCGGCGCTGGCCTTCGGCTTCGAGTTCGGCAATTTCAATGCGCCGCGCCGCTGCATCCAGGGCGGCCTGCTGCCGCTCGGTGTAGCTCAGGCTCTCATCCTGGGCAATCAGGTCCAGCTGGTTGGCTTCGGCTTCGAGAGCCAGCTTATCAATAGCCGCCAACTGATCCAGCAGGGTGCGCCGCAGCGCCAGCAGCTGCTTGTTGCCTTCCCGCTCGATATCGACGGTGTTCTGCCGGAATTCTTCGCTCAGGCGGCGGCGGGTCAGGTTCAGCGCCGCGGCCCCGTTCACCTGGTCTTTATAGGTCTGGGCTGCTACCCGGATCAGCTCGTCCCGCTCCAGCTCGGCTAGGTCTACGCGTACGGCGCTGGCTTTGCGAATGGCGTCGGTACGGATGGCTTCCGAGTTGGCCGGATTCTCTGCCTGCCGCGACAAATCGGCGAGCCGCGCTTCCAGCCGGCTCTTATTTAGCTCGTACTGGGCTTTGGCGACATCGGCAATCTGCTTCTTTTTCTTATCCAACTCCTCGCCTTCCTCCTCACCTGCGTCCTTGTTTTCGACAATGACGGCCGTGCCGGCTTTACGCACCGAGTTGAGCGCGTTCTGGGCGTTTTTCAGGTCCTGCTGCTGTTTTTTAAGCAGGTCCTGCTTTTGCAGCAGGCGCGCCTCCGCATCGATATACTTTTCCGCCGCGGCAATTTCTTTCAGCGTAAACCCCGACGACGGCCCCAGCGTCTGGGTGCTGCCGAACACGTCGCGCACGTCGCGCATGGCATTGGCCAGTTCCTGGGCCCGCTCCGGATCGGGCACGATAGCATCCAGCTTAAGCTTCTGCCCACCCACAAGGCCGGTCAGGCTGGCCAGACTCTGCTCGGTAGCCGCAACAGAAGCCTGCGCATTGGTCAGCGAGCGGACCAGGTCCTTTTCGTTAGCGATGGCCAGTCGGCGGGTCGCAAACACGGCATCCTCCACGGCGCCCGTATTGAGCTTCACCGCACCAGTCTGCTTGTCCAGATTCACGACGTTCCGGCCCAGCGACTGCTGGAGCTTGCTGGTGATGTCGGCCATTTCGCGCTGCTCACCGGCATTGCGGCTGGTCTGGCTGGCCAGCGCCTGGTAGCGGGTCAACAACTTATCGGCCGTATCCGCCTGCTCCAATAGGCCCTTGGTGGTTTTGGCCGTGGCCGAAAACACGTCCTGCTGGGCCGGCTTAATGACGCCTACTTTCTTGCCGATGTAGCTGAAGCCGTCGCCGATGCCACGCAGGCCGGCGGCGCCCAGCTTGAAATCGAAACGCACGAAGTCTACCAGGTACTGCAGCGACTTGCTGGCAGCGCCAGACGTAAAGAAGTTGCTGACATCGTTTTTGAGGAGCTTCCAGCTGCCGCCCAGGCCTTCCAGCTTGACGGCGGCTTCGGCCGCCAACGAGGTGCCATCAGCCAACTGCTCATTGGCCGTTTTTTGCCGCTCGGCCAGCAGTTCCTGGTTTTTGGCCAGTGTGATGATAACCGACTTGGCTTCCCCGCTCTGCAGCTTGAGGGTTTTGAGCAACCCGTTCAGGCGCGTGGTGGAAGTGCCGCCCTTGTTGAGGCCGGCCAGGAATACATTGATAGCCGCCTCGAAATCGGTATTGATCAGGCGCTTGAATTCTTTCAGCGTCAGGTTCGAGTCGGCCAGCTTGGCAATAGCAAAGCTCTCATCGGTGCGCGTGCTGAGCGTTGAAAACAGCCGGTTCAGGGCCGTGCCGGATACTTCGGCACTAAAGCCGGTTTCCTGCAAGGCGGCAGCATAGGCCAGCACCGTGGGCAGCGCCAAGCCAAAGGTGGCCGCGCTAGCACCAGTGCGCAACGCCACGTCTGCCAGGAACGGGGCCGTGGCCGCACCTTCAGCCCCCAACTCGTTTAGGGCCGAGCCGATGTTGAGCAGGTTCTTTTCCTGATCCGGGCCCAGCGACTTCTTAAATACCAGCTCAATTTTGCCCAGTGAGGTGGCAATTTCTTCGGCCCCGCCCTGGAAATCATCCGACAGCGCCTGCGTCGCCACATCAATGGAGCGCACAAAGCCTTCAATCTCGTCCTTCGTCTTGCCCAGCTGCCCGCCCACCTTCGCTTCGTCAAGCAACCCAGACAGCGAGGTGGTAGTGGGAATGGCTTTGAGCGAGTCGGTAAGCCGGTCGGCTTCGTCTGCGGTCAGGCCCGTGGTTTTACGCACATCGTTTAGGGCGACAGAAAGCTCTACGTTATCCGTAAAGAACTTCTGCAGCCCCGTTGACAGTCCCTGCAACCCGTAGTAGGCGCCGGCTAAATTTTGAGCCAGCCCGCCCACGCCGGCACTCAGGCCCGCCGTGAGCCCACCGCTTTCCTTGGTGCCTACCCCGTAGTTTTTCAACTGGCCATTGACTTTGCCCAGTTCCGCTTCGGTCTGCTTGATTTCCTGCTGCAGGCGGTCCTGCTGATCGGCGCTCAGGCCCGTAGCGCGGCTCTGCTGCTGCATCGCGCCGATGTTGGCTACCAGCGTGCCCTTCTGCTTTTCCAGTGCCGCTACGGCTTCGAGAATGCCTTTGGCGTAGGAACCGACTTCGCGGAAGTTCTGATTCAGCTCGCGGTCGAAATCCTTCAGACGCTGGGTATTGTCAGCAAACTGCTTTTTCAGTTCGTTCGCCTCCTTGCCGGCGGCTTCGAAACCACCGGGTAGGGCGCGGATCTTATCGCCCAGCTGCTGGGTTTCGATGCTCAGGCGGTTGTAGGAGCCAGCGGCGGCCGTCAGTTCGGAGTTGGCACCACGCACCGCTTTGTTGAGCTGGTCGGTCTGCCGCTTTAGGTTCAGCACATTGATGGCCGCTTTCTGAGCCGCTTCCATGTTACCGGCCGCAAATGCCGCCTTTAGGGCAGACTGCTGCTCGCGTAACGCCTTCGTCAGCCCTTTGGTAGCCTCTTCCGTCTGTTTGCGCACGGTGGCTTGACCAGCCAGCGCGGCTTTGTAGCGGTCCTGGTCCTGCGCCAGCTTGGCTACCTGCGACGAGAGGCCCGCCAGCATGGTGCGCTCCTGATCGGTAATGCCTTTCAGGCCAGCTACCTGCTCCCGAATACCCTTGGTAGCGTCGCTGATGCCGGCCAGCCCGGCGGCAATGCGGGACGCGTCTGCATCCAGGTTCTTGCCCAGTGCCCGCACGTTGCGGTTGAGCGACTGTACCGACTTGCCGTACTCGGCTAGCTCCCGGGCGCCGGGGCCAAGCTCGTTAAACAGGTCATCATGGGAGATAGGTCCGGTCATAATGTTCGCAAAATACAAACATTAAAATCCGGGACGAATATTAAATACCAAAAGACATTGTTGAGCACAAGAAAATAGCATGGATAGATTTTGCAGGGGACACAATAGCGACAGATTCACCGTCTTTAGGCGTACATTTG
This sequence comes from Hymenobacter sediminicola, assembly GCF_014250515.1. Lineage (NCBI taxonomy): Bacteria > Pseudomonadati > Bacteroidota > Cytophagia > Cytophagales > Hymenobacteraceae > Hymenobacter > Hymenobacter sediminicola. The sequence continues at coordinate 2,613,378 of NZ_CP060202.1, read as the reverse complement.
CCAGCTTAATACTTTCAAAATCAGCCTAATTTCATGCTGCTTACTCTACGCTCCTTTTCTCTTGCCTTGCTCGCAGCAGGTGCCTTATCGTTGTCTGGATGCGGTAAATCCGATGATGCAACTCCCCAAACCCAAGCCCAGACAGGAGCTGTGACCGGCAGTTTCAGCCCGGCCAATGCATTGGTTAGCGTAACGGCAACCCCTGCTGGTGGCGGCACCGCGTACACCGCCTCCTTCAACACGGCCGGTACTTACACGTTTGCTAGCCTGCCAGTAGGCAACTATACGTTCGCTTACGTGGCCGCCACAGGCTACCAGACTCCCTCTGCCAAAACCATGGCCGTAGGCGTAACCAACCCAGCGTTGCCTTTATTGACGCTGAGTACGCCCCGGGAAACGCTACTCATTACGCCAAGATGGCGCAAATCGATAGAGGTTACTACGATAGAGGATGACAGCCGGACCACTATTAGGACTAGCAACTTTGATAACCTTCCAGGAGCGTGTTTCAACGACGACTTTGTCCAGTTCAAGGTAGATAAGACGATGGTATACGATGATGGGCTTGTCAAATGCCAAGCCACGTATCCCCAGACCATCGCCAGCACGTGGCAGTTCACAGCAAACGAAACGGAACTGCTCCTTGGGGCGAACTTGACGCGGTACCGGGTTCTCCAGTTGACAGCTTCCGTACTTCAAATAGTAACGACCTCCACTGCAAATGATGTAACGACGACCGTTGACACTAAATACGTTCCGCTGTAGGGCTGAAATCACATAACCATCACATAAAAAATCCCTGTTTGCATTGTGCAAACAGGGATTTTTAGTTAGCCAGTTACATGCCCGTCACATAAGAACGGCTATAGGTTGTCAGTTTCAATAGCCGCATAGTTGTTAGAGGTGGCTGTACCGCAGCTCTTTTTTACCACTCCATCAACCAGAATATCTGCCTTCAGCACCGTGCCAGTTGGCCGTGTAGCAGGGTAGGTGAGCTGCACTTCTACCAGGTCGTAGGCTCCAAACTCACCCAGATCATAAGTCTTGTCCACTGTAGCCGTCGAGTAGGCTTCGGTGTAGCCAGGGCCCGGGCCGGTCTGGTTGTTGACACCGGCAAAGTCATAGGTTGAGGTAATGCGGGCTGAGGTGTTCAGGCCTGCCAGATTCTGGCCTGTAACGTGCACTGTGATATGGTACTTGGGTTCTGGGTCTTCTTTCTTGGAATCCTTGGAACAGCTAACAAGAGTTGCTAATGCGAACAGAAGTGTGGATAAGTATTTCATACTGGCAAGATATGGTACTTGCGCATATGACATAAGCATCATTTAAGGCGAATAACTCAACCCCAAACACTTATCTGCTGACCCTCCAACCTATAATCGCTATTCTCAAGAGCCTCCTAAGAGCATTAGTTTTTAACTAAAAGTGCCCTAAACACCCTGCTTTAGGCGTATGTGGAAAACTTCTGAAAAGAAGGTTTGTCCTACAACCCAGATACGCTAATCTTTGGATATAAACGTACGGTAAACACCCCGCCAACACGGTTGCCTATAAACGGCGAAACCCCGGTTGTTGGAGCAACCAGGGTTTCAAGAAGTGGGTGAGTGACACCCAAACTTCTGACGAATGGAAAAGGGTCGTACGAGTACGGATGATCTACATGTCAAGTGTAGCATCCGAGTTAGCAGCACCTTTGTGATCAAGGTGTTGCAAGCCATGGGAGGGGCAGGGGGACTTTACCTCCTGATCTCACACTGGCCGTAGTGCGGATAGCGGGGAGCATATGCTTCCCGCTATTTTTTTGTAGCGTTTTACTAGAACAAATGTGGCGAGGTTGCGGAATATTAACAAATATTCGTAATCGAAAAATCAATAGGTATTGAATAATCCCATTATTAGTAAACATCAAAACTTAAGCAGAATTAAGCTTGAATAAGCTGTGGATAACCAATGATGCGAGATAAGTGCGTAATGATGTGCACTATTGTATCAACTGTTGCTGAAGGTTGTTAGATGTGGCTTGTGGGAATATTTATATTAATAATATTTGTTGCCTCCGCATTAGCTAACAAATGATTTTGTAGAGATAACAACTATAAGTCCCAACACATCCCGCGTGGAACGCAGGGCGTGCTGGGACTTCGTCCGTTTTACGGCCGGGCGCCATCCATTCCCCGCTGTTTCGTGATGCCAGTGTATCCGTGGATACGTTAGGTCTTACTCCTACCGCGAGCGGTTGCAGGATACTGTAGCCAGTCGAAGCTGGCACTATCGGCGGGGGCTTCCACCTGATCAGGGTGGTGGGCAGCTACCAGCACTAACATCCGCCGGCCATACAAGGGCCGTGGCAAGTACTGGAACTGGTTGCGCCCCCTATCTGGGGGTTGTTGTGGACCGGGCAGGATTCGAACCTGCAACCTCCGCTTTGCAAAAGCGGCGCTCTAGCCAGTTAGGAGCTAACAGCCCAGAAAAAAGCAGCCCGAACGTTTCGGTATCGACCCTTGCGGGGACTCTTTGGAACCTCGTTTACTAGGTTGCGAACTGCTTTTTTGCCCGTCTTGAAACGGGCGAAACGGCCGTCTGCCGAATCCTCGTGCAAAGCGAAGGGTTCGAACCTCCCCTCAGGGTAATTACTCCTGAGTCATTGAGCCAACTTCTACCGAGATGCCGCCTAGAACAGCCGAACGAGCAGTTATTTTCTCTGTGCTTTGCAGGTTTGTCCGTCTTTCCGGACTGTCAAGCGAGACGCCACCAGGGCCTTAGCAGGGTATCCTTGGAATTACAGGCCGTAGCCCAACCCTCGTTTTCCCGCCGTGCGCCTACACAAATGTAATAATGTTTTTAATATACAAACATTATTCCGAGAAAACACCTGCCACGGCCCGGCACAACGCCGCTGCTGGAAACGCGCCGACCATCCACCACCACGGCAGTCCCAGCAGCACCACGGCAGCCACAATCAGCCCCACACCGGCCCAGAAGCCCGCGCAGAAGTCACAGCGTCTGATACCCAGCGGCCGGTGCACCTCCCAGGCGCGCAGCCAGCCCCACTTCTCAAAGCAGAGCAGCAACGTGGCCGCCGACAGGGCTACCAGCACAGTCAGGGCAAGCAGTTCGCTCAGCATAGCACGTTGGCCGTAGAGAGCTCCAGCTGAATCCGGAAACCGGCGTAAGGATGCCGCAGCACATGCTCTGGTATCAGTTCTACTGAGAAGCCGCGAAACACCTCTTCGGGCGTCGTGAATACGCGCTGCACCAACACCCCGGCACCATTGAGCACGCGCAGCACGTCGCGCTGCAGTTCGGCTTCGAAGCGGTAGGCCTTCGTCTCATCAATTCGGGTCAGGTTGCCCCACACGATGTAATCGACGGTTTGCACCAGGGGCAGCGTACCCATCATCGGCTCCTGCGCTTCACTCACGCTGGCGGGGTCGCGGGGCAGAAAGAACGACTGCGCGGCCACGTTATCGTTGGGCAGCACGTCGCGGTACTCACTCTCGCCGGCGTACACTTTGGGCAGGGTAAGCGTCTTGCCATTGCGCTTCTCGCTGTGCCGGTAGGCTTTGCCATAGCTGACCTGTAGCCAGCCCAGCCGCTCTGCCAGCAGTAGCTGGAGCTTCTGAATCTCGCTATCCAGCCCGACCGGATTTGGCAGGGTAGGCGCGGTAGGGGTTTGGTAGTAGACCATCTTAGTTCGATGAAAGGCGGATGTACTGCCCACCATAACGCTGCTTGTAGCGCAGGTAGGCTTTGAGAACCGTGCGGTATTCGGCCCGGATATGTAGTTGACCGCCGCCCCACATCACCACGGTCATCGGATATACCCACTCTGGAAATTGCGGGGGCTCTACGGATGTCAGGACACCAGAAACCTGCTCCCACTCCCAGACGCCCGCACACGACTCAATCTGATCTGCCACACCGTGCCAGACGGATTGCGCTGAGAAGAGGGTACCATTGTTGAATTCCACAAAGGCGGGAGGATTGTCGGTCATAGTCCTAATGTTTTGCGGGCGGCTTGCCGTAAATCGTCTTTCACGTAATCCTGCCGGAACTCGTCCAGGGCTTGCTCACTCAGGCCCAGCACCTCGTCACCGTACTTTTCCAGCAGTTCCGGGGCTTTGGGGTCGGTGGCGACAAGCTCGAATTGGTTGCCGCCCAGCTTCGTCACGATGGAGGTATAGAAGTCGCCGCTGTCGCGCAAGGTAACACGGTCCGTAGGTTGCCCTTTCACCTGCTTGAGGGCAATGGTGAGGTCGGCATATTCAGGCGTAATGTCCTGCCCGGCGCTGTCCTTGCCCTGGCTGAGCTGCTCGGTGTTGGCGTCTTCGAGAAACGCCGTATTCTCGCGCACCGTTTCCTCTACCTGCGCTTTTAGCACGCGGTGCAGGCGAGCGAAGCCGCGGGACAACTCTTCCAGCCGGTCCATAGCTACAGCACCTTGATGTATTGTGTGTACCCATCATGCCCGGGCACATAAGGCAGAAACCCTAACCGCTTATACAGCCGCTGGGCGCCTTCGTTTTTGTCGTTCACCGAAAGGCCGGCAACCTGCTTGCCTTTGCCCTTAAGCAGCTCGCAGGCTCGTTCTATTAACTGACTGCCGAGCCCCTGATTGCGATGGCTCTCCTGCACCCATAGCGACATGATATAGCCGTCGGCGTCAACACGACAGATGGCTACAATCTGTAGCTGTTGATCGTCATAGGCGATAAGGGATACCGTCTTGTCGCCATCAACCTCCACTTCTACTGCATGTATTTGCATCGGGATACGCGTTAAAGTGCGCTGAATTTGACTGCTCCGGCTTTCGGCGCGCAGCCCAGACACTTGGAAGAAAGCCCGGTCAGGTCTACATCCAGCGCGGCCTGGGCCTGGCTGAGCTGCGTCAGAAAGCCGGCCTGCCCGCCCTGGCGGTTGTTGAGTTCCATCAGGGCCATACCTTTCACGTTGGCCTCAATGCCGTTGTCGCGGGTGCTGTTGGCCATCATTGTAAGCAGGTCCACGGCCACCTGCAGCCGCAATGCGGCACCGAAGGCGGGCAGCTGCGCACTGAGCAGCCCAGTCAGGTCACAGGAGGTTTCCAGGCGCAGGTTCAGGCCCCAGTTGGTATCGGACTGGTAGGAAAACAGGGTAGGGTAAAGCGGGTCGGTGGGGGCAGCCAGGTAGGCGAACGGCAACACCTGCACGTAGGGGCTCCACTGGTCGTACTGCACGTAGGCGTTGCCGCAGCACTGGCCCGGACGCTGCTGCAGGTTCTGATCGAGCCGGATAGCCTGCCCACTCATATCGGATTCATAATAGCCCAGATACCAAGTGCCGCCGGGCTTTCCGGAGAGGTCCAACAGCAGGTCACTCCATTCGAAATACACCCGGTCGAGGCGGGGCAGCTCGACCACCTGTACAGGCTCACTCAGATCGGAGCTATGGAACAGGTAGAGCTTGAAACCCGCTTCGGGCTCGGTGAACTGCGTGCCCACGGCCGTGATGCGAATGGCCACGTCGGGCTTATCGGCGCGGGGCCGCAAGGCTAAGCCGACGAAGCGGCCCTGCCGGATAATCTTATCCCGATAGGCGCCACTGGCCTGGGTAAGCGGCAACGACTTCAGGAGGCGCTTGCCGGAGCCGGCCAGTTGCTTGCGCTGGGTGAAGTCTTCCAGCACCTTCGTAGCGGCCGTGATGCGCACCGTGGCCAGATACTTGATGAAGTCCGCTTCGGCCATTTGAGGGGCCGACATGCGGATGTTGCGCAGTGTCAGCAGTGGGTGCACGTCCTGTACAGCCAAGGTGCCTTCTGCTGCTTTGAGCGCGTCAGGCAGATTGGCCGGCTCATCGGGGGCACCGGCATAGGCCGGGCGGTAGCCGATGGTAGTGGCCAGCAGCGCGGCGAGGGTGAGGGTGTTGAACATGGGAGGGAGGGAAATAAAAAACGCCCATCCCGACCGGGACGGGCGTTTTCTTGAAAAATCAGTCAGACTAGGCAGCCGTCTTCTGTTCCACCTTGATGATGGGAAAGAAGCGGCCGGCCACGTCAGAATTGTAGGCTTTGATGAAGAACACGTCAATGCTCCACTCAAAAGACTCTACCGACGTGCGGGTGAGGCCCTGCAGATTCTGGGCGGCCAGCAGTGCCGACTGATCCGAGCAATCCGCACGGTAGTACAGGCCCATGGTGCCGATGCCGGGCACGTCCTGCTTAGTCCACTCGCGCACGGGGTTTTCGCTGCCGCCGTGCTGCACACCCGTTTCGCAGTCAGGGTCGATGCGGGTTACGATACCCACGGCGTTGTTGCCCACCAGGTACATGGCGGCCCGGTTGCCAGGGCCGGCTACTACCCGGTTCGACTCGAAGAAGCTGCCCACGCTGGCCAGCACGTAGGACAGGTCGCCAGCGTCAGTAGTGCCCGCACCCAGCACGGTGCGGATGTCGCCCATGGCCATCGGGTTCGTTACCACGTCGGGGTTGCCGGTCAGGTCCATCGTGCTCAGGATGGAGCGGATCTGGTTGTAGAACTCAATGCGCTCTTCCTTGTCGCCGGGCACCTGCAGCGCGTCGTTGGCCTCGGGGTAATACTGCAGAATCTCCGTGGGGAAATACTGGTTCTTGTTGTCGTCGAGGTGGTCAACAGCCCAGGTATCGAGCAGTTCCAGCGCAGCCAGACGACGCGCTTCGAACATGCGGAAGAAATAATCCGCTTCGCTGATGCTGTTGTTTTTGAACTGCGAGCGGATCATCGGAAAACCGAAGGTCATCGTGACGGCCGTGAACTCCACGAGTTTCGTGGTCAGGCCGCCGACCTGCACGTTGCAGGTGCGCACATTGCCGATGGTGGGGTTGATCCAGTCGATGACTGGCACCTGCACCGTATTGCCGAAGCTTTGCTCCAGCGCGGTTTTCAGCGCATTATCGACAATGCCGGTGGGCGAAGCGGTCTGCTTCTTGTAGAGGTTCAGGGCGCCGTAGTTGGAGCCGCGCAGTTCCAGCGAATCCAGACCGCCGGGCTGACGGCGGTACTGGGTACGGGTGGCCTGTTTGAGGGTTTGAACGATGGACATCGTAAGGCAGAAAATAAGGTGAAAATGAAAACAGGGCCTGCCAGGTCGTCCCGTAACCAGATAGCAGAAAGCGTAAGCGGTAAGCGTCACTATCGGGGCCGGCCGGCGTCCCGTATCGGCCGGCCCCGGGCAAGCGGATTAGCGCAGGGGTAGACCCGTGCTGAACTTGTCGAAGGCATCATCAAACTCTTTTGAGCCGTCTTTCAGGCCCAGCTCCTTAAGATGAACGATGAGCTGACTCTGGGTTTTGACCGTGCCCGGAATAGACGTAGGAATGGTGCCGGGGCGGGGGGCGGGGCCGGGGTTGCCGTTAGGGTTAGCCCCGCCGCCGGCGCCCTGGTGGCCGGTGTCTACCACGTCCTTCAGCATGTCGGCCAGGATGTAGGCGGCATCGGCGGGCTGGTCCTTATCGTTGAGCACCGTTTTCCCGTCGCGGATGTACACCACCGTGGTAGTGCCGTCGGCGTTCTGCTGCTGCTTGGCCATGTTGATGATGGCCGTAGTGGCGTTGTCTACCAGCACCTTTACCACCGATTCTTTTACCGTCGGATCGAACTTGATACCGCGCACGCCGTCGCGGATGTCGAGCTTCACATCTTTCTGAAACAGGGCGGTGTCCTTTTCAGTAAGCTGCTCCTGGTACTTGGCTTCCTTGCCTTGCAGCACCTCCAGCTGGGCCTTCAGTGTAGCGTCGCCGGTGCCGTCGGCAATCTTTTGTTCCAGGTCGGCAATCTTCTGCTGCAATGGCGTCGCCGCCTCTTTCAGACTGCCGAGCACCCGTTTGTTGTACTCGTAGGTCTTCTCCGTCGGATTGCGCTGGATGCCGGTGGTGTCGAAAATATCCCGGTCCAGACCGTCGTAGATTTCCTTGGTTTTGGTGCCGATAAACTGGGTTTCCTCGTCGGCGGTGCGCACGACATAGCTGGCCGATTTAACCGCACCTACCAGATGCTCGCGCAGGGCGGGGTTGGCGGTAACGGCGGCGGTCAGCTCTTCGGGGGTAAAGGTGTTGTCGGTGATGGCCATACTTCAGTCTCGTAGAAGTGGTGATGGGTGGGAAATGATTACTTGTGTGTTGCCTCCTTGTAGGTGTGCAATGCAGCCTTCAGGTATTCCAGCAGCTTCTCGCCGCGCTTCTTCTCAATCTCATCCAGCTGATCCGAGAACAGGAACACGCGCACGCCCAGCGTGCCCAGTTCCTCTACCAGATTCATCTGGAGCTGCGTTTCTTCCGGTAGCTCACCAGCTTCTGCCGGGGCGGCCGCCTCAATCCAGATCGGCGGCTGGGTGTGGCCCGAAAGCACGCCTACCACCACCGACTGCGTCAGATTGACGCTGACCATCTCTTCCGGCGTCAGCTTCCAGACACTGATGCACTGGCCGTCCTTGCGAAGAATGGGCAACGACCGGCACTCTTCTTCGGTCATATTGGCCGGCTTTTGCAGGACGGCGTTTTGCTCGGGAAATTCTACTGGATAAGCCATGCGAGTGGGAGTAATGGCGTGAAAAATGGCAGTGTGCGGGCGGGGCGGGAAGGAAGGGCCGGCTCCGAAAGGTCCCACCCGCGTGGAACCGGCCCAGGATGCTTATTCAGCGTCCATTCCCAATAAATCCAGCTTATCCAAACGATCTTCCTCAGCTTCTACCAAGGCTTTGAGTTCAGCGAAGCTCTTATCGGTCGGCGCATCTACCATAAACGCCTGTTCATAGCGAGCCTTAGCTTCTACCATGCTGCGGATCGTCTTGCGGGCAGGGAAGTTGTCGTCCTCCTCGTCCTCATCACCTTCTGACTCTTCCAGCTTGGCCTGAATCAGTTCAATCAGCGCCCCGTACGACACGGCCGGGGCTTTGTGGCCGTACAACTCCTGGTAGCGCAGCTGGGCATCCTGCAGGGTGGGCAGGCCTTCTGATGGCTCCCAGGGCTTGTTGCCGGTGACAGCGGGTTGGGTAGCGGCGCGGCGCGGGTCGTGCAGCAGCTCTACCTTATCGTAGCTCTGGGTATTGAAATAGCCGCTCTTATCCATGCGGGTGAACTGCACCGGGGCGAACTTCTTATCGGTAGTTTCCTCGGTGTATTGCTTCAGGATCGGGTCGTTGACCTTCTTGGTGAGGCGCACATGCACATAGGCGGCTTCGTGGGCCGGGAAGCTGTAGTCGCTGTTCACGTTGCCAGTGGCCTGGGCAATGTCCTCGCCGCTAAGCTGCTGGGACTGGAGCGTTTTCAGGTCGAGCTTCTGGGGCGGGGCGGTTTTGGCCGTCGCCGTTTTGGGGGCTGTCTGGGACATAAGACAAAAGGATTTGAGTAATGAGGGCAATCTTGATGTGGTAAGGCTGAAGCGAAGCGAAGCGGACCACATCCAGCTGCTCCGATTCGAAACGGGTGAGGTAGCGGCCGAAATCGACTTTAAGCCGCAACAGGCTGTTATCGAATAATTCGAGTGCGGTACTAGTCCCGCCCGCGAACGAAGCCAACAGATTCAGAATCTGCTCGACCGAGTATTCCGGATAAGGCTCCAGGTCGGAAAGAATCCGCATCCGGTCCAGCATCACGGGGTTGTTGCGGTGCTGAGTCTGGTAGCGGAAGTCGCGGGCCTGGCTGAGCTCGTAGACGGGCCGGCCGGCTTTGCGGGCTTCCTCTTCCTCTTTGGCCAGTTGCTCCGGCGTTTTGAGGTAAAACCGCTCGCCGTAGCTGACGAAGGTGCCCCGGTAGAGACTACCGTAGCGCAGGCGGCCTTTGGTGGTCAGCTCCCAGGCGCGGGCCTCTTCGAGCGGCTTTTTGAACTCGACCAGCACATCCTGCTTGATTTCAAAGCCGGACTGTACCTGCTTCTGGTTCTTGGCCTGCTCGTTTTCCGGCTCGCCACCACCACCCAGCACGGCACGCAGCAGATCCTGCCGGCGCTGCTGCTGAATCTCGCGGAAGTGCTCCAGCACGGGCACTTCCGGGTTCACCCGGCCAATCGGGTCCCGCGTGTCGGGCATGTCCTTGGAAGGGGCCGGCACGGTCACGTAGGTACCGGGGCCGATCTTGGGCCGCTTGGCACAGGCCGGGCAGGGCTTCTCGCTGTAGTTGGGCCGCTGCTCGCCGCTGCTCAGCGTCTCGTAGCTTTTGATGTAGGTAATGATGCCGCTCTGGCACTGCTCACCTTCTGCGCCCTGAAAGGTGCACTGTTCCTCGAAGCCCCAGGTGATGGGGAAGGTGCCGTGCAGGCGGGCATACTCGATAGCGGCATCCCAGAACACGTACCGGTCCAGGCCGGCCAGCACCCCGGTCAGGGGCGCGAGGCGGGGCAGGTCGGTGGCCTTGTCCAGTGGGCGGTTCCACAGCAACCGGGCAGGACAGTAGCCCAGAATGTGCGGGTTGTTGAGTTCCTCGCTCCACTGCTGGGTGCCTTCCGGCCGGCGCCAGATCATGTAGGCGGCATCATCGTACACCGCGACCCGCTCGATGCGCACGTCGCCTTCGCGGCCATCGGGCAGCGAGAACATCACGTACTCGCAGCTGCCGTCTTCGCGCAGGGCCACGTCCCAGACCTGCTCCAGCTCAATCAACAGGGAGTAGGGTTCGGGGCGCGGCGTGCGCTGCTCGCTGGCCATGTCGATAACCAGCAGCGAGTGCGGCCGGCGGCCCACGGCCTGGAACGCGGGACCCTGCCAGAAGGCCGCCTCGCGCTGGGCGGTGCGGTACTGCTCGAAGTCGGTTTCCAGTTCAGCCGTGGCCAGCTCGCACTGAATCAGGCCGTCCTGCGCCTCGAACACGCGCTGCAGGCCGGTGAAGATGTCCTCTACTACGTCCGTAGTGGGCAGCGGCGCGGGCACGCACTGTTCCCAGCGGATAGCCTCATCCAGCGGCATCATGCTGCGTGCCCATTCCCGCAGATACAGCCAGCCGGCGGGCCGGCGGCTAGTATCGATGTGGGGCACGGCATGTAGCTGCAGCCGCTGCTCGTGACGCAGACACGCGCTGATCGCCTCGCCGTTAGCGGGGTTTTCGAGTAGCTGCTGTACGTTTTCGGGGCCTAGGATCATCTGCCGGAGGCGGCGTGGAATCAGTGGAAGGTTCGGCGGCTACGGGTGCTGCAGGCGGCTCTATGGGCAGCCAGTCGGGCTTACCCTGGCTGGCTTCGAGTGCCTGCAGGCGGGCCGCGTGGCTGGGCGAGAAATCTCTTTCCTCGCCCAGCGACTCAGAGCGCAGCCGGATAACTTCCGGCTGCTCTGAGGTGCTGCGGCCGGCCATTAGGGAGCCGGGTAGAGGTTGACCAGGTCGAACTCGGCCTGCGTTACCGTCAGGCCTTTGTCCCACTTGCCATCGAGCGAGAATCCGAAGGCATTCTTGTTCAGGGCGCGAAAGCCTTCCGAGCCAACGGAGCCGATGTAGAAGTTGGAGAAGGGGATGCCGGCCGCGCCCACCGAGATGATGCGGTTATCGGCCGTGATGCCCCACTGCTCCATCGGGTCTTCACCGAGTTCGGCGCGGGCCTCTTCCTCAATCAGCTCCAGCTGGGCTTTGACGTCGCCGGGCAGACCGACGAACTCGCCGGTCGGCTTGACGGCGTTGTAGCCGGCCAGGTAGCCTTTGCCGTTGATGCTGCCGTTGGTGTTCTCTTCCAGGAATTGCGCCTCAGAAGGCGGAATCACGAAGTTGACGAACAGCGGCGAGAGGATAATCTTGTCGTTGCCTTCGGCCGTGATAGCCGAATTCCAGGCGGCCTGGGTCTTCATGGCCGCTTCCGTGGCAAAGGCAGGTGCAGTGACGCCTAAGCGGCGGCGGAAGGCCAGACGAACGATCTGACCGAAGTGAACCGCGCACAGCACTTTGCTGATGTCGGTGAGCTCGGTGGGGCGGGTGCAGTTAACAGCCATGACCAGAAGGTGGTGCTAAAGTGAATAATGGTTGTAAAATACAAACATTATTTCCGAAACTGCAAGCAGGGGGGCATCTATGCTTATTTCGGAGTCATCATTTTGTAGCTTGCCTGATATAAACCAACTTAACTCGCAATGTCAGATCCCATAACTGCTTCAACTATTCTTCTCGGTGCTGGGGGCGGCGTCGTAGTCCCATTTGTAAATAAAGTAGTCGGGCCCGCTGCCGAGGAACTAGGCCTATTGCTGAGTGAAGGGCTGCGCAAGTTTCGCCTGAAGAAGCAGTTGGCGCTTTTCAAAGAAGCACATCAAATGCTGGCGGATGCTGGGGTAGACGCGAAGCAGGTGAGTCTGAAGTTGCTTGTGCCGCTTCTGGAAAATGCCAGCTTGGAAGATAGCCCGGTGCTTAGCACCAAGTGGGCGGCGTTGCTGGCAAATGCAGCGAATTCCAATGTATCCAAGGAACCGCACCCCAGCTTTGTTGACACACTGCGGCAACTAACGCCTTCACAGGCTAAAATCCTTGATCTGATTTTCGAGGGTCATAGCGAGCAACGTGTTCAGAGTTCAGCAAATCCAGCCAGTGGGTATTATAGGAAGGATATGCTCTTCCTGAAAAATGAAAGTGGATTATCGATGTCCGAACTAGCTTTTGATATAGCGAATCTATTGCGTTTGGATACGTGCAAAGACTATATGGGTATGTTGGAAAACAATCTCATTGAGATAGCCCATGCTAGCTTTCCAGGGAAAAACACGATCAATACCGAAGACTTCGTAATTCAACAATATAAAATCGTTGGCTCTGTATACGGCTTAGAGTTCGTTCGTGCATGCACAGCACCAGTAGCTAGTTCACCCGGCGCATAACTCCTTTCTTCGTTATAGGCCGCAACTCGACATCACTCGCAGGAAAAGAAAATTCCGGTTACGTTGACCAGACCATATCTGTCATTACTTGATGAAGAATTTAGTTAGACTCCTAATAGGCGTTGTTGTCTTCGCATTATTGCTCGGTGTGTATACCGCTAAAGATCCAAACGCAGCACAGTCGGACCCGACTGAGTCAGACGCTGCTTCAGTCGGGCCTGAAGCAAGTATGGCCGTTATTATTGCGCAAGACAAAGTGAAAGAACAGTTAAAGTCCCCGTCTACTGCTGATTTTGAAATGTTCAATGGTGAGGCTACTGATAAAGGCAATGGCTTATTCGTAGTGAGAGACCATGTGGACTCACAAAATGGCTTTGGTGCCACAATACGGTCAGAATACAGTGTGGAATTACAGTTCAACGGAGGTGATCAAGCTGATCCGAGTAGCTGGACAGTAAATAGTATTGTAATACAGTAGGCGACCAACACTTACAAGTAAGACAAGTTAATTCACCCGGCGCATAAAGCCTTTCCGAGCAACTGGTTGCAGCTCGAACCACTCACGCATCATAAACGTGTCACCAAAGTCCGGCGAGCGGCCCAGCAGGATCTTCTGCTCTTCCTTGGTGTTGATCTGCTTCTTGCCTTCTGCATCGGCCTTGGCGCGCTTGATGGCTTTCAGGTCCTGCTTGATGACGTCGCGCACGTCTACTACCTGGCTGCCCACCTTCAACTTCGTGGTGCGCTGACCATCAATCAGGCAGCTATCCGTAGTGACCTCAATGCGCACCTCGCCGCGGTTGGTACGGGCCGCGCTACGGTAGTAGCACTGGGTCTTTAGGTTCTTGTAAAACTCCTTGGTGCCCGTCTCCGGATCGGGCAGGGGAGGTGCGCCGCCACTAAAGCCACTGTAGCCACCCAGTGCCACGGCGCCACCGCCTACGCCGTCCTGATCGACGAGCACATCCGACTGGGCCACATTATAGCGCTGACGCAGCGGCTCAACGGCATCGACGATGTCGCGCGAGCCGGTTTTGCTGATGACCGTGATGGCAACGACCGTCCAGCCCTGCCAGACTTTGATTACGCACTTATCCTGGCCGAAGCCGGCGGCATCAACTGTGATGCAGCGCCGCGGCTGGGCTTCCACGACGGGGTAGTTGGTAAACAGGTCATTCAGGCGGGTCGGCTCGTACAGCGCCAGCCCGTCTACTTTCACCTTCCAGTTGCCTTCCAGCAGCTGCGCCTTCGTTTCCTCATCCTGGGCCATCAGGCCAGCTAGATACTCCGGGTTAACGGCCAGCAGCTTCTTGTTTTCGTAGATGCTGCCCGGAATGAAGGTGAGGCTTTTGGGGCTCGTGCTGGCCAGTTCGCCCTGAAACAGGTGCGGGGCCTGCGCTATGACCTCGTCGGGCGTATTGCCCCAGACCATCGTTTCCCCGTCGCGGGTGAAGTAGCGCAGCACGCCGGCCCGCTCCGGAATCGGGAAGCCATCCTCGCCAATCCACCAATCAATCAGCTCCGCCACCCAACTATCGGGGTCGGGGTTGCAGCTGGCCCGCACGTAGGGCCGCACGCCACACATGCTCCGGTTACGGGTGAGCATGTACCAGAACTGCTTTTTGGTGAAGTGGGTGAGCTCGTCGAAGACCACCAGCGGAATCTGCGTGCCCTGCCAGTCGAACATGTTCTTCTCGTGCTGCATGTGGGCAAACGAGACGCGGGCGTTGCTGGGAAACTTCCACTCCATGTCGCCCTGCTTGGCGCCGACGAGCGGATACAGGTCCTTACTGGTATCCCACAGGCCGCCTTCGTTGGTAATCTGGGCGTAGGTGCGGCGGAAGATGACAGCCCCGAAACCAGGGTTGAAGCGGTGGCGCGTGGCCTCCATCAGCAGCGCGTAGGTCTTACCACCGCCAGCGCCACCGCCGATAATGGCAATGTCAGCGGGCGTGCTCAGGGCGGCCATCTGGAAACCGGGCTGCGGCGTGATGATTTTCGCTTCTGCAATAGAGGCCATTAGTGGTGGGTTTTCACGTAGTTTTGTACCAGTATTTCCTCTGCTATCCGCTTATCAAACCCTCACGATGGATACGCTCATCTTCCTAGCGTTTGTAGGCCTTCTGATTCTGTTTCTTGTTTTTATAGGCTTGCAGCGGCTATTGAAAAGGTGGTTTCCCAAAACAGTTACTCGGAACGTCGTTGCAACCGTGGGCACGTTGGTAACTGCGCCTATCCTCTACACAGTAATGATAACCCTGTGGTTTGTTTGGGCTTCTTATTACCCAAAGCGTGACTTTGACAGGGAACGGTGGCGGTCATCTATTGAAACCAGATATGAGATGTCCGATGACATCATTGAAAGCAAAATGCTAATCGGGAAGTCCAAGGCAGAGGTCAGGCAGTTGCTGGAAGTCAAGCCAGAAAAGCGGGAGTGGCCTGATTTCAATGCTGACACGTCCGACTATTGGAGATACTACTTAGGCTTCAAGCCAAGTGTCTTGGGACCCATGGATCCTGACGCGCTGGATATCTATTTTGAAGATGGTCGAGTAGTTAGAGTTGGGCAGCATAGAACCTAGAATCAATCCCGTCCATTGTCGGGCATCATGATGTTGGAACCGGGCAGGTCGTTGCCGTTGGTGGTGTGGTCTACTTTGACCGGCGCGAAGGCCCCGTGCACCTTGAGCATGGTGTTGACGGCATCCTTGGCATCGTGCAGCTCCACGGCTGTCCCGTACTTGGTCGGCGTTACTTTCTTGATCATGTGGCCGGCCTGGAGCTTGTGCACCTTCACCATATCCAGCCTTACCACCTCGCGCTTGGCTTTGGGTCCTGGCACTTCGCGCATAGCATCCGGATTCTTCTCCAGTTCCAGCAGCAGCCGTTCGTGGTCAATCAGCCGCTTCAGGTGCAGCGCCTGCTGCTTGTTGCGGTAGGATTTCTGCTCCTTTTTATCGGTGAAGAGGATTTCGGTGCGGATAGCCAGTTCCTGCTCAAACAGGATCATCTCGTAGTTTTCTGCCACTATCTCGCGTAGCGGCTTCTGGATGCGCGTGGTATACTCTTCCTCTTCAAGCGTCATCACGTCATCGATGCTGACGCGGCCCCACTCCGACATGCGGACCGTGGATTCCTCTACCGTCATGCCGAGCCGTACCGCTTCCTGCTGGATAGCCGCTACGATACGCTCGTCCTTGAGCAGGTTCAGGCCGTTCTGCTTGGCTCCGGCTGGTGCACCTCCGGCGGCCCGGTAAGCAGGTGCGGCCTTCCACAACCGTGCGTAGTGGTGCGCAAATCCTTCCTGCAGCTTGGTGAGCTTCTTTTCGGAAGCAGGTGCTGGCACCTCTGGTTGTGCGTCTGGCTGTCCCGTGGCCATAGCGAAAAGTGAAAACGGTAATAGAAAGTAATGCCGGTAATGTTTGCAAATTACAAACATTACCGGCATTAAAATCATTTCTTAGGCGGCCTGCTCGTAGGGCATCATATCGGCCTTGGCTTCGTTGCAGGGTGCGCACAGGCACTGCAGGTTCTCTTTATGCCAGCCGCCGCCTTTGCTCAGGGGAATGATGTGGTCGAGCGTGAGCGGGTAGCGGGCGCCGCAGTAGACGCAGCGGTTGCCGGCGTTGGCGAAGACTTCCTGTTTGAGCCGGAAGCGTTCGGCCGGGTCCTCGTGCAGCTTCGGAGTGCTGGTGTGAAACAGGGGGCGGGGGCGGCAGCCGGCGTAGTGCTGCTTTTTACGCCGCCGACGGGCCGCTTTCTGGCCTTTGGTGGGCGGCTTGGGGGCCCGCTCACCTTTAACGGCTTCGAGGCGGGAAGTGTGGCCGGCTTTGAAGTAGGATACGTCACCGGTTTCCGGATCGACGTCGCGGGCGAGGATGCGCATCTTTTTCATGAGTCAATGCGCTTGAACTCTACCACCCACACCCAGGGATTGGCCTGCCAGGAGCTGGGGCCATTGATGGATTCCCAGAGGGTGCGGTAAACACTGGCGCCAACTTGCTGCCGTTCGGCTGCATCTTCTGTAAAGAGCAAAGAGAACTCCCGCACCTCGCATCCTTCAGCCCGAACATCTTTTAAACTGATATCCTGCAACCGCTCTACTCGCACCGACACGATTTCCAACAGGATACGGCTGGCCACGCGGGGCATGTGAATGCTGGGCTTCCACGGTCCGCCAATTCCATCACTTACAGGTGTATGCTCTCCATAATCCGCCCTGTATATCCAGCCTGAGCCATACTTGTGATGCGTTTCCCGCACCCACAGCCGCTCACCGGGCTGGCCATAGGGGCATTTTATCACGTCACCTAAAGTGCCGCCAGCGGTTAAGCCTTGCACTTCGCGGCTGTTATCGAATGGCCGGTAATAGACCTGAAAGCTACCTCCAGGCTTAGCCTTCACTATCCGGCGCGTCTGGGTCTTCGTGCCAGCCAGCAGGGCGCGCACCATCGGGCCGCTGAATAGAATCGGACGTTCTTTGATAGGTATGTTCATGCTGCTTTTGTGAATTGAGTGAGTGACTGTTTCCATTCGTGAAATTCTTTCCGGACCTGCTCCAGACTGCGGCCCTCACAGGCGAAGCCCCCAGCGGCCCGGACTGCTGCCAGGAACTCGCGCTGCTCATCACTGAGCACATCTTTGCCGGTTTTGATTTCGACTGCCACGATATGCCCGGTAGTCCGGTAGAAGCCCAGCGTATCGGGCAGGCCCGTCTTCGCGCTGCCGCGGCGGAAGCATTCCAGCTTCGGGTCGTAGACAGGGGCATTGTTGTGGCGCCAGATCAGGCAGCCTTCCAGCGTGAGCAGCTGCACGACGGCCTGCGTGAAGCTGTTGGTACCGGTAGAAGTCTTTTTCCGGGGCTTGGCGGGCTTCGGGGCTGCTGGGTCGGGTAACGGGCCGGTAGGTGGGGCCCGCGTGGCAGGGCGGGTATCGGAGATGATGCGAGCCTGCAGGTGGGGAGGGAGGATGAACTTAGCCATCGGCTTTGGGCTGCTCGTTGCACCAACACGTTTTGCAAGTGGGCAGGCCCTGCGCCTTTGGGCACGGCTTGCGGCTGGCCAGCGCGGAGGCATCATGCACCGGCGCCGGTACCGGCCGCAGCTTCTGGGCAGCCATGTCGATGGCCATCAGCAGCGCGTTATCATCCAGAAACTTGCCCTTGTCCATCGCATCGTCGAGAACCTGCAATGCCTCCTCTACTGATGCTTCCGTGTAGGGCTGTGTCCGCTCGGCTTCCAACTTTTTCACTGCTGCACTCCAGCGGTGCGTTTCATCTATCAGACGCTGATTGTCTGATTGCAGGCGCCGTACCTCAACTGCCAATTGACAGATGGTTACACTGGCTTCGGTAATGGTGTCAGAGCCAAAGTATTGAAGTAACTCATCCAACCGGTCTGGGGTAAGTGGAATCCGATTGAGGCGAGACTGCAGTTCGGCGTCTATCAAATCAGTCATTGCCGACTGATCCTCCCACTGTTTGCGCAACGAGGTGAGGGAGCCTACCTGCATCCGTTGCAACTGAGGGGTAATAATTTCAGGATTGTATCCCATGGTCTTTAAGCGGTTTCGGGCGGGGTGCCCAGTTCGTTGGTTAGGATCTGCTCCAGCGCGGCGGCCGTCACCACATCGGCCCGCACGACGACGCGCTGGCCCTGCGAGAGGAAGAGTTGCCGGCCGCCGGTGCTTGTGGCCAGGTAGAGCTTCTGACCCAGCACCGGGGCGGCCCGGCGCCAGGTGAAGCCGGTACCCCCGTGGGCGTTGAAGCCGAAGCGGGTCAGGATGGTCAGCAGGGAAGGGTGTAGGTCGGTGCTCATGGCAGAAAATTGAGTTTGGAAGGCAGGCGGATGGTGGTGGTTTCGCCCTGTGGCCGGTGCCCTAGCTCGCGGCGGGCGGCTTCCAAGTCGAGTAGCTCCACCCGGGCGGCATAGAGTCGGAACTGGTGACGGTAGCGGCGCAGCTGCCGTTCGGTGAGCAGCGGTAGGCGCCGGCGCAGCTGGTCGAGACTCATGGCTATTGCCGGCGGCTTTCTCCGAGCACCGGAATGATGTTGCAGAGCTCATGCAGCCGGTCCACGGCCCGGTCGCCGTAGAGCTCTTCCCAGCTGGCCATGTCGCGCGGCGTGTTCTGCGTGCGGTACAGCGGGTTGTTGCTGCTCAGGTGCGTAGCCCAGCGCGGAAGCAGGCCCTGCTGGTAGCGGTCGTAGCGTTCGAGCAGCACCCTAGCCATCGGGTTTTCCTGGTTGCCGTAGTCCTTCACCTTGGTTTCCTCCGTGCACACGTCGTCGATGCACAGCGCCCGGCCGCCTTTGCCGCAAAACACGTCCTGCTGGGTCCGGCCCTCGTCGCCGGCCCGGAAGGACAGCTCCACTTTCTTGGCCGTCACCATCCCGTAGGGGCGGGCCTGATTTTGCTGGAACGCGCGCAGCAGCATGGTTTTGCCGGTGCCTTTGGGGCCCAGCAGCGCTATGCCTTTGTGCAGGCTCGGATGCTCAATGCCCAGCTGCGTGGCCAGTTCCACAAACTTGTCTTCGCGGCCGGCGAAATACCACACCAGCAAATTGAAGACGGGTTCCGTATCGGGCGTGAGCGAGAAAGCGCGGGGAGGGGTCATCTGGCTGAGTAGAAAGGTGCCCCGGCGCCAGGCGGCTTCGGCAATCTGCAGGCCGGTGGCAGGGGTCGGGACAGTTTGTTTGCGGTAGGCGTCTTCCTGCTCGCGCAGGGCCCGGACGTAGCGGGTATTCAGCTCGCCCCACACCCGCTGCTGGGTGTCGAACAGGGCCTGATCCGTTTCGGCCGGGGTAAGCGGCACGTCCGTTTCCTGAACCGGGCAGAAGGGCGGCTCCAGATCGGCAAACCGTTCCCGCAGCACGTACACCCAGGAGTTGGTGGCCTCGTCATGCTGCAGGTCGCAGTGCAGCTGCTGCCAGGCGCTGAACTCGCGTTTGAGTACGCCCCACTTGCGCAGGCGGGCCAGACGCAGGCCATATTCGGTCTGCTCGGGCGTCAGGTCGATCTGGTCAGGCAGCGGCGGCGGGGCGGCGACCAGTGTAGGAATCCCGGTCAAGGGTAGTGGCGCGGCCTGCGGACGCAGCTGGGCCACCGCTGTGGCGATGTTGAGCGCTTGCATATTTGGGATTTTGACGGGCGGCGGCCAGGGCCTCTACCCAGTTCGTTTTCAGCCAGCCGGCGTCGGCGTTCTGGAACTGCTCGGCTTCCTTGCCGATGAAGCTGTCCCAGTCGTGGCGACGCTCGCCGGTCAACTCTTTGTAGGCCCGGTAGGCCGTGAACTGCTGCTGCAGCACTTCTCCCTGCCCGCCCTGGAAGAGCGTGCGGCAGAAGCGGGTCAGTGCCATGCGGGGTTGCTGCTGGTACTCGGCCAGCCCCCAGTAGGCAATCATCTGGGCCGCGACCCGGCGCATGGGTTCGGCCCATTCCGGCTCCGGCTGAAATTCAACCAGTGTCGCTACATCGGCCCCGCCCCCCCTGGTGTGCGAAGCCGACGCGTCAGGGCCTTCAGCGGGTAACTTTTCGGCTGCTACTTCCCCCTCATTTTTTTTTGAGAGCACACACCCTTCGGCTGCGGGGGTAGGGTGTGTAGGTGTAGTGTTATGTATTGTATTGTACTGTATTGTATTGTGTGGGATTTCTGTCACAGAAACCCCCGTTTCTGTGACAGGCTGTGGCAGCTTGTCGCCGGAACCCCGGTTTCTGCTGCGGTTACGCTTCTCGAAGTGCATCTCCAGCCACTTATTCAGTTCGGGGCAGGTGAGCATGTTGGCCTCATCAATGAGGAAGTAGCCGACCCTTTGGCCAATCTGTAACAGGCTGTCGATTTCTGTGACAGAAACTCCGAAGTCGCCGGCAAGCAGTTCCAGTTCGAAAGCATCGACTGAGAGCGTGGTGTAGTCGGCATCGGTCAGGGCTTCCAGCACCATGTGAAAGATGCCGTAGCCCGCCGCACCCGTGGCCGTGCGGATGGCTTTCACGCGCCGGTCGTTGCGCAATCCACCCATGTGGGTGAACCATTCCGCGTTGAGTTTAGGGGGCCTGGCCATTATGCTGCGGATTTCATGAAATCGAGCAGGTTCATGCGGTATCCATCAGGGTACACAACATCCTGCGGAATATCTGCTGTAGGCTCTTCACCTGTCCACTTTTGTGGCCATGTATTGTTGGCAATCAGCTCCCGGATTCGGGCTTCCTCATCTGGATTGAGAATATCTACGCGCGGCCGGCCTGTGGCTTCCGCTACTTGATTTACCTCGGCTTGTATACCGAGAACCTTATCCAGAGCTGCCAGCCGCGCTTCCATCGTAAGCGGCCCCATACGCTGCTGATTTTTCGTCAGGCTGCCATCCTTGCGCTTCTCCCCACCGGGTTGCCGCAACCGTTGCGAGGGTAGGCGTAGCCACCGATACATCGGCTTGAGACGCAACAGAGGAGACAGGTAAGCCCACTGGGGGCGCTTGGTCAGGTTCTCCAAGGCCATGTCCTTACTGGCCAGCGGGCAACCCATGCACCCGGTGCGGGCGTTCTTCTCTTCCGCTTCGTCACCACCGTAGGCTTCAGCTACCATCTTGGTGCTCCAGTCGCCGTATTCGACCCGCGGCGCCCAGTTGCGCAGCCACTCCCAGATATGGCAGACCCGCCAATGCAGCAGCGGGGCCAGCGTATCACAGAGCGACGTCGGCAGCGTTTCCTGATACCAGCCCTGCCCACATTCAGCGCCATCCTTGCCGCAGCTCATCACGATGCGCTGGTCCCGCATGGCCGATTCGCCTTGCCGCACACCGGTCAGCATTAGCACCTTTTCACCTTTCTCGGCAAAGAGCCGGCGCAGCTCTGCTTCCATCGGCTCAATCTTAATCTGGGCTGTGCACCAGCGGAGCGTACCGTTATTGGGCGGCGGCACGCCTCGTCCCAGCAGGTAGACGAAATAGCGCTGGTCCATTTCGGCCATCACGACTCGCACATCAATGCCCAGCTCGCGCAGGTCATCCATGATATCATGGGCGGCGGCCATTAGCGGGACCATTTCCAGGCGCGTGTCGGCAAACAGGACGGTCAGGGTTTCGGGCCGCTGAATCTTGCCGGATGTGATAAGCCAGACGACGAGGGTAACCAGCGCCGTGCTATCCTTTCCTCCGCTCCAAGCAATAGCCCAGTGCTTATGGGTTGGGCCGTAGGCTTGAAGGCTGCGGATAGTCAATTCAATAGACTCATCCATCTGCAGACGGCGGCTTCCTTCGAAGAGATTGGATTGTTGCGCTTTCATTAGGCAGCCTCTTTTCTAGGCGTCTCCGCGTCCAACAGATCAAACAGGCTGGGTACTGAGGCCTTGTATTCGGCCTCGCGGCAGTACACCTGACCCGCCTGCCAGTACTCCTGTTTCAGTTCAATGCCGTAGCCGCGGCGGCCCAGCGTAACGGCCCGGTAGGGCACGGTCATCAGCCCGCCGAACGGGTCCAGTACCAGGTCGTTGGGATTGCTCCAGCGCTGGATTACCCGGTCCACGATGTCGAAGGGCAGCGGGCAGATATGGTTCTGGGCATTGCGCTTAAACTGCTCGCCATTGAGCGTGCGCATGTACACCACGTCCGACCACACCATATCCGAGTAGGATTGCGGCGGAAGCATCATGTAGGAGCTCGACAGGCGGCCCGCCTCGTCCAGCTGCTCGCTTAGGCGTACATGCTCCGAGAAGTCATAGACGTTGTGCAGGTTGCGCTGCTTGAACCACTTGCCGATGACATCCAACCCCTTGTTGCGGATATCCTGGGGCGAAAGCAGCCGGTCGCCGGAAGAGCGCCAGAACGCGTGCGCATCCAGCTGCCAGCGACCCCGGCTGTATTCTTCCTTGGATTTTACGACCGGCTCATCGGCGTAAGCATTCGACAGATCGGTGGGCAGCTTGCGGAACAATAGCACGTATTCGGGCATGCCGTAGCTCATCTTCGAGCCGTCCTTGCACTGCTCGCTCCAGCCCAGCCGGTAGGTCTGGTTGTTTTCCCGCACTACATCGGTCAGAATGGTATTGCGGCCCATAAACAGGAAGCCGCCTTTCTCAAAGGCATCCGACGTCTGGTCCGAAAACCGCTCCACGGTCATAAACCCGTTGCCGGTAACGCTGCCGTAGCGGATGCGGTCCTTGACATGAATTGCAGCGACGCGGCCCGGCTTGAGCACGCGCAGCAGTTCGGGCACGAGGTAGGCGAACTGCTCAAAGAAGCGCTCGTTGCTTTCGTTGTGGCCGAAATCGTTGTAGGAGGCGCTGTACTCGTAGTGATTGCCGAACGGGATGCTGGTGTGAATCAAATCCACCGAGTTATCGGCCATCGTGGCCAGCTCGGCCACGCAGTCGTTGTGCACGCAGGTGTAGCGCTTGCCGGCCGCCACCTCGCGCTGCACGCCCATGCTGCGCGTCAGCCGGGCCTTGGCGGCCTGATGCGACAGGCCGTAGGTTTTGATGATGCCGCTCATGGTTTCCATCAGCTCGTTGTGGCGCTGCCACTTGGCTTCCAGTTCCTTGCGGATCGGCTCCTCGGCTACCGTGTACAGAATATGCACCTGCACCGGGTGCTGCTGCTGAAAGCGGTGGGTGCGGTGCACGGCCTGAATAAAGTCTTCGAAGCGGTAGTCAATACCCAGAAACAGGTTCAGATGGCAGTGCCGCTGGAAGTTGCAGCCGGAGCCGGCTATTTCCGGCTTGGTAGCCAGGTACTGGTATTCGCCGTGGCTGAAGCCGACAATCAGCTGTTCCCGAAGCTCGAGGTTTTGCGAACCGTAGACTGAATGGAAGCCGCCGGTCGCTTCTGCGAACGTGGTTTCCAGTGCCCGCCGCTCATCCTCCAGGTGATGCCAGATCAGCCAATGATCCTGGTAGCCTTCCGGCGTTAGAAT
Organism: Hymenobacter sediminicola; assembly: GCF_014250515.1. NCBI lineage: Bacteria > Pseudomonadati > Bacteroidota > Cytophagia > Cytophagales > Hymenobacteraceae > Hymenobacter > Hymenobacter sediminicola. The sequence continues at coordinate 2,589,685 of NZ_CP060202.1, read as the reverse complement.
AATTTGCAGCGCCTTATCGACCCGGGCGACAATGCTGCGCTTTTTCTCGCGGGCCGCCGCGGGCAAATTGCCGCCGGTGGAAGCAAACACTTCCGACTGCCCGCTGCGCTTATCCACGCGCACATCGGCCTCGCCTTCAGTAATCAGGTGCCAGTGCACCTCCAGCTCAGGCAGGTCGTAGCCTGCGTCGGAGTAGCCCAGATCAGACGGCTTGGTCAGAAACAGCGCCCAGCTGCTGACCCACAGCCAGAAGTCGGCTTCGTGCTGAGGGTGAATCGTCAGGTTGCCGGCCTTCTGCGCGTCGCGCTTAAACCAGCGCGTCAGCGCCTGCCCCGAATCCATCACGCCCAGGAACTCGGCGTAGTGAATCAGTTCCTTGTATTTGTTGGGCGCCGGCGTGGCCGTACACACAAAGCGGAACGGCACGGACTTGAGCAGGCTCGTAAACTGCTGATACGTGTCCGTGCCGATGCTGCGCAGCACCGAGCCTTCGTCGAGAGTGACGGCCGTCAGCGAAGCCAGAAATTTCGGCGAAAAATGCCCGTCGCGCACCCGCTCGTAGTTGGTAATCAGGTACGGGGTCTGGCTGGCCAGCGCCTCACCATCGTTGCGCACGTACTGAATCTGTACCCCCAGGCGCGGGCCATCCTCTTCCGTGAACTGGTGCTTGACGCCCAGCGGGCACACAATCAGTACATAGCCACCCTGCTGGGTGCGGATGGCTTTCAGCAGCTCAATCTGGGTGTGGGTCTTGCCCAGCCCGAAGCTCGAGCCAATCAGGGCACTGCCTTTCTTCAGGGCCCATACAATGGTATCAATCTGGTGCGGCAAGCTGGACGGGTGCAGCGTGGCAACGTCCACATCAAAGCCGGCGTCGGGCGCGAGCTTGATTTTTGAGCCTAAAAACTCGGTGTAGTTCTCCATGGGTAGGATATGAAAAGGCCCGGCGCTGTCACCAGCAGCCGGGCCGGTGCGTCTTACATGTAGTTGTTGAGCATCACGGGCATGAGCAGGCACATCAGGCCGTCATCGGCATCCGCTGACTGCAGCACGGCGGCCCGGCTGGATGAGCTCATGCTGATGCGCACGCTCTGGCACGGCAGCTTTTCCAGGAAGAAGCGCAGGAAGCGGGCGTTGAAGCCAATTTTCAGCACATCGCCGGCATAGGTGCCAGGCATTGATTCCGTCGCCTTGTTCTGGAAGTCTAGGTCTTCGGCTACCAGTTGGCTACCGGTGGCGGCATCCAGGTCGAAGGCAATGTGGTAGGTCGTCTTATTGCTGAAAATCATCAGGCGCTTGACGGCCGCCAGCATTTCCGTGCGGTGCACCACCAGCACGTTCGGGTTTTCCGCCGGAATGACGTTGCGGAAATCGGGGTACTTCTCGTCGATCAGGCGGGCCTGCAATTCCCCTTTTTCCAGCTTGAACAGGACCTGGGTTTTGCTTACCAGTACTTCCACTACTTCGCGCTTGTCCATCAGCTTCAGCAGGATTTCGCAGGCCTTGCGCGGCACAATGAAAGACGCCTCGCCGGTGCCCTCATGCTGATCCTGCTTGGTCATCACGACCAGCCGGTGGCCACAGGTAGCGGCAAATTCCAGCGTGTGCCCGTGGACCGTAATCAGCACGCCGGTCATGGCCGGCCGCAGCTCGTCGGTGCTGGTAACCGGAAGCGTGGCTGTCAGGCCAGCCAGCAGCACGTGGGCGGGAATGCGCAGCGTGGCCACGACTTCCCCCAGCGCGGCTTCGCGTGGGTAGTCGTTGGCCTGTTCGCCGGCCAGCTCATAGCGGGCGTTGCCGTTGCCGCTGTTCAGCAGCGAGTGCGACAGCCAGGCGTTGATGTGCAGCGACGGGGAAGAGGTGGCGCAGTCGAGCATCTTGACTGTCAGCGGCTGCTCTTGCAGGTTGCGCAGCAATTCAATCAGTTGCTTGCCGGGCACGCACAGGGCCACGTTATCCGTGTCGCGGCGCTCCAGCGGCAGCGGGCGGGACGTGAAGCGGTGCTCCAGGTCGTAGCCGGTTACGGTCATGTCGGAATAGGTACCGAACTCGCTGGGCCGTGCTACTACCGAAAGCAGCAGGTTTTCCAGAATCGGCACAATGGGTTGATGTGAAGGCACGGCCAGTTGGGCGTGCTGGGCAGCCTTAAGCAGGGCGGCGCTGCTGAGCAGCATGGTGGTAAGGGAAGAAGTAACGACGGTTGACATCGGCAAAGACAGATTAGAAAGTGGCAGAATCAGACAGGGCATACACCGCCTCATCGTGGGCAGCAGGTACTACCAGCGCCAGCAGCGCATCGGTGTAGAGGTTGGCTTCCTGCAGGTAGTGCAGGAAGCGGCGCACGTAGAAGGGGCAGGGGTAGGCCAGCATCCGGCGGCGGGCCCGCACGAGGCGGGCGTTTAGCTCGCGCTGTTTGCGCAGCTGACAGGACAGGGCACTCATGCGGCTTTATTCTTGTAAGCGTGACGCATCAGGTACTTATCCACCTCCGATTGCAGCACGCGTAGGCCCCGCGAAAAGCCGGTGTCGCCGTGCGGAATTTTGGGCTTAATAGCCGGCCGTTCCGGCTTGTCAGCCGTGGCTGCCCGGTAGGGCTTGCCCTTCACTAGGACGGTCATGTGCTCCAGGCACATATTGGCGTAGGCAGCCGCCTCGGTCAGCGTCAGCCACGGGTCGGGCGGGGGCAGCTGCAGAATGCGCGCTTCGACAGCCTGCTTAATTGCCTGCTCAATCTTCTGATCCAGGTCAGGCAGCGGTATTTGGAGCGTACTCATCCTAGCTGGCTTTGCGGTAGGTGGTAGGACCTTCGTGCTCTGCAATCAGCCCGTTCAAGCGCTCAATCTGCGCCGTCGCTTTCTCCGGCGTGAGCCGGTTGATGTTGAGCAGTGTCTTGGTCTTTTCGCTGCGTGCCACGGCCGGATGGTTAAGCAGGCGCATAATCTCCTGTTTCTGTTCTACCGAAGCAGCCTCAGTGCCGGCGCTGCTTGCGGCGGCAGTAGCGGGGATGACCGGGAGTGCCGAAGCCGGCGCGCTGGCCTCGTGTGCGTCAGCTTGCGGCTTTGCGGTAAGCTCGCCTATCAGCTCCGCCAGCCGCAGCGTCAGGCCGGCCAGCTTCACACACTCATTCTGCGCGGAAAGCAGGTTACCATCGGTAGTGAACTGGTTGGCGCGCTGCTGCACGCGAGCTATTTCGCTCGTCAGCTCCTCATGCGAGAGGGTACGGGCCGTAGCCAGCGTGTTATACAGTTCACGGAACAGGCCGTTTTTGGCCATCTTCCCAACCGTATCGGCGGCGGCTTCCATCAGCCCGATTTCGCGGTCCATGTCGGCTTGGGTGAACGTGCTCTTCTCACTGGCGACCTTGCCGGGGTACACGGCGAAGCGCATCCGCACTTCGCGCTGTAGGCATTTGGCCTGATCGGAGAGACTGAAAACTGGTTTATTTTCTGCCATGTATCTTTGCCGTGTAATCGGCCTTTCATAGGGGTTGATGAAGTAGTTTTTCGAGCCGTACACGTTGCTGCGTGTGCGGCTCTGCTGTTTTTATTTGAGCAGCTTCAGCAGCAGGAAGCTGACCGGGACCACGACGGCCAGCAATAGCAGGCCAGCCAAGCAGTGGAGAAAGGGGAGCGGTTTCATAGGTCGGTAGGCTGAACAGGCAGCGGCAGGCCGGGAGCAGGTTTGCGGACCCGGCGGGGCGCTACGAATGATGGTCCCATGTCAGGAAAGGGCGGGCGGAAACCGGCATAGCCGGGCGGGCCGGGCGTTTGCGGGCCGCTTGGGGTGAGGGTTCTACCGGCACGGCCGGGCGGAGCAACTCATCCAGCGTGCAGCCGAACAGGTCGGCCAGCCGCACCAGCGTGCGCATCTTCGGTTCGGCCCGTCCCTCTTCATAGGAGGCGTAGGCAGAATGCGTAATGGAAAGGGCCGCAGCCGCTTTCTGCTGGGTCAGGTGGGACGTGGCGCGCAGCGTGCGCAGCTTCCGGGCAAATTCAGGCAGCTTACTCATGCTAGGCCGCAATGGAAAGCGTGTGCGAAACGGTCATCAGCGCCGGCGTGGCGAGTGGAACCGGGAAGTAGAGCAGGGCGCCGGGCGCGTACTCATCCAGCCGGTACTCACGCAGCGTATCGGGTACCTTGCCCGCGAAAAAGGATTCGGCCTCGCAGCCATCTTCCAGCGCCAGCCGAAACAGGCTGCTGTCGGGGCCGGCCGTGTACACACTCAGCTCGCCATCCATGCCCCGCGCCCACCCGATTATTGGTTTTGGCAGCGTGTAGCGGGCCGATTCTTCCAGCACCGCGAGCGAGTCGCCTTCTACCGGCTGGGAAATGCTGCGCGGGCCGTCGGGCGTACGCAGCGTGTAAAGAGGTTCTTGTGAGGCAATCTTCATAGGGTAAGGAGTTGGAGGTGAAGTAGTCGGGAAAAGCGGTTGCTGCCGCTGTAAGCGGGTTATGCTGCGTGCGTGTGGGCTTGTGCCGCCTGCCAGCGGGCAAAGCCTTCGGGGTCAGTTTCCTGAGCCAAGGCCTCAATAGCCGGCCAGTACTTGGAGCTGGTCGTTTCGTAGGTCACAATGCCGGAAAGCGTAGCCCGTTGCCGGCAGCCCGTGGATTCGGCCAACATTTTCAGAAAGCCCTCCGGCATCATCGAGCGGATGCTGGGAGCGGCTGTGGTGTCGGGAATAAGCATATGCGGAAGGGGTGTATATTGCGCCTGTTGTTGTCGTTGTTGTTTCAAAGATTCAGCATTTGCGAGACATTGTCAAGCAAATGCTGAAATTAATTTTCAGTGTATGCGAGAATCTGCTGAGCAGCAGACCATTCATCAGCGCATTACTGAGCTGATTGACAGGTTTGAGCAGGGGAATAAGTCTGCTTTTGGGCGGCGGGCGGATATCAGCTCCGGTGTGCTGGGAGATTTGGTAGGTGGGAGGCTGAACAAGCCATCCTTCGACGTGCTGGCCAAGATTCTGCGCGCCTATCCTCTCGTACATGCGGAATGGCTGTTGTTGGGCTCTGGGCCTATGCTGCGGGATGGGGGTAAAGAGGCTCCTGAGCGAGTATTGCATATAGATGAGCCGGAAAACATGTTGCATCCGACCATCGTGCGGCAGCTCCAGCCAGATCCGCCTATCATTCCCCGGCCTATCGGTGTACCGATGGTGACGGTCGATACAGACCGTCAGGAAAACATCAGTCTGGTATCGTCGAAAGTGGCTGCCAGCTACCCGACGCGCTACCTGGAGCCGGAATTTTACAAGGACCTTCCTGCTTTCTCCATCCCGCTACCCGAATTCCGCAACGCCACGTTCCGGGCTTTTCAGGTCGTAGGGGATTCGATGTCACCCACGTTCTATCCTGGCGGCTGGGTGCTGGCGCGCTTTGTCGATTTCACCCGCGAAACCCTGCAGGAAGGCTACATCCATGTCGTCGTGACGCGGGAAAACCTGGTTGTCAAGCGCGTGCTGGACCGCATTGAGCAGCGCAATACGCTGGCGTTGCAGTCTGATAATGAAGAGTTTCAGACCTACGAGGTGCAGATTGAGGACGTACAGGAAGTATGGCGGGTCGTGGCCGACATTGGCTTCAAGTTTCCCAATGTGCGCTTCGACACGCGCCGCCGCCTGAGCGGCCTGGAAGCCGACCTACAGAATCTGATGGCCCGGCTGGAGAAGGTGGAAAAGCGTAGCACCCCGGAATAAGATAATCCCCACTTCCGGAAAGCCGGAAATTAGCTTTCCAGACCTAGTTAAAATTCTATATGGTGGCTTCTCTGTTGCTGGATGCTTATTCTACTGGCTACTCACTGGGCCAGATATTGGGCGCAATCCTGATACTGGGACTGTACTTCCTGCCTTCCTATATCGGCCGGAAGAAGCGACAGTTCACCGGTATCGTGCTGCTGAACCTGCTGCTGGGCTGGACGGGACTGGGATGGATAGCGGCTCTAATCTGGGCGGCTTCGCCCGACAAGCAGGGTGCCGTGACGGCTTCAATGTTTCAACCAGTGCCGAGTATGGTACCCGTCAACAGTGTAGCGGATGAGATAAATAAGCTCCGCAGCTTGCGGGATGCGGGCGAGTTGACGAACGAAGAATTTCTACAACAGAAGTCGCGCCTGCTGCGCGGCGCTTAAGTTTCCTCTGCCGATGCTCCCTGAATTCGACCAGCTGGCCATGGACCGCCGCTTTCTGACGGAACTCCACCGCCTGCAGCAGGCCGGGGCCTTCGACAGCTACCGGCAACTCGCTCCTGAACTCGACACGCAGCCCAGCTTCCGGGTGCAGATTGAGAGCGGTCGGTATCACTGCAACCTACGCCTGCTCTACAACCTGAAACGCCGCTTTCCCCAGGCCGACCTGACCTTCATTCTGGAAGGGGGCAAGGCGGCCGGTCGGCCCGAGCCTACGGCCTTCCCGGCGGCCCCCAAACTCGGAGCCCCTTTTGCCAGAAAGGCGTCAGTTGCCACGAAAAAGAAGCCTGCTGCTAATGCCCCGTCCCGGACTAAAACCACCTGAAGGCCCGCCCGCACCCGGCGTGGAAGGCGTGGGCCGGCGCATTGCCCTGATCCGTCAGCGCTTTGACCTGTCGATGGAACGCACCGCCGATATGGTGGAGGCCAGCGCGCAGGCCATCAGTGACCTGGAAAACGGCAAAAGCCGCTACCCGAAAGCCGATCTGCTGGCTCGCTTCAGTCTGAAGCTGGGCGTGCGTCTTGACTGGCTGATTTTAGGACAGGAACCCATGCTGCACCGCGACGAGAACATCACGCGCCGCCAACAGATAGCTGCTGAGGCCAGCCACAGCGCCGAACAGGTGCAGGCGGCGCTGGATAAGCTCCAGCCGATTTTATTAGAACTGCAGGGCTGCGTTGGCTTTGTGCCGGCGCACGTCCTGGAAGAGAAACCTACTGCGTGAAGCTCCGATTTTATCTGCATAGCAAAGCAGCCAGTGACGGCCGCAGGCCGGTGTATGTCAGCATCGGAGTAGGGGAGGCCCGCCCGGTGCGCTCGGCTACCGGCGTGGTAGTGCATCCGAAGTACTTCAACGAGCTGGCCCCGCACATTCACCGCAGCGCCGATGGCGCTACCAGCCACAACGACCGGCTCGATGAAATCCGCCTGCTTGTCGGCCGGGCCGTGCGGCAGCTGGAAGATGCTGGCACGCTGAGCAACGCGGCGCTGCTACCACAGGTAAAAAAAATTATTTCCGAACTGACCGGCCGCAAAACAAAAGGCAGCGAGGCAGTGGCCGCTGAGGTAGCCAAGGCCCGCCCGTTGGCAGAGCAGCCGTTCCGGGCCGTGTACCAGCAGTGGAAGGAAGAAAAGGCGGGCAAGTTCACGGCGGACTACCTCAACAAGGGCAGCCAGTACGTGGATTGGTTTGAGACATTCGACCCGGGCTGCACGCCGGCCGCCGTCGATCAGCGCTGGGTGAACCGCTACACCTCGTACCTGGTGAAGGAAACGCCCATGTTCAACAACACCATTGCCCAGCATATTAACTCGCTGCGGGTACTGATGCAGTTTGCCGGCCTGCCGACGAAGTGGATAGACAACGACTGGGAGCACGACATTGAGCCGGTGTACCTGACCCAGCAGGAGCTGGAGCAGCTCATTGCCTGGCAGCTCCCGGCCGGCAAGGGTTCCTGGGACCGGCAGAAGGATGTCTTTGTGATGCGCTGCCTGACCGGCCTGCGCTACTCGGACGCCGCGGCGCTGCTACGGCCGCACATCAAAGCCGCGGCGGCCCTGCGCATGATTCGCATGGACCAGAAAAAAACCCGGTCGGCCGTGCAGATTCCCTTGCTGCCGCTGGTAGAAATAATTCTGGCCAAATACGAGCATCTGCCCGCTGGCCAGGTATTGCCCGTTATTTCGCGCCAGCAGACGGGCGGCATCATCAAAGAAATTTTGAAGGCGGCGGGCATCGACTCGCCCTATATGCAGGTGCGCTACAAAGGCACCGTGAAGCACGAGGCGGTGCTTCCAAAATGGCAGGCTGCCAGCACCCACACCGCCCGGCACACCTACGGCGCGCTGCTGGCCCGCATGAAATTACATCCGCTGCAGATTATGGAGAAGATGGGGCATAAGGATTTAAAGTCTACCATGAAGTACACCCACCTGGAGCATGAAGCCACTGAACAACAGATGATAGAGGGCTGGGATAAGCTGCAGTCCGGTAAACTTGAGGACTGAAAAGTGTGCGAAAGTGTGCGTGTGTGTGCGTAAAAAGTTGGGTCTTATCGCCGCAAATCGAAGTTGCTGTATTGCGCGGTAAGAAATTTGACCTACTTTTGTGCAGTCAATAAACGATAGACCATAAGAGAGGACGGTTACCCCCCTCTCCGCATTTCTTGGAAATGAGGAATTGAGAATGAGCAATGAAGAATTGCATAAATTCTTCGTTCCATACTCTCAGTTCCTCATTCCATTTTCGGGGTGTAGCGTAGCCCGGTATCGCGCCTGCTTTGGGAGCAGGAGGCCGCAGGTTCGAATCCTGCCACCCCGACTTATCAAATAGCCGTCAGCCCACCTTTGGGGCGGGCGGCTATTTGTTTTTGACCCCGTAGCTCAGCTGGATAGAGCAGCTGCCTTCTAAGCAGCCGGTCATGTGTTCGAATCACATCGGGGCCACACTGATAATAAGCCACCTAGCTTAATTGCTGGGTGGCTTTTTTTATTGGCTGTTTATACAAGTACAGGGCATTGCTCTCTAATTATAAAGCGACGAAAAACGATTTCCTTCTAACCCGCACATTAAGTTGTCAGATGGATAAAGCGGCAAGGCTCATACCACTCTGCCGCATCCAGAAGAGCAGCAACTGCCATGAGCAGGTCGGAGGGTAGAAGGGGTTAGCAATGGGCCATGCTTTAGGCTGCCTGATTTGGCTACAACCCAACAAGCGGAATGGGCGTAGTGGCTGATATAGTTGCGCAACGTGACACACAGACTGAGCCTGTTGCAACTGCTTTTATCGAACTTCTGCTGCCTGTCAGTTGCCCGTAATGCGGGAAAGTCATTACATTGGGCAGCGAAAACTTTGGTTTCCCCTCCATATCACCCTAAACAACATTCAATTCACCATGAAAAAAACGCTACTCGGCCTTTCTTTCCTGCTTGGACTAGGTCTGCAAGGCTTTGGCCAAGGCACTCCAGCCATTACCTCTTTTACCCCTCAGAACTCCAACCTGGGTGCCAACTATCGTATCGTTGGTATTCAGGCTATTGATGCCAACACGGCTTGGGGTCTGTCGGGTTTGCCTGACGCTGCTGGAACCAGCATCGTGGCCAACACCTACCTGCGCACCACCAATGGTGGAACCACTTGGCAGGGTGGCGTAATTGCCCCTAGCGGCTTTACGGGCTATGCTGCCGGCAACCTGTTTGCTTTGAACGCTACCACGGCTTGGTCTGCTATGTATAACGCTACCAATGGCGGCGGTATCATTGTTAAGACCACGAACGGCGGTACCAGCTGGACTGTACAGACTGACCCAAGCACTACTGGTGCTTACCAGTTTTCTGCTCCAGACGGTTTCGCCAACTGGGTATACTTCTGGGATGCCAACAACGGTGTCTGCATGGGTGACCCGAACCGGACTGCTGCCAGCTCGGTAAAGTTTTTCGAGATGTACACTACCACCAACGGTGGTACCACCTGGACACGCGTACCCCGCGCTTCCGGCCTGATCAGCAACGGCAGCGAATATGGTGTAACCAATCAGTATTCGGTAGTCGGCAACACCATTTGGTTCAGCACCCTCTACGATCCGGTCACCATTACGTCGCCAGCCCGTGTGTTTAAATCCACGGACCGAGGCCTCACTTGGACCAACAGCAACAGCAATATTCCGAACCGGGTTTCCGGTGTTGTGTTTGCTAGTGCCAACAACGGCCTGCTGTGGAATGCTGAAAACATCAGCACAACGACGAACGGTGGTACTACTTGGGCTACTCAGGCCTATTCTACTCCTTTCCGTGATTCTGACGTAACAGCTATTCCCGGTGGCAACACCTACGTAGCTGTTGGTCTGGATGCTCGCGTTGCTTCGCCAACGGCTGCCGATATCGGAACTTCGATTAGCCGCGACAATGGTGCTACCTGGACGACTATCGACAACCAGGCTCAGTACCTCTCGGTTAGCTTTGCTTCGGGTACTGTAGGCTGGGCTGGTGGATTCACGGCTGCTGCTGGTGGCGGTGGCATCGGCAAATACACGGGCGCCAATATTCTCTCGAACCGCAACGTAGAGCTGCAGAAGGCTCTGGCTGTGTATCCTAACCCTAGCACCAATGGCATCTTCACGGTGCAGCTGGCTTCGGGTCTGAAATCGGGTGCTTCGGTACGCGTGTTCGACGTAGTAGGACGCCAGGTAACTTCGCAGACCCTGAACGCTACGGCTATTGCTGCCAAGTCGACGACTGTGGACCTGAGCAATGAGAAAGCCGGTATCTACACGCTGGAACTGCGCACCGAAGCCGGTGTAGCACAGCAGAAACTGGTAGTAGAATAATCTGCTCCTAATATTTCATAAAAAGGCCCTCATTCTGGCAGGATGAGGGCCTTTTTATGAAATATTCCTTCGGTCAACCAACCATCTGCCAGCTACTGGCCTCTACAACACACGAACCTTAACCTTTTCCACTTCCTTGAATATGCACAAACACGTACTATTACTAGCAGGTCTTCTCGCGCTGGGTACAACCGCCAAGGCCCAGTGGGCAACTCAGCCTATTGCATTCCCTAATACCTTGTCTACCCCCTATTTCATCAAAGGAGTTGATGCCAATACTGTTTGGACTATTGGCTACGACCTTGATAATGGTAGTGGCACCAATTATGCCCGTAGCACCAACGGCGGAGTAACGTGGACGGCCGGCACCGTGACCGGCATAACGGCCACAACTGGGATTGTGACGGCTCTGACGGCCGTAGATGCCAATACTGCCTGGGTGACGGTACTTGGCGCCAGCGGTAGCCGCATCATGAAAACCACGAACGGTGGCACAGCCTGGACACAGCAGGGAACGGCTTTTTCGTCGCCTGACAGCTACCCTAACATGATTCACTTCTTCAATGCCAATGAAGGAGTAGCCCAAGGTGACCCGCTGACGGATGGTGGCTCGTTTGAAATGTACCGGACCACAGATGGCGGTACTACTTGGACTCCGGTTACTACGCCTGCTTCATTGAGCGGCGAATATGGTGCGGAAGCCCCGCCGGCTGCAGTCGGTAACAACATTTGGTTCGGTACCCTGGATGGCCGCGTTTACCACAGCACTGATAAAGGCGCTACGTGGACGGTAGCCGATGCGGCCCTGACGGACGGTGTTTTTGCCTTAGCATTCCGCGACGCGCAAAATGGCCTGGCCAACAGCTTCAATTTTGATACGGGCGCAAAAGCGCTGAAACGCACCACGGATGGCGGTGCCACTTGGTCTTCGGTGACATATACAGGCCTGTTTCCTGGCTTCGGTCTCGATAACGTGCCCGGTACCCAGCAATACATTGCTACCGGTCTGGACGTGGCTGGTACCGGCAACTCAACCGGCTCTTCTTACTCGCGTGACAACGGGCAGACCTGGGTAACGCTGGAAACCGCCATCAGCCATACGCGGGTTGATGCCGTGAGCCCCACCGCCATCTGGTCGGGAGCCATCGACGACAATACGTTTGGCGGCCTGGGTATGAACCGTCTCACTGCTACAACCCTCGGCACGAAGCCAGTAGCAGCCGAGCAACTAAGCTTTAGTGTCTATCCAAACCCAAGCACTGATGGCCGCTTCGTAGTTGGCTCGAAGGTAGCGCGCACCGGTGTAGAATTGCGTGTATCTGATGCCTTGGGCCGTGAGGTAACCCGCCGTATGTGGCAGGGCAGTACCGCCACTCCCTTCACCCTCGACCTGAGCCAGTACAAAGCGGGAGTTTACTCGCTGGAAATTCTGTCAGAAGCTGGCACCAGCCACCAGAAGCTAGTAGTGCGCTAAGCTAAAAAGTGGCACTTTAACCGCTCTACCAAGTCCTGCTTCATCATTTGGAGCAGGGCTTTTTTGTGCAAAAATGGACCAGCGTTTTGCGGGGATATACGCGGGGTGTATTCGGGGCTGGCGCTAGCAAAAACGGGATATTTTCGGTACTTTTGTAGGATAGCATCATAGCTGAACTTACGCCCGAAACATGAGCGAAACACAAGAGATAATCGGTGCCTCGGACTACTCCGCGGATAGCATTCAGGTACTCGAAGGGCTCGAAGCGGTACGCAAGCGTCCTTCCATGTACATCGGCGATACTGGCGCCAAAGGCCTGCACCATCTGGTGTGGGAAGTAGTAGATAACTCTATTGACGAAGCCCTAGCCGGCCAGTGCGACCATATCGAGGTGAACATTCACCCCGGCAACGCCATTTCAGTCCAGGACAACGGCCGCGGTATCCCCGTTGGCATCAACCAGAAATTCGGCAAATCTGCCCTTGAAATTGCCCTGACCGTATTGCACGCCGGCGGCAAATTTGATAAGAACAGCTACAAGACGTCCGGCGGTCTGCACGGCGTGGGCGTGTCCTGCGTAAATGCTCTGAGCACGCACACGCACGTTACCGTTAAGCGCGACGGCCACGTCTACGAGCAGGAATACACCATTGGCGTGCCGCAGTATGACGTGCGCCAGATTGGGGACACTACGGAGCGTGGTACCCGCGTGTGGTTTCAGCCCGACCCAACCATCTTCGATGAAACGCTGGAGTACTCGTATGAGCGGATTGCAACCCGCCTGCGTGAACTGGCCTACCTTAACCGTGGTATCCGTATCGTGCTGACCGACCTGCGTTCCTCGCAGGATGGGGGAGAGGGCGAAGCAGTACGCACCGAATTCTATTCGGAAGGCGGCGTAGCCGAGTACGTACAGTATCTCGACAGCAGCCGCACCGTGCTTATGACCAAGCCCGTGTACGTGGCGACGGAGCGTGGTATTCCGGTGGAAGTGGCGTTCCAGTATAACGACTCGTACCAGGAGCACATCTTCTCCTATGTCAACAACATCAACACTCACGAAGGTGGCACGCACGTGGCGGGCTTCCGCTCGGCCATCACGCGGGTGCTGAAAGGCTATGCCGAGAAATCGGGAGAAGTGGCCAAAGCCAAAATTGAGATTCAGGGCGACGACTTCCGCGAAGGCCTTACCGCCGTTATTTCGGTGAAAGTTGCAGAGCCTAAGTTCGAAGGCCAGACCAAAGGCAAGCTAGGCAACTCCGAAGTGAGCGGCGCCGTGAACCAAGTAGTGGGCGAGATTCTCAACCAGTACCTGGAGGAAAACCCGAAGGAAGCCCGTGTCATCGTCGAAAAGGTGATTCTGGCCGCTAAGGCCCGCGTGGCCGCCAAGAAGGCCCGCGAAATGGTGCAGCGCAAGTCGGTGCTGGGCTCCAACTCGCTGCCCGGCAAACTCGCCGACTGCTCGGAATCTGATCCGGCCATCTGCGAACTGTACTTGGTGGAAGGGGACTCGGCTGGCGGCACCGCTAAGCAGGGCCGCAACCGCGCGTTTCAGGCTATTCTGCCGCTACGGGGTAAAATCCTGAACGTGGAGAAAGCACAGGAGCACCGTATCTACGAAAACGAGGAAATCCGGAACATGATTACGGCCCTCGGTGTGAGCTTTGAGAAGAAAACGGATGAGGACGATGGTAGCAGCACCCGCTCCCTGAATCTGGACAAGCTGCGCTACCACAAAATCATCATCATGACCGATGCTGATATTGATGGCTCGCACATCCGGACCCTGATCCTGACCTTCTTCTTCCGCTATATGCCGGAGCTGATTGAGAAAGGCTACATCTACATTGCGCTGCCTCCGCTTTACCTTGTGAAGCGTGGCAAAGAGGAGCGCTACTGCTGGACTGAACAGGACCGCATGACTGCTCAGGAAGAATTGGGCCGCGGCAAGCCGGAAACGGTGAACGTGCAGCGCTACAAAGGCTTGGGCGAGATGAATGCCGAGCAGCTCTGGACTACTACCATGCAGCCCGTGACCCGCTCCCTGAAGCGCGTGGATGTAGACTCCGGCGTCGAGGCCGACCATCTCTTCTCCATGCTGATGGGCGACGAAGTAGCCCCCCGCCGCGACTTCATCGAGAAAAATGCTAAATATGCCAAACTAGACGTATAACACGCAATAAAAAAGCCCGCTCTGAGCGGGCTTTTTTATTGCGTGTTATACGTCTAGTTTGGCGCTGCCGCGTATTAATTTATTTAGAAGCGCAACAGAACGTGCGGGATGAGCGTGTATCTTGCCAGCCCGCCTCATCAGCGCCATTTCCTGCTATGAAACTCTTCAAATCCGCCGACCTGATCCGCAAAAGCAAGTACATCAGCCGTGACCTGAGTTGGCTGCGTTTTAACTACCGTGTACTCGACCAGGCCAAGGACCCAAGTCGTGCGCTATTCGACCGGCTACGGTTCCTGAGCATCACGTCGTCGAATCTGGATGAGTTCTTCATGATTCGGGTCGGCTCGCTCTATAACTACCTCGACTATGGTAAGGAAAGGGTGGATTACTCAGGGTTGCGGGAACTGCCCTTCCGGCGCAAACTGCTCGATTTTGCGCACCGCTTCGTCAACGACCAGTCGATGACGTACCTGAATGAGTTGAAGCCGCAGTTCGAGAAGAACGGCTTCAACATTCTGCGTATGGAAGAGCTGACAGAACTGGAATTGAAGAAGGCTGACGGCTTTTTCAAGAATACCATTTTCCCGCTGCTTACCCCGATGGTATACGACTCATACCACGGTTTCCCGTTGATGATGAATCAGATGCTAATTCTGGGCGTGGTGACACGCACCGGCAACGGCGACCTGGAAACGGAAAAAGGGCAGGAGCGGCTCACGTTTGTGCAGATTCCGCAGAACCTGACGCGCTTCTTTGAGCTGACTCGTAAGGAAAAGGTGCTGTTTGTGCCGATTGAGGAAATTGTGCGGGCCAACCTGCCCAAACTGTTCCGCAATGTCGAAATCGAGTCGGCCAATTTGTTCCGAATTACGCGCAATGGCGACTTCACGCTGGAAGAATCGGACGACATCGATACCGACTTTATCAAGGAGTTGCAGCAAGGGCTAAAAACTCGCAAGCGGGGGCGTGTGGTGCGGCTGGAAGTGGAGCCTAATGCTTCGGCGCTGCTGATGTCGGTGCTGAAAGAGCGGTGGATGATTGACAACGGCAACGTGTTCGTTATCAACTCCCTGATTGACATGAAGGGGTTGCTCCAGATTCTGAAGCACCCGAACTTCCGGGGCAAGTCGTCGAAGCAGCCTGCGCCAGTAGCACCGCTGAGCCTGCCCGAAGGCGCCGACGACAACCTGTTTGAGTACCTTAAGCATCACGATGTGCTGCTGCATCACCCCTACAACAGCATCGAGCCGATGGTGCGGCTGCTGGAAATGGCAGCCGAGGACCCACATGTGCTGGGTATCAAGCAAACCATTTACCGCCTCGCCGATGATTCGC
The DNA here is from genome assembly GCF_014250515.1 of Hymenobacter sediminicola. Taxonomy (NCBI): domain Bacteria; kingdom Pseudomonadati; phylum Bacteroidota; class Cytophagia; order Cytophagales; family Hymenobacteraceae; genus Hymenobacter; species Hymenobacter sediminicola. The sequence goes on along the minus strand of NZ_CP060202.1, from coordinate 2,574,186 downwards.
GGGTGACGGCTGCGCTGTTGAAGGCCGCCGAAAACGGGAAGCACGTATCGGTGCTGTTCGAAATCAAGGCCCGCTTTGATGAGGAGCGCAACATTCGTGAAGGCGCACGGCTGGAAAAGGCCGGTTGCTTCGTCATCTATGGTGTGAGCAAGTACAAGACGCACACCAAGATGCTGATGATTATTCGCAAAGAAGGCGAAAAGGTGACGCGCTACGTGCACATCGGCTCCGGTAACTACAACGAGCAAACCAGTAAGCTCTACACCGACGTGAGCCTACTCACGACTAATGACGTGTATGGCCACGATGTGTCAGAGTTCTTTAACGTCATCACGGGTCACTCGCAGCCCGACGACTACGAGTATCTGATTACGGCTCCCAAGGACATGCGCCAGCAGCTGATCCACCTGATTCGGGAGGAAGTACGCAACGCTAAAAAGGGTCTGCCCAGCGGCGTCGTGATGAAAATGAACTCGCTGGAAGACAAGGAGGTAATCGATGAAATTTATCGTGCTTCCAAAGCTGGCGTGCCCATCTGCCTGATTGTGCGGGGTATCTGCTGCCTGCGCCCCGGCCGGCCTGGCCTGAGCGAAAACGTGGAGGTACGCAGCATCGTTGGAGATTTGCTGGAGCACTCGCGCCTGTTCTATTTCCACCAGGCCGGGCAGCCAAAAGTATACGCCGGTTCCGCCGACGTTATGGTTCGCTCCTTTGACCGGCGCATTGAAGCTCTGTTCCTGATTGTAAATCCGCAGCTCAAGCGCGAGGCTATCAGCATTCTGATGCTGAACATGCTGGACAATCAGAATACCTATATCATGCGGGAGGATGGGGCCTACATTCGGCGCCAGCCAGCTCCGGACGAGGCGGCGGTAAACGTACACCGCGACTTTTATCGTCGGGATGAGGAACGCCTTACCGCCGCCACGCCAGAAGGGCTTCTAGCATTGTTGTTATTGCACCAGCAGGCGCCGAGCGGCGAGGGGAGTGCTACGGTCGTCGGCGATGAGCAGGCAGCTATAGAGGCCGCGGGCGAGACCTACGGTGGAGATGGTGATGACGCCTGCCTTGTCAACGATGCAACCCCCGGCGAGAATACCGCTGAAGGTGTTAGCACTTTGGAGGGGCAGGTCGTATACCCGGCGGCCATCGGTGAGGGAGACGAGGACCAAGTGAGCCTGCCGAACGTGTGAGGGTAGGCTGTACGTGAGGCGGAAAGCAGCACCGCCCGCAGCCGGATTGGGCGCGGGTTGGCTCAGCACCTGCTCACTGGCTGCCATTGGGCTGGTTTTCAGCGGCCGGGAGGCATCATACACTACTGTTACGTAGGTTGAATCCTGGGTGCCCACTTCGTACACAGCGTAGCGGATAGTAGTGATACCAGCCCGGCCATTGGTCACGTAGTCGCCGAGAAAAGTGTTGTCGACGGCGCCGGCGGCTACCGTAATGGGAGAAGGAGCCGTAGTAACGCTAGGTGGGTAGCAGCCGGTGCCGAAGCAAAAGTTGTTTTCGGTACCGCTGACTTCACTAATAATCTGGCGCTGCAGGCCCAACTGCAGGCTACGCGTGTTGTTATTGGTGATGGTGAAAGTGGCCTGGAGTGGACCAGCCTGCTGGTAGCCACCCAGAATGGTGATGCGGGGCGCTCCGCCCAGCACAACGTTCTGCAAGCGGCCCGCTTCCGCAAAACCGGCACTCAAAGCCAATGCAACACAGGAAAGGTAGATTTTTTTCATGCAGATGGGTGAAAAGAACTGGGTGAACTACGTGAGTGAATGAAACAAGCTCCTGAGTAACAGGTAGCAAACAGACAATGTGTACTTAAAATAATACCGTTGGTTGGCAATTTATTGAAAAACTAAGCTAGTTTTAGCACCAGTATCCAAGGGAGATACTCTAAATATAGCCGGTGATTTAAGAACTTCGGTAGCCGCATACTTCCCTTTTTTGCTTTTTCTGCTTGTATGAAAAGACTATTACTCTTGGCTGGTTTTGCGCTGGCAGTTGGAGTTGCGCCCGCCACCGCTCAGTATACTCAGGTCCCCTCGCTAAATGCGGGACAGAACCCTGGAAGCCTGAACCTAGACACGGAGTATCCGATAGATGGTGGCCTAGCGCCAGGGTGGACTATACTATTTACTGGCACGCCAACCACATTTGCCACGCCAGCCTGGTCGCAGTCGAATTCAGTGCCATTTGCGTTTTTCTTTAATGGCCAGCCAGCTGCTAGCTACAGAGTATCGAGTAGCGGAGTATTGACCTTTACTGCCAGTGCCACAGTCGTTCCTCCCGCTGTCAACACGGCATTGCCCTCCGCTCAGATTCCGGACAAATCAGTGTGTGTATGGGGATTGGGTGGCACCACCGGTGACTTCATCATTACCAAAACGTTTGGCATAGCCCCTAACCGCCAGCACTGGGTACAGTTCAACTCGTTTAGCAAGCCTGGCAACCCAACTTTGTTCACGTATTGGAGCATTGTGCTGGAGGAAACCACCAACAACATCTACATTGTAGATCAGCGTACCAATGCTACTGCTGGCCTAGCCATAACGGCCGGCGTGCAGATAAATGCTACCACGGCGCTGCAAATTGCTGGTTCCCCTACACTGGAGTCGCGCACAACCGGCAGCCCCTCTTTGCTGGACAACTCCTATTGGAGTTTCCTCAGCGCGCCCCTGAGCGCCGCGAAGGGGCAAGCTGGGCAACCTTTTTCTTTGGCACCAAACCCAGCCACTGCCCACACGTCACTCCGCTTCTCTTTGCCCCGTCCCGAAACAGTACGGGTAGAACTCCTGGACGCGCTAGGCCGTGCTGTGCCGGTAGCGGCAGCATCGGCGCAGGGCAGCGGGCAGCGCGAAGTACACCTAGACCTGACTGGGCAAGCCCCAGGCCTGTACGTGGTACGCCTTACTACTGCTGAGGGCAGCACCACGCGCCGCCTAGTAGTGGAATAGCCATAGCAGCCAGTTTTTGCTGATATCCGGCTGCTCTTTTCTCACCTGAGCAGCCGGATATTTTTGTTTGGGCCACCATTAATCGTCGCGCTTTATGTATTTGTAAGTGCTGATTTTCAGCTTACTTATAAATACCCTAGATTTGAGATACTAGGTTTTTAGTTGCTCTTTTGTGCAGTTGCATTCATCCTCCATACATTCTTTTCAGTATGAAAAAACTCTACGTATTATTTGCCTGCGCTACTCCGCTGCTGGGCGTATCTGCTACCGCGCAGGCTCAGTCGTTGCTGGATGCCAGCGTATCGCGCGTGTATCTGCCACAATATGCGGGGCCCGGAGCTATTACGCTGGAAGGCGACCTGAGCAACGTGGGAACAGAAGCCATTCTAGGCTACAACATCAACTACCGGGTAAACAACGGTCCGATTACGTCGGAGGCAGTGTCGGGTACAATACCATTTGGTGGGGTTGGCGCATTTGCTCTGAGCCAACCCTGGACGCCGCCCGGACCGGGTACCTACCGCTTTAAGTTCTGGCCTTCCAATGTGCGAAGCGGCAACGCAGGGCAGATAGATAACAACCGTGCAAACGACACGCTGCGCGTGACGTTGCAGGTGGCGGCGCGTGTGGTGCCCCGTAAGGTGGTGGCTGAAGTATTCACGAGCAGCACCTGCCCGCCCTGCAACCCGGGCAATGCCCAGTTTGAGGCAGTCCGTTCTACCCGCCGCAACAAAATGGTGGTGGTGAAGTACCAGCAGAACTATCCGCGCAATTCGGCTTTTCCGGCTGGCGACCCATACTATACTGCTGAAACCGGCGCGCGACACAATTTCTACGGCATCCAGGGCATTCCGGAAACGCACCTGAACGGCAACGGCTGGGTAGGCAACCCGCAGGTGATGAACGGTGGCACTGTGGACGCACTGGCACAGGAAATTGCCGTGGCCGATGTGGATGTAGTGTACACCCTAAACGTAGCTACCCGCACGGTAACGGCTTCAGCCCGCATTAAGCCTTATGTAGATGTAGCGGCCAACGACTTGGTAGCCCACATGCTCATTACAGAGCGCCACACGCGGCAGAACGTAGCCACCAACGGCGAAACCAGCTTCGTGGATGTAGTGAAGAAAATGATGCCCGACCAGAATGGTAGCGCCGTACCGGTCTTGGCTACCAACCAATCCTGGAATCTGAACCAGACGTTTACGTTCCCGGCTTCTGCGCCCGGCAATGCCATCAGCCGGGTCGAAAACTTCGACAGCTTGCAGGTGGTGGTGTTTCTACAGCGTCGCTCAACCAATGAGATTCTGCAGGGCGGTTATGCCCGCCTGAACGGCGTGCTGGGTACGCAGAAAGCACAGAGTGGTTTGCCATTCGATGTAGCGCCTAACCCAACTACCGGCCGCACTACGCTCTTCGTAAGCCTGGCCCGCGCCGAAGCTGTGCAGGTAGAAGTACTGGATGCATTGGGCCGCCGGGTGCTGGCTCATAGCTCGCAACTGCTGGGAAGTGGTGCCCAGCAGTTGCCACTGAACCTGACGGGCCAAGCCCCGGGTCTATATACTGTGCGCCTCACTACCACCAATGGGGTACGCACCCAGCAGCTGCTCGTTGAATAACTGTAGCCAGCCAGCATAGAACAAGGGCCCTGTTTCGTTATCTTCGAAGCAGGGCCTACTCTATATCTACCCTTCACCACCCATGAAAACACGTACCACCACTTTGGCCCTGAGCTGCCTTTTGGCCTTCACGGCACTATCGGCGCAGGCCCAGACGCCTAGCTCTGCGCAAGCCACCACGCCCAACGACACAGACCTGAAAACCCGCCGTCTGCCAGCAGTGCAGGTGCGCACGCTGGACGGAAAACCAATCAGTACGGCCACGCTGCCGGGAGTAGGGCAGGGGAAGCCCGTCATTATTAGTTTCTGGGCTACCTGGTGCAAGCCCTGCATTGCCGAACTAACCAATATTTCGGAGCAGTATGCCGATTGGCAGAAGGAGACTGGAGTGCAACTGGTGGCCGTGAGCATCGACGACGCCCGTAATGCCGCCAAGGTCAGCCCTTTCGTGCGGGGCCGGGGCTGGACATACCCCGTGTATCTCGACCAGAACCAGGATCTGAAGCGCGCCCTGAACGTGAACAATGTGCCGCATACCTTCCTGCTGGACGGCCAGGGCAATATTGTATGGCAGCATAATGCCTACAACGAGGGCGACGAGGCGCATCTGCTGGAACTGGTACGCAAGCTGAACAAGGGCGAAACGGTGTCGCAGTAACTGGCACCACCACAAAGCATAGAACTGTTGATGAAACACTTTTACTTGTGGCCTGCCGTGTGGGCCGGCACCAGTCTGGGCTTGTTGCTGGGGCATGGTGCTGCCGCTCAGGGGACCGGCAATGCGCTGGAAGGTGCCCAGCTGCACGGCGACTTCCAGACCGATATTCAAACCTACCGGCCTGACTCGCTCATCGGGGCGCCGGAAGTGCCGGAGAAACTGCGCTCCAATACCTTCGCCAACCTGATTCTGACGACCGGAAAATTCTCGGCTGGCGTGCGTTACGAAGCTTATCTGGCTCCTTTGCAGGGCTTCGACCCGCGCTACCGGGGCAGCGGCATTCCGTACCGCTATGCTACCTATGATGGGGGCCGCCTTCAGGTGACGGTCGGTAATTTCTACGAGCAGTTCGGCAACGGCCTCATTTTTCGAGCTTACGAGGAGCGCAACCTCGGCATCGACAATTCCATTGACGGCTTGCGGGTACGCCTACAGCCGGTGCCTGGTGTGCGCATCACCGGTATGATTGGGCGCCAACGCTTTTTCTTCGATAAAAGCCCGGCTATTGTGCGTGGCGTCGATGCGGAAGTAACCCTGAACGACCTGCTGCCCGGCCTCGATTCTGCTGCTACGCGCATCACGGTGGGAGGAAGCTTCCTGAGCAAGTACCAAGCTGATGAGGACCCGCAGCTGATTTTGCCTGAAAACGTAGGGGCAGCGGCTGGCCGCGTGAGCGTGAACAACGGCGGATTCAACTTTGCCGCTGAGTACGCCCAGAAGGCCAACGACCCGTCTGTTGTAAACAACTTTATCTACCGCCCCGGCCGTTCCCTGCTGGTCACGACTTCCTATGCCCGTAATGGCATTGGGCTGGTGCTGGCCGCCAAGCGAGTAGATAACATGGACTTCCGGGCCGACCGCGCCGCCACTGGCAATGCGGCCGTACTCAACTTTCTGCCGGCCCTCACCAAGCAGCACACCTACGCACTGGCGGCCAGCATCTACCCCTATGCCACGCAGCCACTAGGGGAGATGAGCGGCCAGGCCGAACTGACATACCATATTCCCAAGAGCCCATTGGGAGGAGAATACGGGACGGATGTAAGCGTCAACTTTTCGGCTGTAAACGGTATTGACCGGCGCATGCTCAACGACGACCTGACTACCCGCCAAGGGTATGAGTCGGGCTTTCTGAAAGTGGGGGGCGCCGTGTACTACCGTGACTTCAACGTGGAGCTGCATCGGCGCTTCACCTCGAAATGGAAAGCCAATGCCATGTATGCGCGCTTTGTCTACAACAAAGACGTAGTAGAGAACCTGGGCACTGGCTACGGCATCGTTCGTAGCCACATTGGCGTGCTCGATGTAACGCACAAGTTTACGCCGCGCCACAGCCTGCGTGGCGAGCTGCAGGGGCTGTTTACGCAGCAGGACAAGGGCTCATGGGCCATGGCCCTGCTGGAATACACCTATTCACCCCACTGGTTCCTGACCGTATTCGACCAGTATAACTATGGCAATTCGCATGAGGAGCAGCGCATTCACTACCTCACCGGGCAGGTTGGGTATGTGGGCGGCACCACGCGTATAGCTATGGGCTACGGCCGGCAGCGGGCAGGTATTGTGTGTGTGGGGGGCGTATGCCGCTACGTACCGGCCTCCAATGGCCTCGCTATTTCTATTACAAGCAGTTTCTAACAGCGCAGGTATGCCTGCTTAGATGGGGCGGTGCCAATGCTGCTACTAGGTACCGCCGACCATGGCGGCAAATTCTTCGTAAATTCCGCAGCGTCAGGGTACTGACTGCACGAGTATTGATAGTATGAAACACTCTTTCACTGTTGCGCTACTGCTGGGAGTAGCGGCTTCCGCTGGCCTGAGCCTGTTGCCGGGCTGCGACGTAATCGACCAACCAGTACCACCACAGGCCACCTTATCGGCGGGGCAGCGCGACACGCTGGCCCTCGACTCGGCGGAAACGGCTCAGCCAGCCCCACTTCTTGTGCAGCGGGCTTTGCTGGAAGACTTCACCGGCCAGTATTGTGGCAACTGCCCACGCGCCGGTGTGGTGGTAGCGGCCCTGAAGCAGCAGCACGGAGAGCGGCTGGTCGTGCTGGAAGACCATGTGACTGACTACTTCGCCGGCCCCAAAGCCACCGAGCCTAAGTATCAGACCGATTTCCGGGTGCCGGTGGTAAGCCAAGAGCTGGATGATGCCTTCGGGCTGAGCCAGCTGGGCTTGCCGAAAGGAGCCGTTAGCCGTACGCCGCGCGCTGGCACCAGCAGCGCCGTGCTGGACTACGCCGACTGGGGCAATGCCGTGGCAACGCAGCTGGCCCAGACACCGCAGCAGGAACTACGGCTTACCAAGTTATATAGCCCAGCTAGCCGCCGCCTACGCCTCAAAGTGAATGCGCGCTACCTCACGCCGCAGCCCGGCCGCACATTCCGGCTGGGCATCTATGTGAGCGAAGACAGCCTGCTGGGCTGGCAGAAGGACTACAGCCGCAACCCCGCCGATGTGCCAAACTATGCCCACCGCCATGTGCTACGCAGTGCTTTGCGAGGAACCTTTGGCCAGGTGCTTACGGCCAGTCCCACTGCCGGCCAAAGCGTGGCTACCTACCTGACCTACGAACTGCCCACCCAGTGGCAGGACAAGCACTGCGCCATTGTGGCCTTCCTCTCCGATGACGCAACTAAGCAAGTAGTGCAGGTAGCGGAGGTGAAAATCAAATAGTGTACTCACCAGAAAGGCCCGCCAGCATAAGCCTTATAACAAAGAAGCCCCGACTGCGCGAGCAGCCGGGGCTTCTTCATAGAAGCTATTCCACATCCGTAGGGCGGCTTTGCACTGATGGCGTGGGCGTCACGCTTGAATGGTCGGCTTTGGGCCGTATTTCGTCGAAATGGTCTTCAAACAGTGTCTGAAGCATACCATCTTTCAGGCCAATGTCCGGCACAATCATCTGGCTGATGTTGGCCCATTCCATGGCGGAAAGATAGATGTGGCCAGCCGGCACAATCACGTCGGCGCGGTCAGGGTTGAGCATGGCCACGTTCACCCGCTCATCCATGCTCATGCTAGTAAGGTGGTCGAGGACGGTGGCAATGCGGCGGCGTGTAACCGGCTTATCCAGCTGTGGCTGCGCTAGGCTATACAGCTTATTAATATTGCCGCCGGTACCAATGGCGCGCGTAACGTGGTAGCGGCGGGCATTTTCCGTGACCCATTCTTCCATGCGCTGCCATAGGCTGTTCTGGGCATCAGTGCTTTTCAGGCCGCTTTCTTCCTGCTGCATGCGCCGGATCGAGCCTATTTCAAACGACTGTGAGGCCACTTTGCGCCGGTCGTGGTAGATGTTGAACTCGGTGCTGCCGCCACCCACGTCAATATGCAGGTAGTGCTTCTTGTCTTCAAGCAGGTGCTCTATTACCCGGTTGATGTAGGCTGCCTCATCCTGCCCATCAATTACCTGCACCGTCATGCCCAGTTCCTGCTTAATTCGGGCCGCCACGGCTTCGCCATTTGTAGCGGTGCGCATGGCCGAGGTAGCGCAGATAAGGTAGTGGTTCGGGGCTACGTCGTGCACCTCCATCAGCAGACGCAGGGCGTGCAGAAACTTGATAAACTTCTCCTGTTTCTTCTCCGAGATAGTGCCAGTAGCGAATACATCTTCACCCAGGCGCAACGGATACCGCACATATTCCACCCGCTTCAGCCGATACCGGTCGCCGTAATGGAGCACTGCTGAAATCTGACAACGAACGGCGTTTGAGCCGATATCAATGGCGGCAAGTTTCAGCAGGGGATAATCCATGGGCAGCAGGGTTTACAGAGAAAGTGCAGCAAAGATAGCCGTTTGGCAAAAACCGCCTTCAACGGCCATTAATTAAGTATATCTAATTAATATCTAGTAAATTATATATGTTCAATCAATTCTCAACACATGCTCTCCGACCTAACCTTCCTAGACGCCCCGGCTCCGCTATGGCTGGTGGTGCTGTTCCTGAGTACGATGCTGGTAGCCATTGGGCTATTGCTGCATCTGTATGACCGGGCAGGGTTGTGGCTATTGCCGCCGGCCCTTCTCGTATTCTGGTGGCTACTGCTCCAAGGGTGCCTGTCCTACGTGGGGTTCTACATGAACCTGTATGCCCGGCCGCCACGCCTGCTGCTATTCGGGGTCGGGCCACCCTTGCTGGCACTGGGGATACTGCTGTTCACTAGTTCCGGCCGGCGGTTGCTCAATACCTTTGATCTGGTGGACCTGACGCGCCTGAGCATTGTGCGCATTCCGGTGGAAATATGCCTCTATGGCTTGGCAATTCGGCATTTGGTTCCCGAACTCATGACCTTCGCCGACCGGAATCTGGACCTTGCGGCCGGCCTCACGGCGCCGCTGGCTGCTTACTGGTTCCGGACGAAGCTGATGGGCCGGCGTCTGCTGTTGATATGGCATGTTGGGGCGCTGGCGCTACTTCTGAACGTAGTGGTGCTAGCCGTTTTGAGCATGCCCACACCTTGGCAGCAGCTTAGCTTTGGGCAGCCGAATGTGGCAGTGCTCCATTGGCCATTCGTCTGGCTACCTACTTTCATTGTGCCATTGGTGCTGTTTTCGCACGTAGCGGCGCTTCGGCAGTTGCTCGTGCCAGTTGTGCATACCGCTGCCCCGCCCCGGAGCAGGGGAGGGCAATGGCATCTGGAGCAATGGTTTATTGATCAATCCGGAAACCGAGGCCGAACTGGATTAGGCCGCTTTCTTCGTCCGAGAGCTGATAGGAAACCGACAAGGCTAGCTGATCGGTGACGGGGGCTAGGTAGAAGCCGGCACCGTAGCCATCATGCCAGCCCCCCGGCGAGCTGCCTTTGTAGTAGACACGGCCACGGTCGAAGAAGCCAAACAGCCCGTAGGAGAAGGGCAGAAAGTTGTTCTTCACCTGCCCCAGGGCCAAGCGCAACTCCGAGTTGATGTAGAGGCTGGCGTCGCCGGTAAAACGGTTGCGGACGTAGCCTCTTAGGTTCTCGCGCTGGCCCAGATAGGCAAATTTGTAGAACGGAATTTCGTCGTCGGGCCCGTAGGTTTTGGCACCGCCGCCCTTCAATACCAGTGTTACGGGAATAAGCAGCCGGGCCGTGCCATAGTATTCGGCAAAACCCTGCGAAAGACCGAAATTGCTCTTGTCGCGGTTCAGTTGGAAGTAGGTGTCGTGCTGGGCGCGCAGCCGCACCCCCCGCCGCGCAAAGCGCTGCCGGTCGCGCAGGTCCAGATCCAGCAGGGCATTCAGGCCCACCAGGCGCTGGAAACTGGCGTTGGGCACTCCGGTTTCAGGCAGTTGAGCGTTGCCCAGCAACTGGCCCAGGTAGCTGTCGTTGGCATAGTTGGAGGTGTAGTGCTCGTAGCCGCCCCCCAACCGTACTAGGCTACGCTGAAAAAATACCCGTTCCGTGAACAGCCCTGCAGTGTACCCCTTGTAGCGGGCTTTGTAGAAATTATTGTCGTACAGGTCGTCGTTCTTGGTGGTGCTGTTGCCTAGGCCAAAGAAGTTGTAAAACTGGAAGAAATTGCCGTATTCGGTGCGGGCTCCAATATCCCAGAGGCCAATGGCATGCCGATGACGCGACGCCAGACTCACCTGAAAATTGCCGTTGCCAGTGCCCTGCACATCAAAGCTGTACAGGTTTTTGTAGCCAGGCTTGCGGAAACCCTGCCGTACAAAATCCACTCCGGCACCTACGCCGAATCCGTCGCTGCTATTGAAAATGACAGTAGCACGCGGGGTATAGCCATTGTATTGGAAAGACTCCTGGTCGTAGCGGTTGACCTCGGGGTTGAGCGAAGTCCGGTTGTCCGACTCTGAACTCAGTTTGAGGTCCGTATCCGGCACATCATACACTTTGGTGAGCGTACGCAGACCATTTACCCGCGAGTTGTCGGTAATTTTATCCTTGCCGTCGCCACCGATGATGCGCACCAGCACGCTGTTTTTGGCCGTGCCGGTTACCGTGAATACATCCTTGCCATCGAGGCCATAGAGGCTGATTTCCTGGGTTTCCTTGGGCTTGAACATGCGGTCAAACAGCGGGGTGCCTTCCGGCGCATCACCGTCCTTGCCTTTGTCAAACATGCGTACCCGCACAGTGCCGTCGGCCTGGCGGTCTACCTGGAATACTTCGGCCTTGTTGGAGCCGACCACATCTACGCGCTGGGCCAGCAGTAGGTAGTAGTCATCCAGCGCTTTGGGTAGCTCCTGAATCCGGGCTTTGAGCTTGCGGTTGAGGTCGTTGCCGGACAGTGGCGTTATTTCGGCGGGCAATTGAGCCGTTGCTTCGTCGATGGCAGCGGGTGTAATGCGGCTCTGCATGTAGTTGCCGATTTCCTGCCAGTCTTCCCGTGTCAGGCTTTGTAATAGGAAACGGTCAAGGTCTTTGGCAGGCCAGTTGAGGCTTTTCAGATCGTGAAATTCAGTCTGAAAATCTTCGATGCTGGGTATAGCCCATTCGCGGTTCGCCAGATAAGTCAGCAGACCGTTCCAAAGCGTAAACGACTGGTCCCGGTCGCGCGGAATGGGCTTATAAACGGTGTTTTTCCCTTGCTTGTAACCCGCCCATTTCCAGTTGTCCTCGTGCTTGCCGAAGTCAGCCACCAGCATATCAAAGGCTCGGGCGCGCCCGAAAGCTTCTGCATCAATACGGTTGTCGTGGTCTTTGTAGAGCTGGCGGAAGAAGCTGAACGACCGGCGCACATCATCGGCACCCCCAAAACCGGGGAGGTTGGGCTTAGGGTCGCCGGGACGGTCTTCCAGGGTGCCTAGCAGCCCAGCATATTCCTGCCGGTACGCACCCAGCGTGTTGTTGTCGGGTAGCACGAACAGGCACGGGCGAGCATGCAGAATATCAGTCTTGTCGAGCATGGAGCTAATGACCAGCGCCGAATAGGGGTGGGCGGTGGGCGTGATGTCCCGCAGTACATCGGCGGCCACGGAGTTGCGCAGTTCCGGCGGCAGAATCTTGGTTACGTCCTTGTCTACGGATCGGAAAACGTATTCCGACGAATCGGCCGCAATCAGCTTGAGCGATGTAGTCTGGCGGCCGCCACCCCGCCCGAACACGCGCAGGCCACCCTTTTCGGTTGCCAAATCCAGCGTACGAACCTGCACGGGTTGGGTCCAGGAAGTGCGGTACCCTTCGCCCAGAAAAAACTTAGCGGAGCCGGACCCTGCATACTGCTTGCCAGCGGCCAAGGTCTGCGTAGGCTGAAACGGCGCATCCGGCTTTAGTTCTACTACACCTTTGGGTGCTGTCGGGCACTCGGGAATGAAGCTGTTTACCGGCACATTGGGTAGGCGTGGCTCCTGGCACGCCGACTGAAATAGCACGGCGTTGTATGCTTCTTTGGTAGTTGTGCCTGCCGCATCAAAAGCATAGAAATACGCCTTTACGGTGCCATCAGTGTAGTATTCGAGCTTAGAAAATCCTTCTTCGGATTTGCTATACTGCGAAGTTCCTGCAGCTCCTACGTGCTGCTTTTCGGCAAAAGACCCGGATATGAGGTGGTAATTGTCTTCAAAGCGCGTAAGCTGCAGGCTGTAGTCGTGGGAAGCGGCATACACCGCTCCGGGGTGGTCTTTCAGGGTGCCCAGCAACTCCTTCCGAAACCCCTGATAGGCGGGATTAGCCAAGTCGCGCGGAGTGCCTACGTTCTGGCGGTAAGCGGCATATACGGAGCCAACTACCGGCGGCAACAAATGTCGGCTCAGCGGCTGCTTGCCACCATATACCCCGTTGCTGATAACGGGCTGGTGCCCTACCAGGAGCACATTGCGGCCTTTTGTGTCATCCAGGATATCCTGCAGCTGCTCCCGGAACTCCTGTTGTGTAAGTGTTTTGCAGTCGGTATCGGGCGCTTCGGGCCGGTCGTAGGGGTGCGTGAACCACGGCGAGTTAAGCGCGACAAGGCGGACCGTCGGGGCTACGTCAATCACCTCGGGGCCAGGGCAACCACCGGTTGGAGCAAAGGCATTCTGCCCTGGCAAGCGTTTTTCGATATATTCCTCCAGGCGGCGCACGCGCTTCAGACCATCAGGCCCGGAATTGGCCCAGTCCCGGTCGCCGGGCACAAAATACATTTTGCCATTCGGGAGGCCTTGCAGCAGCGCAATCAGCGCGTCGGCACGAGTGGTTTCGTCGGCGCGGCTGGAATCCTGCTTTGTTCCGAGCCCATCATGCCCGACAATGTCGCCGAGGTGAACTACGGTAAATGGGCCAGACTGCTGCTCCAGCGTGCGGCGCAACGTCTGCAGACGAGCGGTAGGCAGGGCCGCAGTGGCCGTGTTTCCGAGTAGATAAACGGTATGAGCCGGGCCCGAAGTGGATTGCGCAAGCGCAGACTGCGCCATTGCCAGACCCAGGGAGGCCAGCAACAAACGACGGTAGAGTAAGTGCATAGGAGGAGTGCTAGACACCCACATACGCAGAATCAGAAAAGACGATTTAACCTAAATTTAATTTTACACTTCCCAGCTTTTCGTTGTGTGGAAGCAGAGGTGGTTCGGTCAGTTAGTACCCTGCAAATAGCCACTGCAACCAAGCAGGGCAGGCCTGCTCAGAGTACTTCACTTGCAGGTACCCTGTTACAGCCCATTTGCTCCCGGAACTACTGAATCTGATAGGAGGTACTGGAATGGGCTGGAAGCTAAAAAAGCAGCAACCAGAATATCTAGGAATGGCTCAGGCGTTGCGTATAAGCTCGGCGGCTACGCGGGGCACACCAGTGCTGGCTGGTTCCAGCACGAAATGCAGATTCCGACGGGCCGAGACGGGAGGCTGCTGCGGGTCAATGATGTAGATGGGACAGTTGCTGGGTACGTAGCTCACCAGCCCTGCCGCTGGATATACCTGCAGCGACGTGCCAATTACCAGAAAAACGTCTGCTTTGGAAGCTTCTTCCATGGCCTGCTCCATCATCGGTACTGCTTCTCCAAACCACACAATGTTAGGCCGCAACTGGTGGCCCTGCTCACATAGGTCGCCCAACTCAATTCGGTCGGAGTCCATCGGATACACCAACTGGTCGAAATAGGAGCTTCGGGATTCAAACAGCTTACCGTGCAGATGCAGAACACGGCTGGAACCAGCCCGCTCGTGCAAATCATCAACGTTCTGCGTCACGACGACGACTTCGAACTCCTGCTCTAGGGCTGCCAGCGCAAGATGCCCGGCGTTAGGCTGAGCCGCCCGGGCTGCTGCGCGCCGCTGGTTGTAGAATTCGAGTACCAACTCGGGGTTGGCGGCCCAGCCCTCGGGAGTAGCTACTTCCTCAATCCGGTGGCCTTCCCATAGACCGTCAGCACCCCGAAAGGTGGCCAGCCCGCTTTCGGCGCTGATGCCCGCTCCGGTAAGCGCCACGAGTTTCTTCTTCATATACTGCAGTCGGTTGGGTTAAGAAATGCGCCGTTTACTTCTTACAAGTAAGTAGAGTCTCGGCAAAAGCCGAGCTTCAGAACCGCTTCAGGTCTTCCCGTGCAAAAGTCCACTCCGGCGTGCTGAAGCGGGCTTCCTGCGGATTTACGGCAAACCACGCCCCTAAGGTCGCATCGCCCCAAATATTGCGGAGCACATGCATCTGCTGGGCTGGCATGTAGCTTTGGGCCAGGAGCACGTAGCGGCGCCCAGTGCCCAACTGCTCGGCTACATCCAGCACCAGCACGGCGTGTCCCGGTGAGCCACCCCGAATCAGGACGTCGCCGGGCTGCACATCCGCTAAGGGCACAGGGTTCAGCTCCCGGCTAAGGGAAAGGGTGCCGGCATACGTAAAAATCTGGTCAAGGTAGCGGCGGAACACCGTGTGCGTTGGGAGTTCCGCCGGCCGGGGAGCGGGCAGCACCTCATCACCGCTCACCCGAAACCCTTTGCCGCCGTACCAATCGGTAAAGGCTATATCGTGGCCGCTGGTCAGATGAAAATGCACCTGCGCCGGATCCTGCGCAAACAGATATTCTCCCCGCAGCCGGATTATAGCATCGGCACACTGCTGCAAATCCCGGCTTCCTACATCAATATTGAGCACGGCCGCATGTACGTTTTGCGGGTCTTTCAGCTGGCC
The DNA here is from genome assembly GCF_014250515.1 of Hymenobacter sediminicola. Lineage (NCBI taxonomy): Bacteria > Pseudomonadati > Bacteroidota > Cytophagia > Cytophagales > Hymenobacteraceae > Hymenobacter > Hymenobacter sediminicola. Next base: position 2,558,846 of record NZ_CP060202.1, on the reverse strand, counting down.
ATTGAAAAGCTTTACGGGCGTACCGGCAGGCAGCAGGGGCAGGTACCGCAACCACTGGCCAAATGAGCCGGGGGTTACTGCTACGCGCGCACAACCGCGTGGAGGCGCAAACCGGGAAGCCAGGCTTTGTTTCGGATTGTATGCCCCAGGAGCCAGCCAGGAATACCCTTTGGCCACGTCTGTAGGAGCAGCAGCAGGGGTAGAAGTAGCGGGCGGCGCTAAACCTGAATCGACGGGGGATGACTCCGTCTGGCCACAAGCCAATACTACGGACGCAAACACGGGGAGCAGAATACGGAATGACATAGAGCAGGAAACCTCTGGTAGCACAAATGCCGCAACCGGCAGAGCTTCTATAACGACCTTCTGCTATATTCTTGCGTGCTGCTAGGTTGAAGCAAGAAAGAAATTTCTGCTATGCAGCTAATCCGTGAAAGAGTACCATCAAAAAGGCCCGCCGGAGTTACTGGCAGGCCTTTTTGATGGGGTGAAAAAACACACTACTTCGATTTGGCAGTGGCTTTCTTCGCGGTAGTGCCAGCGGCTTTTTTAGCGGCTGGCTTCTTGGCAGCTGGCTTTTTAGCGGCCGCTTTCTTCGCTGGCTTGTCGGCGGCGTCTTTAGGGTCAGCAGCCGGAGCTTTCTTGGCAAAACGGCCTCCTTTGGCCGGCTTGTCCGGAGTAGCGTCGGCCAGTTCCAGACAACGCTCCAGCGTGAGGTCGGCGGGCTCTTCGCCTTTCGGAATTTTCACGTTTTTCTTGCCCACCACGATGTAGGGGCCAAACCGCCCATTGAGCACCTGCACATCCTCCCGGTCAGGAAACGCCTTGATAAGCCGCTCCGCATCCGTTTTGCGCTTGGCCTCAATCAGGTCGATTCCTTCCTGCGCCGTAATGGTATGTGGGTCCTGCTCCTTAGTAAGCGAGTAAAACTTGCTGTCGTGGCGGATGTATGGGCCAAACCGACCTAGTGCCGCCGTCATGCTCTTGTCCTCAAACTCACCCACAATGCGCGGAAGCTTAAACAGTTCCAGTGCCTCTTCCAGCGTGATATTCTCGATAAACTGGCCTTTGCGCAAGCTCGCGTACACGGCCTTCTCATCTTCGGGTGCGCCTTCCTTAGGTTCAATCTGCACATACGGCCCGAAACGGCCGAGCCGGGCCGTCAGCTTCTGCCCAGTTTCCGGATGAACACCAATTTCGCGGTTGCTGCCCAGCGTGTTGCGCTCAATGTCTTTGCCTCGCTCCACCGTTTCGTGGAAGGTGCCATAGAAACCAGCCAGCATGTCGGTCCACAGCTCCTCGCCATCGGCAATCCGGTCAAATTCGCCTTCCACCTTCGCCGTGAACTGGTAGTCCACAATCACCGGGAAGTGCTCCACCAGAAAGTCGTTGACTACCATGGCCGTATCCGTCGGGAACAGCTTGGCTTTGTCGGCGCCGTAGGTTTCCGTTTTCACCTCGGTTTTCACCTCGCTGCCGTCCAGCGTCAGGACATGAAATTTCCGCTCCTTGCCTTCGCGGGTATCTTTTTCAACATAACCCCGCTTCTGAATGGTGCTGATGGTGGGTGCGTACGTGGAAGGCCGGCCGATGCCCATTTCCTCCAGTTTCTTCACCAAGGAAGCTTCTGTATAGCGTGCGGCTGGGGCAGCATAGCGCTCCACGGCCCGCAACAGCTGCAACGGCAGCTGCTGGCCCACCGTGAGTGGCGGCAGCCCGCGCGAGAACGACGATTCCTGGCTGGCATCATCGTCCTGGGTTTCTTCGTCCTTGCTCTCGGCATAAGCTTTCAGAAAGCCCTCAAACGTGATAACCTCGCCGGTAGCAGTGAGCATGGTGCCGGGCTGGGTGCTGATGCCAATGGTGGCTACCGTACGCTCAATCTGGGCATCTGCCATCTGCGAGGCCATGGCCCGCTTGCGGATCAGGTCGTAGAGGCGCTGCTCCTGCGAGTCGGAGCCAGCTTTTACCAGCGCAAAGTCGGTAGGCCGAATGGCTTCGTGGGCTTCCTGCGCCGACGCCGATTTGGTTTTGTAAATCCGGGTTTGGGCGTATTCAGGGCCGTAGGCACGGCTGATTTCTTCCTGGGCGGCCGTTAGTGCATCCTGTGAGAGGTTCACCGAGTCGGTCCGCATATAGGAGATTTTGCCGGCTTCATACAGCTTCTGGGCCACGCTCATGGTCTGCGCTACCGAGAAGCCCAGCTTGCGTGAGGCCTCCTGCTGTAGGGTAGAGGTAGTGAACGGTGGCGCGGGGCTGCGCTTGCCCGGCTTTTTCTCCAGGTTTTCAATGCGGTAGTCGGCGCCCACGCAGCGGGTCAAGAACGCCTCAGCCTCTTCACGAGTCTTGTAGCGCGTTGGCAGGTCGGCCTCCAGCACGGCACCTTTGCCCGCATCGAAGCGCGCCGTTACGCGGTACGCCGACGATACTTTGAACTGGTTGATTTCCCGCTCCCGCTCCACTACTAGGCGCACAGCCACCGACTGCACCCGGCCTGCCGAAAGCCCGGTCTTTACTTTCTTCCACAGCACCGGGCTCAGCTCAAAGCCTACTAGCCGGTCGAGTACCCGGCGGGCCTGCTGGGCGTTCACTAAGTTCAGGTCAATTTCCCGCGGGTTTTCAATGGCCGCCAGGATGGCGTTCTTCGTGATTTCGCGAAACACGATGCGGCGCGTCTTGCCGCCACCGGTCAGGTTGAGCGTCTCGGCCAGATGCCAGGAAATGGCTTCTCCCTCCCGGTCATCGTCACTCGCCAGCCACACTGTTTCGGCTTCTTTCGCCAGTTTCTTGAGCTGGCTGATGATTTCGCGCTTATCCGCCGACACCACATATGTAGGCTTGAAGCCATTGGCAATATCGATGGCGTTATTATCCTTCGGCAGGTCACGGACGTGGCCGAAGGATGACTTAACGACGAAGTCCTTCCCCAGATAGCCTTCGATGGTTTTGGCTTTCGCGGGGGATTCGACGATGACTAGATTTTTGACCATGAGGGAAGCGTAGAGGCAGGAAAGGGAGGCTGACAGTGGGCTGTTTCCTATAGAAAACGCGGCAGCGGGCAGGAAGTTGAATTTTGCCGCAAAGATGCTGGAATAATCCGGCATCACGACGCCTTACGTTATAATGTATAGGCCGGCCACAGTGTTCAGGCGTGTGGGGGCAACAGCGAAATAACTGCAACTGGTTCACCGAAAGTAGATTCTGCTCTTTCTGCAGATCTTGAAGAATCATTCGCTTTGAACTAGGCGTATTCGCTACCTTTGCCTAGTTGGGCAGAGGCTATTTTGCGTCTTCTGCACTTCCTTTGCCCTTCCCCGCACGTCCCGCTACTCCTTGCTTTTTATGGCATCAGGTAAGACTTCTCCAACCACCCGTCGTTCGGCTGCCGCCAATCCGGCCGATACCAATTCCGCAGGCGCTTCTCCCGCCACCGTTGTCAGCGCTAAGGGCAAAGCCTTGAACGTTGATGATGATACTGTGGGGGATATCACGCGCCGTAGCGGTAGTGCTAAAGGCTCGAATGTGCGCAGCAGCGGAACCCTGGAAAATGCCGATTACATCAACGAGCAGCTCAACCGGGTGCTCTATGCTCTCGACGCCTTCAAAAAAGGCGACGTATCGGTGCGGCTGACCAAGCAGAACAACGACATCTTCGCCGAAATAGCTGAAGCCTACAATTCCATGGTGGAAATGATTGGTGGAGTAGGCGGCGAGGTGTCGCGCATTTCGAAGGTGGCCGGGGTTGAAGGCAACCTGAAAGCCCGTGCTTCTGCCGACAATGCCGCCGGTTTCTGGCGCGACATGATCAACAACATCAACGGCTTGGTAGACAGCATTGCCGTGCCGGTGTTGGAGGTGGGCAAAGTGCTCAAGAACATCAGCAAAGGCAATCTGGACGAAACCTTCCAGATTCCGGTGTCGGGCGACTTCAAGGTGATGGCCGAAACCATCAACAAAACGATTGACAACCTCAACCTGTTCGCCGGCGAAGTAACCCGCGTGGCGCAGGAAGTGGGCACCGAAGGCAAACTCGGCGGCCAAGCCAGCGTTCCGAACGTAGGCGGCATCTGGAAAGACCTGACTGATAACGTAAACTACATGGCCTCGAACCTGACCTCTCAGGTACGGGACATTGCCAACGTGGCCACGGCCGTAGCCAAAGGCGACCTGACCCAGAAAATCACCGTCGATGTAAAGGGCGAGCTGCTGCAGTTGAAGCAGAACCTGAACCAGATGGTGGACTCGCTGAACCTGTTTGCCGGCGAAGTAACCCGCGTGGCGCAGGAAGTGGGCACCGAAGGCAAACTTGGCGGCCAGGCGCTGGTGCCCAACGTATCGGGCATCTGGAAAGACCTCACCGACAACGTAAACAACATGGCCTCGAACCTGACCTTGCAGGTACGAGACATTGCCAACGTCGCTACGGCGGTTGCCAAGGGCGACTTGTCGCAGAAGATTACGGTCGATGTGAAAGGGGAGCTGCTGCAACTCAAGCAGAACCTGAACCAGATGGTGGACTCGCTCAACCTGTTTGCCGGCGAAGTAACCCGCGTGGCGCAGGAAGTAGGCACCGAAGGCCGCCTGGGCGGCCAGGCCAGCGTTCCGAACGTGGCCGGTGTGTGGAAGGAGCTGACCGACAATGTAAATAACATGGCCTCGAACCTGACCTTGCAGGTACGGGACATTGCCAACGTGGCCACGGCGGTTGCCAAGGGCGACTTGTCGCAGAAAATCACCGTCGATGTAAAGGGCGAGCTGCTACAGTTGAAGCAGAACCTGAACCAAATGGTGGACTCGCTGAACCTGTTTGCCGGCGAGGTAACCCGCGTGGCACTGGAGGTAGGCACCGAAGGCAAGCTTGGCGGCCAGGCCGACGTACCGAACGTGGCCGGTGTGTGGAAGGAGCTGACCGACAACGTAAACTACATGGCCTCAAACCTGACCTTGCAGGTACGGGACATTGCCAACGTAGCCACGGCCGTAGCCCGCGGTGACCTGAGCCAGAAGATGACAGTGGATGTGAAAGGAGAAATCCTGGAGCTGAAGAACATCCTCAACCAGATGGTGGACTCGCTCAACATTTTCGGTGACGAAGTAACCCGCGTGGCCCGTGAAGTAGGCACCGAAGGCAAGCTCGGCGGCCAAGCCAGCGTACCCCGCGTATCGGGTACCTGGAAAGACCTTACGGATAACGTAAACTACATGGCCTCGAACCTGACTTCTCAGGTACGGGACATTGCCAACGTAGCCAGCGCCGTAGCCAAAGGCGACCTGACCCAGAAGATGACGGTGGATGTAAAAGGCGAGATTCTCGACCTGAAAAACATCCTCAACCAGATGGTGGACTCGCTCAACATCTTCGCCGGCGAAGTAACCCGCGTGGCTCGCGAAGTAGGTACCGAGGGTATCCTGGGCGGCCAGGCATCGGTGCCGAATGTGAGCGGTACTTGGAAGGACCTCACCGACAACGTAAACACGATGGCCTCGAACCTGACCTCTCAGGTACGGGACATTGCCAACGTGGCCACGGCCGTAGCGAAAGGCGACTTGTCGCAGAAAGTGACTGTGAATGTGCGCGGTGAGCTGTTGCAGTTGAAGGAAAACCTCAACCAGATGGTGGACTCGCTCAACACTTTCGGCGACGAAGTAACCCGCGTGGCCCGCGAAGTAGGCACCGAAGGCAAGCTTGGTGGCCAAGCCGACGTACCGAACGTACGCGGCACCTGGAAAGACCTGACGGACAACGTAAACTTCATGGCCGCTTCGCTCACCAGCCAGGTGCGCGACATTGCTAATGTAACCACGGCCGTAGCCCGCGGCGACCTGAGCCAGAAAGTATCGGTAGATGTAAAAGGCGAGTTGCTCGACCTGAAGGACAACATCAACCGGATGGTGGACTCGCTCAACATCTTCGCAGGCGAAGTAACCCGCGTGGCCCAGGAAGTAGGTACCGAAGGAAAGCTCGGTGGCCAGGCCGAAGTACCGAACGTAACAGGCGTATGGAAGGACCTGACCGACAACGTAAACACGCTGGCGGCCAACCTCACCACGCAGGTACGCGGCATTGTGAAAGTAGTAACCGGCGTATCGCAGGGTGACCTGACCCAGAAGCTGACGCTGGACGCCAAAGGAGAAGTAGCCGAGCTGGCCGACACCATCAACCGCATGGTGGACGACCTGAACCGACTGGCGCAGGAAGTAAGCCGCGTGGCCAAAGTGGCTGGTGTGGAAGGCAAGCTGACCGAACGCGCCACGGTAGGCGGCGTGAGCGGCTCGTGGAAGGAAATCGTGGATACGCTCAACGACTTGCTCGAATCCATTGCCTCGCCGGTACTGGAAGTGAGCCGCGTGGTACGGGCCATTTCCGAAGGCGACCTGACGCAGCAGGTGGAAATCCAGACGGCCGGCGACATCAAGTCGATGGCCGACGCACTTAACCTCGCTGTGGATACTCTGAACGACCTGCTGGCGGAAATCAACGATTCGTCGCAGGTAGTGGGCACATCGTCGGAAGAAATGGCGGCGAAAGGGCAGGAGATGAGCCGGGTAACGGTTGACGTGGCTCTGGCCATGCAGCAGATGGCCGAAGGTGCTCAGAACCAGGCTCTCAAGACCGACCAGGCCTTCAAGCTGATTGAAGAAATCATGCAGGCTACCAAGGAAACGGCCGGTAAAGCCGATATCGGTATTAAGGCAGCTATCCTGGGTGAGCAAACCTCGCAGCTCGGTCTGAAAACCGTAGCGGAAGTGGTAAAGAACATGGAGGAAATTTCGGCAGCAGCGGCCCAGACGGCCAAAACCATCGAAGTTCTTTCGGTTCGCTCGCAGGACATCAGCAAGTCGCTGGGCGTGATTACCGACATTGCCTCGCAGACCAACCTGCTGGCTCTGAACGCCGCCATCGAAGCGGCCCGTGCTGGGGAAGCCGGCCGTGGTTTCGCGGTAGTAGCCGAAGAAATCCGGAAACTGGCCGAAGGCTCCCGCCGCTCCGCCTCGGAAATCGGCACGCTGGTAGACGACGTTAAGAAAGATACCACGTCGGCCGCAACCGCAATCAGCACCATGGAAGGCCGGGTACTGAAAGGCAAGAACGCCACCTTCGAGGCCAGCTCGGCCTTTAAGAACATTGCCACCAGCTCTGGCGAAACCCTGCGCACTTCCCGCGACATTCTGACGGCAACCGAGGTACAGAAAACGTCCATCGGCGACGTAGTGAAGTACGTGGAAGAAGTGGTAGCCATTGCCGAGCAGACGGCATCGGGCACGCAGCAGGTAGCCGGCACGGCCAAGCAGCTGTCGACCTCTATGCACGAGCTGACGGTATCGAGCCAGCGCCTCACCGACATTGCCGATGACCTGCAGTTAGGCTTGTCTAACTTCCAGCTGATTGAGTATGTGGAGGATGAGCCAGAGCCGGAACCACTGCCAGTGCGCCGGTCGATGCGCCAACAGCCAGCAGCTCCAGTAGCCTCCACTTCGTCTGAGCGAATGGTAGGACGGCGCGCTACAGCCGCTGCTCCTAGTACTACTGCTCCAGCTCCAAGTGGGCGCCGTACTAACACGGCCAAACCAACAACGGTCCAGAAGCCTGCTACTGCCCGCAAAGCAAAAGCCGCTCCCGAGGCCGCTAAGCCTGAGCGACGGGTGCGGGCTACTGCCTCTGCAGCTTCTAAGAACGGTAATGGCTCGGCCGCAGCCCCAGCTGCATCGGGCGAGAAGACAGTGAAGAAGGCCAAGGCCAAAGCCAGTAAATAATTTCTAGCAGCTAACCTCCGGCAAGGGGCAGGATCCGACTCAGGAATCCTGCCCTGAAACTGGAATATTTCCGTCGAATGCCTGACGCAGAACTGACTACCGACAAAAAAATCAAGCCGGATACCATCATTCAATTGATAGTGTTCCGCCTAGGCGAGGAGGAGTACGGGCTGCGCATCGAGCAGGTGAAGGAAGTAACCGTGACGCCTGAAATTGCGCGGATGCCCAAAACGCCGCCTTTCGTGAAAGGCATTGCCAACCTCCGCGGCGACATCATTGCCATTATTAATCTGGAAGAACGGTTTCGGCTCCGGCCTGCTGACGAGGAGTTGCCAACCGTTTCCTACACCCTTGCCATCGAAGCCAAGGATTATACCATTGGCATTGTGGTGCGCGAGGTGCCTCAGCCTCTATCAGTTCCGGTTTCCAGCATTGAAAAGGCGCCGGAATTCATACAGGACATCAACATCAACGACAAGTACATTGAGGGAATTGTAAAAATAGATGGCCGCATCATCATTGTGCTGGACATGTTGAAGCTGCTCACGCCCAATGAGATAATGCAGTTACAGCCTCGCTAGCATCTTTGCCCGCTGCTAACCGTACAAGGTCCAGTTTCTGACCTTTTGCCCTCTTTTTCTCTCTGATTTTTGAAATGCCCCTTATGAAAAACCGCATCCTCATCGTAGACGACTCTTTCTATATGCGCACGATGCTCAAGAATATGCTCACTGATGCCGGCTATGAGGTCGTAGGCGAGGCAGCTAATGGGCAGCAGGCACTGGAAATGGCCGCTTCGGCCAAGCCAGACCTCATTACCTTGGACGTAATTCTGCCGGACAATACAGGCTTGGACGTGCTGAAAGGCATTCGTCAGAATGACCCGGACGTGAAAGTGGTAATGTGCAGCGCTGTCGGGCAGGAGGTAATTGTAAACGAAGCACTGGAAAGCGGCGCTTCGGCATATATCGTGAAGCCCTTCTCCGAAGAAAAGGTCCTAGAAATCGTAAGTGGCGCACTGCAGACGGCAGAATAAGAGCCCTTTCTGATTTTCTACTTCGTGCTGGCAGCGTGATAATGCTCCGCGGCTTGTAGCACACTGGTATTCTTTATTTTCTCCGTGCCCGAACGTTCTCTTTCTTTCACCATCCTGCTTGGCAATCTGTCTACGGCTTTGCGGCTGGGGCTGACGCGCCTGCTTCAGAGCCAACCTGACCTGAAAGTGGTCAGCGCTGGCACGACGGAGTTGTTGGCGGTAGCTCGGCGTCTACGGCCGGGGCTGGTGATAGTGGGAGAAAGCCAGTTGCGGGATGTAGAGCAACTTAGCCATTACGCCTCTATTCCGGCGCTTCTGTACTGTGAGGGGCAGCCCTTACCCGGAATGTTGCGTGAAGCCGCTCGGTGGGGTGTTTTCGACACTATCCGGCCCAATAGCGTGCCCGCGGAATGGGGTGTCGAGGTGCTGCGAAAAGTACGCCGGATTATTCCTCAAAAACCTGCCAGAACGGTTGCCAAGCTGGTTTCTAAAAGTTTCATTCCCGGTATTTCGCGCGGCTTGGTTGTTATCGGTGGGTCTACTGGCGGCACTACGGCAGTAGAGCACCTAGTGCGGGGCCTGCCAGCCTCGTTGGCGTATTCCATTCTGGTGGCGGTGCATCTACCTGCTTCGTTCCTCGATTCTTTTGTGGAGCGGTTGTGCCGGGCAACGTCATTGCCCGTAGTAGCTGGCTGGCCTGGCACCGTTCTGGAGCCTGGGCAAATCGTGGTAGCACCCGGTGGCCGCAACCTGCTGGTAAAAGCAGCCACCAACAGCCCCTGGCAAGCATGGCAGACGGAGTACACCGCCGAACCTAGCCCGTCCGGTGATGAGCCATCTGTAGACTTGCTGATGCGTTCGGCAGCCCGCACAATTGGGCACAACGTATTGGGAGTAGTGCTGACCGGCCTCGGCCGCGACGGTACGCTAGGAGCACAGGCAATCCGGCAGCGGGGAGGCATGGTCCTGGTTCAGGATGAGGCCTCATCCGCTCAGTTTTCCATGCCACAGTCTGTAATTCAGCATGGTCTGGCCAATGCCGTGTTGCCTCTGGACCAGCTTGCAGCAGCCATAACGCGTCATACTTCCTTTTTCGCTCTGCCTGTTCCAACGGTTCAGTCTGTTGGCTCATTTCCTGTCCGCTCCTTTCAGCTATGAAATCACGCGAACAGGAATACCGCGAAATGTACATGGCCGAGGCGCTGGAAGCCTACGATGCCATGAGTCGCCATATCAGCGAGTTGGAGCGTAATCCGCACGACTCGCAGGCACTGAATGAGCTGTTTCGGCTCATGCATAATCTGAAATCCAACTCGCGAGCTATGGGCTACACTTCCATTGGGGAAGTGGCGCACCATATGGAAACCATCTTCGGGCTGATCCGAAGCAAGGAGCGCGAATTCAGTGGGAGTTTGGCCGCCGTCCTCTTTACCGGGGTGGACATGATAGGGGCCATGATTCGGGCTGTCGGAGACGACGAAGTAGTTCCTGACAGCAACCTGCTGCTCGACAATCTTGACCGGCTGGTACGTGGTGAAGAGCCCGTGCTGGAAGGCGAAATGGCCGACGAAGAAGATGCCACCCGTAAGCTGGAGTTATCGGACCTCGTCTACATTCAGATCAAGAAACTCGACCATCTGCTCAACTTGGTTGGGGAGTTGATAATTGACCGGGACCGTATCCTGACTCTGAGCCAGGAAATTGGCAATTCGGCCTTGCAAACCTCCGCCGCCCATTTATTCCGCATTACCGACGAACTGCAGTATTCCGTTATGGATGCCCGGTTGGTAAATGTAGGGTCGCTGCTGAACAAGTTTCCGCGGGTAGTGCGCGACGTAGCCAGCGCTGAGCAGAAGCAGGTGGAGCTTACCCTGAGTGGCCAGGATATTCAGATTGACCGCAACATCCTGCAGATTATCACCGATGCGTTGCTGCACCTCGTGCGCAATGCCGTTGCGCACGGCCTCGAAACTCCGGCGGAACGCGAAAAAGCCGGGAAGCCGACTCAGGGCCAGCTTACCTTATCGGCCCAGACGGAGCGCGACGACGTCTTGATACAGGTGACGGATGATGGCCGGGGAATCGATGTGGAGAGTGTGCGCCGCAAAGCGGTGGAGCGCGGGTTGGTAGGCAAAGAAGCCGCCCGCCAACTCGACGACAACGCTGTGCGGGCCTTCCTGTTCGAACCGGGCTTCTCGATGGCAAAAGAAGTAACCGAAATTTCGGGCCGTGGGGTAGGGCTGGACGTGGTAAAGCTGGCCATCGACTCGTTGGGTGGTCAATTGCGCGTCGACTCCGTCCTGGGCCAGGGCACCACGTTCACGCTGGTGCTGCCCACTTCCATTGCTGTGAAGGGGGCACTGCTTTTCGAGTTGGACGAACGTAGCTACGCCATTCCGCTGATGCACACCGACTCGGTGGTATCGTTGTGGCCCGACGACCTGCACGTAGTGGGCGGGATGCTGATGGCCGAAGTACAGGGCGAAAATGTGCCGGTTGTGAGCCTGCGCCGTCTGCTGCAAAATGGCGACGAGCCATTGCAGCCGGCTACTCGTGCCGAGGTACAGGGCCGTCAGGATATCATCATCGTGAACTACAATAACCGTAAACTGGGACTTATTGTCGACCGGTTTCTGCGCCAGCAGAACATCGTCATCAAGCCCATGACCAAACCGCTTGACACCATTGAATTGTTCGGTGGAGTTACCTTGCTCGGAAGCGGGCAGGTGTGCCTCGTACTGGATGTTCCTGCTTTAACTCGACTGTTTCTAGCCCGACGGCTATGAAAATGCGTACTGCTGATTCCGGACTAGCTGTTCCCAGCAACCTTCGGCCAACTGATTGAAATATATGGACTTGCACATGACAGAACTGGAGCGAGACGTCGTCCGTGAAATTCTGAACATAGGACTGGCCCGCGCCGCCGACTCGTTTGCGGTAATTGCCCAGGAGAAAGTATTGCTGGAAGTTCCCAGCCTTGATCTGATGCCCGGCAACGGGATACTGGACATGGTGCGTGAAATTCAGCAGACCAACGTCGCTATTCAGTCCGATATCCGGGGTGAGTTTAATGGCACAACGCTGATGTTCTTTTCGGGGCAACATATCCAGCGTTTGTCGCGGGTATGCCTGCGGATGGATACCCCAGCGTCTACGGCTATTGACGAGATGCAGGAATCCTTGTTGCTGGAAATCAGCAACATCATCACGGGAGCCTTAGTCACGCAGTTGGCCAATATTCTGAAGGCAAAAATCTACGGCGCGCCCCCCACGGCACCACGTGGCGACATTGCCAACTCGCTGCACAACTTGCTGGATGCTCAGCCCCAGGTCCAACCCCTGATATTCAGCGTCATTACGCAGTTTTCTGATAAGGAAAATTCAGTAGAGCTGCCGCTGATGCTGTTCTTTGACCGGCCGACTTTCGAGAAAATCCTCGAGATTATCCGGACGTATGATTTCTTCGGCGGTACTGCGAATTAGCTGCACCGACCTGTACTTTTCCCGATAACCACTCCTAAGTCCGGCTTACCGCTCTTATGGAGTGGTTATTTATTTTCGCACGTCTGTTTCCTTTTCCTACTACTTCTATGGCTAACACCACGTCCTCCAGCTTGGAGAAAAAATTAGCTGCTTTCGACCCCAACGCTCTGGGTGACACCCAGGGCGGCGTATATGGGTTGCCTTTCACGGTCGAAGAAGCGCAAGTCGTAATAGTGCCTGTGCCGTGGGAAGTGACCGTGTCGTACCGCGCCGGTACTGCTGAAGGTCCTGCGGCCATTCGTGACGCCTCGCTACAAGTCGATCTGTTCGACCCTGACCTACCCGATGCCTGGCGCATGGGCTTAGCTATGGAGGAGCCCGATGAAAAAACGGCCGATGAAAGCCGGGAACTCCGCCCTCTGGCCGAAGACTACATTGGCTGGCTGGAGGAAGGCGAGCCGGAAGAAAGTCACGCGAAGTTCTCGACGGCTCCTGTCCATATCAACCAGCGTGGAGAAGCGTTGGTGAAGTATCTGAAGAAGAAAACGGGAGCCTACCTCGACGCCGGCAAAGGCGTGGTCTTGCTCGGTGGCGACCATAGCACGCCGCTCGGCTATCTGCATGCCCTGGCCGAGCGTCATGAGGAATTTGGAATACTGCAGATTGACGCCCATTGCGACCTGCGCCCTGCCTACGAGGGCTTCGAATTTTCGCACGCTTCTATCATGTACAATGCCCTGAAACTACCGCAGGTTAAAAAGCTGGTGCAGGTGGGCATCCGCGACCTGTGCCAGCAGGAAGCCGAAATGGTGGAGCAGAGCAAGGGCCGTATCACTATGTTCCACAACCGGTTCCTGAGCGACGAGCGGTTTGCCAAGAAGTCCTGGAAGAAGGTCTGCGGCAAAATCATTGCCCAGCTGCCGCAGAAAGTGTACCTGAGCTTTGATATTGATGGGTTGGACCCCAAACTGTGCCCCGGTACTGGTACGCCCGTACCCGGTGGTCTGGAGTTTGAAGAAGCACTCTACCTCATCCGCTCTGTGGTGCGTTCGGGCCGCACCATCATTGGCTGCGACCTGAACGAGGTGGCTCCTGGCGACACGGAATGGAACGCTATAGTGGGTGCCCGGCTGCTCTACAATATGGCCAACTGGATGGGCGTCTCCCAAGGGCTGCTTCAGGACCGGGGCGCAGAAAAGTAACAGGCTGAGTGAAAGGACGAGTTTAGGAAAGAATTCGTGAAACCCTATCTTTCTGCGCGCTGGCCTCGTACACCGGCCAAAATCGTCCTCTGTTCCCTGTTCTCACACTTCAGCTACCTGCTCCTATGGTTGGTTTCATCGTTAAATTTCTGCTCTCTGCCATCATTACCTTTGTGCTGGCGAAATTCCTGCCTGGCTCTCACATCGATGGGTTTGGGGCGGCTATCATGCTGGTGATTGTGCTGGCAGTCCTGAATGCCATCCTCAAGCCTATTCTGAAACTGTTCGGTTTCCCGATTACGGTTCTGACGCTGGGCCTGTTTCTGCTGGTTATCAATGCGGTTATCGTCATGATTGCCGACTACCTGATTCCGGGCTTCAAGCTGGATGGATTCCTCTCGGCGCTGTTGTTTAGCGTCGTGCTTTCCGTCGTAACGTCCATCGTGGATATGGTAGTAGACTAAGCCTAAAGCGCTGCTACAGTATAGAAAAGGCCCGACTCTCCAGATGAGAGCCGAGCCTTTTTGTGCAATAGAAACAGGTTTTAGAGGCGACGAATCTGAGCCCCCAGCGCATTTAGACGCTTATCAATATACTGATAGCCGCGGTCAATCTGCTCCACGTTCTCAATCACGCTGCGGCCTTCGGCTGACAGCGCCGCAATCAGCAGCGCAACCCCCGCCCGAATATCGGGAGACGTCATAGTGATGCCGTGCAACTGCTTCTGCTGATCGAGGCCGATAACAGTGGCGCGGTGTGGGTCGCAGAGAATCACCTGGGCTCCCATGTCGATGAGTTTATCGACAAAGAACAGGCGCGACTCAAACATCTTCTGATGGATCAGCACCGTGCCTTTAGCCTGAGTAGCTACCACCAGCACAATGCTGAGCAGGTCAGGTGTGAAGCCAGGCCAGGTGTGGTCAGAAACGGTGAGAATAGAGCCGTCGAGGTACGTAGCAATTTCGTAGTGCTCCTGGGCCGGGATATGAATGTCGTCGCCGCGGAATTCCATCTGAATGCCCAGCTTGCGGAACGTATCCGGAATTAGCCCTAGCTCCGCAATCTGGCAATCCTTGATGGTGATTTCCGAACCTGTCATGGCTGCCAAGCCAATAAAGGAGCCGATTTCAATCATATCTGGGAGCATGCGGTGCTCGGTGCCGCCCAGTTCTGTAACTCCTTCAATGGTCAGCAGATTAGAGCCAATGCCGTTGATTTTGGCCCCCATACGCACCAGCATTTTGCAGAGCTGCTGCAGATATGGCTCACACGCGGCGTTGTAAATAGTGGTAGTACCTTTTGCCAGCACGGCGGCCATCACAATGTTGGCAGTTCCCGTCACGGAGGCTTCGTCCAACATCATGTAGGCGCCGGTCAGGCCATTTTCTGCCTTGATGCGGTAGAAGTCCAAGCCTTCCAGGGTGAGCTTGCCACCAAGCTTCTCAAGGCCCAAAAAGTGGGTGTCCATCGGCCGACGTCCGATTTTGTCGCCGCCGGGCTTTGGCAGCTGGCAGCGGCCGAAACGAGCCAGCATCGGGCCCAGAATCATGACAGACCCGCGAAGAGCCCGGCCCTGTTCCACGAACTCCGGTGTATCAAGGTAGTCCAGATTGACAGCATCAGCCTGGAACAGATACGTGTCCGAGGCCAGCTTCCCCACTTTAACCCCCATATCGCGCAAAAGCTCAATCAGCTTATTGACGTCGCGGATATCGGGAATATTGGAGATGGTAACAGGTTCAGAGGTTAGCAGAACCGCACACAGAATCTGGAGCGCTTCGTTTTTGGCGCCCTGGGGCACGATTTCACCTTTCAGCGGATGCCCGCCAAGTACTTCAAATGAGGCCATGAGAGAGGAGTTAGAAGTGGAGCACAGAAAAGCCTAGCGGGCATTGGGTACAGGCAGACCTGCTTCCTGCTTCTGTCTTCAAAAAATTACTGTGGAGGTTGTTGTGGTTCCTGACGGCCTTTTTTGCCGCCCCGGCGCTGTTTATCGCGCCGGTTTCCATTGCCGCCACCGCTACGACGACCTTCGCGCTCCTGGCGTGGCTGTGGCACAATAAATGGGGCCGGGCGCCCGGTCGTTGCCGAAGTAGGTGCGGCTGCCATTTCGAACAGTCCCTGGGCTTCCACCACAGCCGGATCAAGAGTGAGCTGGCCTCCCGAAAGGTCTTTCAAGTGCTTGAGAATGGTAGCGTCCTTGGCGTTTTCCTTGTTGTGGGAACGGTACAGGAATTTCATGGTGCGGCCGATGGTGATGGTGGCCTGCTCACGTTCCGTGGGGTCTTCCATGGTCAGTGCTTTCTCCACCATAAGCTCTACACCACGGCCATAGGCACGTAGTTTCAGCGTTTTCTCGGGGTAGGGCAGAGGCTTTGGGTGCTGGTGCAGCTGGCTGAGTCCTTTCAACTCGAAAGGTGCGTCCACGTCCAAGTCCTCATCGGCCATTTCGTAGAGGTGGTTCCAGACTTTCTCCTGCGAGTTGGGCTGGTCGCGCAGGGTAGGTTGCAGTCGAAAAATAAGCTGCACAATCTGCGTGGCGCGGCGCGTACGCTCGGCCTTGTCCTCAATGTCGCGCAGGCCCTGCACCAATTGGAAGGTGCTTTGGCCGTACTCGCGTTGCAGGAGTTCGTGTTTATGTAAGGTAGGAAGGGGCATTCGGGAAGAGTTGAGCCGGCAGCAGCCGGCACTTGTGCAATAATTAGGATGGTTGGTGCGGACCGGACGAAAAGCAGCGGAAGCTAAGAAAAAGTGCCTGGCTGTGATTCTCCGGCCGAAACCGCAAGCTGAGCGTTAGCCCAGTACGCGCAATTTCGCAAAACTCAGCAACAACGTCTTCTCGCCGACTTCTTCGAAATTGATAATGGCCTTGGTGGAGCCCGAAACGGTTTCCAACTTGGTTACTTCCCCAAAGCCGAACTTCGGATGCTCCACGCGCTGCCCGGTTTGCAGGTTGCTGGTATCAGAAGGCTTAAAGTCGGCGGGAGCTACGTATTTAGTGGCTGCTGTTTTACGCGGTGCGGCCGGAATGAGGTTGCTGCGCCGCTCAAATACATGTCCAAACGGCGACTCGCCCGGCCCGGCCCGGTCAGGACCTGGCCCCGCCGAATACTTAAAATCAACGTACTGCGGGTCAATTTCGTCGAGGAAGCGGCTTTTCTCACAGCTGCGCAGGTTGCCCCACTGGTAGCGGGAGGTGGCGTAGCTGAGGGTCAGCTTTTTCTCGGCCCGCGTGATGGCCACGTAGAACAGGCGTCGCTCTTCCTCCAGGTCAGCCCGCGACGTTATCATCATCTGGCTCGGGAAGAGGTTTTCCTCCATGCCTACGATGTAGACGTTGCGGAATTCCAGCCCTTTGGCCGAGTGAATCGTCATCATGGTCACCTGCTCGCCTTCGTTCTGAGCATCCTTGGTGTCGGCGTCCGTCACAAGAGCAATGTCCTGCAGGAAGGCTCCCAGCGTCTTTTCCTCGCGCTCCGGGTCTTCCACGAAGGCCTTGATACCGTTCAGGAGTTCCTGAATGTTCTCGTAGCGAGAAAGGCCCTCAATGCTTTTATCAGCATAGAGTTCCTCAATCATGCCCGAGTTCTTGGCAATGAACTTGGCTGCCTCAAAAGCATCGTCTTTCGCTGCTATGGCCGTGTATGCCTTAATTTTCTCGGCGAAGTCCACAATCGGGTTGGCCGCGCGGGCTGGCAGAAATTGGTCGGCGTTGGCTACCACTTCCCAGATGGTGTGGTTCGATTCCTCAGCCGCGCCGATCAGCTTGGCAATAGTCGTGTCGCCGATACCACGCTTGGGGTAGTTGATGACGCGGCGCAGGGCCTGCTCATCGTTGGGGTTCACTGTGAGGCGCAAGTACGCCACCAGATCCTTGATTTCCTTGCGCTGGTAGAAGCTCAGGCCGCCCACAATCTTGTACTTGATGTTGAGCTTGCGCAGGGATTCCTCCATGGCGCGGCTCTGGGCGTTGGTGCGGTACAGAATGGCAAAGTCATCATAGGAAAGATGCTGATTCATCTTGTCCTCGTAGATGCTCTGGGCCACCAGCTTACCTTCTTCGTTGTCGGAAGCGGCTTTCAGCACCTCAATCAGCGGGCCTTCCTCGTTGTCGGAGAAAACGTCTTTGCGCAGCTGGGCCTGGTTGTTCTTGATGACGGAATTAGCCGCCTTCACGATAATCTGGGTGGAGCGGTAGTTCTGTTCTAGCTTGAACACCTGCAGCTCCGGGTAGTCTTTCTCGAAGTTGAGAATGTTCTGAATATCAGCACCCCGAAAGGCGTAAATGCTTTGCGCGTCGTCGCCTACCACGCAGATGTTGCGCTCCTTGGCGGCCAGCTTGCGCGCAATCAGGTACTGTGAGTAGTTGGTGTCCTGGTACTCGTCCACCATCACAAACTTGAAGATGTTCTGATACTTGTTCAGCACATCTGGATGCTCCTTGAACAGCACGTTGGTCTGGTAAAGCAGGTCGTCGAAGTCCATGGCGCCCGCCTTGAAGCAGCGGTTGGCGTACTGCTGATAAATCACGCCCAGCTTGGGCCGCAGCGCCGCGTCATCGTCCTGCCGGATTACGGGGTCGTTGAGGTACTGCTGCACCGAAATCAGCTTGTTCTTCGCCGACGAAATCCGGCCCAACACCATGTTGGGCTTGTAGAGCTTGTCGTCCAGCTCCAGCTCTTTCAGAATCTGCCCAATCAGGGTTTTGGAATCCTGCGTGTCGTAGATAGTAAAGGAGCGGGGGTAGCCGATCTTGTCGGCCTCCGAGCGCAGGATGCGGGCAAAAATGCTGTGGAAGGTGCCCATCCACAGGTTCTTAGCATTCGGGCCTACTACCTTCTCGATACGGGCGCGCATCTCACGCGCCGCCTTATTGGTAAAGGTGAGGGCCAGTATGTTGAATGGGTCGATGCCCTGCTCCAGCAGGTTGGCAATGCGGTAGGTGAGCACCCGGGTTTTGCCCGAGCCAGCACCCGCTATAATCATGCAGGGGCCTTCGATTTGCATCACGGCGGCCGCCTGCGAGGGGTTCAATAAAGAATGATAATCCAGTCCCATTCGTCGTCAGTCAGAAACTAAGCTTTTTGGCTTGTTAGCAAAGGTACAGCATTCAGGGCGGGTGAGGAAACGGGGTTATCTTTGTAGCCACATTTCTCGCAGGCTCGCCTGTTGCCGCTTCAGAACTACCTAAGAGCAGCAACTTGTTCACGTTTGCGGACCTCTGCCGGCTAACACCTCATGATTCAGATACAGAACACCCTTATTTCCGACGACGTTCGGGACAATTTCTTCGTGTGCAACCTGGAGGCCTGCAAAGGTGCCTGCTGCGTGGAAGGCGACCTGGGCGCGCCGCTGGAAGAAGCCGAGCTTCAGATTCTCAAAACCGAGTACAAAGCCATCAAGCCTTTCATCACCGAAGCGGGCCGTCAGGCCATTGAGCAGCAGGGCACATACATCAAAGATTGGGAAGGCGACTACAGCACCACCACCATCAATGACCGGGAGTGCGCCTACGCCCTCTACGACGAGCGGGGTATCCTGAAATGCGGTATTGAGCAGGCCTATCTGGCCGGCGCTACCAGCTTCAAAAAGCCTATCAGCTGCCACCTGTATCCTATCCGCATCACCAAATACGACGGCTTTGAGGCGCTGAACTACGACCGGTGGGGCATCTGCAACCCCGCCTGCGCCAACGGGGCCAACCTGGGCGTGAGGGTCTACCAATTTCTCAAGGAGCCCCTCATCCGCAAGTACGGCGAGGATTGGTACGGCGAGCTGGTGCACGAAATTGAGCACGGAGACGCCAAGGCATAAGCGCTAAACAAAGCAACCAAAAAGACCGGCCATCTGGCCGGTCTTTTTGGTTTAGAACAAAGCAGTGTTCTTACAGCTCCGAGAAGTCGAAGGAAGTTTCCAGGAACTTCGTGGTGAAGTCGCCGGCCTTGAAACTCTCGTTGTCCATCAGTTTCAGGTGAAACGGAATCGTGGTTTTCACGCCTTCCACCACAAACTCGCTCAGAGCGCGCTTCATCTTCACGATGCACTCCTCACGGGTCTGGGCCACGGTGATGAGCTTGGCAATCATCGAGTCGTAGTTCGACGGAATCTGGTAGCCAGCATACACGTGCGTGTCTACGCGCACGCCGTGGCCACCGGGGATGTGCAGCGTCGTGATTTTGCCGGGAGAAGGGCGGAAGTCCTTGGTCGGGTCTTCGGCGTTGATGCGGCACTCCATAGCGTGCATGCGGGGGTAGTAGTTGTCGCCCGAAATCGGGATGCCCGCTGCTACCTTGATCTGCTCCTTGATGAGGTCGTAGTTGATGATTTCCTCCGTCACGGGGTGCTCCACCTGAATCCGGGTGTTCATCTCCATGAAGTAGAAGTCACGGTTTTTGTCGACCAGGAATTCAATGGTACCCACACCTTCGTAGTTAATGGCTGAGGCACCTGCAATAGCTGCCTTTCCCATCTTCTCACGGAGCTCATCGGTCATGAACGGCGAAGGAGCCTCTTCTACCAGCTTCTGGTGGCGGCGTTGAATCGAGCAGTCACGCTCCGACAGGTGGCACACCCGCCCGAACTGGTCACCACAGATCTGGATTTCGATGTGGCGGGGTTCTACTACAAATTTCTCCAGGTACACGCCGTCGTTGCCGAAAGCCGCTTTGGCTTCGGTGCGGGCATCGTTCCAGGCTTTCTCAAACTCATCTTCGGAGTTGATGATGCGCATACCGCGCCCACCGCCCCCGGCCGTTGCCTTGAGAATAACCGGGTACTTGATTTTGGCGGCAATCTTCTTGCCCTGCTCCACAGAATCCAGCAGACCCACGGAGCCCGGAATGCAGGGTACGCCGGCCTTAATCATAGTGGCCTTGGCCGAAGCCTTGTCGCCCATCTGGTTGATCATCTCAGGCGACGCCCCAATGAATTTGATGCCGTTTTCCTGGCAAACACGCGAGAATTCCGCGTTTTCGCTCAGGAAACCGTAGCCCGGATGAATAGCATCGGCGTTGGTTATTTCGGCGGCGGCAATCAGCGTCGGGATGCTTAGGTAGCTCTGCGACGAAGGCGGCGGGCCGATGCATACGGCCTCATCGGCGAAGCGTACGTGCAGGCTTTCCTTGTCGGCAGTGGAATACACCGCAACCGTTTTGATGCCCATTTCCTTGCAGGTACGAATGATACGCAGTGCAATTTCGCCCCGGTTGGCAATCAGTATTTTCTTGAACACAGCTCTAGGGTAGATGCGAGAAATAAGAGCTTAGAACTTAGAAGCGAGTGGCCTAGGGCCAACTCAGCAGTTCTAAGCTCTAAGCTCTTATTTCTCAGTTCCAAAATTACATCGGCTCAATCAGGAATAGCGGCTGGTCGTACTCCACAGGAGAAGCATTTTCGACCATGGCTTTCACTACGCGACCACTCTGCTCGGCTTCAATTTCGTTGAAGAGCTTCATGGCTTCGATGATGCAGATTACCTGTCCTTTTTCTACCAAGTCACCCACCTGCACGAAGGCCGGCGAATCGGGGCTGTTGCTGCGGTAGAAGGTGCCAATCATCGGTGATTTCAGCGGCACGTAGGCGGTGCTCGCGGCTTCCGTAGGAGCCGAAGCCGGAGCCGAGGCAGGGGCTGCTGCCGGAGCGGCCACCGGTGCTGCTGCCGGGGTAGTGGGCGCAGGCGCTGCTGCTACCATACCACTGCTCACCACCTTTGTGCTGGGCTCGCGCTGAACCGAAATTTTGAATTCTTCGGTTTCGATGTTGACTTTGTTCAGTCCCGACTTCGCAATGAAATCGATGAGTTCCTGGAGTTCTTTGGCTTTCATGGCAGAAGGCTTGAGGGGCTGCTTACTTGACTCTTTCGACATAGGAGTAGTCGCTGGTCTTGATGCGGATTTTGGTATCGGTATCAATGAACAGGGGCACCTGGATTCGGGCACCGGTTTCTACAATAGCAGGCTTGAGTGTGTTGGTAGCGGTGTCGCCCTTCAGGCCGGGCTCAGTATACGTTACCATCAACTCTACCGTGGTCGGCAGCTCGGCCGTGAGAGGCTGCTCGGTCTCGGCATGAAACAGGATGGTAGCCACCTGTCCTTCCTTCATCAGGTCGGCAAAAGGCACCATGGCTTCCGGCAGCACTACTTGCTCAAACGACTCGTTGTCCATGAACGTGTAGCCGTAGTCGTCTTTATACAGGTACTGGTGCGGGCGTTGCTCCACGCGGGCCGTCTCTACCTTTACGCCGGCATTAAACGTGTTATCAAGTACACGGCCGGTTTTGATGTTGCGAAGCTTGGTCCGCACGAAGGCCGGGCCTTTGCCCGGTTTCACATGCTGGAATTCGGTGATGACATGCAACTCGCCGTTGTAGTTGAGAACGAGCCCGTTGCGGAAATCTGCAGTAGTGGCCATGATGGGAATGGAGTGAGTGGTAAACGCTCTGAACCAAAAGCGGGACGGATCCTGATACTCAGTTGGAAACAGGCCCAGAGCAGCTAGCCAGATGATGCGTACTTTTTAGTTCAAAAGGAAGTGCCGTCCCGGTAAGATGGCGGGGCGGCACGACGGGAGTGCAAGTATAGAGTATTTCCGTTTTCGCGCCGCTATGTTACGCGCTTTGCGGGTCAGGTTTGGGGTCATAAGCCCATTTTATGTACACCGAACCCCATGTGAAGCCGCCGCCAAAGGCCGCCAGAATCAGGTTGTCGCCTTTGTGCAACTGCGACTCATAATCGGCGAGGCAGAGCGGAATGGTACCGTTGGTGGTGTTGCCGTAGCGCTGGATGTTAAGCATCACCTTTTCAGGTCCTACGCCCATACGGTTGGCGGTAGCATCGATGATGCGCTTGTTGGCTTGGTGCGGTACCAGCCACGCCACATCGTCGTGGGTGAGGTGGTTGCGTTCCATCACCTGAGCGGCTACGTTGGCCATGTTGGTCACGGCAAACTTAAACACGGTAGCGCCTTCCTGGTACACAAAATGCTCCCGGTTGGCTACCGTTTCGGCAGAAGGTGGGCGGCGGCTGCCGCCGGCTTTCTGGTGCAGATACTGCTCGCCGTTACCATCGGAACGCAGCACCTGGTCCAGTACGCCGAAGCCATCCGTGTTTGGCTCCAGCAGCACGGCCCCAGCGCCGTCCCCGAAGATGATGCAGTTGGCCCGGTCGGTGTAGTCAATAATAGACGACATTTTATCAGCCCCCACCACTACCACTTTGCGGTAGGTGCCGGTCTGGATGTACTGGGCGCCGGTAGCCAGCGCAAACAGAAAGCCAGAGCAGGCGGCCTGCATGTCAAAGCTGAATGCCTTGGTGGTGCCTACTGCGGCCGAAACAATGTTGGCCGTAGCCGGAAACACCAGATCAGGAGTCGTAGTAGAGCAAATCAGCAGGTCAATTTCTTCGGCTTTGGTACCGGTCTTTTCGAGCAGCTGCTGCACCGCCTTAATGGCCATCACGGAGGTGCCTTGGTTTTCGCCTTTCAGAATGCGGCGCTCCTTAATACCCGTGCGCGTCGTAATCCACTCGTCGGTAGTATCAACCAGCGTCTCGAGTTCCTGATTCGTAAGCACATAATCGGGCACATAAGCGCCCACTCCGGTGATGGCAGCGGTGATTTTCATTGAAGAAAAAACGGAAAACGCGGCAAGAAAAAATCCGGCCGGGGCCGGACTTAGTCAATTATGACTTGAAGGTATTCTTTATCTGGTCAGAAATACCAGAATGAGCCATTTGGTAGCCCTGCAACAGCATGTTGCAGATAGCCAGCGGTGTGCTGACACCGTGCCCGATAATGGCGTTATCGTTGATACCCAGAATAGGGGAGCCCCCAATGGCTTCGTAGTTGAATTTATCGAAGAAAGGGTCGTGCAATTGCTTTTCAGCAATGATATCGTAGACCGATTCTGCCATTTTCAGCATCACGTTTCCTGTGTATCCATCACAGACAATTACATCGGCCTTGTCATTGAACAAGTCACGGCCTTCGATATTGCCAATGAAGTGGATGTGCGGGTTTACTTTTAGCAGCTGATGAGCTGCTTGAGTAATAGTGGTGCCTTTGCCTTCTTCCTCGCCCAAGTTCATCAACCCGACTTTAGGAGCCGTAATGCCCAGAACATGCTGCGCATACAATGACCCTAGCTCCCCGAACTGCTCCAGCATTTCCGGTTTGCACTCCGCATTAGCACCTACATCAAGCAGGATACCCATACCACCGTGCAACTTAGGAACGAAGTTGGCAATTGCCGGGCGCATTACGCCGGGCACAGCTTTCACGCTGAACATGGCACCCACAAGCATGGCACCGGTGTTGCCGGCTGAGCAGAACGCTTCGACTTCACCGGCATGCAGCATCCGGTAGCCTACAGCAATGCTGGAGTCCTGCTTTTGCTGGTAAGCTTTAGCAGGATGCTCCCCCATTTCGATGATCTGCGAAGCCGAAACCAGTTCCAGACTGGCAGCGTCTGCACCATGCTGATCCAGCAAAGGGCGAACGGCAGCCTCCTGGCCGATGAGCACGATTTGCGCTTTGCCAACGAGCTTAGCGGCCGCCAAAATGGCGCCTTCCACTGCGGCCTGGGGCGCAAAATCGCCCCCCATAGCGTCCAGGGCTATTTTCATGTACGGGGTATCAAGAAGGAGTCGAGGGAGAGGAACCGAACCGGGCAGCGCAACCCCGGCTTCTCAGGCAATGAAAAGCCGGGGCAACTGGCAGCTAGCCGGAAGACGAAAACTATTCTTCGTCGTTGTCGGACGCAGCAGCGGCGGCAGCTACAGGAGCATAGTCCTTGATAGCTACTTTGCCGTGCAGGTACAGGTCGCCGTCTACCACATAAGCCTTGTGGCGCAGGTGCAGTTCGCCGGTAGTAGTGCAGATAGATACTGCTTTAGGGGTCAGTTTGTCGTGGGCGCGACGCTTGTTCCGCTTAGCGGAGGAGGTCCGGCGTTTAGGATGTGCCATGGCTGAAAAAAGGTATTAAAAGCAAAGAGAAAATGTACAGGCAAAAAAGTCGAGCGGAGCGCTAATTGAGGTTGCGCAGCGCGTTCCAGCGTGGGTCGGAGTCGTCTTCATCATCGTCGTCGCCTTCTTGGCGGGTTGTGAAAATGAGTTTAGTGGCGGCGTCCGGGTTTTCGTCGGGCTCATTCTGGAAGCGGGGGTGCAGCTTCTTCATGGGCAGCGCCAGCCCGATGTAGTCGAATAGATGCTGGGCAAAGGGTAGTGTCTGCGTATCGGCCGTAATCTGGAGCACATTGTCGTCAAGCTCCATTTCCCGGTCGCCGTAGCGTACCAACAGCTGCTCATGCGCCTCTATTTCCTGGTCGTAGTCGTCGAGGCTACGGTCACAGATTTGGCGAACAGTGCCACGCAAGTCAACATCGAAGGTGAGGAGCCGGTCGGTTTTATGCAGCGTTACATCCGCATGCACGTTGCCGTCAGGAATCAGCTGTTGATCAAACTGCTCGAAAAAGGCCCGGTCCAAGTCAAACGCAAAGTGGTGCGTTTTATCGGCCAGCTTAGCAATGTTGATGTCGTATTGCGAGTCCTTCTTCACGGTCGGGTTAATAGCAGGGGGCAAAAGTAAAAAGATTTCCCCGTTTTGTAAAAGCAGAAAGCTGGATAAGCGAGTATCTACGCGTTTTTCAGGATGAAGTCTGACGGGATGCCCAGCCGCTCATAGAGCCGCTTGGCAAGGTCGAGGGTCACGCGGCGCTTACCACTCAGAATCTGCGACAAGCGTCCGGCCGGTACTTCCAGCAACTCAGCCAAATCCTTTTGCTTCAGCCGCATCTGTTGCCGCTTCAGTTCAATCATATCGGCCAGAGAAGTCGGTAGATTCGGAATCGGAAGCAGGCCTAGCTTGCTTTCGTAAGTATCGAGCGCCATAATCAACTCCCGCAACTCCGTTTCCAGGGTTGTATTGCCTTCTACACCGGCGGCTACTAATGCGTCGAGGCGGCGCAAAGCAGTGCGGTAATCAGAAGGAGTGAGAAGCGTCATAGGAGGAATCGAGACAAACCGGCGATAACCGATAAGATTGCAAAGCTACGGCAGTTGTTTTAAAACAGCAAACAAAATTTCGATTCTGGAAAGAATGTTTCAGTTTGTGTATAGTAAAACAGCCAATACCGGAACCGGTATTGGCTGTTTTACTAAAGATAAAATCTGGCTCTGCGGCTATTCGTGGCGGCCACCACGAAGCGGCGGGCCCGGAATCAAGGGTTTGATACCAGCCAGTAGCTGCCGCTGGCGCACCAATTCGCACGCCATATACAAGGCCTCGCGGAACGAGGTTTCGTCGGCTTTAAACTGGCCGGCCAGTCCGTAGGCCGTTCCGTGGTCGGGCGAGGTGCGGATGACGGGTAGGCCCGCCGTGAAGTTTACGCCCCGCTCGAAAGCCAGCGTCTTGAACGGAATCAGACCCTGGTCGTGATACAAAGACAAGGTGGCATCGAACTGCCGGTACTGGCCGGTGCCGAAATAGCCATCGGCGGGATAGGGGCCATACACAAGATATCCATCATGGAGCAACTGCTGAATAACAGGCGTCACGACAGATTGCTCCTCGGTACCCAGCAGCCCGTTTTCGCCGGCGTGCGGGTTGAGGCCCAGCACCGCTACGCGGGGCTTCTCAATGCCGAAATCCTGCTTCAAAGACCTTAGCAGAATCTGCAG
Source organism: Hymenobacter sediminicola (assembly GCF_014250515.1). Taxonomy (NCBI): domain Bacteria; kingdom Pseudomonadati; phylum Bacteroidota; class Cytophagia; order Cytophagales; family Hymenobacteraceae; genus Hymenobacter; species Hymenobacter sediminicola. The sequence continues at coordinate 2,532,698 of NZ_CP060202.1, read as the reverse complement.
CTTGGTATTCAGCAGTTCCTTCGTAACGCGGCCAGGCACATCCTTGAGCGGAATATGGCCGGTGGCTGTGGCTACGCGCAGCTCGTCGCTAGCCAGCAGCATCAGGCTTTCCTTGGCCTCAAAAAAGGTGGTCAGAAACTCGGTGTGGCCAGGATAGCGGAAGTCGTCGGCCTGGGTATTTTCCTTGCTGATGGGGGCGGTAACGAGGGCATCGAGCAAGCCGGCTTTCAGGTCGCGGGCCGCGGCGAGTAGGCTTTGGCGGGCGGCGGTGCCGCTGGCCTGGCTGGGCTGGCCGGGCGTGAGGTGGAAATCGTCTTCCCAGCAGGTCACGGCGTTGTGCTTGCCCGGCGCAATGTCGGCGGCTTCGCGAACCTGGCGGAACGTGAGCGGCTCGGCGTCGTTGGAACGCGGGAAATCGTCGAAAAGCACAGTGGCCGTACCGTACACTACTGGAGTGCAAAACTTGAGGAGCCGCGCGTCGAGGAATGTTTTATAGATGATTTCCGGGCCAATGCCAGCTAGGTCGCCAACGGAAATGCCGATGCGTGGGAGCATGGGAAGTAATTAAGTGAGAAAGGAGAGTGAAGGTCGACAGCTTAGTTCGGCTAAGCTTTACCTTTCAGGAACTCATAGGTGAGGCGCACAGCAGTGCCGGTTCCCCCTTTGCCGCGGTAAGAATCGGGCGCGGTGAGGAAAGCAGGAGCGGCAATGTCGAAATGCACCCACGGGTATCCATCAGTGAAGCGCTCCAGAAACTTACCGGCCGAAATAGCGCCAGCTTCTGCCTTCCCAATGTTGTTGACATCGGCAATATCCGACTTGATATGGTCGGCGTACTCGTCCCAGAGCGGAAATTCCACCAGCCGTTCGTGGGTGCGGTTGCCGGCTTTCTTCAACTCGCTGAGCACCTCTTCTTCGGCCGTACCCATGCACACAATGCCTTCCTTGCCAATAGCTCGGGCGGCGGATCCAGTGAGCGTGGCAAAGTCCAGAACCAGCTCCGGGTCGTATTTTTTGGCGAAAGCCAGCGCGTCGCCGAGCAGCAGGCGGCCTTCGGCATCGGTATTCATGACTTCCACGGTCAGGCCGCTGTACATGGTAATAACGTCACCGGGAGCAAAGGCAAGGCCGCCGGGGCGGTTGTCGGTGGCGGGCACCAGCCCGATGACGTGCAGCGGCACCTGGTTTTTGGCCAGCGCATAGAGCGTGCCCACCACGGCGGCGCCACCAGCCATGTCGCACTTCATCATGTCCATGCTGGCGGGCGTAGGCTTGAGGCTCAGGCCACCCGTGTCGAACACCACTCCTTTGCCTACGAGGACGTAGGGCTTGGTATTGCGGGCGCCCTCCGGCTTGTATTCCATGATGGTGAACGTAGGCGGCTCGGGGCTGCCTTGGTTCACGGCCAGCAGACCGCCCATGCGCAGGGCCTCAATCCGTACTAGGTCCAGAATTTCGGTATGGAAGCCAGCCTGTTCGCCAGCTTCGGCCATGCGTTCTGCAAATTGGATGGCGTTGAGCTTATTGAGCGGCGCATTTACTAGGTCGCGGGCCAGAAACACGCCGTCAAGCACGTGGGTCAGCTCCTGCACCTGCTCGGCAGTAATATCGGCGCAAACCAACGTGAGTTTCTGCAGCTCAGGCGCTTCCTTAGATTTTGCGTCGGTTTTGTAGCCTTCAAACTGATAGCTGGTCAGGGCCAGCCCTTCGGCTAGTGGCAGAGCACCGGAGTCGGTGTTGGTCAGGTCGCAGATATACAGCTCGCGCACCTTGTCGGCTTTTAGCAGAGCATGTAGCTGGTGCCCGCTCTTGCGCAGCGCCTCCGCAGTCAGGTCCGGCGTTTTCTTATCGGCAGCCACTATATAATAGTGGTGGTGTGAGTATTGGTTGACGCGAATCAGCTTGCTGTCGGCGGCCAGCTGGTCGGCTACGTACTGGCGGGCCGGCGCAGGCAGGTCGGCGGAGGCAGTAACAGGCAGTTCAGTGGTGCCGGCGGGCAGGATAAAAACGGTATCCGCCGTGGAAGGAAAATCGGCGGCGTAGGCAAGTTGGAGCGACATAAAGCAGAGTAACAGATTCTGAATGAAGCAAATGGCACGCCGCCGCCGGATTCAGCAGGCAGGGACGTACCTTTGAGCCCGTGAAGGTAGCCGACTTTTTATAGAAGTGCGGTATGCCGGAGCTGTTCTGCTCCGGGCTGCCTCAACTCTCAATTCCTCTGCCTGTGGACTCCGTTAAAGCCAAAAAACACTTAGGCCAGCACTTCCTGGCCGACTCCAATATTGCCCGCAAGATTGTAGAATCTCTGCGGCTGCCGGATGGCGTGGCGGAGGTGCTGGAAATCGGGCCTGGTATGGGCGTGCTCACCGGAACGCTGCTGCAACACCCCGAATACCGCACTTCGGTAGTAGAAATTGACCGGGAATCGGTGGAATATTTAGGCCGGCACTTCCCGGCGCTGGAAGGCCGCATTCATTCCCAGGATTTCCTGAAAATGGACCTCGGCAAGCTCTACGATGGCCAGCCCATCAGCATCATCGGTAACTTCCCTTACAACATCAGCAGCCAGATTTACTTTCAGGTGCTGGCCCACCGCCAGCAGGTGCGCGAGGTAGTGGGCATGATACAGAAGGAAGTAGCTGATCGGCTGGCGGAAGGCCCAGGCACTAAAACCTACGGCATTCTGAGCGTGCTGCTGCAGGCGTATTATACTATCGACTACCTGTTCACCGTGCCTCCGCACGTGTTCAACCCGCCGCCCAAAGTGCAGTCGGCTGTGATACGCCTCACACGCAATGCCACCGAAAAGCTGGCCTGCGACGAGGTCTTGTTTTTCAAAGTGGTGAAGCAGGCCTTTGCTACCCGGCGCAAAACCCTGCGCAATGCTCTAAAGCCCTTCGGTATGCCGCCCGAAGCCACTGCGGATCCGTTGTTCGACAAGCGTGCTGAGCAACTCAGTGTAGCCGACTTCGTAGGGCTGACGCAACTGGTGGAGCGGGAGCGGCTGGACAACAAATAGCTAACGGTAACAGATATTCTACCTTACCTTCATGTCTCTCTGCCTCGTCATCGACGAAATGCACCCCAGCCTGCCCGACTACATGCAGGAAATTGGGGTACAGCTACACTACCGACCCGATCTGAGGGCGGCGGAAGTACCAGCCGCGCTGGCCGCGCATCCTTATGATGGTCTGATGGTGCGCTCCAAACTGCATGTGACAGCCGAATTGCTCCGGCATGGTCCGCAGTTGCGCTACGTGGCTCGCGCGGGTGCCGGCGTCGATAATATTGATGAAGCGGCTATGGCGGCGGCCGGCGTCACGCTGCTGAATGCACCTGAAGGTAACCGCGACGCTGTGGGCGAGTATGCTGTGGGCCTGCTGCTGGCCCTGTTTCGGAACATCGTGCGGGCCGACCGGGAAGTGCGGGCAGGGGAGTGGCGCCGTGAAGCAAACCGAGGGGAGGAAATAGGAGGCAAAACCATTGGCTTATTGGGTTACGGGCACATGGGTCGCGCGTTTGCCAAGCGCCTCAGCGCTTTCGGCTGCACCGTGCTAGCCCATGACCACGACCCAACTGTAGCAGCTGACCATCATGCCACGCTGGTCAGTTTACCGGAACTGCAGGAGCGGGCCGAGGTGCTGAGCCTACATATTCCGTACTCGGCTGCCAATCATCATTATGTGAATGAAGAGTTGCTGCTGGGATTCAGGAACCCTATCTGGCTGCTCAATACAGCCCGTGGCGAAGTGCTCGACCATACGGCGCTAGTGCAGGGGCTACAGAGTGGTCATGTGCGTGGTGCGGCGCTCGATGTGCTGGAAAACGAGAAACTAGCCGCTCTGACACCGGAACAGCAGGCCCGTTTTACGTATTTGGCAACGGCTCCCAACGTAGTCCTCTCGCCGCATGTGGGAGGCTGGAGTTTGCAGTCGTATCAGCGCATAAATGAGGTGCTGGCACAGAAGATTGGGGCATTTCTGCGACATGAGGCAGATGGTCTAACCATCAGGTAGTGCGTAGCTTGGCCTAAATAAGGCCTTTGTCTGCTGCGAGCTACCTTTCAGTGTGGCTGGCATCATTCGCGGCAGGTTCGTATATTTGTCGTAAACCTGTGTTGGAGAACGGTCGGCTACGCCGGCCGTTCTCCTTGTTTTTTAGCTTACCACCAACCATCATGGCCACCATCAACTATTACACTGCCGAAGGCCTGCAAAAACTCAAGGACGAACTGCAGGATCTGAAAATCCGCGGCCGGGCCGAAGCAGCCGAAGCGCTGCGCGAAGCCCGTGATAAAGGCGACCTGAGCGAAAACGCGGAGTATGACGCGGCGAAGGAAGCACAGGGCCTGCTGGAGCTGAAAATTTCCAAACTAGAGGAAGTGGTGGGCAACGCCCGCATCCTCGATGAGTCGGGCCTGGACCTCACCAAAGTGCTTATTATGAGCAAGGTGAAACTTAAAAATCTGAAAAACAACATGGTGCTCGACTACACGCTTGTAGCGGAAGAAGAGGCCAACCTAGCCGCCGGCAAAATCTCCGTGAAGTCGCCTATCGGTAAGGGTTTGCTGGGCAAGTCGGCTGGCGATACCGCAGAAATTACGGTGCCGGCTGGTAAGCTGCAGTTTGAGATACTGGAAATCAGCCGCTAACACCATACGGCATAAGTAAATAGCTGAGCATTTCGGCATCAGAATAGAAAAGGGCGGAGCCAATGGCTTCGCCCTTTTCTATTTTGCCGCGTACTTTGGCGCAGCAGCATGTGTACTTGCTGTGCTCGTTCAGTCATCCTGTAACTCTCTACCGCATGCCTTCCATTTTCTCGCGTATCGTTTCGGGCGAGCTGCCCGCCTACAAAGTAGCCGAGGATGAGCATCATCTGGCATTTCTTGATATTACGCCGCTGGTGGAAGGCCATACGCTTGTAATTCCGAAGCGCGAAGTCGACTACATTTTCGATTTGCCGGCGGCTGAGCTAGCAGCGCTGCATCTGTTTGCACAGCGCGTAGCCAAAGGTGTGCTGGCGGCCGTGCCGTGCAAACGCATTGGGGTGGCCGTCATCGGACTGGAAGTGCCTCACGCACACATTCATCTGATTCCGATGAATAAAGTAGCCGATATGAACTTTGCCAATCCTAAAATCAAGGTGGCCGAAGACCGGATGAAGGAACTAGCCGCCGCCATCAGTGCTCAGGTACCCGCTGATGCTACCAGTCGCGCTGCTACTCCCGACTCAAAGGCTGCTAAAGGTGCCCGCGAAACTGAGGAAGCTAACGAGCCGGCAGCCTCCAGCACTGCCGATACTGCGACTGACCAGTTGCAGCAGCTGACTAAGGGCCTCGTATATATGAGTGAATCAGATGCAGCGCTGGAACCAGTGAGCTATAGCGCCCCAGACGGCGCCCTTACCGATGCTGCGCTACTGAAAGCAGTAGGGGCAGCTGCTGGCAGCAAAGTAGAAACCCAGGAGCTGACGCTGTTCCTGCGCAACCACACCGCCGACGACGGCGTGCTCGGTGACCCCGCATTGGCCAACCGCTTTAAGGCGCTGCAGATGTACCTGAAGCAGGAGTTGCAGGACGTGAAAGTGTACCGGGTGGGCACTGGGCCGCAGGTGCAGGTATATGCGCTGGGCCGCACGGGAAGCGGCAAGCTGGCCGGCTTCAAGACAGTACTGACCGAAACCTAAAGAGGGCCGGTGACCGGCGAGCCAAACGTCTGAACGCGAATGAGGATAATGAATCTGGTTGTTATAAACGGCAAAGACCTGCGGCTTCTGCTGCTAGCTGTGCTGCATAGCTGCTTGGCTATAGCCCATCCTACGCCCAAACCAATCAGGAAGCTCCGAAAGGCCTTAAATACCGTTGATACGGCTTCTTTCAAGTCGCACGTGCAATATCTGGCCGATGATAAGCTACGGGGGCGGCAGCCGGGCACACCGGGCTACCAAATGGCAGTAGACTATGTAGTGGCCCAACTGCAGCAGCGCGGCGTGCAGCCAGCTGGCGAGAAGGGTACGTTTCTGCAAACGGTGCGGCTGCGGTGGGCCTTCACAGAAGTGGGTTCATCGTTACGCCTGACTCCGCCTACGGGCCTAGCGGCTCTGCTCACATACGGCCAAGACTTTACCTTCTATCCCAATCCCAAGCAGACGGAAACAACGGTAGAGGCAGGACTTGTTTTCGCTGGATTTGGTATCAGTGCGCCTGAGTTGGGCTACGATGACTACGCCGGGTTGGATGTGAAAGGAAAAGTGGTAGTTGTGACGCGGCAGGAGCCTACTCGTTTTCCGGACGCGGTGCGCTTGTATACTACCGACCTGCTCACGGTGCTGCAGACTGCTCAACGCAAGGGGGCAGTGGGGGTGCTGTGGGCCAGCGTGAAACCTGACGCGAAGCCACCGGAGCCGCTCCGGGGCCTGGTGAGCGTACTGGACTCGGCTGGAAATGTTGCAGTATCGAGAAGCTATGTGGACGGCGGGCTGCAACTGGCCGGCTCCATTAACGCAGCTACACTGCAGCGGCTGTTTGTGGGCGCTGCTCAGGACACAGGCCGCGTTTTGCGTGCCCTGCGAGCCGGCCAGCCTGCAGGTGTAGCCTTGCTGCCACGCCTGCAGGCAATGCAGCGCAGCCGCTACCAGGATATGGTCAGCTACAACGTGGCAGGCAAAATAGAAGGCACTGACCCGCAACTGCGCAACGAGTACGTGGTGCATACCGCTCACCTCGACCATCTTGGTGTGGGGGCACCCATTGCCGGCGACTCTATCTACAACGGTGCCCACGACAATGCTACGGGCGTTGCTACGCTGCTCGAAATGGCGGGCATCTATCAGCAATTGAAGCCGAAATACAAGCCCAAACGCTCGGTGCTGATTACGCTCGTGACGGGTGAGGAACTGGGTCTATTGGGCTCGGCGTACTTTGCCCGCAACCCCACCGTGCCAAAACAGCAGTTGGTAGCCAACGTCAATACGGATATGCCCACGATTATTGCGCCGCTGCTGTCGGTGGTGCCGCTGGGGGCCGAAAACTCTTCTTTGGCGGTTCCTGTAGCGCAGGCGGCACAGGCGTTGGGCCTCACAGTAGAAGCCGACCCTGAACCGGCCCAGAACCGTTTCATCCGCTCCGACCAGTACAGCTTCGTGACGCAGGGCATTCCGGCGCTACACATCAAGTACGGCAACAAAACCGCTGATGGCCGCAACAACCTGAGCGAGCTGGTGCAGAAATGGCGCGCCATCACCTACCACAAGCCCCAAGACGATATCAACGGCCAGTTTGACTTTGGGGCCGGTCGGAAATATGTGCAGCTCAACTTTCTGATTGGCTATCTGGTAGCCACTGACGCCAAGCGCCCCACGTGGAATGTGGGCAATTTTTTCGGGGAGCGGTTCGGTAAAACAGGTAGCCCGCAGTAGCCCGAGGCCCGTAGTTTACCAGCTTCATAGCCGGCAAGATGAGCTATTCTGATTTCCTGAGCGAAGAGTGCAAGCGGTTTTCGCGCTCAAACACCCGCATCAACACAATGAAATAGGAGAGCAGCAGTGGCCCGAGAACTAAGCCCAGAATACCGAAAATATCGACGCCCAGAATTACGCCGGCCAGCGTAACAAGCGGGTGAATGTCGCCGATGCGGCGGGCCAGCACGATGCGTAGCAGGTTGTCGATGTTCATGATGACAATGACACCGACCAGCAGAATGCCTACGCCCTGGCCAGTATGGTCTTGCGTGAACTTGAGAATGGCGGCCGGCCCCCATACGAGCGGCGTGCCCAACACCGGAATGAAGGCCATAAAAAAGGCCACCATTCCCCAAAACAGAGCGTCGGGAACTTGGAAAATCCAGAGGGTGAGGCCCGTGAGAACAGCTTGCACCAACGAAATGAGTGCTTGGCCCAGCACGTTGGCATTCACATTGTTCTTGAGTGAGTCGCCCAGCTCATGCAAGGTGTCGTGGCGGAAAGGCAGATAGCGGCGCAAACCGCGCAGAAAACCTTCCTCCTGCGCAAACATGAAGTAGAGCGTAAACAGCATCAGCCCGATAACAACGGTGAAATGCAGCAGGCTGCTGGCTACGGAAGGCAGCCGCTGACTGAGCCAGCCCACGCCCTGCCGCACCAGGGTCTGCACGTTCTGCTCGGCCGTAAACGTGAAGCCAATTTTGCGTTCTATGGCATGCAACACCGCCATAAGCTGGCTGATATCGGTGTTGGTAGCATAGTAGCGGATGCGGTTGAACAGCATCAGGCTAAGCGCCGTGAAAGGCAGGATGATTACGACCAGTGCAAATACCAGCAGCCCCACCGTGACGACCTGCCGGTTCCAGCCGCGCTGGTGCACCAAAGCTGCAAACCAGGGCCGTAGCACCACATACAGAATGCCCGCCCCTAAAAACCCGGTGATGTAGCTTCCTAGCCCAAACAGCACCATACCCGCCAGTAGCAGCAGGCACACCACAAGCAGCACCCGCTGCTGGCGTGACGTATAAACGGAGTCGGACATGGCAGGCAGGAGTAGGGGAAGTAGGAGAGTAAAGATATTGTTATCCTAGGCTTCCCACAGATTCCTCGCATTATCTAGCCGCTTACTCCGCTGGACTACTTCTCTACAGCTTAGCGCGGCTGGCCAGCGCGGCAATACACAGGCCCAGCATAGCAATAATTGAAAACGACACCCGCAAACTAGTGAAGCCAGCCACAATGCCAATCAGGGGCGGGCCGAATAGGAACCCAAGAAATCCTACCGTAGACACGGCGGCCAGCGCTAAGCTTGGGGGCATCTGGGTAGAGCGGCCAGCTGCACCATACACCAGCGGCACCACCGACGATACCCCAAAGCCTACCAGCAGGAAACCCAGAATAGCCGTAGGCAGCGCTGGCAAAGCCACGGCCAGCAGCAGCCCGGCTGCCGTGAGCAAGCCACTGATTTCCAGCGTGCGGCGCAAGCCGAATCGGTGCGCAAACCAGTCGGCAATGAAGCGGCCTCCGGCCATAGTGCACATAAAGGCCGTATAGCCGGCCCCAATCCAGGCCTTTTCGGCGTGCACCACTTTGCGGAAGTACACCCCGCTCCAGTCGAACATGGCGCCCTCACAAATCATGGAGCAGAATGCCAGCACGCCCAGCAGCAGCAACGATTTGTCGGGTAGCACGAACAGGGGGGCATCGGCAGAGCCGGCACCGGCGTCGCGGGGGCGAATGGAGGTGCTGCTCAGGACTACGCCGGCCACCACCACCGCACCCACCAGGATGAAATGCGCCAGCGGCTGCACCCCGTTGCCAATCATGAACGTGCCTAGCGCTGCGCCGGCAAAGCCGGCCAGACTCCAGAGGCCGTGGAAAGAGGCCATAATGGACTTGCGGTGCAGCATTTCCACGCCTACTGCCTGGGTATTAACGGCAATGTTGGAGAGGTTAGACACGAAGCCGAATAAGACTAGGCCTGCCACCAGCGGCACCACCGACGTAGCCAGCCCCAGCGCCACCAGCCCCAACGCGTAGCCCACAATACCGCCCAGCACTACCCGGCGGCTACCCAGCCGTGCCACCAGCCAGCCCGCCACCGGCAAGGAGGCCAAGGAACCAACCGGGGCCGCCAGCAGAAGTAGCCCCAGTCGGGCCTCCGAAATGCCTAGTTGCTGCTGAATAGTAGGAATGCGAGAGGCCCAGGTAGCAAAGGTGAGGCCCATCAGAAAAAACAACACCCCCACGGCCGCCCGGTAAATCTGGCGGGGCGGGCGGGACTCTAATGCAGGAAGACGAAGCGTAAGCATAAGCGGAAAATCAGAGGGAGAAACGCTGCTACCGCCCACAAAAAAGCCCAGCATACCCGTTGGCGGGCATAGTGGGCGGGAGTGGAGAGGGAGAGCAGCAAGGCCGAAGCCGGAACAAAGATACTGCGGAATCGGGGAGTGCGCCTAAATTTGGACGGTGGCTACTAGCTCCAAGGCCGGCATGGTGGCAGCCGCACGGGCAGAGTTACTGCAAATGCCGTTTCTTGCGCCAATAGTTCCGATGGTGGCGGAGCATTCCTATACCATTCTTCTTATACTGCTTTCAGATTCACTGTTATGAAACACTGCCTGATCATACTGCTGTTTTGCCTGGGCACGTTACCGGGATGGGCGCTCCGGCCCAGCCGCGACTATGCTTACACTCCCGACTCGCTGAGCCTGCCGTACCGCACCGTCACGATAGAAACGCCCGACCATGCCCGGCTGCACAGTTGGATAATTGAGCCCCAACAGGGCCCGAACCAGCACACTACCATTGTAGTGGCCGAAGGCGACGCTGGCAACATGGGGCAGCTGCTGTTTCATGCCCGGATGCTGGCCAACGTAGGATACCGGGTGCTGCTCTTTGATTACCGCGGCTTCGGGCACAGCTCCGACTTTGCCATCGACCAGCAGCGGCTCTATTACCCTGAGTTTACTACTGATCTGCGGGCTGTGCTGCGCTATGCCCGGCAGCAGTTCCCGAAGGAGCGTACCGGCATCTTTGGCTTCTCGATGGGTACGCTTATGGCCACGCACGTCGCTGCCACCGATAAGCCCGATTTCCTGATTGGGGAGGGCTACGTAGCCGACCCGGCGGCACTGGTAGCCGCTATTAAGCAGGCGAAGAATAAAACGGTGACGCTACCGGCCGAGGCAGCAGCCTATCCGCAGCTACTCCCTAAAATCAAGTGCCCAATGCTGTTGGTGGCCGGCACGCAGGATGTCAATACGCCGCTAGCCGACTCTACCCGCATTGTGCAGGCCGCGCGCCGCCGCCAGCGCCGCGAGCTGCTGACATTCGAGGGAGCCCACGGCGGCGGCCTGATGGCCCTGACCTCAAAGCCCGGAGACTATGGCGACTTGTATGCAGCGGCAGTGCAGCGGTTCCTACGCAGATAAAGCCAAGCAGGAACCGACGCTTCAGCTTTACTACCGCACTGGCCCTGTATCGGCGGTGGCCTGCAGGCGGGTTTGGACGGCCAGGGGCAGCTTGCTGAGCAGGTCGAGGCCGGTGGCAGCTTCCAGCGCATCCACGCTCACGCGGTAACGGCTCCAGTCGGGGCTAACGGACTGGTCGTTGGGCGTATCTACGGCGATGATGCGGGCCTGGCCGGCGGCAATGCGCTGCAGGTCGTTGGTGCCTTCGGGTAGTAGCACGAGCAGCTTCCAGACGCGGGCCGGAACGGTCACGCGGCCTTGGTCGATGGTGGTTTTGAGACCGTTGAGGCCGGTGCCGCCTTTGCCGTAGCAGCCCATTACCACGTATACTTCCTGGCCGCGCTGTACCTGGCTGCGAGTCCATTCTTCGAGTCCCGACCAGGTGCGCTGGTTGTTGTTGGCGGCCTGCGGAATCATGTTGGTCATCAGGAACGTAGCCGAGTTGTCGTCGAGGTCGGTGGTACGGTCGGCGCTGGGGCAGTTGTGGCCTTTGTCGAAGCCGGAGCCGGTGTAGCTGTTGCGGCTCACCTGATAGAACGGCCGGGGTAGGGCCGGGTCGGGGCGGAAGTCGTCCTGACGCGGTGCCGAGCCCATCCAGGCGCGGTTCAGGTGCCAACTCACCCAGGTAGGTGTGCCACGCTGGGCATTGTAGCCGATGGTGAACTGCGGTTTTACCAGGAGGTAATTGGTCGGATTGTTCACGTCGGCGGTAGCACCGCTGGGGTTGCCAAGGGCCATGTTGTCGTCGCGGCTCGTGACTACGGCATCGGCCTGGGCGGTGGTGGCTGGCGGCAGCGAGGTTCCGGGCTGCGGGGTAGCAGGCGTGGTGGCAACGCTGCCACCGGCTACGGCTGCACCACTGGCGGTTTCCAGCGCAATATCATCGATGTTGAGGCGGGTGGCGGCACCGTCAGTTTTGCGGATTTCGAGGCGTAGCGGCGTGGTGGTAGCACCGGCCTGGAAGGTGGTGCTGAGCAGGCGTGGGCCCTGTACACGCACCGGCTGCCCAATGCGACGGTAGCTGCGGCCACCATCTATGCTGCCCCACAGCTCCCAGGTGCCGGCCGCATCCTGCCCATACATGGCGCTGCTCACCCGGATGGTGCGCACTCCGGCCGGGGCATCGAACTGCATACGGAGCCGACCCTGGCCGCGTAGACGGGCAGCATGTGCCCCGTTTTTGTGGTCTTGCTCAGAAGAGCCGATGAGGGCATCCTCGAAAAGCCAGCGGCCGGTGCTCAAGGGCTCTTCGGCGTTGGTGTAGGCGCCTTTGCTGCCCGTTTCGAAGGTTTCGGGGAAGGCGGTGGTGGCTTGTGCTACGCTACGGCCACCCGATTCCACTGGAATAGCCGGTGGGCCCTCAGGCAGCGGTGGGCGAGTATTCTCAACGGGTGCCTGCGAGCAGGCCAGCAGCGGGAGCAGAAGCAGGGGGAAGAACCGCATAGCAACGAAATAGGACAGTAGGGAAATGGGTAGTGGCGCGAAGTCGGACACGCGCCAGAGCCAGGACTATCTGTGGGGATATGGCGCGCAAATCGGCCTGAAAACTACATCAAACCTTTTATTTCCCCTCTGCTGCTAAAAAACTAGGCTGCCTGCACGTGAACAAGCTTCCTCAGTTCCAGGCTTGATGCTCTACAGGCTCGGAATAGCGGTTTGTTGCGGATAGAGGGCTACCTGGAATGACAGTCTGGATTACTTCTGCTTGATTTTTAGCTTGGTGGTACCGGTGGGAGCTTTGGCTTGCTGCATCTGGGCGGCCAGGGGCAGGCTGCTCATAGCCAGGATGGCCTGGTCATCGGCCAGGGAAGCGCAGGAGAGAGCCACCAAGCTACCTTGCCATTTGCAGCTGAATCCTTCGAGGCGGGCGGGACCATAGAGGGCCTCGAACGTAGGGCGCACTTTTTGCGCGTCGGCGGCGCCTTTCACGATGATGGTGACAGTAGCAAACTGCCCCCGGAAAAACTTGTAGTGGATGCGGGCTGCGGTGAAGCTGCCCACGCGCAACTCCTCGTCGGTGCGGTCATATATTTTCTCGTCGCCTTTGTCCTGAATCAGCCGGAGGTGCAGCGCCTCAGTGAGCGGCGAGCCGAACCGCAGGCCCCGGAACCCATTGCTGACATCGAGGCGGGTGACGGACTGGGCGTGGGCGGTGAGAACCGACATGCTGAGCAGCAGGCAGAACAGGGAGGCAAGCAGGATTTTCATCAAGGAGGGCGGGTTGTGGGGCCGGGTGGGGCTTGCAAACGAAGGGCCAGAAGCGGGCAGTATAGGTAGTAAAAAGCGGCTCCTCTTTCTGCCAAAGAAAGGAGCCGCTTTTTCAAGGGTTGACTGGTACTTCCGTAATCCTGAGCAGCGCGAAGGACCTTCTCACGTCTGGATTACCATCGAACGATTGCCGTTCAAACGGGATAAGGTCCGTCGCGCTGCTCAGGATGACAGATGTCCGGGATGACAGACGGTGCACACAGCGTTTCACAGCGTTTCTGCCTCGTTTTAGAGGTGTTTGGGCTACCACGTGCCGCGCCGACGCCGAGCGGGGGCAAACTCTGGATCCAACGCAACGCCTCGCACCAAACCCCGTCCTTGCCCGCTACCTTGCTGCCTCATTCCCAACCTGCTTTCACTATATGCCCCAACACTACTCTTTGAAAACTTTGCTGGCCGTGGCTTCAGTGGCTGGAGCTGCCTGGCTTACGGGCTGTGGCGACTCGCCGGGCCGCAAACAGGCTGATACCGATGCCCAGCCCGATGCCGTGTTTGAGCGGTACAAAACCCGCTTCATCGACTCGCTATGGTACTACAACCCTGAGTGGGCCAGCAGCCAAGGCTACCACCGCTACGACTCGCTGGTGGTGGTGCCTACCGAAGGCCGCCGCCGCACGGAGGCCAAGATGCTGAAGCGGCGTGGGGCCGAACTAGCCGATTTTAAGGTGGAAGAGCTGTCGGTGAACAATCAGACCGACTGGCGGCTACTGCAAAACTACGTGCAAAGCAGCCGCTTCTACGCCGATACACTGCGCGACTGGCAATGGAACCCGGCCAACTACAACCTGGGGGCCTCGGTGGGCGAAATCCTGAACGGCCGTTACTGGCCCCTCGACCGGCGCCTGCGGGCCATCAGCCACAAGATTTCCCACGCCCCCGATTTCTACGCCGCTGCCGAAGCCAACATCAGTACGCCCACGCGGGAGCACACCGAACTGGCTATTCAGCAGAACCAGGGCGGGCTGGAGGTGTTCGGGAAGGCACTGCAGGACTCCATTGCGCGCTCCGGCCTGACGGCACGCGAGAAGGAGGAATTTGCCAATCGGGTGGCGACCACGCGGCTCAGCATCGGCAACTATATCCGGTTCCTGAAAACGGAGGTGCTGCCGGCCGGCAAGTTCCGCAGCTTCCGGCTGGGTGAGGACTTGTTCAGCCGCAAGTTCTCTTACGACATTCAGTCCACGTACAGCGCCGGGCAAGTGTATGAGAAGGCATTGGCCCACAAGCAGGAACTGCTGCAGGACATGAAGAAGCGCACGGCGCGGCTGTGGCCCAAGTATTTCGTAGCGCAGCCGATGCCTGCCGACTCGTTGGCCGCCGTGCAGCAGATGATCAGCAAACTGTCGGAGCAGCATGCCACGCAGGCGGGCTTCGTGGCAGCCGTGAAGGCGCAGATTCCGACGCTGGTACAGTTCGTCAACGACAAGAAACTGCTCACGCAGGACCCCACCAAGCCGCTGGTGGTGCGCGAAACGCCGCTGTACATGCGCGGCAGCGGGGCGGGCGCCAGCATTTCGGCCCCCGGCCCCTACGACAAGGCCGCCAACACCTACTACAATGTGGAGCCCCTCACAGGACAGCCTGCTGCCCAGGCCGAAAGCTACCTGCGCGAGTACAACCAGTACACGCTCCAAATTTTGAACATTCACGAAGCCATTCCGGGGCACTACACGCAACTCGTGTATGCCAACCGCAGCCCTTCGCTCATCAAGTCCATCTTCGGCAATGGGGCCATGATTGAGGGCTGGGCCGTGTATGCTGAGCGCATGATGCTGGAAAGCGGCTACGGTGGCAACTCCGACGAAATTTGGTTGATGTGGGACAAGTGGAATATGCGCGTGACGCTCAACACCATCCTCGACCACGAAGTGCACGTGAAGAATGCCTCCGAAGCCGCTGTGGTAGCCATACTCCGCCGCGACGGATTTCAGGAGGAAGCCGAAGCCCGCAACAAGTGGCGCCGCGCCACGCTCAGCCAGGTGCAGCTCAGCAGCTACTTCACGGGCTACACCGAAATCTACGACCTGCGCCAGGAGCTCAAAAAGAGCCAGGGCAGTGCCTTCGACCTCAAATCGTTTAATGAGCAGTTTCTGAGCTATGGTAGCGCCCCGGTGAAGTATATCCGGGAGATGATGCTCAAGAAATAGCCGCCAGTAGCAACAATAGTAGAAAAGCCTGCCGGGAGTGGAATTCCTAGGCAGGCTTTTTTGTCTGCGTTGCCAGCAGTGCCATCCATCCTGTGTATATTGGAGGGTTAGGGCCTGCAGTTTCAAGCGGCAACTACGCCCATTTTCTTCTTCTAGTGTATGAAAGTTGCTGACCGCCAGCAGGTGCGTGATGTGTATGACGACGAGCTTCGCCAGCTCACGCATGAGCACATGAAAGTGTTTGCCAAGTTCACCTCCACCAATTGCGAAATATGCGAGCTGCTTGCGCCGCCTTTCGTCAAGTTTGCCGATGAGGAAGAGTTCAAACCTATCCTGTTCGTGCGCCTGGATTCAGATGAAAACCCCGTGGCTAAGAAGATTATGCAGGAAAAGGTGGCGCCTTTCTTTGTGTCGTATTGCCAGGGCCGGCTACTGGAATGTGATATGCTGACTACGGAAGCCGATGTGCTGGACATGCTGCGGCGGCTGCGGGAGTATATGCCGGTAAGCTCCTAAGCCGGACGTATCTGTAGCAGTGTCTCGGGCCATTCGGTTCTGGAGCATAGCAGCTGATTAGCTGCTGCTGGCTGGCAAAAGGTAACAGCCAAAAACCCGTTTTGCGTGGCTATGCTGCGGAAGGCGGGCTTTTTTTTGAACTTGCGCGCCGTACTTGCCTTGCTGGCTGGTTGGCCGCCAGCATACCCTAACTCTGTTTTTTGGTGTTTTTCCTGCTTTCCAAGGTCCTCGACTTTCTGTTGCTGCCGGTTGTATGGCTACTGGTGCTCTTGGTAGCCGCTTTGCTCACGCGCCGTCCGGGCCGGCAGCGCCGGTTGCTGCTGGTCACACTGGTGCTGCTGGTGCTGGGCACCAACAACGCACTGGTAAACGAGGCGCTATTGGCGTGGGAGTTACCGCCAGTGGGCCTGCGTGAGCTGCCGCGCCATGCCGACGCAGCCATACTGCTTACCGGCATCACCAATACAGGTAAGTCGCCGCACGACCGGGTGTATCTGCACGATGGAGCCGACCGGCTGACGAATGCGCTGTGGCTGTGGCGGGCTGGGCGGGTGCGCTATATTCTGGTGTCGGGTGGCTCGGGAGCAGTGTTTCGGAAAGCGCACACCGAAGCGGAGGATCTTATTACGCTACTCCATCTGGCTGGCGTCCCCGATTCGGTACTTATTCGGGAAGACAAGAGCCGCAACACCCGCGAAAACGCTCTGTTCACGCAACGTATCGTGCAGGCCCGCCCCGAATTGGATACGTTACTGTTGGTGACTTCCGCTTTTCACCAGCGCCGCGCTCTGGGGTGCTTCGCCCGGGTGGGCCTGCAGCCGCAGCCCTTTCCGGCCGGCTTCTTTAGCTCCAACCGTGCAGCCAGCCCCGACTATTGGCTGGTGCCTTCCTCCGATGCACTGGACCGCTGGAGCCTGCTTCTGCACGAAATCAGCGGGTACGCAGTGTATAAGGTGCTGGGGTATCTGTAGGAGTGGGGAGTGGCGGGTTAGTAGATAAGTGTAAGACTGGCATCCTGAGCTTGGCGAAGGATCTTCCAATATCAGCCCAAAATGCCAGGGAGTAAGTCGTTTTAGCCCGAACAGGTCCTTCGCAAGCTCAGGATGACAGCCGAAACAGCCAATCCACCAACCCACAATTCTGTTACTCCACCTTCTTCTTCGGGGCCGGCTTCTCGTCCTTGGCTATCCAGATGGATTTCTGATTCACGAACTCCCGAATACCCAAGTACGACAGTTCCCGTCCGTAACCCGACTTCTTGACGCCCCCAAACGGCATTTCCGGCGACGACTTCACCATGCTGTTTACGAACACGGCCCCAGCCTCCACACGGCGCGCCAGTTCCTCGCCGCGCTGCACATCACGCGTCCACACGGAGCCGCCCAGCCCGAAGCGGGAATCATTGGCGAGGCGTACGGCATCGTCGGCGTCTTTGGCTTCCAAAATCAAGGCTACAGGCCCGAATAGCTCCTCGGAGTAGGCCCGTTGGCCGGGCTTGATGTTACTCAGAATCATAGGCCGAAATAGAGCGGTACCAGGCTTGCTCTGGCCGCCGTGCAGTTCCACTTTGGCACCCTGCGCCACCGAATCAGTCACCTGTTCAGTCAGCTCGTCGGCTAGGTCGGGGCGGGCGAGGGGACCATACTGCGTATCCTCCGAAAGCGGGTCGCCGGGGCGGTAAGCCAGCAGGTGCGTTTTCATCTTCGAAATGAACTCGCGCAACACTGGTTTCTCCACGATGAATCGTTTGGCCGCAATACAGCTCTGCCCGGCATTAATCATGCGGGCCTGCGCGGCGGTTTTGGCCGCTACTTCCAGGTCGGCGTCAGCCAGCACAATGAATGCATCGGAGCCACCCAGTTCCAGCACAGTCTTCTTAATGTAGCGGCCGGCCGTGGCAGCCACCTGCGCCCCAGCTGGCTCTGAGCCGGTCAACGTCACGGCCCGCACCCGGTCGTCGGCAATGAGTTGCTCTACCATTTCCGAACCGATGAGCAGCGTCCGGAACGTGGCAGTCGGGAAGCCGGCGTCATGGAAAATCTTCTCCAGCGCTAAGGCACACTGGGGTACGTTGGAGGCGTGCTTGAGCAGCCCTACATTGCCCGCCATCAGGGCCGGAGCCGCGAAGCGTACTACCTGCCAAAACGGGAAGTTCCAGGGCATTACGGCCAGCACCACTCCAATGGGCTCATGGCTGATGAAGCTGCGCCGGGCGTCGGTTTTGATTTCGTCGTCGGCCAGAAATTCCTCGGCGTGGTCGGCGTAGTAGTCGCAGCAGAGGGCGCATTTTACGGCTTCAGCACGGCCATCGACTATGGGCTTCCCCATCTCCAAGGCCATCAGGCGAGCTAGCTCATCCTGCCGCTCACGCAGCAACTCGGCGGCACGGTGCATGAGGCGGGTGCGTTCCTTAAAGGAGGTGGTGCGCCACGTAGCCGCCGCCCGGTGGCTTTGGCTCAAAATCTGTTCAGTTTTAGTCCAGGAGAAGGCCCGGAAGCGGCGCTCGACGCGGCCAGTGTAGGGGTTGACGGATTCTATAGGCATACGAGCAGTAAAGCAGTGAGCCGCAGAGCGCGACGGTAGATGGGTAAGTGCCTTTCGTTGTGGCAGGTGAGCAGGACTAGCAAGCAGCGTAGGAGCTGGCTCGCTCTATTCATCCTTGGGTGCAACTTAGAGCAAAACGCAACCGTAGCAGACAGGTTACGAACCAGACCACCGATTTAAGCGGAATTTAATGTTGGGGGAGAGCGAACAATTGCTCACGTAGTGTACTTTCGTTTGTCGGCGGGTTCTGTACCAGTGCTCACCCGTACCATATCCCATTGCCCGTGACCATACCCCCCCCCGAAGCAATGCCCCCTGTGTCCGATGGAGAAGACCTGCTGGTGCAGCGTCTGCGCGACCGGGACGAGGCAGCCATGACCCTTTTCTACGACCGGTACTCGGCGGCGCTTTACGGCGTCATCATGCGCATCGTCAAGAAAGAAGAAGAGGCCGAAGACGTGCTCCAGGAGGGCATGGTCAAAATTTGGAACTCGTTTTCTTCCTACGATGCCAGCAAAGGCCGGCTATTTACGTGGGTGATGAATGTGTGTCGGAATTTAGCCATCGACAGAATCCGCTCCAGACAGTACCGCGTAGGTACTCGTACCCAGCCGCTTGAGGACAGCGCCGCAGTACGTGAGCCCGCATCGCCCACGTTCCGGCCCGAGCACATCGGCCTGCAGGAAATGACCAAGAAACTTTCCCTTGACCAGCAGCAGGTCGTTGATATGCTGTATTTCGGAGGCTACACGCAAAGTGAGGTGGCCGACGAATTGAACTTGCCCCTTGGTACAGTGAAAACCCGTGCCCGGGCGGCTATCAAAGTACTTTCCAAACTGATTCGATAGCCGTGGATATTCAGCAATATATCGAATCCGGAATCCTGGAAGAATACGCTTTGGGCGTGCTTCCGGAAGCGGACCGGGCGGAAGTGGAGCGTATAGCCGCCACTTATCCCGAAATCCGACACGAACTGAACTCCATAGTTAGCGGCCTTGATACCTATGCCGAAGCGCATTCTCTTAGGCCTCCTTCGGGAATGCGGGAGCGGGTGCTTGCTGGCTGGCAACAAGCTATCCGGGGCGAGCAGCCTGTGGCAGCAGCCCCGGTTGCGCCGGCAGCAGAAACTCCATACGTTGCGCCGCAAGCAGCTGCTCCAGCCGCAGAGCCAGTAGTGCGCCCTATCAGCAGCGCGCCGGAAACGCCTTCGTATGAGGAGGCACCTCGTCGTGGGTTTGGCTGGTTGATGGCGGCCTCCGTGGCGTTGCTGCTCAGCTTGGCTGGTAACTACATACTATACAACCGCTGGCAGAATACTGAGTCAGAGTTGTTTGCAGCCCAAAATGACCAAGCACGCTTCGCGGCCGCGCAGCAGGCTTCTCAGAAACAGCTCAGCAGCCAAGGCAGAGAGCTGGCGGTGCTGCGTGATGTACAGTTTCAGAGCGTGACGCTGGCTGGTACGCCGGCTGCCCCTTCGGCTAAAGCGCGGGTTCTTTACAACCCTGCCACCAAGGCCGTGTATGTAGATGTGCATAGCCTGCCGGCTCCACCGGCTGGCAAGCAGTATCAGCTCTGGGCGCTCGACAATGGCAAGCCCGTGGATGCTGGCGTTCTGGCCGCCACTACTGCCGCCGGCGACAGTCTGCAGCAGATGAAGGACATCACCAGCGCCCAGGCTTTTGCCATGACAGTAGAAGATGCAGGCGGCAGTGCTTCGCCTACACTTTCTACGATGACCGTGCTGGGCAAAATGCTCTAGCCTACTGCTACGTGAGAGGAGCGGGGAGAACTAAGCTTCTTCCCGCTCCTTTTTTTGTTGGGCTGTTTCCGGCGAATTGGTAGTAACTAGTGAGAAGTATTTACTTTTTCCTTCATTGAGCCCGTGCACGGAACAATTTTTACGTTGCTCAAGCGCTACGTCCAGACGCAGTACGACCACAGTACCTGGGTTCGGCTGACCGAATCCGTTGGCCTCAGCGCTGCGGATTTCGACCACAAAAGCGTCTACCCCGATGAGCAGATGTACGCGCTGGTTGGGAAGGCGTCCGAAATGGCGGGCATCCCGGCCAGCGAGCTACAGGAGAAGTTTGGCGAGTATCTCGTGCCCGACCTGATGTATATGTATCAGAAGCTGTTGCAGCCCGAGTGGACTACGCTCGATATGCTGGAGCACACAGAGAATACGATGCATCGGAAGGTTCGGCAGGAGCACGCCGAAAACACGCCGCCCGTACTGGAGGTCACCCGTCTTTCCGAGGATGAACTGGAAATCAAGTATGTATCGGAGCGGCGGATGGGAGCCTTGGCAGTAGGCATTGTGCGCGGTGTGGCCGCCTACTACGACGAAGCCGACCGGATAGCTATAGACCCCGAAACCAGCGAAGACGGCCAGCGGGTATATATCCGGGTGCGACGCTTGACTGCCGCCGAATAACAGTCTGCATCCTTACGTTTTTTACAACTGCATCTACTGCGCCAGCAGTCTGGCGCACAGCTTCTGTACCACATGGAAAAGTCAACTTACTACAACCCCGCCGACCTAGCCAAATTTGGGAACATCACGGAATGGCAGGCGGAGATGGGCAATAAATTCTTCTCTTACTACGGCGAAGTGTTCAAGGAAGGCGCCCTCTCGGAACGCGAAAAGGCGCTGATTGCGCTGGCTGTGGCTCATGCCGTGCAGTGCCCTTACTGCATTGATGCCTATACCACCGATTCGTTGCAGAAAGGCGCCGACGAAGCCCAGATGATGGAGGCTGTGCACGTGGCGGCTGCCATAAAAGGAGGTGCCGTGCTGGTACATGGTGTCCAAATGATGAACAAGGCCAAGGAACTGTCGATGTAGTGTGTGCGGCAGGTAGGCGGTATTGGCGCAAGTGTGAAGAGCACAGTTGCATGCCTTCCGCAAAACCCGCCAACTGCTTCTGCTATTGGGATTAAAGTGAATACACCTGCTTTTTTTAAACGACTCGGGCTGGCATTGTCCGCTTTTTGGCTGCTGGCGCTAAGTGCCTGCGGTCGTTCCGCCGACGATGGTCGCCCGAGTCCGGCGTATGCACAACTGCTCCGGACTCTGTACCGGGGCACGGTGCCACTCGTGCAGCCAACGCAGCTGGCTGCCACGTTACACAGCAACCCCGCATCTGTGCTGCTCCTCGACACCCGCACGCCGGCCGAGTACCGCGTCAGCCACCTGCAGGGAGCACGCTTCGTCGATTTCAGCACATTTGAGCAGGCTGCATTTGCGGAGTTGCCCCGGGACCGGACCGTAGTCGTGTATTGTTCGGTCGGCTACCGGAGCGAGCGGGTAGGGGAGCGGCTGAAAGCACTGGGCTTCCGGGATGTACGCAACCTGTACGGGGGGATTTTTCAGTGGGTGAATGAAGGTCGCCCGGTTTACAATGAAGATGGTTCTACGCAGGATGTGCATCCGTATTCTGCGCTGTGGAGTACCTGGCTGACCAAAGGAAGAAAAGTATATCAATAGCCAGTGCTACAACTTCTGCCAGAAAGTGAGTTGCTGTAGCATGTTAGCAATGAAAAACTGCCTGCGAGTACCTCCGGTAGCCTTCCGAAAACGTTTATGGGGAGTATAAGCCGATAACCCGATGACACCTCATTTGCTCATTTTTGCCCGGCATCCGGAACTAGGCCGCGTGAAAACCAGGCTGGCGGCTGGTATTGGCCCGGAAGCAGCGCTGGCTGTGTACCGAGAGTTGCTGGCACACACCTGGGCTGTTACCGAACACCTGGGAGTACACAAAACTGTGTGGCTGGCGGAGCCGCCTACTGGGCCTCTGACTATGCCCGACCAGTGGATCGGCTACGAGCAGCTGGTGCAATTTCCCGGCGACCTGGGCACCAAAATGCAGATGGCTTTTTCTCATGCTTTTTCCAATAGCGCCGCCGCCGCCGTCATCATCGGTACTGACTGTCCGGGCATTACGGAGGCGTTGTTGCAGGAAGCGTATGCGGCATTCGATACCCATGAAGTAGTTGTAGGGCCGGCTGAGGATGGAGGGTATTACCTGCTGGGCATGAGAGAATTATATATGGATCTATTTTTGAATAAAAGCTGGAGTACTGACTCCGTTTTGGCGCACACACTGGATGATGCCGACCGGCTTGGACTACGGATCAAGCAACTGCCCGTACTGCGCGACATAGACGATGCCACGGATTTGGCCGCTTGGCGCTCGGCAACGGAAAGGTAATTTGTCGGGAGGCTGAAGAGTTTCGGCGTATTATTGGGGGCCACATCCGACCTTTCACCATGCCTTCCACCGTTGAAAGCCTCCTGCTGGGATGCTGTCTGGCCATGCAACTGACTGCGTGCTCAACCCAAGGTTCTGAACAGGCACGCCCGGACCTGTCTACGCTGCCTGCCGCGCCCCCTGTTGCTCTTCGCCGTCTGGCACCACAATTCAACCCGCAATGGGCCATGGATAAGCTGTGGGAAGACGGACTAGCAGAAGTAGCTGTGTATGATGCTGAACGGGTAATCTACGACCGGGTGCGCCGCTTTGAGTACGTGCAGTTGACCGTGAAAGAAGAATTCAACCAACAGTATCAGGTCAAGACCGACGACTACCAGCGGACGGACCTGTTTCCAGTGATGAAAGTGAACCAGTTTTGCCGGATTCCCACTGAGCAATACCCGTATCATTTCCTGACGTCCCTGTTTTTCCGGCGCGAAAGCCCAACCAGCTTGGCGAAGCTCACCACCTCGTCGCAGGAATGGTGTGGCAACACGTTCAAGGCTTTTCTGGATGATGGGCTGCAGTACGTAGAGACCTACAACTCCTACTGGGATGGGCAGGGGGCCGGCCAGCGCAAGCTCCGCCGCGACATTCTGTTTGAAGATGCACTGCCATACACGTTGCGCAGCCTACGCTTCGGTGATAATCTGACTTTTAAGGCCAGCATCTGTGAGCTGCAGCAGACCAGCAAAGCGGCGGCCCCTACTATTTATGAGGCCGAAATAAGCGTTAGTCCCGCTTCCGCCGCCGACACACAGGAGGCAGCCTGGCAAGTGCGCGTACGCTTGGCTGAAGGTAAGGAAAGCACCTATTGGTTTGCGCGGAAATACCCCAATGTGCTGCTTCGGCAGGCTACCTGGGATGGGCGCAACCTACGTCTGCACAAGCTCAGCCGCTATGCCTACTGGAACCGTGCAGCGCCAGATACTGCGCAGGCTCAGCTCTGAGGCGCCTCAGCAACAACAA
Organism: Hymenobacter sediminicola; assembly: GCF_014250515.1. Taxonomy (NCBI): domain Bacteria; kingdom Pseudomonadati; phylum Bacteroidota; class Cytophagia; order Cytophagales; family Hymenobacteraceae; genus Hymenobacter; species Hymenobacter sediminicola. The sequence continues at coordinate 2,509,064 of NZ_CP060202.1, read as the reverse complement.
TAGCTGTGGCACCGCGGCGCCAGTCCCAGAGAAACGCAGCGAGCAGGCCAATATATTCCAGCATCAGCAGCCGTGGGTTTTCGGTGTAGGCTGTACTCTGGTAAGCAGCATACGACAGCACCACCAGTCCCGACCACACCAGCATGTAGCGGTAGCTGGTGAACATACTCAGCGCTACCAGCGGCGTCAGATACCACGGGTGCACCACGGTAGCCAGCAGGTAGTACCCTGTGAGCAGCAAGAGTAGCGCACGAGGCAAGGAAGCCCAAACCGGGTGCTTTTCGCGCAGAGTCAACCCGCCAATGAGGATTACAATAGCCAGGGCTAATGCTGGGCCAATGCGGGCAATCTGGTTATAGCCCGTAAGCCAGTAGCCGACGGCCCGCGCTATGTAGTAGAGGCTGGCATTGAACTCGAAGCTCCGGAAATACAGGTCCAGGCTGCGCCCGATGTTGCGCACCAACTCCGTAGACACGAACGGTAGGAACAGCAACACAACTGTCAGACCCGTAAGCACCGAAAAAGCTAGAAAACGCCGCCAGCCAAGCCGCCGGGCCAGCAGGGGCAGCACCAGCAGGGGCAGCAGCTTCGTCCCGATGGCCAGGCCCAACGCCCCGGCAGCCCAACGCCACTGCTGGCGCACCAGCAGCCATAGCGCCAGCAGCAGAAACCCTACTACCATTGCTTCAAAGTGTAGATTGCCGGTCAGCTCCACGATAACCAGCGGGTTGAGCAGGTACCACAGGGCGCGCTCCAGCGGCAGCCCAAACCGGCGCAGCAGCGCCAGCAGTAGTCCGGCCGTTGCGGCTTCAGCCAGCAGCAGCACCAGTCGCATGAGCAGCACTGCGCCCCGCTCACTGGCTGGGAACAGCCACGAAGCCAGCCCAAATACAACTTGGCACACCGGCGGATACACCGAGTAGTAGTGCGGAGAGTTGAGCTTCGGATACAGCGTTTCCAACTGCTGACTGTAAGGCGCAAGTTGCCAGATTGCGGCTGTAGTACCGGGGGATACTTCCGCAACTGCCACCAGCTCATCGGGCCGGTGCTGAAACGGGTTGACGCCCGAAGCCACCAACAGCCCGTCCAAGTGGAAGCGGTGGTAGTCGTCGGAGAAGGCCGGCAGGGCCGGCAGCCACAGCAGCCGCAGCAGCAGCGCTGCCAGCAGCCCTGTGCGTAGCGGCAGCTTCGTTTTCAGCAGAAACCAGTACAGCCCGAACGCTACCCCAAATAACCCGACCAGCTGCCCGAACTCCGCCCGGGGAGTAGCATACGCCAGCCCTACATATGCTGCTCCCGACAGCAGCAAAGCCAGCAGGGGCGCAATCCGGAAAGTGGCGGTGAGTTGAGGCAAAGCGGGTAGTTTATTTCCGGTGCCGGACTGAATACATGAAAATCAAGCCGTAGCCCACGGTCAGCATCAGGTGGAAGGGAATCAGGCCCCAGTCGCCGAAATACAGGCCGGCTCCGATGCCAAAGGCGAAGTACAGCGCGAGCAGGCCTTCGGTGAGCGTGAGGCCATCGAGCAGGTCGCCGGTGCGGTAGCGGCGGCCCTGCCAACGGCCCTGGCGCCGCACCAGCCCCAGCTTGGGTGTCCGGATAAAAGCGGACTGCTGCCCGCTGTAGCCCAGCAGCACGGCCCGTGCGTTGTGCAGCGTCAGCCCCATCGAAACCGACAGAAACAGCAGAAACTGCGGCACAAAGCGCCACACCGGCGCCGTCGGCTTGTCGAGCCGCCAAGCCGTGAAGTAGTAGTAGATGAGCGGTACGAAAGCCAGCAGAAACACCGAGGCTACCCGTAGTAGCGGCTTCAGCTCCGGCAGGTCGGCGCGCACAAACACCAGCGGCACACTCACCAGCGCCATCAGCAGAATGGCCACGAACACCGTGCTGTTGAGCAGATGGAACGTAGCGTGCAGCTTGGTGGCCAGGGTTTCGGAGGAGCGCAGCACGTTGCGCAGGTGCTTGCGGGCGGTTTCGGCCGCGCCCTTGGTCCAGCGGAACTGCTGCGACTTCAGGGCATCGAGGGTAGCGGGTAGCTCGGCGGGGGCCACCACGTGCGGCAGGTAATGGAAGCGCCAGCCCCGCAACTGGGCGCGGTAACTCAGGTCCAGGTCTTCGGTTAGGGTGTCGGTATGCCAGCCGCCGGCGTCCTCGATGCAGGTGCGCCGCCACACGCCACCCGTCCCGTTGAAATTGATGAAGTGCCCGCCCGCCGTGCGCCCCACCTGCTCCACATGAAAGTGCGCGTTCAGACCGAAGGCCTGTAGTTCAGTCAGCAGCGAATACTCCTCGTTCAAATGGCCCCAGCGCGTCTGTACCACGCCCAGTCCGGCCTCCTGAAAATACGGCACCGTGCGCAGCAGAAAGTCCGGCTCCGGCACAAAGTCGGCGTCAAAAATGGCAATCAGCTCCCCATCCGTCTGCTCCAGTCCGTAGCGCAGCGCCCCAGCTTTGTAGCCCTGCCGGTCGGGCCGGCGCACCTGTTCGATGCGCAGACCCAAGGCCTGGTAGTGTGCCACGCGGGCCGCCACCAAAGCTACGGTTTCGTCGGTCGAATCGTCCAGTACCTGCAGGTGCAGTAGGTTGATGGGATAGTTGAAAGAGGCGCAGGCATCAATCAGACGTTCAGCTACAAATACTTCGTTGTAGAGTGGCATCTGCACCGTCACGCGGGGCCAGATGGCGGGCGACGCAGGCTCGGGCGGCAGACCGCGCCGGTAGGCCAGCCGGGCCAGCCGCGTCAGCTGAAACTGCGTCAGGCTGAAGCCCAGCACGAATGTCAGACACAGCCCATATAGTGCCAGCAGCGTGATTTCGAGAAAGAGCATTCAGGTGCGTAAGAAGATGCCGGACAGCCGGAAGAAGTGGGAGTGGATTTGAGGTAAGGCCGCGGGATAATCAGACGAAGTTAAGCGGCAGGGCGGGCCATTGACTCCCATTCACAGCCAAGCTACAGATAGCGAAAGATGGTCCAGAGAATCTTGTAGCCCGCGCCCAGCGTACCGCGCACCGTGCCCGAAACCTTGCTGGTCCCGATGCGGCGGCGGTAACGCACCGGCACTTCTGTATTGCGCAGCTGCAGCTTGGCGGCCTTAAGCTGCATTTCCACCGTCCAGCCGTACGTGGTGTCGGCCATGCCAATACGTTGCAGGGCTTCCCGGCGGATTGCCCGGAACGGACCTAGGTCGGTGAAGTGCGCGCCGTAGAGGCGCCGTAGCAGGGAAGTGGCCAGCCAGTTGCCAAAGATTTGCTGGGGCATCATGGAGCCGGCTTCGCGCTGGCCCAGAGCCCGGGAGCCAATTACCATATCGGCCTCGCCGCGCAGAATGGGGGCCAGCAGCAGCGGCATTTCCTCAGGATAGTCAGAATGGTCGCCATCCAGAAACACGATGATGTCGGCCTGTTCGGCGGCGGGCCGGGCGAAGCTGTGCGCCATGCCGGCCAGGCAGGCGTGCCCGTAGCCGGGGCGGGTTTCGCGCAGCACCGTGGCGCCGGCTGCCCGCGCTACGTTGCCGGTACGGTCCGTGGAATTATTATCCACCACAATGACTTCGCGCACTAGGCCGGCCGGAATTTCGGCCAGCACTTTGGCAATGGACTGCTCCTCGTTGAAAGCAGGAATAATTACGTCAATCAGCATGGCAGGAGCGGCACGCAGCCGCCCACGTTGGAGGGCAGAGAAATACTACAAACCACAAAGATGCACAGTTGCGCCGGGTTGCCGATGAAGGGCGAGTACTTGTTGCTGTTTTCTGAGTGCACCCCAATGCTGGCTTCCTCTGTCAGGAAAAGTAGCTACATCGGAGCCGGCCTTGGTGATGCAGGCAACTGGCGTAAAACCTATCTTTGGGGTATTCACTAGACGAATTATGGGAGCATTATTGACGGATATGCTGCAGCGGGCCCAGCGCAGCCGGCGCATTGTGGCGCTGCAGTCGGGCAGTACAATGTTTTTGGGCTATGTGCTCAGCTTCAATCCCGAGATATTGTTGCTCCGCTCCATCACGCGGCAGGGCCTGCTTACCGGCGTGCGCACTATCAGCCTCGACTCGGTGTCGAAGGTGCATTTCGATGATAAGTATATGCGGCTGATTGAGTTCAAGGAACACAACCCAGAAACCGTGTATAGCTTGCCTGCCGCCCCTGATGGACTTGATGCTCAGTATCTGACAATACCGCTGCTGTTGCAGCGGGCGCAGGAAGCGCGACAACTGGTGCTGCTTGAAACGCATGGCGAGCATGACATTTACGGCTATGTCGTGCGTCTGACAGAGGATGAGCTGCTGGTAGAGGTGTATACTCAATATGGTGAAGCCGACGGCCACACAGTGCTGGGCCTTGAGGAGGTGCGGACAGTGGTTTGGAGCGACGAGGACACCCGCACCATTGAGTTGCTGCTGAAGCAGAATACGGCTGGTAACGGCGGCTGATTAGGGCCCAGGGCTCCATTTTTTATCTGGGAAGAAAGTATGCCTGCGTTCTGAGGGCAGCCTCAAAGGTGCGCCGGAAGCAATACAACTGCTCTTGGTATATAGCTACAGCTGCCATATTTCGCGTATTGGTCGGGTCATCAATGCTTGTCGTATGCCCCGCTTATTTCTGCTGCTACTAACCCTGCTGCTGGTTCGCACCAGTTTGGCTCAAACCGCGCCTACTTCGCTCAATGCCACCCTCGACGGCTACGAATACCCGTTTCCGGTGCGGCAGCTGCCCCTGAAGCTGGAAAGCCAGACGCTGCGCATGGCGTACATGGACGTGCCGGCCACTGCCAAAGCCAATGGCCGCACGGTAGTGCTGCTGCACGGCAAGAACTTCTTTGGGGCCTACTGGCGCGAAACTATCAAGGCCCTGACGGCGGCCGGTTTCCGGGTGGTGGTGCCCGACCAGATTGGCTTCGGCAAATCCGACAAGCCGGATCTGCACTATTCCTTCCACCAGCTGGCCCGCAACACTAAGCACCTGCTCGATACGCTGGGCGTGAAAAAGGCCGTTATCGTGGGCCATAGCATGGGCGGCATGCTGGCCACTCGCTTCGCGCTACAATATCCGGACGCCACGGAGAAGCTGGTGCTGGAAAACCCGATTGGGCTGGAAGACTACCGTGTGGGCGTGCCGTTTCAGAGCGTAGACCAAGCCGAGGCTACGGAGCGCAAAAGCACTGAGGAAAGCATCCGAAAATACCACGCCACCTACTACCCGCACGGCTACCCCAAGACCCACGACGAATGGTTGCTGCCACTAGCTGCCCAGACCCGCCACCCCGATTTCGCGAAAGTAGCCCGCGCCAATGCCCTCACCTTCGACATGATTTATCAGCAACCCGTGAGCTACGAGTTTAGCCGGGTGCAGGTGCCTACGCTGCTTATCATCGGGCAGGACGACCGCACGGTGGTGGGCAAAGGCCTCATCAAAGACCCCAAAGTGTTGGCTGCTATGGGGCAGTATCCGGAACTGGGCCGCCGCACCGCGGCCCAAATCAAAGGCGCGAAGCTGGTGCCGTTGGCGGGTGTAGGCCACATTCCGCATTTGGAGGCCCCAACTGAGTTCCGGAAGGCGCTGCTGGCCTTCCTACAGTAGGAGTAAGGCCAGCCTGTTGCCCCCTTGCAGACGGGCGAATAGAAACTGAGCCGTAAGTTGCGGGCGTTTTTTGACTGTTCTTTATGCGCGCCATTTGCCTGCGCTGGCTGCTGCCGGTTCTTCTTCTGAGTTTTACTACCGTGCACGCGCAACGTCCGGCTCCCGGCAAACCGGCTACCCGCCGGGCGGCCCGTACTAAAACGGCTAAGGCAAAAGCTGCAGTTCCGGTTGTCAGCCAGGCGACTATACTGAGTGTAGGCGATACGCTGGATGGACGCTTCGTGGTGCCACAGGTGCAACTATCGGATGCGGCGGCAGCAGCTCGTATCAATGCCGAACTAGTGGATGCGGCCCTAGGCGAAGACCTACAGGCCGTGCCTCAGCCTCTCACGGCGCTTACTGGCCTGCAGCAGGCGCAGGCCGAGTACGCCGCCCACGAGCAGAAAGGCTTTGTGGGTGCCCGCTACGAGGTGCTCTACAACGACCACGGCTTGCTCTCCATAGAGCTTACCTCCGACTTCCTGGGGGCCTACGTTTCGTCGGTGGCGCGGCACGCCACATTTGAGCTACGGACAGGCCGACTGTTGGAAGTGCGCGACCTGCTGGCTGACACCCTAGCGCTGCGCCAGCGCTGGCAGGAGTCCATCAACCGACGTGTGGCCGACCACATCAGCAAACTGCCCACCGAGTATGCGCAGCTGGATGCCCCGCTGCTGGCTGAAGTGAAGCGTCGGCTGCACTGGAACGACAGCACTCTAACGGTCCAGCTCGAAGGCGACGACCCGCGTTTCTACGACTTCGCTCTTACGTCCTTCGGCCTCACGCTTTACTACGATTTCGGCTTCCCACACGTCATCGAGGCGCTACAGCCCGAAACTGACTATCTGTTCAGCTACGCTACGCTCACGCCGTGGCTAAAGCCTAAAGGTGTGCTCGATTTCAAACAATAGTTTCTTCAAGAAATCAGGTGTTTATGCTGCCTGTATCGAGTCTTGTTGGGCTAGCTTAAAATCCGCAGTGAATCCGCATGAATCAACTGGCTGCCTTGGTAGCGGCCTTCACGCGGACCGTTTTCGAGGTTGAGCACGCCGCGCGGGCAAGCTGTGGAGCAAAGGCCGCACCCCACGCACGAAGCCCGGATGATGGGTTCACCACGCTGGGCGTACTGCTTTACATCAATGCCCATTTCGCAGACGTTGGAGCAGTTGCCGCACGAGATGCACTGGCCGCCGTTGGTGCTGATGCGGAACCGTGAGAAATGCTTCTGTAGCAGCCCCAGATATGCCGCCATTGGGCACCCGAAGCGGCACCACACCCGGCTGCCCATCAGCGGGTAGAAGCCCACCCCAATCACGCCCGAAAACACTGACCCAATAGCAAACCCGTAGAACTTAGACAGTGGCTCGGTGATGGGCTGCAGCGCCGGCACCGCGCCCGAAGCACCCAGCCACAGCAGTGCCGTGAGCAGCACGATAAACGCCAGGATGGGGTAGATGATGCGCACTTCCCAGCGCCATGCGGTGCGGCTTTTGTCGGAGAGGTGGCGGTACGGGTCACCAGCGGTTTCGGCCAGGCCGCCGCAACCGCACACCCACGAGCAGTACCAGCGCTTCCCGAAAAAGTAGGTGAGCACCGGTGTAGCCACAAACGACATTACCGCGCCCCAAAACACCATGAACACGCCCAAGGCCGGGCCGCCATCCTTGAGCAGGTAGCTCACGGTGCCAGGAAACAGATAGTCGTACTTAAGTGGCCAGAAGTAGGAGAAGTAGTATTCGGGCTTCTGAAACGCCAACAGCAGGCCCGGCAGCAGGAACGCAAATCCCAGCTGAAAGAACATTACTGACACCGTGCGGATGCGCTGATACGGCGAGTGGCGGTACTTCCACAGCGCCCGGCCGCCCATCACCAGTATTGCCAGCGTGTAGAACGTGCCGTAGAGAAACCACTGGTCGGAGGGGCGCTGGCGCAGGGCTTGGCTGGCTGGGTCGAGGGCGTGCACCAGCTGGTTGAGCGGCCCAAAATTACCTTGGCCATCGTTGTTGCTGAACCAGTAGAGCACCACGTAGAAGCCGGTAAGTACCACGGCTGTCAGCCAAGCCACGGCGCCCCGGCTGGTGCTGCTGCGTAGCCACAGGTTGTCGTGCTGCACGCCGGCCGGCGTGCGCCCGAACTTGTACCAGGCCCAGCCCAGCGTGCCGCCACTCAGCAGTAGCAGGCCCACCCAGAAGCTTAGGCGCGCCCGGTCGGCATCAGCATCGAAGGCTACGGTCAGTAACGCCAGCAAGCCCAGCCCCATAGCTGTGAGCAGAGTTTTCTCAGTGGCCGAGGTGTCGGGTACCGGTGGGCGGGTCAGGGTGAGGTCGGGGGAGAAGGCCATGGAGAAGCAACAACAACGGACCGATACTGCTTTTTCTGCGCGTCATTCAGCGGCAGCAACGGACGAAAATAGGAATGCGAAAGGTGCTCCTAATGATGGTGATGGTGGCCTTGGTCGGGCTTGCCGAACAGGTTCAGCAGTGAGCCTATCACATACAGCGCCGCCCAGCAGACGTAAAGCCAGTTGTAGCCCGGCAGCGTGCGGTCGGCGAAGAAATGCAGAATCAGGTGGGCACCGGCACTCATAATCAGGCCCGTCACGGCAATGAATTGAAAGCTGTTGAGGGCACTCGGGCGGTAAAGTTTAGAGAAATCCACGGCGCTTTTACGGAATAACTGAGAAGAGAAAAGGAAGTCTGCAGAGGCGAGGCCTGTTGCCCTGCTGTACTTTGGGCTTACGTATAAGCCGCCACCAGTTGCTGCTTAAACGAGCGTAACATGTCAGGTTCGTGGCGGCGGAAGAACTCAGGGTCGAAATTGGCTTTGCCGAGCTGGGCCAACACCTGCTGCACCGGAGTCTCGGCCCGCAGCCACGCCTCCCATACTTCGTGGCGCTGCCGTATGCCCATGGCATTTACGCCCGTTACGGCATTGTTTTGGGCTGGCCGGAAGGTAATACGCAATGCATGGCGCCCGTTTGGGTGCTGCCAGTAACAAGCGGATTCGCCCGGCTCCGGCTCAGCCGGCACACGGCCGTAGGTCTGGTATTCGAGGTGAAAGAACTTGGCCGAGTTGAACCACGGACCGCGGCGGTAGCGGGTAGGTAGCCCACAAAGGGTATGCGCCACGGTTGCGCCCTGCATGCGGCCCGTATACCAGAGTTGCTCAATGGGTACTTCACCGGCGGCCGGTTGCCGATGCTGGGCACAGTCGCCGGCGGCGTACACATCGGGGGCACTGGTTTGCAGGTAATCGTCTACCAGAATGCCCCGGTCGGTTTCTAGTGTAGCGCACGAGGCCGCCAGGTCCAGATTGGGCGTGACGCCAGTGGCCAGTCCTACCCATTGGCACTCGATTTCCTCGCCGTGGCTGGTGCGCACGGCCCGTACATGGCCATCAGTACCTAGTATTTCCGCCAGCCCAGTCCCGTAGCGCACATCAATATGATGCTCGCGGAGTTGCTGGTCTATCAGGGCCGCTTCGGCAGCTGGCAGCACGGAGCCCCAGTACCGGTCGTCGCGCACGAGCACCGTCACGGCAATTCCACGCGAATGCAGCATTTCGGCCAGTTCAATCCCAATCAGGCCGCCACCCACTACCACGGCCCGCGCTATGCCGTGCGTGTGGCGGTGCATCTGCTCCAGGTCGGGCAGTGAATACAGGCCCTGCACGCCCACAAGCTCCTGGCCGGGCCAGCCGTAGGTGCGGCTGACGGAGCCCGTAGCCAGCAGTAGCTTGTCGTAGGAGAGGTGTTGGCCGTTGCTCAGCGAAAGAGCTTTGCGGTCGGTGTCGAGGGCGGTAGCGGTGGTATACACCAGCTCCAGCCGGTTTTCGGGCCAGAACCAGTCATCATATGGCTTGATATCCTGCGGGCGCAGGTGTCCCATGTACACATACATCAGTGCCGTGCGCGAGTAGTGGTGCGGCGTCTCGTCTGACACGAGCGTAATGCGGGCTTCGGGCTGCAGCCGGCGCACCGTCAGCGCACAGCTGACGCCCGTAATGCCATTGCCGATGATAACCAGATGCATTGAGAAGAAAATATGGTGGAATGACCAGGGTAGTAGGCACAGCCAGCGCAAAGGTGAGCAAGAAATTGCTGCTGCACCGGTCGGCCGTCCCAATCACCACTCGAACAACTGCCAGCCGCTGACTTCTGCTCCTGCATGATGCCTTCTGTTGGCGACTCTACTCATACGGGGACGGTTCGGCTGCCGGTTTGCCGGCTTAGCCAGAAGGGGCGCGCAACGGAGTTAGCGGAATGCAATTAGCCGGGCAGCGTGGTACAACCTCGGTCCAGTCCGCGCGTAAAGCAAAACGGCAATCTGCTTCACTCTAAATTCTCACGGCCATGATGCTTGATAACCTGTTCGGTAAAGACGACATTAACGATAAAGACAAGGAAAACAGCAAAATAACGGAAGGAAAACCGGCTGCTCACAATGAGCAGCTCGAAAAGGAAAAGGAATTCAAAGCTGACCAAAGCAACGGCAAGAGCGCCGATGATGCTTCGGCGCACCGCAACCAGGGCGCCGGTGGCTATACCCAACGCAGCGACCAGAAAGACCAGCTTGAAAACTTGCACATTGGAGGCAGCGAAACCGAGCCGCAAGGCGGCAACGAGCACCACGCAGCCGGCGAGCAGGCACAAGGGCCCGGTTTTGAGTCGGAAGGCAGCATTGAGCTGGACCACCAGTTGCGTACCCGGGAGCAAAAGTTTGGGGAAGACTCGCCCAGCGGGCCGGCCAAACCGGTGCAGGACTAAGCCCTCCGAAACACAGCATGTAACTGGCCCCGCTCCGCAAGGAACGGGGCTTTTTTGTTGATGCTAATGCAAGCCGAAGCGGTTGGCTGCCCAGCAGCATCCGTCTTAGCCGAAACACGTGGCAGCGTCCCGCCAGTCATGAAATTAAGTCGGCTGCAGCATTATTAGGATGGCATGGGACTAATCATATATCTTTAGGGACCCGTGCTGAGTCCGGCCGGGGTTGCACAGAAATACTGTGCAATCTACGGGCTCAGGAAGGGGCTGTTCTGAGCATTTTCCCACCATTTTATTTTTTCGCATGCCCTCAAAATATACTCTCCCTGAACCCGAAACCGACGAAGCCGGCACGCTGCTGAGTGAAGAGGATTCTCTGTCCTCCGGCAACGGCCGTTTGGCCATTATCGTTGGGGCAATTCTGCTGCTGGCCATCGTTGGCTACATGTTTTTGCCCGGCTCCGGCGGGCGGCGGGTCATCACCAACGTTATGCCGTCCGTTATGCTCGATGAAGCCAGCGTGACGGGCACCCGCCCCGCCGATGAGCCGGCCGCTACCGCTGCTGTGGCTGCTGTAACCGAAGATGCAACAACCAAGCCTGCCACCGATAAGACCAAGAAAGCAGTTACCCGCACTACCATCGATGGCAATCTGGCTACCCGGACCACCGAGTCGGTAGGGACAACTGAAGCCGCCCCTGTATCGGAAGCCGCCGCTCCGGCCGCCGCGCCCGAAGCAGCTGCGGCCCCCGCTAATGTGACGCTTTCCGGCCGGATTCTGGACGAGAACGGCCGGCCATTGGCTGGTGCTACCGTTCTGGTAAAAGGTTCGCGCAAGGGCACTGGAACCGATGCCAATGGCAACTATTCCATTGAAGTGCCGGCCGGCGAGAATGCGCTGGTGTATGGCTACGGTGGCTACCAAGACCAAGAGGTCCGCACCCGTGGCTCACAGCCCGTTAACGTAACGCTGCTGCCCAGCGAAAACGGCAAACGCCGGCGCCGGTAGTTGTCGTCAGGAAGTGAATTTCCAAAAGAAAAGCCGCTCCGGACATCCAGAGCGGCTTTTCTTTTGGACCGTTGTGGAGGCTACTATTGCCCGCCGAAGCGCTTGCCAAACAGGAAATATACCGGTACGCCTAACGCTACTAGCCCGAGCCCAAGGCCGGCGTCGCGAGCCGTGGCCGGCGACACGAGCAGGATAATGCAGAAAGCAGAAGCCAGCACCACGTAGAGCATAGGAATGACTGGATAGCCCAGGGCCCGGTAGGGCCGGGGAGCGTCGGGCCGGGTGCGGCGCAGAATGAAAATGCCAATGATGGTGATGACATAGAACAGAATCACCGAGAACATGACGTAGTTCAGGAGCTGCCCATAGGAGCCCGACAGGCACAGCCCACAGGCCCAGATGCACTGCGCCCACAGCGCCACACCCGGTACGCCAAACTTATTGAGGCGAGCCATGCGGGGGAAGAACAAGCCGTCTTTGGCCATGGCATAGTAGGCGCGGGCGCCGCTCAGGATAATGCTGTTGTTGGCTCCAAACGTGCTGATCATAATCAGGACCGCCATCAGGCCCGCCCCGATGCTGCCCAGAATGCTACCCGCTACGGCCGTGCCCACCCGCTCATCGGCGGCGTACATGATGCCGCGGCTCATGATGTCGGTGGCGGCCGCGGCCGGGTCGCCGTGCATGGGCAGTACCAGCAGGTACACCAGGTTGATAAGCAGATACAGCCCCGTTACGATACCCGTGCCGATGGCCATGCTAAGTACAATCGTGCGCTCGGGCCGCACGATTTCGTCGCCGGAGAAGCCGATGTTGTTCCAGGCATCGGAGCTGAACAGGGAGCCGGTCATGGCCAGCCCGATGGCCCCGATCAGGCCCCAGGTAGTGAGCGGGGTGCCCTGGCCGGCAGCATCGTAGCTTACGGCGTTCCACATATCATGGAAGTTGAGGCTCACGGCCTGGTCGTTGATGCCTAAGGCCAGCCCGAATAGAATGAGCAGCGCCAGCGCCACCAGCTTGGTGCTGCCGAAAATGTTGGAAATCAGCTTGCCGCCGCGCACCCCGCGTGAGTTCACCCACGTGAGGCCCACCAGCATGATGATGGCCAGCAGCATAACGGTGGAGAACTTCAGCGGCCCGATTTCAAACAGCACGTTGGCCTCCGAGAACCACGGCACCAACACCCCCACAAAGCGTGCAAATGCCACCGCCACCGCCGCAATTACACCGGTCTGAATCACGAGAAACAACGACCAGCCGTAGAGGAAGGCCACCAGCTTGTTGTAGGCCTCGCGCAGGTACACGTACTGTCCGCCCACCTTCGGGAACATGGCGGCCAGCTCGCCGTAGCTCACGGCGCCCGCCAGCGTAATAAACCCGGTAATCAGCCACACGACCAGCAGCCAGCCCGCCGAGCCAACCTGCCGCGCAATACCGGCCGACACAATAAAAATACCGGAGCCAATCATGCTGCCGGTTACAATCATGATGGCGTCAAACAGCGTGATGGCCCGCTGAAAATGGCCTTGCTTTTCGGACATAAAAGGAGAGGAAACAGGATTGAGGCCGGGAAGATAGGGGTTTGATGGAGTTGAAGACGATGTGACCCTTATCATTTAGCTTTCATCCCCGCTGCGCAAATGTCCTAGCCGTCTTGCTGGCTTCGCATCCTCAAGCAGATTACCGCTTGGCCACGGCACAGCCAGCCATGCCGAACGAACAGAAATGGCTGGTAGAAAGCGGGGCAGCAGCCTGCTGAGTAAGCAGGTATGTTGAGCATACTATTTCAAGCTGACGAAGCGAGGAGGACGTACCGCGCAAACCCAGAAAGAACCCCATGCCCCATAGTCTGCAGGCTTGCTCGGGTTTCTGGTGTTACTTTTGGGGGGGGCTGTAGCAGAAGCAGGAGCAGCCCAGCTCCTCTGTGGCGAGGCTGCCGGTTGTGCAACCTTCGGCCACGTCTGTCGCTCCCTAACCCGTAAGAACTTCCCATCAACCTAGTATGCTTTACTCGCACTCTTCTATCAAGCGCCTGACCGGCGGCTTGCTTTCGTTTCTGACGCCGCTACTGCTGGTTTCCTGCGGTGGAAATAGCATTGATATTGATGCCCTGAATGCCCAGGCGTTGCAGCGCCAGAAACAGGTGTTACGGGCCGATTCGGTGGCTATTGCCAAGTACATTGCCGACAGCAGCTTCGTAAACGTACGCCGCCAGCCCTCAGGCGTGTGCATCGTGACTAAAGTAGCGGGCACCGGCGACCTGCCACGAAACGGCCAGACGGCTTCCGTGGTCTACAAAGGCATGCTGCTCACAAACCAGGTATTCGACCAGTCACGTCTTGGCCCCGATGGACGCCCCGTGCCCTTTATCTTTACGCTGGGTGCAAACCAGGTAATTCCGGGTTGGGAAGAGGGTATTGGGCTGATGCGCAAGGGCGAAAAGGCCATTCTGCTGATTCCCTCGGCCTGGGCCTATGGCCCGAGTGGGGCCGGCAACCTCATTCCGCCGGATTCCCCTCTGCGCTTCGACGTCGAGCTCACGAATCTGCAATAGTACAGCGCCAAACGCCCGAATTCTTGAAACAGAGGACTCTGCTATTTCTGCTGCTGTTAGGTGCCTCTACCGCCCGGGCGGAGAAGTTCGACAACCTCGGCGACACCCTAGAGCAGTTGGCGCTATTGGTGTTGCTACTGGTTGGTGGGATGGTAGTGGCAGTATGCGTCGGAATTTATTGGCTGTTTGCGCGCAATCAACGGAAAAAGCGCAACGCCCAGGAGCGGGAGCAGGCTTTCTACGAGTCGCTCTAACTAGGCAGCTGGCGCTGCTAAAACTCGCTTCGGTCGTACCAGCTGCGCATGCGCCATGGGTCGCCCTTCTGCTTGCGTACCAGCACCAGCCGCGCCGAGCCGGCTCCCTGGAACTGCTGGTTGTCGCGCTGCTCGATGCTGAGCTGGAAGGACCTTTCGACATACACTAGCGTATCCGAAAACAGCGTGTCGGTAGTGGGCAGGTACTGAGTCCACTGCAGGTTGGCGGTGCGGGCGGCTCTGAACAGCTTGTAGGTAGTGGATATTTCCACGTCTCGGTTCCATGTACGGTCCACGTTAGCCGCGAAGTCGCGGTAGGTGAACGTGAAGCGCCGGTCGAGGAGCTGGCCGTAGAGGGTGGAGTCGCGCAGCTGGTAGGCACTCCGGAACCGGTCGAAGAAGCCGCGCACGGTCACGGGGTTGCCGAGTAGCTGGTTGGGGTCGGTGGGCATATCATCAAGGCCCGGCGCGAAAGGGTTGCAGCCCGCCAGCACAGCTCCCACGGCCAATCCACCGCCCACCATACGGCTACGACGACAGCCAGAAAGCGCAGGTGGCAAAAGATCAGGCATTGGAAAGCGTAGAATTCCCCGTCAAACTTCAGCAAGCTCAGCAGTACGGCGTTGCTAGTTGCGAATAAAATACTTTTTCAAGTCCGTCCAGCACATGGTGTTAGACGTACGCTGGTCGCGCCAACTGGCTATTTTCCACTCGTTGTTGCGGCGGCGCACCAGCAGCCGGATGTTGCCTTCCAGCACCGTCGCCCGGAAAGCCGTATCAGTCTGCGTGATTTTTAGTTGATAAAGCGCCGAAACCTCCGCCGAATCAGCCGTGAAAAACTGGTCGCGCCGGCTGCTGAGCGTTAGTTGGTTTTGGCTGCTGGCAGGGGAGCGGCGGCGCAGGCCGTTCAGGTAGTCACGCTCCTCGTTCACGCTCCAGTTGGCAAACAGCGTGGTAGCGGTGCCGGCAGCCGTAGGATCAGGAATGAAGCGGTACTGTGGCCCGGTAAGCGTCCGCTCATAGTTCACTACGTTCAGCGTTTGCACGGCCGTAGTAAAGTTGGCCAGCAGAATATCAATCTGGGTGGGCGGAAGCCAGTCGCTGGCGGCGGCGGCTGGCTCCGGGTCGCGTAGTTCGAAGCAAGCTGTCATCAAGAGTAGAAGCGGGGCACACGCCAGCAGTCCGGCTTTGCGGAAGGATGAATGGCGCACCTGTGCCCCGCCCAAAGGTTGGGTAGAGGCAGAAACCGGCAAAGCTTTCCATCGTGAAGCCATGCCTTGAAGGTAAGCAGTTTTCGGTTGAGCTCTAGCGCCTAAGCGGCAACTAGGCCGGGCATTGGTGGTGGCTGTTGTAGCTAATCTGCTTCTGAATTTCAACAGTAGCCAGTGAAATAGTAGGCGTAGACTAGCCTTCTGCCGTATTACGGCCAGGGTTTCTGTCACCTGCTTCCGAAATAGCTATTTTTGCCGCCCGCCCACCGGCACCCTTGCATGTCCAAAAAGCTACTGGTATTTCTTACGGGTCTGTTTCTGCTGGCGTCGCTGGCGTCGTACGTGTACTACCGCCGTACTGTGGCGGCCGTGCCCGTCGATCCTTGGGCGCTGGTGCCCGACGATGCGGTGCTAGTGGCCGCTACCCGCGACCATCCGACGCTAGTGCGCCACCTAAAGGAAACCCAGGTCTGGGACAACCTGACCACCGTGCGCTACTTCCAGGGCCTGGAAAATACCGTAGTACTGATTGATAGCCTCACCGGCTCCCGCAACGTATTGATGCGCTTTCTGGGGCGCAAAAAAGTGCTGACTTCGGTGCACGTCACTGGCCATGGGCGCTTTGATGTGCTGCTGCAGCTGCCTATTGGCAGTGTGCGCGAATACCGGCAGGTGCGCAGCCTTGTAGACGCGCTGAGCCGCGACCCCCAGTTTCGGGTCCGGACCCGTGAGTATGAAGGCGCGCTGCTCACCGAAATCAGCGAGGTGGGTACCGGCCGGGGTATTACGTTTCTCAACCATCGCAACCACTTGGTGATGAGCCCTAATCCGGGGCTGGTAGAAGCCGTAGTGCGTCGTTTGGCTGCACCCGAGCAGCCCAGCGTCGCGGCCGACTTCCAGAATACTGACTTTTTCCGGCTGCGCGATGTAGACGCCACGCTGCTTATCAACTATCGTCGCCTACCGCGATTGCTGGGCGTGTTCTTCCGTGCCGACGTAGTGCCAGGAATCGGGAGCGTAACCAGTCTGGTGCTTGATGGGCAACTAGAGATGAAGCTGGCGGGCAATAAGGTGGTGTTCAGCGGCTTTGCGAATCCGGAAACCACCGCCGGGAGCCTGCACAAGCAGTTGCGCGGCCAGCCCGCTCAGCGCCTGCGCATGGCCGACGTACTAAGCCTGCGGACTGCACTACTGGTGCACTTGGGTATTGGGGAGGCCCACGTACTGCGCGGTGCCCGTCCGGCCGCTACTACTGATTCACTCGCTGCCAGCATCAACCCGCTCCTCGACAGCCTGCTGGCCGGCATGAGCAAGGAAGCGGCGCTGGCGTATCTGGCCCCGGCTTCGGCCCGCGTCAGTCCGGGGCGGCTGGCCGTGGTGTGGTGCGCACAACCGGCGCGGCAAGCCATTCTGCTGGGCCAGTTGCGGCGGGCAGTAGGGGCCAGCCCATCGTTTGAGCGGGTAGGCACCTACCAGATTCATCAGACGGGTGTGCCGGAGCTGCCAGCCCGACTGCTGGGGCCCTTGTTTGCCGGTTTCCGGCAGCCGGCTGTGGCCGTGGTTGGCAACTATGTGGTTTTCGGAGATGATGCGGCAGCAATGCGCACCTGGCTGCAAGATGTGGTAGCCGGGCAAGTGTGGGCCCGCTCGCCCACGCAGGTGTCCTTTCTGCAGGAAACCCAGCCGCTGGCTCGCCTAAGCGTGGTGCTGGATACCCGTAACGCCTGGAACCTGCTGTTGCGGGGACTGGTAGAGGAACGCCGCGCCGGGCTGCTGCGCAATGAGTCACTATTCAAGCGTTTCCCGCAGGTGGCCCTGCAATTTGTGCCGGCCGCCAACGAAGCCGAAACCGGCGCCCAGTATTTCACCCAGTTGTTGCTGCGCCACCCGCTGGTGGGGCCTGCCGTAGCGCGGCCGCAGGGCAGCATTGGCACCGGCAGCTTACTGGCGTTCAAAACGCCATTGGCTGGTTCTCCCACGCTGGTTTCGGTGGCAGGGGCCACGCGGCCCGGCGTGCTGGTGCAGGATGCGGCGCAGGTGCTGCACTACGTCACGCCCGAAAACGTTGTGGCTTGGTCTGATACGCTGCCTGGCCCACTAGTAGGGCGGATACAGCGCCAGACAGTAGCAGGCCGCTCGGGCTATTTGCTGGCCACCCCCAGTCAGCTGCACTTCCTGGACGAGCAAGGCCGCTCAACACCAACTTTTCCTCTCAATCTGCCTGATTCGGTGCGCGCCAGTGGCCTAACCGTATCACCGGCTGGGGCTTTTGGAGCGCCACGCCTCTTGGTGACGGGCGGTGGTGGCAACCTGTTTCTCTATGATACCAAGGGCAATGCTTATCCCAGCTGGCTGCCCAAGCGCCTCGACTTCAACCTTGCTGCGCCGCCGCTGTACTTAGTAGTGGGTGGGCGCGACGTGGTGGTGGTGCTACTCGAAAATGGCTACGTGTATGCCTTCGATCAGCAAGGCGGCGTCTATCCGGGGTTTCCTATCAGCTTGGGGGCACGGCTGCAAAGCGAGGCTCTGGCCGAAACGGTGGGCCCGACGCTCAACCGCACCCGCATTACGGTCGTGAACCAGCACGGGGAGCGGGTCACATTTTCGCTGGCCGGCGACGTAGTAGGGCGCAGCCGTGTGGCTACCTGGAGCCGCAGCTCGGTTTTCCGGCTTATCCCGGATCAGCGGCGACGCACCTACGTGGTGGCCCGCGAAGAAGGAGGGCAGTTGGATCTGTTTGACCCCACGGGCCGGCGGCTGCTGGGCCAGAAATTCCTGACCTCCGGCCAGAAACCCGTACAGTTCTTTGATTTCGGCGCAGAGCAGCGGGTGTATGTGCTGACCGAGTCCGGCCCAGGCAAAGCGTACGTGTATGACCGGCTGGGCCGGCTGCTGGGCGGCCAACCCTTCGACAGCAGCGCACCGGAAGTCGGGCTCGAATACGAAGCAACTACCAAAACTTACCATCTCTACCGCACCATCGGCCCCGAACTGCGCCGCACGTCGCTGGAACTCAAGTAAGGCGGGCTGCTAAGCTGTGACCAAACTGAGTACCTTAAGGCGCATACACTCCTTCATTTGCACTACTAGGCGGCAGCAAAGCATGTCGTTTTCAACTTTTTCTGCTTGGCCTCTTCTGTTACTTCTGCGTCCCGCTGGCCCATTGGCTTGGTTGTGGGAAAGTTTCTGCCCTTCCACAAAGGCCACCAAGTACTGCTTGAGCAGGCTGCCGCTCAGGTGCAGGACCTATATGTGCTGGTATATTCCAACCCTGACCCGGCCACCATGGACGCTGAAACGCGGGCCGGCTGGATTCGACAGATCTATACTCCGGCAGGAGCTGAGCCCGGCACGTCGCCTCGGATTGGGAGTACAGTGCTGCACATCGTAGCACTGCCGGTGGGCCAGCTGCCGGTGCCGCCCAACGATGCCGATGACCATACTCAGCGTGAGTTTGTGCGGCGCTGGCTCCGGCAGCAGCCTCTGCAGCCCGATGTAGTATTTGCGTCCGAGGCATATGGTCCTGGCTTTGCGGCTCACATTGGAGCCGAGTATGTGGCGGTAGACCCACCCCGGACGGCCGTATCTATTTCCGGCACGCAAATTCGGGAAGACCTGTATGGGCACGCTGAGTTTCTGCACCCGGTAGTTCACGCGCATTTTCACTCGGCGCAGTTCATCCGCAAGATTGTGCTGATGGGGGCCGAAAGCACGGGCAAATCCACGCTGAGCAAGGCGCTGGCTGCCGCCTACGGTACGGTGTGGGTGCACGAGTACGGCCGCACGCTGCACGAAGAGAAAAACGGCGCCACCGACTTCGACGACCTGCTGTACATTGCGCACCGACACCGCGAGCTGGAAGATGAGGCCGTGCCGCACGCCCGGCACTTCCTGTTCGTGGATACCAATGCTGCTACTACGGCGCAGTTTTCCTACTTCTATTATGCCCGCTGTGCGCCTGAGCTATTGGCCTTGGCCGCCGAGTGTCGGCAGCGCTACTTTCATACCTTCTTGTGCGCCCCCGATATTCCGTATGAAGACGACGGCTGGCGCGACCCGGAGGCGCTGCGCGACTTCCACCACGGCATGGTAGCTATGCAGCTCGACATGCTGCAGATTCCTTATACGTTGCTCACGGGCACTGTGGAAGAGCGGCTGCAGCAAGTGTATGCCGTACTTGGCCAGCCCCAGCACGCCGCCGTCACGTCTGCGGACCCGCGCAAATGGGGCTAAACGTCTTCAGGGACGCGCGTACTTGGCTTACCTGTTGGTCAGCCAGCCTTTGCGGTAGAAATACAGGAGCTGAAACATCACAATAACGGCCAGAATAGCGAGCAGAATAGGGTAGCCCCAGGGGCTATAGAGTTCGGGCATATTGAGGTAGTTTATGCCCCCATGCGGATTCTCCCGCTGGAAATTCATGCCATACAAGCCCACCACAAAGCTGAGCGGAATGAAGATGGAGCTGATAATAGTCAGCACCTTCATTACCTCGTTCATGCGGTTGCTCTGGTTTGACATGAACAGCTCCACAAGGCTGCTGACCGATTCGCGGTAGCTTTCGGCTAGGTCGAGGGCCTGAATGGCGTGGTCGTAACAGTCGCGGAAGTACACCTTCATTTCATCGGGCACGATGTCGTCGGGCATGCGCAGAATCTCTGCAATTTTCTCCCGTTCCGGGTACACAAAGCGCCGGAACCGGATGATGTCCTTCTTCATGCGCAGAATGCGGCCCAGCACCCGCCGGTCAGGACGGTCCTGCAGGATTCGGTCTTCGAGCCGCTCAATATAGTCGCCGATGGCCGCCATGGTGGGGTAGTACTGGTCAAGCACTACATCGGTGAGGGCGTAGGCGAGGTAGAGCGGCGGTTTGCGCTTGATTTGGCTGTACCCCGAGCGAATGCGCTGCCGCACTGTATCGAGGCAGTCGTTGTAGTCGTCCTGAAACGTGAGAACGTAGTTGGGGCCAGTGAAAATAGAAAGCTGGTCGTCGTCGATTTCGAGCAGCTTGGTAAACTCGGTCATGCGAGACACCAGAAACAGGCGGTTGTCACCGAACACGTCTACTTTAGCCCGCTGATAGTCGCCGAGGACATCCTCCATCTGCAGCGGATGCAGGTCAAAATCCTGCATAATGCGCTCCATCAGCGGCAGGTTGTTATAGCCGCGGACATCGATCCAGTGCC
Source organism: Hymenobacter sediminicola (assembly GCF_014250515.1). Lineage (NCBI taxonomy): Bacteria > Pseudomonadati > Bacteroidota > Cytophagia > Cytophagales > Hymenobacteraceae > Hymenobacter > Hymenobacter sediminicola. Next base: position 2,488,469 of record NZ_CP060202.1, on the reverse strand, counting down.
GCAGCTCCGGATGAGTGGAAAAAAAGCGCCACAGCTCGTCGTAGTCTGAGTATTCCTGCTCCGTGCACGAGACTTCATCGTAGGAGAGCAGAAATAGGCGGGGGGCCATAGCGCCGGCCCGGATGGTGAGCGTGCCGGGCCGTTGCCCCACGTGCGCTTCCCGGGCCAGCCGCGTATCGGCGCGGTCGGCAATAGAGTTGTGCTTTTCGTCGTCGGGATGCAGCGGGGCGGTGTCGGCAGCCGGATCGACAAAAGAGGAGGCAGAAGATTCCATAAAGCAAGTAAAGGCCGGGCCAATGTACGGTAGAAGGCCGGCTATGGCTGCAAGACTGCCACCTGAACTGCTACCGACGTCTGGGATCAAACGCTGGCTGCGCCACCAGAATGTGCGTAGCGGCCGGCATTTGCCCCGCCGAAACGCAAGTTGCCTGTGCCGCCTTGGCTACCATACGCCGGACACTGCCGCGGCTTCCGCTACTTTTGCGGCCATGCGCCCTACTGAAACCTCCGTTGTCACTGAGCCTGTTGCCTCACCGGGCGTAGGGCGCTTTGTGCGCGGGTCGCTGGGCTCCGGGGCGGGCGTACTGGCCCGCGCGGCGGGGGCCTTGCTGCTCAACAAGCTGCTGGCCGTGTACGGCGGGCCGGGCGGACTTACGCTGTTGGCGCACTTTCAGAACCTGATGGCGCTGTTCACTACTCTGCCCAACGACGGTACCCATGTGGGCGTGGTGAAATACCTGGCACCGCTACGGCCCGAGTCGGGCCGCTACCGGGCCTGGCTGGGCGCGGCCATTGCGCTGAATGGGGCAGCCATGCTAGTGGGGCTGGCAGCGTTGCTGCTCATGCCCGGCCCGTTAGTAGGGATGTTTCAGCCCACGGCTGGCTGGCTGGTACTGTTCGGGCTGGGCATTGTGCTGCTCACTGCCTATGCACTGCTAGTGGCGGTGCTGCTGGCAGCCGGCCGGCTACGGGGCTACATTGGCCTGACCATAACGCTAAGTCTGCTGGGGCCGGCGGCCGTGGGGGCGGTACTGGCCGCAGGCGGTTCGGCTACCACGGCGCTACTGGCGTATCTGCTGGCGCAGGGTGCAACGCTGCTTCCGGCGTGGGCATTGGCGAGCCGGGCCGGGCTGCTACCGTCACTGGGGAGGCGCCTTAGTCGCAAGGCGCTGTGGGGCCTGAGCCGGTTTCTGCTCATGGCGGTGGGGCTGCTGCTGTTCGGAAAAGCCGTGGATTTTGCGGTGCGGGAGGTGCTAATCCGGCAGTTCAGCCTTGCCCAAACTGACCTCTGGCAGGCCGTAGCCAAACTCTCCGACAACTACACTATGGTGATGACGGCCGTAATGAGCAGTGTGTACTACCCGCGGCTGGCGGCCTTATCGGCGCAGCCTGCCGCTCAGCGTGCTTGGGTGCGGACTGCACTGCGCCTGCTGGTGCCGTTGCTGGCTGCCGGACTGACGCTGTTGTACGGGTTACGCTACTGGCTACTGCCGCTGTTTTTTGAGGCCCGTTTCGGAGCTGCTGCCAGCCTGCTGGGCCCACAATTGCTCGGTGACTGGTGCCGGTTTGTGGCTTGGCCGCTGGTGATGGTATTGACGGCCCAGGCACGGGTAGGGCGTTATGTGGCAGTGCAGGCGGCTTCGGCGGTGCTTTATGCCGGGGCACTGGCGTTGCTGCTACCGCGGCTGGGGCTGCTGGGCGCCGTGTGGGCATCGGCGGTGCGGCATGCACTGCTGCTGGTGTGGTGCGGCTGGTATTTCCGCCGGTTCTGGCGCTGAGCGGTATTAGTTTTCTCAAGGCCCACTAACCGCTTTCATAACAAATGAGAAGGAGTATGGCTGTCCTGGACCAGCCTACCGGTGTGCTTTCGGGCACGAACGATACATTTGCCGGTCACCTGTTTTCTATTCATGTCTTCCCCTGACTCACTGCCATTGGTTACTATTGTGGCGCTGTGCCACAATCACGCCCGGTTTCTGGAGCCGGCCCTGGATTCTATCCTGGCCCAGACATATCCGCGGCTGGAGGTATTTCTTGTGGATGACGGCAGCACCGACGACAGTGTGGCAGTGCTGCGCAAGTATGCTGCCGCCCAGCCAGCATGGAAAACGGTGTTTCTGCCCAAAAATGTCGGCAACTGCGCGGCTTTCAATCGGGCCTTCTTCCAGAGCCAGGGCGAGTACATCATCGACTTTGCCACCGATGATATTCTGCTGCCCGAGCGGGTAGCCCGGCAGGTGGCTCAGTTTCAGCAGCTTGATGCCAGCTACGGCATGCTCTATGGCAACCTGGAGTTGATAACCGAAGCCGGCGAGTTCCAGCGCCACTTTCATCGGCCCGATAGGGCAGGGCAGCTGCAACCCCGCCCGGCCTCTGGCTGGGTGTTCGAGGACGTGCTGCAGCGGTTCTTCATCAGTGCCCCCTCCATGATGATGCGTCGTGCCACGCTGCAGGCCCTCGGCGGCTACGACGAAACCCTGGCGTATGAGGATTTCGACTTCTGGGTGCGTGCGTCCCGCAGCTGGCAGTTCTATTACCAAAACGAAGTGCTGACTCGCAAACGGTTGCATCCCCGTTCCAAGTCAGTGCAAGGCTACCGCCCCAACGACCCGCTGCTGGCCTCTACTAGTGTGGTGTGCCGCAAGGCGCTGGCGCTGTGCCGCACTTCGGCAGAACGCGCAGCCTTAGCGGTACGGGTGCGGTGGGAGCTGCGGCAGGCGGCGCGGTTCGGGAGTCTGCCGCAAGCCAGAGACCTGTATGGTTTGTTGCGCGAAATAGGCGGAATGAGGCTGCCGGAACACGCCATAGGAGCGTATCTGGAGCTGCGCCGGTTAGTCGGCCACTAGGAGCGGCTACGCTACAAATTAAGCCTGTAGGTTTGCCCTAGAATTCATCAGTTCTATCGTTCACTCTGATTTCGCTAATGTCTGGTAAGCTGTTTCGTCGTGTGCTGTTGCCTGCGCTACTTATGCTGGCAGTAGCTGCCGGGCTGGGCAGCTACTTCGAAACCAACGACGATGCCGCTATTATCCAGTTGCTACGCGGTACTACGGCCGCTACGCCGGTCACGACGCTCTACCTGTATTTTCACGGGCTGAGCGCCGTTCTGGCCTGGCTCTACCAGGCCATGCCCGAAGTGCCCTGGTATGCGCTGCTGCTCTACGCACTGCTCTACGCCGCTACCGCCGGGACCTTCACCTTCCTCGACCGGTTACTGGTGGGCAGATTACCGGCTGGCTGGGCAATGCTGCTGCTGACGCTGTTTTTTCTGGTAGCCTGGCTGGAGCACGGCTTCTGGTTCAACTACGTGCGCGTGCCTATTCTGCTGGCGGGGGTAGGAGTGCTGTGCGCGGCGCAGCGCCCGCAAAGCCGGTGGGCGCTATGGTGGGGGCTCCTGGCTTTTGCGTTGAGCTGGCTGATTCGGCCCAGCGCGGCGCTGCTGGGGCTGCTGGCGGCCGCGCCGGGGGCGTGGTGGCTGAGTGGCCGGCGGTCCTTGCCTGTGCTGGGTGGCGCGGTTGCTTGGGCCATTGTAGGGGCCGTGTGGCTGCAACTCACCTGGAGCCCGGCAGCTGCCACATTTCGCCGCCTCGATGTCCTGAAATCCAATTTACTGGACTTTCAGCTGGCTGCACCTCCTGTGAAGCAGCTGACTGCTACTGACAGCCTGGGCCTGGCTGCCACACAGCAATGGCTGCTGGCCGACTCGACCCTCATCAACGAAGCATTTTTTGTCCGTGCCGCGCCGCTGCCCACACCGCGTTACTTCCTCACCCACATTGCCCCTGCGAAACTTAGCCAGACGCTGCCGCAGCTGGTCCGAGACTATTTCCCGCTCCTGTTGCTGCTACTGGCCAGCATACTGCTGCAAACCGGGAGAGGAGTGCCGCACAGTAGAAGCTTCTGGCTGCTGCAGGCAGGTTATGTGGGTCTGATGCTGGTGCTGGCAGCTGTGCTCAAGCTGCCGCCTCGCATTGCTCTGCCGCTACTGGATTTGTGGGTGCTGAGCAACCTGGCATTGGTGCTGATGCGCCCCGCCGCACCCCGCCAGGCACCGTGGATTATCTTGGGTGTTTTAGCGGTAGTGCTTGTGCCGTATGCTTACAAAACATTGCACCGCCATACCACGCTGATAATAGAGCGGAAGCTTAACCGTGCCGAACGGCAGCGACTCACAGCGCTGGCCCATGCACACCAGTCTTCGCCCCCCAATCTGATAGTATCTGATGCTTTCGAAGCTACTTACAAAGCGGAGTCGCCGTTTGCTGTAGATGGCCCACTGGTTCGCCGCCTTAGTGTAGCAGGCTGGACGAGCCTGCACCCTTCCCAGGCTGTTTGGCGGCACCAACTCACCGGCACCAGAGACTTCGCCAAAAGTCTGCATCGGCTGGCGCAAAGAGCCGATGTGGCGTGGGTGCTCACTCCGGGCAGCGCACAAACATTCAACTACCAGCTGGCACAACTGCCTGGCCCACGCATACAGCTGGTACCGGCTGAAGGGCAAACGGACTCGTTAAAAGAGGCAAAAGCGTATATACCGTATCTGGAAAGTGCCAAATACAGGTAAAAGCCAAAATTTTGTAGGCGGGTTGGGGGACTTATTCAACGAAATACCGGGTAGTGAGTATATACCTTTGGGCTCCCTTCCTACGTTCCTTCATTTAGACCTACTGCCATGATTGCAACCACCACCTCCCGCGGAGAGGTTTTGCAGCACCTCGAACCGTTTCTGCGCGAAAATCTAGGCACTTTTCTAAAAAGCGTAGATAACAGCTGGCAGCCGTCTGACTACCTGCCCGATTCCCGGACGGATACCTTTTTTGACGAAGTGAAGCTGCTGCGTGAGCGTGCCAAAGAACTGAGCTACGACCTGATGGCCGTACTGATCGGCGACACCATCACGGAAGAAGCCCTGCCAAACTACGAAGCCTGGTTTCATCAGCTCGATGACTTGGGGCGCGACCCCAACAACGGCTGGGCGCAGTGGATCCGGGGCTGGACCGCCGAGGAAAACCGCCACGGCGACCTGCTCAACCGCTACCTCTACCTTTCCGGCCGCGTAAACATGCGCGAGTTTGAGGTAAGCACGCAGTATCTCATTGCAGACGGCTTCGACCTGGGCACGGCTCACGACCCGTACCGTGCTTTCATTTACACCAGCTACCAAGAAACCGCTACCAATATCTCGCACCGTCGGGTAGGCCAGCTGGCCCGCAAAGCCGGCGACGACCAGTTGTCGAAGATCTGCGGTATGATTGCCGGCGACGAAACCCGCCATGCCCGCGTCTACAAAACCTTCGTCGACAAAATCTTTGAGGTAGACCCTTCGGAGATGATGCTGGCTTTTGAAGACATGATGCGCAAGAAGATTGTGATGCCTGCTCACTATATGCGCGAAATGGGCATTGAAATGGGCAAGACCTTTGGCCACTTCACCGATGCTGCGCAGCGCTTGGGTGTGTACACCAGCCAGGACTACACCGACATCCTCGAAACCCTCATCACCGACTGGAAAGTAGCTGAAATACCCGGCCTCAACAGTGCCGCCGAAAAAGCCCGCGACTATGTGATGGCGCTACCCAACCGCCTGCGCCGCGTAGCCGACCGGATGCCAGTACCCAAACTGGAGTACCGCTTTAAGTGGATTGACTAACCATATTTCTAGAGCACAAAAAAGCCCCCGCAACCAATGTGTTGCGGGGGCTTTTTTGTCGGTGGCGCTAGTTCGATTATGGCTGCGCGTCCATTACTTGGCCCATTGTCCATTTGCCATCGGCACCAAGGCGGTAGCTGATGGTGCGGTTGCTGGCGGCGGCTGGGGTAGTGCCATCAGTAGCGGCCGTCGTCGTGGTTACGGGGAAGGTGCGGCTCAGCGTGCCGTTGTTAAGTACATAGGTGTCTTTACCGGAGTAGCCAACACCTGCCGTACCCTGAATCATGCCGGGGCTGCTGATGGGAGTGTAGCCGCGCTCTGCGAATTCGTAGCCGTAGAAGCCGCCGTTGGAGGCTGGGTTGTCGGTGAAGATGTACAGCTCGGGTTTGCCGTTGCCGTTCAGGTCAGCCGTTACGGCGTCGCGCACGGCACCGCTGATGTCAACACGAACCGGATCAGTGGTGAGGGCCGAACCGCGGTAGGAGCGAATGGTGAGCTGGCGCTGCGCCGAAGAGCCAGTTGTGCGTACCTCAAAGCGGGCATCACCTTGCGTCAGTTCGCGGGTGAAGCTCACAGCCTCCGTAGAAGCTGTGTTTTCTGCGGTAGGAGCAGCGGTAGAAGCGTCTTCGACGGCATTGCGCGAAGAGTCACAGGCAGTAGCTGCGAGAAGCGAGGCGCCTAGCAGAGCAAAAGCGGAAGCTTTCATAGATATGGTGTTTTTGGAAGAGAGAAACAACGTACGACCCGCATTTCGGGTGGCTAGCACTACATAGAAGCGGAGCTAGCAGCAAAGAATTTGAAAAACAGACAGTACCTAGTTACGGTCTTGCCTGGCATGGGAGCGGTAATATCTACGCAAGGTATTATCTTCTAGGTGTAATGCAAATAAAAAGTAAACACGTGCTAGTTTTTGGAGGCTTGTTTTACGGTGTTAGCCGCAATCTGCCAATGCTTTACGTAATTCTGGCAAATATGCTGCACAATGCTGTGTAACTTTTACTTTATCTGGTTGCTGAATGCCACTTCTCGGAAGCTTGCTGCTCCGGCCGGCAACTCATACTGTATCGTGCGCAAGCCTCCCGTAGGGCAGCAGTTGGGGTCAGCGTCCAGGTAAATAGGGAAGGTCCGTAGCACCCGCTGGCCCTGCACCCGGAATTCATCGTGGCCTTGGTAGCCTTTGGCAGCCGGCCCTACCAACTCTGGCAAGCTAAGGTTGCGGCGGCCTTGGTTCAGAAATTCGTAGCCGATGAGTTGGCCGTAGGAGCCGCTGCCGGCGTCGGTGAGAAACACCAGCAGCTCCGGAAATTTATCATTGTTCAGATTAGTCGCCACGGCATTGGCTACTACGCCTTCCACCGTCTGGGTGGTGGTAGTCAGCTCCCGGCCGTTCTTTTCTACGCGTAACTGCATCTGGCGCTGGCTGCCTTCGCCAGTGGTCTGTACCACAAAGCGGTGGTCGTCCTGGCTTAGCTCGCGGCGGAAGCTGACGGTGGCGGCCGGTGTGGCGGTGGAGCTGCTGGCCCGTAGCGTGGCCGGATCGGCGGTTTCGGTGGCGGACCGGGGCGCATCGCAGGCCGCCAATAGCAGCAGGGCAGCCGACAGAAAGGGGAGAGAATGTTTCATATGCGTAGCGGAGCCGCTATACTGCCAACGCCGGCAGGCAGCAGCCCCGCTTTTGCATACCGTAGAGCCCGGCAGGAGGTTACAAACCTGCGCTTAGGGCTGAATCTGCACGCCTTTCCAGAACGCAACCCGGCCCTGAATCTGCTGAGCCGCTTCTTTGGGCTCGGGGTAGAACCAGGCGGCGTCTTTGTTCAGCTCCCCGTTCACGCGCAGGGAGTAGTAACTGGCGCGGCCTTTCCAAGGGCAGGTGGTTCCTGCAATGCTGTCCTCGAAATATTCGCGCTTGATGGAGTCGGCCGGAAAATAGTGGTTGTTTTCTACTACTACAGTGTCATTGCTTTCCGCAACTACAGTATTGTTCCAGATGGCTTTCATGGTGGGTATGGGTTGTTTGGGGGCTTGTATATGGGGGAGAGGAGGTGCCGAAACCGCCAGATGGCTGCCAATAGCGGCCCCCTGAAAACCAGCAACCATAAACCAACTTCACCCGGTGGTTGTTCTGAAAGCTCATCCCCTCTATTATGTCCTCAGGCTTTCGTTTTCGGGACTACGTGCCCGAAGAGTCGACCGATAAAGGTTTCGACTCCCTCTTTAAGATATTCATGCAGCTCATCACCATCACCAGCGGCGACGTGGGCGAGACCCTCTCGTGGCTGAATGAGCTGGACAAGCAGTACGGTCTCACCAACGATGAGTACGGCATGGGCAACTTCATCGAAGACCTTAAAAAGAAGGGCTACATCGATGAGGACGAGCAGAAAAAAGGCGAGTTCAACATCACGGCCAAAAGCGAGCAGCAGATCCGCAAAAGCTCCCTGGAGGAAATCTTCGGTAAGCTCAAGAAGTCGGGGCAGGGCAACCACCGCACGCCCCACACCGGCCAGGGCGACGAGCAGAGCACCGACATGCGCGAATTCCGGTTCGGTGACTCGCTCGACCAGATTTCCATGACCGAGAGCATCCGCAACGCCCAGCTCAACCACGGCCTGGGCACCGGCGAGTTCATGCTGACCGAAGGCGACCTGGAAGTGCGCGAAAACGAGCACAAGAGCCAGACCAGCACCGTGCTCATGATTGACATTTCGCACTCCATGATTCTGTACGGCGAAGACCGTATCACGCCGGCCAAGAAAGTGGCCATGGCGCTGGCCGAGCTGGTGAAGCAGAAGTACCCCAAGGACTTTCTGGACGTGCTGGTGTTCGGCAACGACGCCTGGCAGATTGAGGTGAAGGACCTACCGTATCTGCAGGTAGGGCCCTACCACACCAATACTGTGGCCGGCCTGGAGCTGGCCCTGGACCTGCTGCGCAAGCGCAAAACGCCCAACAAGCAGATTTTTATGATTACGGACGGCAAGCCCACCTGCCTGAAGGAAGGCAACGGCTACTACAAAAATAGCTTCGGCCTCGACCGCAAGGTGGTCAACAAGACGCTGAACCTGGCCGCCGCCGCCCGCCGCCTCAAAGTGCCCATCACCACGTTCATGATTGCCTCCGACCCGTATCTGCAGCAGTTCGTCAACGAATTCACGGAGGTAAACCAGGGCAAGGCGTACTATAGCTCGCTCAAAGGCCTCGGCCACCTAATTTTTGAGGATTACAAGCGCAACCGCCGCAAAAATGTGTAGCTCGTGCCCGTAGGGGCGGGGCTTGTCCCCGCCCGCTGAACCGCGCCGTTCGGCCTTCCGCACACGTAGCAAGCACCCGACACTTCATTTAACATCGTTCAACGACGGGCGGGGGCAAGCCCCGCACCCTACACTGTATGCCTTCGTATTCCTCTCTCTCCGCCGACCAACTCCAGCAACTCACTACCCTCGGCGCCCTCAAAAAGTCCGGCTACCAGCCCCGCTCCGTGAAAACCGAGCTGCGCGACAACCTGATTAAGAAGCTGCAAAGCAAAGACGACGTGTTTCCCGGCATCTTCGGCTACGAGGAAACCGTGATACCAGAGCTGCAGCGCGCTATTCTGGCCGGCCACCACATCAACCTGCTGGGCCTGCGGGGCCAGGCCAAAACCCGCATTGCCCGCCTGCTGGTGGGTTTGCTCGATGAGTATATGCCCGTAGTGGCTGGCTCCGAGCTCAACGACGACCCGCTGCAGCCCCTAAGCGTGTTTGCCAAAAACCTGATTGCCGAGCACGGCGACGACACGCCCGTGGCCTGGGTGCACCGCAACGACCGCTACACCGAGAAGCTGGCCACCCCCGACGTGTCGGTAGCCGACCTTATCGGCGACGCTGACCCCATCAAGGCGGCCACGCTCAAGCTGCCGTACAGTGATGAGCGGGTGATTCACTTCGGGCTGATTCCGCGGGCGCACCGGGGCATTTTCGTGATAAACGAGCTACCCGATTTGCAGGCCCGCATTCAGGTGTCGCTGTTCAATATCCTGCAGGAAGGCGACATCCAGATCCGGGGCTTCAAGGTGCGGCTGCCGCTCGATATCCAGTTTGTGTTCACGGCCAACCCCGAGGACTACACCAACCGGGGTTCCATCGTGACGCCGCTCAAAGACCGGATTGACGCCCAGATTATCACGCACTACCCCAAGAGCATCGAAATCGGTAAGCGCATCACCAAGCAGGAAGCCCGCATCAAGGACGTGCAGAAGGGCATGGTGACCAGCAACGAAGTCATTCATGACCTGGTGGAGCAGGTGGCCGTGGAGGCCCGCGCCTCGGAGTTCGTGGATGCCAAGAGCGGCGTATCGGCCCGCCTCACCATCTCGGCCTACGAGCAGGTGGTGGCCGGGGCCGAGCGGCGCGCCCTCATCAACGGCGAGAAGCAAACCTACGTGCGCGTCGGCGACTTCATTTCGGCGGTGCCGGCCGTGACGGGCAAGGTGGAGCTGGTGTACGAGGGCGAGCAGGAGGGAGCCGGCATCGTGGCCGAGAAGCTGATGGGCAAAGCCATCCGCACGCTGTTTCTGCAGTACTTCCCCGACCCCGACAAAGCCAAGAAGCTCAAAGGCCGCCCTTCGCCCTACAAAACGGTGCAGGAGTGGTTTGGGGCGGGCCACACCGTGGATATGCTGCACGATGCCAGCACCAAAGACTACCGCGCCGTGCTCGACCAGGTGCCCGGCCTGCGCGACATCGTGACGGAATTGCACCCCAACGAAACGCCCGAGCACACCTACTTCCTGATGGAGTTCCTGCTCCACGGCCTGGCCGAGTACAGCCTGATTTCGCGCAACCGCCTCACGGCCGGCGCCCAGTTCAAGGACCTGCTCAGCAGCATGTTTACCATGCCCAGCTTCGGTGAGGATGATGACGACGAGGACGAAGACGAGAAGCCCCAGCGCGGCCGCCGCCGGTAGCCTACTGCTTCGAACGTAACACAACAACGCCCCGCGTACCGAAAGGTGCGCGGGGCGTTGTTGTGTTACCAAATGCCGCTCACTGACCGGAATTGTTGGGATGGCAGTAGGGGCGGGGCTTGCCCCCGCCCGTCGTTGCACGGAATCGTTGTATCGGCACGGACGGCGGGCGGGATAATCGTTTAACGACGGGCGGGGGCAAGCCCCGCCCCTACATTGCAGCATATTTTTCAAAAAGTAAAAAATATGCTGCAAAAAACGGCGCGTTATTTGGTGGGAGCGGGGCGGCCTTCTACCAACGCAATTTCGGCGGGAGTGAGCTGGTAGAGCTGGTACACGAGCTGGTCGAGGGCGGCATCCTGCTGGTGGAGGGTGGCGCGCTGCTGCTGTTGCTGCGCCTGAAACTCAGTGAAGTATTCCACCCAGTTGCTTTTCTCACTCAGGCTGAGCTTGCGGCCCAGGGCTTTCTCCAGGGCCGTGCTCCAGACGGGCCAGGGCTGGCTGAGGGCCAGCTTGCCGCTCAGGGGCTCACGCAACCCCAGCTCGGCCCGCACCAGCCGCGCCGCCTTGGCCTCCGCCTGGTGCAGCTCCTTGTGCCCCGCCAGCAACGACTCTGCCGCCTCAATAAACGGTTGCTGATCGGTGGGGGAAATGAGCTTTATGGGCAACTCTTTAAATTCCCCAATCTTGATTTTGGGAAACAAATCATCAAACTCATTACTCGAATACCGGAAATAGAAACTCATCAAACCGGATGCTACAATAGCCTGCACATAAGATGTGCTAAGCTCATTCTCCGGTAGTATAGGTAAGGCAATGAATATGCTTTGGTCAATTTTTAAGTCCTCTTCGATTACAGTAGCAAATAGTTTGCTTCCTAATACCTGGCGTAAGACAAGCCGTTTGCCTTTAAAGAATTTTAAGTCCCTAGGAGCCGCTAACCATTCGCCATAACTTATGTAGTGCTCTCCATCCCATTGGTGAGAATAACGCCCAACATGCTTCCCTCTAATCTCAGGTACAAAGGTTTCGTCCTTTTTATGGTTAGCATGATATGCTTTAGTCCGAATGACTTCTTCTGACTGACCTCTGTACTTATCATAAGGGTTGATGCCGCGAGTAATATCAAACAGTTCACTTAATGGCTTACTGTTAAGACGAGCCTTGGCCAGAATGGTAGTAACGGCCTCATCTGACTCGACATTGAAAATGAAATTGTCGTTGGTTAGAAAACGCTCTTGGTTGATACTGTGCTTTTCAACGGTTTCTTGATCTGCAAACTCAGTAATCTTGATTTCATGATCTGACTTCTGTCTTTGTGCTATGTAAATCATAGTATCCACTGACGCATCGGGAAAGACATTTGACAGGTTAGGCGTTATGCTCAGAAACTGAAGATGCTCTAGCATAAATCGCCGCGTTTCAGACATCATCATATTCTTCATCCAAGAGTTAGGAACAATGTAGCTCATGAAACCTGCGGGGTTTAAAATCTTAATTCCGCGCTCAATGAATAGTAGGTATAAATCCAGTTGATACTGGGCAGTTTCGTACTGCTTCGTGAAGTAGCGTTTGATTTCTGACGGAAAGCCGGTAGCATACGGCGGGTTGCCAATCACCACGTCGAACCCGCCCTGGGCGAATACTTCCGGGAAGGCGGCTTGCCAGTCGAAGGCGCGGGGGCCGGCCACGGCCGGGTCGCTGATGAGGGAGTTGCCGCAGCGGATGCTGTGGTCGAGGGAGGTGAGGGGCTTGCCGGGGTTGGCGGTTTGCAGCCACAGGCTCAGGCGCGTAATGTCCACCGACTCTGGGTTGAGGTCGACGCCGTAGAGGTTGTGCTGCAAAATGTGGCGGTCGAAGTCAAACACCTTGTACTGCCCGGCCCGCAGCCCGGCCAGCTCCCGGTTCACCTGCTCGCCCTCGCGCAGCAGGTACCCGAAGGCTTCGTTCAGAAACGCTCCCGAGCCGCAGGCCGGGTCCAGCACCCGGATGCCTTCCAGGCGCTGCCCGTACTGCTCCCAGGCCGCAATGTGCCGCTGCACCCGCGCCGAGGGCTGCACCAGCTTGTTGCCGGCTCCAATGCGGATGGTGGCCCGGTCGTCGTCGGTCAGCTCAGGCAGCGTGTCGAGGCCGGCTTCGCGGCGGCGCTCCTGCAGCCACCCGCCCACGGCCTGCTGCACAATGTAGCGTGTGATATACTCGGGGGTATAAAAAATGCCGTCCTGCTTGCGCTTGCCCTGCCTGGGGTCGTGGGCCTGCCCCGAGAGGCGGGCACGCTCCTGCTCCAGGTCCGAGAGGCTCTGCTCGAAGATGTGCCCCAGGATGTTCACGTTCAGGTCGGAGGCAAAGTCGTACTGCTCCAGCTGAATAACGGGCGTGAGGGTGCGGTCCTTGATCAGCAGCGCATCGAGGGCGGCGTCTTCGGCAAACAGCCCCCCGTTGAAGCGGTTGATGCCGGCCAGCGGGTTGCCCTTATCAATGCTGTGAAACAGGCCGCGCACGGTGCGGTACACCTTGTCGTCGGCGGGGTCGAACACGTTCTGGCGCACGGCATCGAGCAGCCGCCGGAAGGTGAGGCGCGGAATGATGTTCTTGTCTTCGCAGAAGCACACGAAAATCACCCGGTCGAGCAGCTTCTGGGTGTGGGCCAGCAGGTCCAGCGGCGGCACCGTGGGGTTCTGCTCAATCAGGTGGTCGAGGAGCTGGCGGCGGGCGGTGCTGTAGTCTTTGTAGAAGGCCTTCGTGATTTTAGTTTCCTCCTGCTGGCGCTGTTGCAGGGCTTCATCGAGAAGCGCTTCGGCGCGGCCGGCCGGGGGCAGCAGGTGGGTGGGCAGCAGCAGGGCAAAGAAGCGCCGGAGCTGCTCGGGCTGGTCGGGCAGGGTTTCGAGGTTGAACACCTCGGCGCGGCTCTGGTCCTGGGCCGAGTAAAGGCGCAGCTCCAGAAAGTTGCTCACCAGCACCCAGCGGCAGGACGCGCCAAACTTGCTGGGGTAGCTGAAGGCCTGCTCCACGGGTGTCTCCTGGCGGCCCTTGCCCGCGCCGCCACGCTGCTTGGCATCCAGCGAGGTGCGGGCATCTTTCAGCTCTACCACCGCCCGCACCGGCCCGCCGAGGCTGCCGCCGGGCGCGGCCACAAACTCGCCCAGCGCCCCGTCGGGTTTGGTGCCGTCGGTGAGGGTTTTCAGCTCCAGCTGCAGCTGGCGGTGGTCGGTGGCCTGGTACTCGTAGCCCAGCACCTCCCCGAAGAGCAGGTTCAGAAACTCGGCCTGCAATACTTCCTCTTTGCGGCTGCGCACATAGCCGCTGGCTATGGCCTGCTGCCAGCGGCGCAGGTGGCGCACCCGATCCGCGAAGTCGGGCAGGGCAGCGGCCGGGTCGAAATGGGAAAACGGGGCGGGCAGGGTAGCGGCCGGAAACAGCGGTAATAAAGCGGGCATGTGGATAGCGGAGAATAGAAGGGGCGGAAGATAGTAAAGAGTAGGGGGCATGTCGTAGTGGTTTTTGCAGCATATTTTTTGCTTTTTGAAAAATATGCTGCAAAAACCACTACGACATGCCCCGCAAATCCACTCCATCTACTGCACTGATAGCTCAGGTGCGCAAGTATTTCAGCCTTGATCAGCAGGCACTGGCCGATTATTTAAGCATCAGTCGGCCCTACGTCGCCGACATCGAAGCCGGCCGCCGCACACTCACCGGCCGGGTGCTGCTGCGCCTCAACCCACTGGCCGCGCTGCTGCCCGCCGAGGCCCCGGCCCGTCCGGCGCCCGAAGAAGCGCCGCCCGGTGCCCCGGCACTTGGCCCGCTGGAAGCCCGCCTCGATATGTGCCGCCACCAAGCCGGCAAGCTGCGCCGGGAGTTGCAGCGGTTGTCCGCGGCCTACGCCCAGGCCCGGCACTGGCAGGTGGTGCTGCCTAGCCTGCTGGCCACCGCCGAAGCGGATGCTCCCGCCCACCAGTGGCTGCTGGCGCGGCAGCACCAGACGCACGCCACCCTGCACGATGCCGACACCGCTGCCCGCTACCATCTGCTGCGGCTGCGCCTGCAAGCCCTCGAAACCGAAGCCGCCACGCTGGCCGTGCTGCTGGCCGGTGCGGCCGGTTAGGCGTCTCAAAACGGGAAGGTGTTTCCCAAAATAATTATACCAAAGGCAGGATCGGGGAGGGTTTTGGCCGGCTATATTGGCGCATTCCTCATCCTTTAACCAGTACTGATTATGCCTTTAGATCTGAAACTATTAACCACCCGCGCCGACTGCGACGAAGTGCTGGACGACCTGGCCGCCGAGCTGGATGGCTACCAGCAGCGTACCAGCAACCTCGACTACGCCGACCGGCGCGCCGACCGTACTCAGGCCGACGTAAGCGGGCAGGTAGCCGGCCTCGACGCGGAAATTACGGCCTATACCTCTATTCTGGCCTCGCCTGCCATTACCCCCTCCCTGCGCAAGCTGAACGAAACCAAGCTGCGCCGCGCCAACGACCGGCGCGACAACCTACTGGACCGGGGCAGCGCCCGCAGCGGCCCCGCCCGCTTCCTGGCCGGCGTCGATGGGGAGCAGGTGACGGCACAGGTAGCCGTGCTTACCGATGCACAAACGCAGGTAACGAACCACCGCAGCTCGCTGACTACCTAACGGCACGCGTATCTGTAAAACACAAAAAAGCCCGCCGGAATATCCGGCGGGCTTTTTTGCTGTAGGGGCGGGGCTTGCCCCCGCCCGTCGTTGCACGAAACTGTTGCATCGGCGCGGGCGGCGGCAAGCCCCCTACTGCCAGCGGCTGGGGTTTTCGAGGATGTAGCGGCGTTGGGCTTCCAGCTCGGTGGGGTTGCAGATGATGTGCTCATAGTAGTTGCGCTGCCAGCAGGAGGACGGGGCAGGCTGTCCGGCCGCCAGCAGTGCCGTGCGCCACCGCCTATAGCAGCGAGATTTGAAGCTGCCTACTACTTCACTCACGGCAACCGTGCCGTGGCGGGTGAGAGCCAGAATCAGGTGCAGGTGGTTCGGCATCAGAACCCAGGTATCCAGCTGAATAGTGGGATAGTGCCGGGGCAGGTCCAGCAATTCCGCCACGACTATATCACCCAGCGCCGAGGGCCGCAGTGGCTCGTCGTGCGACAAGCTGCCGAACAAATGCGCCTTGCCAAGCGCACATAGGGTGAGGGCATACTAGCCGGCCGAACGGTAATCGTAGCCTTCGTAGCGGATGCTGCGCCGCTCAGGAAGTGGCTCCATATACGTATAAGCAGAGGGGTAGTCCGGCATTCGTGCCGATAGGAAAACATACAACACTTCCGGCAAAGTAGGGGCGGGGCTTGCCCCCGCCCATCGTTGAACGATACCAGTATACGGGCGCTGAAGGAACAGTGTAGGGGCGGGGCTCGCCCCCGCCCGCCGTTCGCACCGATACAACGGTACCGTTCAATGGCGGGCGGGGGCGAGCCCCGCCCCTACACCGAAACACAACAATGCCCCACGCACCTTTCGGCACGCAGGGCGTTGTATGTCAGGTAGCGGGGAGGCTTACGCCTGCTCCGTCACCACGATTTTCTGGATTTCGTCGTTGGCCTGAATCTGGTCAATGATGTCGAGGCCTTCTACTACCTTACCAAATACCGTGTGGTTGCGGTCGAGGTGGGCGGTGTTGTCGCGGCTGTGCACAATGAAGAACTGGCTGCCGCCGGTGTTGCGGCCGGCGTGGGCCATGCTCAGGGCACCCCGCTCATGGTACTGGTGGTCGCCGGTCAGCTCGCAGTCGATTTTGTAGCCGGGGCCACCGGTGCCGGCCATGCCTTTGGCGCCGTCGCGCGAGTTGGGGCAGCCGCCCTGAATCACAAAGTTGGGAATAACGCGGTGGAACTTCAGGCCGTCGTAGAAGCCCTTCTGGGCCAGATCGGTGAAGTTCTTCACGGTGTTAGGAGCATCTTTCTCATAGAACTCCACTTTCATTACACCTTTGGCAGTGTGGATTTCGGCTGTTTTCATGTTGGATTGCAAACGAATGGAACGGGTATTTGTACGAAGAGGCGGAGCCGGTAGATGCGGCTCCGGCTCAAAGGTAGCCAATTTGTGCGCGGCCAAACATCCAGGCAACAGTTGGGTTTCGTAGAGACACTACTGCCGCCCGGCTGCCCGTGGCGCGGTGGTTTGCCCGTATCTCTCACACTTCCACAACCCAACCCTTCGTGTACCCCATGAACAACACCCTGCGTTCTGCTTCTTTTAGCCTGCTCTCAGCGGGCGCGCTTGCCTTTGGCCTGGCCAGCTGCGGCGACTCCGCTTCCACCACAGAAACCACTACCACCTCAACGGATATGGCCACTACCGTCGACTCGACGGCCATGATGAGCGACTCGGCCCGTATGGGCAAGTCGGAGGGCGTGCTGGTAGATGGCATTCCGATGACGCCAGACAAAACCATCGTGCAGAATGCCGTGATGGCGCCCAGCGTAAGCACGCTGGTGAAAGCCGTGCAGGCTGCCGGCCTCGATGGCACCCTTAGCGGTGCGGGCCCATTCACAGTATTCGCGCCCACCAATGCTGCTTTCGATAAGCTGCCCAACGGTGCCCTTGCTGGCCTGATGAAGCCCGAAAGCAAAGACAAGCTGAAAGGCGTGCTCACCTACCACGTTATTGCGGGCCGCCTGCTGGCCCAGGACTTAAAAGATGGCCAACAGCTGACGACCGTAAACGGTCAGAAAATCACGGTGTCGGTAAAAGACGGCAAAGTGATGATCAGCAACGGCAAGGATGCTCCCGTATCGGTGCAAACCGCCGACGTGGTATCCAGCAACGGAGTTACGCACGTCATTGATGGCGTGCTGCTGCCCTCGGCTGAATAGCCGGGAATTGATTTCCTGATTGGTTGAAAAGCCCGGCTGCCTCAGCCGGGCTTTTTTTGCGCGGTGGGTTGGGAGGAGTGTGTAAAATGTGTCATCCTGAGCTTGCGAAGGACCTTATCACGTCAGAGCAAGTCGTTCCAGCGTGATAAGGTCCTTCGCAAGCTCAGGATGACAACAATCAACCAACAACTAACCAGAACCAACCAGCTACCGGCGGTTATCGTCGCCTTGCTGCATGCTCACGTAGCTGTCGTAGCGGGGCAGGGCAATACGGCCTTTGTCCACGGCTTCGCGCACGGCACAGCCCGGCTCGTGCAGGTGCTGGCAGTTGTGGTAGCGGCACTGGTTGAGCAGGGCGCGCATTTCGGGGAAGAAGTGGGCCAACTCACCGGGTTTCATGTCCACGAGGCCCAGCTCCTTGATGCCGGGTGTGTCAATCAGGAACGTACCGGGCCGCACCTCCAGCATCTCGGCGAAGGTGGTGGTGTGCACGCCCTTATCGGAAAACTGGCTGATTTCCGCCGTTTTCAGGTCCAGGTCGGGCACCAGCGCATTGATGAGCGTGCTCTTGCCCACGCCCGAATGGCCCGAGAGCAGCGTGGTTTTGTTATTCAGCTGCGCGTCGATATCGGCTACCCCTTCGCCGGTGTGCGCCGAGCAGCGCATGCCCGGATAGCCGATTCGCTCATACATCTTCAGAATCTGGTCCTGGTAGTCGGCCAGATCTTCGTCGTAGAGGTCCGTCTTGTTGAAGAGCAGCGTAACCGGGATGCTGTAGGCCTCCGCCGTCACCAGAAACCGGTCGATGAAGCCAAACGATGTAGCCGGCGAGGCCAGCGTGACTACCAGCATGGCCTGGTCGAGGTTGGCGGCCACAATGTGGGCATGTTCGCTCTTGTGCACCGACCGGCGAATGATGTAGTTGCGGCGCGGCTCGATGTGGTGAATGACGCCCGCGCCTTCGGTCTGCTCTTCCACCGTAAAGTCTACCTGGTCGCCGACGGCCAGCGGGTTGCTCACCTTCAGGTCTTTCATCTTGAACTTGCCCCGCAGCCGGCAGCGGTGCAGCTGCCCCGTGCCCGCTTCGCGCACCACGTACCACGAGCCAGTAGATCTTACAACGGTTCCGGTCATGAGGAAAATGCGTGAGGAGGTGAAGTCAGAATAAAACAGAAAAGGACAGTAGACTGTGCCGAGAGTGGCTGGCTCATTCCGCCACCCGCGCCGCCACCCATTGCATAATCCGGCCGGTGGCGCCACTGTTGTCGTGCACATAGTCGAGGCTACGGTCCTGCACGGCGAGGCGGGCCTCTTCCTGGTAGAACAGCCGCCCAAATGCCGCCAGCAGCTCTTCCGCCGACTCTATCGGGAAGGCGCAGTCGATTTCTACCAGGTCTTTCGCCTCCTGAAACTTATCGTAGGTGGGCCCAAAGAATAGTGGCAGGCCAAAAGCAGCGGCTTCCAGCGTATTGTGCAGGCCTTTGCCAAATGCTCCCCCGATGTAGGCGAAATGCCCGAACCGATAGAGCAGGCTGAGCAAGCCCACGTTGTCGATGAGTAGCACGCGGGCCTCGGCTACGGTGGCCACGTCGGCGCGGGAGTAGCGCACTACCTGGCCCGGCATGGCCTCCTCCACCAGCCGCAGGTTGGTTTCGCTGATTTCGTGGGGGGCCACAATGAAGCGCATCTGGCCGGCGTACTGGCGCATCAACGGCGTCAGAATCGGCATATCCTCGGGCCAGCTACTCCCAATAATGAGAACCGGCACCCAGTCTTCCGTAAAGGCATCGACGAGGGGCAGCGGCTGAGACGCGGCAGCGGCCGTACGTACTACGGTATCAAAACGGGTGTCGCCGGCCACGCTGGTCTGGGTAATGCCGATTTCCCGCAGCAGCGCCACGGAGCTTTTGTTCTGAGCGAAGATGTGGGTGAAGCGGCTCAGAATTTGGCGGAAGAAACCGCCCCAGGGTTGGAAAAACACCTGTTCCGGCCGGAAAATAGCCGATACGCAAATGGTAGGCACTTGGCGGCGTTGCAGCTCCGTGAGGAAATGATACCAGAACTCGTACTTCACGAATACCGCCAGCCGGGGCTTCACCGCCGCTACAAAGGCCTGCGCGTTGGCTGCCGTATCAAGCGGCAGGTAGAACACGTACGCCGCGCCGGGCCAGTTTTTGCGCACTTCATAGCCCGAAGGCGAGAAGAACGTCAGCACGATTTTGTGGTCGGGGTAGCGCGTGGCATAGGCTTCTATAAGCGGGCGCCCCTGCTCAAACTCGCCCAGCGAGGCGCAGTGAAACCAGGCCAACGGCGCCGTCTCGTGCTGTAGCGCCGCCTGAATGCGTGGCAGCAGCCCCTGTCGGCCGGCCACCCACTGGGCCGCTTTCGGCACAAAAGGAGTCAGCAGCTGCAGTAGCAGCGCATACAGGCGCAGGGCTATGGAATATAGGAAAGGCAAAAGAGCGGTTTCGTTGCGGATGAAAGGAGTAGCAGATGGTCGGAAATGCCCGGCACCTGCACTCCTGGATGCATCATTCAGGTAGCGGCGCAAAAGTACAGTCTTCCTCAGACTATTATGAAAAAGCCTCTGCCGGTATGGCAGAGGCTTTTTGAGAGGCATCAGCCCATTGATGGGCTGGAGCCACTGGCTTAGTGGTGCTTGCCGAGGTAGTCAGCTACTCCCTCACGGGTGGCCGACATGCCTTCTTTGCCTTCTTCCCAGTTGGCCGGGCATACCTCGCCTTTCACCTCGAAGTACTGCAGCGCGTCTACCATGCGCATGGCTTCGTCGATGCTGCGGCCCAGCGGACCGTCGTTTACTACCTGGTGGCGCACAATGCCATCCTTGTCGATGAGGAACAGGCCGCGGTAGGCGAGGGGCGAGCCAACGAAGGTCATTTCGCCCGCCTCGTTGTAGTCGTAGTGGCCGCCCAGTACGTCGTAGTTGGCCGCAATGGTTTTGGTGGCGTCCGCTACCAGCGGATACGTTACGCCTTCAATGCCGCCGTTGTCGCGCGGAGTCTGCAGCCAGGCAAAGTGCGAGAAGTGCGTGTCCGTGGAGCAGCCTACGATGGCAACGCCTTTGGCTTCGAAATCGGCCAGACGCTCCTGGAAGGAAATAATTTCGGTGGGGCAAACGAACGTGAAGTCGGCGGGATAGAAGTAGAAGATGACGTGCTTCTTGCCCAGGTACCGGTCAAGGGAGAAATCCTCCTCGAATTCGCCGTCGATAACGGCGGTAGCTTTGAACGAGGGGGCACGCTTACCTACGAGAACTGCCATGAGTTACTGAATTTATGAAAGTGAAAAAAGGTGATGAGCGGATGGAAACCGGTGACCGGAGAAAAAGCACAGGCGTATTCCGGGCCTTACTTTATGGTCTCGTCACTGGCGAGCTTATTCCCGATGATGTGCAGCGAAAAGCTTTGGGGCTGGAAGCCTTGCAGCCCGTGGGCCGCGAAGAACTCCTGAATGAGAGTGTCCAGCTGTGGGTCGCGGAAGTCAATGATTTCCTGGGTATCCGTGCAGAACAGGTGGTGGTGGGCCGAGCAGTCGGCATCGTAGCGGCGGCAAGAGCCTTCGGCGGAAGCTACCCGACGTGTAAGCCCAGCCGCCACAAAAGAGTCCAAGGCTTTATATACCGTACCCAGCGACAGACTGGGCTCCTGGCCCACAACACGGCGGTGAACCTGCTCGGCCGTGGGATGACCGGGCAATAGCAGCAGGCTTTCCAGAATGACCAACCGTTGCCGCGTAGCCCGCAGTCCGGCTTGGGCCAGTCGGTCACGCAAATGGCCCGCTGAGGGCGGCGAATGGTCTGGAAAGTGGCTCACTAGCTAAGAATGATTCTCCGCAAAGATATGCCTATAAGGCCCAGTGAGGCAAAATTGTTCGGTCCTGGCGCAGAAATTACACGGCGTGGCTACCCAAACAGGCTGCCAATCAGGACCTGAGGTAGCCAGAAAAAACAGGGTGTCGACAGGTTGAACTGCTATGCTGTGGCCTCGTTGGTGCTGCCCCGGCACACAAACTGGAATGTCTGGCGGCTGCGCTGCTCCAGTAGCAGCTCACGGCCTTCTGTGAGGCGCTGAATACTCGGGGCATCGTAGTTTTTGATGGTATACAGCTCCAGCCCCGTGTTGTAATGTATTGTGAACTGCTCACGCAATACTGCCAGTAGCTTTTCGAGGCGGTAAGCGGAAAAATCGGTGCAGACCGAGAAGCTGATGGCTGAGTTCTGCATGAGGTTTATTTTGAGCCGGACCTGCGCCAGCGCCCCGAAAATCACCTCCAGATTTTCTTCCGAAATAAATGTCAGGTCCTTGCTCTCAAACGAAACCAGGCACTGCCCGTCTTTGCGGATGAAGGCCGGTACCAGCAGCCCGTGCCGGCAGTCGTGGATGCGGGTGCCCTCGGCGCTGGGGTCCAGAAACGACTTGACCAGCAGCGGAATCCGGCGCACGGCCAGCGGCTTGATGGTTTTGGGGTGAATAACCGAGGCCCCGTAGTACGCCATTTCAATGGTTTCCTGGTAGCTGATTTCCGGGTAGCGCACCGTGTCCGAGAAAAACTTGGGGTCGGCGTTCAGCAGTCCCGCCACATCCTTCCAGATGGTCACTGACTCAGCGCCCAGGCAGTAGGCCAGAATAGCGGCCGTATAGTCGGAGCCTTCGCGGCCCAGGGTAGTGGTCTGGCCACTGGTAGTGCCGCCCACAAAGCCCTGCGTAACGATAGGCCCCTGCGCCAGCAGTGGTACTACATCTGCGGTAAGCGCCCGTTCCGTGGTCGGCCAGTCTACCCGGCCCTCGCGCCAGGTATGGTCGGTCCGAATAAGAGGGCGACAATCGAGCCATTGGGCTTGCAGGGCGCGGGCCACAATCAGGGTGGCCAGCAGCTCACCAAAGCTCACTACTTGGTCATATTGCTTATCATAGTCGCCGGGAGTGAGGGTGGCCAGCCGGTCGCCGAGCTGTTCCAGCAGTACTGCCAAGGTCGGAGCACTTGTAGCAGCGGTCTGCTCATCGGCTATATCCAGCTCTGCTGCTACCGCCAGATGGAACGTGCGAAGCGCCGCCAGCTTTTCGCTGAAATCTTGCCCGGTATGAGCCAGTTGATATAGTTTTTCAAGTGCATTGGTGGTTTTGCCCATGGCCGAAACCACGATGAGCAGCGGCCCAGCACTGCCGTGCTCCTGCACAATCCGGCTGAGGTTGCGAATAGCCCCCGCGTCTTTCACCGAGGCACCGCCAAACTTGTAAACTTTCAACTGAGAAGATTCCTGCATGGGGCCAAATGTAGGGCCGAACGGATATTTGTGCCACTACGCCCGAAAAAGGTTAATTTTGGCTTCCCACCCATTCGTTCATTCTCTCAGGCTTTTATGAATCAACACGACAAGCTGGCGCTGCCCGTAGGCACTACTCTGGACCGTTTCATCATGCGCAAGCAGGAAGATTTCCCCTATGCCACCGGGGAACTGTCCCAGCTGCTCCGCGACATTGCCTTGGCCGCCAAAATCGTGAACCGCGAAATCAACCGCTCCGGCCTCATTGATATTGCCGGGGCCTATGGCAACCGCAACGTGCAGGGCGAAGACCAGCAGAAGCTCGATGTTATTGCCAACATCCGTTTCATCCGGGCACTGCGCAATGGCGGCGAGGTCTGCACCATTATCAGCGAGGAAGACGAGGAAGTTATCCAGACTGGCAACGTGCAAGGCAAGTACATCGTGGCCATTGATCCGCTCGACGGTTCTAGCAACATCGATGTAAACGTATCCATCGGCACCATCTTCAGCATCTATCGGCGTGTGTCGCCGACTGGTAATGAGGGCACCATGGCCGATTGTCTACAGGCAGGCACGCACCAGGTGGCCGCCGGCTACGTCATTTATGGCTCCAGCACCATGCTCGTGTACACCACCGGCAATGGCGTAAACGGATTCACCTACGAGCCTAGCCTCGGCGAGTTTTTCCTCTCGCACCCCAATATTCAGTCGCCCAAAACCGGCACGGTTTACTCCGTGAATGAGGGTAGCTCTGCCTCTTTCTCGCCGGGTGTGGCCGACTACGTGGCGCATTGCAAGGAGCAGGGCTACTCGGCCCGCTATATTGGCTCCCTGGTCGCCGACTTCCACCGCAACCTGCTCAAAGGCGGCATCTACATCTACCCGTCCACGCAGAAGTCGCCGAAGGGCAAGCTGCGCCTCATGTACGAGTGCAATCCGCTGGCGTTTATTGTAGAGCAGGCCGGCGGCAAGTCCAGCAACGGCCGCATGCGTACTATGGAAATCGAACCTCAGGACATGCACGACCGGTGCCCGCTATTTATTGGCTCTACTGAGTTAGTAAATAAAGCAGAGGAATTTCTGGCGAAAGAGTTTGTGGAAGCGAAATAAAACAGAGCGGAAAAACGGAAAGCACCTACCGCATTTGGTTTTATTCCGTTTCCGGTTTGCCTAATAAAAAAAGCCCGGATGCTACTGTAGCATCCGGGCTTTTTTATGCTGACTAAAAAGAAATTACTCTTTCTTTTTAGCTGCTTTTTTAGCTGGCTTTTCGGCGGCTGTTTCACTGTCGCTATCCGAAGCAGACGTCTTCTTTTTGGCTTTCGGCTTTTCTTCTACAGCGGCTTCCGAAGGGGCCTTAGCGGAAGATTTTTTTACAGCTTTCGGCTCAGTATCAGTGGCTTCAGTGGCAGCGGGTGCCGCTTCCGTTACGGGCGCCTGATACTCGAGGCGGCTGCTTACGGCGTGGTACCACTGCACCAGCTTCTTAATGTCGGACATGTATACCCGGTCCCGGTCATAGTCCGGAATGATTTCACCCATGAAGGCCGTCAGGTCCCGGTCGTCCGACTTGTGCGTGATGGCCAGGCTGGTGCCGTGCTTCTGGTGAATCCGGTCGAATACCTCCGACAGTGGCACCGTCTGGTCGTAGTCCTGGGTATAGATGGAAATTTCCTGCAGCAGCGACACCTTGTTGCGGGCAGAAGCCACAGAACGTGTGCCACGCTCATCCAAGGATTCGACGATAACGCCTGCGCGGGTGGGCTTTACGAGACGGAACAGACCGGGCATTCCGCTGATAGCGGCAATTTCCTTCAGGTCGTAGGGCATAGGGTAGAATGGTTGTTTGAACGGGCAAAGTTACTCAGTTGCGGCGGCTTGGCCGGGGGCTCCCAGCTTAAACACGATGGGCAGGCTGGTGAGAATAGCGTAATCGGGCTTTTTGAACTGGAGCAAACGTGCTACGCGTAGCGCTTCTTCGCCGCAGCCTCCGCCAATGTTTTTTACCAGCTTAATGCCTTCCAGCGTGCCGCTGGTGGTCAGCGTGAAGCTAACAATGCAAGTACCCTGAATCCGGTTGCGGCGGGCCAGAATCGGGTATTTCTTTTCTTTCTCGATGAAGGCATACATGGCCTCCTGGCCTCCCTCATAGTACTCAGCCACCGGAATGGCCTTGCTTACATTGCCGGCAGCTGGGGCCTGTGCAGGCGCGGCTTCCGTAGCAGGGGCCGTCGTTTCAGGAGTCGGGCCGTCGGTTTTGATCTTTACCTTGGTTTTCTGCGCCAACGCTGGTACGGTGCAGGCCATCAGGCCCAGCGCCAGCGTGAGAGTGATTTTTTTCATGAGAGTGGAAGGAGGAGTGAAGGAGTGAAGTAAGCCCACGTGGCTACGGGTGGCGCCATGACAATTACAGGGCCAATCTACACATTCTCCTGCGTTTGGGCTAGCTGCTGGTTGATGTCGGTAATGAAGCCGAGCACTTCTTCGCGGCCCGTTTTCTCTTCGGCCGATGTAATGAAATGCCGCGGTACTTCGTCCCAGCTTTCGCTCATCTTCTGCATGTATTCTACCACGTTCTGGTGCGTACGGCTACCCGACTGCTTATCGGCTTTAGTAAATACCATCACGAATGGAATGCCTTCGGATCCGAGCATTTCCATAAACTCCAGATCGACGGCCTGAGCCGAGTGACGGGAATCAATCAGAACAAAAACGCAGGCCAGATTCTCACGCTGGCGGAGGTAGAAATTGATCATCCGCGCCCATTTGACACGGTTTTCCTTGCTCACCTTCGCATAGCCGTAGCCCGGCAAATCCACGAGGTACCACTCCTTGTTTATTATGAAATGGTTAATAAGCTGCGTTTTGCCGGGCAGAGAAGAGGTCTTGGCCAGCCCCCGCCGCTCAGTTAGCATATTAATGAGTGAAGACTTGCCCACATTGGAGCGCCCAATAAAGGCATACTCAGGCAATGTGGGAGGCGGGCATAGCTCTACCCGCGAGTTGCTCATCAGAAAGGTTGCGTCACGGATTTGCATAGGGAAATAGTAAGAAGTACTGCTGCAAAGGTATATGGTTTGCAAACGCTACTTCCGAATAGCGTAAATGGAATATAAATTTTTGATTGAAATTCTTGTAGTATACAAAGCGCCTCTATATTTGCGTGCTTCACATTCTTTGCTGAAAGGCAGCAAACGACTTCCAATTATGATTTTGAACATTTTCTCCGGTAAAATTCTGCGTCAATTGGATAAGATTGAGGTGGTATTATAAAATTTCTATCTTTGCCCCCAAATTGACGCCTTACGCACTAGCAGGAGAACAATGTGAAGTAGCGTACACTGGTACGTTGAAGCATTTTCGTCGCGAAAAAAATAGTTCCCTGCTTAACCCTAGAACGTGTTTTCAGTATAAGAGGCATCTTACGCAAAGCACAGCACCAACAGGTTGCCTTCCGTTCTCGGGAATCTCCTCTGCAACTCCTTATTCCTCAAACCCCTCCTAAAATGGACAACTTAGTCAGAAGGTTATTGAAAGCCTCTTGCGCCTTCGCTCTTACCGCGGCCGTGGCCCAGCCCGCGCTGGCCCAGAGCGTGCGGAAGCAGCTGAAGACTGCAAATAAGTTCTTTGAGCAAGAGAACTACCGGGCATCCATCCCTTTCTACGAGCAAGTGTTGGCCAAGGAGCCCAACAACGCCTTAGCCCTGTTCCGCGCCGGCATTTCCTACATGTCATTCGACAAAGAGAAAGCCAGCGACTATATCTATAAGGCGCAGAAGCTGAAACCCAAGGTTTCGAAAGACGTGGAGTACTGGCTGGGCCGTGTGGATCACCTCAACTACAACTTTGATGAGGCTATTTCGCACTACCAGGCGTACAACGCTACGCTGAAACAGAAGGACACCCGCAAAGCGGAGCTTGCCCAGCTGATCCAGCACTCGAAGAATGCCAAGGTGCAGTTCAACAGCCCCAAGGACATCTTCGTGAAAAACCTGGGCCCGACCATCAATACGCCGTACTCAGAGCACAGCCCAGTTATCTCGCAAGACGACAAGCTGCTGCTGTTCACGTCGCGTTCTGACAACATGAGCAACATTCCGGTAGCGGATGATGCGAAAGGCAAGAAGAAGGACAAAAACCTTGCTGCTGACGGTCAGTACTACGAGAACATCTATGAGGCTACCCGCATCGATGATGAAAACTGGGAGAAGCCTCGCTCGCTGAGCTCCGTGCTCAATGGCAAAGGCCACGACGCTTCCATCCAAGTCTTCGACAACGACACGAAGCTGCTGATGTACCGCAACGATGAGAACGGCGACATCATGTATGCCGAGAAGTCAGGCGCGGACTGGACGGAGCCAAAGAAGCTCAACGACAACATCAACTCGAAGGCTTTCGAGTCGGATGCGTATATCACGCCAGACGGCCGCACCATTTACTTCTCCACGGGCAAGTATTCTGAAGACGGCACGCTGGACATCTACTACGCTACCCGCCAGCAGGGTGGTGACTGGGGTGAAGCCAAATCGGTAGGCACCGGCATCAACACGAAGTATGACGACGATAGCCCGTACCTGAGCAAGGACGGTAAGACGCTGTACTTTGCTTCGCGTGGCCACAATACCATGGGCGGCTACGACATCTTCAAGTCGGAGTTTGACTCGGTTGGCAACAAATGGGGCCGTCCTGAAAACATGGGCTACCCTGTAAACACACCAGATGACGATACTTATTACCGCCTGAGCCCAGATGGTTCGTATGCCTACCTGTCGTCGTACCGCATCGGTGGCTACGGTGAAAAGGATATCTACACTATCAACTACATCAAAAACGCCATCATCCGTGGTAAGGTGTACACCAAGCGTGACAGCACTGTTATTCCGGGTGTAGAGCTGGTGTTTAGTGGCACGCAAGCCGATAAAACGGCACTTAGCTACCGCGACATCACCAAGCCTGAAACCGGTGACTATCAGGTAAGTGTGCTTTCGGGCCGTACCTACCAAGTAGCGCTGTCGAAAGATGGCCAGAACGTAGGTACCGAGGAATTCGCAATACCTGTGTCGACTAACGACTCGACTGTAATCAACAAGGATTTCTATGTTGACTACATCGACACGAGTGCAACAGGCATGTTTGCCTTTAAGAAAATTTATTTCGACACAGACAAATACAAGCTGCGTCCGGAGTCTATTACTGAGCTGAACAACATCACCTCGATTCTGAAGGCTAACCCCGGCGTAAACATCTCCATCGAAGGCCATTGCGACTCGCGCAACACTGACGAGTACAACATGGTACTGGGCCAGAACCGTGCTGACGCCGCTTATAACTACCTGAAGAAGCAAGGTATCGGCGAAACGCGCATGGTAACGGTTAGCTACGGTGAGCGTCGTCCGGCTGCCGGCAATGATTCGCCGGAGAACATGCAGCTTAACCGCCGCGTTGAATTCCGCGTGATTCTGAAGGAAGGCGAAGCTATGCCAACCATGACCACGCCTGCTCCGACTTCTGCTGCTCCGGCCCGTACTACGCCGCTGCAACCTGGCAAAAGCAAGGTGAAGATGGCCGACGGCACCAAGGTGAAAACCAAAGTGGACGAGGACAGCGACAAAGTAAAAGTGAAAACCAAAGGCGCTAACGGCGAGGAATCGAAGACCAAGACCAAAGACGGTACCATCGATGCCAAGACCAAAGATGCCAATGGCGAAAAGACCAAAGTGAAGACGGACAACGACTAAGCCGCTTTCAACCGCTAGAAAACGGGCCGGGCAATTTGTCCGGCCCGTTTTTTTTCAACATAATGGCTCAACCCACGTTATGTTTGGGCAATTTTGCCCCTGAATTCTCGTTGTTCGACCCAGAACCATGGCCGTAGTACCCTATAAAGACGACACCGCCGGCAAAAAGTCGCAGGTAGCGCAGATGTTCAATAGCATTGCCGGGAAATACGACTTCCTGAACCACTTCCTGAGTGCTGGCACGGATATCTATTGGCGCCGCAAAGCAGTAGGGGAGTTGAAGCAACTTCGCCCGGCCCGCATTCTGGACATAGCCACCGGTACTGCTGACTTCGCCATCGAAACACTGCGTGCTGCTTCGAAGGATGCGCAGGTAACGGGCGTAGATATTTCGGAAGGTATGCTGGAGGTGGGGCGCCGCAAGCTGCAGGCCAAAGGACTCACCAACCGGATCCAGCTGGAACTGGGCGACTCCGAAAACCTGCCGTTCCCCGATAACCACTTCGATGCCGTAACGGCTTCATTTGGGGTGCGCAACTTCGAAAACCTGGCCATTGGCCTTGCCGAAATGCGGCGAGTACTACGGCCGGGTGGCAAACTCGTGATACTGGAGTTTTCCAAGCCCACGGCCTTCCCTATGAAGCAGGCCTACAACTTCTACTTCCGGCATATTCTGCCGGTGTTCGGTAAACTGATTTCCAAAGACCGCGCCGCCTATACCTACCTGCCCGAATCGGTGCAGGCTTTCCCGGACGGTCCCGACTTTCTGGCTATTCTCCGGCAGGTTGGCTTTACTTCTCCCGCATGGCAACCCCTCACGTTCGGCATAAGCTCCATTTACACCGCGCACAAATAGGCCGCTTCGCATTGCTGGGGCTACTGGCCCTGGCTGTGCCGTTGAGCACAGTGGCCCAGAAAAAAAGCCGTGCCAGCGCCAGCCGTGGCAAAGGCGGCAAGGTCAAATCCATTACGGTGGAGAACCTGCCCGGCTACGACGATAAATGGTTTCACCCAGGTTTCTACATTGCGCCGCATTTTTCGCGCTATAAGCTGGAGCAGTCACCGGCCTACATCACCAACCAAGGCACCAACCGTGGCGTGACGGCTAATGCCATCAGCAGCCCCGGCTTCGCAGTCGGGTTTGTGGGCGACGCGCGGCTGGGTGATTATTTTAATCTGCGTTTTGCGCCGGGGGTTAGCTTCATCACGCGGCAAATCGAGTTCAAGCCAGCTGGCTACGCGCCCGATCCGACAAACGAAGATGATCCGGCCGAAATAACTACTCAGGAGGTCGGAGCCACGCAAGTAGACTTTCCGGTCCTGCTCAAGTTTCATTCGGAGCGGCGACGCAACACACGCGTGTATGTGGTAGGTGGCCTCAAGCCCAGCGTAAGCGTGGGCAACCGCCGAAAAGACCCCTTGAAGAACCAACTCACAACGGCTCGTAGCGATATGGCCATTGAGTATGGCGTAGGGCTGGACCTGTTCTATCCGTTTTTTAAATTTGCGCCTGAGTTGCGCTTTTCGCACGGCCTGAGCAACCAGTATCAGCCTGAGGACAACGTATACAGCCGCAGTCTGCAGAGCCTCAAAAGTAATACAGTGACGCTGTACCTGACTTTCGAATAGAAGACTGATTACCCAAAAGACCGTCCCGCAAGACGGTCTTTTTGCAACCCTTTATCTGAAAACATGCAAACTGCTTTTATTACCGGCGCTTCGTCAGGAATTGGCCGCGCAACGGCGGTAGCCTTAGCTAAGTCCGGGTTTCAACTGGTTGTGACAGGGCGCCGCCGGGAGCGGCTGGAGGAACTGGCGCTGGAACTGAGCGGCACACCAGTACATATCCTGACGTTTGATGTGCGCGACCGAACTGCCGTAGAGGAGGCAGTAGCGAGCCTGCCTACCCAGTTTGCTGCTGTTGACGTCCTGATCAATAACGCCGGCAATGCCCACGGCTTGGCGCCAGTGCAGGACGGCGACCCGGCCGATTGGGATGCCATGCTCGACGGCAATGTGAAAGGCCTGCTCTATGTGAGTCGCGCTGTATTGCCCGCCATGACGCGCCGCCAAGTAGGCCACATTATCAATATCGGGTCCGTGGCCGGCTCGGAGGCGTATGCCAATGGCAACGTGTATTGCGCTTCCAAAGCCGCCGTATCGATGCTGACGAAGACGATGCGCTTGGATCTGCTGCCGCACAATATCCGCGTGGCAGAAGTGAACCCCGGAGCCGTGGAAACAGAGTTTTCCAACGTGCGCTTCAAAGGCGACGAAGCGCGGGCCGAACAGGTCTACAACGGCTTCGAACCGCTACGCCCCGAAGATGTAGCCGACGTAATCCAGTTCATGGTGACGCGCCCGCCGCACGTTAATGTGGCCGAAGTACTGCTGTTCCCGACCGCGCAAGGGGCCGCCACTACTATCCGTAAGCAGTAGAACACCCCAAACAGAAAAGCGCCGGCCTTTGGGGCCGGCGCTTTTTCGTCGGTTTTACTTATTCATGAAGCCGCCAGCTGCTGCAGCACGCCGGGATGCAGGGTATGCTTGCCGGCAAAGCCGATAACCAGCGGCTCTACACCCAGTTGCCGCAGAAATGCGCGCTGCTTTTCCACGTCTTCTGGCGTGATGAATTCGTCTTCGTCGCCGCAAACTAACGTAACCGGCAGGCCCTGTAGCAGGTGCGAAGCCACCGTGAAATCCATGTCGGGCGGGAAGGCGCCGGCCCAGAGGATGAGCCGGGCCGGGCGGAAAGCGGCCCGGGCCAGCCAGCGGCTTACGGTAGCGGCGCCCTGCGAGAAGCCTAGCACCGTCACGTGTGCATTAGTCGGCACGGCTGCCAATATGGATGAGGCCAGTTGGTTCAGATACGCAACGTAATCATCGATTTCTGTGAGCCGGTCTTCGCGCGTCATCCAGGTAGCTCCCACTCGGCCGCCGGTGCCCTGCAGGTAGAACCGTGACAGGCCTTCGGGCGCAATAACCACCAGCGTAGGGTCGGCGGCGGTGACGGCCGCGAAGTGCCGGATGAAGTACTGCGCCAATTGCCCGTAGCCGTGGCACACGAACCACACCTGCCGGGTGCTGGCCGACAACTCGCCCAATTGAAAGTAGCGAGCCGTGCGCGTGACAGCCAAGTGGTGTTCCTGCGCCATCCAGATTAGCCTTTCTGCGGCAAATCGTCGGCAGTAAAGCCGAAGGGCAGCAGGTCGGAGAGGCTGCGGAAACGGTAGATGCTGCCGTTGGGGCCGGGCAGCAGCAACGGAATGGCCTGCTGCTGGCGGTGCTCATACTCGGCCATCACCTGTCGGCAGGCCCCGCACGACGTCACGGCCACAAAGTCGCCGGAAGCGGGGCGGGCAGCTACCGCCATGCCTACAATGCGACGCTCGGGCTGAGAAGCTGCCAGGCCAAATAGTGCCGTGCGCTCCGCACAAAGGCCGGACGGAAAGGCCGCGTTTTCTTGGTTGGTACCCCGGAAAATGGTGCCGTCATCAAGTAGTAGCGATGCGCCGACGTGGAAGTGGGAGTAGGGAGCGTAGGCGTGGTCGGTGGCGGCTCGGGCAGCCTGCCAGGTAGCGGCTTCGGCGGGTGTTAGTTCGGCTGCAGTAAGAACCTCGACGTTGATGGTGAGGTGGAGCGGATGGGCCATTGAGGAGGCAGGAAAAGGAAAGCCCGGTACCGCTGGCGGCCCCGGTTGGATAAGGGGCGGTGAATGTACTACAATTTCCTTTACGGACGAATGCGCGGCAGTCTGCCACCACAAGCAGAGGTGAACCAGAGCCAGTGCAGGGGCCAAAAAGGCCGAAGAAGCCGGCCGACAGCCTTCCATACTCCCCGGAATTCGCTAGAATTGGGCCTGATTTGGCAGCTGAGCCGGAGCTTTGCTTCGTGCAACCCAGCTCCTGCTGATAGTCCCTTCCCACCCAATTTCCCCCGATGACCCGTATTACCCTGCTTGGTGCCGGCCGCTCGGCTTCTTCGCTCATTCAGTACCTGATCCGCTACGCGCCCCTAGAAAAGTGGCAGCTTACGGTAGCCGATGTAAATCCGGCCCACTTGGTGCCGGTACTGGCCGCGCACAGCGAATATGCTCGTGCTGTGGCCTTCGATATTCAGGATGAAGCCCGGTTGGAGGAGCTGGTAGCCGGCGCTGACATTGTTATTTCGATGCTGCCGGCGCTGTTTCATGGGCCTGTGGCGCATGCTTGCGTGCGGCTGGGGCGGCACCTAGCCACGGCCAGCTACGTGAGTGAGGAAATCCGGGAGTTGCATGCGGAAGCGCAGCAGGCGGGTGTCACGCTGCTCATGGAGTGCGGCCTCGACCCCGGCCTCGACCATATGTCGGCGATGGCCGTGATAGAGCATATCAGGGCGCGGGGCGGACGTATCACTTCATTCAAGTCTTATTGCGGCGGGCTGCTGGCCCCCGATTCGGAGGGTGACAATCCGTGGAAGTACAAGTTCACCTGGAACCCGCGCAACGTAGTGCTGGCTGGCCAGAGCACGGCCAAGTATCTCGAAAACGGCCGGGCCCGCTTTATCCCGTACCAGCACCTTTTTGCACGCACCGAGCCGATAGAAGTGCCCGGCTACGGCAGCTTCGACGGCTATGCCAACCGCGACTCGCTCAGCTACCGCGCGCCCTACGGTCTCGATGATATTCCGACTATTCTGCGCGGCACGCTGCGCCGGGCCGGCTACTGCGCCGCTTGGCACACCCTCGTGCGCTTAGGCCTCACCGACGACTCCGTGCACCTCGGAAACTCTGCTGACCTGACCTGGCGAGAACTAATCGAGGCATACCTGCCGGTAGCGGTGCCGCGAGCGGCGTCCGAAACCGAGCTGGCCGTGCAGTGTGCCGACTACCTGGGCCTGCCGCTGGCCGGCCCCGAAATGCAGCGCCTGCAATGGCTTGAGCTCTTCACCGATAAGCCTGTGGGGCTGGCCAATGCGACGCCCGCACAGTTGCTGGAGCGCCTGCTCACCGAGAAATGGCAGCTACAGCCTCACGACCATGACATGATTGTGATGCAGCACTTATTTGAATTTGAGCTGCAAGGCGTGCTTTACAACAGCACCTCCTCTCTGGTAGTACTAGGTGATGATGCCACACACACCGCCATGGCCAAAACCGTGGGTCTGCCGCTGGGAATGGCCGTGCGGCGGCTGGCGCGAGGCGAAATGTCCCGGCGTGGTGTGGTCATCCCAACCAGTCCGGAACTGTACACACCCATTCTGGCGGAACTGGCCGCCGACTACAGTATTCGATTCGAGGAAACGGAAAGCGTGGCTTCTAGGAGCGTATTTGCTCGCTAAATCCAGACGAAAAAGCGTGTTTCGGCGTTGTGCAGGCTCTGCTTGCTTCCCAAACCTATGACTGCCTATCTATTGCTGCGGCTGCGTGTACTGGGCCGCTTGTTGGCGGAGTTGGGGTGGTGGCGAATGGTGCTGCTGGGGCCGATGCTGCTACTAGCACTAGCGCGAACTTTCGTCGTATTGGCCCCGCATCCAGCCGGGCAATGGGTGGTGCCGCCGCTCGTAGTGCTACTGCTACTCAGCCAGCACCGTCGCCGTTCCGACCTGCCCTTCCTGCACCTGGCCGCGCCTAGTTTTCGCTGGTGGCTGGCCGCCGAATATGCGTTGTGGAGCCTGCCGGCGGCTGGTGCGCTGCTGGGGTTCGGAAGGGTAGGCGCTAGCCTGCTGACTGTAGGGCTTGCTCCATTTTGTGCCTGGGTACCTGCTGCACAGATCCACACTTCGTCGCGGCACCGGCGCAGCCTGCTGCGGAGCGAAGCGTTGGAGCTGATTAGCGGCTTCCGGCAAACTGGTGCGTGGCTGTGGTGGCTGGCGCTACTGGGGACGGCCTTATGGTGGCAACAGTATTCGGTGGCACCGGCAGTGGCATTTGGCATCTGGACAGTGCTTTTTGCCTCTCTCTACGGCACGCCGGAACCCTGGGAGCTGTTACTGCCTGCACTTCGGCAGCCAAGCGCATGGCTGCGGCGGCGGGTGGGGCTGGCGCTCCTCTATTTCAGCCTGACAGCGGCTCCTTTTGCTTGGCTGCTTAGTAGCGGCCCCGCCGGGCCGGATGGTGCGGTATTGCTTATGCTCTGGGGAACTGCATTGCTCACGATGGTGGTGCTGGCCCGCTATGCCTTCTACCCCAGCGCGCTGCTGGTACGGCTCACGCAGGGTGCAGTGCTGGCTCTGAGTGTGCTGGCGGCCGGCCATCCGGTATATCCGGCGTTGCTGGCGGTGGCTTTTTTCGGACTTATCTGGAAAAGCCGGCAGCGGCTTTCCACCTTTCGCCATGATTGAAGTAAATGGCCTGCGCAAGGCTTTTGGCACGCACGATGTGCTGCACGATGTCAGCCTGAACCTGCGGCCTGGTACCCTGCATGGCTTGGTGGGAGCTAATGGCGCCGGCAAAACC
Source organism: Hymenobacter sediminicola (assembly GCF_014250515.1). NCBI lineage: Bacteria > Pseudomonadati > Bacteroidota > Cytophagia > Cytophagales > Hymenobacteraceae > Hymenobacter > Hymenobacter sediminicola. The sequence continues at coordinate 2,453,570 of NZ_CP060202.1, read as the reverse complement.
ACGCTGCTGCACTGCCTCTACGGCCTGTACCATGACTACCAAGGCACGGTGCGCGAAACTACAGGCCTATCTATTCGCCCGTGTACAGGCCTGCTGCCCTACGAGCCGTACTTCTATCCGCGCCTCACTGGCCGCGAGTACCTAGAGTTTACGCTGCAGGCCCGTGGCCGAGCCTTAGTTGATTTTGAGGGCTGGAATCAGCTTCTGGAGCTGCCGCTCGACCAATATGCCGAGGAGTATTCGGCGGGCATGAAGAAGAAGCTGGCACTTCTGGCGCTCCTCGTGCAGCCCTTCCGCTACCTTATCCTGGATGAGCCCTTCAACGGCCTTGACCTCAACACCAACCTGCTACTGATGGAAATACTGCGGCGGCTACGCGGGCAAGGTACCGGTATTCTGCTGACCTCGCACTTGCTGGGCTCCCTCACCGAACTCTGCGACGAACTCACAGTATTGGCTGATGGTACCGTACGCCGCCGCTACCAGGCGGCCGAGTTTGGCCAGGTGCAGGCCGACCTGCTCGACGGTTTCTACCAGAATAAGCTGGCGCAGGTACAACGCTTGCTGCCACTGTAACGGGCAAATACCGGAGGATTCTCTACTAAAACGCTAGGTAAAAATCCTGTAGCAACGTCCGAAACGCTGCTGAGTATTCCTCCACGTCATCTTTTACCAACAGGTCATGCTGCTGAGCCGGCTGCTTTTGCCACGAAAAAGCTGTGATATGGCGTAGCGGCTTACTGCCGGCGCGGTGCTGGAGCACCAGCCTTGTTAGCGGCCACAAACCGGCCTGAGCCGCAGCTTCCTCGAAGTGCCGCATTTCCGGTGGTGGGAGCAGTACCGTGAGACGCCCGACAGGTGTTAGAAAATCAGACGCGAAGCGGGCTAATTCGGGGAAGGAAAGCGTATCGTCGGCGGTGTGGCGGGCAGTGGTCCGCTGCGCATTGGGGGAGCGGAGCGAGTGGCGGAAGAAGGGCGGGTTGCAGAGAATATGGTCGAAGGGCGCCGGACAAGTGGCGGCGAAACGTGCCAGTGGCTGCGCATGCAGCGTAAGGCGCGCAGCCCAGGGGCTGGCCGCGAAATTGGCCGCCGCTTGGGCTGCCGCTGCCAGCTCCAGTTCCACGGCTTCTATCCGGGCGCTTGTGTTGCGTTTGGCGGCCATCAGGGCCAGCAGCCCGGTGCCGGTACCGATGTCCAGTATGCGCTGCGCCTCCTCAATGTCGGCGGCGGCACCCAGTACGCAGGCATCGGTGCTCACCTTCATGGCGCACTCACCCTGCTCGATGCGGAACTGCTTGAACTGGAAATAGGAATTGGCCACTCGGCGCGAACTACAAAGGAAGACGAGCAAAGGTCCTGCTTTATGCCCACATCAGTAGCGTCCGGCCGGCCGCAACACGCATAAAAAAAGCGCCAGCCTACCTGGCTGCCGCTTTTTTTGCGCAGAGCAGGCTGGCTATGATCCGCCAGCACGGCGTTTCTCTTCCTCAGCTCCGCCTGAGCGGCGCTTGGTAGGTGCTACCTTGTCGTTGCCGATGCGGTAGCTGAACGAAAGAGTTGCTACGCGGGAGTCGCGGCGCTGATTGAAGCGCTCCACATAGTTCTCATAGGAGGAAGTAGCACGCACATAGTCGGTGAAGAAGATATCCGTCATGTTCAGCTTTAGAGTGCCCTTCCGGTCCCACACCGTCTTCTGAACTCCGGCCGTTACCTGGCCCTGTGGCCGCACCTGAAAAAAACCATACACTTCCGGCGACTGGTAGAAAGCAGTTAGGTCGGCGCTCCAGCCTTTGCCAATGGTGAAAGAGCTAGTGCTGTTGACGTTATATGCCGCTTTGCCCGCATTGAGGCGCGTGCCAGCCAGGTCACCGGTGAAGTGGTTGTAATACACCACCAAGTTATTGGTCATGCTCCACCACTTGGCCAGTTCCAGCGGAGCAGTTAGGGTGAGGGCCGTGTACTGCTGCTGCCCTAAGTTCTGGTTCGTTGAGACGACGGCCCGGCCACCTTCCGGTGCCGGCTGCACCGTCCCGATAATGGGGTTAGTCGTGACACTGTAGCTCAGCCCGAGGCTGTATTTCTGGCGAAAAGTGTGCGTAAGCTCAAAGTTGTAGCTCGTCTGGGGCAGCAGATCGGGGTTGCCGGCACCATAAGTTGTTGCGTCGATGTAGGATTTGAATGGGTTGAGCTGTCCATAGGACGGCCGGTCGATGCGGCGGCTCAAGGACAGAGAAACCTCGTGCGTTTTAGAAAACTCCCGCTTCACTGCCGCGCTCGGAAACAGCTGAAAGTAGTTGCGGTCGAAGCCTTGGTCTGGGTCTTCGGGCACGCCGGTGGCCTTGGTTTGTTCGCCCCGCAGGCCGGCCTGCAGCGTCCAACCCGGCTTGGTGTAGTTGAAATTTACATAGCCTGCGTTGATGTTCTCGTCGTACAGAAAGCGGTTGGAGCGGCGGGCGTCGCGCACCAGTCCTACTCCGTCCGGCCCCGGAATCCGGAACAGCAGATCATTGTCCGACGTCACCCAGCTTACTTTGCCGCCGGCTTCCATCGTCAGGCGCTTGCTCAGCAACTGCGTGTAGTCTGCCTTCACCGACCAGATGTCGAGCTGGCCGTGCTGGTTGCTGTCGAGGAAATCGAGGGAATCAATGGGGAAGGTGTAAGTCGTATTCAGCTGCTGCAGGCGGCGTGCGTCGTAGCGCGCCACATCGGCGTCGGCCGTTAGCTCGCGCGGCCCCACCGAATCGGCTTTGAATGTATGGCGAAAGTTTAGATTGCCGGCCACGTTGGGCGCCACAATGCTGCGCGTGTTCAGCGACTGATACTGGCGCTGCAGGCTGTTGTTTGCGGCCAGCTGATCGGAGTTGTTGGTGCCATCTTGGTTGAACCGAAAGTTCACGCCGCTTACTGTTGCGCCCAGCACTGTCCGTTCGGTCAGGTCGTAGTCGAGGCCGGCTTTCCAGGTGTGGGAACGGCCGCGCCCTTTGCTGAAGTTGTCCTGCTCGGTGCTGCCCGTGAAAGTGCGCTGCCCGTCCGGATAGCTGAAAAAGTCCCGGTGAATCATTAGGTCCCCAAAGTTCTCCCGGTCGGCGTAGGTGTAGCTCCCAAACAGGTTCAGGCCCTTGCGGCGGTGGTTGAGCGAAAGGCCCGTTGTGTATTTATCAACGCTGGACTGCCCCCGTCCGTAGCTGGCATTGAGAGTGCCGTTGGTGCCTAGGCGCTGGTCCTTTTTAAGGTTGATGGCAATAATGCCAGCACTACCCTGGGCGTCGTATTTCGCTGGTGGGTTCGTTATCAGCTCAATATTCTTCACTTGGTCGGCGGGAAGGGCGCGCAAGTAGTCGGCCAGTTCAGTGCCCGTCATGGGCTGGCGCTTGCCGTCAATGAGCACGAGCACGCCTTGGCGGCCACGTAGGGCCAGGTTGTCGTTGCCGTCTACCGTCACACCCGGCGAACGGCCCAGCACCTCCAGCGACGAGGCCCCCGCTGCCAGCGTGCTACCTTCCACATTCACCACGGTACGGTCGGCGAGGCGCTCAAACAGTGGTTTCTGGCCTACTACTGTCACTTCCTTCAGGGTAGTGGCCCCGCTGGCTGTCAGCGCGAGAGGCGGTAGGCTCACGTCGCTGCCGGCCACTTCTACCGGTGCGCTCCAGCGCCGCACAAATCCTACTTGTGAGGCCAGTACCAGATAGCGTCCGGCTGCTACCGGACCTAGCCGGAACGCTCCTTTTTCGTCGCTGAACTCCGATTTTACAACTACCGAATCGGTGGCCCGATGCAGCGTGAGCGTAGCAAACTCCAGTGGCTTGCCCGTAGCATCCTGTACCGAACCGCGAACCGCGCCGGTAGCTTGTGCCGCCGCGTAGTGCGCAGGAAAGACAGCTACCGGAAAAGCAATAACAAGGAAGGCCAGCCGCCCAAGCAGCCGAGTAAGTAGGGTTTTCATGAGCCAGACGACGTGTCGCTAGTGAAAAGAAGGAAAGGAAGGATGAGCTGCTAGAAGACGGTAGCGGAGTAGCAGAGGCGGCCGAAAGGCCGGAGCAGCGAGCTTGGAATGGAACTTCCTACGCTGCTCGTCAGCAGATGCAGGAAGAATTCGATGTGTCTACGAATTTGTTCGTACAATTATATACGAATGTTTTCGTAGAAGCAAATTTTGTTTTTACTATTTATCAAGTGCTACCAACAGGTGATTCTTGAGGCTGACAGAGAGTGAAGTAACTACTAGGAAGTAGGGGCCCGTGCGCTGCAATTCAGGTAGATGCGTTCCAGCATGTTGCGCAATAGGGTTAGGTCGTCTTCAGAGAGGCCCTTCAGTGCTAAGCTGCGGTTGTTGAGCACCACTGGCTGCACATCACTCAGTACCTGCTCGCCTTCCTTGGTCACGCGGAGCTGGCTGCGGCGGCCATCGGAGGGCAGAGGCACCGCCACTAGCAGGCCGCGCTTGGTCAGCAGACTGATCATGCGCGCTACCGAGGCCTGGTCTTTGAAAACCCGGTCGGCAATGTCGGCCTGGGTGAGGTCGTCGTGCTCCTGAATCACGCGTAGCACCAGCCACTGGTCGATGGTAATAGCAATACCGGCCCGGTCGATGTTGGCTTGCGCCAGCTTCCGGTACTGCCGGATGGCCTTATCGAGCGAGTAAAAGATGACACTGGAGAGCATAAAGGGAATTTCAGGAATGATATCCTATAGATGTATGATATATCATTGAAGTTGCTTTGCTGAGTAAAAAATGTTGGAGATGCTGTGCACTCTGCCGACTCAGTCTGGTAATCCGTGGTTAATGGCTGTGGAGTACCCAATAAAAAATCCGGCGCCCAATACATCGGACGCCGGATATAGTGGCAGCAATTCGAAGGTTACTGACTGATGGCGCGGCGCTTTTCGTCCTCGGCGCCAGTGGCGCGCTTGCGGGCCGGTGCCACCTCGTTGCTGCCGAACCGGTAGGTGAAGGCCAGGGTAGCCACGCGGGTGTCCTGCGTGGAGCGGAAGGTTTCCTCGAAGGCTACGTAGCGGGAGGTGGCCTGCACCGGGGCGGTATAGAGCAGGTCGGTGGCATTGGCCCGCAGTGTGGCGCGGCCGTCGAAAAGGCTTTTCTGGATGCCTATGCCCACCTGCCCGAAGGCATTCACTACCTGAAACGCATACCGCTCCCGGGAATGGTAGCTGCCATTGAGGTCGGCGGTCCAGCCCTTGCCCAGCGTAAATGTGCTGTTGGCATTCAGAATAGCGCCCGGCTGGCCGGCGGGTGGGGCTGTGTCGCCTAGGTTGCCCTCGAAGTAGATGAAGAACAACTCGGCATCGGCGTAGAGCTGCCACCATTTAGTGGGCGCCAGCGGGGCCGTAAGCGTGAAGGCGTAGTAGTGGCGGGTGCGCAGGTTTACATCGGTGGCGGCTACCAGCAGGGTGGGCTGCGCCAGATACACGCTTACTATGGGCTGGCGGGCGTGGGCGTAGCTCAGGCCGGTGGTATATTTCTGGCGCCAGGTATGAGTCAGCTCGGCGCTGTAATTGGTTTGGGGCAACAGATACGGGTTGCCGGCGCGGTAAGAAGTGGCATCCACGAAAGAGCGGAAAGGGTTGAGCTGGTTGTAAGTGGGCCGGTCGAGGCGGCGGCTCAGCGAAAACCCCACCGAATGCTTCTCCGAAAGCGTCCGGCTCAGGCTCAGGTTCGGGAATAGCTGGAAGTAGTGCCGGTCGAAATTTTCGTTGCCGATAACTTGCCGGCCGGTGGCGTTGGTCTGCTCGGCGCGCAGGCCGGCAGTCAGTGTCAGGGTGGGGCGGGGGCGGGTCAGGCTCAGGTAAGCCGCGTTGATGTTCTCATCGTAGCGAAACTCGTTCGACTGGTTGGTATCGAGGTACGTAGCACCGTTTTCGGTTCGGTAGAACACCACACTGTTGTCTGACTGCACCCAGCTGGACTTGGCGCCGGCTTCTAGGCGCAGGCCCCGCGGCAACGGCCGCACGTAGTCGGCCTTCACCGACTGAATGGTAAGTGTGCCGTCGTGTGTGCCAAGAAGAGAGGTTGGCGTACGGGTTGGTAAGGTATAGGAGGTAGCTAGATTCAGTAGCCGCGTGATGCCATAGCGGGCCATATCGGCGTCGGCGGTCAGCTCCGGCGTGCCCACCGAGTCGGGGCGGAAGGTGTGGCGCAGCGTGAGGTTGCCGGCTATGTTGGGCGTGCGCAGGTTGCGCAGGTTCCAGGAACTGTAGCGGGTAGTAGATGCGCCTTGTGCATTAAAGAACTCCGATGCGTTGGTGCCTTCCCACGGCGAGTTGCTGGCCAGCCCGCTGAGCATGGCGCCCAGCGTGGTTCGTTTGCTTGCAGTGTATTCCATCCCAGCCTTCCAAGTGTGCGACTGCAGGTGGTTGCGCATCTCATTGAGCTGCTGACTACTGATTTGCACCTGCCCGTCCTGCAGATAGCGGCGGTTGAAGGTCAGGTTCTGGAAGTTGCGGCGGTCTGTGTAGGCGTAGGAGCCGTAGAGGTTGAGGCTGGCACTACGGTGATTCAGGGAAAGGCCGGAAGTGTGCTTGCCGTAGTGGCCTCGGCCGTAGCTGGCATTCACGCTGCCATTGGTGCCTAGGCGCTGGTCCTTCTTGAGGTTGATGGCAATAATGCCGGCGCCGCCCTGGGCGTCGTATTTGGCGGGAGGGTTCGTAATCAACTCAATCGTGCGCACCTGTTCGGCAGGTAGGGCGCGCAGCATCGAGGCCAGTTCCACGCCGGTCATGGGCACCCGCTTGCCATCAATAAGCACCAGTACGCCCTGCTTGCCGCGCAGGCTTAGGTTGTCGTTGCCGCCAACCGTCACGCCCGGTGCCCGGCTCAGCACATCCAGCACTGTGTTGCCAGCGGCCAGCGTGCTGCCTTCCACATGCACAATCGTACGGTCGGGTAGGCGTTCAAAAGCCGGTTTTTGCGCCGTCACGGTCACGCCGCGCAGTTGCTGAGCCGCGCTGGGCGTCAGCGTGATGACCACCACCTGGCCCACGGCGGCACTGGTTTCCAGCGGCCCCACCCAGGCTTGCCGGTAGCCAATATGCAGCACCGACAACAGGTAGCGGCCCGCGACAGGCGGTGTGAGCAGAAACTTGCCTTCCGCGTCGCTGAATTCGGTCTTAACGGCCACGGAATCGGTGGCACGGTGCAATATGATGGTAGCGTAGTCCAGGGGAAGGCCTGCGGCTGAGCGCACCACTCCCGGAATTGGAGCAGCAGGTATCTGGGCAGCAGAAACCTGAGGCAAAAAAAGCAGCGCTACTGAGAGGTGCCATATCCAGCCCAGAAAGCTGGTAGAAAAGCGTGTGTGCACAGTCCGGTGGTAAAAAAGTGGAGCGTGCAATAGGTGGCGTGTGGCGAGGCCTCGCAATTCCAGGGCTGGAAAGAAGCAAAGCCGGGTAGAGTATAGAGCGGTTAACTAAACTGTTTTGGGCCTTTACCAAAGCCCGCTTTTGAGTAGTGGAAGGAAAGATAGAAAGAAAGACCGATTTGGCCTCGCAGGTTTTGGGAAAACCGGCAGCCCAGTAGCACGCCGGAACCGAAGCTACACAGCCCAAACAAAACTACCCCGGCCCTAGTGGACCGAGGTAGCTCGAAAGAAGTCTGTAACAACAGAACGACGACCTATTTCAGCGCATCCAGCGCTGCCCGCAACCGGGGCAGGGCTGCCTCAATAGAATCCAGCGAAGCGCCTCCCACTGACATCCGGAACCAGGGAGCCGTATCGGAAGTCCCGAAGGCACTGAACGGCACCAGCGCCAGCCGGGCTTCGCTGATGAGGTAGGAGGTCAGCTCCTTTGTGGTGCGTAGTACCTGCCCGGTCGCCGTGGTTTTGCCCAATACAGCCAGCTTGGCCGTGAGGTAAATAGCGCCCATCGGCACGATGGAGTCGACGGGGTAGCCAGCGCCTTTTAGCTCCTGCAAACCGTGGTGCAGGGTGTCGAGACTACGTTGAATGTTGTCCTTGAACTCGTCCACAAAACCGTCGACAGCCGGCGTATTCGGTAGAAACTTAGCTGTGGCTACCTGCTCGGCTTTCGGGGCCCAGGCTCCTACGTGGCCCAGAATGGCTTTCATCTTATCGATGACCACCGCCGGCCCGAAGGCATAGCCCACTCGCACGCCGGTAGCAGCCAGACATTTTGAGATGCCGTCGATGTAGATGACATAGTCGCGCAGCTCAGGGCGCAGGTTTACCGGGTCGAAGTGTCCGGTCTGGCCGAAGGTGAGCATCCAGTAAATCTGGTCGTAGAGCAGGTAAAGAGGCTTTTCGCCGGGCTGGCGGCGCTGGTTCTCCGCCACTACTAGGTCGCAGATGGCCGCCAGGTTTTCTTTGGTGAATACTGTGCCCGTGGGGTTGAGCGGCGAGCAGAGGGCAAGCAGCGTGGCGCCGGCCAAATGCGGAGCCAGCTCGGCGGCTGTAGGCATGAAGTTGTTCTTGGGCGAGGTTTCTACCATCACGGCCTCGGCACCCGAGAGGTGGCAGTAGTGGTTGTTGTTCCAGCTGGGCACCGGAAATACTACTTTGTCGCCGGGGTCTACCACGGCGAGGTACGTGGCATAGATGAGAGGCCGGGAGCCACCCGCCACCAGCACGTCGTTGGGGGAATAGGCCAGGCCCAGCCGCTCCTTTGTGAAGGCGGTGGCAGCTTCGCGGAGCGCAGCTATGCCGTTGGCAGGCGGATAGTTGGTATGGCCGGCCTGATACGCCGCCGTAATTTCGTGCTGTAGCTCCGTCGGAATGGGGAAAATAGCCGGGTCGAAGTCACCGATGGTGAGGTTGCATATCTGCTCCCCCTTGCGGATCATGTCGTTGACTTCATTGCCGATTTTGATGATTTCGGAGCCGATAAGGCTGCCGGCCATTCGCGAAACTTGCATGAGGAAGGGGTTTGTGGTCGGCCAAAAGTAAGAGGTGCAGCGGCAAATGCTACGGCCCAAGGTGCACAGTAGCGCGGATTTTGCTGAACGCTCTGCCTACCTTGCAGCCCATGCTGACTTTTGAACTTCCGACGCTGGCGGCGCTGCCCGCCGTGGCCGCCCAGGTGCTTGAGGCACTACAGAGCCACTCCATTGTGTGTTTCGAAGGCGAAATGGGGGCCGGCAAAACCACCTTCATCAAGGCGCTCTGCCAGAGTATGGGCGTGCAGGATGAGGTGAGTAGCCCCACTTTCGCGCTGGTAAACGAGTACCGCGACGCGCAGAACCAGCCCATTTACCACTTCGATTTCTACCGCCTCAACGAACCCGTCGAAGCAGTAGGCATCGGGGCGTTGGAGTACTTCGATTCCGGCTATCTTTGCCTGATAGAGTGGCCCAGCCGCATTGAGGCGCTGTTGCCACCAGAGCGGCTGCTCATCACCCTTCATGTCACCGGCGAAGAGTCTCGCACTCTTCAATTAGAAATTAAGAAATAAGGAATCAGATGTACGCAGCGAATTGTAAAGAATTCGTTTGTAAAATGCTGAATTTCAGATCTACTACTTTCTAATTCATACCTATCAGAGATGCCCGAAGCAGTACCACCCGGATTTGAGTCGTTGGCCACGAGCCGCGCCTACTTCACGCAGGAATCCATGCTGGCTGTGGAAACCCGGAAGCGTAAGCTGTTTATTGGGCTGCCCCGCGAAACCTCGCTGCAGGAAAACCGCATCTGCCTGACGCCGGAAGCCGTGAAGCATCTAGTGGAAGAAGGACACGAAATTGTGATGGAAAGCGGGGCCGGTGAACCCAGCAAGTACTCCGACCACGACTACTCCGAAGCCGGGGCCACTATTGCTTACTCGCAAAAAGAGGTATACGAAGCCGACCTCATCCTGAAAGTGGCGCCGCCCACCCACGACGAAATCGAGTTTCTGCGCTCCAATCAGACGCTGATATCGGCGCTGCAGTTTGGTACGCTCACCTCCGAGTACGTTACGGCCCTCACGCGCAAGAAAATCAGCGCCATCAGCTTCGAGCTGATTAAGGACCCGAGCGGAGCGCGGCCGGTGGTGCGGGCCATGAGCGAAATAGCCGGCTCCACCGTCATGCTGATTGCGGCCGAATACTTGGCGCGCTCCAACGAAGGCAAAGGCATCATCTTGGGCGGTATCACGGGCGTGCCTCCGTCACAGGTCGTGATTCTGGGTGCAGGCACAGTAGCCGAGTACGCTGCCCGCGCTGCTACCGGACTAGGGGCTGAGGTAAAAGTGTTTGATAATCACTTGTATAAACTGCGTCGCCTCAAGCAAAATCTAGGTACGCAGCTTTACACCAGTACTCTCGATACGTTTGCCTTGAGCCAGCAGATCCGGCGTGCCGATGTGGTGATTGGGGCCCTGAACGCCGAGGACGGCCGGGTGCCGTTTATGGTGCCCGAAAGCATGGTTTCCAGCATGGCGCCCGGCTCCGTCATCATCGATGTGAGCATTGACCAGGGTGGCTGCTTCGAGACGAGCGAGATGACCAGCCACAGCAAGCCCGTCTTCCGCAAGTACGACGTGATTCACTACTGCGTGCCCAACATTGCCAGCCGCGTGCCGCGTACTGCCACCAATGCCCTGAGTAATATCTTCACGCCTATTCTGCAGGAAATTAGCCAGCACGGCGGCATCAATGAGGTGCTGTTCACGAATGAGCATTTCCGTAGCGGCGTCTACATCTACAAAGGCTCCCTCACCAACGCCACCATTGCCAAGCGCTTCAACATGCGCTATAAGGAACTGGGGCTGATGATTGCCGTGCGTAACTGACAGATGGTTTCGTACAGGCGGAGGGCACAATAGTCAGAAGTCCACCTCACACACGTCGTCCGGAAGGCGGGAGAAATTCTGCAGCACATGAACAGCCAAACAGAAGCCGAACTGATAGCCCGGCCGGTACTGAAGTTTACTTCGCAGGAGCTTGCTCAGGCAATGAACCGGTCGTTTGAAGAGTACTTCGTGCCCTTCAACTTTGATGCCGCCAGCTTTGAGCGGCGCTTCCGGAGCGAGCATCTTGACCCCGCTGCCAGCCGGCTCTGGTTTAAGGGCGACCAACTGATAGGAGTGGTATACCTAGCCCGGCGCGGCTGGACCTGCCGGGTAGCTGGTATGGGGCTAGTGAAGGAAGCGCGTAGCCAAGGCTATGGCCGGACCATGCTGCAAACCGCCATAGAAGAGGCCACGATGCGCGGTGACCGGGAAATGCTGCTCGAAGTCTTCACTGAAAACGAGCCGGCTCGGCGCCTCTACGAGCGGCTGGGCTTCCGCAATACCCGCCACTTGCTCAGCTTTAGGCGTATGCCAGCCCCAATGTCCAACATGACTGCCCTTAGCGAACTGGACCCGCTAACGGTTGCGCGGCTGGTAACAACAGAGGGAGAACCGGACTTGCCTTGGATGTTCTCGGGCGAGACTCTTGCGGCTGCGGCGCCACCTGCGCGGGCTTTCCATTTGGCTCACAGCGCCTACGCTGTGGTGCGGCCGGAAGCTGAGCGCAGCCTGCTACTGACGTTGGTAGTGCCGCGTGCCCTACGTCGCCAAGGGTGGGCTACGCGCATGCTGCAGGCGCTAGAGGCCGAATTTCCAGGCGTGCCGCTGGTAGCATCGTTGGTGCCGGAGGGGGCGGTGCGCGCAGTATTGCAGGCTGCGGGATGGGAACAGCAGCCCTTGTCGCTCTACGAAATGGTGCGGCCCCTAGGCTAGCCTGCAGAGGGCGTGGCCAGCAGCAGCGTTTTCCAGGCGTCCAGCAGGCGGCCTTCTTCCAGAATTTTCTTCCCTAGCACCACCAGCTCGTGGCGTTGTGCTGCTGGGTCGGCGGCGTGTTTGCTGAGCGTGTAGCTCACTAATGGGTCCTGCCGGAACGCCTGCACCTGCTCGGGAGTGGGTAGGGCCTGCTGCTCGATGTTGGCGAGGCGGCCCAGGTTGTTGCCGGTGAGCAGGTCGGAGGTGCGGATATGCTCCGGGAGCTGGTCAATGCCGATGCCCTTGTTGCGGTTAGGTTTGGGCACAATGAACAGGCTTTCGGGCACCACGCGGCTGTACCAGTCGCCGGCGAGGCGGGCCACAGCATCGAACTTATGCGGGTCGATGCCGGCACCATCGGCCAGCAAAATGTCCTGGCGGAAGTGGGCCTGCACCACCCGGCAAATTACGAGGTTGCCGCCGCCGTTGGAGTCGCCGATGGCAATAATCTGCTCCACCACGCACTCCAGCGACACCGGACACTCCGCCACACGGGGCGGGCGCACTTTGTCAGACGGCAGCTCCGTGAGGCCGGCTTTCACAAACTCATTCACGCCCCGCTCATACTCGGTGCTGGCCAACGACATCTGCTCCACCACCGCGTAGTCGCAGATATTAACCACGCATTCGGCCACTTCACGCACGTTGAAAAGCGTGTGCTTCTGGGTGTTGTCACGGACGCGGTTGGCAGGCGAGAAGATAAGTGTGGACGGGTTGGAGCTGAAGACGTTAAAGAACGAAAACGGGCTCAGGTTCACCTCGCCATCAGCCGAAATAGTGCTGACGAAAGCAATGGGGCGCGGCGCCACGGCACCCAGTAGGAACTGGTGCCACTCGGGGCCGGGCAGCGTGCCGGGCGTGATGGTGCGGAAGGACATATGGTGGGAATGGATGGGACAATGAGCCGGCAAAGGTAAGGGAGCATTGCAGCGGAACCGAAGCACCGCTCAGAGCACCCATTCGGCGGGCACTGCGGGTTTGCCTTGCACCGGAAGCTGCACAATAAACTCCGTGAACACACCTTCCTGGCTTTCCACGCGGAGAGTGCCGCCATGCCCGCGCGTGATGATGTCGTAGCTGACGGCTAGGCCCAGGGTAGAACTTTCGCTGACGGGCTTTGTGGTGAAAAAACGCTGAAAGATGCTGGCCTGCACAGCCTCCGAAATGCCGGACCCGTTGTCACGAATCCTGATTTCGACATACTCGCCCGCCAGCTTTGTGGTCAGGCTCACTTGCGGAACGTAATCTTCCTCGCCCAGGCGCTGGCGCTGCTGTACGGCATAGAAAGCTGTGGTGAAAAGACTGACCAGTGCCCGCCCGATGTCCTGCCGCACAATGGGCACTTCCGGTAGATTGGAAGCAAAATGGGGCAGGAGGGCGGCATTGAAGCGCCGGTTTTTGAGGCGCAGATCCTGGTAGGTAAGCCGCATGTACTCGTTGGCCAGCATGCTGAGGTCGGTGAGTTGGCGCTGGGCAGGGCTGCTGCTAGAATATTCGAGCATGCCTTCCACAATGCCTTCGGCCCGCTGGCTGTGCTTCACGATATGGGCCTGATACTGGCTCAGATTCTGGAACATATCATCAATGATTTGCTGGTCGTCGATGGGCAGCAGCACCTTTGCCAGTTCCTCCCGAATCTCCTGACACAGATTTACGCTGATGGCAGCGAAGTTCTTGACGCTGTTCATCGGGTTCTGAATCTCATGCGCCACCCCAGCCATCAACTCGCCGAGAGAAGCCATTTTCTCGCGTAGCAGCAGCTGGCCCTGGGCCGCCCGCAGTTCCTGCAGCATCTGGGCCAGCCGGTCGCGCTGCTGGGTCAGCTCTCGTTTCTGTTGGCCAATCTGATCATTGAGGCTTTGTAGTTGCTGATTGGCCCGTTTCTGCTGCCGAATGTGGCGAGCCAGCAGCAGCGCCAGCAGCAGCAGCGCCCCGAGTGAGCCCCACAACACATACGTGCGGACATCGGCTGTGAAGCGCGTATTTTCATCTTCCAACTGCCGCAGCCGCTGCTGTTCGGCAAAGCCAATGGCGTCGAGCTGCTTAATGCGCTGCGGATTGTAGAGGCTATCCTGTGCCGTGAGCATAATGCGCAGGTATTTCAGCGTGCTGTCGTGCTGCCCGCGTTTCTCAAACGACTCGGAAAGCAGCCGGCTGGTATGCAGCACCCCCAGTATGAACGGCAGGGTCTGGCCCAGGACCAGAGCCTTGCGGGCGTAGAAATGGCTGGAGTCAGGCTGTTGATTGGTATGGTAGAGTTCGGCCAGATACTGATAGGCCCGGCAGCCACTGCGTTTGTCGTTCTCCGTGGCAGCGGCGCGGGCACTGCTATGATAGTAGCGCACGGCTTCTGCCACCCGGCCCTGCGAAGCCTGCAGCAGTCCTAGCTCCCGTAGCACATACGGCAGCGGGTTGCCCCAGCAGCTCCAGTCCTGCTTACGAGGCGCCGCAGCAAGGGCATACGCGCGGTTTAGAAAGTGTGATGCGGAGTCCAGTTGCCGAAGACCTTCGTAGCTGGCTCCAATGTTGGTTAGCACGCTGATCAACTGTGAATCGTCCTCAATGCCGCCTTGCTCGTATAGTCGCAGCGCCCGAAAGTAGTACCCTAAAGACGGCCGGAAATCATCCAGGGCGTAGTAGAGCAGGCCAGTCTGGTTGAGGGTCCGGGCCGTGCCTTCGGCATCGTGGCTGTCTTCGTTGAGTTGTAGCGCCTGCAGGTTGATGCGAAGTGCCGCCGGCAGATTGCCCCGCTCGCTCATCAGAATCCCGATGCGCGAAAGGCACCGGCCTTCGCCCTTGGCATAGCCGATACGCCGTGCCAGCCGCAGCCCCCGCAACGCGTAGTAGCGCACCGAGTCGAAGCGGGAATAGCGGTAGGAGGCACTCAGGTTGGCAAGTAGCAAGACTCGGCTGGTATCGGAGGTTGCCTGTGCCAGAGTTCCACGCAGTAGGGGCGTCTGCGGGCTTTGGGCGAAAACCCGGCTAGCCATCAGCAGCAAAAACAAGAGCACCACCACCGGAAAGCGTACAATCATGCGTGAAGTTAAACAGGTTGGCCGCATGCGCCAAGCGCTGTTGTATTCGTTTGGAGCAATACAGCCGGCGTGGCTTCAGTATCTTCCCGGCGTCTTTCCTGCTACCAGTTGCTTCTGTTATTTATGCCGCGTATCACTCTGCTGTTACTGTTGCTGTTAAGCGGAGTATTTGCTGCCGCTCAGCCTACTGCCGATACTACCCGTCTGCGCCGCCACCTGCTGGCTCTCATTACCACGCCCGAGCCGCGCAACTACCAGCATCTGGCCAGCCTCAATCAGGCCGCCGACTATATCAAAGCAGAACTGCGTGCCGCCGGTGCCCGTCCTGCTGAGCAACCCTACGAGGTGCGGGGCAATACCTACCGCAACATACTCGGCAGTTTTGGTCCCGAAACCGGTCCGCGGCTGATTATTGGGGCCCATTATGATGTGTGCGGCGAGCAGCCCGGTGCCGACGACAATGGCACTGGTGTAGCGGCGCTACTGGAGCTGGCGCGGCTGTTGGGCCAGCAACCTCAACTGCCCTACCGCATTGATCTGGTGGCATACACGCTGGAGGAGCCGCCGTTTTTCCGGACCCGGCAAATGGGCAGCTACGTGCACGCCAAGTCTATGCACGATGCCGGCGTGCCAGTGCGTGGTATGGTGGCGCTGGAAATGCTGGGCTACTACGACGACCGGAAAGGCAGCCAAGACTATCCGCTGGGCCCGCTGAAATGGATTTATGGCAGCCGCGGCAACTACGTAACCGTAGCGCAGAAATTCGGTAACGGTCAGTTCGGGCGGCAGTTTGCGCGGCGCTACAAAGGTGCAGCAGCTCTGCCCGTAAAGCGTTTTAAAGCGCCGGCTTGGCTGCCTGGCATCGACTTCTCCGACCACCTCAACTACTGGCAGTTCGACTACTCCGCCGTGCTGCTTACCGACACGGCCTTCTACCGCAATAAGCACTACCACGAGCCCACCGACACGCTGGGCCGCCTGGACATGCGCCGCCTGGGCCTAGCTGTAGATGCCGTGCTGGTGACTGTGCTAGCTATGTAAGCCCTGAATCAGCTTGGCCAACCCACACCCAGCCGGTCTGAACCATTAGTTAGAAGTTGCCGTCAGTAGGCGTGTATGAGCGGTGTGGTTTGGCGAGTGGACAAGATAAAGTACCATCAATCCAGCAATACTTGCTAAATAGGTATATATTTACTAAAATAATATAGCTTCATAGTAAGGACTTACTCACCACCCATATGGCCCAGATCAGCTGCCCGAAGTGCGAATCGAAAGAAGCTACCAAAAGCGGCATTGTGGGCGGCAGGCAGCGATATAAGTGCAAGAACTGCAGTTACCATTACTCGGTAGCCAAGACGGGAAAGGAAACCAATCCGTACTATGTCATCAAAGCACTGCAACTGTATGTGGAGGGCGTGAGCTACCGCGAGATTGAGCGGCTGCTGGGCGTGAGCCATGTGTCGGTGATGAACTGGGTGAAGAAATATGGCGTGAAGGCTCCCCGACAGACAGAGTATCATCCGACCTATAAAATACTTAATCAGAAAGAGCTGGCCGATTTTTTTGCGAAGGCGGAAAACCTGAAAGGAGCCGGCATGATGGTGACCGAGCTGGGCGACAAATACATGATGATTCGCTGGGAACGGTTCCGGCAGGGGTAGCAAAACTATAGGAGTTAGCAGAAGTATAGCAGAATAGTGACTTCTACAGTGGGATTCTTCTACTTGGCGGTGTAGTCCGGAGGCTGTGTGCCAGCGGGCTGTTTGCGCCGACCTTCCCCTCACCACTATTCCCACCACGTCCATGCAAAACGCCCGTTATGCGCTGGCACTGAGCGCGCTTATGTCAGCGGCTGGCGCCTCGGCTCAGGTCACGCCGGTTCCGCCGCCTGCCAGCACTCCACCTGCCCCGGCTCCTGCTGCCCCGGCTCCGGTGGTGGCTGCCACCCCGCCGCCGCCCACAGAATCGGCTCCTTATGGGCCGGGCATGAAGGTGAACATCTCGCCCGACGGCTCGAAGTACATTCGCTTCATTACCTGGCATCAGGTATGGGCCCGCTACACCGAGAATAACACCGGCACGCTGCGCGCGCCTGGCAAGCCGCAGTCCGACCAGGTTGATTTCGCCTTGCGCCGTTCCCGCCTGATTGTTCTTTCGCAGCTGAATCCCCGGTTTCTGGTGTACACCCACCTCGGTATCAATAACCAGACGGCAGTAAGCGGCGGTTTTGCTCCAACTGTTGATGGTAAAAAGCCGCAACTGTTCGTGCACGAGGCCGTGGTGGAGTATAAGGTCAATAAGTACCTGAACCTGGGGGCGGGGATGCACTACCAGAACGGTCTGTCCCGAATGACACGCTCGAGCACCATCAACTACCTCACGCTGGATGCGCCGCTGACTAACTGGCCTGTCATTGAAGCAATTGACCAGTTTGTGCGCGGTATTGGCGTATACGGCAAAGGCCGCGTTGGTAAGCTCGATTACGTGCTGTCGGTCAACGAATCATTCCTGACTAACCAAACGGGGGCGTTCAGCACGCCCTTGGGCCTGGGCACGACCACCGGCACCGGCGCGGCACGCGTAAATACTGGCTCCAACACGGCGCAGTATAATCCGCAGGGCACCAACCACGTGTACCAGGGCTATTTCAGCTATGAGTTTCTGGAGCAGGAAGCCAACCTGCTGCCCTTCAACGTGGGCACATACCTGGGAGCCAAGCGGGTGTTCAATATCGGGGCTGGTTTCTTCTACAACAAAGACGGCATGTACTCCCGCTCGGCAGGCAGCGTGCTGGATGCCGCCGCCATCGACGCGGCCACCGCTGCAGGCCTAGGTTCACTAAACACCGTGGGCACCACCAAGCACGATATTGCCCTGTTCTCGGCCGATGTGTTTTTTGATACGCCCATCAACAAGGAGTCGGGCACGGCCTTCACGGCATATGCCGTGTACTACAACTACAATATGGGCCCCAACCATACCCGCTTCATTGGGGCCTCGAACCCTGGCTACGGCACCGATGCCCGCCGTGGCAATGCTGTGCCGCACTCCGGTACCGGCAACGTAGGCTATGTGCAAGCCGGTTTCCTGCTACCCAAAAATCTGCTGGGCCCCAAGCTGCGCGTGCAGCCCTACGCCTCGCACCTGCTGGCCGGCTACGAAGGCCTGCGCACCAGCGACGGAGAGCAGAAGAACGTGAATATTTTCGATGCCGGGGCCAACTTCTACATCGATGGGCACAACGCCAAATTCACGCTCAACTACCGCGCCCGGCCCGATTTCACGGACATAAACAACTTGGACTACAAGCCGGAAATCACGCTGCAGACGCAGGTGGCCCTCTAGCCGCAAAGCTGCCTTTCAACCCTATTCTAACACTCCCACCAATCAGTCATGAAAGACAACCTCCCTCAGCGCGACGCTGCCGCCTATGCCGGAGCCACGCCCTTGGCCGGCGGCGGTGCCGACGATGCCATTGCGCACGACAACAACGCGGTTTCGACCAGTAAGATCTGGCAGGTAATTACCGCCTCCTCCGTCGGAACCGTCATCGAATGGTACGACTTCTATATTTTCGGGTCCCTGGCGGCCATCATCGGTCCGGTGTTGTTCGGGTCTACGGGCAAGATTGAAGACACCATTCTCGGGACGCTGGCCGTGTTCGGGGCCGGTTTCGTGGTGCGGCCGTTCGGGGCGCTGTTCTTCGGGCGCATCGGCGACATGATCGGGCGCAAGTACACGTTTCTGCTCACACTGCTTATTATGGGCGGCGCCACGTTCGTGACGGGCCTGATTCCGAGCTACGACAAGATTGGTATTGCCGCCCCGGTTATCGTGACCATTCTGCGCCTGCTGCAGGGCCTGGCGCTGGGCGGCGAATACGGCGGAGCAACTACCTATGTGGCAGAGCACTCTCCGGACAACAAGCGGGGCTACTACACCAGCTTCATCCAGATTACGGCGACGGCCGGCCTGCTGCTGAGCATCCTCGTGATTATCATCACGCGCAAAACCATGGGCGAAGTAGCCTTCAAGGAGTGGGGCTGGCGCATTCCGTTTCTGCTCTCGGGTCTGCTGGTAATTGCCTCTTACTACATCCGCCGCAAGCTGCACGAGTCACCGCTGTTTGCCAAGGCTAAGTCGGAGGGCAAAACCAGCGCCAACCCGCTGCGTGAGTCATTTGTGAATCCCGTAAACCGCCGTCTGGTATTGATTTCGCTGTTCGGCGCTACTATGGGCCAGGGCGTGGTGTGGTACACCGGCCAGTTCTATGCCTACTCATTCATGCAGAACACGCTCAAGCTGGACCTGGTAGATGCCAGCTTGGTTCTCTGTATTGCGCTGGTGCTGGCCACGCCGTTCTTTGTGTATTTCGGCTCGCTGTCAGACCGGATTGGCCGCAAGAAAATTATCATGATGGGCCTGCTCTGCGGGGCGCTGTTTACGTTCCCCATTTTCTACGGCCTCAAGCAGTTTGCTGGCCCCATCACAGAAGTAACAGCCGCCACCGTCGATGCTACCGGCAAAGCCATTCCGGCCGTAATGAAGGCCCTGGACCCTAATCTGCCGGCCATGACGGCCCTCGTGTTCTGCCTCGTGCTCTTCGTGACCATGGCTTACGGCCCAATTGCGGCCTACTTGGTAGAGCTGTTCCCGACCAAAGTGCGCTACACCTCCCTGTCGTTGCCCTACCACATCGGCAACGGTGTGTTTGGGGGCTTCGTGCCGCTGATTGCCACAGCCCTCACGCTGCGCGCTGCTGCCTCCGATACGCCGTTTATTAAGGAGCACAGCACCCTGGCTGGCCTCGTGTATCCGGTGGGCATTGCCCTGATCTGCTGGTTTATCGGGCAGGCGCTGATGAAGGATGTGCGCAACGTAAAGCTGATGGACGAAACTGCCGGCGACGCGAAATAGCCTGTGGGCTGCATTCGAATAAAGTCCGCCGGGCCGTTGGTTCGGCGGACTTTATTATGTTGCCGCCATGCTCCCACTCCCTCATACCTCGTCGCCCATGCCACCTATTCCGTCCCAGGAGCGCCCGGAGCAGCGGCGCGGACAACGGCTGCTGTTCGTTTCCCTGCTGTTCGGGATACTGTTCAACTTTCCGCTACTGGCCGTTTTCGACCACGACGGCAGGGTAGGGGGAATTCCGGTGCTCTACCTCTACGTGCTGCTGGCCTGGTGCGCGCTGGTGCTCCTGACAGGCTGGCTGGTCCGAACTAAGTAACCCGAGCCAGCAGCCTTGCACTACTAGTGTAGGGCTCGATTTCCTACTGCATCACTCCACGCGTTTTCTTACTCGCTCCGTGCCCATTCTGCTCGTCATCGGCTTTTCGTTCGGCTACCTGGCTTTGCTGTTTGGGGTGGCGTATGCGGCGGAGCGGCGGGCCGGTTCGGGACGGCGCAGCCTCGTCAGCAACCCTTATGTGTATGCTCTGAGCATGGCTGTGTATTGCACCGCCTGGACGTACTATGGCTCCGTGGGGCGGGCGGCACATTTCGGGCTGGAGTTCGTGGGTATCTATCTGGGACCCACGCTCATGGCGCCAGCGGCGTGGCTGGTGCTGCGCAAAATCATCCGCATCTGCCGGCTGCAGCGCCTCACCTCCATTGCCGACTTTATTTCGGCCCGCTACGGCAAAAGTGCCTGGCTCGGGGCCCTCGTGACGGTGGTATGCGTGCTGGGTATTGTGCCCTACATTTCATTGCAAATCAAGGCTATAGCGGTTTCCTTCGACATCCTGACTCGGCCTGCCAATGCGCTAAGCCTGCCCGTAGAAGATGCCGCGGCGGCCGGTTCGGCGTTCTACACCACCGTGGCGCTGGCCTTCTTTACCATCATTTTTGGGGTGCGCTCCGTGGAAGCCACCGAGCGGCATGAGGGCATGGTGCTGGCCGTGGCGCTGGAAAGCCTGGTGAAGCTAGTGGCGTTTCTGGCGGCGGGCCTCTTTGTCACCTACGGGCTGTTCGATGGGTTTGCGGATGTGTTTGAGCGCGCCGCCGCTGTGCCCGACCTGAGCCGCCTGTTCACGCTGCACGGGGCCGGGACTAGCGGCGCGCAGTGGTTCACGCTCCTGATTCTGAGCATGGCCGCCATTCTGCTGCTGCCCCGCCAGTTTCAGGTGTCGGTGGTGGAAAACGTGAACGAAGACCACCTGCGAAAGGCCATGTGGCTGTTTCCGCTCTACCTCATCGTCATCAACCTATTTGTGCTGCCATTGGCTTTTGGCGGGCGGCTGCTGGAGGGCACCGGCCGTTTCGATGCCGACACGTTTGTGCTGGCCCTGCCGCTGCAGGCCGGGCATCCGTGGCTGGCGCTGCTCATCTACTTGGGCGGTTTGTCGGCGGCTTCGTCCATGATTATCGTCGAAACAATTGCCTTAAGCGTGATGATGAGCAACCACCTGCTGATGCCCCTGCTGGTCCGGATTCCGACGGCGCGGGCGGAAGGTGCCCGCTGGTTTGCCTACCTCAGCCAGGTAGCCCTGCAGAGCCGCCGGCTGGCCGTGGTGCTGGTGCTGCTGCTAGCCTACGGCTACTACGCGGCGGTGGGCCATCTGCTGCCACTGGTCAATATCGGGCTGGTGTCGTTTGCAGCGGTGGCGCAGTTTGTGCCCGTGGTGCTCGGCGGCCTGTACTGGAAAGGCGGCACCCGGCAGGGCGCCACGGCCGGTATTCTGGCGGGCTTCTTCGTGTGGTTTTTCACGCTGGTGCTGCCTACCATGGTGGGGCCTGATCTGCTGCCGGAAACGGTGCTGAACGAGGGACTATTTGGGCTGAGCTGGCTGCGGCCGTTTGCGCTGTTCGGCCTTGAAGGGCTCGACTACCTCTCGCACGGGCTATTCTGGAGCTGGTTTTTCAATGTGGGCCTCTACGTGGGCGTGTCGCTGCTGCGCGAGCCTACGGCGCTGGAGCAGCACCAGGCCCATGTGTTCGTAGATGTGTTCCGCAACGGTACCGGGTTCGAGGGGCCGGCCGGTTGGCAGAGCGCCGCCCCGCTGCCCGACGTGCGCGCCCTACTGATGGGATTCCTGGGGAAAAAGCGTACCAACCAAGCCCTGCGTGCCTTCCAGGACCGTTTTCCGGATGCCCACGCCACCGACGACCTCACCCCGCCCCAAGCCGACCCGCGCCTGCTGGCCTACGCCGAAAAGCTGTTGGCCGGCTCCATCGGGCCAGCGTCGGCGCGGCTGCTGCTGCGCACGTCGGTAGCAGCCGAGGACATCAGCTTTGATAACGTAGTGGGGATTCTGAAGGAAAGCCAGCAGCTGCTGGAAGCCAACCGCCAGCTCCAGAAGCAGCAACGCCAGCTCCAGCGCCTCACCCAGCAGCTGCAGGCCGCCTACGACCAGTTGCAGGAACTGGACCAGCACAAAGACGAATTCCTCTACACCGTTACGCACGAGCTGCGCACCCCGCTCACCAGCATCCGCGCCCTCTCCGAAATCCTGTCCGACAACCCCGACCTGGACGACGAGGAGCGGCAGCGGTTCCTGCTCACCATTACCAAGGAGTCGGAGCGGCTGAGCCGGCTGATTACGCTGGTGCTGGACCTGGAGAAATTTGAGTCGGGGAAGGCGACGCTGGAAAAGAGCCCCGTGGACGTAGCCGATGTAATAACCGATGCCCTGGAAGCCGTGGGCCAGCTGCTGCGCGACAAGCAGATTCAGCTGGATCTGGCCGTGCCGCCCGGCCTGCCCCGCCTGCCCGGCGACCGGGACCGGCTGATGCAGGTGCTGGTAAACCTGCTTTCCAACGCCATCAAGTCGTGCCGCGCCGATGGCACCGGGCGCATTGGGGTGGTGGCCCAGGCCGATGCCGAAAGCCTGCGCTTCTGGGTGCAGGACAACGGCAAAGGCATTGCACCCGAGTTTCATCAACTCATCTTCGACAAGTTTTTCCAGGCCCGCAACCAGACCACACGCAAGCCCGAAGGCTCCGGCCTGGGCCTGGCCATCACCCGCAAAATAGTGGAGCTGCACGCCGGCCGCATCTGGGTCGAGAGCCAGCCCGACCATGGTGCCCGCTTCTCCATCGAGCTGCCCGTGAAAGAATAAGCAACCCGCCCGCACTATCATACCCGCCCAACCCGCTCCAGTTCTGCCTGTCGTCCACCCGAAAACAAACCATTTGCTCATGCCGACGCCCCACATTCTCATCGTCGATGACGAGCCCAACATTGTGATGTCGCTCGAATTTCTGATGCGCAAAAACGGCTACCAGGTCAGTATTGCGCGCAACGGCACCGAAGCCCTGGAGGCCGTAGACCACAGCGCCTTCGACGTGGTGCTGCTCGATATCATGATGCCCGATGTAGATGGCTACCAGGTATGCCGCCACATTCGGCAGCACCCCGGCCGCACCAGCACGCGCGTCATCTTCCTGTCGGCCAAAAGCAAGGAGGCCGATATTCAGAAAGGCTACGAAGTTGGAGCCGACCTCTACATGCCCAAGCCTTTCAGTACCCGCCAGCTCATGGAAAAAGTGAAAGAGCTGCTGGCTACTCCCGCCTAACCCCGATTCCTGCCCGCCCCACTCACTTTCCACGCCGCCATGAATCCTGCCACTTCCTATGCTGCTGCGTATGCCGCCAGCCTCGCTGACCCCGATGCCTTTTGGGCCCGGCAGGCCCGGCAGCTGGCTTGGTTTCGTGAGCCGCCCCGCCCAGTATTGAGCCAGGATGCTGCCACTGGCTTCTACCGCTGGTTTCGGGGTGGGCAGCTCAACACCGCTTGGCTCTGCCTCGATTACCATGTGCACAACGGCCGCGCAGAGCAGCCGGCCTTACTCTACGACTCGCCCGTGACCGGCACCAAGCGCGCCTACACCTACCACGAGCTGCTGGACCTGACGGCCCGGTGCGCAGGCGGCCTGCGCGAGCTGGGCGTAGAAAAAGGCGACCGAGTCATAATTTACATGCCCAACATGCCCGAAGCTGTGGTGGCCATGCTGGCCTGTGCCCGGCTGGGAGCGGTGCATTCGGTAGTATTCGGAGGATTTGCACCACCTGAGCTGGCCATTCGGATTGATGATGCCCGGCCCCGCGTGCTCATTTGCGCCTCGGCTGGTATGGAGTTCGATAAACCGGTGCCTTACAAGCCTCTCGTGGATGCCGCTATTGCGCATGCTACCCACAAACCGGATTACTTAGTGGTGCTACAGCGAGACTTCTGCTCCGCTGACTTTCCGGAACACCCTGCAGAAGGCCACCTGCGAGCGGGCACCCGAGACGTGGACTTCCGGCAGCTGCTGCGGGCCGCGCCCGTTGAGGCCGTGCCGCTCGATGCCACCGACCCGCTGTACATTCTCTACACGTCCGGTACCACTGGCAAGCCTAAAGGGGTAGTGCGCGACAACGGCGGCCATGCCGTGGCCCTCAAGTACAGTATGTCGGCTGTTTATGGCCTGCAACCCGGCGAAACCATCTTCGCCGGCTCCGATATTGGCTGGGCCGTGGGACACAGCTACATCGTGTATGGGCCACTGTTGCATGGCTGTATCACTATTCTGTTCGAAGGCAAGCCCGTGCGCACCCCCGATGCCGGCACGTTCTGGCGGTTGCTGGCCGAGTACAATGTCAGCGTGATGTTCACGGCGCCCACCGCCATCCGGGCCATCAAGAAAGAAGACCCCAGCGGGGAACTGGTCCGCCAGCATGACCTGAGCCACCTGCGCTACCTGTTTCTGGCCGGCGAGCGGTGCGACCCTTCTACCTACGAGTGGGCCGGCCACACGCTGGGCGTGCCTGTAATTGACCACTGGTGGCAGACGGAGTCGGGGTGGCCGATGCTGGCTACGCTCACTGGCCTTGCCGATATGCCGGCCCCCCAGGCCGGTAGCGCCGGCCACCCTGTGCCCGGCTACGACGTACAGATTCTGGACGAAGCCGGCCAGCCTGTACCGGCTGGCACCACCGGCTTGGTGGCGGTGTGCCTGCCGCTGCCGCCTGGTTGCCTGCCCACGCTCTGGCAGGATGACGCCCGTTTTCAGCGCAGCTACCTTGATATTTTCCCCGGCTACTACCTCTCCGGCGACGGCGGCTACCGCGCCCCTGATGGCCACCTGTTCATCATGGGGCGCGTCGATGACGTTATTAATGTGGCCGGGCACCGCTTCAGTACTGGCGAAATGGAGGAAATTCTGGCCTCGCACCCAGCCGTGGCCGAGTGCGCCGTGCTAGGTATTGCGTGCGAGCTACGAGGCCAGCGCCCGGTGGGCCTAGTGGTGCTGAAAGACGGCCAGACGGTGGGAGAGGAGCAGCTAGAGCAGGAAGTCGTAAGCATGATCCGCAACTACATTGGGGCAGTAGCCAGCTTCCGGCAGGCGGCTGTTGTGAAGCGCTTGCCCAAAACCCGCTCCGGTAAAATCCTACGCAAAACCCTGCGTCAGCTGGCCGATGGTGAGGAGTTCACCGTACCTTCCACCATCGACGACCCCGCCATATTGAAGGAAATTGGGGCTGTGCTCCAGCGCCGAGGCATAGGCCAGGCCTTCGAGCAGCCGAACCTGTCATCCTGAGCGGAGCGAAGGACCTTACCACGCCGGAACGATTCCGTGCAGCGTGATAAGGTCCTTCGCTAGCTCAGGATGACAGCCCCCATTAACTGCCCCCAGCCCCTCACCATTTACCTGTCACCTGTCACGATTCACCTCATCACCTCTTCACCCATCATCTTTCTCCCATGCCCGAAACTCCTGCTAAACACCCCCGCATCCGTAGCATTGAAGGCTACCACGAGGCCTACCACCTCAGCATTCACCACCCCGAAGAGTTTTGGGCCTCGGTGGCCGCCCCCTTCACGTGGCGGCGCAAATGGGACAAGGTGATGAGCTCCGACATGGCCAGTGGCCACAACACCTGGTTTGAGGGCGCCCGCCTCAACATCACGGAAAACTGCCTCGACAGACACTTGGCCTCACGCGGCAACAAGCTGGCCCTCATCTACGAGCCCAACGACCCCAAGACCCGCCACCTGCGCCTTACCTACCGCGAGTTGCACCAAGAGGTCTGCAAGTTTGCCAATGTGCTGCATAACAATGGGGTAGAAAAAGGCGACCGGGTATGCTTGTATATGCCTATGATTCCGCAGCTGGCTATTGCGGTGCTGGCCTGCGCTCGTATTGGGGCCGTGCACTCAGTGATATTTGCCGGTTTCTCGGCCACGGCTATTGCCGACCGGGTGAATGATGCCCAAGCCACCGTGGTGCTCACCGCCGATGGCCTAAACCGCGGTGCCAAGCAAATTCCGGTGAAGCGTGTAGTAGATGAAGCCCTGGAAACCTGTTCCAGCGTCCGCCGCGTGATTGTGGTGGAGCACTTGGGCTGGCCCGTGCACATGGAGGAAGGCCGCGACGTATGGTACCACGAGGAAGCCGCCGACGTGCCCAAAACCTGCCCGGCCGAAGAAATGGACGCCGAAGACCCGCTGTTCATTCTCTACACGTCGGGCAGTACCGGTAAGCCCAAAGGGGTGGTACACTCTACTGCCGGCTATATGGTCTGGGCCGACTACACGTTCCGTAACGTGTTTCAGGTAGAAGAAAACGACGTGTACTGGTGCACCGCCGACGTAGGTTGGGTGACAGGTCACTCGTACCTACTCTACGGGCCATTGCTGGCCGGCAGCACTTCGCTCATGTTTGAGGGCATCCCCACGTATCCGGATGCCGGCCGTTTCTGGGAAGTCATCGACAAGCACTCGGTCAGCATCTTCTACACTGCGCCCACGGCCATCCGTAGCCTCATGGCTGCGCCCCTCGACAACGTGCTTAGCTATTCGCTGGACTCGCTGCGGGTGCTTGGCTCAGTGGGCGAGCCGATCAATGAGGAAGCCTGGTATTGGTACTATCAACACGTAGGAAAGGAGCGGTGTCCGGTGGTAGATACGTGGTGGCAGACGGAAACTGGCGGCATTATGATATCGGCCATGGCTGGCATCACGCCCTCGGTGCCGGCCCGCGCCGGCCTGCCACTACCCGGCGTGCTACCTGTTCTACTCAACCAGGATGGTTCTGAAATTGAAGGCAATGACCAAGAGGGCTATTTGGCCATCAAGCAAAGCTGGCCGGGTATTCTCCGCACTACCTACGGCGACCATGAGCGTGCCCGCCAGACCTATTTTGCGCCGTATCCGGGCTACTATTTCACCGGCGACGGTGCCCGTCGCGACGAAAACGGCCTCTACCGCATCATCGGCCGCGTTGATGATGTGATAAACGTGTCGGGCCACCGCTTCGGAACCGCCGAAATCGAAAACGCCATCAACCAGAACCCGCACGTGGTGGAAAGCGCCGTAGTGGGCTACCCGCACGATGTGAAAGGCCAGGGCATTTATGCCTACGTCATCTGCCATGAGGGTGCGGTTGGCAAGGAGGCCGACAAGGTGCACATCGAAGCCAGCATCATCGAAACCATCGTGGCTGAAATCGGCAAAATTGCCAAGCCCGATAAAATTCAGATTGTGACGGGCCTGCCCAAAACTCGCTCCGGCAAAATCATGCGGCGCATTCTGCGCAAAGTAGCGGAAGGCGAAACCAGCAGCCTCGGCGACACCTCCACGCTCCTGGACCCGGCCGTGGTAGATGAGATTATAGCTGGTAAGAAGTAGATTGTTTTACTACCTAGAAACAGAAACAGCCCCCAACTACGTGTTGGGGGCTGTTTCTGTTTCTAGAAAAAGGCAGGATACCGGCTAGTAACGGCTGAGGTAGTCTTTCTTCTTAGCTTTCTTTTTGCTTTTGCCGGAACTGAGCAGTGCTACAACGCCAGCAGTAGCCAGCGCAATAGTGGCCATTTTTGTGATGAAGGCCGTGCGGTTGTGCTTCCACTCTACAGGATAGCCTTTCTCGGCGTAGATATTGGGTACATGGCCGTGCAGCAAGTCACTTACTACCCCTTCTACTACGTTTACACGGTCGGCTAGCACCAACGGCAGCCAGTGGCGGTAGCGGTTTTCGCTATACTTGAAGGCAGCCCGCCGGATCATGCCGCTGAGGCCCCGCGGTGGCTCCGGCGTGCCGAATACCGCCGATACGTTGGGCCGCTCAATGGAGCGTAACACTTCAGTATCAACGGGCTGCAGAGAAGCCGGACGGTGCTTGCTGTCAGGGTCTTCACCCACATTCATCCGGTCCCGCATGGGGTAGGTAGGGTCGTTCTTCGGGTCGGCATCTATGCCCCAGCCTTTGATTTGCTTAGGGTCTATCGTTTTGTTTTTCATGGTCGGGCGGCGTTACTGGTTAGCGGTGGGTGGAAGCAACACGGTTTTGATGCAGTTATCCAGCTTAGCGGAGAACATGCGGTAGCCATCGGCCACTTCTTCCAGGGGCAGGCGGTGCGTAATCAGGCCTTTAGGGTTGATAATCCCATTCTGCACGTGGTCAATCAGACGCGGAAGCAGGCGCTTCACCGAAGCCTGGTTGGCCCGGATAGTAAGCCCCTTATTCAGCACGTTGCCAATTGGCACGAGGTTATCTGTCGGGCCATATACGCCCACAATGCTCACCACGCCGCCTTTCTTCACCGAGTTGATGGCCCAGTGCAACGCCGTGGCCGAGCCCGCCTGCAGCAGTAGCTTGCGGCCCGTAATGGTCTGCATGGTGTTGCCGGCGGCTTCGGCACCCACGGCGTCAATCACACAGTCAGCGCCCATCCAGTCCGTGATTTTCTTGATGAACACTACTGGGTCGTTCATTTCCTTAAAGTTATATGCCTCGCAGTACGAGTAGTTGCGGGCAAACTCCAAGCGGTAATCCTCCTGGTCGATAATGATGACGCGGCCCGCCCCGAAAAGCCAGGCGCAACGTGCGGCCATAATGCCAATGGGGCCCGCTCCGAATACCACCACCGTGTCGCCGGTCTGGATGCCGGCCATTTCGGCGGCCTGGTAGCCGGTTGGCACCACGTCGGTGAGCAGCACGGCATCATCTAGGTCCATATCAGCCGGAATGACGGTGGGGCCCACGTTGGCGTAGGGAACCCGCGCGTATTCCGCCTGGCCACCATCGAAGCCACCCGCCGTGTGCGAGTACCCGAAAATAGCGCCTACAGCTGTAGCCTCGGTATTCGATTCGTGGCAGTTGCCGAACATGCCCTGCCGACAAAAGTGACACTCGCCACACGCAATATTGAACGGTACCAGCACCCGGTCGCCGGTTTTAACCTTTGTCACTTCAGAGCCAACTTCCACGACTTCTCCCACAAACTCGTGGCCAAAAGTGGAGCCCACGCGTGTATCGGGCACGTTGCCGTTGTATAAGTGCAGGTCAGACCCGCAGATGCACGTGCGCAAGACCCGAACAATGGCATCCTGCGGGTGCTTCATTTCGGGCATTGGTTTCTGAACGGCTCGGACCCTCTTGGGGCCACGATATTCCATTGCTAGCATAAGGCTGGGGCTTTAGATTCGGATGACAGTAGTAAGGGGTGCGGAACTTTACAGGGAGCTTGCCGAAGCCGGCTGCTCCCAAGAAGACTTCCTGCAGCCGTTTAAATTGTACTGCCCTGCCTATTCAAAGTTGCGCCAACGCCTATATGAACTTCTAAATACGTATTTGCACTCACCGCCGCGGTATAAATACGTAGTGCAGGCCTTTACTCTCAGGAGCTACAAGCGCAACTGCCCCGCTTCCTTGTGAAACGGGGCAGTTGTTGAGACTGTGTAGCGGAGTGCTAGAGCACTGGGGCCGGCAGTATTTTGCCTGTCACCTCGCCGAACCCAATGCGCAGACCGTCCCGCTCGCAGTAGCCGCGCATGGTCACGGTGTCGCCGTCGAGCAGGAACTTACGCTCTGAGCCGTCGGCGAGGGGCAGGGGGCGGGTGCCGCGCCAAGCCAGCTCCAGCATGGAGCCCAGCGAGTCGGGCGTAGGGCCAGAGATAGTGCCTGATGCATACAGGTCGCCGACCTGTAGGTTGCAGCCATTGGAAGCCTGGTGCGTGAGCTGCTGCGCCATGCTCCAATACATCAGCCCGAAATTGCTGTGCGAAACAGTAGTCTCAGGCCCGCCTTCGGGCTGAATGACCACTTCCAGGTTCACGTCGAAGTTGTGCTTATCCAGCTGGCGCAGGTAGAGCAGCGGCTCGGGTTCCTGCACCGGCCCAGCCACCCGGAACGGCTCCAGCGCATCCAGCGTCACAACCCACGGCGACACGCTGCTGCCGAAGCTCTTGCCCAGAAATGGCCCCAGCGGCACGTATTCCCAGCTCTGAATGTCGCGGGCGCTCCAGTCGTTGAACAGCACCAGCCCGAAGATGTGGTCTTCGGCATTCTGAATCGGTACCGTGTCGCCAAGTTGCGTGCCTTTGCCTACAATGAAGCCTACTTCCAGCTCAAAGTCCAGCTGCTGCGACGGGCCGAACGTGGGCGCGGCGGCATCGGGAGCCTTGCGCTGCCCGTTGGGCCGCCGGATATCGGTGCCCGACACAACGATGCTGCTGGCCCGGCCGTGGTAGCCGATGGGAATGTGGCGCCAGTTGGGTAGCAGAGCGTTGGCCGGGTCGCGGAACATGATGCCCACGTTGGTGGCGTGCTCGATGCTGCTATAGAAATCGGTGTAGTTGTGAGGTTTCACGGGGCGCAGCATCTGCACCTCGCTCTGGCGCAGCAGGCACTCGCGCATCACCTCATCGGCGCGCAGGGCGGCGTTGTCGTGGCGCAGCAGCTCCGACACGCGTTGGCGCACGGCCCGCCACGCCGGCCGGCCCAGCGCAATGAACTGGTTGAGCGAGCGGCGCCGAAACACCTTGGGCATCTTGGCACCCAGCTCCAGATCCTCGAAAAAGCCGAACTGCGACACGGCGTACAGATCCAACACGTACTCGCTAATGGCTACGCCCAGCCGCGGCCCGTGCTCCTCCGTCTCGAACACGCCAAACGGCAGGTTCTGAATGGGAAAGTCGCTGCCGGGGGCAATATCAATCCAGGAGTGCAGAGCGGGGTCGTTGGGGTTAGCCATTCGGGAAGGGTGGTGGTTGGTAGGAGCGGTAAAGGTAACGGGGTGGGCGGAATGGTGGGTAAGGGAAGCAGAATCCTGTGAAGCCGCTATCTTGTGCTGTAGCTTCCGCTACGTATTGCCGCAACCATGGCGGCAGGAATTGTATCGGTTATAGGATACCCGTTGGTGCTATAACCGAAACTAGGAGCCAGTATGGTTTCGGTAATAAGGATGTTATAGGGTATTTTAAAACAACCGACAGTGGACAAAAAAGCGAAAGACATATTATTCAAAACTTACTGGACATCGGCTGGTTGGACAAGTGACGAAAACCAAAAGACATTACCTGGCGACTTTAAGTATGCTAAAGAAAAAGGCTTAATGTTCGACCCGTTGACAATTTCAAAAGTTGACCTTGTTTCAAATATTGATAATACTGTTAAAATAATTTCAAAAAAGAAAGTTACTGACGCTTTCCTTTGTAGCCTTAGCAACAAACGACTTGACTGGCGTTCTGGACTTGGAAGTTATGAAAATGCAAAACGTCTTTTGACAGAAAAGAACATAAACGACTATTATTACGGGCACGGAGAAAACGAGGACTTGAATGTTCTAAATTTTGAAAGGATAAAATGGGGCGGAGTTAGACATAATAATGGACTTTACAACTGGCTTGACTTACATTTGCTCGAAAAAGAAAGCATTCCAACACCAACCAAAAATGACATTGAAATCTTAAAAAATATTCTCAAGGTTATTGCCAGTTCAGAATTCGGAGAAACACCGAGTAAACTACGTGATAGATTAACAGAAGGGTTTAAGGTTTCAAAAAATGAACGCCACGTTCTAATGGAAATACTTGGTTGTGCTGATATTTTAAAGCCTTTACGCTATGACAGAAAAGAACCTGGTAAACACGATTGGACATTTGTTTTACATTGGCGTGGTGAAGACAAATATGACAAGAAAAAGGTAAGAGAATATTTTGGAGAATACGGAATTGAATAGAAGAAAAACGCCCTATAACACGGGTTTTGCGTCAGGCGGGGTGCAGTGCAGGTTGACAGTTTTGTGCTCCGAAACCCGCCCGAACGTAAAGCCCAAAACCGTTAGATATATACTTCTAAAAACATTGAACCTAAACACAGCAACGCCCCGCCCCAACCAGATAACCGGCAGGAGCGGGGCGCTGCTGTATGTAACTTAGGAAAACTTAGAACTGCGGGGTTGGTACCGGCGCGGGCGACTGAGGGTGGCCGGTCTGGCCGGCGGGCTGGGCCGACATGGGTGTGAGGTTGATGGCCTCCACGGCGCGGATTTCGGGTACGGCCTTCTTCACTGATTCCTCCACGCCAGCCTTCAGCGTCATCGGCGACATGGGGCAGGTGCCACAGGCACCGAGTAGCTCCAACTGGAGCACCATGTCGTCGGAAATGCCCAGCACGCGCACGTTGCCTCCATCGGCGGCCAGATAGGGCCGGATGGTGTCCAGGGCCTGCTCGATGCGGGGCAGGAGCGGATGATCTTCTACAGCAGCGGAATGCGTCATGAAAGGAAAAGTAACGCTGAGGGTATTGAATTAGCGGTGCTGCCGGGGCAGGCAGCGCGTAAAAGTACTGCTTTTGGCAGGGATACACGAAACACGAATCGTTTCGGTAAAGTTGCCGGAACTAGCGAGGAGCTTCGGTTTGCGCCGAAATGCTGCCCCTCGCTACTCCCTTAGGACTGCATCTGTACTACCTGGGTGCGCGGGGCAATGGCGTTGCGGATGCTCACCTGGCGCGCCAGTTCCTCGGCCAACTGGCCGAATACGTTGGCGGCCGGCGTGCCTTCCTGCAGGATGGCCGGAGTACCTAAGTCGCCGTTCTCGCGGATGCTCTGCACCAGCGGAATCTGGCCCAGCAGCGGCACCTGATGCTTTTCAGCCAGCGCCACACCGCCGCCTTCCCCGAAGATGAAGTACTTGTTGTCGGGCAGCTCGGCGGGCGTAAACCAGGCCATATTCTCCACGATGCCCAATACCGGCACGTTGATCTGGGGCAACCGGAACATCTGCAGGCCCTTCTCCGCATCAGCCAGCGCTACTTTCTGCGGTGTGGTCACGATGAGCGAGCCGGTGACGGGCACGGTCTGCACCATGGTCAGGTGAATGTCGGAGGTTCCGGGAGGCATGTCGAGGAGCAGATAGTCCAGCTCGCCCCAGTCTACTTCCGTGATGAACTGCTTCAGCGCCGACGAGGCCATCGGGCCGCGCCACACAATAGCCGACTCGGCGGGGGCCAGAAAACCGATGCTCATCAGCTTCACGCCGTGCGCTTCCACCGGCTGAATCAGGTTTTTGCCATCGGGACCCTGAAAGACGTGCGGGCGGGCGTCCATCACACCGAACATGAGTGGCATGCTGGGTCCCGAAATATCGGCATCCACGAGGCCCACTTTGGCGCCGGTTTTGGCCAGCGCAATGGCTAGGTTGGCCGTAACGGTACTTTTGCCTACGCCACCTTTGCCCGAGGCAATGGCAATGATATTCTTGACGCCAGGCAGCAGGTCGCGGTTCTGGCGCATGCTCGTCACGCGCGAAGTCATTACAATAACTACCTCGGCCTCCGCGTCTACCATCGTATGGATAGCCCGCTCGCAGGCGTCGTGGATAAGTTGTTTGAGGGGGCAGGCCGGCGTGGTGAGCACCACCGTGAACGAAACGGTGC
This sequence comes from Hymenobacter sediminicola, assembly GCF_014250515.1. Lineage (NCBI taxonomy): Bacteria > Pseudomonadati > Bacteroidota > Cytophagia > Cytophagales > Hymenobacteraceae > Hymenobacter > Hymenobacter sediminicola. The sequence continues at coordinate 2,420,178 of NZ_CP060202.1, read as the reverse complement.
GGCCGTTAATTGCTACATCCTCAATCATGTTGAGTGTGACGAGGTCTTTGCCCAGGTCGGGTTCCTCCACGTAGCTCAAGGCCTTGAGGACGGCTTCTTTGGTGATGGGTACCATTGGATAGTCAGTCGGGAAAATGCGGATGCAATGCGCAAAGATAACCCGGAAAGCGGCGCTGAAGTTGTGCGGCTACCTTCCGGGCCGGTGCTGTGAGCAGGATTTTTAATCGGACCATACAACCAGTCAGTGGGTATTCCCCTCTATCCGGCAGCTGGCCCCATAATTCGGCGGAAAGCCGGTATTCTTGCGCGTTCTATTTCTACACTTCATTTCCCTTATGCTCGTCTCTTCTCGCTTCCGGCGCTGCGTCACTCGCGTATCTGGTACCCTGCTGATGGCTGCCATCTTCAGTTCTGTTGCGCACGCGCAAACTCCCACCGATACCACGTTCCAGCGCCTGTTGCGCCAAAATCAATTCAGCCTCACGCAAACGGGCACTCAATTCAGTGGGCCGGGGTGGGAAAAGTTGCAGCAGGACATCCGGAAAAGTGCCTTGGTACTGGTAGGCGAAGACCACGGCATAGCCCAGATTCCGGCCTTCACGCAGGCTGTGGCACAAGTGCTGAAACCTAAAGTGTATGTAGCTGAAATCGACAAGTATCAGGCTTTGGACCTGACCCGCCTGACCGCACAGCCGGGCTTGCCCACCGCGTTTCTGCAGCAGTACCCGATGGATTTGTCGTTTTATAGCTGGGCGGAGGAATTTGAACTGGCCCGCGCCCTGCGTGCGCAGGGCACGTCTTTGGTGGGCGTCGAGCAGCAGGGTTTCGCCACTACGGGCCGTACCCTGGCGCTGATGGCCGAGCAGGTGAAAAGTAAATCCACCCGTGCCTTCCTGCAGCAGCAAGCCACCGCCATCCAAGCCCACGACCGGGCGGCCCTGATAGCCGCCGACTACGGCAAAATCACCATCAACGGCATGCGCCCCACGCTGCTGGACAGCTTGCGGAAAATGACCAGCACCGAGCCGGTAGCAGTGCGCCAGCTGCTGCAGGACCTGGAGGCCAGCGTGAATATTTTCAGGGTAAATGCCTCCGGTAAGCCCGGCGGCCATCAAACGCGCATCAACCTGATGAAGCGCAACCTATTGCAGGAGCTGGCGCCGTATCAGAAGGCCGGGCAGCCGCTGCCGCCTATGCTGTTCAAGTTTGGGGCTTATCACCTGGGGCGGGGCCGCAGCATCTGGGGCGACATCTATGACGTGGGCAACGTGGCCGTGAACCTGGCCGACGCGCACGACCAGAAAACGCTGCACATCTTCGTGATGGGTAAACAAGGCAAAAAAGTAACTGGCCAGAACCCAGTGGATTTCAGCAAAAACGCCACCAGCTACACCGCCGCCGACGAAGCCATGCTCAAACCGTTTATGGCTGCCACGCCAGCCGGCGCAGCCTGGCAGGTGTATGATATACGCCCCTTGCGCCGGGCCATGCTCTATAAAGCAATGCCCGTAGCCGACCAGGAATTGCAAGCCACCATCCTAGGCTACGACTACGTCATCATCATCCCCGAAACCACTGCCAGTCGGAATTATTAACGTCATAAAGTAACGTCCATCTATAAAGCACGTCATGATGAGCGCAGCCGAAGCATCTCTACCTATGGCTATTTACTGCTGTTACAACGAAGCGGTAGATATGCTTCGGCAAGCTCAGCATGACACCCCGTTGTTGTAGGAGGATGTTCGCACAATGCGGCAGAAACTTCGCCGGACTTCCTGCCTACCTTTGCGGGAAGTATGGCCCGCATTCCTAAAGAACTAGTTGATCAGATAATTCACCAAGCCGACATTGTGGAGGTGGTGGGCGACTTCGTGAGCCTGAAGCGCAAGGGCCAGAATATGTGGGCCTGCTGCCCGTTTCACCACGAAAAGTCGCCGAGCTTCTCAGTGGCGCCGGCTAAGGGGCTGTATAAGTGCTTCGGCTGCGGCAAGGCGGGCGGGGTGGTGCAGTTCATCATGGATATTGAGGGCACCAGCTACGTGGAGGCTCTGAAGTATCTGGCCAAAAAGTACGGCATCGAGGTCCAGGAAGAGGAAAAAACGCCGGAGCAGCAGCTCGCCCAAAACGAAAAGGATTCCCAGTTCATCGTGTCGAACTGGGCCAAGGACCACTACCACCACCTGCTGCTGAGCACCGACGAGGGCCAGAGCATCGGGCTGAGCTACCTGCGCCAGCGCGGCCTCAACCAGGCTACCATCAAGACTTTCGAGCTGGGCTACTCGCTGGATCAGTGGGACGATCTGCTGAAATCAGCCACGGCAGCGGGCTACGAGCAGAAATACCTGGAAAAAACCGGCCTCATCATCCGGCGCGAAGACGACCAGGGCCAGGACACCGGCCGCCGCTACGACCGGTTCCGGGGACGCGTGATGTTCCCGATTCATAACGTGTCGGGCCGCGTGATTGGGTTTGGGGCACGCACGCTCAAACCCAACGACAAAACGGCCAAGTACCTGAACTCGCCGGAGTCGGAAATCTACCACAAGTCGGATGTGCTGTATGGGCTCTACCAGGGCCGGCAGGCCATCCGGACGGAGGAGCTGTGCTACCTGGTAGAAGGCTACCTCGACGTGCTGAGTTTGCACCAGGGCGACATCAAAAACGTGGTGGCCTCGTCGGGTACCTCGCTCACTGATGGGCAGATTCGCCTCCTGAAGCGCTACACCGACAACGTAACGGTGCTCTACGACGGCGACGCGGCCGGCATTCGGGCCTCGCTGCGTGGTATTGATATGCTGCTGGAAGGAGGCCTGAACGTGCGCGTGGTGCTGTTTCCGGACGGCGACGACCCCGACAGCTACATCCGCAAAGTCGGCGACCAAAAGTTCCGGGAGCATCTGGAGCAGGCCAGCCAGGACTTTATCCAGTTCAAAACCGAGCTAGTAAGCCGTGAGGCCGCCCAGGACCCGGTGAAGAAGGCCGAAGCCATCCGGGAGGTGCTGCAAAGCATTGCCAAAGTGCCCGACCCGATTAAGCGGCAGGTGTTTCTGCAGCAGACTTCGCAGGCTTTCGGCATTGATGAGCAGGTGCTTATCACGGAATACAACAAGCTGGTACGCAACGCTTCCGGCAAGGCCCCCAGCAGCAACAGCGGCCCTGGAAGCGGAGCCGGCACTTCGGCGGGAAGCAGCAACGCCGGTGGACTTCCGCCGCGAACCAGCAACCAGCAACCAGCAACCAGCAACCGCCAGCTTAGCCCCGAGGAAGAGGCCGAGGCGCTGATGTACGGCGCGTCGCCGGAAGACCTGATGGGCGGGGGCGGCGACCTGCAGACCCTCACCCGTGAGGACCTGGAGCCCGTGCCCGACGTGCTGGAACAGTGCGAGCGGGAAGTGGTGCGCCTGCTGCTGCTGTACTCGGCGCAGCCGCTGGCTCCGGAAGTAGCCGTGGCGCAATACCTGCTGCAGCAGCTCGACGACACCTCTTTCAAAACGGGCATCTATGCCGACCTGATGCACTTGTGCCGGCAGGAGCTGGAGCAGGGCCGCTGGCCCGAAGTGCGTACCCTCATCCAGCACAACCGCTCCGATATCCGGAGCATGGTGGCGGAGCTGGCCACGGAAAAGTATGAGCTGAGTCCCAACTGGACCACCCACCAGATTCACGTGCCCCGGGAGCTGGACCTGCTCCAGACGGCCTGCGACAATGCCATCCTGCGCCTCAACAAGGTGAATGTGGAGCGCGAATTGGCCATCCGGCTGGAAGCTCTGCGTCACCCTCTCGATGATGATACCATGATGGAGCACCTGCAAACCATCCGGCTGCTCAAGCAGATGGACAACCAGCTGGCCAATTTGCTGGGCACGGTCATTCCGCGCGGCGCTTAGCCGGCTTGTTTTTGGCGGTTTGTTTTTGATTTTTGGTGCTTGAAACCGGAGCTGCCGGGCCAAAGTCGCCCATAGCCCAACCGACTACCCAATTCCCCCTCAGTGCACATTCTGCAACTCTGTCCGCGCGTTCCGTATCCGCCCACCGATGGCGGGGCTATTGCCATGTACGATGTGGCGGCGGGCCTCGTGCGGGCCGGCCACCGCGTCACGGTGCTGGCCCTGAACACGCCCAAACACCACCAGCCCGCCGATGCCCTCAACCATCTGGGCCCCAACCTGCGCCTGGTAACCGTGGATGTGGACACGCGGCTCTCCCCGGTGAAAGCCCTGCGTAACTTGATGAGCAGCAGCCTTCCTTACAACGTGGAGCGGTTTGTGAGCGAAGAATCCGCCACCCAGCTTACCGAGATTCTGCGCACGCAGGCTATTGATGTGGTACAGATGGAAGGCTCGTTCGTGGCGTGGTACGTGGATGTGGTGCGGCGCGTGGCGCCCGGGGTGCCGGTGGTGCTGCGGGCACACAACGTAGAATACACCATCTGGCAGATGCTGGCCAGCCGCGAAAAAAAACCGCTGAAGCGCTTCTACCTGCGCCATCTGGCCGGCCGCGTGCAGCAGTTCGAGCACGACTACCTGCCTCGCTTCGATGCGGTGGCGGCCATCACGGAGCCCGACCAGCAGCGTCTGCGCCACATGGGTTGCAAAGAACCGGTGGTGTTTGTGCCGGCCGGGGTGCATCTGGAGCGTTTTCAGACCGATCCGGCCATCCGGCCCAAGCCCCGTACGCTGTTCATGATTGGCTCGCTCGACTGGCTGCCGAATCAGGAAGGGCTCGACTGGTTTCTGGCCGAAGTGTGGCCAAAGGCGCACGCGCAGTATCCGGAGTTGGAGCTGCACTTGGCCGGTAAGCAGATGCCGGCGCGGTTTCGGGAGCTGCGGCAGCCTGGTATCACGGTGCACGGGTTCGTGGACTCAGCAGCTGGCTTCATGCAGCAATACGATATTATGCTGGTGCCGCTGCTGAGCGGTGGCGGCATGCGCATCAAGATTATTGAAGGCATGGCCCTAGGCAAGTGTATTCTGAGCACCACGCTGGGCGCCGAAGGCATTCATGCCCGCGACGGCCATGACATTGTGCTGCGCGACGAGCCCGCCGCCTGGCTGGAAGTGTTGGGCCGCTACTACCAGGGCCATCTGCCTACCGCCCTCATTGGCCAGGAAGCCGCCCACACCATCCGGCGCCTCTACGACAACCGCCGCATTGTGGAGAGCTTCCTGGACCTGTACACCATCCTGACGCCCGTACGCGTATGACACTGACCGCGGCCCTCGCGGCCGGCGCACTCTGGGGTAGTCTGCTGCTGGTGGCCCACACCTATGTGCTGTTTCCGCTGCTGCTGGCCCTGCTGGCCCGCACGCGCCGCCAGAATCAGCAGGTGTTTGCGCCAGATGCCCCGGACTTGCCCGCCGTGGATATTCTGCTGGCCGTGTACAATGAGGAGCAGGTGATTAAGGAGAAAATCCGCTCCACCTTCGCCACCACTTACCCGCTCCACAAGCTCACCTTCTACATCGGCTCCGACAACTCTCAGGACCGTACCAATGCGCTGGTAGCACGGCTGGCCGCCGAGCATCCGCAGTTGCGGTTCCGGCCGTTCGGGCAGCGCACCGGCAAGCCCGGCGTAATTGAGGCGCTGGCTCGCGAGGCTACCGCGCCGGTTCTGGTACTCACAGATGCCAACGTGTTTTTCGCCCCCGATACCCTGTATCAACTGGTGAAGCACTTTCGCAATCCTGTAATCGGTCAGGTAGGCGGCAACATCCTCAACCCCGACCACCGGCAGGAAGGCATATCGGGGCAGGAAAAGGCCTATCTGGAGCGCGAAAACCTCATCAAGTATCAGGAAGGCGTTGTATGGGGCGCTATGATTGGTGCTTTCGGGGGCTGCTTCGCGGTGCGGCGGGCCTGCTACCATCCGGCCCCGGCTTCATTTCTGGTGGATGACTTCTTTATTTCCATGGCCGTGCTGCAGGACGGCTACCAGGCCATCAACGAGTTGGAGGCCGTGTGCTACGAAGACGTGTCGGACAGGCTGCCGGAGGAGTTTCGGCGCAAGGCGCGCATCTCGGCCGGCAACTTCCAGAACCTGCTGGCTTTCCGGCGCCTGCTGTGGCCGCCGTGGCGCGGCGTGAGCTTTGCCTTCTGGTCGCATAAGGTGCTGCGCTGGCTCACGCCGCTGCTGCTGCTGCTCATGCTGCTGGCCAACGCGGTGCTGGTGCTGCAGGGCGGCGGCTGGTTCTACCAGTTGATGCTGGCCGGGCAGGTAGGCGTGCCGCTGCTGCTGCTACTCGATGCCGGCCTGCGCCGTGTGGGCACCCATTCGCGCCTGTTGCGCTTTATCACGCACTTCTACAGCATGAATGCCGCGTTGTTGGTGGGCTTGTGGCGCTTTCTGCGTGGCGTGCGCACCACGGTTTGGGAGCCCACGCAACGGTTTCAGAAGAGCAAGTAGTCCTGCCTGCGCGGCAAGGCCGTGGCCGATGCGGCTCTACTGTCTGCCTGATGGGGCCAAGGTGAAGTTGGGCCTTATCAGGCAGAACGCGAATCTCGGCAGTTCCCATTTTCGCAATCTGCGTTTGCGTAACTTCGCGGCACTGTTGCTGGTTGTAGCAGCAGCTTCGCGCCGGTTCCCGCCGGAACAACCAACTCCGCGAAGTCCCATTCATCTGTTTTAATCCGCTATGCTGGATTCCATTGAAGAGGCCATTGCCGATATCCGCGCCGGAAAGGTGGTGGTAGTAGTGGACGACGAAGACCGTGAAAACGAAGGCGACTTCATCTGCGCTGCCCGGTGCGCCACGCCGGAAGTCATCAATTTTATGGCCACCCACGGCCGCGGCCTGGTGTGCGCCCCGCTCATCGAAGACCGTTGCGAAGCGTTGGGCCTGGAGCTGATGGTGGGCCGTAATACGGCCCTACACGCCACGCCTTTCACCGTCAGCATCGACCTGCTGAAAAACGGCGTGACCACCGGCATTTCGGCCTCCGACCGCAGCAAAACCATCCTGGCTCTCATCGACCCCGACACCAAGCCAGAGGAGTTGGGCAAGCCGGGTCATATTTTCCCGCTGAAGGCCCGGAAAGAAGGCGTACTGCGCCGCGCCGGCCACACCGAAGCCGCCATCGACCTGTCCCGCCTCGCGGGCTTCGAGCCGGCCGGCGTACTGGTGGAAATTCTGAAGGAAGATGGCGAAATGGCCCGACTGCCGGAGTTGCGCGAAATAGCCACGAAATGGGGCCTGAAGCTGATTTCGGTGCAGGACCTCATCAAGTACCGTCTCGAAAAGGAAAGCCTCATCACCCGCGACATTTCGGTGCAAATGCCCACCCAGTGGGGCGATTTTGAGCTGGTTGCCTACACCCAGCGCTCCAATGGTGCTCAGCATCTGGCTTTGGTAAAAGGCGACATCAGCGGTTCCGAACCGGTGCTGGCGCGCGTACACAGTTCCTGCGTTACGGGCGACATTTTCGGTAGCTGCCGTTGCGACTGTGGCCCGCAGTTGCACCGCGCCATGGCTCAGATTGAGCGAGAAGGCCGCGGGGTGGTGGTGTATATGAACCAGGAAGGCCGCGGCATCGGGCTGCTCAACAAGCTGCGCGCCTACAAGCTGCAGGAGCAAGGCCGCGACACCGTGGAAGCTAATCTGGAGCTGGGTTTCGGGATGGATGAGCGCGACTACGGGGTGGGCGCGCAGATTCTGCGCGACCTGGGCGTTTCAAAGATGCGCCTGCTCACCAACAACCCCCGCAAGCGTACAGGCCTCATCGGCTACGGCCTCGAAATCGTGGACACCATGCCCATCGAAATCGAGCCCAATCAGCACAACGAGACGTACTTGACCACCAAGCGCGACAAGCTGGGGCACACCATCCTGAGCAAAGACCGGGGCCCGCACCCGGCCCAGACGGCCGCCGAAATGCTGCCTACAGAGTAGCAGGAGCCAGTGTAGTCTGTTTTGTCTTGATGAAAAAGCCCGTAGCCCTTCCGGCTGTGGGCTTTTTTGTGTGGGCATATTACCGCAGCGTGGGCTGCGCACTTTCCTGTTTGGTTGCGTGTATAGGAAGTATAGCTACAAGGTGTCTTCTGTATATCTTGGGTAGTCTGAAAACGGACCGGCGCGTGATGAAATGGAAAAGCCGGCCTTGCGCTTATCTTGCCCCACCGCCCCGTTCCTATGAAACCCACCTACTTACTCGTCCTGCTGGTGCTGGCCGCCCAGCTCCTGACCATTCTGCCGGCACAGGCCCAGAGCCAGCGCCCTATGGTGCAGGAGTTTGCTGGCAGCACCATTCTGCTCGCCAACGGCGACACGCTACGGGGCCCCGTAACGCTGCGTCGCGACCAGGACGTGCTGCTCATGGCCCAGCCCGATGGGACCATTACCACCCTGTCGGCTGTTTCCATCAACAGCTTTGCGGTGAAGGGAGAAGAAGTAGACAGCCGCCGCGGCAGCGGCTACTACGACAATTTCTATGATGCGCGCAATGGTTATTTCTATGGCAACCCCATGTACGGGGTGCCTCGGATGCGGCCGGAAACGGAGAATCTGAACCGGGTGCGTGTGTTCCGAACCTTTCGCTGGAACCGCGGAAACGACTACAGCGACTTCAAGTCGCCGGCATTCTTCGAGCAACTCAGCAACGGCCCCCGAATGCTGCTGCGGCGTGAGTCGCTGGTAGAGCGCACCGTAAGCAACGGCCCTTACGGGTATGGCGGAGGCTACGGCTACGGCGGCGGGCGCTACCTCAGCTCCTACACGCAGGTAAAAGACGACTTCTATCTGGCAACGCCAGCCGGCGCTATTATCCCGCTGCGCAACCCCAAAAAGGACTTGCTGGCCGTGTTTCAGGGCCAGGCGAAGCAGCTAGAGCAGTATGCCAAAGACAATAAGCTCAGCTTCACGGTAGCTCGGGAACTTGCCTTCATCGTGAATTACGCCAATTCTCTGGTGAAGGAATGAGTTATAAATCCCGGTTGCGCAGTACCATGTAGCTCAGGCCCCAAAATAGCGCCGTGTAGGCCAACGCCACCGGCAGCGCCTGCGTCGGTAGCAGTGCCAGCGAAGGCCCCGCTACCGTATCCATCAGTTCTTGGCCGGGCATAGGTGTGAGGCTATTAAAGATTTTGGCCGGCAAATAGCGGTCTAGCTCATCGGGCAGGGAAAGGCGCAGCAGCGGCTCCGCCACCCACAGATATAGCAGAAACACCAGAATGGCGGCTCCACTGCGGCGCACTAGCACGGCCACCAGCGCCGCCAATGACAGCAGCCCCAGTACCTGTACGCCGTAGAGCAGCACGGCCGGCAACCCGGCGGCGGCCTGATCGGCGGTGCCAGCGGCGCGCGTCAGGCCAAAGTAGAAGCCTACGCCCAATACCACCAGCGCCGCAAAACCCGCCAGCAGCCCCGACACGGCCAGCTTGCCCTGCACCAGCTCGCCTACGGATGCTCCGTCGATGACCTGCTGGCGGAAGGTGCGGAACTGAAATTCGTCGGTGATGAGAATGATGAGCAGCAAGCCCAGCAGCATGGTGAAGTAGCTGGCCACGTACGCCAGTTTGCTCCACAGCGCCGGAAACACATACAATGACTGCCCCAGCTGCTGCCCGTTCAGCGTGACGCTGCCGCCAGCTCCCACAAACAGCAGCAGCAGCACCGCGTAGGCCAGCAGAATAATCCAGACGGTACGATAAGGGAGAATCTTGCGGAGCTCAGGGCGAAAAAGCATATACTTGGATCGATGATATGGGATTGGGAGTGCCACACAGAAGAAGTGGAATTCCTTGTTTTTGCTGCGTTATCCTGGCTACTTCGTGAGCTCCAGAAACTGTGCCTCCAGACTGCGGTGACGAACTTCGAGGCCGGCCAGCACAATGCCTTGCTCAAAAAGGGCCCGGTTTACATCGGCGGGGCCGTGGCTAGCCGCTACGGCCGCACTGAGGATGCCGCCGGTTTCCGGGCGCACATCCGATACCCACGGCAAGGTGGCCAGTACCTGCTGCACCAGTGCGGCGGAGGTTTCGGGAGTGGGGCGGAGCAGCACCCGGTCGGCGGTGGCCAGGATGTTGCTGACCGGCCCGGCCGCCCGCAATTCGCCGCGCTGCAGCACTGCCACGTGTGTGCACACCTTCTCAATCTCATCGAGTAAGTGGCTGGCCAGGATGATGGTTTTGCCCTCGGCTGCCAGGCGTTGTACCAGGCTGCGCACTTCGGCAATTCCTTGTGGGTCGAGGCCGTTGGTGGGCTCATCGAGCACCAGCACCTCAGGGTTGCCGAGCAGGGTGGAGGCCAGCGCCAGACGCTGTTTCATACCCAGCGAAAAGCCCCGGAAGGCATCGTGCTGCCTTGTGCCCAGCCCCACGCTGTCCAGCGCCTGATCTACGCTGCGCGTGTCGGCTTGCTTGATATCGGCGGCCAGCAGCAGGTTCTGGCGGGCAGAGAGGTAGGGGAAGAAGTTAGGTGTTTCGAGCAGCGCCCCGATGCGGCGGCGGTTGGCGGCCGTCGGCTCCTGCCCAAACCAGCGCACCGTGCCCCCCGAAGCCCGCAACACGCCCAGCGCAATACCCAGCGTGGTAGTTTTGCCGCTGCCATTCGGGCCCAGCAGACCATACACGCTGCCCGGCTCTACCTGCAGCGTCAGGCCCTTTAGCGCCGTGGTACCGCCGTATGATTTGGAAAGGTTGTCGAGTTCAAGAATAGCCATGCAGCAAGCTAGAGAAGGGAAATGATGAATAGTAAGGCTATTTGGTTGGTAGATTAGTAGTTCTACTGGGAAAGTAATAAGCCATTGAAGCGCAAAATCGTGAACCACAAGAAAAAGAAACAAGCAAGTGGTTGTGGTTTCAATACGTATTTTGTCCTTGTCCTACTCTTCGGGCTTTTTGGGCACTTGGGATGGAAATTATCATCCGGCTACACCCGAACCAGGCTTTTGAGTAGTGACAATGTTGCAGCTACTGTGGCCAGAATAACTAATGAAAAGGAATTCTTAGGCAACAGTCCCGTTTCGCATCAATTCTACTACAAATATTCATTTGCAGTAAACAGCCAAACTTATAGTGGTGATTCGCGCGACCCTGGCAAGCAGCCCGGAGATACAATATTGATAAGGTATGTAGTTGAAAAGCCTGAAATCAACGAGCCTGTGCATAAATGAACTTTACTCCACCGTCGGGAGTGAGCCGCCCAGCCAGCGGGCCACGGGGTAGCGCAGGTGGGTCTTTTCGTAGTTCGGCGACTGGCGGTATACCCAATCCAATTGGGCCGCGCCACTGGCCGCAAAGGCCGGGTTCTGCTGCTTGAGTTTTTCCAGCCGCTCCCGCAGCGCCGGGTCCTGGCGGAGTAGGGTGGCAGCCACATCCTCGAATACGTAGTCGGAGAAATACTCTTTCTGCTGCAGAATGCCGTCGAAAAAGCCCCAGGCAAAAAACGAGTCGGTGGCCTGCGGCTCTAGTGTTTCGATGAGGTAGCGGGCGGCGGGCTGGTCAAGTAGGGCCACGTAGTCGCCCTGGCGGAAAGCCATCGGCTGCTGGGTGGGGCGCACTTCCACGCCGCTGTGCAGGTAGTGGCCTTCGTAGGGGCGCTGGCCGGTTTTGTAGTCCTGGATGTAGTAGACTTCGGCCGTAAGAGTCGTGTCGCGGCGCAGGCGGCGGAGCTGCACACCCGAGAGGCGCAGGCGGTCCAGCACCTCGCCCCAGGCTTGCGGAATCAGGTACGCTATGGGCCGCTGCACCTGCACGGTGGGGCGGAAGGTGTTGTAGTACGGAATCTGCCGCGAGAAAGGCGCTTTCCGGTCGTAGTAGAGGCGGGGCTGGCCGCTAACTTCGCTGGGCTTCATCCGGCCTTCATAGCCCAGAAACATAGTTTTCTCGGCGGCAGTGGTATCCAGCTTCCAGGCCAGCGGAAAAGTGGTCTGGGTCTGAAGCTGCTGCTGCGCTTCGGTGCGGGCGCGGGTCAGTGCGTCTTTCTGCTGCCCAACGGCCTGTACCAGCAGCTCCAGAAAGTCGTACTGGGCCTTCACGCGGGGCGCATACGCCTTCAGCATGTGCGTTTCCGTCACGAAACCGATGGTGTTGAACAGCGTGGTATAGCCGGTGGAGTAACGGGGCGTTTCCAGAAACCCCGTCAGCCCGCGCGCGTCGGGCGTGCGGCCCGCAAAGTCCACGTAGGGCGTCATCGGGCTTTTGCGCTTCGCCATGCCGCCGTAGAGGGCCGGCAGGAGCTGGCTGCTCATGTACTGGCTCAGGGCCGGGTGCAGCTTGTTGGGCTGCGTGGCAATGAGGGTCATGGTGTGCTGGTAGTCGGCGCCGTTGGAGGTGTGCGTGTCCACAAACACGTCGGGCTGCCAGCGTTGAAACAACTGCGCAAAAGAGCGGGCATTGCGCGAGTCCTGCTTGATGTAGTCCCGGTTCAGGTCGAGGTTACGGGCGTTGCCGCGGAAGCCGTACGATTCGGGCCCGTTCTGGTTGGTGCGGGTCGTGGAGTTGCGGTTCAGCGAGCCATCCACGTTGTAAATCGGGATGATAACCAGCGTGATGTCCGTGAGCTGCTGGCGCAGCTTTTTCTGCTGCACATAGTCGCGGGCCAGCATCATGGCCGCATCAATGCCTTCTGGCTCGCCGGGGTGAATGCCGTTTTGAATGAATACCACGCGGCGTCCTTTGGCCCGCACCGAAGCCGGGTCGGCGTCGCCATCAAGGCTCACTACCACTTCGTGCAGCGGCAGGCCGTTATCGGAGAAACCGGCTTCCCGCATCGTTATTTCGGGGTAGGCGGCGTCTAGCTTCTGGTAGAAGCCAATGCACTCGGCGTAGGTAGTGGTAGTGTTGCCGTTGCCCAACTCGTAGGGCGTGCGCCAGTCGTTTTTCGGCGGAGCCGAGGTCAGCAGGAGCGTAGAAAGCAGAAAAGAGAGCATGCGGCAAAGGAAGGAAAACCAAACGGCTTCCTGCGCAGGCCGCCGCTCATTCCAGCTAAATCAGAGAACAATGCCGCCGATTAATACAGCCGCCGTAGGGTGCGCGACGGAAACAGCATCTGGTCGAGGCTGTAGCGGCCAGGACCAGTGAACAGCAGGCCGAGAAACAGAAACGCCGATTCCAGCGCGTGAGAATAGGCACCGAAGGCATCACCAGCGCTAACGTGCATGATGGTGGCCATAATCATGGTGCCCAGCAGCAGGGCGCAGGCCAGCCGAAAAAACAGGCCCAGGGCCAGCAGCTGCCCACCTACTGCTTCTGCTACGGCGGCCAGAAACCCCCAGAACACGGGCGCAAAGTCCAGCCCTACCAGCTTCATGACTCCACCTACCTGTGCCCACATTTCGGGGCCACCAATAAGTTTGGGGTAGCCATGAATGGTGAACATTACCCCGATACCTACTCGCAGAAGCAGCAGACCAAAATCGTGGGTGCGGTAGCGGTTTTCAAACAGAACCATACGCGGGAGGTGGTGCGGGCCGGCTGACGGCTGATAATGTCCGGTAATAACAGAGGCCGGCTAACCAGCCGACGTGCCAAAGTACAGGAATTTTCTGTGTTTACTAGCTCCAGCCACAGTGGTCTACCGGAAAAGTAATACCCCGGTGATTCGGGTAGCCGGTGGAATATCGGCCACTGTGAGGCGGCCACCGCGTAGGTTGGGCACCGACTTGGCATCCAGCATCCAGGTCATGCGCATTTGGTCCGAAACGGCCACCAGACCGGCATCGGCGAGTTCTACCGTAGAAATGCCGTATTGCTGCACGGCCGCCCCAAATGGCGAGCCTACCCCAATGCCTTCGGCGGTGCGAAAGCGCGGGTCGCGCACCCGCACGCGCCATAGCCGGAAGCCTTCCGCCGAGTCGCCTACCATTTCCAGCAGCAGTGGTGGGGCTGACGGGCGCTTGGGGTCAGGCAGTTCATAGGCCGGGTAGTCGATTCCTTCAATGGACAGCTTGGTTTCGCGCATCCGCTCGTATGGCACCACCTGCAGCAGAGCGGCTTCGGTCATATTAAGGCGAAGCTGCCCCACTCGGCCCGGACTGAGCAAATACTGCAAAGAGTCGGTGGTAGACAGGGCAGGCGGATTGCTTGCTGCTGGCACTGACGCTGTGGCCGCGCCCGGGGTAGCGCCCGGGCTGGATGCCGCCGGGTCATCGGTAGGGCCGGTAGCCGGTACAAAGGGCGGCGCTTCACCGGGGGTGGAGCTAGGCGCCCGCGACGTGTCCGGCGAATTGCAGGCGGCCAGGAAGGTAGCGGCAGCCAGCAAGAGGCAGCAACTCAGAGAAGCAGAAGGAAATGAACGCATACTAAAACGATACGCGGCGAAGGCCCTGGGCGTTGGGCCGCACTGTAGCCGCCGGGCAACGCAGCGCCGCTTTCAGCAACTTTCTGAACGCCGGCCCGGCCACTGCGTACCTTTAGCACCACCGTTGTTGATTTAAATACTACTGCCTGTGACTGCCAAACCCCGTAAACCGCTGATTCTGATTTCCAACGATGACGGCATTACTGCGCCCGGCATTGCCACTCTGGTACGCGTAATGCGCCGCATCGGTGAAGTGGTGGTGGTAGCGCCCAACTCGCCGCAGTCTGGTATGGGCCATGCCATTACCATCGGTACGTCATTGCGCCTTGACCCCAGCACTATTTTCGAGGGAATTGAGTCGTATGAATGCAGTGGCACGCCCGCCGACTGTGTGAAGCTGGCCAAGCACCACGTGCTGAAGGACCGCCAGCCCGACCTGGTCGTGTCCGGCATCAACCACGGCTCCAACTCCTCGGTGAATGTGCTGTACTCGGGCACGATGTCGGCGGCCATTGAGGCGGCTATTGAAGGGCTACCAGCCATCGGGTTTTCACTCTGCGAATACGGCCATAATGCCGATTTTGAACACGCCGAGGCCTGGGTAGAGCACATTGCTCGGCAGGCGCTGGAGCACGGCATTCCAACGGGTACTGCCCTGAACGTTAATATTCCCAAGAAGTCGGAGGCGCCTATTGCTGGTATCCGGCTCTGCCGCCAGGCCCGCGCCAAATGGCAGGAGGAGTTTGACCTGCGCTATGACCCTTACAAGCGCCCTTACTACTGGTTGATTGGCGAATTTGTGAACCTCGACCAGGGCACCGATACTGATGAATGGGCACTGGCCAACAATTTCGTGTCCATCGTGCCCTGCCAGTTCGATCTGACCGCGCACCATGTCATCGGGGATATGAATGCCCACTGGCAACTCGGCCCCAGCCTGCCGGTGCAGCAGAAGCCTACCCCACACCTGGGCAGCGCCACGCCCGCCCCCGGCGAGTCGGCGGAAGGGTTAGGGTAAGGGAAGAGAAAAGTAAACGCCGCCCGCTTAACCCACGCAAGGTGTGGCGGGCGGCGTTTTCGTTGGTTTTCAGCCAGCCAGATGGTATGTTGCTGTCGTCAGGCTGCTATCTTTCACGCCGGATAGCTCGGTATTAGCAGTCTGTTGGTGATGATGAACAGGATAATGCGCTTCGGTGTACTGGTGCTCGGTCTGCTGGCGGGCAGCGTGGCCGGGTTTGGGCAGCCAGCTGGCAGCGGTAGCCCATCAGCGGC
Source organism: Hymenobacter sediminicola (assembly GCF_014250515.1). Classification (NCBI taxonomy): domain Bacteria; kingdom Pseudomonadati; phylum Bacteroidota; class Cytophagia; order Cytophagales; family Hymenobacteraceae; genus Hymenobacter; species Hymenobacter sediminicola. The sequence goes on along the minus strand of NZ_CP060202.1, from coordinate 2,404,672 downwards.
TGAGCTGAAGAAAAATATTGCTCTCGTTTCCAGCAAGGGCGAGGAAGATGGCGGCTTGCTGATTGCCAAAACGGCCCGGCAGGTAGCCCTCTACCTGTTATTCCACGAGCTTTCGGCTGCCGAGGCCAAGAAGCTGGGCCTGTATTTGTCCGTTGACTCGAAAGATGCCGCGCAGTTTCGGGTATATCTATTCAACTACCATTCGGGCGGCACCCGTGGGCAGGTGAATGTGCCTGTGATGCAGTGGAAAAACCAGGCTGGGCAGCTGTTTTCCTATGCACCGGCGCTGGAAGCCGGATTTTACGAAATCCATAAGCTGAAAAGCCCCGGCCGAAAGCTCTATCTGCTGCTGGCCGACGAGCAGGGCAGCAGCCGCTGCATGCAGCGAATAGCGTACGTGGTGGAGTTGAAGGGAAATTACCTGCTACTCGACGCGCCCGCCTTCGACCAAAGTCCCTACTTGAGCCTGTGCGACGTGCCTATGGAGTTCGATGCCCGTCAGCAGTTATTGCGTCTCGACGTAACCGAGTTTGACTTCTACTATTATGAGCCTCAAAGTGAACCCTACCGGTTGTTAACCCGCTGGGGCTTTCGGAGCCTGGAGGCGACTCCCCGGCTGGCGCTGAAGTTCAACGGGCAGCGCTTTAGTAAGCCATAAGCTCCTATCTGTCTCCCCGCAGATAGCAGCAGCCGACTTAGCAAAAGTCAGGCGGCTTACCTTGCTTATAGGTGAGGGTGCTGCGCAGTTGATGGCCCCGGCCGGACGCGCCGCAGGGCCCGCCCGGTTGTGCGGTGTAGTACGGGCACGTTGCCGTGGGCAATAACGGTGTGTTGCGCTGGGGCCCTATGCGTTAGGAGCCAGCCCAGCAGCAGTATGGCGGCCAGCCCCAGCAGCAAGAGGAAACTCGTTTTCATAAGGTGGCAGAAAAATAGGTGGCAACCCGAAGCTACCTGCTTCTGCATGAAGACTATATGAGGAATATGGCCTCAGATAGTTGCCCCCGACTGCTGGCCTACGCCAAATTCCAGCACGAACGTCGTGCCTTTGCCTACTTCTGAAGTAGCCGTAAGCGTGGCTTCGTGGAAGGTGGCAATGGTGAGAGCAATGGGCAGGCCCAGGCCGTAGCCTTCGGGGGCGGCCGCGCCGGCCGCCTGAAACCGCCGGAACCGGTCGAAAAGATGCGGCAGGTTTTCGGGCGCAATACCGGGGCCCGTGTCGGCTACGGCCAGGCGGTAGCCGTGGCCGGGGAGGGGCTGGCCGGTTACGGTGATGTTGCCGCCCCAGCGGTTGTACTTAATGGCGTTGCTGACCAGATTGAACAGGAGCGTAAACAGGAGCGTGTGGTTGCCGCGGGTCAGCACGTAGTCGGGCTCCAGCTGCACGCGCAGGTGCAATTCGCGCTGGGCCAGCCGGTCGTCCAGCTCGTTGATTACCTCGGCCAGCACCGCCGAAAGAGATACGGTGTCCTCACGCAGGTACTGCTCGTTTTCGATATTGGCAATGAGCAGCAGCGTCCGGACGGTGTTGCGGAGGCGGTACAGCGTTTTCTGCGAATCCACGATTTTGAGCGAGTGCGCATGGCTGAGCTCGGGGTCCTGCAGCATGTTCTCGAACCTCGACTGCAGAATACTAACTGGCGTGAGCAACTCGTGCGACACATTGCTCATAAACTCCCGCTCCTTTTCGAAAGCCGATTGAATCTGGCGCATCATTTCGTTGAGGCTGTCGTCGAGGCGGCGGAAGTCGGTGGTGGAGGTGGGAATGGGGGCAAACGGGAAAGCCGAAGGGTGGCGCACGTTGCGGAGCTTGCGTGTAATCAATTCGCCCAAGGGCCGCAGCAGAAAGCGCGCAAAGGCGGCATCCGTCGCAATGGTCAGCAGGGCCCCGATGATAAGCACCCACAGCGCCAGCCGCCGCAGCGTATCTTCCAGCAGCTCCACCGTTGCCAGCGACGAGCCGATTTCGAGCCGGTAGGGGCGGCCCTGGGCCAGGAAACGGTAGCTCAGAATCCGGAAGTCTTCCACTTGCTTATCCACCTGCCGCTGCTCATCGAAAATCTTTTCCTCCGGCAGCGCCACGGCCGGGCCCTGTTCTGGAGTGAGCGTAATGTATTCCTGCTTCAGAATATTGTAGTCAGCGTAAGCCTCATCCTGCTCCTGCCGCACAAAAGCGGCCAGTCCGTCGCGGGCAATGAGGCTCAGAACTTCCTGTTTCTTCTCATGTAGGCGCTGGTCGGTGTGCGACACGGCCACCCGGCTCACTACCGGCGGAATCACCAGTGCCCCCAGCAGCACCAGCAGCAGCTTTGAGAGGGCATTAAAGAGGGCGAGTTTCGCTTCTAAGCGCATAGCCGGATGGTGGAGTGAGGGCTGCTTTGCTCACTAAGCGAGAATTGGAGGGGCCACAAAGGGCTGTGTTGCTGGACGGGCGGCAGTAGCAGATGAAGGCCGCTTACTCCGCCACCCGATAGCCGATACCGCGCACCGTTTCCAAAAAATCGGCGGGGGCGAAGGGCGTGAGTTTCTTGCGGATGTTCTTGATGTGCACATCAATGTAGTTGGAATCGGAGTCGTCTTCTAGCACGTTGCCCCAGAGGTGCTCCCCCAGCTGCAGGCGCGTCAGAACCCGGTTTTTGTGCAGCACTAGGTAGTGGAGCAGGTCAAACTCCTTTTTGGTGAGCGGCACTTCCTGCTCGCCATGGCGCAGCACGCGGCCCGTGACATCCATCTGGAAGCCCTGCCCAAACGCAACTTCCTGGCGCTTCAACCCAAACTTACGGCGCGTAATGGCCTGCATTCGGCTCTGCAGCTCCAGAAGCGAGAAGGGCTTGGGTAGATAATCGTCGGCGCCCAAGTCGAGGCCTTTGATCCGGTCGTCCAAGTCGCCGCGGGCCGTAAGAATGATAAATGAGGCTTCCTGCTGGTCGTTTTGGCGGGCTTCTCGGAGCAGGGTCAGGCCGTCGCCGTCCGGCAGGCCCAGGTCCAGCAGCACAAAGTCGTAGCTGTTCACGAAGACCTTTTCGGACGCATCGGCGAAGGAAAAGGCGGAATCGACGATGTATTGGGACTGAATCAAAAACTGCCGCATTTCTTCGTGCAGGCTTTTCTCATCTTCAACAATCAGGACGTGCATGGAGCATGTAGCTTAAATGGTGCTGCAACATACGAGCCGCAGCCGTGAAGAGTACATGAAGTAGACCACAGAAGGCCACCTACCGGAAAACATAGGTTCCGGCTGGTTGCCGGGCCGAAGCTTACCGCTGCAGGTACGCCCCCAAATCAGAAATCGACGCAATACCCAGCGTGGCGGCCTGCTGCCGGCGCATGAGCAGGGCATACGTGTTGTTGAAACCCAGCGGCGCCAGCCATTCCAGCCCGTAGCGTCGCCGGAAACCCAGCTGCACATACCGGAACACTGCGTCGGCATTGCCACCCAATGAGTCGACGACGGCAGGTGGCGGCTGCAGCAATACCAGCAGGCCCGTGCCGGTGTATTCCGGATACATGTCGATGGCGCCGGTACGCAGGGCTTCAAAGCAGATAGTAGTGCCGCCCAGTCCGGTTTTGGTGCTGACGTCGAGTGAAGTATAGCCCCGGATAAGCGCCGCGTACAGTTCGGTCAGGATGTATTGTTCGGCAAAAATCTTGGAACCCAGCCGCACGACGGCAGCATCTGGGGCCAGCGGCCGGGGTGCCTGCCACAGCCCGCGCCGCCGCAGAAACTGCAAGGCCACTGCCTTCGGCTCCTGATGCAGATAATCGACGCGGTAGTTGAGGTCCGTCATTACGGAGTCGGAAAGCTGCCCGGTGAGCTTCGCAAACACGGCGCGCAGTTCCGGATGGGCTGCCAGCAGCTGCGGCCGCACCACCGGAGCGGCATAGTAGGGCGGAAAAACGCGCCGGTCGTCGTGAAGCACCTGCAGCTGGTAGGCCTTGATGCGTCCATCCGTAGAGTAGCCATCAATCACATCGACGTTGGCATTGCGGGCCGCCTCGTACACTAGGGCCGGAGCCAGCACCACACTTGGCAGATGGCGCAACCCATACGCCAGGCGCAGCCCCGGCAGTCCGTCGGCACGCCCCACAAACTCCGGACTGAAGCCGGCCAGCAGCTTGCCCGTGGCTCTGGGCAGCAGGTAGAGGCCCGCCAGCAGCGGCAGCGCCAGCAGCAGGGCGCGGCCCACCCGCGTCAAGTTTCGTACTGAGAGGCGCTGCACGCCGGCCAGCGCCGCATCGAAAGCCAGTGCCAGCGCCGCCGCAGGAATAGCGCCCGCCAGAATCATGACCGGGTTGTTGAGGGCAATGCCGCCAAAAATGAACTCCCCCAGGCCACCAGCCGCCACATAGGCTGCCAGCGTCGCCACACCCACATTGATAACCGCTGCCGTCCGGATGCCCGCAAACAGCACGGGCAGAGCCAGCGGCAGCTCTACCCGGCGCAGCAGTTGCCCATCGGTGAGGCCCAGGCCGCGGGCCGCATCCACCACGGCAGCCGGCACGCCCTGAACACCCGCTACCGTGTTGCGGATGATGGGCAGCAGCGCATACAGGAACAGGGCCAGAATAGCGGGCCAGTGGCCGATGCCCATAAGTGGAATCAGGAAGCCCAGCAGCGCAATGCTAGGAATGGTTTGGAGGATGCCAGCGGCGCCCAGCACCCACGGTGCCAGCCGGGGCCGGCGCGTAAGCCAGAGCCCTAGTGGCACTCCTACCAGCACACCCAGTAGCAGCGACGCCGCCGTTAGACCAATGTGCTGCAGCGTTTGCTCGCCCAGTTTTCCCGCCTGCGCCAGCCAGAAGGAGAAGAGGTCAGAGAGGAGTTTCATGAGCGACGCAGGTGCTGAATGGCTTGGCCAAAAGCCCCCATCAGGGACGAAATAGTGAGGCTTATTGGCGAGACGGTATCGGCAGACCGCACGAAAATCACCTGCTCCTCAGCCGGGATAGTTAGTTCAGATGCATTGCTCAGCGCCTCAATGGCTTCCTGTATCGTTACTGTAGTTGGAATGATGTTACGGTTTGATAGTGAGCTATTTGTTGAACCAGGAACTAAATAAGGTAGCAGGTCAGTAAGGCGCAGTGTGCGTAGCTGCAACGCCAGTTGCTCGGCTGCGAAGAACCGGCGCACAAAATCGTTGACTGGGCTGAACAGCAACTCATGGGGCGTGCCCAACTGCTGGACCTGCCCGGCGTCAAGCAGCAGAATCCGGTCGGCCAACTCGAAAGCTTCTTGCACATCGTGCGTTACCAGCACCATGGTTTTGCGCCGCAACTCCTCCAGTTCCCGAAACTCACGTCGGATGCTGGTCCGTGTAATCGGGTCGAGGGCGCCGAAGGGCTCATCGAGCAGGATAAGCGGCGGGTCGGCGACCAGCGCGCGGGCCAGGCCCACCCGTTGTTGCTGCCCGCCTGAAAGCTGGTGCGGATACTGATTAGCGTATCGGGCCGGGGGCAGGTGCAGCCGGCTGAGTAGCTCCTCGGTACGTGTTGCTATTACGGCCGGCTCATGGCCAAGCAGGCGGGGCACCACGCCCACGTTTTCGGCTACCGTATAGTGCGGTAGCAGCCCAACCTGTTGAATCACGTAGCCAATGCCCCGCCGCAGTTGCTCGGGCCGCGAATGGCGCACATCCTGCCCAAATACTTCCACCGTGCCGCTGTCGGGCTCCACGAGGCGGTTGAGCATGCGCAACAGCGTGGTTTTGCCGCAGCCACTGGGACCCAGTAGCACCAAGGTTTCGCCGGGAGCCAACTCAAACGAAACGTCCTGCACCACCGCGTGGCCATCGTAGTGCTTGCTAAGGTGCTGGGCGCGGATGGCAGGAGTAACGGGGGGCACCATATAGTCAGGTTGGGGCCAGATGCAGGAGCAAATCCGGCTGGCCAGCGTAAGGTAGAAGGGAAACCCGATATTTAGGGCTGAATAGCCGCTTCCCGCCCCAGCAACCCTGCAGGGCTTTGCCGCCGCCGGGTAGCCTTCCATCTACATCTTCCCGCACCCCGCTATGAGTTTTCCGCGCCGCCCTCTCTACTTTCTGCTGCCGCTGCTTGTACTGCTACTGAGCAGTAACTGCGGCCTGCTTACGCCGCAGCACGACCGTTACGTAACTATCGTGTATGTAGTGCGGCACGCTGAAAAAGACCTGACCCCCGGTCTGACTGACCCACCCCTGACGGCGGCCGGACGGCAGCGGGCAGTAGCGTTGCGGGAGAAAATATTCGAGCAGGCCCGGCCCAGCGTCATCTTTACTACCAATACGGCCCGTACCCGCGCCACGGTGCAGCCCCTAGCTGACCTAATGAAGCTGACACCCCAGACCTACGACGCGCGGCAGCTACCTGCTCTGGCCCGCCAGATCCGGCGCGACCACCGGGGGCGGGTGGCAGTGGTAGTGGGACACTCCAATACTATTCTTGAAACGGTAGAAGCGCTGGGTGCCCGCCGGCCGGTAGCAAGCGTCCCGGATGAGCAGTACGGCTACCTGTTCAAAGTGAAAATACCGCGCGATTCTACGCAGGCCGCAACAGTCGAAACGCAGATGTATTAGGCTGCGGCAGGGGCTAGGCGCTGCAACCTGCCATCTTTTTCGGCTACTTTACCCATCCGTATTCCTGTGAAAAGCGCCCAAATGCCTTTTCACGCTTCTTTTATTCCGCATGCGAAACATCTTCCGTCCCTTCGCCCTGGCCGGTATGCTCCTGGCCGCGGCCGGGTCTGCCACGGCGCAGTCTGCTGCTGCCACCACTTCCAAAACCGACTCGCTGAACATCCGCAAGCTCTATGATGAGGCCCTGTTGCGGGGACAGAGCTACGCCAACCTGCGTGACCTGTGCACCCGCATTGGTGGGCGCCTGAGTGGTTCGCCACAGGCTGAACAGGCGGTGCAGTGGGGCAAAACGGAAATGGAGAAGATAGGCCTGGACCGGGTATATCTGCAGGAAGTGATGGTGCCACATTGGGTTCGTGGAGCCAAGGAAAGGGCGCGCGCGACGGGCGCAAAAGGTAAGGGCATCGACTTTAACGTGTGCGCGCTGGGCGGCTCAGTAGGCACCAATGGCAAGCTGAAAGCCCAGGTAGTAGAGGTGAAGAGCATGGCAGAGCTAGCTGCATTACCCGCTGATAAAGTGAAGGGTAAGATTGTGTTCTTCAACCGCCCAATGAACCCTGCATATGTAGAAACCGGCCGTGCCTATGGTGAGGCCGGCGACCAGCGCCGCAGCGGTGCGTCCGAAGCTGCCAAGCGTGGAGCCATCGGCGCATTGGTGCGCAGCCTTTCGCTGGCCCACGACGACTATCCGCACACGGGTGCCATGCGCTACGAGGATGGGGTGGCGCAGGTACCGGCCGCTGCTCTCAGCACCAACGGGGCCGACCAGCTCAGCCAGTTGCTCAAAGCCGACTCCGACCTAACCTTCGAGCTGGAAATGGCCTGCCAGACGCTGCCCGATGTGAAGAGCTATAACGTGGTGGGTGAAATCCGCGGCTCCAAATATCCTGATGAAATTATTACGGTGGGAGGCCACCTCGACTCCTGGGACTTGGCGCAGGGTGCTCACGACGACGGCACTGGCTGCGTACAGAGTATGGAAGTGCTACGCCTGTTGAAAGTCACTGGCCTGAAGCCGGAGCGTACGGTGCGCGCCGTGCTCTTCATGAATGAGGAAAACGGGGTGCGCGGCGGCAATAAATATGCTGAAGTAGCTAAGTCGACCAATGAGAAGCACTTGGCGGCTATGGAGTCGGACGGCGGCGGATTTACGCCGCGGGGTTTCAATATTGAGGCCGACGCCGCTACCGTGCGGAAAGTGCAGCGCTGGCAGCCGCTCCTCCAGCCCTATGGCAGCGCCGAGTTCAATGCAGGCCACGCCGGTACTGACATCGGCCCGCTGAAAGGCCAGGCCAAAGCCCTCATCGGCTTCGACTGCGACTCCCAGCGCTACTTCGACATTCACCACGCCGCCACCGACACCTTCGACAAAGTCAACCGCCGGGAGTTGGAACTAGGCGGTGCCAGTATGGCCGCATTGGTTTATCTGCTGAGCAAGTATGGGCTGTAGAAGGTGTGTTGCTGATTACTAGGCTGCCCAATTGTCCCTTATAGGTACCTGAAGAAATTTCGGAATGGACCCTGACTACCAAGCGCATTTGTATATGCAGGAGCAGTTGGAGGCTTTTGTGGCTGCTTTCACTGAAAGGCATTCTTCCGCTAGAAGACACTATCTGCCACAAGGCGAAGTGTCCAAAAAAGCCGCAAAGCGCAGCGCAAGACACCGTCACATAAACCCTATGCTTGGTATGGATGGTTTGGGGAGAGAGCTAGATATTCGGTATTGCAAGCAGCTACCCAAAGGAAGCAAACAGCATGACATTGAATTTGTGCTGAAAGCAATAGTTAAGTATAAATTGAAGGTGTGTTATATCATGTCTCCCATAGTGGATTATCATCAACAGACAATGCCTATTGAGGAGGCGCTGGATGCAATTGTCGGCTTAAGTAGCACTACTAGTATTTCATTCATACGTGGCAAAGTTGCTTACTTCGAAGGCCACTCAGTAGGAGAAAGGTTTTTGTGTATCAAGGAGGATAGGGCCTATTAATTTTCGTGTGTTGTGCATTCTGTTGCTACAAACTACATGCGAAGCTATACAAAAGAGTCCGCCGCCTTGTACCTGCTGGCGCTGCTGCCTCCCGAGCCGGTGCGGCAGCAGGTGTGGGAAATGAAGCAGGAGCTACACCACCGCACCGGCAGCCGCAACGCCATCCGGCTGCCACCGCATATCACGCTGCTGCCACCTATGCGCCAGCCGGATACCTTCACTGACGAAGCCAGCGTAGTGCTTCGTGACTTTGCGGCTTTGCAGGCGCCGTTTGAAGTAGGGGTGCAAGGCTTCAACTGGTTTGGGAGCCGCACGCTGTTTGTGGAGGTACGAGTGGCGGAGGCGCTCCGGCAGTTTCACGCAGCACTGGTAGCGCATTGCGCCCGGTACCTGCCGGCCGTGCCGCAGGAGCCGCGCCCCTTCACGCCCCATATGACCTTGGCCACCCGCGACCTGCCGGCCGACCAAGTGCCCGCGCTACGCCAGGAATTTGCTGCTCGCTGCTATGAAGCCACTTTTCCGGTCTCTACATTCGAATTGTTTCGCCATAACGGCCAGCAATGGGTAGGAGTAGAGACATTTCAGCTGACTGGCCAGCCATAAAAAAGCCGGCTGCTTCACTAGGAGCAGCCGGCTTTTTACTTGCAGGTAAGCAATGTATTAAGCACAGATAGTAGCGGACACTGCGCTACTCCACCAGGCTAGTTGGCTTCCAGAATCTGGAACAACTCATCAAGCTTAGGCGTCAGGATGATTTCGGTGCGGCGGTTCAGGGCCTTGTTCGTTGGGGAGTCGTTGGCGGCCACTGGCACAAACATCGAGCGGCCCGAAGGCGTCACTTGGCCGGCGGCCAGGCCTGCCTCGGTTAGAATGCGGGTAATTTCAGTGGCCCGCAGTACGCTTAGGTCCCAGTTGTCTTTAGCGCCACTCACCACGCCCTTCAGAGGCACGTTATCGGTGTGGCCTTCTACCAGCACATTCACATCCTGGTTGCCTTTCAGCGCTGTAGCCAGCTTTTTCAGTGCATCCTGGCCCTTAGGGTCCACTTTGGTTGAGCCCGATTTAAACAGCAGCTGCTCCGAGAGCGACACGTATACTTTGCCGTTCTTGACATTCACCTGCAGGTCCTGGGCATTAAACCCAAGCAGAGCATCCCCAACTTTTTGGCGCAGGGCCTTCACAGCCGCGTCTTTCTGGTCCAGAATGCGCTGCATTTCAGCAATACGCTGCTCTTTGGAGCGCAAATCAGCAGAAAGGGCCGAGTTGGCCTGCTGGGCGCCGCTCAGGTTGTCATTCAGCTGATTTACCTGCTGGTTTTTGTTGAGCAGGCTAGAGCGCAGCGCCTCTTCATTGCGGGCTTTTTCCTGCTCCAGTGCTGTTTTCTGGGCCTGAAGCTGGTCTCGGGACGAGCTGAGGGACGCATTTTGCTGCTGGAGCGCCGCAATTTCTTTGGCGTTGCAGCCACCGAGCAGCAGCGAACCGGCACTTAGAACCGTGATGAGAGAAGCACGCATGGGGAGCATATACATAAGAATGAACCAGAAAGGTGAGAAACAGCACAGCAGGTGCTGTTGGGCTTCAAACGGACAGCCGGAGTATGGAGTTGCCGGCTGGGCCAGTGCTGTTGGGTTTCTGGCTATCTTGCCCTCCCAGCTACACGGCGGGCCAGTTGCTTAGTGAGGAAGGATGGCAGCCCGCCTTCGATTTACGTAGACAACCCTGTTGAGCCTGGCGCCCGGCGTGTCCGGCCCCTGCCTGCCAACTTGGTTTTCTACCTTTCTCTTATCTATTCTTGCTATTGCGGCCTCTTCCTTTTCTTTTCTTTCTGCTGAGTCTGGCCTCAACCGGTAGCGCCGTTGCACAGGCAGCGCCACCGGTAGCGCACTATTGGGTAGAGCTTCGCGACAAAGCCGGTGTCCGGTTTGACGCCGCTACGTACTTCGTGCCCGAGGCGCGGGCCCGCCGCCAGCGTCAGCACCTACCCGCCGCCGATAGCACTGACTTTGCTGTCCGTACTGATTATGTACGCGCTGTGCGCCTGCATTCTGATTCAATCCTGCTGGTAAGCCGCTGGTTCAACGCAGTTGCCTGCCGTGCCACGCCGGCGCAAGCTGCGGCGTTGGCCCGCCTACCCGGCGTGCGCCAGGTGCAGCCTTTGGCCCATACGGAACTGGTGGCGGCTGCCCGCGCGGTAGCGCCAAGGAAGGAAGGCCACAAAACGATTAGCACCACCGACCGGCTGCTGGCCCGCCGCCAGGTGCGCACCCTCGGGGCCGATGCGTTTGGGCAGGCCGCTTTAGATGGCAAAGGGCTGCGTATTGCCGTGTTCGATGTCGGCTTCAATGGCGCCGACCAGCATCCGGCTTTTCGGGAGTTGTTTGCCCAGAAAAGGATAGTGGCTACCTACGATTTTGCCCGGCATACTACCGCCGTATTTCATGGCGGCAGCCACGGCACCGAAGTGCTGGCCTGCCTGGCAGGCCGCCTGCCCGATGGCACACCATTGGGCCTAGCTACTGGCGCCGACTACCTGCTGGCCCGTACCGAACGGATGCACCGCGAGATATATACCGAAGAGCTGGACTGGCTGGCCGCTGTGGAGTGGGCCGACCGCAACGGTGCCGACATCATCAATTCGTCGCTGGGATACACGGCCCGGCGCTATTTTCCGGAAGAAATGAACGGCCGCCTGAGCCTAGTGGCGCGGGCCGCCAACCTGGCGGCCCGCAAGGGCATGCTGGTGGTGAATGCTGCCGGCAACGACGGCGACAACGAAGACTGGCGCACGGTGGGCACCCCTGCCGATGCGGATTCGGTGCTGGCAGTAGGCGGGCTCGACCCTGAAACAGGCCTTCACCTGAATTTCAGCGCCTTTGGCCCCACTGCCGACCGCCGCCTGAAGCCTAATGTAGCTGCTTTTGGTACCGTCCTGACGGCGGCGCCAGGTGGCTACTCCCGCGTCGATGGTACCTCATTCGCCAGTCCGCTCGTGGCCGGGTTTGCGGCCTGCGTATGGCAACAGCAGCGTGGCCTCACTGCTATGCAACTGTTTCAGAAGCTGCAGGAATCGGCCTCGCTCTACCCGTATTACGACTATGCGCATGGCTACGGACTGCCACAGGCCGGCTTCTTTCTGCAGAAAACGGCTGCCACACATGCCACGAAAGTAGATTTTGTGGTCGAAGACAGCATTCTGGCTGTTAACATCCGTCCGGAAGCCACCCGCCTCATGGTGCGGACGCTGCCATTCTACGCCGATTCCTTGGGCGCACTGCCTGATGCCAAGCGCGTGCCCCGGGTAGGGCGCGAAGAGCCCCGCCCACTGAACCAGGGCCAGACACAGTCGGTAGTGGTGCCGGAGTCGGAGCCGGTAGCACTGGCACTGCCGGCGGCTGGCTACCTGTACTGGCACGTATCAGATTCGCGTGGCGTGTTGCGGCGCTACGAAGTGGTGGAAGTAAGCCAGCGCGCCATTTTGCGTATTCCGCGCCGTACGCTCCAGCCCGGCGACGTAGTACGGGTATATTACTTGGGCACTACCCATAGCTATCCAGTTTTATGAAGCTCTCTATACGTACGCTCATCGTTGTGTTGGGGCTACATCTGCTGGTAGCGGCTGAAGGACAGGCCCAGCGCGTACTGCTGCAGTCTACAACGGCTGAAGACACTGTGTATGAGCAGTTCGGGCCCAACCGGGCCTTCTTCAACCACCTCTATCTGGGCTACATGCCGGTGGTAGGCAGGTCGGCGGGAACCGGCGCCAAACTGCGCTATGGCAGCTCGGCCGAGTTTATGGTAGGGGTCCGTAACAAGTTTCGCCTGAGTGAGCCGCTAAGCATCGGCTTCGACCTGCGCTTTGTGCGCCTAACCTACGACTTAGCTCAAAACCCCGGCAAAGTGCTGCCTACCACAGACCTGCACTACCGCGAGTCATTGGCTATGTCGCAGGTGCAGGTGGAGGGCTTCGTGCGCCTGAATGCAGGCCAACGCGGTGATGCCATAGGCCGCTACCTCGACCTGACAGGCTGGGGCGGTTGGGCCCTGAGCACCGCGCACCGCTTTGAAGACCGGCCCGGCACAGGCCCAAAAAAGGTGCAGCAGACTGAAAACGGCTTGCCTTATCTGCGTCGCTGGCCCTACGGAGTTGGGGCCCGGTTGGGCTCCAGCCGTTATGCCGCCGTAGCCCGCTACCGCCTCTCCGACACCTTTACTTCTGATGCTGGGGCGCTTTTCCCTGAGCTGCCACGCTGGACCGTAGGAGTGGAACTGGGCTGGCTGTGATATATGCCACGTAGTGCAGTACTGCTGTTACACTCAGCAGTCTTGTGGAGATATTTACTGCCTTACCACACGTTGAGCCCCTTATCAGAAAAGAAAAAAGTAAAGAACCCCAACCCTGTGCTATTTTTTGGGTAGATGCAGGGAGAGCCGTAGCTTTGAATAAAATTAGCTGTTGCGGCTTTATGTTCCTCTCCACTGTCGGGAGGTTTTGTATTTAGCCGATCTGACTTGACAATGGTTGCTCACCACCAAATGAAAAAAATACTCCTGGCCGCCGCCTGTTCGGGGCTGCTGTTCCAGACTACTTCGTGTCTTAATACGGAAAAGGAAATGGGAAATTCCCGGAATCCTGACCGTCCATTTACTCCTACGCCAGAGGGTGCCCGGGGCCGTGTAAACGACCGGACCATTCTGCGGACGGTAAATGCCACGCACTACTTTTCGAATACTAAAACCAAGGACAACTTCATTCTGCAATTGCAGGGGCCTAAAATCCTCAGCTCACGGGTGCGCCTTATCATTCTGAATAGCGCCGGCGACACGCTGCGCAAAGAAGTGATGCCGGCCACGGCACTGCTCGACGAGCGGGAAATGGCCGATCCGCAGGCGGCTACGGTGCGCGACAAGGAAATTGCCATTTTGCAGGGCATGAATTCTTACTTCCGGGAAGACCGGTTCACGCAGCCTGCTGTGCCACGCAACGCCACCCAGCCTAGCGAGGTAGATGCGCAGGCCTGGCAGGCAGTGAAAGCCGATACCAAAGCTGTGGGCTTCGATTACGTAGCCAACGGCAAGGAGCGCCGCCTCGCGTATGCCAAGAAATTGCAGAAAGCAGTTATTGTAGCCGAGTAGGACGGTATACCGTTTCCTAATAAAAAGGCCCGCACGATACGTGTGGGCCTTTTTGCTTACGTAGTAAGGAGGGGTTGTTGCGGAAGCGCGGCATTGTCTGTCCAAGGAACGCCGTGCCGCGCGGTACTCCAATCACCGTTTCAAAAGTGGTGATGGTCAGATGAGTAATAGGTGAAGCGGTACTTTTTGGTACGGCTAGGAAGCAGCCAGCACTATCCAGCCCAGCCGACCAGTGGCGCTACGCACCAGGCGGTAGCCACCAAATTCGCCCAGCACCGCCACCGAACTGCGGGCAGGCAACGAATCGAGCGAAGCAGACCCGGATTGAGGGAGAGTGTAGAGAATGGCAACGTCGGTTAGGGCTGCCTGGCGCAGAGGAGTGCTGGCGGGCACAACCGCTTTAGCCGGCACGTAGCCAAACCGGCCATCCGGATGCTGCACACGGTACCAGTTTGTTTGGCTGCCTACCACCAGCAGAGGTGTATTGCGCACAACAGACGCTACTGTAGCTTCTTTCGCAACCGGGCCCCGGCGCAGGTCAGTCCGCTTATCCTGCACGCGTACCCACTGCCCCAGACGCTCGGGAGCAGTACGCGGCGTAGCCGGGGCTGTATCAGGACGACGCACAAACGGGAAAGGATCAACTGCACCCCGGCCGCTGCGGTAGACGCCGAAATGCAGGTGCGGTGGAGTGGTGCGGGCATTGCCGGTGTTGCCTACCAGCCCCAGCGTATCTCCTATGCGTACCTGCTGGCCGGGTTGCACTAGCTGTTTATCCAAGTGGGCGTAGTAGAGGTGCTGGCCATGCTCCGTATCCATCAGCCAAACTACCCGCCCGCCAAGCGGCGTCTCGTTTACGCGCGTGATATAGCCATTGGCGGAGGCGACGGCTGGCGTGCCGCGCTTGGCAAAAATGTCGATGCCCTCGTGGCGGCGGGCTCCCCCGTCGCGGTCTACCCCCCAGAAGCTACCCACCGCTACGTCGTTCTGGCCGCGCACTGGAAAGCTGAGACTGGGTGCCCGCTGAATGCGCAATGTGAACCGGCCGGTACGCAGTAGCTCGGGCTGCACGCGCAACAGATGCTGCCGGTCGTCTTCGGCAAGGTAGCTGAAGGCCAGCGCCGTGGTATCAGCCGAGGCCAGGGGGCGGGTAGCACGGCGCTCCGGGTCTAGCTCGAAGGCATCCAAGAACACGCGGGCATCAGCGCCTTTGTCAAGGGTAAGGCTGATGCGGACGGTTTCGCCGGCCCGTACTTGGTAGCGGAAGGCCGCTGCAGTGGCCCGCTCAGCCGCGAAGTAGCCCGTTTCCTCAAAAGGCAGTGTCACGACCAGCGAGTCGCGCAGTGCCCGGTCAGCGGCGGCCAGCCAGTCGCGGCCCAAGGCAGTTTGGTCGAGGCCAGCCTGCCGTAGCTTGCGGGCATATGCCTCATGCGGAGTTGATTTCTGAAAGATGCCCTGCAGAGTCTGCTGTTTGCCACAGGCAGCGAGAAGCAGAAAAAATGATAAATAAAAAGCGAAACGCAAGGAGTAGGGCATAGGAAGTATCGATTTCCTTCTAAACCTCAAATTGCTGAGGGTAGTTCGCTGCTTCTGCTGATCTGCTACGGTAGAACCCGCTTACTTATGACACTGGTTCTGGTAGCGGAAAGAGGTATTATTGTGGCATTATTCCTCTTCTACTTGCTACTATGTTTTCTGCAGCTCGTGTTGTTGCTATCCGGAAAAGTAAAGGTCTTTCACAGGAGGTATTGGCGGAGCAGGCCGGCATAAGTCTGCGCACCATTCAGCGGGTAGAACAGGGCGACACCGTACCACGGGGCCACACGCTGCTGGCCCTGGCCTCGGCGCTACAAGTGCCACTGCAGGAACTACAGGCCGAGCAAGTGCCAGTGTCTGCGGCTGCGGTGCCATTCAGCGAGGTAGAGGTAGTAGCGCCCCAGGTGTTGCCGGTCTCACTTGAGCAAGGGCTGGCACCAGCGCCGCCACCCACCCCAGCACTGGTGACCAAGCCCGTCGAGCCAGCTCTGCGCTCCGACCCGGACTTTCTACAGTTGCTCAACCTGAGTGCCCTCAGTTTTCTGGTGCTGCCGCTCCTGAATCTGGTTGTGCCGTTCCTGCTGTGGCGCGCGCGCCGACACAGTATTGCGCATGTCGCGGAGGTGGGCCGCCGCGTACTGGGCTTTCAGATTCTGTGGCAGGTAGGCTGCTTCTTTGCCTACGTGCTGCTGGCCGCGGGCCAGATAGTAGCCGCGCAATACCAGCGGGCACCGCTCAAGGGTGGGTTTCTCTGGATACTACTGCTCACCTATCTGTTGAATGTAGCCACAATCGGGTACTATGGCTGGCAGCTGCGGCGAGGAAATCTAGCAGTTTACCCAGTTCGGTTGTAGTGGCAATGCGTTGATAAATAGCTGTATGTGATAAGTGGCGGGTGAATGTCGGGGAAATGACGCAAGGCTGAGCGAGAGGAGCGGGTAGGTTTGCTACCGTATTCTAACCCGCTTTTCAGCCTCATGAAAACTCTCTTCAAAATCCTGCTGTCGGTTGTGGTGCTGCTCGTGCTGAGCGGCATAGGTGGCTACTTCTACATGAAGCAAAAGTTCGCGCCACCCGCCAACCAGCTCACTATTGCCGGGTTGCCCGCCACCGGCCTCCTGCACTGGACTGCTGATACTACGGCGAAGCCCGCCGTGCAGCACACCGCGCTGCTGGTGCCCGTCAGGCTACCCAATTGCGCGCGCACCTTCTACCTGCAGTTTGATACCGGTGTGCCCTACACGGTACTCTATGCTCACCAGATAGAAGTGCTCCGCACCCACTACACGGCGCTGTCTACCGCACTGCAAGCCTCCCATGATACTGTGCACAACTTCCGCTTCGGCCTGGGTGGTGCCCAGGTAACTATGCGCCGTACCACGGTACTGGCCCAAGGCCGCCCCGAGCTGCCCGCCGACAGCCTGGAGCCGTATATTATCGGTACGCTCGGGACGGATGTGCTCGACGGGCGCGTGCTGGTGCTGGACTACTCCCGTAACCAGTTTACGCTTGCCGCGCAGGTGCCCGACAGTCTGGCTCGCCGCACGGAGTTTGCGCCGCTGGCCTTCACCAACCGCCGCTTATTACTCGACGCCGGGTTGCAGGGCAAGACCCAGCAGCTTCTGTTTGACTCCGGCTCTAGCGGCAATGCTCTGATAACTAGCCAGGATACCTGGAAGCAGATGGCTACGCCGGGCGCCCCGGCCCGTACCACTGTCGCCAACTCCTGGGGCAAAAAGCTACTCGTGCACAAAGCCCCGACTGCCGCGCAGCTCCGCTTTGGCACCACCGAGGTTCCCCTGCGCACCGTCACGTACATTGAAGGTATGAACCTGATGCAGCAGACGCTGATGCGCTTTTCGGGCCTCGCCGGTATGCTAGGCAATGAGCCCTTTGCGGGCCGCATGCTTGTGCTGGACGTCAAAGGCGGCCGGTACGGGGTCTTGCAGCCCTGACAGGCCAGAGGCAACCGGGCAGTTGTCGTGCAGGATTCTACCTTTGCGCCTCCCACTCAGCTAGCTGCCCATGAAACTCATCGACTGCCCCCGCGACGCCATGCAGGGCTGGCCCATGCTCATCCCTACTACCCAGAAAATAGCCTACCTAAACACGCTGCTGCGGGTAGGATTTGATACGCTGGATTTTGGCTCGTTCGTTTCGGCGAAGGCCATTCCGCAGCTCGCCGACACGGCCGAAGTGCTGGACGGTCTGAACCTGGCGCAGTCGAGTACGCGGCTGCTGGCCATTGTGGCCAACCTGCGCGGCGCCGAAACTGCCGCCACGCACCCCCAGATTCGCTATATCGGCTTCCCGCTGTCCGTGTCCGAAACGTTTCAGTTGCGCAACACCAACAAGACCATTGCCGAGGCGCTGATTGATGTGACGCGCATTCAGGAGTTGTGCGCCCGCACCGGCCAGCAACAAGTCGTGTACCTGAGCATGGGCTTCGGAAACCCCTACAACGACCCCTGGAACCCAGACATTCTGGGCGAATTCACGCAACAGCTCGACGAGCTGGGGGTAGGCATCGTGGCCTTGTCCGATACCATCGGAGCTTCTACACCTGCCACCATTGCACCGCCTTTCCGCGAGTTGACGGCTGCTTTCCCTCATATTGAGTTTGGCGCGCATCTGCATACCACGCCCACCAGCTGGCGCGAGAAGGTGCAGGCTGCTTACCAGGCCGGCTGCCGCCGCTTCGATGGGGCGCTGGGCGGCTACGGCGGCTGCCCCATGGCCGCCGACCAGCTCACGGGTAACATGCCCACTGAGCACCTGATTTCGTTTGCTGCCGAAGCAGGGGAGGACCTGCACCTGAATCCGGAGGCGCTGGCAGAAGCCATGCGGCTAAATCAGCAGATATTTGCGGGGCATTAGCTGTACTTTGCCATCCTGAGTCCCCGGTTATGCTGCGCGAAGGAGCTTCTCACGACTACATATCTGTCAGACGTTTCGTCCAGACCTGAGAAGGTCTTCCGCGCAGCATGACAGCCATTTTCCGCCACACGCCATGCCTACTGCTGTCGATATATTCATTCCGTGTTTCGTAGATCAACTTTTTCCAAACACCGCCATGAACATGGTGAAGGTGCTGGAAGCGGTAGGCTGCGAGGTGCACTACAACAACAACCAGACCTGCTGCGGGCAGCCGGCTTACAACGCTGGCTACAAGGCCGAAAGCCGCGAAGTGGCCTGCAAATTCCTGGACGACTTTCCCAACGAGCCGGGCCGCTACATCGTCAGCCCCTCAGCATCGTGCGTGGGTATGGTGCGCAACTCCTACGCCGAGTTGTTCGATGGCAGCCCGGAGCAGGGCCGCTACCACGGCACCCAACGCCGCATCTTCGAAATGACCGAATTTCTGGTGGATGTGCTGGGCATAACATCCATCCCGCAGGCCCGGCTCTCGGGCACTTACACCTACCATGACTCCTGCTCGGCGTTGCGGGAGTGCGGCATCAAGGAAGCTCCGCGTCGCCTGCTCGACGCTGTGCCGGGCCTGGAACGCCTGGAAATGGCCGAAAACGAAACCTGCTGCGGCTTTGGCGGCACCTTCGCCGTGAAGTTCGAAGCCATATCCGTGGCTATGGCTGAGCAGAAAGTGGAACACGCCCTGGCCACCGGCGCCAACTACATCATCAGCACCGATACCAGTTGCCTGATGCACCTCGACGCCTACATCCGCCGCGAGAAAAAGCCCATCAAAACCCTGCACGTCGCCGATGTGCTGGCCAGTGGGTGGTGAGAATCAACCGTAAAAAAGCCTGTCATCCTGAGCGGAGCGAAGGGCCTTATCACGTTGAACATAATCGTTCTGGCGTGATAAGGCCCTTCGCTCCGCTCAGGATGACAGGCTTTTATCGAGCTAAAATTGCTGCTACAGCAGCTTCTTCACCCGATCCATTAGGCCTTCGGAGGCGGCCAGCAGCGGCAGGCGCACTTCGCCGGAACATACGCCCAGGGCTTCCAGTGCTGCTTTCACGCCCACTGGGTTGCTTTCCTCGTACATCAGCGGGTTCAGGTCCACGAACTTGAACAGCAGCTGGGAGGCTTCCTGAAACTTGCCGGCCAGCGCGTGGCGTACCATGTCGGTGAAGGGGCGGGGGAAAGCATTGGCCAGCACCGAAATAACGCCTACGGCCCCGAAGCTCACGAGCGAAGTCGTCATCATGTCGTCGCCGGAGATGAGCAGGAAGTCGGCGGGCTTGGCAGCGGCTATCTGCTGGCACTGCTCCAGGTTGCCGCTGGCTTCCTTAATACCGATGATGTTGGGGTTCTGCGCCAGATGCAGTGTGGTAGCAGCCGTGAGATTGGAAGCCGTGCGGCCCGGTACGTTGTACAGAATAATTGGTAGGGGCGAGGCATCAGCCAGCCGCTCGTAGTGCGCAATGATACCGCGCTGGCTGGGTTTGTTGTAGTAGGGGCTGGCCGACAGGATGGCCGTTACGCCGCTCAGGTCGGTGCTGCGGATGGTAGCTTCGGTGCCGGCCGTGTCGTTGCCCCCGATGCCGTACACGAGTGGCACGCGGCCGGCTACATGTTCCTTCACGACGCGCAGAATCTCGGCCTTTTCCGCCGTCTTAATGGTTGGCGACTCGGCCGTGGTGCCGTTGATGACGAGGTATTCCACCCCACCTTCAATGACAAAATCGAGGAGGCGGCGCAGGGCGGCGTAGTCTACGGCGTGGTCGGGGGCAGGCGTGAAGGGCGTAACGAGGGCGACGCCGGTGCCACGGAGTTTGTCCATGCGGGGAATTAGCTGTTGCTTTGTAAGATGGAACGCCAGTGCGCCGGTTCACGGCTGCCCCAGCAGACTAATTCGACAAAAATACAGCATTTCCTTTGCGGCCCGGCCGTGTTTTCCTTTTTCATGAAGCGTACCCATTTCACGCTGCTCGCCGTAGCGGCCCTGGCCTCGGCCCTCAGCCTGCCCTCCTGCAACGATTCTAAGTCGGCCGTTACCACGGAAGCAGATTCTCCCACCAGTGAAGCCATGAGCGGTACGGCCGCCACTGCCGCGGCCGAAGACTCGGCTGCCGCAACTGCTTCCGGCACCACGGCTCCCGACCCAAGCAGCATTCCGGCCGGAAAAATTGCGGATGCCGCCACCATCACGGCCCGTCCACAGGTTCCGATTCTGTGCTACCACCAGATCCGGGACTGGCGTGCCAAGGACTCGAAAGGTGCCAAAGACTACATCGTGCCAGTAGAT
The DNA here is from genome assembly GCF_014250515.1 of Hymenobacter sediminicola. Classification (NCBI taxonomy): domain Bacteria; kingdom Pseudomonadati; phylum Bacteroidota; class Cytophagia; order Cytophagales; family Hymenobacteraceae; genus Hymenobacter; species Hymenobacter sediminicola. Next base: position 2,384,192 of record NZ_CP060202.1, on the reverse strand, counting down.
GCCTTCCGCAAGCAGATGCAGATGCTGGCCGACTCTGGCTACCACACCATCCTGCCCGACCAGCTATACGCCTACCTCACCACTGGTGCCAAGCTGCCCAGCAAGCCTGTGATGCTGACCTTCGATGATACTGACCTGGACCAGTTTACCGTTGCGAAGCCTGAGATGGAAAAGCACGGTTTCAAAGGCGTGTTTTTTGTGATGACTGTGAGCCTAGGCCGCCCCAACTACATGAGCAAGGCGCAGGTAAAGCAGCTTTCGGATGAGGGTCACGTTATCGGCTCGCACACCTGGGACCACCACAACGTGAAGAAATACCAGGGCCAGGATTGGGTGACGCAGATCGAGAAGCCCACCAAAACGCTGGAGGAAATTACCGGCAAAGACATCAAGTATTTCGCTTACCCCTTCGGCCTCTGGAACCCCGAGGCTATTCCGCAGCTGAAGCAGCGCGGCATGGTGGCCGCCTTCGTGCTGGCCGAAAAGCGCGACCCGCAGGACCCGTTGTTCACAATTCGCCGCATCATTGCTAGCGGCTACTGGAGTGCCCGTACGTTGCGCAACAGTATGGTAAACAGCTTCTAAGGCAAAGGCTATTGCACAACAAACGGCCCCACCTGCATTGTGCAGGCGGGGCCGTTTGTTTTATCACGAAGGGAAGGATTACTCCGTTTTCAACCCGGCCTCTTTCAGGTCCTTGAACGCGCCGGCATTCACGATTTTGCGAAAACCAAGCTCCTCCATGAGCACGGTGCTCTGGCCGCTGCGGTTGCCGGAAGCGCAGTAGAGCACGTAGGTTTTGCTCTTGTCAAGCTTACGAACTTGCTCCCCAAAGCCCGGGGCGCGGAAATCCAGATTCCGGGCTCCTTTCAAATGACCGGTGGCAAACTCTTCGGGCGTGCGCACATCCAGTACTACAACATCCGGTTTCTTAATGAATTCGGCCGCTACAATAGGCGGAACGGGTTTAGAGGCCGTCTGGGCCTGGGCTGGCTGGAAGCTGAGCAGAGCGGCAAGAGAAGCCAGTAGCAAAAAGCGGGTAGTCATGGCGAAAAGCAGGAGTAGAAGTGGGGGGACTGGCCGGTGGCTAAAATAAAGAGCCCTGTTGGCCCGGTCGGGTATTGAGTGGTGCTGAGGATTCTGGCGTAACGTCTGGCGTCGGTATTCGTTCCGCTGAGGCTGCCATATCCGGGGCATTGGCGGCGGGTGCGGCAGCATCAGTGGCAGAAGGAAGCATGGCCAGCAACTCGTTTTCAGAAATAATAGGCACTTTCAACTCGGTGGCTTTTTCGCGCTTGGCGGGGCCCATCTTGTCGCCGGCCACCAGGTAGCTGAGCTTCTTGCTGATACTGCCCGTCACCTTGCCGCCGTGCGCCTGAATAAGTGCCTGCAGCTCGTCGCGGGAGTGCAATTCAAACACGCCCGACAACACGAACGTCTGACCGTCCAAGCGGTTGCTCATGGCTTTAGGCGCTTCTCCCGTGAGGGTCATCTGCACCCCGGCTTGCTGCAGCCGCTCCAGCAGCAACCGGTTTTCAGGCTCCTGAAACCACGCCGCCGCCGACTCGGCAATGACACCGCCAACTTCCGGTACGGCTGCCAGCTCCGTAGCCGTAGCCGCCATCAGCCCCTCAATCGTGCGGTAGTGGTTGGCCAGTTTTTCGGCGACTGTTTCGCCCACGTACCGAATGCCCAGCCCAAACAGAACCCGGTCGAAAGGAACCTGCTTGCTCAACTCCAGCCCGGCCAGCAGGCGCTGCACCGATTTTTCGCCCATCCGGTCTAGCTGCGCCAGCTCTTCGGCCTTGGCTGGCAGGTCGTACAGGCTGGCAGGGTCCGTCACGAGGCCCAGGTCGAAGAAGCGGCCCACGGTTTCGGCACCCAGACCATCAATGTTTAGGGCCTTGCGCGACACATAATGCTCCAGTTTGGCCTTCCGTTGCGGGGGGCAGCCCCGGTCATTGGGGCAGCGGAAGTGCGCTTCGCCTTCGGGCCGGATGAGCGGTGTGCCGCAGGCCGGGCACTCAGTAGGATAGACGATGGGCTGGCTGTCATCGGGCCGGGCGGCCAGATCTACACCAGTAATCTTAGGAATGATTTCGCCCCCTTTCTCCACAAATACCATGTCGCCGAGGCGTAGGTCGAGGGCAGCTATCTGGTTGGCGTTGTGCACGGAAGCGCGCTTTACCACAGTGCCGGCTAGCGGCACCGGGTCCAGCAGCGCCACCGGCGTAACGGCGCCCGTGCGGCCCACCTGGTACTGAATAGCGCGCAGGCGTGTGCGGCCCGCCTCAGCTGGGTACTTGTACGCAATAGCCCAACGCGGACTCTTGGCCGTGTAGCCTAGCTGCTCCTGCTGCCGGAAATCATCGACTTTGATGACAATGCCATCGGTTGCAACCGGCAGCGTGAAGCGTTTCTTGTCCCATTCATGCACGAAATCGAGCACTTCCGCTATGGAGCTGCACAGCCGCCATGTATCTGACACAGGTAGGCCCCAGGCACTCAGTGCCGCCAGCGAAGCACTATGCGTAGGAAATACGCTGCGGCCCGGCATCAGAAACGAGTAGGCGTAGAAGCGCAGCCGCCGGGCGGCCACCAGCGCCGAATCCTGGAGTTTGAGGGCACCGCTAGCCGCGTTGCGCGGGTTCGCCAGCAGCGCCTCGCCGTTGGCTTCCCGCTCAGCGTTCAGCTCGGCAAATACTGGCAGCGGCATAAAAATCTCGCCGCGCACTTCAAACTCAGCGGGCTGCGGCGAGGAGGCCCGCAGGTGTAGCGGCAAATTCTTGATGGTGCGCACGTTGCTGGTCACGACGTCGCCGCGGGTGCCGTCGCCGCGCGTGACGCCCTGCGTAAGCTGGCCGTTTTCGTAGGTCAGGCTCATAGCCACACCATCGAATTTCAGCTCACACACATACGCAAAGTCGGCTCCCTCCAAGCCCTTGCGCACCCGCTCATCGAACTCGCGCAGGTCTGCTTCAGAATAGGTATTGCCGAGGCTGAGCATGGGGTAGCGGTGGGCAGCCGTCGGGAACTGCTTGGTAATGGTGCCCCCCACACGCTGGGTAGGAGAGTTGGCATGTGCAAACTCCGGGTGCTGCTTTTCCAGTTGCGCCAGCTCGGCCAGTAGGTGGTCGAACTCCTGATCTGGAATCTCTGAAATGTCGCGCTGATAATATTGGTAGTTGAGGTGGTGTAGCCGTTCAGTAAGGGCCGTGATGCGCTGCTGGATGTCAGGTGTCATAGGCGGGCGGAGCTATAGCAGGGTCCAGATCGGGGGATTCGGTAGTGTGGGTCAATGGCTCCGCAAGCTACTAACCGGGGCCGGTTTCTGACAGCCATATGCCTCTAACCAGTGGGGAATTTCAAAACAAAAAGCCCCGCTCTGCAAGCGGGGCTTTCCTTTGTGAGGCAAGATGCCTGTACTACAGCTTATCCGCAATTAGCACTCCGTCAGCCTCGAAGTTGAGTTGCTGTTCGGGTTTGGTAATGGCCGCAATTTCTTTCTCAGACTTACCAGCGTCTTTGGCGTAATGCTGCAAATCAGATACTGGCACTTCTTCCCGGTGCGCCCAGCCATTGATAACGACAGTTTTGCCGGCAATGTCTTTGGGAACGAAGAAAGCATAATCCTTGAACCGCACCCGCATTTCCCGGCCATCTGGCGTCTTCATCGTCATCCAGCAACCTTTGGCCTGGCACACGGCATCGGCTTTGCCAATTAGCTTCACTTGCGCCGAATCCTGGGTTCCGAGCACCTGATTGAGTTCTGACAGCGGCTTGGCACCTTCTGAGTTTACCGCGGCACCGTAGGTTTTGCCGGTAAGCAGAACGGGCGTTTCGGTAGCGGGCTTATCAGTGGCCGCTGTTTCGGTTGCGGGAGAAGATTGGCAAGCAGCCAGGGAAAGCAGGGCCGCCGCGAAAACGAAGTGCTGGAAGGACATGGAAAAGAAAGGTGAGGACAACGAAATATTCCGGTCCGGAAATTACGATTTTTTTGCCTTGTATTTCACCTTCTCATCCGTAGCGCCCGCTGAGGTAGTGCGAGAAGTGAGTTCCTGAACCTGCTCAAGCTTACCACCTTTCGTGTAGCGCTCCGTCCGGATGATGCCCACGCCGGGTGCGTAAAAATCCACCTGCTTTGTGGTGCTGCGCATGGCCATGTCGGGGCGGGGCACCGTGGCTTCTTCGCGCTCAGATTCCACTTTGTAGCAGGAAAATGTGCCGGCTGGTGTTGTAAGAGGAGTGGGGCCGCCTACCACCCGCCGCTTGCGCAGTGTGGTGCTTACGTTAGCAATACTCACCACAGAGCTACTGACGTTGATGGTGACGCCACCATCGGGCAGGTCGGTGCCAACGGTGGGCCGGTCGGGCCAGGCCAGCGCCACCGGGGCGTACGCAATTTTCCGGTCGCGGAAGGAGCGCAGCGCGTCTTGGTTGATGCAGGCCATGCCGTCGGTGAAGCTGGTGTCGCGGCGGGCCCGGAAAGTAAGGTCCTGGAGGGTTACCAGAATATTCTTTTTGTCGTAGAGGCCGCTCTTGAGCAGCGCGGTCTGCTCCGTCACCACCTGCTTTTTGCTTTCTTCCCGCTCATCCTTCTTCAGGCGAACTACACGTTGGTGCAGCTCACCGGCTGGCTTGCCATTGGCATCCAGCAAACGATAAACCAGTTCGGTATTATCAGAAAGGCCGAAAGGCTGGCCGGCGGCGGGCTTTATGGCTGGTGAAAGCAATGCTCTGTCTGCCGGGCGCACCGCATTGGATTCGGCGGCAGCAGGAGTGGTTTGGGCATAGGTGATACTTGGTGTCAATGTGAGGACCGAAATCAGCAGAAATGGGCGAGGACAGGAGAATAGCATGCGAAACAGGTGCAAAAGAGACGTACGGCAACGGGCCAACATACGCAGTCCGCAATATTTTGATTGCAGTAGCTGAGCTTCGGTAGTGCAAAATCGTTGCCAGCCTCCCGTTGTGCCCAATGCTGGAGTCTACATCCCGGAATCCAATGGGGCGTGTAACTTGCGCCACTCGCCTTCGTTTTCGTAGCAACACCATCACCTCTTCCTTATGCCCGATTCTTCTCAACCCACCTCCTGGGCCGACACGGCTGCCTCGTTGCTCTCCAAACTGTCGGGCGGCGTAGAGCTAGCCCTAACTTTCGACCAGATGGAGCTGCAGATGCCCAATGCGCAGAACGCCAGTGCCCCGGCCACCACGTTTCGCCTGAACGGTTCCCTGCGCATTCGGACGCGCGGCGAAAACCCGCCTGCGCCGGCCCGGCCGGAACTGCCGTCCTCAACTTCGCCTTCCCTTGGCTAGCGGCCTCGACATTGAGGCTCAGCTGGTCATTACCTTCGATGGCGACGATATTCAGGTGGCAGCTTCCGGCTCCTACCTCATCCTGAACGTGCCCAGCCAGCGGGTCCTCGATAAGCTTACCAGCGGACCTCCCAAAGATCCGAATGCCCCGCCCAAACCCAAAGGCCGCCGCGGCCCCGATCCACTGCAGCAACTGAACGACCTGGCGCTGCAACTGGGCTTGGTGCTGGATCTGCGGGTAGCCGGCAAAACCTACGTTACGTTTGGTGCCGGCCGCAGCCCCAAAATCACCCTGAATGCCGTGTTGGGGAAAATCGGTTCCTTCTTTCGCGGCGACTGAAAATGCCGTCTTTCCGCCCTATGCGGGAGGACGGTTTTTTTCTGGAAAAATGCCCCGAATCCTACTCGTCGGTACGAACCGGTTTTACGTACCTGGCTCTAAGACCTTGGGTTAAGCGGCGGCAGCGCGTCCGGAACTAAAGGCCTTTGTATTGGTTTGCAAAAGACCGTTGCCTACTACCGCCGCTCATGAACTCCGATAAAGAACACAAAGATAAAGTCGGTGCCAACCGGCCGGCTTCCGCCTTCCAGCGCATGGAGCGAGTACCGCCGCTGCTTATGATTCTGTACCTGGGGCTGTCGGGAGTGGCTGTGCTGTTTCTTTTTCTGGTAGTGGCGTATGCCTATACTCGCTACGCGGCCGAAATGCCTACCAGCACACAGTCCCTCCCAAGGTTCTTTTCCATTAGCACAATTGTGCTGCTCATCAGCAGCTATGTACTAAGCCAGGCCCCACGCCTCTACCGCGCCGACGATGTGCAGAGCCTGACCCGGTGCTTGGGTGCCACCCTGTTGCTGGGCTGCATCTTCTCGGGGCTGCAGATACTGGGCTGGCGCGAACTGCTGCTGCAGGGCGTGCCCTTCGGTGGCCGGGCTAGCGGCACGTTTCTGTATTTGATTTCGGCGCTGCACGTCGTGCATTTGCTGGGGGGCATGGTATTCCTGCTGGTGCTGTTGCTGCGCACTCTGCATGCCTCCCATGATGCCGTGCGCACCCTGGTTTTTATCCGCAACCCCTACCGCCGTCTGCAACTACGGATGCTTAGTATCTACTGGCACTTTATTGACGTGCTCTGGGTGGCACTGTTCGTGGTATTTGTGCTGCTCTACTAGCTGTGGTGGCAGAAAGCAAAAAGCCCCGCCGGACTGTCCGGCGGGGCTTTTTTGGTCCAGTCATATCAGTAGCTGATACGTAGCCTTGCCTGTCAGCTTCATCTTTCCAGTGTGATAGGGCCTTTGTATTTGCGGCCGTCGGTGAACTCAATCAGGTAGAAGTATACGCCAGCCGGCTGCTGGCCACCATTCCAGCGGAAGTTGCGGAGCTTACTCTCATACACCTGATTTCCCCAGCGCGAAAACACCTTGATGCTGGCAAAGCGGGAGTCGCAGAAGTCAGGCGGCAGATTGGGAATAGTAAAGAACTCGTTGCGCTGGCCGGGGTCGTTGTTGGGAGTGAAGATATTAGGCGGCGTGAAAGCCAGCGTATCCGGGTTAATCAGCTCAAAGCGCACAACCCGGGTGCGAGGCTCAGGGCGGCAGGTGGTTTCCTCTAGCCGGAACGTTACTTCCAGCGCTCCGTCAGGCTGCTGCAGGCCGGCACAGTTGGCGTCCCAGCGAAACACGGCCGTAGCACGACCAGCTCCATTGGTAGCCCGGAAGCTCATGCCCGCAGCAGCCAGATCAAACCCGTTGCCCGTAGCCGACAGCACCAACGGGTCCGTGTCGGCATCGGTACCGGCGAAGGTAGCTTCGTACACGCCGCCCACGGCCCGCCGGATGCGCACCGGCGAGTCGATGGGCGTGGGGGCCGGCGGCAAGCTGGAGGTCAGGACCGGCGGGGTATTGGTGTAGTCAATCTGAATGGGAATGCGCAGGCCTGCCGTCTGGGCCTCACTACAGACCGATGAGCTAGCCAGGAAATTTAGTTCGTATAGCGGCCGGCCTACTGCCCGGCAATCGACGCGCCAGGAGAAGCGCCCCCGAATCTGGTTGCCGCTGGCGCCCTGCGTGAAGGTAATGCCCTGGTCGGCCGGCTGGAACCCCTGGCCGGTCATCGAAAGCGAGAGAGGGTCGCCATCGGCATCAGTCCCGGTTACGTCGAACGTTATCAGGTCGCCGACGCGGGCCCGCAGTGGCAGGGCGGCCGTGGAGGTAATAGTGGGCGGGCTGTTGGGGTCTGGTATGGCCGTAAAAGCCACGCGCACGGTGTCGCGCTTGGGCAGGCTGCAGCCATCATCGGCCACTATCACATCGAGCAGATATACCTGGCCCCGTGAGTTGAAGCAAGCTGGAAAGCACAGCTGCGACACCAGCGTATCGGGGGCGCCCGGGCTTTTTACGGTGCCCTGCGTGACGGTGAAAGACGGCAGCAAGGAGGCCGGGAAGTTGACGGGCCGCAACGACAAGGCCAGGCGTGAAGGAGAGTCAGGGTCGGTGAAACGCAGCGTAATGCAGCGGCTGAAACCGGGGCGTAGGCGTAGCGTGTCGCGGCCAGGCAGATAGGAACTGGTGGTTCCCGGCATCTGCACGCTCATGCTGGGGGCCGTGTTGCGCGGGCAAGCAATAACCTTGAGCTGAAAGTCGCGCCTAGTTTCGCCAATCTTGTTGCCGTCCCGGAACTCCGAGCATTTGATGCCAAACACAAACAGCCCGACATTGGTGGGCCGTACTTCCAGCCGGCCCGTAGCGGAATTGATGCTGAGCGTAGGTGTGCCCGGAATCTGATTCTGTACACTCAGGCCGGTGCCCCAGCGTACCTCCGGGTAAGGCTGCGGGCGCGCCTCCGTTGGTTTGGGCACGCCCGTAGTAGAGTAGCCATTGAAGGGAGTCGCCAATTCATACACCAGTGAGTCGCCATCGGTATCCACGCCGCCAAAATCATAATAGAACAGCTCACCCAAGCAGGCATAATCACTCAGGGGCGGGAAAATGCGGGGAGTAGAGTCGCGGAAGGGTTGGCCGTTGCGCACCACCGGCGGAAACTCCAGATAGAACGTCTGGCCAGCATCGGCCGGCAGCACAATATTGCTGATGCCGTTGTTGCGGCAGCACCGCTCTACTGCCGCATAGTAGCCCGCGGCGTTGGTGTAGATGTTGGCCGATAAATCAACGCGGGCGGCGTACACAATACGGCGCGTAACGAGCGAAGGCGACGAACAGGCTGGGTTTGTGTAGTTGACGAGCGTGTTGGAAGTAAGCGGCAGCGTCAGGTTTTGCATACGGCGGTTCGAGCCTTTCTCGAAAATGCTGACCGTCATGTCATTATCGAGGGCGCCAGGGTTGCCGTTCAGCGCATCGAAATAGAGGTTAAGCGTAATCTGGTAGGTGTTTCCCTGCAGATAGAGTAGGTCCATTTCGCCGCCCACAATGTGCGTGGCACGGGCCGTCGGCGCGCAGCCCAGCCACAGCGCAAGCAGCAGAAACAGGCCCAGGCAACGGCTGCGGCAACGGACGAAATGGAGGGTAGAAATGGGCATATAGCAGAGAGATATAACAGGCAGAAAAGCGCTTCCGAAATATACAACCAGGACAGGGGAACCCGGTTCTTTTCAACAACGGTTAGTGAAGGGTACTGCGTATCTTGCCAGGCGGCTTCTTGCTACTGCAGCTGCTCATTCACTCTTTAAATTCCCGGTTTCTCTATGTATCGTTTCTACTCACTGCTGGCAGGGGTGTTGCTGGCCGCTTCCGGAGCGCAGGCTCAGTCGCTGGCTGCCCGACCAGATCCGCTTAGCCTAGCCCATGATGGGGCGGCCAGCTGCGTGCGTGCGCATGTTCACTCGGCGCAGCGCGGCCCGGCAACTACCGTGCGCCACCGCCAGAAAATGGACCGCTACGATGTGAAATACTACAAGCTGGATATTGCTCTCGAAAACAATTCCCGCAACGTTGGCGGCAATGTCCGGATGGTGGCCCGCAGCCTCGCCCAGCCGCTGGACTCCGTCGCGTTTGAGCTCTACCAGACGTTCACCATCGACTCGGTGGTAGTAAACGGCCGCCGCTCACCGGGCCTGCGCCGCGCTGGCTCCGATGTGACGGCCGCTCTGCCGCAGGCCGTACCGGCAAACACCCAGTTCAGCACCGTGGTCTATTATCGGGGCACGGCACCGAACGGCAATACGGCGGCCATTGGCAACGCGCTAAATACTCGTTCCAGCGTCCGGGTCAACAACCTGAACTACACATACAACGTCACCTGGAGCCTGTCGGAGCCCTTTTCGGCCCATGAGTGGTGGCCCTGCAAGCAGGTGCTCACCGATAAAGCCGACTCTCTGGATGTATGGGTGACAACGAGTAGCGTCAACAAAGTAGGCTCTAACGGAGTGCTGCAGCGGGTTTCGCCCATGCCCAATGGCAAGAGCCGCTACGAGTGGAAGCACCGCGCCAAACCCATCGACTATTATCTGGTGTCGGTAGCTGTGGCTCCTTATATAGAGTACATCAACTACGCCAATCCCGTAGGCGGCCCTCAAATTCCCATCGTCAACTACGTTTATAACCAGGCGGCGCTGACTTACTACCGGACGGAAATTGACCGCACGCCCGGCTTCATCGAAAACTACTCTAGCCTGGTAGGGCTCTACCCATTTGCCAGCGAAAAGTATGGCCACAGCATGGCTCCCATCGGGGGCGGCATGGAGCACCAGACCATGACCACGCAGGACGGGTTCGACTTCACCCTCACGGCTCACGAACTATTCCACCAATGGTTCGGCGACAACGTGACCTGCGCCTCGTGGGAAGATATCTGGCTGAATGAGAGCTTCGCCTCCTACGGCGAATACCTTTCCCTCACGCGCTTTGCCTCGGCGAATGATGCGAAGCAATGGATAGAAACGGCCCAGTATTATGCCAAAAACCGCTACGTAGGGGGGCAGTGGGTACCGGCGCTGGGCGGAAGCGTCCGGGTGCCGGACACGACCAACGTGGGCCGCATTTTCGACTACAACCTGACCTATAAGAAAGGCGCGATAGTCGTTCATATGCTGCGCTACCTGCTCAACGACGATACCAAGTTTTTCCGGGCCCTGCGCACTTACCAAAGCACATACAGCGGCCGCACGGCCCGCACCCGCGACCTGCAGGCTGTTTTTGAAGCCGAAGCTGGCCGCTCCCTGCAGTACTTCTTCGACCAATGGTACCGCGGCGAGGGCTACCCCACATTCTCGGTTTACTGGAATCAGGTAGGCCAGAATTTCTACCTGCGCAACACCGAAACCGTGTCGGTGGCCGGCATAACGCCCTTTTTCGATACAGACGTTGATTACACGCTGTTCTTTACTGATGGTACTTCGCAGGTGTTGCGTCTGCGTCAGTCTCAGTTGGTTTCCAACTTCACCGTACCTACCACCAAAACGGTAGCTTCTGTGGAAGTAGATGCCAACAACTGGCTGCTGAAAGGCGACGGTATTACCTCGCGTGACTTCACGCTGATACTGGGCACCGAGGCGGCGGCCCGCACTGCTCGGTTCACCGTGTACCCAAACCCCTGCCGCGAAACACTCCGGCTCCAGGACCTGACTGCCCGCGCCACTGCTGAAGTAACGGATGCCACTGGCCGCGTGCTATTGCGCCAAGAGGTAGACCCGCTTCATGCTCAACTCGACACCAAAGCGCTGGCTGCAGGGCTATACCACATGCGTCTGACTTTCGCCAACGGTAAAACAGCACTAGCCCGCTTCGTACGGGAGTAGGACTACCTATCTGTACATTACAATAACAAGCAAGCCCTTGCTACCACGTGGTAGCAAGGGCTTGCTTGTAAACAGGGGGTGCTGCAGGTTCTTGTGGATTATCCTTTGGCGTACTGCTTGATGCGAGCCTGTACTTCCTTTGGAGCGGGCGGCAGGTCCAGTACCGCAGCCATCAACTCGTCAAAGGAGTGTGGTGCCGTGAAGATGGAATCCTGAAAAGGGTTGCTGAAGAAACGGATAAACCCTGGCTGACCATTCACCTGCACTAAGTCTACTACCACATTGCCATAGCGCTGGTTGCAGCGGCCGGTAGCGGTACAGTCGTTGGGCCGGGGCTTCAGAAAATGCTTTTCAATGGTTTCGGTGTACTGCTCGTGATGCAGAGTGCGCTGGTCAGAAGTCGATACGTTGTAGCCCAGCGCCAGCACTCGGTCACGTAGCAGGTCGAAAAAGTGGCGAAAATTCCCCGGACCAATACTGGGGTCGTAGAGCAGCACTGCTCCTTGGCGGCCGGGCTCGTTCAGTAACTGCACCCGCAGGCCATGCCCCTGAATACCGGCTTTGCAAAAATGATAGGCCTTGAAGTAAGGTCCGGCCCAGTTCAGATACACTTGTTGCTCTATCCAGCGCGCATGCAGCCGCTCTTGCGCAGGCGTGCGGTGCAGTGGCTGCCACTCAGTTGGCTGAGTAGCAGAGCTGGAGGAAAAGAGCCGTTTAAGAAGTTGTAACAAGGTGAACAGGGTATATGATGAAGAACACCACCCCAGGCAAATGGTTTTTTCAGTGGGGCCAAGGCGGGTTTTTCGACCACTTCGGGTAGGCGAGAAAATAAAAGGCAAGCACTGGAAAGTGCTTGCCTTGCAAAGAAAAAACAGTGCCGGTTTCTACTTCACGCGCTGCCAGTAGTGCGCCCGGCCAAAAAGAGAAAACCCAATGTATCCCTTCACTTCCAGTCGGTCTTTTCCAGCGGCGGCGAGGTAGCAGGAGTAGGTGCGGCCATTGTCAGGGTCGTAGAGTGAGCCGTCTTCCCACCGGTCATTCTCCGCATTGTAGCGCAGGTTTTGCAGCACCGTCATGTTGTGCAACGGCTGGCTTCGTTTGGTTTGGTCGGGATGGTGCTCATCGAGGCGGGGTTTGCCGTTGGCATCGGTTGGGGTGCGCAGCCACACCAGCCGCCCACAGAGCTGCTCACCACAGCGGTAAAGCTCAATATGGGAGTCGCCGGAGTCATCGGCCCAGATGCCCAGAGGCACTGGTGTCTGGGAGGCCGCCGGTACTAGAGCACGCCACCACAGCAATAAACTCAGTAGTAATGATTTCAAAGCGTTGAAAAACCGGTTTGAGATGAAATGTTGAGGGGTAGCGCATGGGCCACAACAACTCTATAACAACAAAAAGCGACGCCCCCGCAATTGCGGAAGCGTCGCCAAGTATACGCCTGAAAAGTGAATCGGGCTTATTTGACCCGAGTCCAGGTCTGCGATTTGCCAATCATGGAGAAGCCGATGTATCCTTTTACTTCCATCGTATTCGCGTTGATCATCTTCATGTAGCAGGAGTACGTTTTGCCGCTTTCGGGGTCGTAGATTTTGCCATCGTCCCACTTGTTTGCGTCGTCGTATTCAAAGCCTTGCATGAACACCAGGCCCAGGCGCGGACGGTTGCGCAGCTTTGGGTCGGGGTTCTGGGAGTCGGTTTTGGGTTTGCCGGTAGCGGGGTCATTGGGCACAGTCAGCGTCACGATTTTGCCGCACAGCTTGTTGCCGCATTTGTAAATCTCAAACGTAGCTTTCTTTTCTTCGTTCTGCCACGTGCCCAGTGGGGAGAGGGTTTGGGCCGAGGCCAGCCGCACAAAGCCGAGCAGGAAAGCGAGGGAGAGAAACAGGGATTTTTTCATGGTGTGAAGAGAGGAGGTAAAAAGATGGTGGGAAAAGATAGGAGAAAACTCCTACATGTCAGCAACTCTCGGCAAATAGCTGCTACCTGCCCAGATTGCAAGTTTGAGGCCAGTGCTACGTTTACCCGCAAAAGAAAAAATAAAACGACTGAGGATCAGGTTTATGACCAGCAAAGCGGCTTGCAGTGCTAAAAAAAGCGCTTTTTATTTTGAACCATCCCGTAGGCTTTTAACTTTACCAACCGTAGTGAGTGCTACAGCCCCGCCCAAGGAGCCCTAAGGTATTGGGAGACGCGGCCGGGGTTATGTCGAACGTAAAGAAAGGAGGTACAAAATGTCTAGTAGTCCCAAACAAATCCTGCCAAGCCTGTCGAATGTAGTCCGCTTCACCGCCGGACGCGCTTAACAAAAGGTTTCGCGCGGAACCTGCTTCCATTTTAGCATTTCCCGCATTACGGCAAGGTCTTACCTATATAAGGAGATGACGGGCCTGTACCCCAGACTCGTCGCTTGGTAAGATTTGAAGGATTAGATGCCCGGCCCGCCCAGCAGCCTCGATCAGGAGGACCTGCATAGGCGGCCGGGCATCGCTCTTTTACAGATAGTTCAACTAGGAAAAAAGACAGGTTGCTTGCTACGTCTACAGTACCCGGCGTACCTGCATAAAGCGCCGCTCATAGTCAGTGCCTTCCACTTGGCTGATTTTGACACCGGACTCGCGGCGGGCTGAGGAGGAATGAATGAAGCGGAGCGGTTCGCCGGGAGCCGATACAATGATGCCGGCATGGCCGGGTGTGGTGGACGTAGCGGCCGTACCCGTGAATACCACAATGTCGCCGCGGCGGGCCTGCTCCCGGGCTACCGGGCGGCCTACGTCAATGAGTAGCGCAGTGGAATGGGGCACTGGCAGGTTGAAATTGCTGAACACATACTGCACGAAGCCGGAACAGTCGAAACCAGTGGCCGGAGTATTGCCGGCGTAGCAGTAGTTGGTGCCCAACTGGCGCATTGCGAAACTGACGATACTATCAGCTTTGGGGGTAGGGCGGTTGCTGGTGACCCAGGCCGTGCGCTGCACGGGCAGCGGCTCCTCGGCGGTAACAGCAGCCCGCTCTGCCGGGCGGCTCGGCCACAGAAACACGCCTAGAAGTAGAGCAACCAGCGCAATAAAGGCTATCCAAACGAAGCGCATAGGGTAACGCGGCCCGGAAAGCGGCGGGCTGCTGCCTCCCTAACGGCGGAGCTACGTAGCGGGTTCCGGTCCGGCTATAGGCGGGTTGGGCGCCAGCGGCCGGGTAGGAGACTTTGCTGGCAGGCTTGCAGCCCTGCCTGTTTTTCCCCGTTCTTTGCCCTAACCCGCTGTGGGAGGCACCACGGTGGCACCCGGCGGGCTCCTTACTTCTCACCTAATTCCCCTTTCATGACCCATTCCCGTACCCGCCTGCTTGTGGCGGCGGTGCTGGTGTTGCTACTGAGCCAGTTCAGTGCGGCACTGGCGGCTCCAGTGCTGCGCTACACGCTGGCTATGCCGGCCCCGCAAACCCACTATTTCGAAGTTGAAACCTCGCTCAGCGGCTTCAGCAAGCAGTATACCGACCTGAAAATGCCGGTATGGGCACCAGGTTCCTACTTGGTGCGGGAGTTTTCGCGGCACGTAGAGGGCTTTGCGGCTCAGGCCGGGAGTGAGGCACTGCGAGTAGAGAAAGTAGCCAAAAATACCTGGCGCGTGTATCATCCTAAAAACAAGGATTTCACGGTGCGCTACCGGGTGTATGCCTACGAGCTGAGTGTGCGCACCAGCTTCCTCGACGCGGCCCACGGCTACGTAAACGGCACCAGCGTATTCATGTACCCCGCTGATAACCAGGCTTTGGCCAGCACGCTGGAGGTGAAGCCTGCCCCGGGCTGGACGCAGGTGAGCACCAGCCTGAAGCCGGCCGGCGGCCAGTTCACGTTCCGCTCCTCGAACTACGATGAGCTGGCGGACTCGCCTATCGAAATTGGCACACACAAGGTATTGAGCTTTGAAGCGGCCGGCACGCCGCACACCATTGCCATGTTTGGGCAGGGCGTGAAGTACGACGAGGCCAAGCTGCTGGCCGACATGAAGAAAGTGTGCGAGGAAGCGCACCGCGTGGTGGGTAAAAATCCGCTGGACCGCTACATGTTCATCATCCACAACATCGACCGGGGCACGGGCGGCCTGGAGCACCTGTTCTCCACCACGCTGTCGGTGTCGCGGAACGCCTACAGCACGGAGGGGAGCTACAAGGGCTTTCTGGGGCTGGTAGCGCACGAATACTTCCACCTCTGGAACGTGAAGCGCATCCGGCCGGTAGCGCTGGGCCCATTCAACTACGATGAGGAAAACTACACCCGCATGCTGTGGGTGAGCGAAGGCGGCACGGAGTATTTCTCGAACCTGATTGTACAGCGCGCCGGTTTCGTGACGCCCGACGGCTACCTGGCCGACTTGAGCAACGGTATTGGCCGCGTGGAAAATACGCCGGGTAACAAGCAACAATCGGCCGCCGAGAGCAGCTACGATGCGTGGATCAAGTACTACCGACCAAACGAAAACTCGGCCAACACGGGCATCAGCTACTACGATAAGGGTGAGCTGATCGGGGCGGTGCTGGATCTGATGGTCATCAATGAAACGAAGGGCCAGAAAAGCCTCGACGACGTGATGCGCTACCTCTACGACGAATACTACACGAAAAAGCAGCGCGGCTTCACGGATGAGGAGTACCAGGCGGCCGTGGCGAAAGTAGCGGGCCGCCGCTTCGATGAGTTTTTCCGGCGCCACGTGTACGGCACCGAAACGCTGCCCTACGAAACGGCCTTCGGGTATGCGGGCCTCACGCTGAAGGCGGCACCGGTGGCGGAGGGCGCGGCGCTGGGTGCCAGCGTAGGCAGCGCCAGCGGCAAGAACGTGGTGACGAGCACCGTGCGCGGGGGCAGTGCCTGGCAGGGCGGCCTGAACGTGAACGACGAAATTCTGGCCCTGGATGGGGCCCGCCTCACCGGCGACCTGACGCAGGCACTGGCCGGCCGGGCCACGGGCTCGGAGGTGCAGCTGCTGGTTTCGCGGGATGGGCAGGTGCAGGAGCTGCGGTTTCCGCTGCTGGCGGCCACAGCCCAGCGCTACCGCATCGAGCGGGTAGCCAGCCCCACGGCGGCACAGCAGGCGGTACTGGCCAAGTGGTTGCCGGTGCGGTAAACTGCTCGGCTTTGCGCTAATAAAAACGCCCCCGTCCGGATTCCGGACGGGGACGTTTTGCTTTCTGGGAAACAATAAGGCTAGGAGGCTACGACTGTCTCCAGTCGATGGCAGTCCGCCGGCTATTTTTTGTTTCTTATGCGGCGCCAGCCGTAGGCAGCACCGGCGGCCAGCAGCAGTGAGGCGCCGCCATCAATAGGCACGGCGGTGGGCTGCTGGGGTTGCTGAGGCTCGGGACCACCGGAGCCCGGGCCTTGGGCCAGAGCGGCAGAAGTAGTGAGGAAAAACAGAAAAGCGGCGGTAACGGGGATAAGAACCTGTTTCATGGCGAGTCGATTAAGAGGGCAGAAAAAAGCGGCAGGCTAGTTAACTACCACCTGCTTGGTGATGGTGGAGGCACCGGCCTTCACGCGCAGCGTATACACTCCCAGCGCCAAGCCCTGCACCGTTAGGGTAATTTTGGCACCGGCAGCCGGCAACGCCAGTGTCATCTCCCGTACGGGCTGCCCCAGCACGTTGTAGAGTACGGCGGTAGCCTGGGTGGCACCGCTAACGGCAGGCACCAGCAGGGTGAAGCTATTGTGCGTCGGGTTCGGATAGACGCTTACGCTGGCGGCCGTGAAGCTATTCTTGGTAGCCAATGTGCGTTGGGGGCTGAAGTGTAGCGAGAAGCGGCCCGTAATCAGGGCAGCGTTGCTGGCCAAGAAGCTGTAGCTCGGCTGCTGCTGCAGGTTTACCTGCTGCCCGGTCAGGGCGTCGTGCAGATACACGTCGGTTGTGTTCAGATTTAGTAGCGAAGCAGCTTGCAGCAAATACGTGCCCGTTGTGGGGACGCCAATGCTCAGAGGAACGATGGTGGCGGCCGTCAGCAGCGGCAGACCGTTCACAGCCAGGTTGGTGCCGGCAGCTACCGAGGCCAGGTTCAGGCCCGTAGTGTTGGGCAGTTTCTCGGCGTCGTAGTGGTCATCAATACCAGCAGTTGCACCAGCTTCGAAGTACACGTAAGCCGGCTCATGCGTGCCTTGGGCCGATACCAGATCCAGCTGAACGGCGGGCCGGGTTTCGGCTGTAGTGCGGTTGAAGGTGGCATCTTCATAAGTATCCGAGCGCCAAGCATCCACGAAGTTGAACGAGGCTACGGGCTGACTCACGCGCAGGAAGAATCCCTGCATAGAACTCACTAAGCCATTAGGAAGAGTGCCGAAACCGTTCTGATAAAACTGGTAAGTGCCCCGGTACTGACTGCTGGACTTGTACACATACACGGCATCAACTACGCCGGCAGGCAGGTTCAGGCGCGCTTTTTTCCAGTCGAGCGGAGCCGCGTAGGGGTTGCCCAGCAATTGCCAGCCCGAGCTGGCTTCGGTGCCCCGGGTGAGCGCACCAACCGGTACGTTACCCGTGTTGAGCGTGCCCACCAGGTCTATTTTCTCATTGGCATTGATGTTCACCGTGTAGCCGAAGCCACGAACGAGCGGAGCACTCAGGCTAGCCGGCGAAAAGAAGCCGTAGTCAAAGTCCTGGGTGGTAGCGCTGGTACCCACAATGCGGGCCTCGTTGAAGCCGTAGACCGTCGGGAAAGGGACGGTTGTATTGCCCTGGGTGTTGTAGGCCGGGTTTACTACTGGCGAGAAGCCGCTGGTAGCTAGGTCGGCTACGGTAGTGCTTTGTACCGGCGAGCTGTAGTGGCGGTAGCCCAAGCCGTTGTTCAGGCTCGGATTGATATAGCGCTGCACCGTGGCCGTGCCAAGCACGCTGCCCCCCGTATTCACAACCATAGCCGTGCCAGTGGCATCGGAGAGCAGGGTGAGCAGGCGGCTGTTGGTAGTCAGGTTGCCGTTGGTAAGGCCCAGCAGGCCGTGGATGCTGATGGCGCCGGACTGGGCAGCGCCGGCCGAGTTGGCCAATGACAACCCCCAAAACTGGGTGCTGCCGGTGCCGCCAATTGCCTGGGCAGTGGTGCCGCTCAGACTGACATTGCCCGCCGTGGCGCTGATTGTGCCGCTGTTGCTTACGTCGCCTTTCACGTCGAGGGCGCCGCCGCTTTGCGTGAGGCTGGCGCTGGTGCCGATGGTCAGGCTTTTTGCTACGGCGTTGCCGCTATCAATCAGCGGGTAAGGCGACGTGCCGGTGGGTACTACGGCGTCCAGCAGGCTGGTCGGCACACCCGCCGACCAGTTGCTGTTCGTGTACCAGTCGGTGGTGCGGCTGCCCAGCCAGAAGGTAGTGGTTGGAATGGCAACCGGCACGGCGCCCGTGCCCGTGTCGATGGTGATGGCACCCTGCCGCGACAGGCCACGGCCCAGCAGCGAAGCACCTTCAATCAAGTTGATGGCTCCGTCAACGAGCAGCGTGCCGCGCATCACGGAGTTACGGCCTAGGTCAGTACGGCCCGTTATCTGCCAATACACGTTGTTGAGCGAAGCGCCGTTGATGACCGATACAGTAGAGCCTTCGCCGGTGGTCAGCGCGCCCGATACGCGCAGAAAGAACATAGCATTCGGGTTGCCCTGTCCGTCCAGAATTAGGCTGCCGGCCAGCGTGGTAGCGGCTCCTACACAGTAGGAGTTAGGCGTGAGCACCTGCGGGTTGCTTACCGGCCCGCCGTATACGGCCAGCGGCACCACGCAGGAAATAGTAGACATGTAGCCAAAAGCAGCCTGCACATCGGTAGCAGCCTGGGTAGAGCGGGTATCGGCCACGTGAATGGTGCCATTTACAACGCCGGGCGGAAAGCCGCTGAATGCACCGGCATTCGTACCAATATCACCCTGAATCACGCTCGGACCGACGTTATCGAAGGCCCCGACTGCGGTAAAGAAAGCAAAGCTCGAAGCTGCTCCCAGCGCCGGCGCAACCTGAGCCATCAATGTCCCAGGCAGCACTGCCAAAGTAACAGAGGTCAGCAGTAAGAGAAATCGTTTTTTCATAAGAATGTAAGCTTTGTAGTGTGCAACTTATCTGCACGCTACAAAGCTTACCCCCCGGTTTTGCACAACGCTTACACAATTGCAGAACCTGTTTACACCATTCCCACTTTCCTGAATAATGCCCTGATTAACGTTGTGCTGCTTGAAGACTGTAGGCGTTAGCCCCGTCACCTTTTTAAACTGATTAGACAAATGGGCCACGCTGCTATAGTTCAGCTCGTGCGCTATTTGCGTTAAGCTGAGCTGCCGTTGTAGGAGCAGTTGTTTCGCCTGCTCAATCCGGAGTTCAATCGTGTACTGTTCAATCGTGCCACCTGTCGCCTCCGAAAATACGGTGGCCAGATAGGTGTAATCGTAGCGGAGCTTGTGGCTGATATAGGCCGAATTCTTGGACTTTCGTAGTCCTGCAGCATCGTGCAGCATTTCCCCGATAACCGCTTTGGTGTTTTCTATCAAGACAGCTTTGGCACTGCACAGCAACTCCAGTCCAGATTCCAGCAGCGCCAGCCGTAGTTGCTGGCGTTGCTCGTCGTGCAGTTTTTCGGTCAATTATGCTCTGCCTAGCTCCACTATCTTGTACTGCAATCCTAACGCGGTTAACCTTTCACGCACAATCTTTTTGCTATGCTCATCGATCATATACTTGATATAGATTTTCATTTGTCGAAACGCTGATGCCTTGTAAATCCGGAACCTATCTAGGTCCAACCATCATCAGCCGCACAGTTCCGCCATACGCAGCGTTATGATATTAAATAACTGATTTTGGGGTTTTGAGAAAATAAGTGACTGAAAACCAATTAATTCTCATAATGGATTGTGGGGTTGGCTGTTTTCTCATATAGAGAATAAGGGTAGAGCAGTCTTGAGCAGATGCATAACAAGAAAAGCCCTGCCCGGGACTTTCCGGACAGGGCTTTTTACAACCTAGAAAGCTGGGCTGCTACAGCGGCAGGGCTCCCACGGCAGCGGCCACATTCACGCGGCCCCAGCCGAAGCTGCTGCTGCGGGCATTGCGGTTGGAGCTGGCGGCCACGAGGCGGCTTAGTATCTGGGCGCGCGTTTCGGTGGGGTATTTGGCCCATACCACGGCAGTCATGCCGGCCATGCTGCTGGTGGCCACGCTGGAGCCGCCCACGGTGCTGGGCGCATCACCGGACATAGCCAGCGTGAGAGGCCGCCGGTCTATGCTAGTGCGCTGCATGACCACGGTAAACTCCACATCGGAGCCAGTATGGCACTCGTCGCAGCGGGTGGTGAGGTTGTCTTTCACGCCTGTCACGGCCACGGCTTCGGGCAGCGAAGCGGGGTAGATGACGCCCACAATGCCCGCCGACCAGTCGAAGGACGTGCCGGCGGCGCAGAAGATGAGTTTGCCCCGGCTGTAGGCATAGCGGATAGCGTCTAGCATCTGCGACGAGCTGGTCAGGCGACCCATACTCATGCTGATGATACGCACGTCAGCACGGTTGCCGGCCAGAATGTAGGCATCCGACACGCCTTTTACCTCGCGGCTGGCATCCAGAAACACGTCTTCGGCGGCGCGCACCGTAATGAG
Source organism: Hymenobacter sediminicola (assembly GCF_014250515.1). NCBI lineage: Bacteria > Pseudomonadati > Bacteroidota > Cytophagia > Cytophagales > Hymenobacteraceae > Hymenobacter > Hymenobacter sediminicola. Next base: position 2,363,512 of record NZ_CP060202.1, on the reverse strand, counting down.
GTTGGCGTTGTAGGCAATACCAACAGATGCGCCATCGGTGCCGCGCGGCGCGGCGCAGGCCCCGGCCATACTAGTACCGTGGCCGCAGCCGTCGTTGGGCGTTTCGGCGTCGCCGTACGGAATGCCAAAAATGCTGTTGCGGGGCATGGTCACGAGGCGTTCAATGGTGCGGCCGGTGCTCTGGCCCTGGTTGAAGGCCGACCCCAGATTTTCCTGCGCATCAGAGCAGCCCGAGTCGATGATGAGCACCTTCACGCCGCGGCCGGTGCTCTGGTTCCAGGCCGAGCGGATGCCGTGGTACTGGTCGGCCTGGTTCCACGACGACTTACTGCCGCCAGTGAGCACCGTGTAGTCGGAACCGGCCACGAGGCCCGCCGTGGCCGTGTTGCTGCCGCAGCCGCTGCTACTAAGAGCCGCTGCGCCTTTGTTTGCATCGGGGCGGTTGGGCTCGTAGCCCATGGGTTCGGCGTAGCGCACCAGCCCGGAAGCCCGCAGCGCTTTAATCGTACTTAGCTCCCGCACCGTCACGTCGAGCACAGGCAGCACATTTTCCTGATATGCGACCAGCGTTTCGGCCGTCAGTTCGGGATGTGCTTTCTGCTCCTCAGTCAGAATAAGGGCCAGTACCTGGGCACGGGCTTGTTGCCAGGCCGGATTCGAGGCCGCATCATCCGGCAAGGCACCGCTGTGGCCCACGGGCCGGTAGCCCACAGACAGCACATAGTCGGAGCGGGTAAGGGCACTCCAGACGACGTGGGCCGTGGCCTGGTTCCAGTCGTATTTGCCGGTTTCGCGCAGGCGGCTCATGATCTGCTCATCGAGCTGCTGGCTGGTGAGGGCTGTGGTCGGCTCCAGTTCGGGCTGAGGCGCGAGCTGCTCATCGGTCTGTTGCTGGCAGCTGGCCAGCAACACCGCCAGGAGGGCGGCAGAAAGGGTAGTGGTACGCATACGGTTGGGGGAGTTTGGGTTGTGGAAAAAGCGCAGAGCTTCAAGGGAGGAAAATTTCCGCCCAAATCCAAGTGCGCGGCATGCCTAATTTATTGGGCCTCAGTAGGTGAAGTCAGTTGGAAAACAAAAAAGCCCTGCTGAACATCAGCAGGGCTTTTACGAGGCTGGCAGTCGCCAGCGAATCACATAATTTTACAATACGCGTTTCAGGGCTACGTCGCGCACAGGCGTGATGACGAGTGGTACTTTTTCCACTTTCACGGAGCTGGTATCGAGGCCGAAATACTTGTCTTCGGAGGCAATGAACTGCTTGATGTAGAAGTACGCCTGCATCACCAGCTTCTCAACCCACGGAAACTCGTTTTCGACAGAAAGGAATTTTTCCAGTACCACGAAGCGGAAGTCACCCGTTACGTGCTGCTTGCTCAACGACTCATACCGCGAGGTAATGTCCACTTCCTTGTTGCGCACCAGGTCTTCCACCACTTTGCGGAAGTACAGGTTGATGCGCTGCTCTACCCGGAAACCCAGCCGGAACGTGATGCGGAAAGCATCATCGGGCGCTAGTTCGTGCACCTTATACTCCATCGTGTACGGCTCGTCGGTAGTGTCGACGTGCACGAACCAGTAGATATCGGCGCGCTTGGGGCGCTTCTGAAAGATGGAGTATATGATTTTTGACTCGATTTCTGATGCTCGTTCGGCCGAAGTCATGAACACGAGGTGGGTCGCGTACTTTGGTACTGTGTCATCGTCGGAAAGCTCCTTGAGGGCATCCATGTACGGATCAATCTTGACGAATTCTGTGAGGCGCCGCTTGATGTAGAAGGCCCGCAGCCACACGTACATCACGCTTACCAGCGTAGCCCCAATGGCCAGCGACACCCAGCCGCCGTGCGGAAACTTGATGAGGTTGGCTATCAAAAAGGAAGCTTCAATGGCGCCATACACCACCACAAACAGTGCAATAGCGGCCAGCGGCACCTTTTTGGAGTATAGCCACATGGTAAGTAGCAGCGTGGTCATGAGCATCGTCAGCGTAATGGCCAGGCCGTAGGCGGCTTCCATATTTTCGGAGCGCTGGAAATACAGCACCACACCTATGCACCCGAATAATAGCAGCCGGTTCATGCTGGGCACGTAAAGCTGGCCTTTCACGTCGGTGGGGTAGTTCAGCTTCACCTTGGGCCACATGTTCAGGCGGATGGCCTCGGCTACCAACGTAAACGAACCCGTAATAAGGGCCTGCGAGGCAATAATGGCCGCAATGGTAGCAATGCTGATACCGATGAGTAGAAACCACTCCGGCATCAACTCATAAAACGGGTTGCGCTTATTAAGCATTTCGCCTTGGTGGGCAATCAGCCAGCCGCCCTGGCCCATGTAGTTGAGCACCAAGCAGGTTTTCACGAAAATCCAGCTGATACGAATGTTACCCTTGCCGCAGTGGCCCAGGTCGGAGTACAGTGCCTCGGCCCCGGTGGTACACAGAAATACCGCACCCAACAGCCAGAATCCGCCGGGGTAGTTCACCAGCAAATCGTAGGCGTAGTAGGGGTTCAGTGCTTTCAGAATCTCCGGGTGCATCATAACGCCGTGGATGCCCAGCACCGCCAGCATCGAAAACCAGACGAGCATGATGGGCCCGAAGGCCTTGCCCACAATCTGAGTGCCGAAACTCTGCAGCAGAAACAGCCCCGCAATAATGCCAATAACGATAGGTACCGTAGGGATACCCGGGTACACGGCCTCCAGCCCCTCAATAGCCGAGGACACGGAAATAGGCGGCGTAATGACCCCATCGGCCAGCAGGGCTGAGCCGCCGATGATGGCTACGGCCGAGAGCCAGGGGCCGCGCCGCCGCACCAGAGCATAAAGTGAGAAAATGCCGCCTTCCCCGTTGTTATCGGCGTTGAGCGTCAGCAGTACATATTTGATGGTGGTCTGGAGCGTGAGCGTCCAGAACACGCAGGAGATGCCGCCATACACCAGCATCGGGGTGATGCGCTCCGGCACGATGGCCTTCATTACGTAGAGCGGCGAGGTCCCGATATCCCCGTAAATGATGCCGAGGGCAATAAGCAGACCGGCCGTAGAAATAGCCGTGTGCGAGTGTTTGGCGTCCATGTGCGGAATGAGAAGGAATTAGGGGCCGAAAAAGGCGCCCAAAGGTAGGGCCCGGCGCGCAATCATCGTCGGGCGTTTACCAGCCTGCAGAAAGTGGTTGTTTTATTCGGTCGTCGGCGGCTCAGGTGGCCGGGCAGCTGCTTCGGCCGCCAATAGAGCCAGAGCTGCGGCTTCAGCAGCTTCATCGTGGCGGCGGCGGATACGGCGGTTGGTTTCGGCCGTCAGCTTCTGCCACTGAGCCGGTTCGCCGGGCAGGGCAAAATGCATGGTTTCGCGGCCCAAGCGGTGCAGCCGGAGGCGGTTGGTGCCGCGCTGTCCCCAGGCCAGCAGCAAAGCGCCCACAGTAATGCCCAGCGCGGCCGGCATCAGGCGCACCCAGTTTTGGAGCAGGCCCAGCAGAAAGCCCGCCAGCGTGAAGCCACCCAGCAGGAACCACAGCAGCCAGCGTACGCGCTGCACCTCTACCGCTTCCAGCTCGCGCAATGCAAACCGCTGCCCGTTTACCTGCAGCGCATCCTCGGTAAGTACCAAGCGGCCATCTTCGCTGCTAAGCGTAGGCAGCGGTGGACGCGGCGGCAGCGCCGGAGCCGGGGTTTCGGCGGGCGGCAGGTGCTCTTCGGGTAAAAGTTGGTCAGACACGGCAGGGGCAGAAGAAGCCCGCCCGGCCGCTGTGCTGCTGCGTACCCAGTGCGGGGCAGCAGCAACCGTAGCAGCCGGGCGGACGACCGGGTTTCCTCAGTTATTTACTCTCAGCAGCTCCACGTCGAAGATGAGCGCCGAGTCGGGGCCGATGTCGCGGCCGGCACCACGCTTGCCATAGGCCAGGTTTGAAGGGATATAGAGGCGCCACTTCGAACCTTCGGGCATCAGCTGCAGGGCTTCTGTCCAGCCGGCAATTACCTGGTTTACACCGAACGTAGCGGGCTGGCCGCGCTGGTAGGAGCTGTCGAATACATTGCCGTTGAGGAGCGTGCCGTGGTAGTGCGTAGTAACCTGCGAAGTGGGGCCGGGCTTCTTGCCAGAGCCTTCGGTCAGGACTTCGTACTGCAGGCCGCTGGGCAGGGTCGTGATGCCGGGCTTGTTCTTGTTTTCGGCTAGGAAAGCTTCGCCTTCTTCTTTGTTGTTGTTCATGGCATTGGGGTCTTGGGTGTCGTCTTCGTCTTCGGGGCCGCCCATCTGCTGCTGAAGCTGCATCATAGCTTCCTGCACCTGCTCCTGGCTCAGGCGGCTGGGCTCCCCGCTGATACCTTCCTTCATGCTGGCCGCCAGGATGTCCACATCCAGGTCGAGGCCCTGCTGGGCGAAGTTGCGGGCCAGGTCGCGGCCGATAATGTAGCTGATCTGCTCTTTCAGGCCAGTTAAGTTCATAACACACTATGTTGTGCTGCGCTTCCGGGAGGCTGTAGCTGAGGGCCGGCTCCGGCAAGGTAGCGGGTGAGAGAGGTATCCGGCTGCCCAACGCGGGCTGCCGAACTGTGAAGTACCGAAAACAGCCGGGAATAGATGTGGTTTTTTCAGTTTTGGTTTGTAACCCCCTGATTTTGAATCCGGGTTTATTAGGGGCTAAACAAAAAGAACCCTGCCACAGGGCAGGGTTCCGGAAAAACAGCCGGTAAACCGGTGTTTAGAAGTGCAGCTCTTCGCCGTCGTGCAGGTCGAAATGGAGGTTCAGATCCAGGACTTGGGCAGCAAGGTAGCTTAACGAGCCCAGCCCACCCAGGACCAACAGCGAAGAGAAAGCAGCAGTGGTCTTTTTCATGGCAATGTTTGTATGTGTTGTCAAATCAGGTTGTTGACTGCAAAGGTAATACGTCAAGTCTGATAAATTGTTATGCAAGCATCATTTAATTGCTAGATGATTGGAATGGAATGCGTGCTGGTAAGTCAGAGGAATCCGTGCGGAGGCAGCGGCATGGGGATAACGAGCAGATGCTGCCTGCATAGCTGGAAAGCCATTATGCAGGGCCTAAAAAGCCGGGAATGGTATAGTGTTTGCCCACGTTGGTCATACACGCTTTTTTACCCTCTGTATGTTATGAAAAGATTCTTACTCGCTGCGCTGCTGATGGGCAGTGCCTTGGCCGGACAAGCACAGCAGCCCGCTGCGGCAACTGTGGCCCCCGCCCGCACCGAAGAATACTGCCAGCTAAATGCCCAGCAGAAGCTGAACGGCAAAATTACTATCTCTATAGACTACGGCCAGCAGCAGAAGTTCTTCTCCCGCAACCTGTTCCGTGACTCCGAAGGCAGGCCGGTAGAGTTCAACTCGGTAATCGATGCCCTAAACTGGCTCAACAGCCAGGGTTGGGAGTTTCTGAATGCCTACGTGCAGGTAGAAGACGGCAGCAGCGTATCGCACTACGTGATGCGGCGGCGGATAGTCTCCTGAACGAGCTAACTCTGCCGCCCCATTTAGCGCCTTGGAAACACCTTGTTCAGGAAATTTACTGTGTACTCCAGCGTTGGCTGAAACCAGGGGTTGAACAGCGGAAATGGGTGAGGGGCCTCCGGGAAGCTGTGCACTTCGGTGTAGATGCCTAGCGCAGTAAGCTGGCGCATCATATCGTCGCGGCCGGCGTGCATGCGGTCCACGCCGCTGTTGATGAACAGCATGGGCGGCGTACCGGCACCTACGTAGCTCAGGGCGGAGGCCTGCTGCCACAGGTCGGGGCGGGTGAGCTTGTTGCTGCCGAACCAGTAAGTAGCCGCCGAAGTGCTTTTGCTGTCGTTGCCCTCGCCCGACTCAGGATGAAGGAACGCCAGAATACCATCTACGTCTACAATAGCCTGCACAGCGCTGGAATGGGGGCGGTGGCAGCTGCCAGCCTCAAACAGCGAATTGCCGTTGGTGCTGCCGATAAGGGCCGCCAGTTGCCCGCCGGCCGAAAAACCCCAGACCGCCACACGGGTAGTGTCGATGGCATAAGTCCGGGCATTGGCCCGCATCCAGCGAATTGCCGCTTTCAGGTCCTGCACTGCGGCTGGGTATGGGGCTTCAGTAGAAAGCCGGTACTCGGCCGTGACGGCTACAAAGCCACGACCGGCCAGCTGCTGCGCCAGCGGTACATGCTGGCTTCGGTCGCCGGAGCGCCAGCCGCCACCGTGGATGAGTAGCACGGCCGGAAACTGCTGCCGGCGTTTGGCCTTCGGGTAGAACACATCCAGTTGCAAGGCACGGCTGCCGGGCGTGCAGTACGTGAGTTTGGTTTGAGCCCGAACTCCGCGTGGTACCGGCGGCCGGGCAATACTGATATCGGGATGCTGCTTCTTGGCCTTAACATAAGCGCTGTGTACCGTGAAGGAAGTGTCGCGGGGTGAGGCAAGCTGCTGGGCCAGTGCCCCAGTGGGCACGCAGGGCAGCAGCAAGCCGATGCTCAGGCAGCGCAGCAGCCGGGTAACAACTAGCAGGGGAGAGACAGGCATCAGGATACCAAAGAGTGAATAGAATACGTCTCTAAGCTACGAGCCTTGTCTCATTCCTGTGCTTCGGCTACTTCCACGCGGCGGTTGCGGGCGTCGGGTGAGGGGTATAGAGGACGGGAGTCGCCGTAGCCGATAGTGCTGATGCGGGCGGCTTCAATGCCGGCCTTCACTAGGTACGTCTTCACGGCTTCGGCCCGCTGCTCTGACAAGACCTGGTTTTTTTGGGGTTCCCCGATTTTGTCGGTGTGGCCGGCTATGCGCAGCCTGAGCGTAGGGCGGGACTTCAGTTCCGCGGCCAGCCGCTCCAAGGCGGGCAGGCCTTCCGGGAGCAGCTCAGCGGTTCCCAGCCGAAACAGTACCGTGGGTAGCACTACCGGCGAGGTAGCTACCAGCGGCACCGGTACCCGGCGTGCAGTATCCTGCCGGGCACTCGTGTCGGGCCGGATGGCTGCCGGTGGGGCGGGCTTTGGCGGCGCACTGGTTACCTGAATGGTGATGGGAACAGCTGTGCTCTGGCGAGTAGGATAGTAGCCCTGCGTGAGGTAGAAAGTGGTGGTCTTGCTGAGCCGGGTGCGGTAGGTGTTGCCGGTTGCCACGGGTTGTTTCAGGGCGGCATCGGCATACCAGAGCACGTTGCGGCCCGATACGCGGATGGTGCTTTCGGTGTTGGCTGCCACCGTAGCCGCCGACTTCAGCTTCACGCGGTACAGCGTAAACGTGCCTACGTCGCAGTTGCCGGTGGGCTGGTAGGTGGCCCGGCCGGTCAGCCTCTCCTGGGTTGGGTCGTAGATGAACGTAATGGAGCCTTCGCACCAATAGGTGAAGGGCGTGGCGCCGGTTTCGTGGAGCTTGCGCACGTGCTCCAGCCGCATTCCGGTACCGATCCGGGTGCCCTGCATCTGAAACGTAACCGTCATGTTCTGCTGCCCGCCCTGTTCCTGGTACAGCACCCCGAACAGCGTAGAGCCGTTACTTTTCTGCAGCCGAAGCACCGCCGGCCACACTTCACCCGGCTCGCCGGTATCGGTTTCCACTCCCTGCCATACGCCCGATAAGGACTGCGCCGAAGTGGTGAAAGACGCCAGCAGCGCCACCACAATCAACCAGAACCGAGGTTTCATGCTGTTTTCAATAGCTATAGAAATGCAGATGGAAAGAAAGCCCGAAAATACAAGCTGCAGAAATACGCATCCAGTTCCGTAGCAGCCTCACTGCACAAGCAAACGGACTTTTCTATTGCTCGGAAACAGAGGTGCCGCCCGGATTGCTCCAGGCGGTGCCGTAAAAGCTGTGCACGTGCGGGGCAGTAGCACCTGGCAACGCCTATTTCTTCAGTACCAGCTCAGCCTTCTTAATCCTCAGCGTGGGGTTGGCGGCGGCTATCAGACGCGCTTTAAACGTGTAAGTGCCCGTTTGCGGAACCGTGACAGTTCCGTTCTTGCCGGTGAAACGCCACTTGGTTTTGCCATTGAAGGAGGTTTTAACCTCGCCTACCGTCACGTTCTTCTCGGTAGGGTCTACTTCGAGTTCCTGGTAAGGTGTGCCGTTTTGTAGGACCTGCACCTGAAAGCGTACCGGCGCATCGCCATCATACGCCATATCCATATCCGACCACAATGCTACCTCGTCTCCTTTCTGCAGCTGGAGCGCGGCTTCCTTCACTACATCTTGGCTTGGCGTGCTGATGGTGTTGATAGGAAGGCGAGCTATTTCTTTGCCAAATAGGCTGTCACAGGCACTGAGTGGTACCGCCAGCAGCAGGGCTACTGCAAGCTTGGGCATGCCGGATATAGGATAGGAGTGTCGCATAAGAAGTGAGGATTAAATCGGTACGCTCAGAGTTTCTCTGCAAAGACCCACAAGGTCGCTCCGCTGCTGCCTGGGACCTGCAACTTTGCTAATAGTCGTATTTCGCTCGGTGCTGGATGCGCTTTTCCCAGCGCTTGCGCTTGGGCGCGATGCTGCCACGCAGGTACTTTTCCATCACCATCACGGCGCAGGGCGCAGCGGCGGTAGCGCCGAAGCCGGCATTTTCGAGGTACACGGCCACGGCTATTTTGGGGTTGTTGGCGGGGGCAAAGCCAACAAAGGCGGCATGGTCGTCACCTTCGTCGTTTTCTACGGTACCAGTTTTGCCGGCCACCGTAATGCCTATGTCGGCGAGGCTGGAGGCATCGGCAGTGCCGCCGCGCTGCATCACGGCCACCATGCCGGGCACCAGCGCCGCAAAATGGACACTGTCGATGAGCGTGCGCCGCTTTTCCGTGAAGCGCGGCAAAGGACCACCCTGGCCGATACCGCGCACCAGATGGGGCGGATAGTACCAGCCGCGGTTGGCAATGATAGCGGTCATGTTGGCCATTTGCAGGCCTGTCAGGTTGATTTCGCCCTGCCCAATGCTGAGCGAGTAAATGGAGCGGTAAGTCCAGTTACGGGTGCGGCGTGCCTTATCGTAGTAGGCCGGGGTGGGCAGGAAGCCGGGTGCTTCGCGCGGGAAGTCTACGCCCAGCACCGAATCAAGCCCAAACGAGCGGACGTAGCGCCGCCACTCAGCCAGGTTGGCGTGGCGGGTCGCTACCGTATCCACCACGGCCAGGCTATCGGGCATACGGTTGATGAGGTTCTGCATCACCTGGTAGAAGTAGGGGTTGCAACTGTACTTCAGGCCTACGGTGAGGCTATTAGGCTTAGGGTGGTGGTGCACGCAGCTCACTAAGGTCTGGTCGCAGCGGAACGCAGTGGTAGGGCTGATGGCGCCCAGCTGCAGGGCCACAGCGGCATTCACCAGCTTAAATACCGAGCCAGGTGGGTTGGCCAGCATGGCGGGCCGGTTCAGCAGCGGCATGTTTTCGTGCTCCAGTAGCTCGGCGCGCACCCCGGCCCGGTCGGGAGCCGTGATGGTAGAGGGGTCAAACACCGGTGCCGATACATAGGCTAGGATTTCGCCGGTGCGCGGGTCGAGAGCTACGAGGTAGCCCTTGCGGTTGCCCAGCAGCTTTTCGGCGTAGGCCTGCAGCTTTACATCGAGGGTGAGGTGCAGGTCCTGGCCCTGCTGGAAGGTGGTGTCTTTGGCCCAGGTACCGTGCTGCTTGCCTTTGGCATCGAGCAGCGGGTGCAGGTAGCCGTGGCGGCCAGTGAGCAGGCCGTTGTAGTAGGCTTCTACGCCGCCGTTGCGCAGGCGGTAGAAACGGCCGCGTCGGTAGCTTTTGGCCTGCCGGAAGAAAGCCTGTGCCTCCGTGCTCTTATAGCCCAGCACAGAAGCCCCCGCGGCGGTAGTATATACGCGCTGATAGCGCCGGGTCAACTTCAGAGTAGGCCAGTCGGCGCTGTCGCGGCGGACGCGCTTCACTTCGGATTTGGTAAGGCGGAGCTGGACCGGAGAGCTGGGCCGGGCACCTGGGTAGGGCAGGGCCTCGGCAATGCGCCGCCGGACGGTGGTGGAGTCCCAGCCGAGCAGCTTGCCCAGGGCCAGGGTGTCGAGCGGGGGGCGGCGCGGCAGCTGCAGCAGAAACTGAGGGCGGGTGGCTATCAGCACCGAGTCGTAACGGTCGAGCACGCGGCCCCGGTAGAGCGAGTCGTTCACCACCACGCGCCGCTGGGTGTAGACTTCGCCGGTGGTAGGGTCCTGGGTGGGTACGTTCGTCTGCGGATCAGGAGACGAACAAGCCGCCAACCCGGCGAGCAGGGCCAACAGACTTTTTCCCCACTTCATGAAAACCGTGCGCATGGGGTAAAGCTAGACAATTGCCGGACGACGGAGCCTGGCGTTCTGCTGAAGGTGCGCAGCGCGGGTTATCTAGAGCAGGAATGCTGCCAGAGCAAGGCCAACTCACTCCGGCAGAAGCCGGGTGATGGCCGGGGCTGCGCTGGTAGATGCCCTGATGACTAGGTGCGCCAGCTGGATGAGGATATGTCGGCTTTTACTCTGTTCAACCGGAGCCTGTACGCGGCTACCCCCAGGCCTGCAAGCTGCTAACGACAAGCGGGAAAGATGGCGGTGAGGAGGTGAAGGGATGGTTGGGTGGAAGCAAATGCAAACGGCCCGCTTCCACAAGCGGGCCGCTTTTGTGCTGTACTGGCGTGAATGTATGTGTTGGCCTACTGGGCTGTCGGATACCAGTTGCGCAGCCGAACGTCAATTTTCTTATTGGCCGTGTTTACGGTTTTCTTGAAGCCGTCTACGTCGCTCAGGCCGTTCTGGCCCCGGTAGTGATACGGATACACAATGCCGGGCTTGAAGGCCAATACGCCCTGCGCGGCCTGCTGCACGTCCATGGTGTAGGGCAGGTTCATGCAAACAAACGCCACGTCGATACCTTTGAGGGCGCGCATCTCGGCCGTGTCTTCGGTGTCGCCGGACACATACACGTTCTTGCCACCCAGGTTCAGCACGTAGCCGTTGCCCCGGCCTTTGGTGTGCGGCGCGTCGGGGGCTTCGGGCAGGTTGTACATCGGAATGGCCGAAACCCGCAGGCCCAGCGTATCGAGCTGCTGCCCGTTGCCCAGGATGCGGATCTGGGCTTTGTACTCGGCGGGCAGCTTATCGGCCACGGCCTGGGGCACTATCATCAGTGCCTTTCCCACGGAAAGGCCCGCTAGCGTCTTTGGGTCCAGGTGGTCGCCGTGAATGTCGGTAATGAGGACTACATCGGGGGCGGCCAGGCCGGCGTAGGCCGCCGCCCCGCCGTAAGGGTCCACGTAAATGGTCTTGCCATTCCAGGTAAACACTACGCTGCCGTGGGTGATGGGCTGCACCGTGAGCGGACCTTGCTTGGTGGCAATCTGGTCGGCGGCCGCCCGCGGTGCGGGGGCGGTGGGGGCGGTTTGGGCCTGCGCCTGCACGGTAGCCGCAGCCAGGGCCGCCGCGAGGATAAGGGTGGATTTCATCGGGTTTCTGCTTGTTGAGTAAAAGGTGCGAAGGGGTTGTTACGCAGCTCGGCTTTCGACGTCTAGGCGGGCCGCAAGCGCATCAAGGAGTTTCAGATTGCTAACTAACCCACGGCGGGGGCGAAAGTTCGGCCAGCCACGCTTGCAAAGGGTAGCCGCCGTGTTGCTGGCGTGTAACACATGGATGGAGCATGAAAAACGCCGCCCGGATTGCTCTAGGCGGCGTGGGTTCGGGTTGCCGCTGGGGCGGCGTTAGAGGTAATGCCGTAGTTACGTGTTAGGCTGCGCTAAACTCGTATCAGTTGAAGCTTAGTAAAGTAAGTTGATGTAGAGGTATAGTATGTATATAAAAAAGCAAATTGGAGCAATAGAAAAAAGACCAGCAGTGCTAATTGAAGGCTTGTAGTTGTTATTAAAAGACTTGATGTGGTTGTATATGATTATAGCAAAAATGAGAAGAGGAAGAAAATAAAAAAGTATCTCGTAGTTTTTAAAGTTAGTGCGAGAAAAAAAGTATATACATGCATATGCTGGCCATATACTCATCAATGCCAAGGTTATAAATGCAATGATTTTCCCTGGTTTTGGTAAAACCATAAATAGCCAACTGCTTATCCCAAAGTGTAATATGCTACCGATATAGCTGATGATAGGAGTAAAAGATATTCCAGCAGCAACTGCTGACATAGTAGCAAAAATCATGTAAATCCACAATGCAGATATAAGTGATAAGGCATATGAGAGGTAAGAGCGTATCATCTTTAATGATTAGTAAATAAAACAAAAAACGGGTGCCACCTCAGCAAGGTAGCACCCTTTCTTATTGACCTAAACTAGCTGTTCTACATATTCCGGCGGTACTGACCGCCGACTTCAAACAGCGCGTTTGTAATCTGGCCGAGGGAGCAGAACTTCACGGTTTCCATTAGCTCCTCGAAGAGGTTGCCGTTGGCAATGGCTACCTGTTGCAGCTGCTTCAGGCGCTGCTCGGCGGTGCCTTCGTTGCGGGCGTGCAGGTTCTGGAGCATAGCTATTTGATACTGCTTTTCCTCTTCCGTGGCGCGGATTACCTCGGCCGGAATGACCGTGGGCGAGCCTTTCGAGGAGAGGAAGGTGTTCACTCCTATTATGGGGTACTCGCCCGTGTGCTTGAGCATCTCGTAGTGCATGCTTTCCTCCTGAATCTTGCCGCGCTGGTACATGGTTTCCATGGCGCCCAGCACGCCGCCCCGCTCGGTGATGCGGTCAAACTCCATGAGTACGGCCTCTTCCACCAGGTCGGTCAGCTCCTCGATGATAAAGGAGCCCTGGAGCGGATTTTCGTTTTTGGCTAAGCCCAACTCCCGGTTGATGATGAGCTGAATGGCCATGGCCCGGCGCACCGATTCCTCGGTGGGCGTGGTGATGGCCTCGTCGTAGGCGTTGGTGTGCAGGGAGTTGCAGTTGTCGTAGATGGCGTAGAGGGCCTGCAGGGTGGTGCGGATATCGTTGAAGTCGATTTCCTGGGCGTGCAGGCTCCGGCCGCTGGTCTGGATATGGTACTTGAGCATCTGGCTCCGGGCGTCGGCGCCGTACTTGAGCTTCATAGCCTTGGCCCAGATGCGGCGCGCCACCCGGCCGATAACGGCGTACTCGGGGTCGATGCCGTTGGAGAAGAAGAAGGAGAGGTTGGGCGCGAAGTCGTTCACACTCATGCCCCGGCTCACGTAGTACTCCACGAAGGTGAAGCCGTTGGACAGCGTCAGGGCCAGCTGGGTGAGCGGGTTGGCGCCGGCCTCGGCAATGTGGTAGCCCGAAATGGACACCGAGTAGAAGTTGCGGACCTTCTCCTTGATGAAGTACTCCTGCACGTCGCCCATCAGGCGCAGGGCGAATTCGGTGCTGAAGATGCAGGTGTTCTGGGCCTGGTCTTCCTTGAGGATGTCGGCCTGCACGGTGCCGCGCACCTGGCTGAGGGTGCGCTTCTTAATGGTTTCGTACACGTCGGCGGGCAGCACCTGGTCGCCGGTCACGCCGAGCAGCAGCAGGCCCAGGCCGTCGTTGCCGGCGGGCAGCTCGCCCTGGTAGCGGGGGCGGTTGAGGCCTTTGGCGGCGTAGAGCTGGTTGATCTTGGCGTCGACGTCGGCCTCGATGCCCTGCTCTTTAATGTACAGCTCACACTGCTGGTCGATGGCGGCGTTCATGAAGAAGGCGGCCAGGGTGGCGGCGGGGCCGTTGATGGTCATCGACACCGAGGTGCTGGGGTTGGCCAGGTTGAAGCCCGAGTAGAGCTTCTTGGCGTCGTCGAGGCAGCAGATGCTCACGCCGGCGTTGCCGATCTTGCCGTAGATGTCGGGGCGGTGGTCGGGGTCTTCGCCGTAGAGCGTCACCGAATCGAAGGCCGTGGACAGGCGCTTGGCGGGCAGGCCCATGCTCACGTAGTGGAAGCGGCGGTTGGTGCGCTCGGGGCCACCTTCGCCGGCAAACATGCGGGTCGGGTCTTCGCCCTCACGCTTGAAGGGGAACACGCCGGCGGTGTAAGGAAACTCGCCGGGCACGTTTTCCTGGAGCTGCCAGCGCAGGAGGTCACCCCAGGCCGTGTAGCGCGGCAAACTGACTTTGGGAATCTGCTGGTTGGAGAGGCTAGTGGTGTGGGTCTGGATGCGGATTTCCTTGTCGCGCACCTTGAAGACGAACTCCGGGGCCTTATACGAGGCTACCTTTTGCGGCCAGGCCTCCAGGAGTTTCCAGTTCTGCCCGTCCAGCCGAAGCTTGACCTCCTCGAAGGTGCTCTCCAGGCCGGATACGAGGCTTCCTGCTCCGGATCCGTGGCTGCTGCTCCCGGCGCCAGGTCCTCCACTGGTGGGGTTTCCGTCGAGGCTTTGGACGGCTCCAATTGCCTGCCGGATTCCGTAAAGTTGCTGAGCGACGTCAGACTGTTTTTGAACCCACTGGTCATACTGGCGGTTGGTTTCGGCTATTTCAGAAAGGTAACGCGTGCGGTGCGGCGGAATGATATAAATCTTCTCCGAGTCTTCGGTCGTGGTTTCGAGGTGTGACGCAAACGGCACCCCAGTCTTGGCTTCTACGGTACTCAGGATGGCGCGGTACAGCCGGTTCATGCCTGGGTCGTTGAACTGCGAGGCAATGGTGCCAAATACCGGCATGTCATCCAGCGGCTTGTCCCAGAGCTGGTGGTTGCGCTGGTACTGCTTGCGTACGTCGCGCAGGGCGTCCAGCGCGCCGCGCTTGTCGAACTTGTTGAGGGCAATGACGTCGGCGAAATCGAGCATGTCGATTTTCTCCAGCTGGGTGGCCGCGCCGTACTCGGGCGTCATCACATAGAGGCTGGCGTCGGAGTGCTCGATGATTTCGGTGTCGGACTGGCCGATGCCGGAGGTTTCGAGGATGATCAGGTCGAAGTCGGCGGCGCGTACTACGTCCACGGCGTCCTGCACGTACTTGCTCAGGGCCAGGTTGCTCTGGCGCGTGGCCAGGCTGCGCATGTACACCCGCGGCGAGTTGATGGAGTTCATCCGGATACGGTCGCCGAGCAGGGCCCCACCCGTTTTGCGCTTGCTGGGGTCTACAGAAATAATGGCAATGGTCTTGTCGGGGAAGTCCAGCAGAAAGCGGCGCACCAACTCATCCACGAGGCTCGACTTGCCCGCACCACCCGTTCCCGTGATGCCCAGAATAGGGGCTTTCCTGGTTTCGGCCGGGGTAGGGTTGAGGCGCTGGTCGGCACCGCCTTCGGCCGTCTGGAAATCGGCAATCAGCTGGCCTTTCACCCGCTCAAACTCCTGCGGGAAGTTTTCGGCAGCCGAAATCAGGCGGCCAATGCTGCGGGCGTCTTTCTCCTTCACGTGGCCGGCCTCCCCATTGAGGTTCTGGCCGGTTGGGAAGTCGGATTTCTGCAGCAGGTCGTTGATCATGCCCTGCAGGCCCATTGCACGGCCGTTGTCGGGCGAGTAGATGCGCTCAATGCCGTAGGCTTCCAGCTCCTCAATTTCGGTAGGCAGAATGACGCCGCCGCCACCGCCAAAGATTTTCACGTGCCCCGCGCCGCGCTCCTTGAGCAGGTCGTGCATGTACTTGAAGTACTCGTTGTGGCCGCCCTGGTAAGAGGTAATGGCAATGGCCTGGGCATCTTCCTGAATGGCACAGTCCACGATTTCCTGCACCGAGCGGTTGTGGCCCAGGTGAATTACTTCGGCGCCGCTGCTCTGGATAATGCGGCGCATGATATTGATAGCGGCGTCGTGCCCATCAAACAGGGCCGCGGCCGTCACGATGCGGATGTGGTTCTGAGGCTTATAGGGAGCTGCAGGAGCTACTGACATAGCAGTGGGAAGTTGGGTGGAAATTGGGGCAGCCAAGGTACGAAAAAAGCCCCGGCAGGGTAGGCCGGGGCTATTGCAGGAATTGAATGGAGGCAACAGTCCGCACGATTTCGGCGCGCACAACCGGGCTGATTTCAGCAAGTGGATATTTCCGGAGCGCGGCGTTCAAGGAGTCCATAGTTGCGGCTTTGCTTAACAGAAGCGGAACGACAGTGGCGGCTTTGCTGCCATTGATGACCAAAATCGGGCCTTCGTGCGAGTAGTCATCGAAGTGCCACAGACCCCGAAAGTGCTGATCCACCACGATAGGCCAGTAATCGTACCGCGTCAAAAGCTTCGGCATGTTTCGATATTCTTCGGGCAGTCGTTCGTTGGCGGCCCGGCGTAGTACCGCCAGCTTTGCCGGGGTTAGTCTGAAACGCCGCTCCCGTTGCTGGTCGGTAAGTTCGGTATCAACAACAGGACGGAATCCCAGGCAACTGGACAGCAGGGAGAGACATAGGCAAGGAAGATTGAGGAACCGCATAAGTGGGCTTGTAGGGGCAAGTTAAGCGTTAGAAGAGGTCTTAAACGCCACCCTTGTCTCAGAGCCAGAGCTAGTAGTCCCAGTGTCATAAGCTGCTGCGGAGGCGGCAAGGGCCGCTGACTGAGTGACAACGGCCGTTGCTCTCGTGACATTGAGCAGTGACCTAGTGGCAACGGCCGCTGACCTAGTGGCAATGGCTTCTGCCGAGGTGACAATGGCCGGTGGCGGGGTGGCAACGCCCGCTGCCTTGGTGACATTGATTGGTGACGGGGTGGCAATGGCCGGTGCCGAGGCGTCAAGAGCTGCTGCTTTAGTGACAATGAGCACTGACGGGGTGGCAATGCCCGTGAACTACGCGTAATGGCTGCTGGCCGCTTCACACGTGGCGGTAGGGCTACCCAAATGAAATGCCGGATGCCAGCACCAGTCGCCAAGCCAGCAGCGCACCGCTCAGCAACAGAAGCACGCCGGTAGCCAGCCGCGTGCGGCTGGGGCTTTCAATCGTGTCTTCAAACGATTCGTTGGTACAGGCCATGTAGAGCGGGCCCAGCAGCAGCAGCATAGCCACATAGCGCAACTGCTCGGTAAGGCTCTGAGTAGGCCAGTGCAGTAGCAGCAGTACCGCGCTGCCCACCAGCCACGGCAGCAACACCGCCGACACCAACAGGCGCCGCCGATTGTGGTACTGCATCATTGTAATAGAGTCGTGGCTCTGCAGAAAAAGTATGGCGGCCAGATAGCCCACTACCATCTGTAGCATAGCAGCCAGCAGCGCTACTATCACATTCAGAGCATTGCCGGCCTTGAAGAGCCAGCTGGGGACAAACCAAGTGCCGCTTTGGGTGAGCGTGTCGGCCGCCAGTGCCCCCAGTGAAAGGTTGCAGGCGTGCAGTATCATCCAGAACAGAAACAGCTTCAGCAGGCCCCGGCGCCGGCGGGCCCATTTCCAGAACAGCCACAGCGCCCCGATACCCAACCCCAGGCTTACCACCGGCCCAATCCCGTACACGGCCAGCACCGCTGCCTGCCACCATTCCGAGTCGGCCATCCGGAACTGCAGGCGCCCCAACTGCCAGGTGCCCCGGATTCCGAGCTGTGCAGCTGTGGCCACGGTAGCCAGCTGAAAGGCACTCTGCACGGCCAGATAGGCCAGCAGATAGAGCGCCGTGGCATTCACTGCCACGATGGAGGCCTTGCCGGAGTCAGACGAGGGAATGAGGGAGGCGCGGGTAAGGTCTGATTCCATGAGAGCGGGACGGTGGCGGCCGAAAATAGCGACTTGAGCGGACAACTGCCATTGCACCGGAAAAGCCGGTTCAGAACTTACTGCCTAAAAACACAAGCGCCGGACTACCCGAGGGCAGGCCGGCGCTTGGGCCGCGAAACCAGCGCATTGCTACGCCGGTATCAGGTTGTGTGGATTGATGACGAATTTCTTCGCTACGCCGCTGTCAAACTCAGCGTAGCCTTCCGGGGCCTGGTCGAGGGTGATGATTTCTACGTTGACGGCTTTGGCAATCTGCACCTTGTCGTACAGAATGGCCTGCATCAGCTGGCGGTTGTAGCTCATCACCGGTGTCTGGCCGGTATGAAAGGAGTGACTTTTGGCCCAGCCCAACCCAAAGCGGATGGACAGATTACCGGTTTTAGCCGCTTTTTCCTTGGCACCGGGGTCGTCCGTTACGTAGAGGCCGGGAATGCCAATGGAGCCGCCCGCCCGCGTGATTTCCATAAGCGAGTTCAGCACGGCGGCGGGTACTTCGGTTTTGGCCTGAGTGCCGTGCCCACTGGCCTCAAAGCCCACGCAGTCGATGGCACAGTCAATTTCTGGCACCCCCAGGATGTTGGCAATCTGGTCGGCCAAGTTGGCGTCTTCATTCAGGTCCACGGTTTCGCAACCGAAGGAGCGGGCGTGCGCCAGCCGGGCTTTGTTCATGTCCCCGACAATGACTACCGCGGCTCCCAGCAGCAGTGCCGACGCGGCGGCCGCCAGTCCTACGGGGCCGGCTCCGGCCACATACACTGTAGTGCCCGGGCCTACACCCGCCTTCACCGCCCCATGAAAGCCGGTCGGAAAAATGTCGCTCAGCATGGTCAGGTCCCAGATTTTCTCCATGGCCTGGTCCTTGTTCGGAAACTTGAGCAGGTTGAAGTCAGCGTAAGGTACCATTACATACTCGGCCTGGCCACCTACCCAGCCGCCCATATCCACGTAGCCGTAGGCCCCGCCGGCGCGGCCCTCATTCACAGTCAAACAAATGCCTGTCTTCATTTCCTTGCAGGTGCGGCACCGTCCGCAGGCTACATTGAACGGCACCGATACCAGGTCGCCCTTTTTCAGGAACTCTACATCGGCTCCGGTGTCAATTACTTCGCCCGTTATTTCATGGCCTAGCACCAGGCCCGCAGGAGCCGTGGTCCGGCCGCGTACCATGTGCTGGTCGGAGCCGCAAATGTTGGTGGAAACCACCTTCAGAATCACGCCATGGGTTATTTTTTTGCCCTTGGGGTTTTTCAGCTCAGGAAAGTCAATGCTTTGTACCTCGACCTTGCCCGGCCCCAAGTACACTACGCCTCGGTTGCTTGCCATATACTTCAGGAATTAAAGTGAATGAAAATGCCTGGGAGTCCGGCAGGCTACCTGCCGGCCAGCGCCTGCACGCCGGCTTCGGCCACGGCGTGGTCGTCTTCCACGGTGCTGCCCGATACGCCGATGGCCCCGATAACCTTGCCTTGGGCGTCTTTAATTGGGATGCCGCCGGGGAAGGTGATGAGCCCGCCATTGGAGTGCTCGATGTTGTAGAGCGAACCGCCGGGCTGCGACAGGCTCCCAATGGCGCCGGTCGGCATGTCGAAGAAGCGGGCGGTTTTGGCCTTCTTGATGGAAATGTCCAGTGAACCCAGCCAGGCGTCGTCCATGCGGATGAAGGCCGTGAGGTTGGCACCCGCATCCACTACAGCAATATTCATTTTGACGCCCATCTCAATGGACTTCTGATGTGCGGCCTGCACAGCGGCCTGAGCCTGTTCGAGGTTTATGCTCATGATGGAGTGGGGTTAGAAAGCGGAAATGATGCCTTCAACAACGCGAAACTCGACTTGGCGGTCAACTCAGGCGGCATGGTTGCGACGATACATGCTACTATTTGCGACAATAGTGTAATTCACTCTGATGTATTGCCAATACGGTTAGTCAGCGAGTCAAGCCAGGTACTTGATGCCCGCTACGAAAAGAGGAGAACAAGGTGCCACAGTGGGCTGATATGGTGGAGGGAAAGCACATTCTGCTAACGGGCGCTGCCGGGTTCAGTTAGCTTTTCCGGCCCTTGTTTCGTACCTTCGCCCTCGGAAAAAACCGCCTCTAGTGAAGAACATCCGCAATTTCTGCATCATTGCTCACATCGACCACGGCAAAAGCACGCTGGCCGACCGCCTGTTGGAATTCACCAGCACGGTGGCCAAGCGCGACATGCAAGCCCAGCTCCTCGACAACATGGACCTGGAGCGGGAGCGGGGCATTACCATCAAGAGCCACGCCATTCAGATGCAGTACCCCTACAAAGGGGAAATCTACACGCTCAACCTGATTGATACGCCCGGCCACGTCGATTTCAGCTACGAAGTATCCCGCTCCATTGCGGCCTGCGAAGGCGCGCTGCTGATTGTGGATTCGTCGCAGGGAATTGAAGCCCAGACGATTTCGAACCTGTACCTGGCCATCGGCTCCGACCTGACCATCATTCCGGTTCTCAACAAAATCGATTTGCCGCACTCCATGCCGGAAGAGGTGTCCGATGAAATTGTGGACCTCATCGGCTGCGACCGGGACGAAATCATCCCGGCCTCGGGCAAATCCGGTATCGGCATCAAGGAGATTCTGGACGCCATCTGTGACCGGATTCCGGCTCCTAAAGGCGACCCGGAAGCGCCGCTGCAGGCTCTCATCTTCGATTCCGTTTTCAATTCCTACCGCGGCATCGAGGTTCTGTTCCGTATCAAAAACGGCACCATGCGCAAGGGCGACAAGCTCCGCTTCATGGCCACCGGCAAGGAATACGGAGCCGACGAAATCGGTATTCTGGGCCTGAACCAGGAGCCGCGCCCCGAAATGAGCGCCGGCAACGTGGGCTACCTGATTTCGGGTATCAAAGAAGCCCGCGAAGTGAAGGTAGGTGACACTATCACGCACGTAGCCCGGCCCACCACGGAAGCCATTCAGGGCTTCGCCGACGTGAAGCCGATGGTATTCGCCGGTATCTACCCCGTGGATACTACCGAGTACGAAGAGTTGCGTTCCTGCATGGAAAAGCTGCAGCTTAACGATGCCTCCCTGGTGTGGGAACCCGAAACGTCGGTGGCGCTGGGCTTCGGCTTCCGCTGCGGCTTCCTGGGCATGCTGCATATGGAAATTGTGCAGGAGCGTCTGGAGCGCGAGTTCAATATGACGGTGATTACCACCGTGCCCTCGGTGCAGTTCCACGCAACTGGCACCAAAGACCAGTTGTTGACCATTAACGCCCCGAGCGAAATGCCCGAGCCGAACATGATCAAGCACATTGAGGAGCCCTACATCAAGGCTCAGATCATTACGGCGGCTGATTACGTGGGGCCCATTATCACGCTCTGCATGGAGAAGCGCGGCATCATCAAGGGCCAGAGCTACCTGACTTCCGAGCGGGTGGAGCTGTCGTTTGAGCTGCCGCTGTCGGAAATCGTGTTCGACTTCTTCGACAAGCTCAAGACCATTTCGCGCGGCTACGCGTCACTGGACTACGAGCTGATTGGCTTTCGCGAGTCGGATATGGTGAAGCTGGACATCATGCTGAACGGCGAGAAGGTGGATGCGCTGTCGGCCATCGTACACCGCTCCAAGAGCTATGAATGGGGTCGTCGCCTCTGCGAAAAGCTTCGGGAGTTGCTCCCACGCCAGCAGTTTGAAATAGCTATCCAGGCCAGTATTGGGCAGAAAATCATTTCGCGCGAAACCGTGAAAGCCCTCCGCAAAAACGTAATTGCCAAGTGCTACGGCGGCGACATCAGCCGCAAGCGCAAGCTGCTCGAAAAGCAGAAGGAAGGCAAGAAGCGGATGCGCCAGGTAGGTTCCGTAGAGATACCTCAGGAGGCTTTTCTAGCTGTTTTGAAAATCGATTAAAGAGTGGAACGCGCCCCGCCGGGGCGCGTTTTTTTGTGCTGCTTTCTAATTTTTCACCTCATACACTTCTTGACACGGCGTGATATGATCATTCATCAAACAAATGCCTGACAAACTCATCAAGAACTGTACGAGCCAGGAACAGCTGGAAAAGATCATCAAAGGGCAAGAGCGCAAGTTCCGGTGGAGGGACGACTGGCCCACGATGGAAGCCGCCCTACAGGCCGCCGGTACAGCCGCCATTGCTGCCCACGAAAGCAAAAAAACTTCCGACCAAGCATAAACTTCTGTTTCCTGCATGACTACTGCCCCCGACGCCACAACCTACCGCCTCATCGACGGCAAGCAAACCGCCGAGGCTATCAAAGAAGAAATTGCTGCCGAAGTGGCTCAGCGCAAAGCTGCCGGCCAGAAGGTGCCTCATCTGGCGGCCATTCTGGTGGGCCACGATGGCGGCTCCGAAACCTACGTGCGCAACAAAGTGCTGGCCTGCGAGCGGGTGGGCTTCGAGAGCACACTGCTACGCTACGAGGATACCATCACCGAGGCCGAACTGTTGGCTAAAGTGGAGGAGCTGAACCAAGACGCCAGCATCGATGGATTCATTGTGCAACTCCCGCTGCCGCGCCACATCGACACCAACAAGGTGATAGAGGCCGTGCGCCCAGAGAAGGACGTGGATGGATTTCACCCCATGAACATCGGCCGGATGGTAGCCGGGCTGCCCGCACTGCTGCCTGCTACGCCCTCGGGAATCGTAGAGCTGTTGCGCCGCTACGAGCTGCCTACCGATGGGAAGCATTGCGTGGTAATTGGGCGTAGTAACATTGTGGGTACGCCGGTTAGCATTCTGCTTGCCAAGAATTTAGAGCCCGGTAACTGCACCGTGACTTTATGCCATTCCCGCACTCAGAATCTGCCTGAAATTACTCGCACCGCCGACATACTGGTTGCTGCTATTGGCCGCCCCGGATTCGTGACGGCAGACATGGTGAAGCCCGGCGCCGTTGTAATTGACGTAGGTACTACCCGCGTTGATGATGCCGCTAAAAAATCGGGTTGGGCCTTGCGAGGCGACGTAAATTTCTCTGAAGTTGCGCCCAAGGCATCCTACATCACACCGGTACCGGGTGGGGTAGGCCCCATGACCATTGCTATGCTGCTCCTGAACACGTTGCGCGCTGCTAAGGGCGAGGTGTATCCGCGCTAGAATCCAATAAAAACAGCCCCGGGCTTTTGATTTTCGGGGAGTTGTACTACTTTTAAAGTCGGGCCGACGGAGAAGGAGCTGAATTACGTAAATTCAGAATGCCTGCCGCCAGCCTGGCTTTACTTGTTTTAATACCGTTTTGCTGCACGAACTTCCTCTTGTGTCGGCGGCCTCCGTTTCCTCTGAGGTACCGGCTCCCGCGCTGCCCCTAATGGAGCAGTTCTACACCATTCAGGGCGAGGGCTATAACACGGGCCGCGCTGCCTACTTCGTCCGCCTGGGCGGCTGCGACGTAGGTTGCGTATGGTGCGACGTGAAAGAGTCCTGGGATGCCGATAAGCATCCGCGCGTAGCCATTCCCAATATTGTGGCAGCTGCTACGGCCCATGCTGGCCGCAACGTCGTCATCACCGGTGGCGAACCACTCATGTACAATCTGGGGCCCCTCACGCAGGCTTTGCACGCGGCCGGCTGTCAGAACTGGATTGAAACCTCCGGGGCGTATCCGCTCAGCGGCGAGTGGGATTGGATCTGCGTGTCGCCGAAGAAATTCAAGGCTCCCTTGCCCGAGACATTGCGGCAGGCGCACGAGCTGAAGATCATCGTCTTCAATAAGTCGGATTTTGCCTGGGCCGAGGAGCACGCGGCGCAGGTAGGACCCGGTTGCCGGCTGTATCTGCAGCCCGAATGGAGCAAGTCTCCGCAGATGATGCCGCTGATTGTTGAGTATGTGAAAGACAATCCGCGCTGGCAGGTGTCGTTACAGACTCATAAATTCCTTGATATTCCGTAGGATTTCGCTCTATGCGCCTATTACTGTCTGCCGTACCGCTGTTGGCCTGTGTGTTGCTGTCCCTGGATGGAACTGCTCAAACCACGTTAGCCACGGCCAATACTAAAGCCCGCAGCTTATGGGAGAAAGCGCAAACGCAAGCAAAGGAGCGTAATTTCGATAAGGCCATCGAAACGCTGACGGTGCTGAACCAGAAGTTTCCTTCATTGGGCGAGCCACACGTGCTACGTGGTTCTCTGCTGAAAGCAATGGGTGAAAACCGGGCGGCATTTGAAGCCTATCGGGACGGCCTTGCCAAGCTGCCCGCCGACCCAAACCGGGCTACCGACTACTACACGCTGGGCGAACTGGCCATGAGTTTCGGGGAATACCAAACGGCTTCTGAGAGCTACAAGCGGCTGCTGAAGTCAGGAGGCCCCAAAGCCCAACGATTTGCTCCGCGGGCGCAGCGGCAACTGCTCAATTGCGAATTTGCCCTCAAGGCCATGGCCGCGCCAATTGGAGTGCAACCGGAGCGGCTGGCCGCTCCGCTCAATACCTTTCGGTTTCAGTACTTCCCGGCCCTCACCGCCGACAACCGGTTTCTGCTGTTTACCGGCCGGCCAACATCCGAAAGCGGTGAAGACCTGTTTGTGTCCAAGATGAATAAGGACGGGACTGTAGGCGACCCAGCTTCCATTTCACCCTTCATCAACACACCCTACAACGAAGGCGCCGGCACCATCTCCGGCGACGGCAAAACGCTGGTATTTGCCTCCTGCGACCGGCCAAACTCAGTCGGCAACTGCGACCTATATATCTCGCGCCGTACTGGCAACAACTGGAGCAAGCCGCAGAACCTGGGCCGCACCGTCAACTCCGTAGAGTGGGACTCGCAGCCCACGCTTTCGGCGGATGGACGCACGCTGTACTTCACTTCTACACGCCGGGGTGGGCAGGGCCAGGAAGACATTTACATGACCACCCTAGATAGCAAGGGCAACTGGACTCCGGCCCGCAACCTTGGCAAGCCGGTCAACACCCCTGGCAAAGACATGGCGCCCTTTATCCATGCCAGCGGCACCACACTGTACTACGTCACGGACGGGCTGGTAGGGATGGGCGGCCTGGATGTGTACCGGTGCGAAATGCAAAGCGCTACCGCCTGGACCGAGCCCCAGAATCTAGGATATCCCCTTAATACACACGAGAATGAAGCCTCGCTCTTCATCTCCTCCGATAACCGCCGGGGCTTCTGTTCCCGCTCCCGTGCCGCTGAGCCCGGCGTGAAGCAGGAGCGCGACAGACCGGTAGAACTGTTTGCGTTTGAGGTGCCGCAACAGGTCCGTTCCCGCGAAACCAGCACCTACACGCAGGGCCGCGTGTACGACGCTATTACCAAAAAGCCTATCCAGGCGGACGTGCAGCTCTACGACCTGAATACCGACGAACTGACACAGTTTGTAACATCGGACTCGGAAGATGGTGACTATACAGTGGTGCTGAATGAGGGCCGTCAATACGCTATGTATGCCGCCGCCGACAAATACCTGATGAAGAGCTTAAGCTTCGACTACAGCGACAAACGAAGCTTTGATCCGCTGACGCTCGATATCTATCTGGAGCCAGTGCGGGCTGGGCGCAGCATTGTGCTGAACAATCTGTTTTTTGACACGAAGCAATACGACTTAAAACCCAAATCCCGCACAGAGTTGAACCGGCTGGTGGATTTTATGAAGCAGTACCCCGACGTACAGGTAGAAATCAGCGGCCATACCGACGACGTGGGCTCTGACGACGACAACCTAGCTCTGTCGCAGAATCGGGCGAAGTCTGTGTATACATACCTAGTTAGCCAGAAGGTGCCGGCCACTCGCCTGCGCTTCAAAGGATACGGAGAAAATAAGCCGCTCGTGCCGAATGATTCTGATGTGCATCGGCAGCAAAACCGCCGCATAGAGCTACGAATACTATAGGAGGCTGAGAGGGGAGGAGCGAGGCTAAAGTAGGCCCGGCAACACGTGTTGCCGGGTTTTTTTTGTTTGCAGTATTTCTTTTTGATGTAACATTAACTGACTGATTATCAGAAAATATGGTGATGCAGGGAAAACTGTTTAATTAGAAAAATTATAAAAAATATTTGTTAAGTTAAATTATGTTTCTATATTTGAATATCCAATACGGATTCCGAAGCTCTACTCCCGATACGCTTCCCTCCTGTTGGTATCACATTGACTCTTTGTTTTTCTCACTTCCACTCTTTCCCATTATGAAGAAAGTTCTTCTCCTCGCTGGTCTGGCAATTGCCCTGGTTTCTGCCGCACATGCCAAGTCTGGTGGTGATGCCTCCGCCACAGCTCAGGCCCGGGCTACCGCGCTTACCCGCATACAGGCTGAGAAAGCCCGCCTAGATGAAGGTCAGTATTTGAAAGTGAAGCAACTGAACATTCGGATGTTCTCCGAAATGGAAGACCTTAAAACGCGCTTCGCCGCCGACCTCGCTATCCTCGACGAGCGGCTGGCAGTTGCCCAGGTTCGCTACGAAATGGAGCTGACTTCCATCATGCGCCCCGCGCAGTTGGCTATGTTCCAGAAGTCGCGCAACACCATGACGGCGCTGAGCACCTCCCGTTAAGACGCTACCGACACACAAGCCCATAAAAAAGCCTGCTCGAAGCAGGCTTTTTTATGGGCTTGTGTGAGATACACCACGATTGGAATTATGACGAATGACAGAAAATCAGCTTAGTGTAAATATTTTCATAAAATATGTTGACATTATTTAATAATATAGTATATTCATAATAGAAACAATAGAAAGTTGGCAACCCTGAAAACGGAACCATCGACGGAAACTGCAACTATCTACCCACTAAAAACTCCCACGTCATGAAACACATTTCCGCTTCTCTCATCTTCCTACTGGTACTTGCCAGCAACCTAGTACTCGCCGGTCCCGGCGACCAGAATAAGCTGACAACGCGTGCCACTCAGCTGACGCGCCAGATGGCACAGAAAACGCCCCTCAATGAAGGTCAGTATGTGAAAGTCCGCCAGCTGAATATGCGGCTTCTAGCTGAGGTGCAGGCTGCCCAAACGCGTTTTGCCAATGACCCAACTGCCCTCGATAAGGAGCTGGCTGAGGTACAGACTCGTTACGAGTGGGATTTGGCTACGATTCTCTGGCCGCGCCAAATGGTGGCTTACACACAGGCTAAAGCAGACCTAATGGCGTTTAGCAACCGATAATCAAGGGTAGTAGTACCTTAAACAGAAAGGCCCGCTCTCAGGTGAGAACGGGCCTTTCTGTTTGGCGGCATAGCCGGGTACTAGTTGCGGTTTTCGATGCTGACGTAGTCACGCTCCAGTTCGCCGGTGTAGATCTGGCGCGGACGGCCAATCGGCTCTTTGTTCTCGCGCATTTCTTTCCACTGAGCAATCCAACCGGGTAGGCGGCCCAAGGCAAACATCACCGTGAACATCTCTGTTGGGATGCCGATAGCGCGGTAGATGATGCCGGAGTAGAAGTCAACGTTGGGGTACAGCTTGCGCTCAATGAAATATTGATCCGTGAGGGCTGCTTGCTCCAGTTCCTGTGCAATTTTCAGCAGCGGGTCATCAATGCCTAGGGCTGCCAGTACATCGTCGGCTGCTTTTTTGATGATTTTAGCGCGCGGATCGAAGTTCTTGTAGACACGGTGACCGAAGCCCATGAGGCGGAACGAGTCGTTTTTGTCTTTGGCTTTGGCAATGAACTTGCTGGTGTCGCCGCCATCCTGCTGAATAGCCTGCAGCATTTCCAGCACTTCCTGGTTGGCACCACCGTGCAACGGACCCCACAGCGCATTGATACCTGCCGACACGGAACCGTAGAGCGAAGCATTGGCTGAACCAACGAGACGCACAGTAGAAGTAGAGCAGTTTTGCTCGTGGTCAGCGTGCAGAATGAGGAGCTTGTTCAGTGCGCTAACAATCCGGGAGTCAATGTTGTACTTCTCCGTGGGGAAGCTGAACATCATGTAGAGGAAGTTAGAGCAGAAGTCGAGGTCATTGCGCGGATAGTTCAGCGGGTGCCCCATGTTATTCTTATACGTCCAAGCCGCAATGGTCGGCATCTTGGCCATCAGGCGAATAACATTCAGGTCAATTTCCTCTTTGCTCAGGTCCGGCGACACGCTTTCGGGGTAGAAAGCTGTGAGCGAACAGATAAGGCTGCTCAGGATGGCCATAGGGTGCGCCGCCGACGGAAATCCGTCGAAAATCTTGCGTACATCCTCGTGCACCAACGTGTGCTTGGTAATCTGATGGCTGAAGTTTTCGAGTTCTGCCTGGGTGGGCAGCGCGCCATAAATCAGCAGGTAAGCAACCTCCAGAAAGCTGGATTTTTCGGCCAGCTGCTCAATAGGATAGCCCCGATACCGCAGAATGCCTTCTTCGCCGTCCAGGAAGGTGATGGCGCTTTTGGTAGCGCCGGTGTTTTTGTAGCCCGAATCGAGCGTTACGTAACCCGTCTGGTCGCGCAGTTTGCCGATGTCGAATGCCTTTTCGTGTTCAGTACCTTCAATGACGGGCAGGGAGTAGGACTTCCCGTCGAGGATCAATTCAGCAGACTCTGCCATATGAGAGAATTAGAGGGTGGTTCGGAGGCGAAGCTAAAGAATAACCGGCAAGCCGGAAAGCCTGTGGCTGGTTTGTGTACTGCTACTACAAACCGCCCCCTTGGGTTGTTTGAGAAAGAATGTAGCTACAAAGAAAAGCAGTACGGCAAAATACGCGGCACTCAGAACACGATTTAATGCGCAATTAATTCTCAGGTCAGCGAAAATTCGCCTTCAGAGGCTGCAACAGAACTTATTTGCCGATGCAGAATTGCGTGAAGATGCTGGTAAGCAAATCATCGGAGGAAATTTCTCCGGTTATCTCACCCAGCGCGCCCAGCGCATGGCGCAGGTCAGCGGCCAGCAGTTCGGTACCGGCCCCGGTGGCCAGCCCCGTCAGCACGGCATTGAGGGAGAGTGAAGCTGCTTCCAGGCTGCGAGCGTGGCGCAGATTAGTGACAACAGTGCTGCTGCCAAGCCGGTCGAGCCCTTCACCGCGTACCCGCTGCAGCAATGCTTCCTGTAGCTCATCGAGGCCATCACCGCGGCTGGCGGCAATCAGAACCGTATCGGGCCGTTCCCGGAACGCGTCAATTTCCTGATCAGAGGCAGTATCCATCTTATTGCCAACGGCCAGCACCGGAACTTGGGGCGGAAGTTTCAGTGCTTGAATTTCTTCTTCAAGAAGAGTAGGGGTAGTAATCGTAATATCAAACAGATAGACAACCAAAGCTGCCTGCTGTACACGCTTCATCGTGCGTTCTACCCCGATGGATTCTACTACATCGGTGGTGTCGCGTAGGCCGGCTGTGTCCACGAACCGGAAGCGGATTCCGTCCAGGCTGACTTCATCTTCTATCAAGTCGCGGGTGGTACCGGCAATGGCAGATACGATGGCGCGGTCCTCGTTGAGCAAGGCGTTAAGCAGCGTACTTTTGCCCGCGTTTGGGCGGCCGGCAATAACGGTAGTCACCCCGTTTTTGATGACGTTACCCAGCTCAAACGAGCGGAGCAAGCGGCGCACTAGCGCCTGCACTTCCTGCAGCAACACGACCAAGCCAGTGCGGTCAGCAAACTCTACATCCTCTTCCCCGAAGTCCAGCTCCAGTTCCAGCAGCGCCGCGAACTGTACGAGTCGTCCCCGCAGATCCTTCAACTCGCGCGAGAAGCCGCCTCGCATCTGTTGCATGGCCACTTGGTGGGAAAGCTGCGAGTCAGCGGCAATCAGGTCGGCTACGGCCTCAGCTTGGGCCAAATCGAAGGCGCCATGCAGGAAGGCCCGCTTGGTAAATTCGCCGGCTTCTGCCAGCCGTGCACCACGCCGCGTGAAAAGCAGCAGCAACTCCTGCACGATATAGTCGGAGCCGTGGCAGCTGATTTCTACTACATCCTCGCGGGTGTAGGAATGCGGCCCCCGAAACAAAGACACCACCACCTCATCCAGAATCCGGTCACCGTCGCGGATGGTGCCATAGTGCAGCGTGTGACCAGCTTGGTCGCGCAGTCGTTTGCCGGTAAACGCGGCATCTGTAAGAGAAATGGCTTCGGGTCCGGAAAGGCGCAGTACGGCAATAGCGCCCGCGCCGGGTGGCGTAGACAGCGCAATGATGGTATCGGACAGTGCGGGCGGAAATGCGAGGGCCACAGGCAGGAAGCAGAGTTGAAGCACAAAGGTACGGAACCCTGCTTCGCAGACTGTTCTTCCGCACCAACCCTGACAGAATAGGCAAACTACAGGCGTGTTATAGCTAGCCGGCTACGAAAAGATTACGACTTGCTTCTGCCGAAAGCATTATAGTAGTGTTTTTGTTTATTCTGATTTCAAGCGAGTTATCAAATTCAATCTTATCTACTACTTCAATGTGTGAACCAAGCTTCAGGCCAGCCTTATCCAAGTACTGCAGAAAGGTAACGGACGTGTTTTTGACGGCCACAACCGGGCCCTGTTCGCCAGGATTCAGGTCGGCGACCAGTCGGTGGCGGGGGCGAAGCATGGCACCATCCTCGGTAGGAATTGGGTCGCCATGCGGGTCGAGGCGCGGGAAACCCAGGAACTCGTCTAGGCGCCGAACCAGCAGCGGAGAGTCTATATGTTCCATCTGCTCGGCTACGTCGTGCACCTCGTCCCAATTGAATCCCAGCTTCTGCACCAGAAACACTTCCCACAGCCGGTGCTTGCGGATGGTAAGCAGGGCCAGTTGCCGGCCTTCGGGCGTGAGCGAAACACCGCGG
Source organism: Hymenobacter sediminicola (assembly GCF_014250515.1). Lineage (NCBI taxonomy): Bacteria > Pseudomonadati > Bacteroidota > Cytophagia > Cytophagales > Hymenobacteraceae > Hymenobacter > Hymenobacter sediminicola. The sequence goes on along the minus strand of NZ_CP060202.1, from coordinate 2,333,315 downwards.
TAGCGCTGGTAGTGTAGCAGCCCTTTTTCGCTGAGGCGGCGCAGCATATCTGTTACCGATGCCGGGCGTGTCTGCAGCACTTCGGCAATGCTGTTGGTACTAACCTCCGAGCCAGGAGCAGCCTCGGCAAGCTTATAGACGGCTTTCAGATAATTCTCTTCGGTGAAGCTGGGCATTTCGCAGGGTTAGGAGCCCAAAATTATGAATTCTGAACTACGGACACGGAATCGAATAGGTGGGAGGTTTTTGCCCACAAAAAAGTGGCCGGCAACTGCTGCCGGCCACTTCTATCTTTTCTTCTTCTGCCAGGCGGCTACCATTTGATTAGGGCTGACGCCCAAGTGAAACCAGAGCCAAAGGCCGCCAGACAGACTAAGTCGCCGCGCTTGATACGGCCTTCCAGTACTGCCTCGCTCAGTGCAATGGGCACGCTGGCAGCGGTGGTATTGCCGTAGCGCTGCACGTTGCTGTATACCTTGTCGTCGCTGAGGCCCATTTTCTGCTGTACATACTGCGTGATGCGCAGATTAGCTTGGTGCGGAATCAGCATGTCTAGGTCCTGAGACTGATACCCGTTTTGGTCCAGTGCTTCTTTGATAACCTGCGGAAAACGCACAACAGCGTGTTTGAACACGTTCTGGCCGTTCATAATGGGGTACATGTCCAGCTCATTGGCTACCACGTATTCCACGCGCTTATTGCGGTTCGAGCCGGGCTCCTTCACAATGAGTTCTTCGGCATGCTCGCCCTGCGAATGAAGGTGCGTGCTTAGGATGCCGTGCCCTTCGCGCGTGCTGGGGCGCAGTATTACGGCGCCCGCACCATCTCCAAAAATGACGGAAACGTTTCGGCCACGGGTACTGATATCGAGGCCGGACGAGTGAATTTCGGAGCCTACCACCAACACAGTATCATACATGCCAGTCTTCACGAACTGGTCGGCCATCGACAGCGCATACACGAAGCCCGAGCACTGGTTTCGCACGTCAAAAGCCGGAATCGTCGCCTTGATGCCTAACTCGCGCTGCAGCAGCACGCCGGAGCCCGGAAAGAAATAATCAGGCGACAACGTGGCGAAGACAATCATCTGCACGTCGTCGGGGGTGAGGTCGGCCATTTCCAGAGCCTTACGGGCTGCGTTAGCCGCCATGTTGGCCGTAGTATCCTTGCCCTCCTCAAACCAGCGCCGCTCCCGAATGCCGGTGCGTTCCTGAATCCACTCATCGGTGGTATCCATAAGCTGGGTGAGGTCGGCGTTGGTGACAACCCGCGCGGGTACGTAGTGGCCGACACCGGCAATTTCAGACTGTCGTAGAGTGGACATGTGGGGAGGGAATTAGGCAGGCAGAGAAACAGCGCAAAACGTGCCGAAAGTAATAAAAAGTAGGCTGCTGGTTCTCTAACGGCCGGCAAAGGTCGGCAGTTACCGGATAGAATCTACTACGGCCTGTAATTTTATAGCTTCCGACTGCCAGAAGGCGTCAGTTGGGATGCCTTGTGGGTAGAACTGGTAGCTTGTAAGTTGCTCCGGCAACGGTTCTGGCACTGCCGGGAAAGGCACCGGCAAGCCGGCCCTATGGCGCTGGGCCACTTGCAGCCAGAGCGGATTGGGGGGCAGCAGCATAGGAAGGCCCTGCGCCAGGTATTCGTAGAGCTTGGTTGGAATGCAGCGCCAAGAGCTGGGGTGCTCCCGGTAGGGTAACAAGCCTAGGTGGCTGCGCTGAATTTCCTCAACAATCCGGTCGTGCGGAACCAGTGTGTTGCCTCCAATCAGCGTGATACTCGTGTCATTAGCTAGTAAGGTCTGCAAGCGGGCCAGCACGTCGGGCTGCTGGCAAAAACCGATGATTGTCAGCTGTGCCGCCGGCCAGTAGCGCTGCAACTCTCGCGTGAATCGCACGGCCTCAAACACGCCATTCAGCTCCGAAATGGTGCCTGAGTATAGCAGCCGTAGCGGCTGGCCGGGCGTGGGCAGCTGGCGTGGCTGTGTGGCCAAGGCCTCACCGGAATAAGGCTGATACTTGTTTTCCAACACCACCGTGTGCTCAGGCTGCGCAAACGGCAGCTCATCGGCATAGCTGCGTTCGGCCAATAGGACTTTAGCAGCCCGACGAGCAGCCAGCGTTTCCAGAATCCGTACGGTTCCGGCTAGTAGTCCGCGTAGCCAGGCTGGGTACACCTGCTGCGTCCGGATATTGAGGGCATAGTTCTCGCGCACATCATAGAGAAAGCGCCGGCCGGGTTTCAGGAGGTGCCACAGCAGCGTAAGGGGCAGCAATTCGGGGGCATGCACAAGTACCAGCTGGGGCTGCAGATGCCGTAGCAAGCGCCAGTAGCGAGCCTGCGCGCCCAGCCGCTCCCAACTCAGGCGGGTGCCGTTCAGCAGCGCATGGGTCTGCAGAGTAGCGGGAGCCTCTGCCGGGTGTGGTGCCTGGCGCCCCGCTACGTGCACTATAGTATTGGGCCGGCCAGCCAGGGTGCGCCCAAACTTCCCGAACATGCGGGTATCGTTCAGCGGTTTGAGCACCGAGGCGAGTAAAATGACGGTTGGGGGCGGCAGATGCGGCATTGTGGCAGCGAAGATGGTAAGTTTGCGCTTCCTCTTATGTATTTCCGACTTCAGCCGGCAGGCATAACGAGCTTCACTTCCTAGTAATAAGAAATAATGACCGACCTGCAACAAACCATCGAAGCAGCCTGGAACGACCGGAGCCTGCTGCAGCAAGCCACTACCACGGAGGCCATTCAGCACGTAATCGAAGAGCTGGATAAAGGCCGCCTGCGCGTGGCTCAGCCCGCCACCGACCGGGAGGGCGGCTGGTTGGTAAATGACTGGGTGAAGAAAGCTGTCATCCTGTATTTCCCCATCCGCCAGATGGAAACCATTGAAGTTGGTCCGTTTGAGTTTCGCGACAAAATGCGCCTCAAGACCAACTACGAGCAGCAGGGTGTACGGGTAGTGCCGCCGGCCGTGGCCCGCTACGGCGCCTATCTGGCCCCCGGCGTTATCATGATGCCGAGCTACGTGAATATCGGAGCGTGGGTAGGCGAGGGTACAATGGTTGATACCTGGGCCACGGTTGGTTCCTGCGCACAGATTGGTGCGGGCGTGCACCTGAGTGGGGGCGTTGGCATCGGGGGCGTGCTGGAGCCGGTGCAGGCCGCACCAGTTATTATCGAGGACGGCGCTTTTGTGGGCTCGCGCAGTATTCTGGTAGAAGGTTGCTTCGTGGGTAAGGAAGCCGTAATCGGGGCAGGCGTTACCATCACGGGCAGCACCAAAATCATCGACGTGACAGGTAGCCAGCCGATTGAGTACAAAGGCACGGTCCCCGCCCGCTCGGTGGTCATTCCGGGTTCCTACGCCAAGCAGTTTCCCGCCGGCGAGTACCACGTGCCCTGCGCCCTCATTATTGGGCAGCGCAAGCCCAGCACCGACCTCAAAACCAGCCTCAACGACGCATTGCGCGAGCACAACGTGGCAGTATAGCGTATCTTGACTGCGTAAAAATTCCCTTTTCCATGAACACGAAATCTGGTCCGGTATCGGCAGCGGAAGCCCGCGACGAAATCCGGAATTACATTGCCGCCGAGCTGGAGTGCCCCGTCAATGACGTGCAGGCCAAAGTCATCTTCAACATGGATCTGCCCTGGGTGGATGGGGCGGTGCAGCCCTGCTTCCTGGTAGAATGGTTTGCCGGCCTGCACAACGGCGTAGCCGTGACGGGCCCCTACACCTACAATATGCCGGAGCTGAATGTAGGCGAGGCCCGGCAACTGGGCAACATCAACGAGTGGCGCCAGCAGCTGCTGAACCTATATGCGGGCTGCGAAATAGCCACCACCGCCCGGCTCATGATGCCCTTTTCGGATAACCCCGACCCAACCCGGACTAAAACCATTCTGGAAAACCTGCAGAACCGGCAATATCCGCGCGTGGCTATCAACTGCTCGGTACGGGAGTTTCTGCGCGTCAACACGGACGAATACTACATCTTCAATGGCGACTGGGTATATAATCCGCACTATTCGTACTCGGCTACGTTCGGCTTCAAGCCTCGCCAGGAAGACACGACGCTCGTGCTGCCCGAAGATGAAAGCACCATTCGAATAGCGCCGCACAAGTTCCTGACTCCCGTGCCAGCCGTGGGCGCCGACGGTGCTTTCCCGGGTGAGCAAACGGGCTTCATTATGATGAAGAACGGCAGCATCGTGGAATACAACGCCATTTCCGCCACTCGCTCCGTCATCGATAAAGTGGCCATGTTTTATCTGCTCGGCCAGGAAAACGGCCCGTTTTCCATTTCCCGCAACCCGTAACCGATAGTGCCAGAAGAAACAAAAAGCCCTTCCTGATTTTCAGGAAGGGCTTTTTTCTATTAGGTAGTCTGCTAATTACTTACTGTGCAGTGGCTTTCTTGAGCTTTTCACCGAACACAGCGCGTACCTTATCTACTTTAGGCCGCACCACAAACTGGCAATACGGCTCACGGCCGTTCTGCTTGTAGTAGTTCTGGTGGTAGTTTTCAGCCGGGTAAAAGCTTTTAAGCGGCTCAATTTCCGTCACAATGGGGCTTTCAAAGGCGTGCGCCTCGTTCAGCTTCTGCTTATATGCCTCGGCTAAGCGGTGTTGCTCTTCGTTGTGGTAGTACACCCCCGAGCGGTATTGGGTGCCGGTATCAGCGCCTTGGCGGTTGAGCGTAGTGGGGTCGTGCGTTTTCCAGAATACCTCCAGCAGCTCTTCAAAGCTGATTTTGGCCGGGTCGTAAGTCAACTGAATGACCTCCGCATGGCCCGTGAGGCCGCTGCACACTTCGCGGTAGGTAGGGTTGGCGATGCGGCCATTGGAGTAGCCGGATACGACCTTTTCCACCCCTTCAAGGTCCTGAAATACGGCCTCGACGCACCAGAAGCAGCCGGCACCGAAAGTTGCCTGTTCCATTTGTTTAAAAATCGTAGTTGAAGTTTAGAATGTCCGCACTGCTCAAGTAACGAGCAAGCCTGAAAAAAGGGCGAAGCGGGAGCTTGTAGCTACTACGTATAAGGGTTTCGAAGGCGAAAAAGTTTGATCTGTACTCAGCGCCCACCAATACAGAACGGCGCCTCGTGCAGCCGCTCCGCAGCGCGGAACCGGCAATGCACGAAGCGCCGCTTTATGAGCAAGGCAGTAACCCTATTTCAGGAACCGCTCTGCTACCACCAGATCTTTGGTGCCGTGTCCCCAGCTGTAGAACCCTTCACCGGATTTTACGCCCAAGCGGCCGGCCATTACCATGTTCACGAGCAGCGGGCAAGGAGCATACTTGGGGTTGCCCAGGCCATCGTGCAATACGCGCATGATAGCCAGGCACACATCCAGCCCAATAAAATCGGCAAGCTGCAGCGGCCCCATCGGATGTGCCATACCCAGCTTCATAACCGTATCAATCTCCTCTACACCTGCTACGCCCTCGTGCAGCGAGATGATAGCCTCGTTGATCATCGGCATTAGAATGCGGTTAGCCACGAATCCGGGGTAGTCGTTCACCTCGGTCGGCGTTTTGCTCAGCTGCCGCGACAGGTCCATGATGCGCGCCGTGACCTCATCCGAAGTAGCATAGCCCCGGATTACTTCCACCAGCTTCATCACCGGTACCGGGTTCATAAAGTGCATGCCAATCACCTTGTCGGCGCGCTTCGTAACGGCCGCAATTTTGGTAATGGAAATGGACGACGTGTTAGAGGCCAGAATAGCATCCTGCGGTGCATGCAGGTCCAGTTCCCGGAATATATTCAGTTTAAGGTCTACGTTTTCGGTAGCCGCTTCCACTACCAGCTGCACATTGTTCACGCCTTCGGCCACGCTGGTATAGGTCTGAATGCGGCCAATGGTAGCGGTTTTGTCCTCTTCAGTGATGCTACCTTTAGCTACCTGGCGGTCCAGGTTCTTGGCAATGGTGCCGAGCGCCTTGTCTAGCGCCGGCTGGCTGATATCAATAAGGGCAACTGGGAAACCGTGCTGAGCGAATACATGGGCAATACCATTGCCCATGGTGCCCGAGCCAATAACGGCGACGTTGATCATGCGGTAAAGTGAAGGAAAGGGTGGGAGAAGTGGAACAATGGCCCCAATTATGGGCGTAGGCAAAGCTACTTCGAAAAACAGATCCGAAACAGAAGAGGAGAGTTTCCGATGCCGCCGAGCCCATTAGAACAGCAAAACCCGCAAAAAGTTAAGGGTCCTGAAAAGTGGGTTTACGGCTGATGAGACGCATTTTTCGCTCAAATGGTACCGAAAAGCCAAAATTTTTTCCTCCGAATATATCCTTTTGGTACTCCCCGCGTACAAAACCGCAATTCGGCTTCCAAATAGCAGTCTGGCTGCTGTCAGAGCCGAAAACTTTCCATCTCTCTCCACCACCAACTCAATCCTAGCACCATGGGAAATCTACTGTACATCATTGCCGTCATCCTCATCCTCATCTGGGCTTTGGGCTTCTTCGGCGTACTGGGCGCAGGCATGCAGGGTAACAACCTGATCCACATTCTGCTGGTAATTGCCATTATCGCCATTCTGCTGCGTGTAATTCGTGGCGGACGCGTAGTCTAGTGCTACGCAGCCCGCCTGTGTAAGGCTGGGCTGAAAAATGAGTCTGAAAAACCCAAAAAGGGCCATCCGGATATCCGGATGGCCCTTTTTAGGTTTCGACAGTACTACCGTTCTATTTCAGATCGAACAGGAAGCTGAAACGGATAACCGGCTGACCGTATGGGGAAAGCGGATAGCCTTGCGCATCATACCCATTGTTGAAATTGTAGAGCAACACGATGTCGGCCGCTGCCCGGTCGCTAAGCTGGGAGCGGTAGCCGGCGCCAGCCAACGGGGTGTTCATCGTGCGTTTGGTTTTGATGGCTATCAGCTGCTGAGGACCAGTCTGATAAATGTTGTAGCTCTCCGCTTTGGTTACTTCATATTCGGCGTGCAGAAAGAACTGGTCGAATAGAATGTACTGCAAAAACCCCTTGATGCCTACGCTGTGCAGACCCAGGCTATTGGGCAGGCCCGCCGCTTGGTAGACATCCGGAAACGAGATGTTGTTGTAGGCATAGCTGATGCCAGGGCCGAGCGCCAGTTTATCGGTTACCCGGTAGCCAATAGAGGGGCTCAGGCTGGCGCTGAACTGGCCGCCATCATACGGGTTGCTGCTGTAGCCCAACCCAAAGTTCGAGTACAGGAAATACCGGCGTAACGGCTTCGGTTGCTCGCTGGCCCGGCTGCCGGTCGGAAAATCGAGCCCCGACGGCTTATCGGTGGACGGCTGCGGTACGGGCATAGGCTCGTAAACCGGCGCTGGGGCTGGCACTGGCACCGGCTGGTTTTGGGGCCGGGAAGCCGGAGTGGCTGGCCGTGGCGCCGTGCCGGGAGGGGCGGTATTCAGCTGTGGCTTTACGGTGGAGGTGCTGTCGGTGCGCTGGGCGTGCGCAACCGGGGCCAGCGCCAGTCCGCCCAGCGAAAGGGCGGCCACACACAGGAAACGGGAAGAAGCGTTCATACCGGAAGGTAACGCGGTTAGGAGACGAGTTGATATTTGCGCTGCCGCAACGCCTTGATTTGCTCATCGGCCAGGTATTCCTCGTAGTTCATGCGCCGGTCGATGATGCCGTCGGGCGTGAGTTCAATGATACGGTTGGCAATGGTTTCGATAAACTGCAAGTCGTGCGACACAAACAGCAGCGTGCCCTGGAATTCCTGCAGGCTATTGTTCAGAGCCGTGATGCTTTCTAGGTCCAAATGGTTGGTTGGGTCGTCCATTACCAGCACATTTCCCGATTCCATCATCATTTTCGAGAGCATACAGCGCACTTTCTCGCCACCGCTCAGCACGTTGCTTTTCTTCTGCGACTCTTCGCCCGAAAACAGCATACGGCCCAGGAAACCACGAATAAACGACTCGTCCTTTTCGGTGCTGTACTGGCGCAGCCAGTCCACCAGGTTGAGGTCGGTATCGAAGAACTCAGAGTTTTCTTTAGGGAAGTAGCTCGGCGTGATTGTCGTGCCCCATTTGAAGGAGCCGGTATCGGGCCGGGTTTGCTCGAATAGGATATCGAATAGGAGGGAAGGTGCACGGTCGTCGCGGCTGATAATGGCCACTTTGTCCTTCTTGTCAAGCGCGAAGCTCACGTTGCGGAATACCACTTGCCCGTCTACGGACTTGCTCAGGTCTTCCACGGTCAGCAGCTGGTTGCCAGCTTCGCGCTCCGGCTTGAACGCAATGTAGGGGTACTTGCGCGACGAAGGCTTGATTTCTTCCAGCGTGAGTTTCTGGAGCAGCTTCTGGCGCGAAGTAGCCTGCTTGGACTTGGAGGCGTTGGCCGAAAAGCGGCGCACAAATTCCTCCAGTTCCTTGCGCTTGTCTTCGGTCTTCTTGTTCACGTCCTGGCGCTGGCGCAGGGCCAGCTGGCTGCTTTCGTACCAGAACGAGTAGTTGCCGGGGTACATCGTAATCTTCGAGAAGTCGAGGTCGGCCATGTAGTTACACACAGCATCCAGGAAGTGACGGTCGTGGCTCACCACAATCACCGTGTTCTGGAACGAGTCGAGGAAGTTCTCCAGCCAGAGTACGGTTTCGGCGTCGAGGCCGTTGGTTGGTTCGTCGAGCAGCAGCACATCGGGGTTGCCGAACAGGGCCTGCGCCAGCAGCACGCGCACTTTGTCGGAGCCACCCAGGTCACCCATCATGGTCTGGTGCTTGTCTTCACCGATGCCAAGGCCAGAGAGTAGCTCAGCGGCTTCGTATTCGGCGTTCCAGCCTTCCAGGTCTGCAAACTCGCCTTCGAGCTGGGCTGCCCGCTCACCATCAGCATCCGAAAAATCGGGTTTGGCATACAACGCATCCTTCTCCTCCATCACCTTCCACAGGCGCGTGTGGCCCATAATGACGGTCTGTAGCACCGGAAAGTGGTCGTATGCAAACTGGTCCTGGCGCAGTACCGACAGGCGCGAGCCGGCCGGCATCATCACAGAGCCAGTGTTGGCCTCAATGTCGCCGGCCAGAATCTTGAGGAAGGTTGACTTGCCGGCGCCGTTGGCCCCGATGAGGCCATACACGTTGCCGGGCATGAATTTGATGGTAACGTCTTCAAACAACACGCGCTTACCGTAGCGCAGGCTGACGTTGGAGGTGCTAATCATATAGGGGGAAAAGGCGAAAAATTCGAAATACAGAGCCCTGGCCGGAGCGGGCCCGCAAAAATACGCAAAATGCCCCGCGTGCCCGAACGCAAAAAAAACGAGTGATTCTACAACACAACGGTGGTATTCCGGTATAAGAATGGAAAGCGGCTTGAAGGGCCAAGGCTCTGAGCAACAGTGTAGCACACGCCAGGGTTCCGCCGTTTTGGTTTCCCTTCCACCTTTAACCGGTTCCTTTTTATGAATGATGCTCGCATTTCCCTCGAAGGCAATGGGGTCCGCTACGGTCTGCTTACGGCACTTGGTATGGTTGTCTACTTTATAGTAGCTGCTCTGCTAGGCCTCGCCGACCGAATCGAGTTCAGCTTCCTGAACTTTGCCATTATGATAGTAGGTATCTGCCTGTCTATCCATCATTTTAAGCAGTCCCGCAACGACCGGATGCCCTACCTGCAGGGCTTTGGCACGGGCATCGTAACGGCTATTGTGTCGTCATTGGCGTTTGGCTTCTTCTTTATCATTTTCTCCCTGCTACGCCCTGATGTAATGGACCAGATTCATGCTCAGGACTTCTTCGGCTTTGAGCTTTCAGTAACCATTGCTTTTCTGGCCATACTACTGCAGGGCGCTATGGCAGGCGTCATTATTTCCCTGATTGCCATGCAGTATTTCAAAAGCCCCGACCATAAGCCGATTGAGGGAGTAGAGTAGGTGAGGCCTGCTTTGCGTGGTTCCGATTTTTTGAAGAATGGCCGTTTCTCAGTAAGAGCGGCCATTTTTTATTGTTCGTTGGGCACTTTCCAGATGCGGGAAGGGTTGTCTCAGAATCAGAAATAAAAAAATACACTGAAAAATTGTTGTTGTTACTTTAGCAACATATATTTGTATTAAATACAGTGAAAGGAAAATTGATTAGGATATCAATCCTACTCCTACACTCTTCTCACGTTTCTGACCGTTTGTTTTTCAACCGTTCATTCTTTTAACCACCGTATATGAAATCCGCAGTCTTTACTCTGTTGTTGTTGGTTGGCCTTGCAGGCACTGCCGTAGCGCAGAAGCAGGACCGCCATGCCGAACTTCCCGGCACCGGTGACCCCGCCCCGTCCCGCGTGGAGGAACTCACCCGCCAGATGTGCAATTCGCTTCGCCTCAACGAAGCACAGTATATCCGTCTGCGTACAGCCAATCAGATTAAGTTGGCTCGCCTGGAGGAAATTACATGGCAATACAAGGATAACCTGGCTGAGCAGCATGTAAAGCTTAACGAACTGGACGCCCAGTACGAGGCCGAGTGCAGCCGGATCCTGACTCCTTCACAACTCAGCCTGTTCCATGCAGAGCAGCAGCGTGACACCCCTACCAAAACAGATCCTTTGGAAGGTGGCATCGGCTAAGCCACCGCGACTCAACCTGCAACAAAAGAAAGGGCACTCCCAGATGAGGAGTGCCCTTTCTTTTGTTGCAGGCTATTTAGCTTATTTAAGTAGTAAGTTAATTAGCCTGCTTAATATAGGTTAAGTGATATTAATTTGCGGGTGGAGCAGCAGTCAGAATTTCTGTGACTGTACCAAGTGGGCCGAAGCGGAGGCTAAGCTTATTTGCTCCGGAACGTTGGTGAGGAGGCAGGCATTGGGGGCCCGGCTCAAGGTAGTAGTTGTATATTTTTTCTGTTTGCTCTGCTAGTTCTTCATCATCAGGGCGGCCCAGTAGCAGTTCAATGGTAGCAGTACGGGAGCCGTAAAGCTGCTCTTTGCCTTGCAGCAACGCTTTAAGCTGAGTACGGCGTACGTCTTTGCACCCGTATGAGTCGCTCCGCCAGATAGAGGCATCAAAGCCGGGGAGCTCTGGCGGGGAGCTGCTGCACGAGCCAAAAAACAGGGTGGCAGGCAGTAGCAAATAAGACCAGCGAAAGGACATAATTGTGGGTGAGGGAACTCACTATCTGTGAGAAGCGGTTGGGCCAAATAGAATTGGTTGCGCTAAAATACTATTTTTGTATTCCGGGCGTTATGCTTGGGCCACCCCACCGTCATTTTCCACCTGCTTCGCTTACTCAGCCGATGACATTTGCACCGACTGCCCTTGCCACCCTGCTTGTAGCTACTGGTTTTTTTTCCTCATTTCCTGTGGCCGGTTCACGTGCTACTGCTCCGGCTGCCGTGGCTCCGGCCAGCATAGTACGGGCTCAGCAACTAGCCGCTTTCGATCAGTACGTGTTAACGAGTTATGCCGGGGCTCATCTGACGTCGTATGGTATGTCGCCTACGGTGTACCGAGAGGCTCTGATGGGGTATTATACGCTTACCAAAAAAGGAGCGGCGGTGGCCGGCCGGCAGGTGCTCACCATCATCGACTATGCCCGCCCCAGCAGCCAGAAGCGGATGTGGGTGATTGACCTGCGGCGCCAGAAAGTGCTGTTTCATACGCTGGTAGCGCATGGCAAAAACACCGGTAACGACGTGGCCCAGACGTTTTCGAACGTGGAGGGCTCTGAAATGAGTAGCCTGGGATTCTACGTGACGGGCCAGCCATACCAGGGCAAGCATGGCCTTTCGCTGAAGCTGCATGGGCAGGATGCTCGCTACAATACCAACGCCGCTACCCGCGCCGTGGTAGTGCATGGTGCTGATTATGTGAGTGAGAATTTTGTGCGCCAGCACGGGCGACTAGGGCGTAGCCAGGGCTGCCCGGCACTGCCAGTGCAGCAGGCTCCACAGGTTATTCGTACTATTCAGAACGGAACGGTAATCTATGCCCATGGGCCTAGCAGCGTGAACTTCTCGTCGTCATGGCTGAAACTAGACCCGGCCATCAACGCTTTTGCGCAATTGCGCGGGCTGCAGGGGAGCTAGCAGTACCACTTTCCTGGGTGTAACGTCTTAACAAAAAGGCCTCCTGATAGTAAATCAGGAGGCCTTTTTGTTGCGTCAAGTAGCTGCGTTAGGCTCGGTCGCCGGTGGCTTTGACCAGATTAATGCCCGCGAAAAAGAAAATGAGTCCTACTGCAAATGGTACGAGCGAGTTGATCTTACCTAAGGCAACGCCGCCTACCTGCATAAAGCCTAAGGCTCCGTAGATGATTCCGACAATACCAAGGATGGTGAGGATGGCGCCAAAAGTGCGTTTCTGATTCATGAGGAAGAGGGTGTAAGGTGGTTGAAAGGGAGAGCAACGCTGAAAGAGCGGGTTGAGGACTGATACGGGGAAGGAAGGAATTTGGGTACCTGAACCGGTGGCAACCCTGTTGCGCCGACATCGTTACAAGCCCTGAAGCCACGTCAGTGGTGTTTTCATCTCCCGCTCCCTTTTCCACCAACCCAATCATGAGAGGAAATCTTCGCTACATAATTGCCCTATTGATGGCCGGCATCACGCTGGTTACCTACTACTGTAAACGCTCCGTAAATGAAGTGACGGGCGAAGTGCAGCACGTAGATATGACTGCCGAACAGGAAATAGCCCTGGGTTTACAGGCCGCCCCCGAAATGGCCCAGCAATACGGCGGTCTGCACCCCGACCGCCAGGCTGGTGCCCGGGTTGAGCAAATTGGGCAGCAGATAATCCGCAGCACCAAAGCTGGCCAGAGTCCTTATAAATTTCAGTTTCATCTGCTGGCCGATGAAAACACAATCAATGCCTTCGCGCTGCCCGGTGGGCAAGTATTTATTACGGCCGGCCTGTTGAAAAACATGAAGACGGAAGGGCAGGTAGCCGGCGTGCTGGCGCATGAAGTAGGGCACGTAGTGGGCCGCCACTCGGCCGAGCAGATTGCTAAGTCGCAGCTTACGCAGGGCCTGAGTGGTGCTGCTGCCATTGGTATGTATGACCCTGACCGGCCCGGTACTGCAGTGGGCTCTGCTGCTGCCGCTATGGTGGGCAAGCTGATGACTCTGCGCTTTGGCCGCGAGGATGAACTGGAGTCGGACAGACTAGCCGTGCAGTACACCGCCGCCGCTGGCTACGACCCACGCGCCATGATACAGGTGATGCAGGTGCTGGAGCAAAGCGCAGGTGGCAGCCGCCAGCCGGAGTTTCTCAGTACCCACCCCAACCCCGGAAACCGTATTGGGGAGTTGGAGCGCGCTATTTCGGCAGAGTATCCGCAGGGTGTACCAGCTGGCCTGAAGCCCTAGCGTTTTTATAAAGCCGAATTATCAGAAGAGGCCCACCTATCAGTGGGTCTCTTTCGTTTGCAGAAGCTTTACCTTGTCAACCTTACCATATTTACGCCTTATGGCTGCTTCCGAACCAGCACCGCTACTCCGCCTGCTGTTTGTACTGAACCCGGTTTCCGGTGACATCAATAAAGCAGATCTGGAAGGCTCCATTGTGTCGTATTGCACGGAACGAGGCCGCACGGCAGCGTTTCACCATACTACCGGCCACCAGGATCTGCGCCATTTGCAAGAACGCCTGCAACAGCATGCCTATGATGCTGTTTTTGCCGCCGGAGGCGATGGTACAGTGAGCTTGGTAGGAGAAGCCCTGCTGGATACAGGGGTGCCACTGGGTATTTTGCCTCTCGGTTCCGGAAACGGGCTTTCCAAAGACCTAGGCATCCCACAGGAACTGCCAGGAGCGCTGCGTCTGATCTGGGAGCATGAATTGCGCACGATGGACACGCTGCAGGTAGGAGGGCACTTTGCCGCACACTTGGCCGATCTAGGGTTCAATGCGCTGGTGGTGGAGCGTTTTGATAAGGGTGATACGCGCGGGCCGGGAGCCTACGTGCGTATTGCCACTCAGGAATACCTGGGCTACGAACCCGCCACATATTCCATTGAAACTGACCGGGAAAGCTGGCAGGGGCCGGCATTCATGCTCACTATTGCCAATGCTAATACGTTCGGGAGTAACGTCATCATCAATCCCGACAGCCGCATAGATGATGGTGAGTTTGAAATCTGCTTGATTGAGCCTTTTCCCGGTGCGGCGGCTCCCGGCATTCTCTACCGCCTCTACACTTCTGACTTCGATGCCTCCTTCTACACGCACCGGCTACGGTGCAGCCAGGCCCGCATCACAGTACCCGGCCAAACCGAGGCTCTAATACAGATTGACGGTGAGCCCAGGCATCTGCCGGTTCCGGTCGAGGTGGAAATCAAACCAAGGAGCCTGCGCGTGCTAGTACCTATTGCACAGTAACAAGCTACCTGACGTCAGCCGAAACCTGCAACACGTTAGCTGTAATGATAGGGGCGGCCACTACGGGGCCAGGGTGCAGGCGCTGCCGGAACACTTCGGCAAGCGGTTGCCCGTCAGCATCAGGTTCGAGAGTGCGCAACCAGGTTTCGCCGTTGGTATAGAAATCGAGACTGAAAAACCCGGTGTGCTCATGCACAAAGGTGGCCTGACCGCCTTTTTGTACGAAGGCGGTTTTGCTGCCGGCGCCGCTTACCAAAAAATGGCTGCCACTACGCTCGAAATACTGCAGATTGTGGTCGTGGCCAGCGGCATAGATAAGGTTAGGATACTCGTGCAATACCCGTAGCAACCGACGGCGCATCTTGCGGTAGCGCGGGTGAGCCATATCTTCAGCAGCGCCTACCAGCTTACGGTAAAGCGGCAGCAACGAGCCTACAAAAGGCAGCGGTACGTAAGCCCTTTTATATACAGTTGTCAGCGGAAATACGTGTTGTTTGGCCGTAAACTTTCCGCCATGTAAGGCATTGGAGTACAGCGGGTGGTGCCCAACTACCACTATTCGCTGATGGCGGTTCTCGTTCAGCAGTTTCCGCAGTTTTCGGAACGGCTCCTTGGGGTCATGAGCAGGTCGGGCGCCCTGCTGTACCCACCATTGCGTGTTCAGTACAATCAACAGCAGGCCTTCTGCCAACTGCACGGATACAGGTCCGGGTGTGCCGCCGGGTGGCAGATAGAAGGCGGTGGGCAGGTGTTCTGCTACATACGCCTCCTGGCGCAGCAGGTACTCGTAGCCATCAGGGCGGCCTTTGTTCCAGTCGTGGTTGCCACTGAGCAATATCACCCGGCCAGAAAAGGCCCCCAGTGCCGCGAGCAAAGTATTAAGGCGCTTTTCTGCTGCGGCATGGCCAGTGTGTTCTGGGGCGGGTAAACCGGTTGGGTATACATTGTCGCCGAGCAGGATGATGGTACCCTCAGCCTGCGTTTCCTGTTGCCAGTTTGCCAGCAGTTTCAGAATAGCGTCCGTACCATCAGTGGCCACAGCACCTGGGTCACCGAGCAGGGCAACGCGGTGCAGGAGTGTGGCCGCAGGGTCCGGCTGGTGCAATAGCCAGTCGTTGCGGGTGGGCGCTACATAGGGCCGGCGGCGGTATTCCCTCTCCTGAAGGTAGCGCAGCAGCAGCCATCCGGAAAGCAATGCCGCCGGGATTGCCAATACGTATGGAAGTAAGGAAAGGAGCGTGGCCACGGCGGTAGAAGGAGAGGTGCAGCCTGCTATACGGGCAAACCGCCCTGCACCGTTTTGCACCGTGCAGGCTGTAGCTGGCCCAACCTCAGGGGTTGCTTCAAAAGAAGGTCAGCTAATGAGTTGATACAGTAGTAACCCTGATACGGAATCAGAAGTTAGGCGGAGTCAGGTTTTTGAAATGGCCATTGAGACGCACCCGCTCTTTCAGCCGCTCAGTTTCCAGCAGAACCGGCAGAATGTGTTCCAGATGCTCCACCACCAGTTCCTGCCGCTCCGCTTCCGTTTCGGCTTCCAATAGCTGGTATTCCTGTTCGGTATTGAGCCCCAAATGGTGCGCAATGTCATAAATGCGGTAATCGGGCGGGAGCTCCTGCATGAGCCTGCGCAAGCCGAGCACGTCGTACAACTGCTCCATGTACGAAGTGATGCGTGCCTGCAGCAAGGCATCCTGCGTGTTGTTGTCGTGCAGATCCTCTACCAGTCCTCCGGCGTAGAGTTTGCCAGGCGCCTGCCTGTAAAACTCCTCAATCCGGAACACGCCCACCGCACGGGTACGGATGTCCAACTCACCGCTGTCGTAGGTTTTCTCCACGCCAATCAATTGCACTTCGGTGCCCAAAGAACTCACGGCTTCGTTGCGGTAGGGCGGGATACCAAACGTAATACCCTCACTCAGGCAGTCGTGCACAAGCTGGCGGTAGCGAGGCTCAAAGATGTGCAGATTGAGCTTTTCGCCGGGAAATACGACAAGGTTCAGCGGAAACAGAGCGAGTGTGCGCATATACTCAAAAGTGCAGGTTTATAACGTGTTTTCAACAAAGCCTACGCCGTATAATTACGGGCAAAAAGCAATAGGAGCAAGCAGAGTGCAGCTTACGGGGGAATGCAGGAAAGAGCAGTTTTTGGCCCTGAAAGCACTACTTTTGCCGGCATCCTATCCATGCGGATACGGAACTACAACAGACGTTTCTTTCCGGTTTGGCAACTGACTATAAAAAATTGTGGCGACAGGGCCGGCAGGTAGCTCTACAGGTTGTAGCGGCTTTGTTTCTGACCTCTGTAGCCTGGGTGTTGATTTACCGCTGGGTGTCGCCGCCGGCTACCTGGCTTATGCTGGACCGTCGCGCCCACGCGCCGGTTGGCCTTGGCTACCACGGCATTCAGGAAGATGACCGCCGGATTCGGTACTATTTCAAAGGCCTTGATGAGGTATCAGCGCAGGTGCCACTGGCACTGATTGCGGCCGAAGACCAACGCTTTCTGCTGCACCATGGCTTTGATGGAAATGCGCTGTGGAAGGCAGCCCAGTATAATTTTAATGGCGGCAAAAAATTGCGCGGTGGGAGTACTATCTCGCAGCAAGTAGCCAAAAACGTATTTCTGTGGCAGGGGCGCAGCTATGTGCGCAAGGCTGCCGAGGCGTACTTTACGGTGCTTATTGAGTTGCTCTGGGACAAGCGCCGCATCATGGAAATGTACCTGAGCGTAGCTGAAATGGGGGACTGCACCTTTGGCGTAGAGGCGGCTTCGCAGCGGTATTTTCACAAATCCGCCGCCAAACTTAGTCGCGCTGAAGCAGCGCTGCTGGCGGGCGTATTGCCTAACCCGCTGCGTTTTCGGGCCAGCAACCCCGGTCCCCAGGCCCGCGCCAAGCAACAACGCGTGATGCGCAATATGAGCCGGCTGGGCGGAACGGTTTACGTGAAAGAACTGCTGGATTAGCTCTAGGTACTCAAGCAGCTTTGCCTGGCGTCTCAGGTGCCAAGGCCATTACTACGACTTACAGGCAGTAGAAACCAGCTTCTGCTGCCTGTGGTGGCTCTCGCCAGTAACTGCCTTGCAGCCGAAACCTGTATACTTACCGCTATGAAACTGAAAGTACTCGCCGCTTTTTCGCTGGGGCTACTGCTCTGCGCCTGCTCTTCCGACTACTCAGACTCCCGCGACTCTCCGGCGGAAACACGCCGCGCCATTGCGCAATTGCTCCACACCCAGACGGCCGCCTGGAACCGCGGAGATGTAGCGGGGTTCATGCAGGGTTACTGGCAGCATGATTCGCTGGTGTTCATCGGCAAACGAGGCCTTACCTATGGCTGGCAACCCACCCTCGACAACTACCGCCGCAGCTACCCCAACGCCGCTGCCATGGGCCAGCTGCGCTTCGAGGGCCTACGCATCATACCCGATGGGCCAAATACCGCACACGTGGTAGGCCGCTGGCACCTGACGCGGCCGGCCGCCGGCGACCTGCAAGGCCACTACCTGCTGGTGTTGCGCCGCCTGAATGGCCAATGGGTCATCGTCGCCGACCACTCTAGTTAAGCTTGCTAGGCAACAGCATAAAACACCCGTCCCATTCTAAGCTATGTTTAGAATGGGACGGGCGTTTTATGCTGTATGCCTGAAAATTCTCTTGGTGCCAGACTACTGCATCACCGGTTCGCCGGTGCCTTCGCCATCCAAGTCCGATTCGGTATCGGCGGCTTCATCCTTTTGCTTCTCTTGCTCCACAGCAGATACTGCTTCCCGGAAGATGAAACCAGCATCAGCCGCGTGCTCAGCGGCCTGTACGGTGTCTTTCACGAGTAGCATTTCTACCTTGTCAGCGCGCAGTTCCTCCGTTACCCGCTCTACTAGGGCAGCCCGCTCAGGAAGGTTCACGTCGCGGATATAGATGGCTAGGATGCGGCCTGGGTGGCGGCGTACCACTTCTCGGTAGATATTGGCATCCTCCTGTCCAGAGTCGCCGATGAGCACGAACGGCAGGGTTGGATAGGTGAGAAGCAGATTGTCGATTTCCTTGAGCTTGTGGCCGTGGTGAGCGGTGGCATCACCAGACTTCTTGCCAGCAACCGCCATGTCGCGCAGCAAAAGCGGACCGGGCGGAATATCGTTGAGGTCCAGGAAATCTTCTAGCAGGTCGTAGAGATTCCAGGGTGAGCTGCTGACGTAGAAGAATGGATTGTTGCGCTTGCCGTTGCGGCCCAGCTGCAGCTGCCGGTAAAACTCAGCCACCCCCTTGAACGGCAGGCGGGAGCGGGCATTCCGGATCAGTACCGTACGGGCCATGCGCAGCAGGTTGGTAGCCGACGTCTGAATAACCGTGTCATCTAGGTCGGATATGATGCCATACTCGGCATCAGCAGGGGGGATGAGCACCGGCGCGGCGGCGCGCAGCTCTTGCGCAGTAAACGGATGCGGCACCTGCTGCAGGAGTACTTCCACCGGATACCACAGAAAATCTACTGGCTCCGGCAGGCTTTGGGGCTCTAGGTTCAGCGTGAAATAGCCTTCCTCGTCCGTCACGACCGGATGCTCCGAGCCGTCTGCAGGGCGTACTACCAGTTGCGCGCCGCTGATTTCGTTGCTGTCGAAACGGCGGTACATATTCAGCAGGTTGTGCAGCCTCGAATCGGAAGCGTCGGGTTCCGTAATGCCTTTGTCGGTGAGCAACCGCCCTTTCACATAAAGACGAGTGGGCGTGCCGTAGCTGCGGTAAGGCAATAGCTGCAACGGATGCAGCATGCCCAGCCGGGCACGAGTGCGCGTGAGTAGGTCGTCGGTGCGTTCGGCAAAACTGCCAAGTTTGTTGAGGAGAGACATGGCTGCAAGTACGAAGGAAGTAGCGTAAATGATACCGAGAATGAGGTTTTGGGTGACTAGAAAACACAAAAAAGCCAGCCGTGTATACGGCTGGCTTTTCAGGTGGCTGGCTAAGAGCAAATAAGCCTCAGACTAAATAATCCGCTTCAATTCCTCGAAACCGGTATTCGAAATAGTACGGTTCTGGCAGTTCAGCTCTGCGGCTTTCGCCTGAATTTCCTGGATGCGGGAAGCAGGAGCTGGGTGGGTGCTGAGGAAGGCCGGACCGTTGCCGCTCTGGTTTTGTGCCTCAGCCTTAATGAAGAAGCCAGCGGCGCCGTCGCAGGCATATTCCGTCTTATTGAGATAAATGACTGAGTATTGGTCGGCCTCGCTTTCATCGTCGCGGCTGAATTTAAGCTGGCCCAAACCGGCAGCAATTTGCACCAGTTGATTTGGGTTGTCACCTACCAGGATGCTCAGCAACAGGCTGATGCCATACTGCTGCTGCAGTTGCTTGGAAGTGTGCCGACGGTCGGCGTGAGCAATTTCGTGGCCCAACACGCCCGCCAATTGGTTCTCGTTGTCGAGAAACTTGATCAGACCGGAAAATACGTAGATGTGGCCGCCGGGGGTAGCAAAGGCGTTTTGCACGGCATCATCCTTGATGATCTTAACATCCCAGGGAAACTCGGTGCGGTACTTCACTTCGCCGGAATTGAGCACCTTATTTACTACGCCATCGAGCAGCTGATAAGCACGGGCGTTTGTAGAGTTGCGCTCCAGCAACTGGCCTTTGGCCCGGTAGGTAGAGTCGGTTTGGGCGGCTACCTGTTCGCCAAGAGCTTTGTCGTCCTCCACCGAAAACAGGAGAACTCCGTCGCCATCGGAGGAGCAGGCGGCAGTACCGCCGAGGGTGGCAGCCAGGGAAAGCAGGAGCCAAGGTTTGAGCAAAAGACGGCGCATGAAAATTGGATTTGGGGTGTAGAAAGGGTGGTAGTCTGCGGCAGGCGGAAGAAAAAACGATGCCAGAATCACTGGAGCGGGTACGGGAAGTGGCTTTTGGAGGTTGTCTGCGGAACGCATTCTGGGCTAAGGCACCGAAAACCAGTAGGAAAAAAAGCCTTTCGCTCCGCATGCCACCTTTTCCGGGCTGCCACCCGTACACCGGAAGCCGCCATTCCGGCGCTCATACTTTGCTATCTGTCATGTCCGCTTCTGCCACTACCCACGCCCGCCCCAAAACCCGCAAAAAGCACCTGCTTCCTCTGGAGGAAGCGCACGAATTGTACAAAGATCCTGCTCGTCAGGCCGAGCTGGCTGGCTTGCGTTACCAAACCGATACCAAACCGGGTATCACTCGCAAAGCTACCCGCAACGGTAATTTTGGCTACTACACCGCGCAGGGCGAGAAAATTATGGACGAGAAAGTGCTCAGCCGTATCCAGAGCTTCGTGATTCCGCCAGCCTGGACGGAAGTCTGGATTTCGCCTTCGCCCAACAGCCATTTGCAGGTAACGGGCCGTGACGCGAAAGGCCGCAAGCAATACCTCTACCATGCCGCCTGGGACCAAGCACGTGCCCTCACCAAGTTCAGCCGGTTGCGGGCTTTCGGGGAAAAGCTGGCCGAACTGCGGGCCCAAATGCATAAGGACCTGGCCCGCCCGCAGCTGGATAAGCAAAAGGTGATGGCGCTAGTGCTGACGCTCATGGACAAATCATTCATCCGGGTCGGCAACCGTGAATACGCCGAAAAGAACAAAACCTATGGCCTCACGACTCTGCGCGACAAGCATGTGCAGGTGACAGGAGCCGATGTCCGCTTTGCTTTTGTGGGCAAAAAAGGAGTAGCCCACGACCTGACTCTGCACGACCGAAAGCTGGCCCGGCTGGTGCTGAAATGCAAGGAAATACCAGGCCAGCACCTGTTCCAGTACTACAGCACCGATGGGCAACGCCAGGAGCTGGAATCGGGTGATGTAAATGAGTACCTGCAGCAGGTTACGGGCATGAAGCTTTCGGCGAAGGACTTTCGGACCTGGGGCGGCACCGTAAAAATGGTGGAATGCCTGGAGCGGGTACTGGACGAAGAGCCGGACTTCCCCAAGCCCAAGACGCTGAAGCGCGCTCTGAAAGACGTGGCCCACGATCTGGGCAACACACCCACTGTGTGCTCCAAATACTACATCCATCCGCAGGTGATGGAGCTGTTCAACTCGGATAAGCTCATCGACTACCTGCGCCGCCACGACGCGGACCCCGCCGAAAACGACCTGCTCACGCCCACCGAACACATGGTGCTGGACATGCTGGCCGAGTTGGAAAAGGCGAAATAATGAAACGGGGAGGGCCAGTTACCTCCCCGAGCCGTCCCGGTCGAAGGCGTGGCTTTCTACGCCTTTGGTCGTGTTGTCCTTTAGCTCCGGGGCAGGCTCAAAGTCGTTGTTGCGCTTGGTGTCGTAGAAACGCGTTTTGCGGCGCAGGCCGGTCACGCGGGACTTATCGCGCACTTTGTCTTCGTCGGGCCCACCGTAGATATGCACGAACGGGCTGCGGCGTACAGAACCACTCAGCTCAAATACATCGTCGCCGTGCAGGCCGTGCAGTGCTATGCTGTGCGTTTCAGCGGGATTGAAGACGCGGCGGTACAGCAGCGAGTCGGGCCGTTTGGCGGAAGGCTCCAGCTCATACACCGACACAACCGTAGCCGTGTCATTGAGCCGCTCAACCACAAACCGCTCGTCGGCATCAGTACCAGCTACCAGCACATCGTGGGCGCGGAGGCGGTAGTAGTCGGTGGCCGCTTTGGGTAGAGCTTCGCGACGAGCACGCAAAGCGGCAATCATGGCTGGGCCCTCAAGGCGAAAAACCTCCCGGGGCAGGCCCTGCCGCACGGCCTGCGTAATCACCGAGTCGGTGAGGCGGCGCTGTAGGTCCTGTGCGGTGGCGAGGTAGGTACGGCGGTTCAGTTCGGTCAGGACGTGCGTGTCGATGTAGCGGGAATTGCGGGTGTAGCCCTCTATGCTTTCATAGCGCGGCCCAAACGTCCGAAATTTCGCTACCGCCTTGCTCATTAGCCAAGACAGCACACCATCGTCAAACCGGAAAAAAACCTGGTCCCGATCCTGCGGTATAGGTACCCAGCGGGTCTGGCCCTGCGCCTGCGGGTAGGCAGCCCAGGTCCATTGGCCCTCGTGCCGGTCCCAGTCGCCGAGCCACAGATCCAGCAGGCGGGCCCGTAGAAAAGCGGCTTCATCAACGGTATTTTTAGGCGACTTATACCGTTCAGCCAGGATGTTGTCGCTCTCCTCCAGATCCGTAGCACCGGGCAGGCGGCCGGCTATGTTTTCCTTTCCTTCCAGCTTTTCTTCCAGTAGCACTACTCGCCCCTGATACCGCTCCGAGGCTGCCCCGAAGCCAGTTTCGTCAGAGCGGACATAATAGGCTTTGGGATTGGTGTGGAGCACACCGGCGGCCTCGGCTAGCGGAGGCACTACAAATGCACCATACGGCTGTCCGGCCGCCGTAGCATCGCGCACTACATTCAGCACGAAGCTATGGCGCAGCACTTTTGGTAGGGTGCGGTAGGGGTCTTTGTCGATGGAGCGAAGCGCGTAGCCTCGGCCATCTGCTCCTAGCACTGTCATGCTGATAGTCTGAAACCCGCCCCCAATCTTGCCGGCTTTAAGGCCCCCTGGCACTGTTGAAGCCACATCAAGCACGGGCAGCGTCACGGGCTGAGCCCAGGCTGCCCGATGGTGCTGCCCCAGCAAAAACCGCCCAATAGGGCCGCGCTGATAGTGCCGGCCGGCTGTCACCCGGGCACTATCGGCGCCGGCTGCAAGGGGCGCGGTGTCAGGGCGGGCATCAGGCTGAAAGAAGGTCTGGCGGGCGCAGCCAGCCGTCAGGAGCAGGAAAAAGGGGAGGGAGTAGCGAAAAATCATGCGGAGCGGAAAGCGCGGCTGGTATCCTTCAACGCAGATATGATGGACTTGTTAGCTGAACAGGCTAGGGTAACGGAATTCGAGTAGGCATGGCACTTCATACCGGCCGCTGCCAACCCCTACGGCTGTGTTTACGGTATAAGACAGTCCGCCAGCCCGGCGGCAGCTAATTGCTTTGCCGCGTGTCACGTTTTTTGCTACCATCCCGAGGCCTGTGGGCCGGCGGACTTTGTATTGGGTTGTTGTGCCATGCCTGCTCAGCTCCGGCCGCACCGCCCGTGCCGCCCGTGGCCCGTATGCTCACTGATTCCACGGTGCAGATAGCAGCCGGCCCTCAGTACCAGCGTTCCGGCCTGCACACGTTCTTCTGGGGCAAGCACTACCGCGACTTATGGGCTTTGCCCGTAACAGTACCCGTGCTGAATCTGCGCACCGTGGTGCCCGGCGGACTTACTCCGGTGCGGGAAGGCGGCTCATTCCAAACCAAAAACCTGCGCCTTGTAGACCGAAACGGGGTGCAGTACGTGCTACGCTCCGTAGATAAAGACGCAACCAAAGCTCTGCCCGAAGGCCTGCAGAATGGCCCTATTGGGCGGTTGATGAAGGACCAGACTAGTGTTATCAATCCATACGGCGCCTACGTAGTGCCCCGGCTGGCCCGGGCGGCAGGCGTTTACCACACCAACCCGCGCCTAGTATACGTCGGCGACGACCCCGGGCTTGGGGAGTACCGCCAGGGATTCGCCAACGCGCTGTATCTGCTGGAAGAGCGGCCCGAGGGTGACCAAAGTACAGTGGCCAGCTTCGGCAATTCTGCACGGGTGGAAAGCTCTCGTAAAGTGTTTACCAATCTGATGACCAACCCACAGTTTCGGGTGGATGCGCGGCGCTACCTGCGGGCGCGGCTGTTTGATATGTGGCTCGGCGACTGGAGCCGGCGGGAAGACCAATGGCGCTGGGCCAGTTTTGAAGGTTCTGGGGGCGGAGTCCGGTATCATCCCATTCCACGCGACCGAGACCATGCTTTCTTTAAGTTCAATGATGGCCTGTTCACGCACATGATAGGGTGGGTGAAATCTAATTATCAGACCTTCGAAGAAAAAATCAGGCTCTCCGATGTGGAAGGCCTGAACCGCGCCGCGCAGCCCATGGATAAGTCGTTGCTGGTGTACCTGAGCCGCGAGGATTTCCGCCAGATTGCCGATTCGCTTCAGAAACAGCTGCCTGACCCGGTGATTCGGGAGGCGCTGGCAATATGGCCCAAAGAAGTGTATGCCTTGGCCGGGCAGGAGTTTGAGCACAAGCTCAGTCAGCGCCGCAACCAGCTTCCGGCTGTGGCCGACAAGTTCTACGCGCTGCTGGCCCGCAACATAGAGCTGCCCGGCACCGACCAGCCCGAGCGGTTTGTGCTGGACTCGCCGAATGCGCAGCAGGTTCGGGTTCGGGTGTATCAATTGGGTGCCAGCCGCCCTGACAGTCTGGTAGGGCAGCGTACCTTCAGCACCACCGAAACCAGCACGCTCAAACTGTTCGGGCTGGGTGGCAATGATATATTCGAATTCCGGGCCCTGCCACCTACCGGCATCACAGTCGGGCTCTATGATGGCGCCGGGCAGGATGTAGTGCTGGGCCCACCCGCCGCCACTGGGCAAGCGCGCACCCGCAGCACCGTATTTGAAAGCGGCGACGGTAACACGGTGCTCGTTCCGAAGGCCATAAAGGTAGAGAAGTACCACCCTGCCGCCACCGAATTTGATGCAGCTGGTTGGCTTCTGCGGCACCGGCTGTACTAAAAACTCCCGGCGGTTAGCTGTTCGATATGCAGGGAATCTGCCCTACATTTGAGCTTCTGCCGAGCTTACAATGCAAGCGTTTACTATTTCCGACTATCTCCATATCGTTCACCGTCTAGATTTGAACATGCTGGTAGCACGGTGGCTGCGGCCGGTTTCTGGTGCTGAAACCCAGGAAGGCTACCACTTTATTCTGGAAGCAGCCCGCCAAAGCCAGTGCCCATATTGGCTGCTCGATGGACGGCGGCGTCTGCCAGCAGATGCCGAAACCACTAAATGGGGTTTCGAAGAGTACTTTCCACACCTGCGCGCGCAGCTGGGGCAGCCCGTGTTTTTGAGCCAACTGATATCTCCAACCTATCAATTGGTTACCCAGGCCATACCGGTCTTTCAGGAAAACGAGAGCAATCCGACCCATACGTACCGGATGCGCCGTTTCAATGATGAAGCCCAGGCGGTAGAATGGCTGCGTAGCTGCCAGCAAGAGCAGGGTTAGGCTGCACTAGCATATTAGTGCGTCCTGAGGCGGGCAAATACGCCTGAACCCAGATGTTCATTCAGTAAGCTAAGCCTGCAGGGCGAATGCCGTGTTGCGTACCCAACTGCGCGCTTCTTCTACCGTTTGGAACCACGCCGTGCTGAGTGGGGCCATAGCGCCGGCGCGGTGCATTACCTGCGTCACGCCCTGGCGGTTCAGCACATCCTCCGATTCCACAATGGCCATGTGCGTGATATTGAGCTCCGCGAAGCGCGGAAACCATTCATCATTCAGCCAAATCTGGTCTATGGGGCGGATAACGTGCATGCCGCGTAGGTTACCAATCCATGCCCGGACATTGTAGAGGCTAGCCAGCCGCAGCCCTTCCCACATGCCTTCGCGCAGCTGTACGCTGTTGGCAAAGTCGAGCCATTCCAGTTCCAGGGCGTGCCCGAATCCATCATGATGAATAAGCAAGTACGGGGACGTAAAGAGCGTTTTCATAGGCACGAAGACAAACAGAACGACAGAGGCCGACAGCCTACAAACTGAATATAAGGTATTCCTAATCTTAATGAAATAGAACCGGCGGAAACCTGTCTTGGATATAAAAAAAATACCCCGCTATATAAGCAGGGTACCAAGATTGGGTGGCGGTAAGCCGAGAACTATTTGAAAATCTTCACCTTGTCCTTATGCTTGGTGCGCAGATATTGCCGGATAATCTGCTGCGCATCCTTGTTGTCGTTGTAGCGAGTAATGACGTTTCTGAAATCAGCTAAGCTGCGGGCGGAAAACGATTCGGTATCGACATAGGCAAAGCCTTGGTACCGGCCGTTTTCAACTAGTACAATCGTCTTTTCGTCCTCGCGGCGGCCCTGCCCAATCACCACAAATGAGCCGTGCTCATACGTAAACGACTCAATGGCTTCCTCTACGCGCTGGTTGTACTCTTCGGGTGGCTCCAGGCCCAGGCAGGCACCTTTGCAGCGGTGCACCTGGTAGTCGAAGCAGGCCCCCGTGGTTTTGTATAAGTCGCAGAGCTTCTGGCACAGATTGAACTTGGAGACTTTATGAAATAGGAATCCTTTGGCCTTGTACTGGTTGCCCAGCGCAATGAGCGGGTGCGACTCCGCATGGTCATCGGCGCGGCCGTAGTAGAGGTGTTTGTAGCCCTGCTCGTCGGTGCGCAGGAAAATACCGGCCGGAAACACGGAGCGCCGCAGCTTCCGATTGTAAAGTGGCTTCAGCCGCTTGATTTCGTGCGACTCATACAGCAACGCCACCAATTCCGAGCCGGTCAGTTCCCAGGTGATATCGGAAATGGAGTTTTTGAATTCTATGCTTTTGCGCGACTTGTAGTCAACCGCGAAATGCTGCTGGATGCGTTTGTAGATATTGATGCTCTTGCCCACATAAATCACCTCGCCCTGCTCGTTGTGGAAGTAATATACGCCCGCCGTATGCGGCAGTGAGGCCACTTTTTCCGGTGTGATGTTGGGCGGTAGTAGCGCCGTCCGGATAGCTTCCTGCACTGCTTTTATCTTGCGGGCAGAAGGGGCCTTTGTGGCGGCCGGGCTGGCAGTGGCCGGCGGAACTGGTCGGCGGCCGGCCGGGGCATTTGCATCCACGGCAGCCAGCGTATCGGCCGGAGATAGGCCGGGCTTAGTCAGCGCCTCTTCCTGCTGGCTGATTTTGAGCAGCCGGTCAAACAAGATAGCCGTAGCGGCGGCGTCGCCAGCAGCCCGGTGGCGACCGTTCAGCGGAATGCCAATGTTCTGGCACAGCTTGCCGAGACTGTAGCTGGGCTGGCCCGGCATCAGGGAGCGGCTGAGGCGCACGGTACACAGCGTTTTGCGCGAATAGTTGTAGCCTAAGTCGCCGAATTCCTTTTTCAGAAAGGAATAGTCGAAGCGTACGTTGTGGGCCACAAACACGCAGCCTTCCGTCATTTCCACCACTTTGCGGGCCACCTCATGAAACTTGGGTGCGTCGCGCACCATCTCATCGTTGATGCCGGTGAGCTGGGTGATAAAAAATGGAATGGAGCGCCCCGGATTAACCAGCGTATCGTATTGGTCCACCACCTTTTCACCATCATGAATAAAGATGGCTATTTCCGTAATGCGGTCCTGCGTGGGCTGTCCCCCGGTAGTCTCAAGGTCAATGATGGCGTACAAAAGCGGCGCGGTATCAGGTAATAAACAATGCTAATGCAATTGGTAACAAAGATACAGCCTGGGAGGTTGCATCGACTTGTTTCAGCTAAGCGCACAAAAAAAGACCCGCACGAGGCGGGTCTTTTTCACGAGGTGCAGTAATTCTAGCGTGTCGCTTTCTGCTGCGTAATCCAGTTCTTATCAGACAGGATGGAGCCATGCTGTTGCTGAATGACGGTGCGGGCTTCTGCGGGCAGTTCCTGCGACTTCAGCGCTGTTTCATACGACTGCAGAGCCACCGAATCACCGTTTTCGCACTCGCCCAGAATAGCCGAGTCATCTTGGCCCGTAATGGCCGATTTGATATTGATCCAGCCCCGGTGTACAGCAGCGGCAGCATCGGCTATCGTGGCCTCAACTGTGCTTTCCTGCGCCGGATTGATGCCAAATTGCTGCGCATGCTGCGTGAGGTCGGCGGCAAATTGGGCGCGTTGCTGGCTCATCTGGCTCAGCTTCGATTTTAGATTTGCATCGGAAATCTCCTCTGCTGCTTCTTGGTAGCCTTTGGCGGCTGTCTTGTTGATTTCAACCAAGTCGTTGTATGCGCGGGCGGTTTCGCCGGTAATAGCTGCCATGGGGTAGAAGTTTAGGTGGAAGTGAGAAGTTCAGGGCCTGTCCGTTTTTCAGGACCACGCCGGAGAAGTATACTTAGTGGTGGGGTGAGGAGTTGTAGCAGAACGGAATAAAATTCTGGCGTGCTGCGCGGCTTTGGCTCATCTTCTTATATAAGAGCCAAGGTTGGCCGGGAAGGGGAGAAGCGCTACTTTTGACTAATCCGCACAGTAGTGCTGGCGGGGTTTGTGTCCGTTTGCTCCCATGTCCATAGTGCCTGCTGAAGCCCTGCCTGTACCGCGCCTGATGCCGCTACCCGTCATCGGTGATGCAGCCACTGGCTATACCGCAACGGCTGCTCCAGGGGCGTTGCCATTCCCTATTGCACGGGTCTATTGGACGTATGGTACTCCGGCCAATGTACTGCGGGGCCACCATGCCCACCATACACTGGAACAATTGCTGGTTGCCGTAAGTGGCCGCCTTGATGTTACCCTCGAAAATCCGGCTGGCGAGCAGCAGCAGTTTACGTTGGAGCGCCCAGATGTCGGTTTGTACCTGCCGGGCCTGTACTGGCGCACCATCCGCTTCCACAAGCAGGCCGTGCTGCTATGTTTAGTATCGCAGCCCTATTCCGAGGCTAGCTATATCCGCGACTATGCGGCTTTTCGGGCCCTGGCTAATGCGTCGGACACGCTATGAGCCACTTGCCGGCCGTAACCTGGGTAGAACCGTACGCAAAGGCGCATGAGGCAGCCTGGGATGCGCTGGTAGCGGCTTCCGACAACGGGCCTTTCCTGTTTCAACAGTCGTTTCTTACCTATCACCAAGACCGTTTCCAGGACCAATCGTGGCTGGTATGGCAGGGGCAGGAGCTACGGGCCGTTTTTGTGGCAGCTACCGCCCATACCACCACCGCGCCTGATGTACTGATAGCGCACCCAGGACTGGCCTATGGCGGCCTCGTTACGGTTGCACAACCCAAATACACGGAGGTAGCTGCCTGGCTAGAATTGCTGCGCGCTGCCTGGCAGGCAGCTGGGTTCCGGCAGCTTATTCTGAAGCCGGTACCACGCGTGTTTTGCCGCCAGCCTTCTGAAGGGCTATTGTTTTGGCTGCACCAGCAGGGCGCCCGCCTCACTGGCCGTGAGCTGAATTCCGTCATCAATCTGACACGGCCTTTCCGGATTGGCACCTGGCGGCGGGGCAATCTGCGCAAAGCGCGCCGCCACGGGGTAGTAGTAGCAGCTACGGCAGCTGACTCTGAGTACGCGGCCTTCTGGGACATTCTCACTCAAAACCTACTCCAGGTGCACGGGCGCCGCCCCGTACATACGCTAGCTGAAATATGCCGCTTGCGCGACCAGAACCCGGACCATATAGAACTCTGGGTGGCACGAATAGGGGTAGAAGTTGTGGCCGGGGTGGTAGTGTTTCAGGACACGCACCAGGGATTTGTGCATACGCAGTACATAGCCGGAAACCCTTTCGGCAAGCAAACCGGCGCCGTTGATGCCGTTCTGGCGCATCTGCTTGAGGTGAAGTCAGCGCATTTTCAACGGTTTTCATTCGGCATTTCTACCGTGCACGGAGAGGTAAACCAGGGCCTGCTAAATCAAAAAGAGGGCTTCGGAGCCACGGCCGAAACCACAGACACTTACACCCTCGAGTTGCAATAAAAAGCAGCGCCCGGCAGTTAGCCGGGCGCTTGAGCCATCAATCTTTATTTAGCAGCCGTCGCCAGAGCTTCTGGACACTGTTCGGCTCGTTGTTTTCGGGCTTGGTGGAGTCCTCGCCTTCGGCAGTGTCGCCGAGCAGGAAACCCCAGGGCTCTGTGGCTTTATTAGCATCCAGTACAACTTTGGCAACGGCCATGAGCGGAATGCTGAGAATCATGCCCGGTGTGCCCCACAGTTCAGCCCCCAGAATCAGGGCCAGAATAGCGGCCAGCGGATTGATGCTGACCTGCGAGCCAGTAATCATGGGCGTGATGAAGTTGCCTTCCAGAAACTGCACCACCACAAACACCCCAACTACCAGCGCTGCCTGCAGCGGGGAGCCGGTTTCAACCAGTGTAATAATGGCCGGCACGGTGGCTCCAATCATGATGCCGATATAGGGGATAATGGCCAGCACAGAGGCGAAAATGGCGAAAAAGATGGCGAACTTGACGCCCAACGCAAGCAGCCCGATACCGTTAAGTACAGCCACAATTACAATGACTTTGAACAGGCCCGAAATGTAGGCCTGCACTACGGTCTGAATACTGTCGACGGTATGCAGCACCGACGTGCGCTTGTCGGGGGCTACAAAACGGAACATAAACTGCCGCAGATGGTCACGGTAGAGCAGCAGACAGAAGATGTAGATGAGTACCTGCGCTAGGTTGCTGAGTACCGCGGTGGTGGTGTTAAGCGTAGTACCGAGGTAGGAGCCGCCCGATTTTTTCAGCGTCTTGACCGTCGTTTCCTTCAGATCTTCGATACTCATGGGCTTGTAGCCAAACTTCACATGCGCCCATTCCTGCGCCTGGGTGAAGAATTCCATCATCTTGGTCTGCAGCTTGGGTAGCTCGCTTTTAAACTGCGCCAACTGCGAGCCAAACCCCAGAATAACCCCCGCAAAAACGGCCAGCACTAGCAAGAGACACAGAATAATGGCCAGTACCCGCGGCAAGCCACGCAGCTCCAGCCAGCGGCAGATGGGCAGCAGCAACAAAGTGAATACGGCCGAAAACAGCAGCGGCAGCAGGATGTCGTCGAGGACTTTCAGCGAGTAGACCAGCAGTACCGCACCAAGCAGAAAGAAGGCGAACTGAATGATGGGGGTCTGCTTGACTACCGGACTGGGCTTATGGCCGGAAGGAGGCAAATGATGCTGAGCAGCAGGAGTAAGCATTTTGCTAATAGAGTTGGTAAAATTGGGAGAGAGAAAAGTGCGGTTGTGAGGCATTTGTATTGAAATGCCCCGGAACAAACTGAAGCGGTGCTGGGTTTGGAAAAGAGATTTTGCTAACTTTACTAGCGAAATTGAAACGTGGAAAAGGTCAGTTTTCTGCGTTATTTTACTCCGGAATTGAATTTCGATCTACTGATGAGTGAAGAACAGATATCCGTTGCTACGCACGGCTACACCGAAGACAGCATTCGTTCCCTTGACTGGCGCGAGCATATCCGGTTGCGGCCTGGTATGTATATCGGCAAGCTCGGCGATGGTTCGGCGTACGATGATGGCATCTATGTGTTGGTAAAAGAAGTCATCGACAACTCGATTGACGAACACGTGATGGGCCACGGCCGCACGATTGAAATTAAGATTTCTGACCACCGGGTGCAGGTGCGCGACTACGGCCGCGGCATTCCGCTGGGTAAAGTGGTGGATGTAGTCAGCAAAATCAACACGGGCGGCAAGTACGATTCCAAGGTCTTTCAGAAGTCTGTGGGGTTAAACGGGGTCGGTACCAAAGCGGTTAATGCGCTCAGCAATTACTTTCTGGTACAGAGCGTCCGCGACGGGCTGATGAAGTCTGCCGAGTTTGCGCAGGGTATCCTTACCAGCGACGCTAAGCCGGTGAAAACCAGCCAGCGCAACGGCACGCTGATGACATTCCAGCCAGACGACACGATTTTCCGCAACTACCGCTTTATCCCAGAGTACCTCGAAAATCAGATCTGGAATTATGTGTACCTGAATGCTGGCCTCACCATCAACTTCAACGGCCAGAAGTACTACTCCGAAAACGGCCTCGCCGACCTGCTGGCCCGCAAAGCTGATCCGGAAAGCCTGCGCTACCCGGTCATCCACCTCAAAGGCGAGGATATTGAGATGGCCATCACGCACGGCAACGACTACGGCGAAGAGTACTACTCGTTCGTGAACGGGCAGTATACCACGCAGGGTGGAACGCACTTGGCCGCCTTCCGCGAGGCAGTAGTGAAAACGGTGCGCGAGTTCTACAAGAAAGAGTACGATGCTACCGATGTCCGAGGCTCCATTATTGCGGCCATTTCGGTAAGGGTGCAGGAACCCGTGTTCGAAAGCCAGACCAAAACCAAGCTGGGCTCCATGAACATGGGGCCCGATGGCCCCACGGTACGCGGCTTTATTCTGGACTTCGTAAAAGAATCCCTCGACAACTTCCTGCATAAAAATCCTGCTACTGCCGAGGCGCTGCGCAAGCGTATTGAGCAGAGCGAGCGGGAACGGAAGGATATGGCGGGCGTGAAGAAGCTGGCCAACCAGCGCGCCAAAAAGGCCAACCTGCACAACCGGAAGCTGCGCGACTGCCGCTTCCACCTCGGCGAAGGCAAACAGGAAGCCGAAGCCCTGACCACGCTGTTCATCACCGAAGGTGACTCTGCGTCGGGCTCTATCACGAAAAGCCGCAACGTAGAAACGGAGGCCGTTTTCAGCCTCCGCGGTAAGCCGCTGAACTGCTTTGGGCTGAAAAAGAAGATTGTGTACGAAAACGAGGAGCTGAATCTGTTGCAGCACGCCCTCAACATCGAGGAAGGCATTGAAGGGCTGCGCTACAACCGCGTGGTTATTGCTACCGATGCCGACGTGGATGGGATGCACATCCGGTTGCTGCTGCTCACGTTCTTCCTGCAGTTCTTCCCGGACCTCGTGCGCAACGGCCATGTGTTTATTCTGGAAACGCCGCTGTTCCGCGTCCGCAACAAGAAAACGACCATCTACTGCTACAACGAGCAGGAGAAGCAGGCTGCCATGCGCCAGCTCGGCCGCAACCCCGAAGTCACGCGCTTCAAAGGGCTGGGCGAAATCAGCCCCGACGAATTCGGCAAGTTCATCGGTGACAACATCAAGCTGGAGCCCGTGATTCTGCAGTCGGACCGTAGTATTCAGCAGGTACTGACTTATTACATGGGCAAGAACACGCCGGCCCGTCAGGAATTCATCATCGAAAACCTGCGTCAGGAAAAGGACCTGGTAACCTCGGATGTGCTGCCCGTAGCAGAAGTGCCCGAGGAAGATTTAGCGTAATTTTGAGTTTCCTCCGGGTGTGGCTCCGCCATACCCGGAGAGAGGTACAAGGATAATAACCGTGGCAAGCGCCACACCCCGCCGTGTCAGAAGAGAATACTCCCCACACCCCCGAGCAAGATGCGGCCGACCTGTTCACGGCCGGCGACACTGTTGAACTTGGGGCTGCTCCCGCTGCATTTACTGCTGCTGGCCCCGCCGGCATTCCCGCCGATTCGGATGAGGAAACAGTGGCACTACTGAGCGAAATGGCCACGGCCGAAGCATCCACTGAGGAAACGGAACCAGCCGAAACCGAAGAAATTGCGGAGGCAGAAGAAGAGCCGAAGTTCGCACCTGGCGAAACCATCCACGATGTAGCCACCGTGAATGGCATGTACCAGAACTGGTTTCTGGACTACGCCAGCTACGTGATTCTGGAGCGTGCCGTGCCCGCCATTGAAGATGGACTTAAGCCGGTGCAACGCCGCATTCTGCACGCCATGAAGGAGATGGATGATGGCCGCTTCAACAAAGTGGCCAACGTCATTGGGCAGACCATGCAGTACCACCCCCACGGCGACGCCAGCATTGGCGACGCTATGGTGAACCTGGGGCAGAAGGACCTACTGATTGAAACTCAGGGCAACTGGGGCGACATCCGGACCGGCGACGGCGCGGCGGCCCCGCGTTACATAGAAGCCCGCCTGAGCAAGTTTGCGCTGGACGTCGTGTTCAACCCCGACATCACGGAGTGGCAGATGAGCTACGACGGCCGCAAGCGTGAGCCGACTACGCTGCCCGTGAAGTTTCCGCTGTTACTGGCACAAGGCGTGGAAGGCATTGCTGTGGGCCTGAGCACCAAGATCATGCCCCACAACTTCCGCGAGTTGTGCAAAGCCAGTATTGATGTACTGCGCGGCCGGGAAATCCAGCTGTTTCCGGACTTCCCGACCGGTGGACTCTGCGACGTCACGAACTATAACGGTGGCCTGCGCGGCGCCAAAATCCGGCTGCGTGCCACCATCGAGAAGGTCGATAAGACCATGCTGGTTATTCGCGACATTCCATACGGCACCACCACCACGGCGCTGATGGAAAGCATCGTGAAAGCCTCGGAAGGGAATAAAATCAAGATTAAAAAGGTAGTCGACAACACGGCTGCCACGGTAGAAATACAAGTACATCTGCCCACCGGCGTTTCGCCGGACCTGACGATGGATGCGCTGTATGCCTTCACCGACTGCGAGGTTAGTATTTCGCCCAACACCTGCGTCATCATCGAGGACAAGCCGCGCTTCGTGGGGGTGGAGGACATGCTGCGCCTGAGCACCCAGAAGACGTTGCGCTTGCTGGAGCGGGAACTAGAAATCCGGGAAGAAGAGCTGCAGGAAAAGTGGCATTCGGCTTCGCTGGAGAAGATTTTCATCGAAAACCGCATCTACCGCAAAATTGAGGAGTGCGAAACATGGGAGGAAATCCTGCAGACCATTGATGCGGGCCTGAAGAAATTCGTGCGCATCGAAGGCGAGAAGCCCAAGGCCAATGACACACGCATTGTGATGCGCCGGGCCATTACCGAAGACGACCTCACCCGCCTCACCGAAATCCGCATCAAGCGCATTTCCAAATACGACGGCTTTAAGGCTGATGAGTACATTCAGCGGCTGGAAACGGAGCTGGCAGAAGTGGCCGACCACCTCGCCAATCTCACGCGCTACGCCATCAACTACTTCGAGGGGCTGCTTAAAAAGTACGGTCAGAATAGGGAGCGGAAAACCCAACTCCGCACCTTTGATGTGGTAACGGCCCAAAAAGTAGCCGTGGCCAACCAAAAGCTCTACGTGAACCGCCGCGACGGTTTTGTGGGCTACGGCCTGAAAAAGGACGAGCAGGTAGAGCATGTCTGCGACTGTTCCGACCTCGACGACATCATCAGCATCAAGCGGGATGGCACGTTCACAGTAACCCGGATTGCCGAAAAGACCTTCGTGGGGAAGGACATTCTGCACGTTGGCGTCTATAACAAGAACGACGACCGGCTGGTGTACAACATGATTTACCAGGATGGTGTCTCAGGTATCAGCTTCGCTAAGCGCTTCCTTGTAACGGGCATCACCCGCGACAAAGTATACGACCTGACGAAGGGGACGAAAGGCACCAAAACGCTCTACCTCACGGCCAATCCCAATTCGGAGTCGGAGATAGTAGGTGTGCAGCTTTCCGATAAGGCGCCGGCCCGCGTGAAGCAGTTCGACTTTGACTTTGCCGAGCTGTCAATCAAAGGCAAGGGTTCGATGGGAAACATTGTCACGAAGCAACCTATCAAGAAAATCACGCAGAAAAGCCTCGGCGACTCGACGCTGGGTGGCCGCGAAATGTTCTTTGATAGTGTGGTGGGCCGCCTCAACCATGCCGGCCATGGCCGTTACCTGGGTACCTTCGATACCGATGACACGCTGCTGCGTGTGTACAAGGATGGCAGCTACGAACTGATGCCGCCCGAGTTGTCGCTGCACTTTGAGATGGCAAACATGGTGTTGCTACGCAAGCTGGAGCCCGGTTTGGTGCTAACGGCTGTGTATTACGAGGGCGAATCAAAGACGTACTACGTAAAGCGGTTCACCATCGAGACGACGACCCTGAAAAAGCGCTTCACATTTATTAGCGAAACCACGGGCTCGAAGCTGATAGCGGTAACGGCCAACCCCGAACCGCAAGTGGAGGTGAAGCTGCAGCGCGATAAGAAAGCCGACAAGGAAACCGAGAAAATCAGCCTGCACGAGTTCATTGATGTGAAAGGGTGGAAGGCAATGGGCAACAAGCTCAACTACTTCCGGATTCATGCCGTGACCCTGCTGACGGATGAAGGTCCTGAGCCCCAGCGGCGCGAAGTGAAGAAAAAGGCCGGTCCGGCCACCATTCCCCGGTCGGCCGCTGGGCCCAGCGAGCCGGAAGGGCCACTGCCTGATCTGACCGGCCCCGTGGATATTTCGGCTGCCGATATTGCCCAGGCCCAGGCCATACTAAAGACTCCCAAGTCGCAGCTTAAGTTGTTTTAAATACCGAAAAGCCCCGCAGTTGCAACTTGCGGGGCTTTTTCGTGAACTTGCAGTACGCTTGCCCTGTGGTAAGCAGACGCTTCACCGACAGAGTGAAGCATCTTGTGAAAAGCTGCAGCTTTGCGGCACAGTCTGCGGTAGTTGTTTGCATGGTAGTGCCTTTGGGTCGTTTTTTTTGGCTGATACTGCTTTGGGCTGGCCTACTGGCTGTGCCTACCGAAGCCCAATGGCGCAGGACCTCTAAGCCTACGCCTAAGCTGCCCGCAGAAACGCCGGAAACAGCTCTTGTCGCGAAGCTGTTGCGCGAAGGGCAGGAGTTGCAAAACCAGTACAAGGACTCAGAGGCCTTGGGCAAATACGAGCAGGCATTGGCTCAGGCTCCCGCCACCTACGAAGCTCTATGGCGGGCTGCGGTACTCAGCGTCCGGATTGGGGCCCGCTACACCGACGAAACCCGAAAAATGGCCTACTTCTCTGCTGCTCGGCTTTATGCCAGCCGGGCCCTTGTCGTACGGGCTGAGGGAGCTGAGGGAAATTATGCGGAGGCCTTGGCGCTGGCAAACCAAGCCACCTTGCTCACTGCCCGCAGCCGGTTGCTTTCCTATAAGGAGATGAAGCCATATGTGTTTAAGGCTGTGGCGCAGCGTCCTGATTTTGCGGATGCCTGGCAGCTGCTGGGCCGCTGGCACTACCGCGTCGACCACTACAACATTCTGGAGCGGATATTCAGTCGGGTGTTTCTGGGTGGTATGCCTTCCGGAGCCAGTACCCGGGCCGCCATAGAGGCACTTTCCAAAGCGCACGAGCTGAACCCCAAGCGCATTGAATATGCTTATGATCTGGCGCGGGTGTATCTGAACCAGGGCTATAATACCCAAGCAACTGCGGTACTGCAGGATGCCGTGGAGCTAACACCGGTTACGGCCGAGGAACTGGAAATCAGCCGGCGCTGCCGTAAGATGCTGGTGCAACTAAACCGGCGGCTGGTAAAGCAGGTGCATCGGCACATGCGCAACGTAGACTAGCCGGCCCGTGCTATCCGGCTGCTACCTTCCGTATCTTTGCCCCCGATGTCAGCTACCGTTTCTTCCTTCCTGGGTTTTTTGCGCCCGTTTCTGCTGCTGCCTCTTACGGCACTGCTTGCTACGGCCTGCGGTGCCGGCGCCGAGGAGCAGCCTGAGGCAATGGTGGACCTGAAAACAGTACAGAGCGGTCCAAAAATTCAGGCCGAAGAACTAGACGGGGCCATAGCTCGCCAACCGCGCAATGCTTCTCTTTACGCGCGCCGAGCTGCATTTCGCCTCGATGCCGGCCAGATTGAGCCTGCCTTGCAGGATATAACCCAGGCCCTCGACTTGGATGATACGCCCGGTGAGTTCTACTTCCTTAAAGCGCGGGCCCTGCGTGCCCAAGGCAAGCTCCAGAGTGCTCTGGCCGCCGCCGATATTGCGTCGCGGCGTGGCTACGCGTCTGCTGAATTGAACCTGCTGGTGGGCGAAACACATCTGGCCTCACGCCACTATCAAACTGCCATCGACTATCTCGACCGTGCCCTGCAGCAGGAACCCGACCACACAGCTGCCCTTTTCTACAAAGGCATGGCCCACGTTGGGCTACAGGATACCACGCAGGCTCTGGACTACCTGCGTGCCAGCCTGGCCCGCGACCCGCGTCAGCCCGAAACCCTGCACCAGCTGGCCTTTCTGTCGAATGCCTACCGCCAGCCAGCTAATGCGGCCCTGTATGCGGCTCGTGGCCTGAAGGTAGCGCCCAATTATGGTCCGCTCTGGTATGACTATGGCCGTCAGTTTGAGCTGCAAAACCAGCCTGACAGCGCCGTGCGCATTTATGCCCGTACCGTGCAGCTGGATACCACTTTTTACCGTGCTGATTATCGTTTGGCATTGGCTGCGTTGAAAACCCGAAAGTATGCCGTGGCCATTCCGCACCTGCAGCGCGCCTTGCGCCGTGCACCCCGCCTAGCTGGCGCCCGCCAGATGCTGGCAGAAAGCCTGGAAAGCCTTGGCCGCTACCCAGAAGCCGCCGACCAGTACCGCCTGCTGGTAGCCGAAAACCCAGGCAACCGGCACTGGACCTACAAAGCATGGAAGGTGAGCAACCGGGCCAGAGGCATCATTGTGGACGAAACTCCACGCCGCACCGTCGAGCCCATCGAGCCCATTTCTATTCAGCGGCCGGGTCTCCCCGGATTAGGGCTCTAGGAGAGTTGGCGAAGTGCTGAGTTAGGGAGTAATCTGCACGAACTTGCAGTTCCACCAACTTTCCATTTCGCCATTTCCTTAACTTGCGGCTTCACGGCTGTTTGTATAGCCATTATCTACCCAATTCAATGCTCAATATCACCCTCCCCGACGGCTCGGTGCGCCAGTTTGTAGATGGCGCCACGGGCTACGACGTTGCCGCCGGCATCAGCGAAGGCCTCGCCCGCAATGCCCTCGGCGTGCGTGTCAACGGCGAAGTGCGCGACCTGCACCGCCCGATTGACCAAGATGCGCAGGTTGCCATCCTGACCTGGAACGACCCCGAAGGCAAAGCGTCCTTCTGGCACTCTTCGGCCCACCTCATGGCCGAAGCCCTGGAAGCCTTGTACCCCGGCGTAAAGTTGGGCATCGGCCCCAGCATCGAAAACGGCTTCTACTACGACATCGACCTGGGTGAAGGTCGTTCGATTTCAACCGACGATTTGCCGGAAGTCGAGAAGAAGATGCTGGAGCTGGCCAAGAAGAAAAGCCAATTCGAGCGCAAGGAAGTGAGCAAAGCCGATGCCATTGCCTACTTCACTGAGAAGCAGGACCCGTACAAGCTGGATTTGCTGGAGCGCCTCGAAGACGGCTCCATCACTTTCTACACGCAGGGCGACTTCACCGACCTCTGCCGCGGCCCGCACATCCCTGATACTTCACCTATCAAGGCTGTAAAACTGCTCAACGTGGCCGGCGCTTACTGGCGCGGAGACGAGAAGAACAAGCAGCTCACGCGCATCTACGGCATCACCTTCCCAAAGGCGAAGGAGCTGACCGAGTACCTGGAGCGGCTGGAAGAAGCCAAGCGCCGCGACCACCGTAAGCTGGGCAAGGAGTTGGAGCTGTTTGCATTCAGTGAGAAAGTAGGAGCGGGGCTGCCCCTGTGGCTGCCCAAAGGCACCGCCCTGCGCGAACGGCTGGAGCAGTTCCTGCGCCGCGCCCAGATTAAAGCTGGCTACCAGCCCGTCGTGACGCCCCATATTGGCTCGAAGGAACTGTACGTAACCAGCGGCCACTACGAGAAGTACGGCGCCGATTCGTTCCAGCCCATCAAGACGCCGAACCCGGGTGAGGAGTTCTTCCTCAAGCCCATGAACTGCCCTCACCACTGCGAAATCTACAAAACCAAGCCTCGCTCGTACCGCGACCTGCCAGTGCGCTTCGCTGAGTTTGGCACCGTGTACCGCTACGAACAATCAGGTGAGCTGCACGGCCTGACGCGGGTACGTGGTTTCACGCAGGACGACGCCCATATCTTCTGCCGCCCCGACCAGGTGAAGGAGGAGTTTCTGAAGGTGATTGACATAGTACTCTACGTACTCAAAGCCCTCGATTTTCCCGATTTCACGGCCCAAATTTCCCTGCGTGACCCGGAGAATAAAGCCAAATACATCGGCTCCGACGAGAACTGGGAGAAAGCTGAGCGGGCCATCATCGAAGCCGCCGCCGAGAAGGGGTTGACCACTGTAACGGAACTAGGTGAAGCAGCCTTCTACGGCCCTAAGCTCGATTTCATGGTGCGTGACGCCATTGGCCGCAAGTGGCAGCTGGGCACCATTCAGGTAGACTACAATCTGCCCGAGCGGTTCGAGCTGGAATATGTGGCCTCCGACAATTCCCGCCAGCGTCCCGTGATGCTGCACCGCGCCCCGTTTGGCTCGCTGGAGCGTTTCGTGGCTGTGCTCATCGAGCACTGTGGTGGTAACTTCCCGCTCTGGCTCTCGCCTGAGCAGTTTGCCGTGCTGCCCATCTCGGAGAAGTATCACGACTATGCCCAGCAGGTGTACGACCAGCTGGTGCAGGCCGAGTTACGCGGCACCGTAGACCACCGCGACGAGAAAATCGGCCGCAAAATCCGCGACGCGGAGGTTTCCAAAGTGCCCTATATGCTCATTGTGGGTGAGAAGGAGCAGGCCGAAGGCATCGTATCGGTGCGCCGCCACGGCCAAGGTGACGTGGGCGCTATGTCTATTGCCGAGTTCATCAGTAGCTTCCAGCAACAGGTAAACGACATGATGGATGGCAAACAGATTGCCGCTGTCAGCTAGTCCTGCCACCGGCATCTGATGCCGGGCTCTACGCTCATTCACACAAGCCCTTGCCATGTTTCATGGTGAGGGCTTGTTGTTTGTGCAGTAGCGGACTTCCGAAAAGGAAGAATTGCCTGGGCTAGTCAACAGAAAAGGACAATTTCAGGGTGATTTTATATAGGCATTGTTGAGGGTTTGGAAAAAATGGCGGATATTTGCCCGCTGATTGAACCCAACAGGCTGCGTAAGCGTCCTAATCAATCCTAGCAAAAACCGACTTTCACCTTAAGGAGAAAAAGCCATAGCAACCCCTAACCGCCGTTATATCCCTCGCGCCCAGGTCGAGGAGCCGTTCAAAATCAATCAGAAGATTACGGCCCGCGAAGTCCGTCTTGTTGGCGACAACATCGAACAAGGCATCTATTCTATTGAGCAAGCCCGGCGCTTTGCTCAGGAGCAGAACCTGGACCTCGTGGAAAT
The DNA here is from genome assembly GCF_014250515.1 of Hymenobacter sediminicola. NCBI lineage: Bacteria > Pseudomonadati > Bacteroidota > Cytophagia > Cytophagales > Hymenobacteraceae > Hymenobacter > Hymenobacter sediminicola. Next base: position 2,292,362 of record NZ_CP060202.1, on the reverse strand, counting down.
TTCGCCCACGGCTGTACCGCCCGTGTGCCGCGTTATCGACTACTCGAAATTCAAGTACGAGCAGAAGAAGAAAACCCGCGAGCTGAAGGCCAAGCAGACCAAGGTCGTTATTAAGGAAATCCGTTTCGGACCCAACACCGATGACCACGACTTTGCTTTCAAGCTGAAGCACGCGCAGGAATTTCTGCGCGAAGGCGCCAAAATCAAGGCGTATGTGCACTTCGTAGGCCGGAGCATCGTGTTCAAAGAGCGGGGCGAGATTTTGTTGCTCAAGTTTGCTCAGGCTCTCGAAGACCTTGGCAAAGTAGAGCAGCTCCCTAAGCTCGAAGGCAAGCGGATGTTCTTGTATCTGGCTCCGAAAGCAGTAGCTCCGGCAAAACCCGCCAAGCCTGCTGCTCCGAAAGAAGGCAGCAAAGAAGCTCCTAAGGAGACCAAACCGGCTGCTGCTCCCGCTCCCGCAGACAGCGCCGCTGAATAGCTTTTCCGGGGCTTCGGCTCCATCTTTTGCGCTGGCGCACCGGCCCTAGGCAGCCGACCGCCGCAGTTTTTCACCTTTTTATCACCACCACAATGCCGAAAATGAAGACCAAGTCCGGCGCCAAAAAGCGTTTCTCGCTGACCGGCACGGGCAAAATCAAGCGTAAGCACGCGTACAAGAGCCACATCCTGACCAAGAAAACCACCAAGCAGAAGCGTGCTCTCACGCACGTTGGTCTGGTTAGCTCGGCCGACATGAACCGCGTAAAGGACATGCTCAACATTTGATTATTGACGATTGGGCGCTGTTTCTATTTCGGGAACTACGTCTCAATCGGAAGTCAATAATCACCCATTAAATTTTTCACCAGGCGTCCGGCTGAAACGAAAGCTGCGGCATTAGTCCGCCGCCGGCCGCCAAAAAAAACTGGTTATGCCAAGAAGTGTCAACCACGTGGCTTCGCGCCACCGTCGGAAAAAAATAATGCGTCTGGCGAAAGGCTATTATGGCCGTCGCAAGAACGTATGGACCGTTGCTAAAAACGCCGTTGAGAAAGGTCTTCTCTATGCTTACCGTGACCGGAAGGTTAAGAAGCGTGAGTTCCGTGCCCTCTGGATTCAGCGTATCAACGCTGGTGCCCGTGAGCATGGCCTGTCCTACTCGCAGCTGATGGGCGGCTTGAAGAAGGCTGGTATCGAGCTGAACCGCAAAGTTCTGGCTGACCTCGCCCTGAACCACCCTGCTGCTTTCAAAGGCATTGTGGAGAAAATCAAGTAAGCTGTCCTGCTTGCTGATAAAAAAGCCTGACCATCCCGGTCAGGCTTTTTTTATGTATTCTGGAAAAAGATGGTTCAGCCATCAGCTAGTGGTACTAGGCAATAGTGTTCAGCAGTGCCTGTACTTCCAAAATCCTGTCTTGTTTGTTGGCCTCACGCCAAGACAGGGCTGAACGTGTCCAATACTGATGCTGCTGCAGAAAGCTGAGCTGAAGCTGTTGCCACGCCTGTTCGCTCTCAATAAGCCCAAGGTCGGATAGCTCGTTTCGCAGGCTGTGGCTGATGGGCCAGAAGTCGGGGCGGCCAAGGTAATCGAGGTCTGCGTCGCAGAGAATCTGGGCCGGCAGCGAGTCACCAGGGCTTTGCGGCACCTGAGTAGCCATAATCAGCCCGCAAATGAAATCAACCTGCCCCGAGGAGTAGCCAAAGTTAGGTAGCAACTGCCGTACCAGCTTGCAGCCAGCAGCTTCGTGGCCCTGATAGGTTGTCAGGAATCCGGCATCGTGGTAGAAGGCGGCTGTCCGCAGCAGAGCAAGCTGCTCGGGGTCGGTGATGCCCTCGGCATCAGCCAACGCGCGGGCCCGGGCCACAACGTCGAGAGTATGATGAGGGCCATGGTAGTAGAGGTTGGCGGGAAGGTGCTGACGCAATTGCTCGAGCACGTAATCTTCAGCGCATTGGCAGTTCATCGGGGAAGGAATAGAATTGACAGACCTAATAACAGCAAAACCGGGCGAATTGACACTCCTCGCCGCTATCTTGCGGCAGCATCAGACCCGCAGGCTTATTATTTAAATTCCGAATGACGCTACTTGAACGCTGGCAACGGCTGCTAGGAATACGGGTGGAAGAAGGCCGTACGGTAGGGCTGTTTTTCCTGCACAATTTCCTGTTAGGCATTGGTACCATTCTGGTGTATGTAGCGGCCAACGTTATTCTGCTGGAAAACGACCCGGAACGCAGCCTGCCGCTGGCCTATGGCTTGGCGGCGCTGGCCATGATAGTAGCCGGCAAAGTATATGCGCATTTTGAGCATCATCTGGGGCTGGAGCGGGTGGCGGTGCGGGTGCTGCTGGCGGTAGTGGCCCTGATGGCGATACTAGGTGTGTTGGTAGCAGTAGGCCAGTCGGTAGCTGCAGCAGTGGCAATTATGGCAGGCTACCGTGTAATCTATCTGCTCACGAACCTGGAGTTTTGGGGAGTATCGGCGGTGGTGTTTGATGTGCGGCAAAGCCGGCGGCTATTTAGTGTCATTAGCTCGGGCGATATGCCGGCCAAGGCGCTGGGGGCCGTGCTGGCCATCCTGATTCACCATCATACGGATTTGCTCTGGCTGCTGTTAGTGGCTTTCGGAGCCTATATCGGGGCGCTGCTAGTGCTCCAGGCAACGCGGCGGCAGCACGTGGTGGAAGCCCGCCCTGCTCCACGCGCCGCCCGCCAGGGAGGCGTGGCACCACAGTTGCAGCAATGGTTTGGGGCCAGTCGGCTTGTACTGACTATGTGCCTGAGCATGCTGCTTATTGCAGCCGTTACCACGGGCATCGAGTATTCGTTTTTTGTCAACGTCAAGCACAAGTTCCACGACCAGGGCACGGTGATGCGCTACGTCGGAACGGTACTGGTAGCGACGTATCTGGTGGCATTGATTTTCAAGCTGCTGCTTTCCCGCGTCACGCTGGACCAAGTAGGAGTCAGATGGATGCTGGTGGCGCTGCCAGCCGTGATGCTGGCCGGGCTGCTACTGGCTGGAGGCTTGTGGCTGGGTCAGGCTGGCGAAAGCACACTGCTGCTGTACTTCTGCGGGCTCTATCTGACGCTGGAAGTGCTGCGCCGCGCCGTCTTCGACCCCGTTTTTCTGGTACTCTTCCAGCCTTTGTCGCCGCCAGAACGCCTGCAGGCCCATACACTGGCCAAAGGCTTGTACGAGCCACTGGGGATGGGCCTTTCTGGGGTACTGCTGGTTGCAGTGCATCAACTGCCGGCCTGGAGAGAGTGGGCACCTTTTCTGTGGATGAGCCTGTTTATGGGCGGCGCACTGCTGCTGCTGCATCGGACGTACGGGCACTATCTAAGCGAACTACAGCATGCACTGAGCCGCCGGTTTACGCACGACAAGGAAACGGCACTAGCTACAGAAAGTACGAATGAGGCATCAGCGGGAACCGAGCTGACGGCGGCTTCGGTTGACCAGTTGATAGAAGCTCTGCAGGACCGTACTGCCCGCTCAGCCGCTACACTGCAGCTGCGCCAGCAGGGAGCTGCTGCTATACCCACATTGGCGCAGGCTATGCAAACTAGCTCTGACGAGGTGCTGGTGCGCCGCCTAGCGCAGGTGTGTGGCCATATTCGGGTGCCTGCCAGCCGCGCGGCGCTGGTTGCGCTGGCCCAACAGCCACAACTGTTCAAGCGCGAAGCCGCCCTGCGTGCTCTGCGCTATTTTGAACAGGAGGTTGCCGACGCGTCCGTATTCCGGGCGTTGGTGCAGGATGACATGCACTTGGCCCGGCACCTGCTCCGAGGCCTGTCCGTCACTACTGATCCTGTGTTGTCCCAAAGTCTGGAGTATGAGCTAGGACGGCTGGAGCAGCGTCTGTTTGGCTTGCTGCTACAGCTATATGCTCCGCAAAGTATAGCCGCTGCGCAACGTGGCGTTCAGCATGCCGCGCGAGAGCGGCAGGCCAACGCCCTCGAAATCCTGGACAACCTCATTGCCCGGCCCATCTATCAGGCGTTGCAGGCCCTGCTGGAAGTAGCGCCAGTTGCCGAAAAGCTCCGCACATTCGACCGGGTGCTGGGCTCGGCTCCAATGGAAAATTCCGTTGTTGATAGCATTGTAGAGCAGGGAGAAGCAGTTTTTACGGACTGGACTGTGAGTATCGCGCTGCCCTTGTGGCGCCCTTCCGCCACTACAGCTGCTCATTTATTGCCTCATCTGCAGAGTGGCAGCCTACTGGTGCGCGAGAGTGCCTTTCAGGTGCTGGAGCAACTACTTGCGGAACAGCCCGCTGCTTATGGGCAGCTATTGACCAATCATCCTACCTTATCCGTACTACGTATGAACCATTCTTCAGGTACCGCTAGCATGTCGGCTGTGGAGCGTGTGGCACTGCTGCAGCAAACGGCTTTGTTTGCCGCAACACCCGCTAACGTGCTCAGCAGCATTGCCCCCATCATGAAGGAAGTCAGCTTTCAGGATGGCCAGCCGTTGTTTGATAAAGGTGACCTGGGCACTTCCCTGTTTATTGTGCAGGCTGGTGAGGTAGGCATCTTCGCTGGTACGCAGCAGTTGGCTACGTTCCACCCCGGCGACTTCTTCGGTGAGTTGGCGTTGCTTGATGCCGAGCCCCGCTCTGCTTCGGCCGTAGCGCGAGGGGCCGTCGTGGCGTTCCGGATAGACCAGGAGGATTTTTACGATGTAATGGAGGAGCGAGGGGAGGTGCTGCGCAATATTGTGCGTGTCCTGTGTCAGCGTTTGCGCCGCCAGAACGAAAAATCAGTAGTAGAATAAAGCGGGTGTGCTGGAGTAGCGGATAGCGCCCAAAATCAGGTTGTAGTTGCTCAATAAAGCCAAACGGCTCCTTCCCTGCCTAGGCAGGGAAGGAGCCGTTTGGCTTTATTGAGCAACTACAATTCAGCTACAGAGCTGAGCTTACGCCAGCACCTCGTAGATCATCACGGGTTTTGCTTTATTCTTCAGCGTGACTTCGTGCATCGGGCGGCATTGGAACGACTCCTTGACCCGCTGGTAGGTGGCTTCCGTGATGATAATCTGGCCGGGCTGAGCCGCTGACTGCAGCCGCTGGCTAACATTCACAGTATCACCAATGACGGTGTAGTCGAGCCGCTTGAGCGTTGCCGAGCCAATATTGCCCGACACCATCTCGCCGGTATTGATGCCAATGGATATCTGGGGCCGATACAGAGTGCCGTTGGGCAGAGTGTCTTCGTGGGCCTGCAAGGCGGTGCGCACCGCCAGAGCTGCATCCATTGCGCGGTCCAGATGAAATTTGTCGCGGAATACAGCCATCACCGCATCGCCCATAAACTTGTCGACGTAACCGCCCTGCGCAATTATTTCGGCCACCATCTGATCGAAATAGCTGTTGAGCAGCGTCACAACATCGGTAGGAGGTAGCACCTCGGCCAGCGACGTGAAGCCGCAAATGTCAATGAACAGGACCGTGGCATCTACCGTTTCGCTGGCCATGAGTGTGTTTTCGAAACCCGGCCGGCCCATGAAGTTGAGCACCGTTTCGTCCACGTACATGCGCAGAATGTTGTTTTCCTGCACGGCACGCAGGGTCTGGCGCAACTGCTGCACATGGTGGGCAGTTTTCTCCATGGTCACTTCCAGGTCAGTGAAATCCACCGGCTTGGTCACAAAGTCGAATGCCCCGCGGTTCATGGCCGTGCGGATGTTGTGCATGTCGCCGTACGCCGACACCATAACCGCCTTGATAACGGCACTGGCATCAGGCAAGTGGGTCAGCAGTGTCAGCCCATCCATCACAGGCATGTTGATGTCGGAAAGAATAATGTCGATATCGGCCTGCTGGTGCAGCTGGTCCAGGGCTTCCTGTCCGTTGCCGGCAAAGACAAACTCGTAAGCGCCTTCCCGGATCTTGCGACGGAATTTTTGCTTAATGAGCAGCGCCAGGTCCGGCTCGTCATCGACCACAAGGACTTTAGTTTTCATGGATGCCGATTGAGTGGAGCTTTTCTTTGAGAGCCGTGAAATCTACGGGCTTGGTCAGGAAGTCGTTCGCACCGAGTTGCAGGGCCTGTTGCCGGCTGTCAGCATCGCCGTACGCCGTAATCATCATGACCTGAGGCGGCGCTGGCGGCGGTTCGTTGTACTCCTGCCGGATGCGCTTGAGCAGCTCAAGTCCGCTCATGCCGGGCATGTTGATGTCGGAGAGAATAAGCACGACCTCTGAGGCATGTGCGTGGATAAAATCCAGGGCCTCCTCGCCCGAATAGGCAAACGTAAAGGAGAACTCGCCTTTGCGAATCTCGCGCCGGAACCGTTGCTCAAACAGCACGCGTACGTCTGTTTCGTCGTCTACTACCAATATCTTCATCATGAACAGGAGGTGTAATAGGTAGGTGTGGTGTAGGTGCTAAGCGGGCAGAGAAATAATGAATTCCGTGTACTCGCCTTCTTGTGTTTCAACGGAGAGCGTGCCCCCGTGCCCTTTCGTAATGATGTCGTAGCTGAGTGAGAGGCCCAGTCCGGTACCTTCGCCGGTGGGCTTCGTGGTGAAAAACGGCTGAAAGATTTTCTGCTGAACTCCTTCCGGCATCCCGGTGCCGTTGTCACGCACGCGCACCTCTATGGTATCGTCAGGACCCCGTCGGGTAATTACGCTCACGGTCGGCATGTAGCCATTAACCGAAGGCTGCATTTCCTTTCTTTTTTGCACGGCATAGAAGGCATTCGTGAACAGGTTCAGCAGCACGCGCCCCAGGTCTTGCGACACGGCCTCGACCTTGCCCAGGCTCATATCAAAATCAGTGTGCAGCGTGGCGTTGAAGCTCTTGTTTTTTGCCCGCAGGCCATGGTACGCAAGGCGCAGGTACTCGTCGGCCAGCAGGTTGATGTCGGTAGGCTGCCGCTCACCAGAACTGGCACGTGAATGCTCCAGCATGCCGCGCACGATGCTGGCTGCCCGCTGCCCATGGTGGTTGATCTTCTGCAGATTCTGCTTTAGGTCGGCCAGCAGGTCGGCTTCCATTTCGGCGTCGCGCTGGGGCTTTTGCTGCTCTTCTTCCAGCTCGCTCACCAGTTCCGCACTGACGTCGGAGAAATTCGTGACGAAGTTGAGCGGGTTCTGAATTTCGTGAGCAATGCCAGCCGTCAGCTCACCCAGACTGGCCATTTTTTCGGCCTGGATGAGTTGCGCCTGCGTGGTTTTTAGCTCCGTCAGGGTCTGTTGCAATTCTTCCGCCTGCGTGGTGAGCGTGGCGGTGCGTTCGGCTACTAGCCGTTCCAGCTCGGCATTCTGCGCCTCAATTCGCTCTTTGGCTCTTGTTTCCTCCTCGCGCTGCAGCCGTTCGGCTTCCAGGGTTTTCTTCTGGCTGCGGGCAATGAAGACAAAGGTGATAAGCCAGATTAACGCAAAGCCCTGAGAGGTTTCAAAAATGTCATCGTAGCGCTTCATTAGCTCCCGGCCCGTTACGGCCAGAACCAGCTCAATGGCCGAATATGCCACGTAAGGCGCTATGGCCAGCAGCAGCGTACGGGCCGGCTTATAGTCCCGGAGACGTGCCAGAACCAGCAGCACCGACGCCAGCACGAAGAGCATGTATAACTCGTCCAGCTGGTCGGTTCGCCACCGAAATACAGCTGCCAGAAAGGCCAGAGCAGCGCCTGGTACCCAGACATAGGTTAGCAGCGCATTGAGCCGCGGTATTCGCGTTGGCAGGTCCAGAAACCGTCGGAGCGCTCGGACGATTAGCAGGGCCATTAGAATACTGATCAGGAGCGAGGTATTCAGGCTCATAAGGAGTGCCGGTCAGGGGTGGAGATTGGGGGGCACAGGCGCTGGTGGCCCTTGTAGTGCTGCCCGGCAGGTGCAAACTAGCGTTTTGTGGATAATCGTGCTACTTCTGCGAGGTGCGTGCCGCGTCTTTGCTGCCGCCCCAACTGCCCGGAAGAGGCAGTGTAACCTTCATAACGGGGTTGCTGGTGCGTGGAGCACGTTTCAAAGCTGCCTTCTTGTCCTTGCCTTCGTCGCCGGAAAACAGGATGGTTGCGTAGTCCTTTACAACGCCTACCGCCGAGGGTAACGTGAGCGTAACGACCAGTTGCCGCTGCGTTTTACCGGCTGGCTTGCCGGGCGGCAGACTTTGCGCCTGTCCTTTTTCTGCCTGCAGCACGCCCGCTCCAAGTAGAAAAAGCAACAAATAAAGTCTGGCGTGAATCATAGAGTGCGGGGACGAGCAAGCCGAATAGATAAAATGCGCCGGGCTCACGGGATATCAGTCGGCAAGGTATCATGCAGCAGCGGCTGATGCAATGAAAAACCGTCTGCACTGCGTTTCGCGGGCAGAAACCGCCTGATGTACCTGATGCTTGCTGTAGTCGGTGGGTTGCCTGAACCCAGCTGCTTGGCGCTTTGGCAGCGGTTCGATAGAGGCAGGCCGCCACATAGCCAGATGATGTAAAACCAAAAAAAACGGCCTCTCCGTAATGGGAAGGCCGTTTTTAAAAGTAGCGGGGACGAGAGTTGAACTCGTGACCTCAGGGTTATGAATCCTGTGCTCTAACCAACTGAGCTACCCCGCCGGGTTTTGGTGCTGCAAAGGTAAGGACAAGATTTGTACTAGCGCAAGCCTGTCGACAAAAAAAACCCGTGTATATTGGCTCCCAACCGGCATTCTTCGTGGCGCCGGACTAGTACCTTCTTCAGTCTGTTCTGCTTATGCCTCTTTCTGCCACTCGTCTCAAACATCGGTTTACGGTCGAATACCCCATTAATGCGTCGCCCAAAATTCTGTACCCGTACCTGGCCTCAGCGTCGGGCCTGTCGCAGTGGTTCTGCCAGGATGTGCGGATCGACGAGGACCACCGGTTTAATTTTATCTGGGACAACCAGCCCCATTTTGCCGAGATGAACTCACACCGCACCAACCGCTCCGTGCGCTACGTGTTCCTCGACCAGAACAAACGCCATACTCCTGATGCCAATTACCTCGACTTCACGCTGGAAGAGTCGCAACTGACCCAGGAAGTGTATCTGCGGGTACTGGACTACTCGGAAGAAACCGATGAAATTGAGCTGCAGGAAATGTGGGATAGTCTTATCCTGAAGCTGCGCGAACTGGTAGGCGGCTAAATACGTTTTCCGGATACGGAAGCCGAGCGGACGCGAAACGGACAGTACCTTCGTTTCTCGTTCGCTCTTTTTTGTGGCCGCCCCTGCGGTAGGGGCAGGCAGCAGCGCAAGCATGAAAAAACTCGATAAGCTGATTCTGAAGGCGTTTGCCGGCCCGTTTTTGCTCACTTTTGCGGTGGTGCAGTTCATCCTGCTCACCCAGTACATGCTCAAGTACCTCGATGACCTGGTGGGTAAAGACCTAGGGCTGGAGGTAATTGGGCAACTGCTGTTCTTTTTTAGCGTGCTGATGGTGCCCGTTTCGTTGCCACTGGCCGTGCTGCTTTCGTCGCTTATGACGTTTGGCACGCTGGGTGAGCACCACGAACTGACGGCCATCAAAACGTCTGGCATTTCGCTGACGCGCATTCTGCGGCCGGTACTTCTGACGAGTGCCGCGCTGGCCGTGGGCGCGTTCTGGTTCAACAATACCATTGTACCCAAAGCCAACCTCAAGGCCTATAGCCTGCTCTGGGACCTGCGGCAGCAAAAGCTGGCCCTCGACATTCGGCCGGGCGTTTTCTACAGTGGTATTCCCGGCTACACCATCAAGGTGAACCAGAAGCTCGGCGAAGATGGCGAAACGCTGATGGGTATCATGATTTATGACCACACGCAGGGCTCTGGCAATATGCGCGTCATTCTAGCCGACTCCGGCCGCATGTTCACGCGCTTTGGTGGGCAGTATCTGGGTCTGGAGTTGTTTCGGGGGCAGAGCTATGTAGAGCAGCCCGATGCCCGCAGCCGTTCTGGCGCCACTTTCATTCGGCAGGCCTTTAAGCGCAACATGATTACGTTCTCGCTGGCCTCCTTCAGCCTCGACCGGACGAAGGAAGAGCTGTTTGCTGAGAACAAAATGATGAAGAACATACCGCAACTGACGGCCTTCATCGACTCGTTGCAGAAACGGCTCTACACCGAGCGAGGCCAGGTGCCCCGCCAGGTAGCGCCCTATTATTCCTATCTGCGTTTCGATACGACCGGGCAGGTGCAGAACCGCCGGGTTGAGAAGGTACAGGTGCCCGACTCGCGCCTGCCGGTGGTAAATGCCAACGTACTCGAGCAGGCGACCAACCGGGCCCGCAACCTACGTGCCTTTGCTGGCACTACCGGCGAACGGCTGGCAAACCTGGCGAAGGAATCAGGCAATTACCGTATCGAAATCTACCGCAAATACGTGCAGTCTACTGCCATTCTGCTTATGTTTTTGATTGGAGCCCCATTGGGCGCTATCATCAAGAAAGGCGGTTTGGGCGTTCCTATCCTGGTATCTATCCTATTTTTTATCGTCTACTACATTCTCTCCATCATGGGCGAGAAGTATGGGCGAGAGGAGGTAATGCCAGTCAGTTTTGGTATGTGGATGTCGACGCTAGCCTTGCTACCGTTTGGCTTGTTCTTTCTCTATCAGGCCCGCAACGACTCCGGCCTGCTCGACTGGGACCTGCGGCGTTGGCTGCCGGCTAAGCTGCGCTGGCCGTTCCGTGGCTACCGCAAAGCAGCGTAGTTCGCCTCACGTCTAGCATGCTGAAACTATTTTCCTTACCTTTGCGGCCACCCCGAGGTGCGGGGTGAATCTTCTTTTTCCATTTTTAATCCAAGACGGGGAAACCTATCTGCCGATGAAACTTACTACCGAAGCAAAACAGGCCATTTTCGAGAAAAACAGCCTGCAGAAAGTATCTACCGACACGGGTTCGGCCGAGGCCCAGATTGCGCTGTTCACGCACCGCATCACGCACCTGACCGAGCACTTGAAAGTAAACAAGAAAGACTTCTCGACCCGTTTGGGTCTGCTGAAGCTTGTTGGTAAGCGTCGTCGCATGCTGGATTACCTCCAGCACCGCGAAATCAACCGCTACCGCGCCATCATTAAGGAACTGGGCATTCGTAAGTAAGCTCACGGTCCGGAGCAGGGGACCTTCCACCACGGAAGGTTCCCTGCTCTTTTTTTGTCCGAATCTAAGTGCACCATTTACTGGGTTCGGGCGTTGCCTTTCCAGAATTTAATTTTTTAGAGCAAAATAGGGCCGCTGCCGGCCCTGTTTTTACGGCTGCTCGCCCGCTGCACGCTTTCCACAAGCAATCCTCTCAGATGCCCAATTACACCGCGGTTACCAAACACATTACGCTGCCCGACGGGCGGCAGATTTCCATCGAAACCGGCAAGCTGGCCAAATTTGCCGACGGCGCCGTAGTGGTGCGCCTCGGCGACGCCATGCTGCTGGCAACGGTCGTGTCGCAGCCTAGCTCGCGCGGCGACGTGGATTTTCTGCCCCTGTCGGTTGACTACCAGGAGAAATTCGGTGGTGCCGGCAACATTCCCGGCTCGTTCCAGCGCCGCGAAGGCCGCCTCTCGGATTACGAAATCCTGGTGTGCCGTATCGTAGACCGCATTCTGCGCCCGATGTTCCCCAAGGACTATCACTACGAGGTGCAGGTGATGATTACCCTGATTTCGGCCGATAAAACCGTGCAGCCCGACGCCCTAGCTGCTCTGGCCGCTTCGGCTGCCCTCTCTATTTCGGATATTCCTTTCGCTGGTCCTATCTCCGAAGTTCGCGTAGCCCGCATCGACGGCAAGCTGCAAATCAACCCTCTCACCGCCGACATTGCCCGCGCCGACATCGACCTGATTGTAGGCGCCACGGCTGATTCGGTAGCCATGGTGGAAGGCGAAATGAACGAAGTGAGCGAGGAAGAAATGGTAGAAGCCATTGCCTTCGCCCACGAAGCCATTAAGGAGCAGGTGCGCGTACAGTTGGAGCTGGCTGCTGAAGTGGAGAAATCCCACGTGAAGCGCGAGTACCCCAAGTACGAGGAGAACGACGACCTGAAAAAGCGCATTCAAGAGGGTGTGTACGAACAGGCCTACAAAGTGGCGCACTCGGGTAACCCCAGCAAGGCCGGCCGCAAGGAAGGCTTCGGTGCCATCAAAAAGTCGCTGACTGAGAAACTGCTGGAAGAGCAGCCCGAACTGGACATGAAGATGTTCGGTCGCTATTACTCGTCGGCTGAGAAAAAGGCCATTCGTGACATGATGATCAAGGAGCGCACGCGCCTCGATGGTCGTCAGCTCACAGAAATCCGTCCTATCTGGAGCGAGGTGAACTACCTGCCCGGTGCCCACGGCTCGGCCCTATTCACCCGCGGCGAAACTCAGTCGCTGACTACGGTAGCCCTCGGTACTAAACTCGATGAGCAGATCATCGATACGGCCATGACCTCGGGCTATAGCAAGTTTATGCTGCACTACAACTTCCCGGCCTTCTCGACCGGTGAGGTGAAGCCTAACCGCGGCCCCGGCCGCCGCGAAATTGGCCACGGCAACTTGGCGCAACGCTCGTTGAAGAAGGTAATGCCTTCCGACGACGAGAATCCCTATACCGTGCGTATCGTGTCAGACATCCTGGAGTCGAATGGCTCCAGCTCGATGGCTACGGTTTGCGCTGCCTCGATGGCGCTGATGGATGCCGGTATTCCGGTGCGGTCGGCCGTTTCGGGTATTGCTATGGGCCTCGTGCAGGACAAGGAAACCGGCGAGTACGCCGTGCTTTCGGACATTCTGGGCGATGAGGACCACCTCGGCGACATGGACTTCAAAGTAACCGGCACCGAGAAAGGTATCGTGGCTTGCCAGATGGACATCAAAATCCAGGGCTTGAGCGCCGAAATCATGACAGCTGCGCTGCACCAAGCCCGTGAAGGCCGCCTGCACATCCTGCGCGAAATGGCTAAGACCATTTCGGCGCCGGCCGCTGAGCTGAAGCCGCATACGCCTCGTTCGCATAAAATGCTCATCGATAAAGAATTTATCGGTGCGGTAATCGGGCCGGGCGGCAAAGTCATTCAGCAGATCCAGAAGGACACCAACGCCACGGTTATCATCGAGGAGAAGGACGAAAAAGGTCACGTGAGCATCTACGCTTCCAACCAGGAAGACATGCAGGCGGCCATCGGCCGGATTCAGGCTATTGCAGCCGTACCGGAAGTAGGTGCTACCTACAAAGGCAAAGTGCGCAGCATTCAGCCGTATGGTGCTTTCGTGGAAATCATGCCGGGCAAGGACGGTCTACTGCACATCTCGGAAGTATCGCACGAGCGCCTCGCCGCGCTGGAAGGCGTACTGGAAGTGGGGCAGGAGATTGACGTGAAACTGCTCGATATCGACAAGAAAACGGGCAAGTACCGCTTGTCGCGCAAGGTGCTGCTGCCGAAGCCGGAGCGCGCTGCAGATTCCAACGGCGCGGCGTAACCCGCTCCGCCGAACTTTCGCGGGTACCGGGGTGTTGCTTTCAACTGACCCGGTACCCGCGTTTGGGTATCCCTCGTATACCGGACCAACACGACCTTACCAGCATCAATAATTCAACTCTCTCGCGCCCGCAATGAGACAGCTAAAAATCAGCAAGCAGATCACCAACCGCGAAAGCCAGTCGCTGGATAAATACCTCCAGGAGATTGGCAAGGTGGATCTGCTAACCCCCGACGAGGAGGTAACGCTGGCGCAACGCATCAAAGAAGGTGACCAGCAAGCGCTGGAAAAACTCACCAAAGCCAACCTGCGATTCGTGGTGTCGGTGGCCAAGCAATACCAGAACCAGGGCCTCAGCCTGGGCGACTTGATCAACGAGGGCAACCTCGGTCTGATTAAAGCCGCCAAGCGCTTTGACGAAACCCGGGGCTTCAAATTCATTTCCTACGCCGTTTGGTGGATTCGCCAGTCGATTCTGCAGGCTTTGGCCGAGCAGTCGCGCATCGTGCGTCTGCCCCTGAACCGGGTAGGCTCGCTGAACAAAATCAGCAAGTCATTCTCGGAGTTGGAGCAGAAGTTTGAGCGTGAGCCTTCACCCGAGGAAATTGCCGAAGTACTGGAGCTGACGACCTCGGAAGTGGTAGACACGCTCAAGATTTCGGGCCGCCACGTATCTGTGGATGCTCCGTTTGTACAGGGTGAGGAAAACCGTCTGCTTGACGTGCTCGAAAACGAGGACGAAGAGAGCCCCGACACGGGCTTGATGAATGACTCGCTCCGCAAGGAAGTGCAGCGCGCCCTGAGCACGCTTACTAAGCGCGAAGCCGACGTCATCACGCTCTACTTTGGCCTGAACGGGGAACACTCGCTCACGCTGGAGGAAATCGGGGAGAAGTTCAACCTGACCCGCGAGCGGGTGCGCCAGATCAAGGAAAAGGCCATTCGCCGCCTGCGCCATACCTCGCGTAGTAAAGCACTAAAACCATATCTGGGGTAAGCTTTTCTACCCCACTGCAGAAAACCCTGGCCTTTGGTTGGGGTTTTTTGTTGAATGCATGTTGGCTAACTCCAGATTGTCCTGCTTTCTCAGTATTTCAGACAAAGTGGCCGAATGACAGGATTGGCTTAATTTTCGGCAATACAGGACGGCACCGGCTGATAACCCGGGACGCGTGTACTTTTGCACCCCAACTTCACTTCTCATGGCGCCGGCAGAATCCGGCGTTTCGATACTTCACATGGCGACAACCACCCCAGAACACATCAAGTGTCTGATTATAGGCTCCGGTCCGGCCGGCTACACGGCGGCTATTTATGCGGCCCGCGCCAACCTCAAGCCGGTTATGTACCAAGGTTTGCAGCCCGGCGGCCAGCTTACTATTACGAATGACGTTGAGAATTTTCCTGGCTACCCCGATGGAATTATGGGCCCGGAAATGATGGAAGACCTTAAGAAGCAGGCTGCCCGCTTCGGTACTGATATTCGCTACGGCATTGCTACTTCCGTGGACTTTTCGAGCCACCCGCACCGCATAACGGTAGATGAGAAGGTGGAATTGACGGCCGATACGGTCATCATTGCTACCGGGGCTTCCGCCAAGTGGCTGGGGCTGCCCTCGGAGCAGCGTCTGAACGGCTCGGGTGTGTCGGCCTGCGCTGTGTGCGACGGGTTCTTCTACCGCGGCAAAGACGTGGCCATTGTAGGCGCCGGCGACACGGCAGCAGAAGAGGCTACGTATCTGGCGAACCTGTGCAACAAGGTGTACATGATTGTGCGGAAAGGAGAGATGCGCGCCTCCAAAATCATGCAGAAGCGTGTAACCGACAACCCCAAAATTGAGGTGCTCTGGAACACCGTGACGGATGAAATCCTGGGTGAGCACGCCGTAGATGGGGCCCGCGTGAAAAACGTGCTGACCCATGAAACCCGCGACCTAGCCGTGGAGGGCTTCTTTGTAGCTATTGGCCATGAGCCTAACTCCAAAATTTTCCAGCCCTACCTGCACCATGATGAGCAGGGCTACCTGAAAACCATACCTGGCACCGCCAAAACCAACGTGGACGGCGTGTTTGCCTGCGGCGACGTGCAGGACTTTACGTATCGCCAGGCCGTGACGGCGGCGGGCTCCGGCTGCATGGCCGCGCTGGATGCCGAACGGTATCTGGCCGCGCTCGGCGACCATTAAGCGTGAAGGAGTGCAGTGGTGAAATGATGAGTTTTGCATCCGATGCAAGACATTAGGTGCTTTGGGCGTTGAAACCTGCTACCTCTTCATTTCACCACTGCACCACCTCACACCTTCACCTTTTATCACATTGCCCTTGCTGAATTTTGTGAAACACTGGCTGCTGCCGCTGCTACTGATCGGGCTGTTTCTTGGCTTGCCCGGCCAGCTGCTTGCCCAGCGCCGCAAAGCGCCGCAGCCGAAGGCAAAAGCCGGCGCGGCGGGCAAGCGGAAGGATTTCTTTCGCATCAAATCCCCGACTATCCGCTACGTGCGGCCCGATACTACCATTCTGATTGAAACGGAGGAATTGCCTGAAGAAGGCTCCGACGCTGCTAAATCAATCTTCTTCAACCCGGCTAAAAAGCTGTCCATTGTAAGCGAGGACACAACCACACTCAACGAGGGCGGCCAGCACATTGTGGAGGTGAAGGAGGAAGTACAGATTGACTCCTCCTGGATTCAGGTGGCGGGCTACTACGCCATCTGGGACACGCACAACATCAATCCATACCGGGTAGATGGTCGCCGCATCAGGGATACACTCAATCTGAAGCTGACTGAGCCGGAGCGGCAGCGTTATGCCAAAATGCCACTGGTAAAAACGCCGCTTACGTCCGACTTCGGGTTCCGGGGCTACCGCTGGCACTATGGTGTGGACCTGGACTTGGAAACCGGCGACTCCGTAAAGGCGGCCTTCGATGGGGTGGTGCGCATTGTAAAATGGGACGGTTCGGGCTACGGTAACTACGTGCTCATCCGTCATTACAATGGCATCGAAACGCTCTACGGGCACATGCAGAAGTCCTTGGTAACACCGGGTACGTTTGTGAAGGCTGGGCAGCTAATTGGCCGGGGCGGCAGCACGGGACGGAGCAGCGGCTCGCATCTGCACTTTGAGGTGCGCTACGAGGGCAACCCCATCGACCCGGAGCAGATGTATGATTTTCCGGATTATCGGCTTATCAAAGACAACTTCCAGATTACTTCCGGCCTGTTTGCGTACTACAGCAAGTCGCTGAAGTACCGGGGTGGCAGCGTGCCTGGCGCGGCTTCGCGCAGTGCCAGCAGCGGCAAGCCCACTCAGGCTCGCCGTATTGTCAGCCACAAAATCCGGAGCGGCGATACGCTGTCGGAAATTGCCGACAAGTACGGCGTTTCACAGGCCCAGATTCGGCGCTTGAATGGCGGTACCGCCGTGCTGCGTGTAGGCCGCGTGCTGCGGATCAAATGAGTAGTTGATTACTGACTGTTAGTGGCAGATTGTTGGCAATTAGTCTGGGAAGCTGCGGCGGAGACCAGCAGCTAACAATCCGAAACTACTAATCAACTACTGTACAATAGACTCAAATGAAACTTGATATACTGGCCTTTGGGGCGCACCCCGATGATGTAGAAATGTCAGCTGCGGGTACGCTGCTGGCGGCGGCGGCGGCCGGCAAGAAAATCGGTATTGTCGATTTTACCCGGGGCGAGCTAGGCACGCGCGGCACACCTGCCACCCGCGCCCAGGAAGCCGAGGCAGCCAGCCGCATTCTGGGCCTAAGTGCCCGCGAAAACCTGGGCCTGCCCGATGGCTTCTTCCGCAACGACCGGGAGCACCAACTGCCCGTTATTGCCGCCATCCGCCGCTACCAGCCCGATATCATCCTCTGCAACGCCATCCACGACCGGCACCCTGACCACGGCCGGGGCGCGCAGTTGGCTTCCGAATCGTGCTTTTTGAGTGGGCTGCGCATGATTGAAACCCTCGGCGACGACGGCCAGCCCCAGCAGCCCTGGCGGCCGCGCCTAGTGTTCCACTACATTCAGGACCGCCAGATTCCGGCCGATTTCGTAGTGGACATTTCGGCGCACTGGCCCAAGAAGTGGGAAAGCATCCAAGCCTATCGCACCCAGTTTCACGACCCCGAAAGCACCGAGCCCGGTACCTACCTATCCACGCCGGTGTTCAGCAACTTCATGGAAGCTCGTGCCCGCGAATTCGGCCACCTGATAGGAGTGGAGTTCGGGGAAGGATTCACCCGCGAGCGGCCTCTGGGTGTGCGAGAAATTACAGAATTGCTGTAGCTGACGACGACTGTCTCATGTCATTCAAACAAAAGCAGCCGCTCCGGTATCCGGAGCGGCTGCTTTTGTTTGAATGACATGAGAGGCTTATTGTTCTACCGTACTCCTAACCGGTTACGCTTCCAGGCCGAGCTGGTAGCGGCTGGCGCATCGGCAGTAGCGGTGCTAGGTTTTTTCTCGGTCAGGAGCATGGCGGTGAGCACGGCGGCGAGCTTGGCAGTGGCTTCGTCCGGGGCGGCGGGTTTTAGGGCATCGGCCGGGAAATGGTCACGGATGAAGTTGGTGTCGAAGTTGCCGCTCACGAAGGCGGGGTGGCGCAGCACGTAGCGGCCGAAGTCGAGCGTGGTCTGGATGCCGGTAATCTGGTACTCGTCGATGGCGCGCAGCATCCGGGCAATGGCCTCCTCGCGGGTGGCCCCGAAGGTGACCAGCTTGGCAATCATCGGGTCGTAGTAAATCGGAATTTCCATGCCCTGCTCGAAGCCATCATCCACCCGCACGCCGGGGCCTTGGGGGCGCACGTAGGTGGTCAGCGTGCCAATGTCGGGCAGGAAGTTGTTCTGCGGGTCTTCGGCGTACACGCGCAGTTCCAGGGCGTGGCCGTTGATGCTGAGGTCTTCCTGCCGGAAGGCGAGGGGCAGGCCCTGGGCCACTTTAATCTGTTCCTTCACCAAGTCAAGGCCAGTGATTTGCTCCGTGACGGGGTGCTCTACCTGCAGGCGGGTGTTCATCTCCAGGAAGTAGAAGTTGTGCTGATAATCGAGCAGAAACTCCACGGTGCCGGCCCCGGTGTAGTTGCAGGCGCGGGCCACGTCCACGGCGCAGCGGCCCATTTCGGCGCGTAGTTCGGGCGTGAGCACTGAGGAAGGGGCCTCCTCAATTACCTTCTGGTGGCGGCGCTGAATCGAGCATTCCCGCTCAAACAGGTGTACAATGTTGCCGTGCTCGTCGCCCAGCACCTGAATTTCGATGTGGCGCGGGCCGGTCACGAACTTCTCGATGAACACCGAGCCGTCGCCGAAGGCCGAGGTGGCCTCGTTGATGGCTAGCTGCATCTGCTCCTCGAAATCGGTGGCCGAATTCACGATGCGCATGCCCTTGCCGCCCCCGCCGGCCGAGGCCTTGATCAGAATAGGGAAGCCCACCGTGGCGGCAATGCGCTTGGCCTCTTCCACATCGGAAATGGCCTCGTCGGTGCCGGGCACCAGCGGAATGTTGTAGGCTTTTACGGCCTGCTTGGCCGAGAGCTTGTCGCCCATCAGGTTCATGGCTTCCGGCGAAGGCCCCACGAAAATTAACCCTGCCTCCGTGACCATGCGGGCAAACTCGGCATTTTCCGAAAGGAAACCATAGCCTGGGTGAATGGCATCAACGCCCAGCTGGCGGCAGACTTCCAGGATTTTGTCGCCGCGCAGGTAGCTGTCTTTGCTGGCGGGCGGGCCCACGCACACAGCCTCGTCGGCGTAGCGGACGTGCAGGGCGTTGCGGTCGGCCTCAGAGTAGATGGCCACGGTCTGGAGGCCCATTTCCTTGGCCGAGCGCAGCACGCGCAACGCAATTTCGCCGCGGTTGGCCACGAGCAGCTTGGTGATTTTCTTCATTAGGGGAGAATAGGAGCGGGTGGGAGTGGCAGGGTGTTTTCTGATTCTAGCACCCAAAGAAACGCCATTCCGGCCGGACCGTAAAACGCCCTGCCCAATTCGCAGAAGGTTGGAAGCCTGCCGGCCAGCGGCTACCTTTGCGGATTGCCACAACTTTGTACATTCCTTGGCGGTTAGCTCTTCGCGGACAGCCGCTCGTTTCCTTTCACATTCAACCCATTCCTTCGTGGATCTATTTGAGAAGATTGCCGCCAACCGCGGCCCGCTGGGTGTCCACTCACATTACGCGCACGGCTATTTTGCTTTCCCTAAGCTGGAAGGTGAAATTAAGCCCCGCATGATTTTCCGCGGTAAAGAGGTGCTCACCTGGAGCCTGAATAATTACCTGGGCCTGGCTAACCACCCCGAAGTGCGCAAAGCTGATGCTGATGCGGCGGCTGAATATGGTATGGCGCTGCCCATGGGTGCCCGGATGATGTCCGGCAACTCTAACCTGCATGAGCAACTGGAAAGCGAGCTGGCCGAATTCGTGATGAAGCCTGACTGCATGCTGCTCAACTTCGGCTACCAGGGCGTAGTGAGCATCATTGACGCCATGGTGAACCGCCATGACGTGATTGTGTACGACGCCGAGTCGCACGCCTGCATTATCGATGGGGTGCGCCTGCACGCCGGCAAGCGGTTTGTGTACACGCACAACGACATGGCTAGCCTAGAGAAGCAGCTAGAGCGGGCCAAGCGCCTCACCGATGAAACTGGCGGTGGTATCCTCGTCATTACTGAGGGTGTATTCGGCATGTCGGGCAACCAAGGCGACCTGCGGGGCGTGGTGGCGTTGAAGGAAAAATTCCAGTTCCGCTTGTTCGTGGATGATGCCCACGGCTTTGGCACAATGGGCGCTACCGGCGCCGGAACGGGCGAAGAACAGGGCATTCAGGATGGTATTGACCTTTATTTTTCGACGTTTGCGAAGAGCATGGCCAGCATTGGCGCCTTCGTGGCGGGCCCCGAGAACGTAATTGAATATTTGCGCTACAACATGCGCAGCCAGATTTTCGCCAAAAGCCTGCCCATGCCGCTTGTAGTGGGCGCTTTGAAGCGTTTGGAGCTGCTGCGCACCCAGCCCGAGCTGAAGGAAAATCTGTGGACCATCGTGCGCGCCCTGCAAAGCGGCCTGCGCGAAAAAGGCTTCAATATTGGCTCTACTTCCTCGCCCGTTACGCCGGTGCTGTTGCAGGGTGAACTGACCGATGCAACTCAGGTAACCTTCGATCTACGTGAGAATCACGGCATTTTCTGCTCTATCGTGGTGTATCCGGTGGTGCCGAAAGGGGTTATCATGCTCCGTATCATCCCAACGGCAGTACATACACTAGATGATGTGGATTTGACCATCAAAGCCTTTGAAGTAGTACAGGAAAAGCTTGCAAAAGGGCTTTATTCTAAAGCAGAGATTCCTGCCGGCCTCCAAGGCTAGTTTGGGCTTCGCTAAATACAAAAGCCGATACCTGGAAAGGTGTCGGCTTTTGTATTTAGGATTATTTTGATGTTGGAGCTAGAGCGTGGAGGGTTGAATTAGAAGAGTTTTGGCCGAAAAGTGCCTTTGAAGGCTGTGAAACGCCATTAAGAAAAAAACTTGTCAACTTGCTTGTATTTGAAATCCCTGTATATTAGGCCCGTTCAAACTAATTTTTCCACTCCACACAACCCCTCTCACATGAGCAATTTCAGCCAACTCAAGGACCTCGTTATGGGCCTGGAAAGCGACTTCGAGAAATTCTACGATAAGAACAACTCGGCCGCTGGCACCCGCGTGCGCAAAGGCATGCAGGAGCTGAAGAACATGGCTCAGAGCATCCGCACGGAAGTGCAGAACGCCAAGAACAGCGCCGCTGGTGCTGCTCCTGCTGCTGGCAAAGCTGCTCCTGCTGCTAAGAAAGCTGCTCCTGCTGCTGCCAAGAAAGCCGCTCCAGCCAAGAAGAAGTAGTCTGGCGCCACGCACTGCGTGGGAGCTATACTAAAAAAAAGGCCCTGCCGATACTTCGGTAGGGCCTTTTCGTTTGCTGAGCCGCCGGCCTATACCAGCGTAATCAGGAAGTAGCTTTTGCCTTTCTGCGCTACCAGATACTTGCCCAGGAGCGGTGCTACGGCCTCCGCGGTCTGGTCCAGCGTGACTTTCTGGCGGTTGAGCTTTACGCCATTGTTCTGCACCATTTTGCGCGCCTCGCCCTTAGAACTGAAGATGACGTTACTAGAAGCCGTGCTCAGCAGCGTGAGGGCATCTAGGCCTGCCAGTTCTGCCCGCGGTACCTCTACACGTGGCACCCCGGCAAACACATCCAGCAGGGTTGCTTCGTCGAGGCTGCTCAGTTCGCCACCGCCAAATAGTACCTGAGAAGCGGCCAGAGCAGCTTCGTAGGCGGCCTGACCGTGTACCCGGATGGTGACGTCTTTGGCCAGGGCCTTCTGCAGCACGCGCAGGTGCGGAGCCTGGGCGTGTTCGGCGTCCAGAGCTTCAATTTCCGACTGCGGGAGCAATGTGAACACGCGGATGAGACGCGGCACGTCGGCGTCGGCAGCGTTGAGGAAGAACTGGTAGAACTGGTACGGCGAGGTCATGGTGCTATCCAGCCACACAGTGCCGGTTTCGCTTTTGCCGTACTTGGTGCCGTCTGCTTTGGTGATGAGCTGGCCGGTGAGGGCGTAGGCTTTGCCTTCGCCGCCCGACATGCGCCGGATCAGCTCGGTGCCGGTGGTGATGTTGCCCCACTGGTCGGAGGCGCCCATCTGGAGCGTAGTGCCGAGCTCTTTGTAGAGGTGGAAGAAGTCGTAGCCCTGCAGCAGCTGGTAGCTGAACTCGGTGTAGCTGATGCCCTCAGCGCCGGTTTCCTCGTTGCCACTAATGCGGCGCTTCACCGAATCTTTGGCCATCATGTAGTTCACGGTGAGGTGCTTGCCCACTTCACGCAGAAACTGCAGAAAACCGAAGTCCTTGAACCAGTCATAGTTGTTCACGACACGAGCCCCAGTGGGCGAGTCATCGAACACCAAAAACTTCTCCAACTGCGCCTGAATGCCGGCTTGGTTGCGTCGCAGCGCCTCCTCATCCAGCAGATTACGCTCCGCTGATTTTCCCGAAGGGTCGCCAATCATACCGGTGGCGCCGCCTACCAGCGCCAAGGGGCGGTGGCCGGCGCGCTGCAGGTGCACCAGTAGCATAATAGTGGCCAGGTTGCCGATGTGCAACGACGGGGCAGTGGGGTCGAAGCCGATGTAGCCGGTGATGGGGGCATTCTGGCGCAGATGCTCGTCGGTGCCGGGCATCATGTCGTGAAACATGCCACGCCAGCGCAATTCTTCTATCAGGTCCATTCGGGGAGGTGTCAGGTGGTCGTTGTCGGTTGGTAGGAGCGGGGGGCCGGAAGGTGTTCTGGCAAAACCGCAGAAGAGGGCGCAAAGGTAACGGCCCGGCGGTACCTTTGCCATGTCCTTTGTGGTGGCAGTTAGAAGTTCATCCTCAGGCCCGACAACTGACAACGTCTATCTGACAACCCGCTATGCCTGTTCTCACCGCCGACGAAATCCTGAAGCAGCTCCAGCAGCGGCAGTTTGCGCCCGTGTACTTTCTGCAGGGCGAGGAGCCGTATTATATCGATCTGGTAGCCGACCTGCTGGACAAAAACGTGCTACAGGAGCACGAAAAGGGCTTTAACCAGGTTGTGCTCTATGGCAAGGACACCGATGTGGCCGGCATCCTGGGCCAAGCCAAGCGCTTCCCGATGATGGCCGAACGCTCGGTGGTG
The DNA here is from genome assembly GCF_014250515.1 of Hymenobacter sediminicola. Taxonomy (NCBI): domain Bacteria; kingdom Pseudomonadati; phylum Bacteroidota; class Cytophagia; order Cytophagales; family Hymenobacteraceae; genus Hymenobacter; species Hymenobacter sediminicola. The sequence goes on along the minus strand of NZ_CP060202.1, from coordinate 2,269,277 downwards.
ATTGTGAAAGAAGCCCAGGCCGTGGCCGATCTGGAGTCGGAGAAAACGTGGCCGTTTCTGGAGGCATACCTGAAAAACCCGCTGCAAAGCACGGTGCTGGTGCTCTGCTACAAGCACAAAACGTTGGACGCCCGCAAAAAGCTCGGCAAGCTGCTGGCTGGCGACAAAAAGGAGCCCGCCCCGGCCGGTACCGTCCTCATGACCAGCAAGAAGCTCTACGACAACCAGGTGGCGCCCTGGTTGAGCAACTACGTGCGCTCCAAAAACCAGCAGATTACGCCCCAGGCAACGGTCATGCTGGCCGAGTACATCGGCGGCGAGCTGGGCCGCCTCACCAACGAGGTAGACAAGATGCTCATCAACCTGCTGCCCGGCCACAGCATTGATGAGGACCTGGTACAGCGCATGGTGGGCATCAGCAAGGAGTACAACATCTTCGAGCTGCAGAGCGCCTTGGTGCGCCGCGACGTGCTCAAGGCCAACCGCATCCTGCTCTACTTCGAGGCCAACCCCAAAAACAACCCGCTCATTCCGAACCTAACGCTGCTGTTCAACTACTTCTCCCGACTGCTGGCGCTGCACCAGAATCCCAACCCGTCGGAAGCGGACTGGCTGAAAATGGGCCTGCGCTTCCCCATCCAGCGCAAAGACTACCAGACCGGCCTAAAGGTGTTCGACTTCCACCGTACCCGCGACATCGTGCACCTCATCCGCCGCGCCGATGCCCAAAGCAAAGGCATCGACTCGGGCTCGATGACCGACGGCGAAATCCTGCGGGAGCTAATCTGGCTGATTCTGCACCCGGTGCCGCTGCACGCCGTGGTAGGGGCCTGATATACCATCCGTCATCCTGAGCGGAGCGAAGGATTTTATCACGGCTGGATTACTATCAATGGTTACCGTTCAAACCTGACAAGGTCCTTCGCTTCGCTCAGGATGACAGTTGGTAATCGAACAAAAAGAAATTTTTCCGCGTTAAGAAGAAAAATTTCCATAGCTTCGACTGCTGATTTTCCTTACTGCCATGGCCACTACTCTCGCAAAACCCAAAGTCACGACTACGCTTCCTGCGCCTTTGCGGAAGAAATGGGCGGCCTGGAGCCGTACCGGACAGGACTCGTTTGCCCTGGTGATGGAAGCACGCAAAGGCCTGCCAGCCGCTACGGCGTTTGAGGTAGCCGATGCGTTTCAGCTGCAGGCCAGCCAACTGGAGGCCATCTACGAGCTTTCCACCAAAACGCTGCGCAGCTACACCCAGGAAAACCGCAACCTGAATGCCTCCAGCAGCGAGAAAACGCTCAAGATTATTGCGCTCTACGAAACCGGCATCGAAGTATTCGGTGATACGGCGGCGTTTTTGCGCTGGCTGAGCAAGCCGGCCCACGGCCTCGACGGCGAGGTACCGCTGCGCCTGCTCGAAACCAGCGGCGGCATTGATCTAGTAGAGGAGGAGCTGACGCGCATTGCTTACGGCGACCTGGCCTAACGATGCAGGTATACCGCATCTGCTTGGCCAAATACGCCGACGACCTGTTTGCCTCCGGGCGCCGCGCCCGCTGGAACACCCAGGACAAATTCGTGATTTACACGGCTGCTTCCCGCGCCCTGGCCTGCCTTGAAAACGTGGTACACCGGAGCGGCGAAGGCCTCAACGACCAGTTCCGGGTGCTCGTGATTGATGTGCCCGATGATGTGGCCGTGGAGGAAATACCGGCTGCCCAACTGCCCGTCGGCTGGGAAAAAGCCAGCCGCTACAGCCTCTGCCAGCCCCTCGGCGACGCGTGGTACGAGCGGCGCAGCGCGGCCGTGCTGCGGGTGCCTTCATCCATCGTGCCGCAGGAGTTCAACTACATCCTGCACACCCGCCACCCCGATTTTAAGCGCATCCGCATCGTGGCCCGCGAAGAGTTTAGCTTCGATTCGCGGATTAAGGCCAGCGACATAAACTAAACCGGCTTTCTAAAGAGCCACCCAATTTGATACAGTAGCTGCCTCACGCCTCATGCAAGTCCTTGATATTATCCTGGTATCACCCAAAGAAACCTTCCTCGTTGGATACCTGACGGGGGCAGTGCAGCCGGGCAAGTGGGAGCTGCGCCTGAATGGCGAGACCGTGGCCGTGCTGGATATAGCAGGCGAGGCCGAGGTGCAGGCCGGCCCCAAAGGCAAGCTGGCGCCGCCCCGTGTGCTCGAATGCCGCGGCCCGGTAGACAAAAGCCAGATCGACTTCACTAAAGATGAGGTAACGTTGACGCGGATGGATGCCTGACCAATAGTACCCTTTGGCACTGGCTACTGCTGCCGGAAAAACCGCAGGACGGTTGCGTTGAATACCTCTGGTATTTCCTGCGGCGCATAATGGGTGGCTCCCGGAAAAATAACCAACTGACTGTGCGGCAGAGCTTTGGCAATAGCCTGGGTGTGAGGTTCCAGGATAACATCGTGCTGCCCGGCCAATACGAGTACCGGAGCAGTAATCTGGCCGAGTTGGGCGAAAGTAAGCTGGGGCTCTTGGACCAGCAGCCGCAGCAGGCGGGTATCAATGGCGGTGGTGTTGCGGGCCTGGGCCTGCTGCAACTGCCGTCGGAACCCGGATAGCAGGGCTGGTTCCAGGGCGTGGGGGGCAGGAAACAGGTTAGCTCCCATGATGGCCAGGCGGCCCACGTATTCCGGGTGAGTTAGGGCCAGGCTCAAGGCCGTATTGCCCCCGTCGCTCCAGCCCAGGATATGTACCCGGCGTAGGTGCAGCGAGTCGAGCAACTGGCGGGCGTCCTCGGCAAACAACTCATAGCTGAAATTCTGGGTGGTGAAATCCTGGCTATGGCCTTGGGCCCGTGTATCGAGAACCAGCACGTCGAAATACCGGGCCAGTTCGGCAATCTGTAGCTGGAAGGCAGCTCCTGACTGCCCGTTACCGTGCAACAGCAGCAGCGGCTCGCCCTGGCCGTACCGCTCGTAGTAGAGGCGGGCTCCGCGCACCCTGATGTACCGTCCGGCGGCCGAATTGCTGCCGTAGCCAGCGGGGTTGGGCAAGTACGGAGCGGTGAAGTAGCGCAGATACGCCAGACTATCGGGCAAGGTGTAGTTGGGGGCGGTGTCGGCGAGGCCGTTGGTTTTACCGGGAGCGGTGTAGGTATCGGCCGTCAGGTTAAAGCCCAGGTAGCCGGGTATGGTTTCCCAGCGGGCCTGACTTTTGGAGCGGGTGAGGACCTGATGACCTGGCAGCGGCACGGCCGAAAAGGCGAAACCATTGGCGCTGTCGGGGGCGGCTTCACTGTGCAGCCACTGCACCGTCACGGCTACTTCGCGCAGGCCAGGATAGTGGAGCTGGTAGGGTTCGAGGTCTACCGTGACCCAGCCTCGGGGTTGAATGACAGTGAAGCGGATATCGGGTTGGGGTAAAGGCTCGGTGGGTAGGCCATTTTGCACCCGGTACAGCAGTAGCCGAAACGTGACGGACCGGAAGCGGTTGAAAGCCACCAGCAAGCGGGCCGTGCGCAGGTAGGAGTCGGAAGCCAACGGCACTACTGTTCCCTGCTCGCGGGCCAGTTCGTCCTGCCCAGCTCCGGGCTCGGTATAGAGGCGAACCGTCATGAACGTGGCGTTGCCGGTGCGCCCAAACGTACGGGTGCGTACCCGGCCCGGTCGCACCGTGACGGCCGCCAGTTGTTGCGCAGCGGGCGTCAGACGGATGACCGTCGCGCTGGTCCGCAGCTGGTCTGCTGGCAGAGTGACTGCCGCATAGCCTACGCAGGAAACCACCACCGGGCGCTGTACCGAATCGGGCAGTGCAAACCGGAAGTGGCCGGCCTCATCGGCAATGGTACCGAAGGGACGGCCAGCTACGCCCACCGAAGCAAACGGCACCACCTGTTGGGTAGCCTCATCGAGCACAGTGCCTTGCACAACCGTCGTTTGGGCATATAGGCAAGCAGGCAGCAGAGATAGAAACAGTAGGAGCGAAGCGCAACGCATCAGGGTAGAGCAAGTGTGGGGTGCGCTTAGGAGCCTGAGTAGAAAGCAAAGGTTGCGCTCAGTACCGCACTTCTTTCCAGGCCGAACTCAGGTCCAGCAGGTATTCAGCTTGCTGGACTTGGAGCACGCAGCGAGAAACAATAGAACAGTTGAAATATCCCAGGTAGATAGGAGGCGGAACACCAAGAAAACTATCTTTCCAGAAAGGATCAACGAATCTGTAGAGGGCGAACAGTCTGATGGTTTTTTGCATCGGTTATCACTGCTCGATAAGCACCGGAGGATAATTTCTCAACGGGGAAACGTTGGTTATTGGACTGGATGGTATGCGTGGCTACGGTTTGTCCCAGCATATTCACAAGTTTCACCTGAACCGGAAAAACGGCATCAGATAGCTCAATATTTACCTTCTCGGAGGCTGGGTTTGGGTAAAGCGCTAAGCTGCTCAATAGTGTGGGCTTCTGGGTAGAAAGTGCCGTTTGGTTAAGCAAGACAGCTATCGGATTTGCAGAATTAAGTAACACAACCAAATCGAGCTTGCCATTGCCGTCTACATCGCCACTTGCTAAGTCGATTACTGCGGCCGGCATAGCAATGCTCACCGGAGCGGCAAAATTTGCATTTCCAAGGTTGCGGTAGAGGAGTACAGCACTGTTACCAGAGGCTACTAGATCAAGATTTCCGTCATTATCGAAATCAGCAGTGGTCAGTCTTCTTGGACTGTTAAGGCCATCCGGATAAGGGAGTTGTTCTACTCCACCAAACTGCCCGTTGCCAATACTGCGATGCAGAAAAATAACGTTGGATCCATGAGGCGAAAGGAAATCATCTAACTGGTCCCCATCTACATCAGCAAGGTAGCCGTTAGACCCAACTGCCCCTGAAGGATTTATTCCGGGAACCGCTGCAAAGTTATTACTAGTACCTGTTGTATTGGTGTTCAGATAAGTAGAACAGTTACCTCCATATAATCCCACCACTGATAAATCAGGGCGAGAATCCGTATTGAGCCGGCCAACGGCAATTGATTCTATATAGTAGCCACTAAGCGTAAGGGGCTGAGTGGTGAATTGCCCGCTACCGTTATTGTATAGCAATTTCATGGTGGTGCTGCCTCCCGGAGTAGAGACGCCATTCGTAGCCAAATCAGTGTGGCCGTCGCCATTAAAATCACCGACTGCCAGTGTTCTGCTTAGCTCAGAAGTGCCTGATGTTGTAATACTAGTGCCTGTGGAGAAATTAGAATTGCCAAGATTGGTGTAGAGAGTGACAGCACCGCCTCCCACTACAACATCGGGTTTAGAATCTCCCGTCACATCGACTATTTCAATATGGCCTGCATTGCCAGAGCTGCCGGGAATAGGCCATGAAACTGGCGCCGCAAAACCGCCATTGACTGACTGAAGGAACGTAAGATATTGATTAGAAAGTCTAGGGGCTGCGGCCACGGATAGGAAGATGTCAGCTCTGCCATCTGCATTTATATCTTTTGCCACTATGCGGCGGGGAGCAGAACCGCTAAATCCTCTGGAATAGTAGGTTGCAGGACTAAAATTAAACCCTTGGCTATAGGCAGTACCGCTTGACAACAGTAAGCTGCAGAGAATAACAGCCCGCAAGTTCGGGTAGGAAGCAATAAGCATGTGATGATAGATTAAAATACAACGATATGCCAATGTAGCGAAATTGTGAATTCAGCTTTCTGCTTCAATTGTAAAAACAACAATACTATAAATACAAGGCTCGTTGCATAATAGCAGTTCATCTGCACCAAAAGGCAACCCAAGCAGGTTTTTCGCTACTTTTGGCCATATCCGGCCCTACTGGGCCGCTTCCCGTAACGCCGAGCAATGAAGTTTATCCCCCGGATTGCGCTGGCCGCCTCCCTTAGCGCCGCGGCGCCGCTGGCCGCCCAAGCCCAGCAAACCCAGGTGTTCGCCTCCGACGAGCGCCATTTTCAGGAAGGTCTGGAGCTGTTCGACCGTGGCAAGTATGGCGCCGCCCAACAGGCTTTCCAGCGCTACCTCGACCTCACGCAGCGTCGCACCGGTGAGTTGCGCGACCGAACCATCGACGCCGAATACTACTACGCCGTAGCCGGCCTCTACCTGTTTCATCCCGACGCCGAGGACCGGATTCTGTCTTTTGCCACGCAAAATCCAGGTCATCCCAAGGCGGCTGTGGCTTTCTTCGAGCTGGGCAAGTTCTACTTCGATAAGAAGGACTACGCCAAGTCCATCGACTACCTGCAACGCGTAGGAGCCGACAACCTCACGCTGGAGCAGCGAGCCGAGTCGGAGTTTAAGCTCGGCTACAGCTACTTCGCGCAGAAGGAGTTCGACAAGGCCAAGCTGCAGTTCGACCGCAACAAGCAGGGCACGCACCAGTACCGCTACGCCAGTTCCTACTACGCTGGCTACCTAGCATTCCGGGCCGGCGACTACCCCGGCGCCCGCCAGGATTTGGCGGTGGCCGAGCAGAACGATGCTTACCGCCCCGTGGTGCCGGCCGTGATGAGCCAGATCTATTACAAGGAAGGCAACTTCGACGGCCTCATCGACTACGGCACCAAGGCGCTGGCCCAGACCCCGCCGCCGCAGTCGGCTGATGAAATCCAGCTGCTGGTAGGGGATGCCTACTATCAGAAGCAGGATTTCAAACAGGCCGCCGAGTATTTCGACAAGTATGCCGCTGGCCGCAAGAAGATTGAGCCCGAGGTGCAGTACAAAATCGGGTACGCCAACTACAAGCAGGGGGACTTCAAAGGTGCCATCGGCTCCTTCAAAGGCGTAGCCGCCCGCCGAGACTCGCTGGGGCAGAACGCCGCCTACCACCTGGGCCTGAGCTACCTGCAAACCAACCAGAAGCAGCTCGCGCTAAACTCGTTTGATGCCGCCCGCAAGGCCACGTTCGACAAGAACATCAGCGAAAACGCCACGCTCAAATACGCGCAGATCAACTACGAGCTAGGCAACACGCCCGAGGTAATTGCCACGCTCAAGGATTTCGGCAAGAAGTACCCGCGCTCCAAAAACCGCGAAGCCGCCGACGACATCCTGAGCGAGAGTTTCCTCAACTCCTCCGACTACGCGCAGGCGCTCAACTACCTCGACAACCTCGACGACCGGAGCACCAAGCTCAACGCCACCTACCAGCGCGTGTCGTACCTGCAGGCGGCCACGCTCTACAACAACAGCCGCTACTCCGAGGCCCTGCCGCTGCTCGACAAGAGCCTGAAATACCCGCAGGACGACGCCCTGCGCGCCGCCGCGCAGGTGCTGAAGGGCGAAATCTACAGCGTGGGCCAGAAGTATCCCGATGCCATTACAGCCTATACCGCCGCGGCCCGCACGGCCCGGCAGGGCGGCGTCACGGCCAGCGAGAAGGATTTCGAGCAGAAGGCCCGCTATGGCCTCGGCTACGCCTACTACAACACCCAGCAGTACGACCGGGCCCGGCCGCAGTTCCAGGCTTGGCTGCAGGACCCGGTGGCCAAGCCCGCCGACCCCAACTACTACGACGTGACCCTGCGCCTGGCCGACACCTACTACGTGGCCAAAAACTACCAGCAGGCCCTCGACCTCTACAACAAGGTTATCACGGCCAACGCCGCCGACAAGGACTACGCCTACTACCAGAAGAGCGTGGTGCTGGGGTTGCTCGGCCGCCGCGATGAAGCCGCCCAGACGCTGGGTACGCTGCTGCGTACGTCGCCTACGTCACGCTACGCCGACGATGCCGTGTACCAGCAGGCGCAGCTCGACTTCGAGGCCGGCTCATTCCAGCAGGCCGTGGATGGCTTCTCGAAGCTGATTGCCAACCGCCCCAACTCCCAGCTGATTCCGCAGGCGCTGCACAAGCGCGGCGTGGCCTATGCCAACCTGGACCAGCACGAGAAGGCCGCCACGGACTTCAAGCAAGTGCTGAGCCAATATCCGCGCACGAAAGCCGCCAGCAGCGCCATCTACTCGCTGCAGGAAAGCCTGTCGGCGCAGGGCAAGACGGAGGAATTCGACCAGTATCTGGCCCAGTTCAAGCAGCAGAACCCCGACAGCAAAGCCACCGAAAGCGTGGAGTTTGAGGCCGCCAAGTCGCTGTATCTGGCTGAGAAGTATGCCCAGGCCATTCCGCGCCTGGAGTCGTATCTGAAGCAGTACCCCGACAACGCCCTGGCCGCCGATGGCCGCTACTTCCTGGCCGACGCACTGCTGCGCACCGGTAAGAAAGCTGAAGCCTTGCCTAAGCTGAAAGCCGTAGTGCAGGAAGGCAAGTCGGAGTTTGTGAACCGCGCTGTGGGCCGGGTGGCGGATTTGGAGTTCGAGAACAAGAACTATCCGGAGGCCATCATCTACTACGGTCGCTTGCGCACCTCCTCGCAGAACAAGCGCGAAATAGCCAACGCCGGGCTGGGCCTGATGAAGAGCTACTACGAAAGCGGCGACCTGGAAGGCACCCGCCGCGTAGCCGCCGAGCTGCAGGCCCAGGCTGCTTCGCCAACGGCCACCAACGCCGCGCTGCTCTACTTGGGCAAAGCCAGCTTCAAGGCCGGCAACTACGACCAGGCCATCACGGAGCTGAACACGGCCGCCACCACGGCCGCCGCCGACGAAAACGGCGCCGAAGCGCAGTATCTGGTGGCCGACGCCCTGTTCCAGCAGAAGAAATACCCCGAAGCGCTGGACGCGGCCTACAAGACCAACACCTCGAACTACGAGCTGTGGCAGGGCCGGGGCTTCCTGCTGATTGCCGACATCTACGCCGCGCAGGGTGAGAATTTCCAGGCGCGCGCCACACTCAATTCCATCATCGACAACAAGTTTCCGGTGGCCGAGGTAATTGCCGGCGCTAGGCAACGGCTGGCGGCGCTGCCCGGCGAAACGCCGGCTGGCACCACCAAGCCAGCTCCGGCCAAGCCCGCCACTACCAAGCCCGGAACCACCAAAACCACCACCCCGAAAGGCAAGACGGCCGGCCGCAGCTCGTTGGTGCCCAGCACCACCCAGCCCACCGACACGGTTACCAACCGCACGGATGGGCCCGTGGGCGAGGAGGAATAGGAGTGAGGAGGCTGGTTGTCTGCTGAAAATAAAAATCTGAATCTTAACTGGTTGCTGCTGGCGTGCTAAACCACTGCCTGTATGTAAGCCACCCCTGACTATATGACGCTTCATCCGTCGAAACTGCTGGCCCTGGCCGGACTGCTGGCTGCCGTGCCGGCTGTGGCGCAGGCCCAACCTACGCGCACCACGCCCCGGGGCAAAATCGAAGAGGCCGAAATTGAGATTGTGAAGGAGCGCGTCAATCAGCTGCCGGAGGCGGCCCGCAACTTCGAGAAAATCAAGATTGAACCGCCGGCCAAAACCACGGCCAAGGTGCCGTACACGTACCCCGATTTCAAGATGCCTGCCGACCTGCTCAACCCCTCGGTGCGGGTGCTGACCATCCGGCAGGAAGAGCTGACCCCGCAAACCGGCAACTACCTGAAGGCGGGCGTCGGCAACTACGGCACGTTCCTGGGCCGGGCGCATCTGCACAACACGCGCAGCAACTCCGCCTCCTACGGCCTCGACCTGAATCACCTGTCTTCGGCCAGCGGCCCGATTGACAAGAAGAACTCGGGCCAGAGCCGCACCAGCCTGGGCGTGCACGGCGAAACCTACAGCGGCGCTACGGCGCTGGGGGCCAAAGTGGATGTGGGAAGGGAGCGGTACAACTTCTACGGCTACAACCGCAACCGGCCCGAACTGCCCGTAGCCGACAGCCTCAAGCAGACCTTCTTCCGGGCCGATGCCAAGGTATATGCCCGCAACCGGGCCACCGACGCGGCTTTCCAGTACGACGTGGCGCTGGGTTTCCGGCACTGGAACGACCGGTTTGAGGCTAAGGAAAACAACATCTACGCCGAGCTGCGCTCCAGCTACGCCCTGGGCGAAACGAGCCGCGTGAGCGTCAACGGCGACCTGTCATTCATCTCCTTTAAAGACTCGCTGAGCTACAGCCGGCCGTTCGTGCAGGTGACGCCCGCCTACGAGCTGACGCTGGACCGGCTGGCCGTGTCGGTAGGAGCCACGCTGGGCTACACCGGCGACACCATCCGTGACGTGTCGCAATTCAAAATCTACCCGGCTGTACGTTTAGCGTACACCGTCACGGAAGACAAATTCGTTGTGTTTGGCGGCTTGGGTGGCGGTTTGCAGCGTGTGACGATGTACGACCTGACCACCGAAAACCCCTGGCTGGCGCCCAACCAGCGCGTGGCCGACACCCACCGCGGCCCAACTGTGTTCTTCGGCTTCAACGCGGCCCCGGCCCGCGCGCTGGAGGTGAATGCCAAGGTGACGCTGAGTAACGACCGGAACCTGTACTTCTACAACAACTCCCGCCGTGACTCCACCAAGTTCGACCTCGTCTATGACAAGAAGGCCACGCAGCTGATCAATGTACACGGCGAAATCATCTACAACGCGGCCGAGAAAACCCGCATCGGGCTCAAGGCCGACTACAACGGCTACAACGTGAAAACGCTGGCTCAGCCGTTCCACCGGCCGGCGTTCCAGTCGATGCTGTTCGCCACGCACAACGTATATGAGAAGCTGCTGCTGGGCGCCGAACTATACACGTATAGCTCCAGCTACGGCTCCAGCTACAAGCCGGGGTCTTTCGATCCGGCCTTCGTGCCCGGCCGTGAAATCGTGCGTCCTACCGACTCCGTCATCGACCTGAACCTGAAGGCAGATTACCGGATTATGGAAAATCTGAGCATCTTTGCTCAGGGCAATAACCTGCTAGGCCGTAAATACGAGCGGTTCCTGAACTACCCAGTGAAAGGAATCAACGTCCTGGCAGGAGTTACCTACGACTTTTAAATCTGCGCCTTGAGATACCGAATCGTCTGTCAGCCTGCTGTCTGCAGCGGCTGACAGACGATTTTACTACCTCTGCTTTTCATCCCAGACCGCTACACCTTGCCGCTATCCGACCACATCCGCACGTTGCTCCGGGACCATGACTGCGTCATCATCCCTGATTTTGGCGGCCTGATTGCCGACTACGCTCCCGCCCGCATTCATCCGGTGCGCCATACGCTGGCCCCACCGGCCAAGCGCGTAGCCTTCAATCAGTCGTTGACCCGCAACGACGGGCTGCTGGTAGATGCGCTAAGCCAGCACCTGAATCTGAGCCCGGCCCAGGCCCGACAGATGGTTCGGGAGGCCGTGGCCCGCATGCAGCAGGAACTGGAAACCGGCCAGCGCACCGAACTGAGCGGCATTGGCATCTTCCGCCGCTCGGCAGGCCGTGGCCTTGAGTTTGAATACACGGGTACCGACAATCTGCTTTCCGCCAGCTTTGGCCTGCCAGAACTGGTATCGCGACCGGTGCGCGCTACGGATGCGCTGAACTCGCGTGAGCGGCAGCCCGCTGCTCCGCAACTGGCGACAGTGCGCCGCCGCGCTTCCCGGGTCGTGTATAATGCCCTGACAGCGGTGGTTGTAGGTCTGATGTTCTCGGCCAGCTACATGTTCGCCGATCAGCAGGGCTACCTGCCCGATTCGCTGCGTCTACCCGCCCAGCTTTCAGTATTTGAAACCCGCCCAGAAGCTCCGGCTGCTTCGCAGGCCGCTACCGAAGCCGTTATCAGTCGCCAGCAGGCCGCTCTCACGCCCGCCGACAACTTCGTAGCCAAGCGCCCAGCCAGCAGTTCTGCTGAGTTGCCTGCTGCCGCACCTACCGTAGCTATAAAGCCAGTTGCTGACGCTGCAAAGCCAGCTGCTGCCTCCGTGGATGTGCAGACGCCGGCCGCCGCGAAGTCTAAATCTAAAGCTGCTGCAGCCAAGCCGGCTACGAAAGCACCGGGCTGGGAAAAGGCGCGGGCCACCAATGCAACTCCGGTGGCCGAAACAGCGACAATTAAAAGCCGCACGGGCCGTTACTACGTGGTGGCAGGCTCTTATACCAGCCTGGCCAATGCCGAAAAGGGGCGTCAGGCCTTGGTTCGGTTGGGCCACCCGGCCCGCGTAATTCTGCCGCAGGCTGGCAGCCGACAGTTCAAGCTCTCCGTTGCCGACTACGCCGACCGGACCTCGGCCGACCGTCAGGCTACCATTCTGCGCAAGCGGATGGGTTCTTCTCTCTGGGTACTCAATTACTAGCATGACCTTTTTGCTTTCTCTGCTGCTCCAGATGCAAGTCGGCAGCACGCCCGATGCCGGGGCTGCCGCCGCCGACTCAACCGCCACTGCTGCCAACGCCGCTGCCAACGCCGCCGCCGCCGACCTCTCCCTGATTGACCTGATTGTGAAAGGCGGCTGGATCATGCTCCCGCTGTTTTTGCTCTCGTTCGTTTCGCTCTACATCATCATTGAGCGTTACATCACCATTCGCCGGGCGGCCTCGGTGCCGGAGTCGTTCATGCCTGGCATCCGCAACCTGATGGTGAAAGGCGACCTGCAGGGTGCCAAAATGCTCTGCGCTCAAACTGCCACGCCGCTGGCCCGCATGATTGAGAAAGGCATCCGCCGCATTGGGCTGCCGCTGAAAGACATTGAAACCAGCGTCGAGAACGTAGGTAAAGTGGAAATTGCCCGTCTCGAGAAGAACATCAGCATTCTGGGCATCATTGCCGGTATTGCACCGATGCTTGGTTTCGTGGGTACCATCATCGGGGTAATCAAGATTTTCTATGCCATCAGCGCCACCGGCGACTTTGGTATTGCCCAGATTTCGGGCGGTCTGTACACGAAAATGGTGACTTCCGCTACGGGCCTTATCGTTGGTATCATTGCCCACATCGGCTACCACTGGCTCAGCATCATGGTAGAGCGCCTCGTGTTCCGCATGGAAAATTCGGCCATCGAGTTCATGGACATTCTGCAGGATAATTAGCGGAGCACTGGATGATGCAGTTGGTGCAGTAAACAAGCTGTCCAGCGAATCCACTGACCCACCAAGTCATACTTCACCACATGGACCTCAGCCGCCGTCGTAAGCTTTCTTCGCACGTTGAGACTGGCTCGATGAACGACATCATGTTTTTCCTGATGTTGTTCTTCCTGATTGTCTCGACGATGGTGAACCCCAATATTATTAAGCTGATGCTGCCCAATGCCAAAAGCAGCAAGCAGATGATGAAGCAGCCCATTACGATATCCGTCGATGGGGCTGGCCAGTATTTCATCGACCGGCAACCGACGACGGCGCAGCAGCTGGAAGGCGAACTGCAACGGCGCGTACAAGGGGCCGAAAGCCCTACGGCCGTGCTGCGCGTAGACGCCTCTTTGAATGTGCAGAAGCTGGTGGATATTCTGGAAATCGGTAACCGCCTCAAGATTAAGATGGTGATGGCCACGCAGGCGCAACAGGCCGCCGGGAAATAGTTTTGGGCTAATAATTGTTGATGGCTAGTTGTTGGTTACTGGCAGCCTCAACCCAGCAACTGGCACCACGTAACCAACAACTAGCAACTAACCAGGTATGGAGTACCGCGAAGAACACCGGAAAGAAGCCTTGCTGGGCACCGTGCTGCTGCACGCGGCCTTGGCGGCGGTGTTCTTTTTTACCGTCTTCAAAGGCCCCGACCCACCATTGGACACGCTGGGCGGCGACGGAGTAGAACTGAACTACGGTATTGATGAGGCTGGCTCCGGCGACGTGCAGAGCTTAGCCACCGCCAACGACTCCAAAAACCGCGAGGACAGCCGCCCACCGGCTTCCAATCCTACCCCACAACCAACGCCCCCTCAGCCCCAGGCAACTCCGCCCGTGCCGCAGCAGGCCGCCGAGGCCCGAACCGTCACGAGTGAGGCCGAAGAAAGCCCGGTAACGGCTCCGCCCGTGGAGAAGCCTTCCCCGGCTCCGAAGGAGGAGGTAAAAGAAGCGCCCAGACCCGTGGAGCGCCCCCGCACCCTTTACACGCCGAAGGGCAGCGCCAGCGGTGGTGGCAACGGTGTAAACGGCACCAGTAACGCGGCTACCGGCAACAACAACGGCGACCGTCCTGGCTCCGTGGGCGACCAGGGCGACCCGAATGGCTCGCTTGATGCGAAGGCCCTCTATGGCCAGCCCGGTAGTGGCGGTAGCGGCAGCAGCCCCGGTTCGGGTGGCCTGGAGGGAATGAGCGGCTGGGCCTTTGTGAACCGGCCCAGTGCCCCGGCTATCGATAACACGTCGGGCTTCGTCCGCTTCAAAATCAAAGTGAATGCCGACGGCGAAGTGGAGGCCGTCACGAAGGTTTCCGGCAACGTGTCGGCGGCGCAGGAAAAGGCCTGCCGCGACGCCCTGGAAAATGCCGAGTTCCGCCGCACCAACTCGGCCAATGGTGGGGCTACGGGCTTCTATACATTCAAATTCACGGTGCGCTAAACCGCGCCAGTACTTTAGTTACCGGGCCGCCGGTCGGAGCAATCCGGCTGGCGGCTTTGTTTTGCCGCTGCTTTGCGAATCGCCGGCCAGCGCCGCTACCTTTGGCTATTATGCAGCACCTTGGTAGGAATAGACACGCCTGCACGAGAACGAACCACCCATTTTGCGTCGCCTGGCTCATGACTTACGCCGAAACCCTCGAGTATCTATACAGCCAGCTGCCCATGTTTCAGCGGATAGGAGCAACTGGCTACAAACCGGGGCTGCAAACCACGGAGAAACTGGCCGCCGCTATGGGCAATCCGGAGCGGCGGCTGCGCTGCGTGCATGTGGCGGGCACCAATGGCAAGGGCAGTAGTTCCAATTTGTTGGCCGCCGTGCTGCAGGCTGCCGGCTACAAAACGGGCCTCTACACTTCACCACACCTGAAGGAATTTACGGAACGCATTAAGGTGAACGGGCAGGACCTGACACCGGATTACTTGGTACAATGGGTAGCCCGCTGGCAGCCGCTGTTCGCCGAACTGCAGCCCTCGTTCTTCGAAATGTGCGTAGCGCTGGCATTTTCGTATTTCGCCGAAGAAAAAGTAGATGTTGCCATTATAGAAGTTGGGTTGGGTGGCCGACTCGATTCGACCAACATCATCCGGCCGCTGGTGTCGCTCATCACCAACATCAGCTACGACCACCAGAATCTGCTCGGCGATACTCTGCCGCAGATTGCGGCCGAAAAAGCCGGTATTATCAAGTCCGGTGTGCCGGTCGTCATCAGCCAGACGCAGCCCGAAGTACAGGCGATGTTTGAGCAGAAAGCTGCCGCGGAAGGGGCTCGCCTGTTGTTTGCTGATCAGCACTACCGCACGGAGCTGGTCAGGGTGCCTGCCCCGGATGAAGACTCTCAGCAACTCCTGTTTACCGTCGATGGCCACCCCTTGCTGGATGACGTGACGCTAGGCCTGGTAGGCGACTACCAGCGCCTGAATTTGCCGGGTGTGCTGGCCACCCTGGACGAGCTGCGGCAACAGGGCTTCGTGATTCCGGAAGAGGCTGTGCGCGAAGGGCTACGCGACATCCGCCGCCTCACGGGCTTTCGGGGGCGCTGGACTATTCTGGGCCACCGCCCGCTGGTCGTCTGCGACACGGGCCACAACGAGGCGGGTATCCGGTTTATAGTGCAGCAGTTGGCCCGCCTGTCGCAACGGCATCTGCACTTTGTGCTTGGCGTCGTCAACGACAAGGACGTAACGAAGATGCTGGCGCTGCTGCCCAAATCGGCCACGTACTATTTCTGCCAGGCGTCTATTCCGAGGGCGCTGCCCGCCACGGAGCTGGCGGAGCGGGCTGCCGAAGTAGGTTTGCGGGGCCAGGTATATGGCCCGGTTCCGGTGGCCGTGGCCGCTGCCCGCGCTGCTGCTGACCCCGATGATGTGGTGTTCATCGGGGGTAGTACCTTTGTGGTAGCGGATCTAGAGGAGCTGTAGAAACCAGGGCAGTTTGTGGCAGGAGCAGCAAGCTGGTACACAGCGTGTCTTACCAACTCTGGTTACTACTCAGGACGCCGGGCTTCCTGGGCAGCCTTCAGCCGTTGACAGTCAGTAAAAATCAACAGCATCACCTCGTAATTCTTTTCCAGTGCCCCGCATCAAACTCCAGCGTTTTGCCGAGAATGCCGAACGAAACGATATTGTAGAACCCGGTAAAGCCACCTATGAGCAGCTTAGCGGCCGCTGGCACCAGGAATTCTTTCACAACCACCACCCCCTAACGCTGGAGGTAGGCTGCGGCAAAGGTGAGTACACCGTCGGGCTGGCCGCCCGCTATCCGGAGCGCAATTATCTGGGCCTCGACATCAAGGGCGAAAGAATCTGGCGCGGTAGCAAGCGCGCTGAGGCGCTGGGCCTGACCAACGTGGGCTTTGTGCGGATGCGCGCCCACGACCTGCTTCAGCATTTCGCGCCGCACGAGCTAGACGAAATCTGGATTACGTTTCCTGATCCGCGGCCCCGCGACCGGGACATCAAGCGCCGCCTGACTTCGCCGCGTTTCCTGGAGCTGTACCGGCAGCTGCTGCGGCCCGGCGGGCTGGTACACCTCAAAACCGACAACGAAGGCCTATTTGATTATACGCTGGAAGTGCTGGCCGAGCGGCCCGGCACCACGATTCTGGCGCAAACCAAGGACCTCTATGCCACTCCAGAGCTGCTGCCGCACGCCGAAGACATTGAAACCAACTTCGAAAGCAAGTACCGCGCGCAGGGTGTACCCATCAAATACGTGCAGTTTCGGCTGAGTTAGCCGAAAGGCCCAGACCAGAAAGAAGCCGGAAGCCAGTGCGTATATTTTCGCATTGCTTCCGGCTTCTTTCTGTTTGCCTCCTATGCAGCCACTTCCGGTCCTGTCTACCGCGCCACTGTTTCCGGTTCTGGATGCGCACCTGCTGAGTCTGCTTCGGTCACTGACGCCGGCCGACTGGGAGCGTCCCACGCTGGCCTCGCAGTGGTGCGTGCGCGACGTGGCTTTGCATCTACTTGATGGTAGCCTGCGCACGTTGTCGATGCTGCGCGACGGGCATTTTGGGGCCGGCAGCCCGGCTAGTTCGGCTTATGCTGATGTAGTCAGCTACTTGAACCAAATGAACCAGGAGTGGGTAGTGGCCGGGCAGCGCCTCAGTCCGGCCATTATTACGTGGCTCCTGGAACTGAGCGGGCCCGCTTATAACGCGTACATCAGTTCGTTGCCGCCACACGAGCCGGCCGTGTTTCCGGTAGCCTGGGCCGGCGAGCAAACGTCGCTCAACTGGTTTCATGTGGCCCGCGAATACACCGAGAAGTGGCACCATCAGCAGCAGATTCGGCAGGCAGTAGGGCAGGAAGCACCATTACTGACTCCGGAGTTGTATCAGCCTTTTCTGGCTACCTGCCTGCGGGCACTGCCGCATCATTACCGCGGCGTAGAAGCCGCAGCTGGCACAGTAATCCAGCTCACTATCAGCGGAGCAGGCGGCGGGACCTGGTATTTGCAGCGAACTGTAGCGGGCTGGGAGCTAGGCACCGACTACACTGGCCTGGTTGCCACGAGCATCACGCTGGCCGGCGAGGGAGCCTGGCGGCTGTTCACGAAAAGTCTGCCACGCCAATTGGCGGCCGGCTACCTTCAGACTACCGGCCAAACCGAACTAGCCGAACCGCTCTACAGCCTGGTAACGGTAATGGCCTAACTCAACAGGTTAAGCTTCTAATTCCTCAAATACCGCTTCCATTTCGGAGAAGTCCCGCAAGCCAGGCTTGATTTCGTCGCCACCTTCCAGCACGATGCCCGTCGGCCGGACCGTTTCAATCAGGTTCCGGACAGAGCCGCCAGTGCTGGCCGCAAAGCCGGTTCCGAGCCACAGCGAAAACATGCGGGCCTGCTGGATAAGATGTGTAACCTGCGTGGTCGAGAGGGTTTCCGTTGGAGGGTGGGCCAGCACGAAACCAGCCACGTCGTCTTTTTGGGCGCGGAAGCGGCTGTCAACGTCTTCGGGGAGCATATCCGCAATCCACTGAATCAGCTTGAGGGCCGGCCGGCTGAGCAGGGCCACCTCCTCGGGGGTGCGGCGGCGGTGCAGCAGGATGCCGTGCAGGCCGCAGCGCTGCACAATGTCGTTGATGGCTGCAGCGGGCAGTGTATCAAACTCGCCGACCAACTCTACGCCGGACACCCAGCTGCTTATTTCCTGCACGGCTTCCGGCGTCAAGTGCCCCGGCAGGGCGGGGTCGAGGCGGAAGGTGAGACGGTCGGCTCCCATGCCGGCGCAGTAGCGAGCATCGGATAGATTATTAATGCCGCGCACCAGCACGGAGGTAAGCAAAGCCATGGCAAACAAAGGTTGGAGCCCGTCCTGCTGTGCACCGGAAAGCGCAGGCAGGAGCAAGCTGAACCCGAAAGTACGGAATCCGGCCCGCTCGTAGTTGCCATTGGCGGGCTTTCAGTAGAAAGAAACTCCGACTGGCGCGGCTGTGTTATCTTTGCCACGCGGCCGCGGACCTTGACTCCACGGGCGCTTACTTCTATGACGCAATCTGCACCTTCCCCGACGACGCCCGCCCGTGGGCGCGTCCTCGTCGCTATGAGCGGCGGCATCGATTCATCTGTAGCGGCGGTACTCCTGCACGAACAGGGCTACGAAGTGGTCGGGATGACCATGAAAACCTGGGACTACGCCTCGGCCGGTGGCTCCAAAAAAGAAACGGGCTGCTGCTCGCTCGACAGCATCAACGATGCCCGCCAGATTGCGGTAGAGCTGGGTTTTCCGCACTATATCATTGATATCCGCGACGAGTTCGGCGACTTTGTCATCTCCAATTTCACGGAAGAATACCTGGCCGGCCGCACGCCCAATCCGTGCGTGCTCTGCAACACCCATATCAAATGGGACGCGCTGCTGCGCCGCGCCGACCAGCTCGGCTGCGAGTTCATTGCCACCGGCCACTACGCCCAGGTACGCCACGAAAACGGCCGCTACGTGGTCAGCAAAGGCCTTGACGAAAACAAAGATCAGAGCTATGCGCTGTGGGGCGTGAGCCAGGAGAGCCTAAGCCGCACGCTGTTTCCGCTGGGCCAGATGCGCAAAACCGAAATCTATGACGAAGCCCGCCGCCGGGGCTTTACGGAGCTAGTAAACAAGCCCGAGAGCTACGAAATCTGCTTTATTCCCGACAACGACTACCGCGGGTTCCTGCGGCGCCGGGTGCCGGGCCTGGAGGAGCGGGTAGCGGGCGGCAAGTTTGTGACGCGCGATGGTACCGTGCTGGGCACTCACGAGGGCTACCCGTTCTACACCATCGGGCAGCGCAAAGGGCTGGGCGTGGCGCTGGGCTTTCCGGCCTACGTAACGGAAATCCGGCCCGATACCAACGAAGTGGTGCTAGGTAATTTTGAGGAGTTGGCCAGCACGCGCACCACCGTGAGTAAACTCAATATGGGCAAATACGCCTCGTTGGAAGGCATGGGGCTGGTGCCGAGCCGCACGAAAGTGCGCTACAACCACAACGGCGGCGCAGCCGCATTTTTGGAGCAGGTCGGCGACAAAATCAATATCTACTTCGAGGAGCCCGTGCACGCCGTGACGCCCGGCCAGGCCGCCGTGTTCTACGACGGGCAGGACGTCATTGGGGGCGGCTGGATTGAGCGGCATACCATCGGCGAAACTCCCGTATCTTCGGCAGCTGCGGCTGCGTTATAAGCCGCAACCTTTCCGCGCTATGGCTTCGATATTAACTCCTGTTCCTACGGCTACTCTCACTGTTCGCCGCTGGCTTGTTCCGGCGCTGCTGGCCGTGGGGCTGGCCAGCTGCAAAAATGAGGTGGAGAAGGTAGAGCCGATTGATACCAGCTACTATCCGGTGCAGGTTGGCGACTTCCGCATCTATGAGGTGACAGATACCACCTGGCTGCGCAACGTCAAAACCATAGCCCGCTATCAGTTCCGGGAGCAGGTGACGGAGCAGTATACTGATGCGGCTGGCCGCACGGCTTTTCGGGTGGTGCGCTCTAAACGCAGTACGCCCGCCGACGCCTGGCTTTCCGACAGCGTACTGGCTGTAAGCCCCTCGGCTACCAACGTGCTGGTGACGCGCAACAACCGCCGCACCGTGGAGCTGGTATATCCGGTCCGCACGGGCTACTTCTGGAACCTGAATGCTTTCAATGAGCTGAATCCTATTGAAAAGAGCGACATTCATTTTAAGCAGGTAGGGGAGCCATTCACGACGACCAATGCGGCCGGCCAATCCGTAACGTATCCGAAAACGGTGACAACGGCGCTGCGCGAAACCGATGCGGAAGAAGGCGGCGAGTACATCAATCTGTATTACTACTACCGCAACCGGCAGGTATATGCGCCGGGCGTAGGGCCAGTGTACCGTAGCCGCCGCCGCTTCATCTACTGTGAGGATGGCTCCTGTGGTGGTCGTCTTCCTTCTCCAGATTATATCCATAGCGGCTCGGCCCGCACGGAGATACTGCTCCAATCCGGCAGATAGCCGGGAGTTAGTAGCCTGAAGCCTTTTAAAAGCCGTTCTGCACTTGGTGCGGAACGGCTTTTTATGTTGCCCCGGCTGCTAAAGCCGAAATCTACCTATCAGCCGCGCAAACCGGAGTATGGGGCCAAATTCGTATCTTCCGGCACGTCATTTAGCTCTACTTTCCATGCGTCTTTCTTACTCCGCGTTGCTGGGTGTTCTGGCAGTAGCTGCCGCGCTGGCTTCGCCGGTTGCCGCGCAGGCCCAGACCAACTCCGTGCGCAAGCATCTGGTGTATTTCCGCGACAAAGCCGGTACGCCGTTCACCGTTGGCCAGCCGCAGGCTTTCCTGTCGGCGCGGGCCGTGCAGCGTCGCACCCGCCAAAGCATTGCCGTGCAGCCCCGCGACCTGCCCGTAACGCCCGCCTACGTGTCGCAGCTGCGGGCCGTGCCGGGCGCTACCGTCTGGTACACGTCGCGCTGGTTTAATGCCGCCGTGGTGTCCTGCGACTCGGCCACGCTGCGCAACCTGCAGGCTCTGCCGTTTGTGCGCAGCGCCACTACGCTGAACCGTACGGCCAACGTAACGCCGTCTACGCCTCGGCCCCGCAGTTCGGAAGATGCTGAGGAACCGCAACTGCAGCGCACCCAAGCCAACCCGGTCTATGGCATTGCCTACAACCAGGCCTTGATGCTGGGTGCCGTGGACATGCACAATGCCGGCTTCCGGGGCGAAGGCATGAACATTGCCGTATTCGACGATGGATTTCCCGGCGTCGATCAGACCTCGCCGTTTGCTTCCATGCGGAATGAGAACCGCTTGGCCGACGTCTATAATTTTGTGGAGCGGAACACGGCTGTATATGGCCGCGACAGCCACGGCACGCATTGCTTGTCCACGATGGCCGCCAACGAAACGGGCAAGTTCATCGGCACGGCTCCTAAAGCCACGTACCGGCTCTATCTCACCGAAAATATCATCGGCGAAAATCCAATAGAAGAGGTAAACTGGCTGCTGGCCGCCGAACGGGCCGATTCCGCCGGGGTGGACGTCATCAGTTCCTCGCTGGGCTACAGTAGCTTCGATACGCCTTACGGCAACTACGCGTACTCCGACCTGAACGGCCGCACGGCTATTTCGACGCGAGCGGCCAGCATTGCCGCGCGAGTAGGCATGGTGGTTGTCAACTCGGCCGGCAACGAGGGCAATAATTCCTGGCAGCACATTCTGGCGCCCGCCGATGCGGATTCTATTCTGGCTGTAGCGGCTGTAGACTCGTTCCGCACCCGGGTTGGCTTTAGCTCCATTGGCCCCAGCGCCGACGGCCGCATTAAGCCCAACCTGGCCAGCCAGGGCCACCAGACAGCCATCGTGAATGTGGCCGGCGTGCCTACTCGCGGCAGCGGCACGTCGTACGCTTGCCCGGTGCTGGCCGGTATGGTGGCTTGTTTCTGGCAGGCTAACCCCACGCTCACCGCGCAGCAGGTCATCAGCTTTCTGCAGCGCTCTGGCTCGCAGTTTGCCTCACCCGATAACCTGCTCGGCTACGGAATTCCCAATTTCGTGACGGCCTACAATCTGGCTAACCCAAACGCCCCGCTCTCGGCTGCCGACCCCAAGGTGGCGGCTGGCCAGCTGTTTATTTATCCCAATCCGGTCAGGAACAACGAGCTATATCTGCAGTTGACGGAAGCTTTCCATGGCAAGCCGTTGCGCTTCCGGTTTTACGATGCCCGTGGCGCGCTGGTAGCAGAACAGACGCTAGCTGCAACTGGCACCAATGAAGTGCGGCTTACGCCCGGTCCGCTGGCGAAAGGAGTGTATACCTGCGACGTATCGGCAGGGGAGAAAGTGCGCCGTACGGTGCGGTTCGTGAAGCTGTAAGTGGTGCGTGGCCTGTTTTTTACAGGGAAACCCAATTGAGTTAGCACGAAAAAGCAAATATTATTAGTACCTTGGAAAGGAATTCGGACGAGCCGGGTTCCTTTCTTTTTTCAAGGGATATACTTCCCACAATCCGCAATACCATGTTGCAAATGATGATTTCGAAGCGTCTGGGGCGTCGCCAGTTCCACTTCACTGTGTCGGGTAACAACCTCCACGAAGTGGTGAGTGAATATGAGCGGCTGAGCTTTCCGGATGTAGCCAAGTGCGGGATCTGTGGCTCCGATAACCTCGACCTGACGGCCCGTGTGGCGCAGGACAAGTTCAAGTATACTTCGCTGCGGTGCCTCGACTGCCGTGCCGATGTGACATTCGGCAAGCGGCAGGAAGACGACCAGACCTATTTCCTGCGTAAAACAGAGGACGGTAAGCTCGACTGGCGTGCGTATGAGAAAAACGATTCAGCAACGAAATAAGCAGGTAACCGGGTAGAGAATACAGCACTCGGGATACCATACGAAGAACCTTTTGCGAGCAAGCACACTGGGCTGAACAATAAATGTTCGGGCCGGAGTCGTTAAGCTGGCAGAAGGTTCTTTTTTTGTGGTTGCGGCGCAGTTGCATAATCGGCCTTTTCCGCCTATCTGTCGCCTAATCCTGCTTACCTTCGCGGTATGACTCTGAACCGCCGCCGGGCGCCGTTGCTGGCTCCTTCTTTGCTCGCTGCCGATTTCGGCAATCTCCAGGCTGAAACCGAACGTCTCGCGGGCAGCGCTGCCGACTGGCTGCACTGCGACGTGATGGACGGCCGTTTCGTGCCCAATATCTCCTTCGGTATTCCGGTGTTGCAGGCTATTCACCGGCATGCCAAGCAGCCGCTGGATGTACACCTCATGATTGAGGAGCCCCAGCATTACCTGAGCGCCTTCCGCGACGCCGGCGCCCAAAATATTACGGTGCACTATGAGGCCTGCACCCACCTGCACCGCGTCATTCAGCAAATTAAGGCCCTGGGCTGCAATGCCGGGGTAGCGCTGAACCCGCACACGCCGGTGTGGGTGTTGGAAGACGTGGCCGCTGACCTCGACTTAGTGTGTATCATGTCGGTAAACCCGGGTTTCGGAGGGCAGGCCTTTATTCCGAACACCCTGCGCAAAGTGACGGCCCTCAAGGAACTGCTGGTTGATAGCGGCTCCGATGCGCTGATAGAAATTGATGGCGGCGTCACCCGCGACAATGCGTCGGCGCTGGTGGAAGCGGGTGCCGATGTGCTGGTAGCCGGCTCATTCGTGTTCAACTCCCCTGACCCTGTGGCGACGCTGGCTGAACTGCGGGCCCAACTCATGGCTACCGTAGGGGCCGCAGAAGAGGAGGAACGCTAGCATGCCGCACCTTTCCTCCCAGGCCAGCCATTTGCCGCTGGTCGTGCGCCTGGCAGTGCTTAGTCTGTTGCCGACTGCTGCCCTGACGCTGGCGCCGTTGCTGGCCGCCGCCCAGCAAACCGACCGGATAACCATCAGCGGGACCGTGCGCGATGCGGCGGGCCAGCCGCTGGAACAAGTGGGCGTGGGCGTGGAAGGCCAGACAGGCGGCACCGTCACGGATGCTAAAGGTCGCTTTTCGCTGCAGGTAGCGCGCACCGGCCAGCAGGCGGTGCTGGTGGTGCGCAGCCTGCGCTACCGGCCGTTGCGCGTACCCGTCAGCCTAACCGAAGACCGCCGCGACTTAACACTGGCGCTACAGGCAGACTCCCGCACGCTGGGCAATGTAACCGTGCGGGGCCGTTCCGACGAGGCTGATACCCGCGAACAGGTGAGCATGATCAAGCTGGACCCGCGCACGGCCAAGGTGCTGCCTTCGCCATTCGGCGACTTCAACGCTATTCTGAAAACGCTGCCCGGCGTGCAGTCGACGAATGAACTGACGAGTACTTATTCGGTGCGCGGCGGCAACTACGACGAAAATCTGGTCTACGTCAACGGTATCGAAATCTACCGGCCGTTTCTGATATCGGCGGCCCAGCAGGAAGGCCTGAGCTTCGTGAACCCAGACCTGGTAAATAAGGTGGAGTTTTCGACTGGCGGCTGGCAGCCCAAGTACGGCGACAAGCTGTCGTCGGTGCTAAGCATTGAGTACAAGCAGCCGACGAAATTCGCGGCATCCGCTACGGGGAGCCTGGTAGGCGGGGCCGTGCACGTGGAGGCGGCTTCGCCCAACAAGCGGCTGAGCTACCTGGCTGGTATCCGCTATAAGAATGCCACCTACGTACTGAGCTCGTTGCGCCAGCAGCAGGGCGGCTACAACCCCACGTTCTACGACGGGCAGGCGTACATCAATGCCAACCTTGGTCCGAAAGGCAACGAGGACCGCACCTCGCTGGGGTTGCTGACCACCTTCGCGCACAACGACTACCGCTTTACGCCCGAAACTGGCCAGAGCACTTTCAGCACGGCTACTAACCAGGTGACGCGCCTGTTTATCGTGTATGAGGGCCGGGAGCGAATGCAGTACGATATGGCCCAGGGAGGCCTGAATCTGAAGCACAACTTTTCGTCGCGGTTTCAGACCGAGCTGCTGGGGGGGCTGGTGTACTCGCGCGAGCTGGAATACCGTGACGTGGAAGCCAAGTACAGCCTGGCCGATATCAACCGCGACCCAAGCTCGAAGGATTTCAACCAGGCTGTGCGCCAGCGCAGCGTCGGTTCGCGCTTCGACCACTCGCGCAACAACCTGGAGGCCCGCATTGCTACGGCTGAGGCCCGCGCCCGTTGGACACCGGGCAACCGCCATACCGTCCGTTTTGGCGTAAAAACAGGACGTGAGCGGATTGAGGACGTGCTCAACGAGTACAGTTTCGCCGACTCGGCCGACTACGTGCCCGATGCCCGGCGGAGTCGCCTCACGTCAGACCTCGACTTGCAGAGCACCCGCACCCAGGGTTACGCGCAGCACACCGTGGAGTTGGATTCGATGCGCACCTTCACGTATGGGGTGCGGGCCCACTATTGGTCCGTGAACAAGCAGCTGGTGGTGAGCCCGCGGCTGCAATACTCCTTTATTCCGCGCCGCCACACCAATCACTCCTATAAGGTAGCGGCTGGCATGTATTACCAGCCGCCGTTTTACCGTGAACTGCGCGACCAGCAAGGCAGCCGCGCTACGCCGGGCAGTCCGCTACTCGTGGAAGCCAGCCTGAATCCGGAACTGCGGGCCCAACGCTCCCTGCACTTTATTGCCGGCAACGAAATTCGGTTTGAGAAGTACGGCCGGCCGTTCCGCTTTACCGGCGAAGCCTACTTTAAGTATCTCACTGATGTCGTTCCTTATGATATCGACAACGTGCGGCTGCGGTATTTTGCCAAGAACCTAGCCACGGCCTACTCTGCCGGCGTAGATGCGCGGGTGGGGGGCGAGTTCGTAAACGGGGCTGAGTCGTGGTTTACGCTGGGCGTACTGACGACGCGCGAAAACCTGCAGGGCGATTCGCTCAACCTCTATAATGCTACCGGCGACACCATTGGGCGGCAAGCCAAGGGCTACATCCGCCGTCCGCAAGATCAGCGCGTAAACCTGAGTATCTTCTTTCAGGATCATCTACCCAACAACCCATCGGTGCGCGGGTATGTAAACTCGGTATTCGGAACCGGGCTGCCGTTTAGTCCGCCGAACAATGAGCAGGAGCGGGGCACCACCGAACTCACCCGAGCCTACTGGCGCGTTGATCTGGGCTTTTCCAAGGTGCTGGCTTTGAATACAGAACCTAACCGCCGCGTGGGAAAACTGGAAAGCCTGTGGCTGGGCCTGGAAGTGTTGAACGTGCTGGGCCGCAACAACGTGGCCGGCTACAGCTACATCCAGGACCTGAACGGCCGCACCTATGCTGTGCCCAACTACCTGTCCCAGCGTCTGGTGAATCTACGGGTTATTGCGCGGTTTTAGAGCATCTACCATACAGGCAAAACGCCCGCTCCGATGCACATCGGAGCGGGCGTTTTGCCTGTATGAGCGAGCAAAACTGCTCAATATGCTTTTCCCTGCCATTCTATAAGCGAAACCCGCATGGAAGGCAACTGCGCCCGGAAGGCTTCATCGTCCTTGTCGCCGAGCTTAATGGCTTTGCGCCCATAGACGATGGCTGTGTCATAATCGAGCTTAGAAGCCAGCAGGCGAGCCTTTATCCAATTGTTGGTATACACGTCGCGCAGGCGGATGGATTCGTTGATGAAGTACAAGGCCCGCTCAGCATTGAGGTTGTTCTGCACCAGGTAGTCGGCGGCCTGTGCCAGAAGCTGCCAGTCGCCGGGGCGCTGAGCCACGGCTTTCTCAATACCTGCCACTACGCGCGCCTGTACATTAGTGTCGATAAAGAGACTAACGGTTTTCTTTTCCCAGCTCAGGTTTAGATGGGCGCTGCCTGGCTTTACATCCGAAAACCAGTACAGCAATGTTTCGTGAAATTCCGTGGCTTCCGGCACTACCGGAACGCGCAGTACGTCGTCCTTCTCGTCGTACTTCTCTGTCCCCCAGTGCGTCGTTACCCGGTTAAAGACCATGTCCCAGTCCTGGTCGGAGCGCGGGAAAACATAAAAGGAGTACTGGCCTGCGGGCAGCGTTTTGCCATTGACGCGCACCGTGTCCGCAAACGTGATAACCGTGTTTTCGTTTGCACCAGCCCGCCATATCTGGTTGTAGGGTACTAGGCCTTCCCAGATAGCCCGGTTGCGCACGCTCGGGGCGTGGTAGTCAACTGTCACTTCCGACAGCCCGATGGTGTGGTTGAGCACAACGTGGGGGCTGGCCTGTGGCAGTGGCAACAGCGACGCGGCAGCCGTTGCGGGCATAGGAGAACTGGACGTTTGGGCATAAGCAGCCGGGCCTGACAACAGGCTCAACAATACACCGGATGCCAAGGCAATGGTAAGCGGACGAACAAACAAACGCATAGCAACGCAATAGGAGTAGAACGCAGGACGGGCAACAGCCAGCGAAGCAGCATGAAACAATTATGCCAAACGCTGGTTGGGAACACAACGGGAGGGCAAAGGTCCGGGTTCCGGAGAATTTTTCCGGATAAAATTTCATTTCGGACGCTAGCCGTGTACTTTTGCCCCGCAACTCTGCTTCTATGCCTGCATCGGCCGCGCTTTTTTTCTGCACCAACAGCCCCGTGGCTGCTTTCGCTACTGGCGGAGCTACGGTTGGGCTGCGCGCGGCGCATCATCATCTGCACGGGCACCATTCCTCTTTTTAGAGGAATAACACACGCATATTGTCCCGTTGGGCGAACCGCACCAGGTTCCCCGGCCCCCGAAAGTGGTGGCCCCGGCAGCTTATTGCCGTTTGCCAGCGTTTCAGCCCCTTCTCCCAGATTTCTTCTTGAATTACAGTTAATCTTTGGTCACACTGGCCAATAATTGACTACTAATTCTTTCTAATTAATTGCACACAATATGCTCCGTCTGGCCATCCAGAAATCGGGCCGCTTAAGCGAAGATTCCCTGAACTTGATTCGGGAATGCGGCATCAGCTTCCTCTCGGCTTCCTATAAGCTCAAAACCGAAGCCACCAACTTTCCTCTCGAAATCCTCTATTTGCGCGACGACGATATTCCCGGCTATGTGCAGGACGGCGTTGCCGATCTGGGCATTGTGGGCCAGAACGTGCTGGTAGAAGCTGGTTTTCCCCAATTGCAAGTAGAGGGCCTAGGTTTCAGCAAGTGCCGCCTGAGTCTGGCCGTGCCCCGCGCTGCCGCCTACAACTCTACCGAGGATTTGCAGGGCGTGAACATTGCCACTTCGTATCCGCAGATTCTGGGGGCCTACCTCACGGAGCGCGGCGTGAAAGCCAACCTGCACACCATCAGCGGCTCGGTGGAAATTGCCCCCAGCATCGGGCTGGCCGAGGCCATCTGCGACATCGTGAGCAGCGGCTCCACACTGCTAGGCAATGGCCTGCGGGAGGTTGAAACCGTGTTCCGCTCAGAAGCCGTGCTCATTGCCAACCAGAATCTAAGCGCCGAGAAGCGGGAGCTACTGGAGCAGCTGCAGTTCCGGATGCAGGCCGTACGACGCGCCCGCCGCAACAAGTACATCCTGCTAAACGCCCCTGTGGCCTCGCTCGATGCGGTGAAGGCACTGCTGCCCGGTATTAAATCTCCCACGGTGACACCCTTAGCCGAGGAAGGCTGGGTCTCGGTGCAGTCAGTGGTGAACGAGGACGACTTCTGGCACATCACCAGCCAGCTTAAAGCCGTGGGCGCTGAAGGCATTCTGGTATTGCCGATTGAGAAAATGATTAGTTGATAGGTGAGAGGCAAGGCATGAGAGGTGAGACGTTGTTCTAATAGGTCATTACTTATGCCTTGCTTGGTGTCAAACGAACGAAGTCTCACTTGTGACCTCTAACATCTCATTTCTACCAGATGAACATCTTCCAATATCCCGTACAAGCCGAGTGGGCGGTGCTGCAGCAGCGGGCGGCCCAGCAGCAAATCCAGGACGTGGAGCAGCGTGTGCAGCAGATTTTTGAGGATGTGCGCCAACGTGGCGACGCGGCCCTGCTCGACTACGCCCGCCAGTTCGATGGGGCCGACCTCTCGGCCGGCCTGCGCGTGGGGCCCGAGGAACTGGCCGCCGCCGCGGCCCAGGTGCCGGCCGAGCTGCAAACGGCCATCCGGCAGGCGCACGCTAATATTCTGCGCTTCCATAAGGCGCAAATACCGCAAGAGGAACGTGTGGAAACCATGCCGGGCGTCACGTGCTGGCGGCGGGCGGTGCCCGTACAGCGCGTTGGCCTCTACATTCCGGGCGGCACGGCGCCGCTGTTCAGCACCCTGCTGATGCTGGGCGTACCAGCCCGCCTGGCTGGTTGCCCCGAAATCGTGCTCTGCACTCCGCCCCAGAAGGACGGGTCGGTGAACCCCATTATCCTGTTCACGGCCCAGTTGCTGGGCATCACCACCATTGTAAAAGCCGGCGGGGCCCAGGCCGTGGCCGCCTTGAGCGGTGGTACCGATTCGGTGCCGGCCGTGGACAAGATTTTCGGTCCCGGCAACCGCTACGTGACGGCCGCCAAGCAGTTGGCCACCCGCTACGGCGTGGCTATCGACATGCCGGCCGGCCCCTCGGAGGTATTGGTTATCGCCGACGAATCGGCCACGCCGGCCTTCGTGGCTGCCGACCTGCTCAGCCAGGCCGAGCACGGCCCCGACTCGCAGGTGATTCTACTGTCGGACTCGCTGTCGATGCTGGAGCAAACCAAAGCCGAGGTGGAGCGCCAGCTGCGGGAGCTGCCCCGGGCGGAAGTAGCGGCCCAGGCTCTTACCGAAAGCCGCGCCATTCTGCTGCGCACGCCCGAGGAAATGCTCTACTTCTCGAACCAGTATGCGCCCGAGCACCTGATTCTGGCCGTGCGCAACCCCGAGCAGCTGGCAGAAGGCGTCACCAACGCCGGCTCCGTGTTCCTGGGCCACCTCACCCCGGAAGCTGTGGGCGACTACGCCTCGGGTACCAACCACACGCTGCCCACCAACGGCTACGCCCGCAACTACAGCGGCGTGTCGCTGGATTCGTTCCTGAAGAAAATCACCTTCCAGCGCCTCACCCCCGAAGGCCTGCTGAACGTGGGCCCCGTGGTAGAAACTATGGCCGAAGCCGAAGGACTCCGCGCCCACGCCCGCGCCGTCACCCTCCGCCTGGAAGTCCTGGCCGGCGGGGAGGAATAAGTATAGGATAACAGTAGAACGTCATGCTGAGCTTGTCGAAGCATCTCGCTTGCCGACGCCGAAACGAAAACCGCTCCATAGTCCAGGGTGTAAACCCTGGGCTACTGAATCGTCGCCTGACGCTCTACAAAATCCGTGAAATCCGAATAATCCGTTTAAATCCGTGATTCATGTTCAATCTTGATAGCCTCGTACGCCCTAATCTGCGGGATATGAAGCCCTACTCATCGGCCCGCGACGAATTTCAGGGCGAGGCCCAGGTGATGCTCGATGCCAACGAGAACAGCCTCGGCAGCGCCGGTCCCGATCAGTTCAACCGCTACCCCGACCCACAGCAGCGCGCCGTAAAGGCCGAGCTGGCCCAGCTCAAAGGCGTGGAGTCAGCCCAGATTTTCCTCGGCAACGGCTCCGATGAGGCCATCGATCTGCTGGTGCGCCTCACCTGCGTGCCCGGGCAGGACAGCCTGCTGATCCTGCCGCCCACCTACGGCATGTACGAGGTGGCCGCCAACCTGAATGATGTGCGTGTAGAGCGCCTGCAGCTGACGCACGATTTCCAGCTTTCGCCCGAAATCGTGGCTGGTGTACTGGTTTCGGATGCGAAACTGGTGTGGCTCTGCTCGCCCAACAACCCTACCGGCAACCTGCTCCACGCCGGGTACATGGAGGAAGTTCTGCGCGGTTTCCGCGGGCTGGTGGTGGTAGATGAGGCCTACGCCGATTTCGCCGCTGCTCCCAGCTGGACCACCCGTCTGGCTGAGTTTCCCAACCTGGTGGTGCTGCAAACCTTCTCCAAAGCCTGGGGCCTGGCTGGTCTGCGTCTGGGTATGGCCTTCGCCTCGCCGGAAATCATCGGCTACCTCAACAAAATCAAGCCGCCCTACAACGTATCGGAAGCTACGCAGCGCTTCGCCCTGCAGGCCCTGCGCGACGCCGACCGGTTTGAGGCGCTACGCCAGCTGCTGCTGGTGGGCCGCGACTGGCTGGCCGAGCGTCTGCCTGCGCTGCCTATCGTGGCGGAGGTGTTCCCTTCAGATGCCAACTTCCTGCTGGTGCGCTTCCACCCCGACGCCACGGCCGTGTACGATTTCCTGGTCGCCCGGGGCATCATCGTGCGTAACCGCACCACCCAGCCCGGCTGCGCCGGCACGCTCCGCCTCACCGTGGGCAAGCCCGCCGAGAATGAGCAACTGCTCCAGGCCCTGCGGGAGTTTCAGGGACAGTATATATAAGGAAAGGAGTGGAGTGGAGTAATGAATAAAGACCGTCATGCTGAGCTTGCCGAAGCATCTTTACCGATTCGTTGCAATAGATTGAGTAGTCAGAGGCAGGGATGCTTTGATGAGGCTCAGGCTGACAATGACTTCTTAAATCAAATATGAAAAAAGTACTCTTCATTGACCGCGACGGCACTATCCTCATCGAGCCGCCGACGGATTTTCAGGTGGACGCGCTGACGCGGGAAAAATTTCAGTTTGTGCCCGGTGCCATCACCGGCTTGGCCCGCATTGCCCGCGAGCTGGATTACGAGCTGGTGCTGGTGAGCAACCAGGACGGCCTCGGCACCGCCAGCTTCCCGGAGGATACCTTCTGGCCGGCGCACAATATGATGCTCGACGTGCTGCGTTCGGAAGGAGTGGAGTTCGTGCGCGAGCACATCGACCGGAGCTTCCCCCAAGAGAACCTACCCACCCGTAAGCCCGGCACCGGCATGCTCACCCAGTACCTAGGCGAAGGCAGCGGTTACGACCTCAAAAACTCCTTCGTCATCGGCGACCGGCTGACCGACGTGGAGCTGGCCCAGAACCTGGGCTGCCTGTCTATCCTGCTGAAGCCGGAAGGGGAGGGCGACGAGCGCGCCGCGCTGACCACCATAAGCTGGGAAAAAATATACCAGTTTCTGCGGCTGCCCGCCCGCACCGCCGTGGTACAACGCGACACGAATGAAACCAAAATCAGCATCGAGCTGAACCTCGACGGCAACGGCCGCCCCGAGATGCACACCGGCCTGGGCTTCTTCGACCACATGCTCGACCAGCTCAGCAAGCACTCGGGCGTGGATATGCGCATCACGGTACAAGGTGATCTGCACATCGACGAGCATCACACCATCGAGGACACGGCCATTGCCCTTGGCGAAGCCTTCACCCAGGCCCTCGGCGACAAGCGCGGCCTGGCCCGCTACGGTTTCCTGCTGCCCATGGACGACGTGCTGGCCCAGGCCGCCATCGACTTCTCGGGCCGCCCCTGGATTGTGTGGGACGCCGAGTTTAAGCGTGAGAAAGTAGGGGATATGCCCTGCGAAATGTTTTACCATTTCTTCAAGAGCTTCTCCGATGCCGCCCGCTGCAACCTCAACATCAAAGCCGAGGGCCAGAACGAGCACCACAAGATCGAAGCCATTTTCAAGGCCGTAGCCAAGTCCATCAAAATAGCCCTGGTGCGCGACGCCGGCCGCATGGAAATCCCCAGCACCAAAGGCATTCTGTAGTTTATTCATTTGTATAAACAAATGGATAAAGAGCTGGTTGCGCGGGATTTGCATGCATAACTGTCCGGCTTTACACTTCTTTTAAACATAAGAATAAGCATCTGCTGATTTTTGATATTCTCAAATGAAAATAGCTATCATTGATTACAAAGGCGGCAATGTGCAGTCGGTGTTATTTGCGCTGGAACGACTGGGCGTGCAGGCCACGCTCACGGCCGACCACGACGTGATTCGCCGCGCCGATAAGGTGCTGTTCCCGGGAGAAGGCGAGGCGGCTTCGGCTATGCGGGAGCTGCGGGCCCAGGGTCTGCACGAGCTGCTGCCCACGCTTACTCAACCGTTCCTGGGCATCTGCCTGGGCATGCAGCTGCTGGGCCGCCATACCCAGGAGGGCGGGGGTACCGAGCTGCTCAATATTCTACCCTTTGATGTGGTGCACTTTCCGGCCACGCCGGAGCACAAAGTGCCGCACATGGGCTGGAACAATCTGCAGACGTTGCGCGGTCCGCTGTTTGAGGGCCTCAGCGCCGAGGACTACGTGTACTTTGTGCACAGCTACTACGCTCCCGTGGGCGGGTATACTATTGCCGAGGCCGCGTATCCCGCGCCGTTCAGCGCCGCCGTGCAGCACGAGAACTTCTACGCCGTGCAGTTCCACACCGAAAAGAGCGGCCCCGTCGGCACCCGCATCCTGGAAAACTTTCTCAAGCTGTAAGCTGGTGATAAACGAGCGTCATGCTGAGCATGTGGCGGATTGAGCCAGGTGCGCAGCCGCAGTCGAAGCATCTCTACCGCTTCGTTGCAAGGCTAATTGATTAGTCAGCTAGAGATTCGATTGCGCCTCCGGCTTCACTCAGCATGACCGTTCTTATGATCCGCTTCCAGCAACCAAGTACAAACAATACAATGGAAATCATTCCCGCTATTGACCTCATCAACGGCCAGTGCGTGCGCCTGACGGAGGGCGACTTTGCCCAGCAGACCACTTACGACGCCGACCCGCTGGCCGTGGCCCAACGCTTCGAGGCCGCCGGCGTGAAGCGCCTGCATCTGGTGGACCTCGATGGTGCCCGAGCCAAGCGCCCCGTGAACCTGCCCGTGCTGGAGCGCATTGCCCGCCACACCAGCCTGCACATCGACTTTGGGGGCGGGCTGCAGTGTGAGGAAGCCGTGCGCCAGGCCTTCGACGCCGGGTCCCGGCAGATTACCGCCGGCAGCATTGCCGTGCGCGAGCCGGAAATCGTGCATGGCTGGCTCCGCACCTTCGGGGCCGACCGTATCATCATCGGGGCCGACTACCGCGACAACCACATTTCCATTAACGCCTGGGCCGAGCAGAGCGAGCGGACCCTGCGCGAGTTTGTGGAAGGCTACCTGGCCAGCGGGGCCACCACCTTCATCTGTACCGATGTGAGCAAGGACGGCAAGCTCCAGGGCCCGTCGCTGGCCACCTACACCGAGCTGCGCGAGCAGCTGCCCGCCGCCCGCCTCATTGCCAGCGGCGGCGTAACCACCATTGCCGACGTAGAGGCCCTGGCCGCCGTGGGCATGCACGGGGCCATCATCGGCAAAGCCATCTACGAAGGCACCATCACGCTGGAGCAGCTGCAGCCCTGGCTATGATTTCGTTTTTAGTTATCAGTTGTTCGTTGCTTGTCCACTCTCGATGTAGTCAGCCGGCAATAAACCATACAATCACTGACAACTGATAACGAACCACTGACAACTAAAAAACAAGCATGCTAACCAAACGAATCATACCCTGCCTCGACGTGAAGGACGGGCGCACCGTGAAAGGGGTGCGCTTTGAGGGCCTGCGCGACGCCGGCGACCCGGTGGCCCTGGCTGCCCGCTACGCCCTCGAGGGGGCCGATGAGCTGGTGTTCCTCGATATCACCGCCACCAACCAGAAGCGTACCACGCTCGTGGCCCTGGTGCGTGACGTGGCCCGGGAGCTGGACATTCCGTTTACCGTGGGCGGTGGCATCGGCACTGTGTCCGATGTGGAGGCCCTGCTCATGAACGGGGCCGATAAAGTGAGCATCAACTCGGCCGCTTTGGCGCGTCCCGAGCTGATTGATGAGTTGGCCGCCCGCTTCGGCTCCCAGTGCATTGTGGTGGCCGCCGATGCTCGCTACAACGACGCCGACGGCTGGCAGATCTACACCCGGGCCGGCACCCACAACACCAGCCGCGACGCGGTGCAGTGGTGTCGGGAAGCCGCTGAGCGGGGCGCGGGCGAAATCCTGCTGACCTCCATGAGCAATGACGGCACCAAGGACGGCTTCGCGCTGGATATCACCGGGGCCGTGAGCCGGGCCGTGACCATCCCGGTCATTGCCAGCGGCGGCGCGGGCTCCAAGCAGGATTTTACCAACGTGTTCCAGCAGGCCCACGCCGATGCTGGCCTCGCCGCCAGCATCTTCCACTTCGGCGAAATCGGCATCCGCGAGCTAAAAGAACACCTGCGCCACGACGGCATTGCCGTGCGGCTGTAAATGAGTTGTCAGTTATTGGTTGTCAGTTGTCAGAGAATGTGACGCTTGCGCCGGTACTGACAACCAATAACCAATAACTGACAACTAAGCTAATGGATTTTGCCAAAATGCCCGATGGGCTGATTCCCGTCATTGTGCAGGATGCCCACACGGGGCAGGTGCTGATGCTAGGCTACCAGAACGAGGAAGCGCAGCGTGTCACCCGCCAGACGGGCCGCGTGACGTTCTTTTCTCGCTCCAAGCAACGCCTTTGGACCAAGGGCGAAACGTCCGGCAACTACCTCACCGTAGTCAGTGAGCACGAGGACTGCGACCAGGACGCCCTGCTTATCCTGGCCCGCCCCGACGGTCCCACCTGCCACCGGGGTAACACCAGCTGCTTCGAACAGCCCCAGCAGACGCACTATCCGGCTCCGGCCGTGAGCTTTGTGGCGGAGCTGGAGCGCCTGGTGCAGCGTCGCCACCAGCACCCCGATGAAGACCCCAAGTCATACACCGCCTCCCTGTTCCGCAAGGGTATGCCCAAAATCGCCCAGAAAGTGGGAGAGGAGGCCGTGGAAACCGTCATTGACGCCGTGGGTGGCAACGTGGAAGGGCTTAAAGGTGAGGTTGCCGACTTGCTTTACCATTTGTTGGTACTGCTAACGGCCTCAGGCCTCTCGCTGGAAGACGTGGTGGAAGTGCTTAAGCAGCGCCATACAATCATTTCCGGCGGCGTGCGTCGGGAGTAGCCGGGAAGATAAAACCGCCCGCTCTTAGCTAGTGTAAGCAGTCAGGAGCGGGCGGTTTTTTTATGACTGATGTTACGATTAGATGTAATTATTTAATCGTCAGGTTTTTTCTAATTTTTTCAAGTAAAATCCTGACGATTTCGAGGTCATCTACATCCTGAATATCTAATTGAGTGTCCAGACCAGGACCGGCAATACGAATAATATAGCCTCCGGCCACTGGTGCTTCCAATTCAGGGGTTCGACCTGGCGCGGTGGTAGCAGGCATGGAACGGGAAGGCTCATTAGCTGGAATGTTGGAGTTAGCTGATACTGCTGTAGCTGATGGTACAAGAGGTGCTGTAGAAATAGACTGTGAAGCGGAAGCGGTAGACGAGCGATTTAACCCAAATAAGGCAGACACAGGATCTGTATCCCGTAGAGCTTCAGTACTCGGTTTAGAAGAGGGTTCCGGTACAAAGCCCTGTTTTTCCGATATGCTATCAATAGGGGCGTGTTCCTGGGAGTCTAAAGGGCTTGCTTCAGGATATGCTGCAGCAGGAATAGAGGAGGCAGAAGATGTTGCTGCAGGACTATTCGTAGTCTTAAACAGGTTGAGGGGCATTTCGCCACTGGCAAGCTCACGTCGTGGGCCTTGCTGGGCGGCTAGGTGGTCAATGTCGGCAATAATATTGCGCTCATCCAGAATGCCTGCCATCCGTGCACCATCAACAAATGCTTTGGCTACGTTTTGGGCATTGATTTCTTCTACTCCGAATTCACGAATCAGCATGATGTCAAACATCTGGACAGGTAATTCCTTGTTCCGAAACTTGCGGCTTATTTGTGAAAACAGCGGTGGGTGTAGAAAGGCCTCCCTGTGGTAAAGCAGTTCTTCCTGCTTATCATAGGCGTGTTTGATTCTACGAAACAGATTGGTTGTAGTAAGTAGCTCTCTCTTACTGGTGAGCAAACCGAACTTTACAGCGGAGCCAAGAATAGCTTTGAAGGAACCGCTGACTTTACGGTTTAGCTTTCTGGCGCATGCCTCAATAGAGCATTTACCGCCAGTGTCATCAACCACTTCAGCTACTTCCCAAGCCCCTGCATAAGAGGTTCGTGGGTAATCAATTGTCTTGGGCATAAAATATGGAAGGAAGGTACAAATGACAGGAAGTAAATATAAAAAGAGTAATGGTATATACAAGCAGCATAAAGCACAAAACAGTCAATAAAAGTAATACTTATTTGTACTTTTTATGCTTTTTTTTACTATTTAGAGCTTAGCAACGCTCATATATATGTTTAAGCACAATCAGCATCGCAACAAAAATATATACTACACTAATTCCAAGGCCAGCGGGCGGGCAGGAGAGACCGTTCAGGTATCTGAGGGCGTCAAATCTTCCCATTACGCGTCTGGTAACTCGCTAGACCCATCTAGACTCAACTCAAGTGTCCTTCGCACTAGCATATTACTGAGGCTTTAAATGACTACCTGTTTTAAAGTAAATCCAGCTACATCCAGCCAGCCTTTGCACCAAAACTTGAAGCGTAGATTAGAATAGGAGTGGAGCAAAGAGAATTAACAGACCCTCTTGATATTTATAGCAGGAGCCGTGACCAAGCCATCCCGTGAGTTCCTCGTTCGGTTTCTGGTTGTATACCTCGCACTACAGCTGCTGATATACTACGGCGACATGCAACTTTTAAGCTTCAAGTCACGCCAGCCAAAACACTATTTACAACAAGTAAACAGGTTGTACTCTGCATTGCTTCTTGCTACGCCAGAGTGCGCAAAGATCCTGAACCGCACGATTCTGGTATTCCTTTAGGTGATTGTTCGGACTCAGTTTGTTTCGAGCATTGTGATGCTGTTCGCGTTGGCGAGACGCTTATTCCAGCCCGAAGTTTCTACCTGGTCACGTATTCGCCTGGACATAGGCTGCGTAATTGCGTCCGTCAACGCTTGAAATCGGCGAGTTCCGTTTCAGTGTATTGCTGTACTTTTCAGTCTTCGCTGTTTGCGTTAGTCGTGATGGGTGTGGCCCAGCCACGTGTCCTTGACGCTGTAAGTGACAGTGAGGTATGAATTGTGGCCAACTGCATAACACTGAGACTTAAACACCGCATATTGATAAATATCGTTTTGTCTTATAATTTATATTATGTTAAGTGTTGATTAGTAAAAGGGGCCCGGTAGTTATCCGTGCCTCCTCCACTTTCATTGTTAACCAACTGAAGGTTATTTTTTTAGCGCATCCAGCTTGGTCATCATACGCTCCGAATCCGCAGTGCGTCCTAGAGTCTGATAGGCTTTCTGCAGTGAGGAAATGGTAGCACGATCCTCTGGCTGAATTGCCATTGCTTTTTCGAAGTAAGGAACGGCATCCGAGATATACTTCTTGCCTTCCGCTTCCAAGCGCTTACCTGTCTTCTGGTATGTCGCCAAGTCCATCTTGTTGGTACGCTTAAAAATATCAGCGCCTCGGTTGAAGCTATATACCCCTAAGTTGAAGTTCGCATCAAAATTGCTCGGATCAATTTCAACAGCTTTGCGGTACGCTTTCAACGCTTCCTCAGGCTGTTTGTCCTGATCCAAAATCGAACCTTTTACGGCATACAGATTAGAGTTAGTAGGGTCTGCCTGAATAGCACGCTCGATTTTGCCAAGCGCTTCTTTGCCACGGCCAGCACTCAAATACATATTGAGTTCCTCTAGCATGAAGCCCTTGTTGTTAGGATACGCTTTCAGCGCTTGCTCCACTACTTTCATAGCCTCCTGGTCGTTCTTTTCCTGGCGAGCAATCTGCAGCATGCGACCATACATCTGGGGCGACTTATAATTCATCGCCACCAACTGATCATACGTGGATCTAGCGGAGGTAAAATCCTGCTTAGCTTCCGCAGCATACGCCGCATACAGATATGCCGTCGTGTCTTGTGGACGGATCTGCTGAGCCATTTTATACGACTTAATGGCCTCATCGTAGTTCTTGCCGTTGTAGCTTTCTACGCCGGCGTTCAGAGCCGCGCCATACAGGTTGTCAAGTTTAGCAACCGCCTGTTTGCCAAATTCTCCGTCTTTGCCATCAAGCTGAATAGCTTTCTGGTAAGACTCGAACGCGACGCGTGTGCCTTCACCGGCACTCAGGTTTTTGCTATAGATTGGGCTGGCGGCCATCCCCTCGTAGATTTCACCACGGGTAAACCAGGTTTTGGCTTTGCCCTGCGTTTTCTCATTGACAATTGCCTTGTCAATATCAGTACGTGCTTTATCGAGCAGGCCTTGGCGTTGGTTCAGGATGGCATTCGTTACGGCCGAATTTTGGGCCGAAGCGGAGGTCAGCGCCGCCGCAGCGACAAGCGTCAGAAGTAGCTTCTTCATAGGGAGTTTTCTGAAGAATGTTCAGGTGAAAGAAAGGAATTGCACAGGAAACGGGGAAATACGGTGCGAAGTTCAGCGCTGCTACTGCCCCGGCTGAAAGAAAGAAGCTGGACGCTTTGAAACGCCCAGCCTCTGGCCTTCTAAAATTTCTTACAGT
This sequence comes from Hymenobacter sediminicola, assembly GCF_014250515.1. Classification (NCBI taxonomy): domain Bacteria; kingdom Pseudomonadati; phylum Bacteroidota; class Cytophagia; order Cytophagales; family Hymenobacteraceae; genus Hymenobacter; species Hymenobacter sediminicola. The sequence goes on along the minus strand of NZ_CP060202.1, from coordinate 2,230,089 downwards.
TCGTCGTCAGTTGCGTCCTCATCAGTGTCCTCAACGTCCTCATCCTCATCCTCATCAGAGTCGATTCCATCGGGCTCGGCATCCAGCAGCTCTGCATCAACAGCCGCCACAGGAACGCCGTCGAGAACAGCATCAGATTCTAGGTCCTTATCTTCTTCAGCAGCTACTTTAGCTACCGAAGAAATTTCGTCGCCTTCATTGATTTTCAGTAGCCGCACACCTTGTGTAGCCCGGCCAATGATGCGCAGATCAGCTACTCGCAGACGAATCGTAATACCTGATTTGTTGATGATCATCAAATCATCGGTATCATTCACATCCTTGATGGCTACCAGCGCCCCGGTTTTCTCGGTAATTTTCATGGCCCGGACACCCTTACCACCACGATTGGTGATACGGTATTCGTCTAGTTCGGAGCGTTTGCCGTAGCCATTTTCCGATACCACCAGCAGTTCCTGACTCGGATCCGACACACACACCATACCAACTACCCGGTCCGATTCATCGGCCAGCGTAATGCCGCGCACCCCGGCGGCGGTACGGCCCATGGAGCGTACTTTGCCTTCCGGGAAACGTACGGCCCGGCCGGAACGCAGCGCCACTACTACTTCGGAATTGCCGTTCGTCAAGCGTACATCGAGCAGACGGTCGCCTTCGTTGATAGTAATGGCGTTGATACCGGCTGCACGCGGCCGCGAGTAAGCCTCCAGCGGCGTTTTCTTTACTGTACCCTGCTCGGTGCAGAACATCAGGTAAGTATTTTCCAGATAGTCTGGGTCGCGGAGGCCACGCACGTTGAGCACAGAGCGCACCGCATCTTCGCGCGGAATTTCAATCAGGTTTTGGATAGGCCGGCCTTTGGCAGCCTTCCCTCCTTCCGGAACTTCGTACACTTTCAGCCAGAATACACGGCCCAGTTCCGTGAAGAACAGCAGGTATTCGTGCGTGGTGGCCACAAACAGATGTTCCGTGAAGTCATCCTGCTTGGAAGCGGCGCCACGGGCCCCTACGCCGCCACGGCCCTGCGAACGGTACTCATTGAGGGCCGTGCGCTTGATGTAGCCATCGTTGGAGATGGTGATGACCATGCTCTCGTCGGCAATCATATCCTCCATGGAGAAGTCGCCGCCGGCGTACTCGATAGCCGTGCGGCGGGCGTCGCCGTACCGCTCCCGGATTTCGGTCAGCTCGTCCTTGATGATCTGGCGCTGCAGCTCATCCGAGGCGAGTACCGACTTCAGGTAGTCCACGAGCTTCATCAGCTCGTCGTATTCAGCCACTATTTTATCGCGCTCCAGGCCGGTGAGGCGCTGCAGACGCATATCCAAGATGGCGCGGGCCTGCACTTCACTCAGCGAGAAACGCTCGATGAGTTGGGCACGGGCCACTTCGCCGTCGCGCGAGCCGCGGATCAGGGCAATAACTTCGTCGAGGTGGTCCAGCGCAATGAGCAAGCCTTCCAAGATGTGGGCGCGCTTCTGGGCCTCGGCCAGCTCGTAGCGGGTGCGACGCACTACCACGTCGGCACGGTGCTCCACGAAGTAGTGAATCAGCTCCTTGAGGTTGAGCGTCATTGGGCGGCCTTTTACCAGGCACACGTTGTTGACACCGAACGAAGACTGCAATTGCGTGTAGCGGTAGAGCTGGTTGAGCACCACGTTGGGCATGGCGTCGCGCTTCAGGTCATACACGATGCGCATACCGTCGCGGTCCGACTCGTCCCGCAGGTCGGCAATGCCTTCAATCTTCTTGTCGTTGATCAGGGCAGCAGTTTTCTCAATCATCGCCGCCTTATTCACCATATAGGGAATTTCGGTGATGATGATCTGCTCCTTGCCGCTGGGCAAGGTTTCGTAGTGGGCTTTAGCCCGCACTACTACTCGGCCCCGGCCGGTTTCGAAGGCCTGCTTTACACCCTCATAGCCGTAGATAGTGCCACCCGTCGGAAAGTCCGGCGCGGTAACGTGCTCCATCAACTCGGCAATGGTAATCTCCGGGTTGTCGAGGTAGGCAATAATGCCGCTGACCACTTCCGTCAGGTTGTGGGGCGCCATGTTGGTAGCCATACCCACGGCAATACCGGTCGTTCCGTTCACCAGCAGGTTCGGAAACTTGGCCGGCATCACGCTCGGCTCTTCCAGCGAGTCGTCGAAGTTAGGCTGAAAGTCGACCGTCTCTTTATCCAGGTCGCCGAGCATTTCGTCGGCCAAGCGCTTGAGGCGGGCTTCGGTATAACGCATGGCGGCCGGCGAGTCGCCGTCGATGCTACCGAAGTTACCCTGTCCATCTACGAGCGGGTAGCGCAGGCTCCAGTCCTGGGCCATGCGTACCATGGTATCATATACCGAGGAGTCGCCGTGCGGATGGTACTTACCCAGCACCTCGCCCACAATACGGGCTGATTTTTTATAGGATTTGTTGTAGGAAACGCCCAGCTCGCTCATGCCGTACAGCACGCGCCGGTGCACGGGCTTAAGGCCGTCGCGCACATCGGGCAGCGCCCGGGAGATGATAACCGACATCGAGTAGTCGATGTAGGCGCCACGCATCTCGTCTTCGATGTTAATCGGAATGATTTTTTCGCCTTCCGCCATAGGGAGAACTTGAGGAGGCCGGCCGCTGCCAAAAAGGGCAGTTCCGGCGCCGTGAATGAAGGTTGCGTTAAGCCTGCAAGATAGGCAAAAAAGGCCGTTTTTCCTACGACCGGTGGCCCTTTCGACCTACTTCAGCGACTTGCTCTTATCGGCCTTATGCTTACCCGATTTAGGGTTATAGGTCTTGATTTTTTCGCCGATTGCCGGGTTCTGCTTCTTGAACAGCGGCTGCCCCCGATACTTCACTCCGTCGTGGAAATGAATCTTGCGGGTGTGGCAGGACATGATGGGGCAATTGCGGCAGGAGGCTACCGTAAGCAGAACAACAAGCGGCAGCAGGAACCGGAAAACGAGTACTCGAAATGTCATGAAGCAAAGATGAGAGTTTCTTAGCAGCAGTAGCGAATCGAAAGCTGTGGACTCCTAAGTTTTAGCCGCCGCTGGCAGGATGCAGGTCCTGGCCTTCCCATTCCCGAAGAAACTGCGTGAGGAAGGTTTCCATAAATGCGTGCCGCTGCGCAGCAACGCGTTGGGCCGCCGGCGTATGTAGCCGCTCCTGTAGGTGCAGCAACTTTTCATAGAAGTGGTTGATAGTAGGCGCCACGTTTTGCTTGTAGCTGGCAAAAGACTCGTGCTGCACCGGCGGAATATCTGGGTCGTGCAGCGGGCGCCCTTTGTGGCCACCGTAAGCAAAGGCACGCGCCACTCCGATGGCCCCAATGGCATCGAGCCGGTCGGCATCTTGCACCAAAGCTCCTTCCACGGTACTCATGGGCGTGGGTACGCCTACTCCCTTGAAGCTTACCTCCCGGATGATGGTTTCGACAGCCCTGATAACGTGTTCGTCCGCCTGCAGGCCTTCTAGCCAAGCCCGCGCGGCCCGGGGGCCTGCCTCCTCGTCGCCATCATGAAACTTCCAGTCGGCAACGTCGTGCAGCAAAGCCCCCAGCTCAGTGATGAGTGGATTGGCCTCCGGGGTTTCTTCGGCAAGGGCACGGGCTACCTGCCACACCCGGCGAATATGTTCCCAGTCGTGGCCGGAGCCTTCGTGCAAAAATTTCTCGCGAACAAAGTCAGCGGTGCGTGCAATCAGGTCAGTATTCAAAGGATGTAGCATAATGGGTTCTGGTCGCAAAGCAACGACTCCTTTCGCAGAATATTGATTCCCCCTCCGCTGCGTCGCGGACATGTATCCACTGTTCTTGCTTTCGACATAGAAAATACTTAACTTATCCCAAGTGGTCTACGTCGCTATCAAGACGAAAATTTTGCTTTCTGCCAACGGCTACATGAAGTAAATCTACTCGCTCAGCTCTTTACGGCGCTTCTTGCCCCTACTCCCATGGCTTGGTTAAGAAGTAGCGCACGCGCTGCTATTTTCTGGATGGTTCTGGCCGGTAGCGCGCTTGCTCGGGTGCAGTCATCGGCGAAAGAGGCCAACTGCTTCCTATCGGTGCCGGCTACTCAGCCGGCCGCGCTTACACTTCGCTCCCTGCTGGACACGGTAGCGCTGGGGCCGACAGCTACTTATGCTCAGCTGGGCCTGCAGGCCGGAGCCGCCGTCCAGCAGTTTTACAGCCTGCGCAATTTTACGGCGGCCTGGACTCATCCCGATTCCGGCTGGAATCACTCAGCAGAGCAGGCCCTGGCACTACTGCGCCGTGCGCCGGAATTTGGTCTGGACCCTGCAACCTACACGTGGGCGGAACTAATGGCCCTGCCTGACTCGCTTACCAGCTCAACTACCGCGGCCAGTAATATCACGGGGTATGAACTTCGCCTCACCGACGCCTTACTACGGTTTGCCACTCATCTCCGCTACGGGCGCCTGCAACCCGCGACCCTCACTCCTACTGCACTCAGCAACACCTCGGCACAGCAGGCAGCCTTACTCCTTCAGCAGGCCCTGCAAGCACCAGCGTTGGCTCCAGCATTCCTTCGCTGCCAGCCCAGCAGCCGGGCCTATCACCAAATCCAGCAGACCTGGAGCAGGCAGCTTCTTTCGGACTCTACGCAGCCCTCCCGAGGCAATGAAGCCGACTTTCGGCGGGTAGCACTTAATCTAGAGCGCCTGCGCTGGGATGAAGCCCGAAACGACACTACCGAGTACGCACTGGTCAACATCCCAGCTTATCAACTTCAAATTATCAAAAACGGCCAGGTAGTACAGACGCACCGTGTAGTAGTAGGAAAACCCCAGACCCCTACGCCGCAGTTAGAAAGCCACATTAATGTATTTATCACGGCGCCTGACTGGCGCGTGCCGTATAGTATTGCCGCAAACGAAATACTTCCAGAGTTGCAGGACGACCCCAGTTTCCTAGCTGATAACCATTACCGTTTGTTTGACTATCGGAACCGGCCCGTCAATCCATGGCGGGTTCGGTGGGATAGAATCACTCCTCAAACATTTCCTTACACGATTCGCCAGACACCAGGCCGCCACAATGCGTTGGGCAATATCGTGTTCTATTTCGCCAACGACCATGCCATCTATGTACACGATACGCCAGCCAAGTCTCTATTCCGGGAACCTCGCCGGGCGCGCAGCCACGGCTGTATTCGTCTGGAAAAGCCGCTGGAACTAGCCGCCTATCTGCTTAAGCGAGAAGGCCAACAAGCAGCCCTGCATGATATGCGCCGAAGTATCGCTACCCACGAAAAATGCCGCTATGACTTGGCAAAAGGGCTGCCAATCCGTATCCGGTACTATACCTGTGAAGCCCGCAACGGCCGCCTGTATTTCCATCCGGATGTATACTGCGAAGACGAACTGCTAGCAGCAGCATTATTAGTACCGTGAAGCCCAATGGGTTAAATAAAAGTTGTGCTTTTTTTTCGGATTCGGCTTGAAATAATGGCGGCAGCCTGTAGTTTTGCAGCACAATTCGCCTCCTTAGCTCAGCTGGTAGAGCAACTGACTTGTAATCAGTAGGTCGTTGGTTCGATCCCGACAGGAGGCTCATAACAAGAAAAACCCCTTGTAAATCAACTGATTTACAAGGGGTTTTTCTTGTTATGCCCGTTGGAGGTCCTTGCTGCTTATTCAAGTTCAAGAGCGGTTCTGAGGCTTTAACAGGGCATCTCTACACTTGCTTTACCTTAGGCACAAGCCTCTTTCCCGCTGTTCGCGCATACTAGACATCCTCTGACAGTACCATTCAGTCGGCTGTGAACTGCTAGTCAATCTGTGTAATAATTACGCTCCCGCTTACCTCCGTGAATTTACCGGTAGCTGCGTCATTGAAGTAATAGGCGTTGCGCGAGTTGCCCACCTTGCCGGTACTAGTGTAAGTGCGAATGATTTGTCCGCCGGATACTACTTCTACTTTGAAGGTGCTGCCGTAGCTGTCGAGGCGGGCTTGCGAGGCGTCAGTGCAGCCAGCCAAAGCCAGTGCGAGCAGGAAGATGCATATGTGTTTCATATTCGCGAATAAACAAAAAACCCTCGACCTGCTATAGCTCAGGGCTTTTCATATCTAGAACTAGAATACATGCCTTCATTAAGGCTTAGCCCTTTCAGGCTTAACTCGCTTAACGCATAGCACTCATATAAGGCTAGCACCGATGATTATCAGAAAATCGGTACTGTTTTAGGATTTGATAGGACCCTGACGTTACTGGGTGTATCTTGCTAGCTGCTATCTGTAGTGAAGTATTAGTTGTCAGTCTAATTGAGTATCCTTCTTCGAGTCTGGGCCTGGTTTGGCTTGTTTAAAGCTCCTGCCCAGTCCTTCCCTTCTCCGCCCCATCCCCTGCTCGACTGGGAAGAGCTTCCCAAAGAATTATGGCCTGCAGGTTACGCTGAGCATAAGCGCCAGCAGGCGGAACAACCCCAAGATGACTAAGGCCGAACATAGACTAGCCGCCGAACACGGGTGCGCTTTCGGATTTAGACGCCGCACCTGCGCGCTCAATTCCCTGCTATGGCTGAAAAGATACTACTCAGGGTACAAAGCATAGTTGCGACCTGCCATGACACTATTGTGAGAGCCTACGTATCTTTAGAATATGAAACGACTACCTATTTTCAATTATATAGCTGTGATGCTGCTTTGTGGCACTACGGTAGCTTGCAGTGAAACTGACGCGAAGAAGCAAGATGATCCGAAACCCGCGGCCACTCAGCATACCGTGCAGGTGCGCTACAGCGGCGCAAATATTGAGGGCCTTGGGGCACGTATCTCGGGAGCGGCAGTTAGTGCTGATGGACAAACAATATTGAACAACTTCGACACATTGCTTCCAGAAGCAAACGTCTCAGATGTCCTCAGTATAGGCCAGGTTCTGACCGCATATGAGTTTAGCACCACCATTAGTTTCGAAAATCTGCGCACCTCGCGGGCCCCGGTAAATAGTTACTTAGAAGCAGATATTCTGGTAGATGGTGCTGTAAAGCGTTCCATCCGAATTGACCACGCCACTTCCCCGGGAACAACCTTTGTCACAGCCAAGGCTACCATTAAACCTGGCAACTGGTAAGTGCTGTAGGATGCATAAATCACGAAAGCAAGTCTCTCCGTTGTGGGGAGACTTTTTTTATACATCACCTCAAGAAAATGCTTGCGACTAAATTAGTAAGCAATCCTAGGCTAATGCCAGATAAATAATTAGGGTACCATGGAGTGTTACTCTATGCAGATATTTTGAATAGTAGTACTGCAATTAATTATGGAATCCGCGTCCTCGCAAGACAACAACAATTAAAGGCTGTCAGCGTACTAAAAAAATATTTGGTAGGTTTGCGCCACTTGCAATTACGCCTGCTGACATTTTTCACCCGTTACAATTCCCGATAACATGGCCCTTGACATCAGCCAACTCGAAGAAGTGCTTAAAAGCGCCAAGAACAGCGACATAGTAAAGAAAGAATTGCGCAAAGCATTGCGTACTGTTTCTACTGCTATTCGCAACCTTAACCAGGCCGTTGAGGAAATGGATACTATTCTTGCTGACGACTACCAGCCAGCCGTAAAAGAACGTAAGCCCCGTACAGTAACACCGGGAGGCGCTAAGCGTGGCCGCAAGCCTAAAAACGCTACGCCTGCCGCATAGCTTTAAACCAGCAAACCACAAAAAGGACGCCCGACCATTTAGTAAATGGCCGGGCGTCCTTTTTGTGGTTAAACCGGTGCTTCCGGTAGGGCCATCCAATGGGTTACGCCCTTGATATATCGGTCAACGCCCTGATGATCCGGCTTAACAAACATGTGCTTGGCCCCTGCATTATCTGGCTTATAAGTCGCGACGGTAATATCCTGCCAGGAAAAAGGAGCATACACCAACACTCGCTGGTTAGCCTCTGGCAGTCGTTCAGTCCGCAAAATCCATGTAGGAGAATCGGTAGCCATGTAGTTGAAGGTGTGGCAATTTAACTTTTGCTTTGAGTAGCAGGTGTAATTACCAAAAAAAGTGGGCAGCCCGCAAATTGCCGGCTGCCCACTTACACGCTACCTACGCTAAGGGTAGCCAACACGTCAACTCCGAATTATACGGAGCTGTTTTTTTAACCCTTCAATACGGGTTTGTGCTTCATCGATACGGCCCTGATACTCCTCACGGAGCTGCGCCGCGTTTTTAGACCGCGCGAAGAATTCGAGGTTGGTCTTCAGCGTTGAAATATCATTTTCCAACTCATTGATTTCGCGGCGTAGCGCCTGCTCCTTTTTGTAAAGCTGCTGTTGCGAATCCGGGCTTGACTTGAGTCGTTCCACCTGCAGATTGAAGAGCAAGTCAGACCGCTCATCATACGCCAAGCCGGGTACCATATCAAGATATTTACCCATCAGGGTCTGGAACCGCTCATCGGCACGCTCAGTGGCGCCAAATGCCTGCCAAGCCTGTACATGCTCCCGGAATCCATCTACTGTTCCGGGCGCATCAGCGGAAAGGCTGGCAATGCTACCTGCCAACTCATCAAGGAAAGTGGTTTGCTCCTGACTGAGTTGCTGAGCTTTCTCCTGACGCTGTTTGTGCTCCTGGTTTTTACGGTCAAAGAACGAGTCACACGCCGTACGGAAGCGGTTCCATACTTTGTCAGACTGCTTTTCCGGCACGCGGCCAATAGTCTTCCAGTCTTTCTGAAGCCGGATAACTACCTCACGCCCCTGCTCCCAGTCGGGATTGACCAGCGCGGCCTCCGCCTGCTCTATCAGATCCAGCTTGCGCTTCAGGTTAGCATTCTTTTCTTCATCGAGTGCCTTGAAAAACTGGTTTTTGCGCTGGAAGAACCCCTTGTATGCGCCCCAGAACTGCTTGTTCATGGCTTCTGCCTTGTCGCGAGGAACAAGGCCGGCAGCATCCCATTCTTCCTTGAGCTTCTGTAGCTCATCGGTTTTGGCCCGCCACTCGTTCACACGTTCCGTCTGGAAGTCGCCAAACGGCTTCAGCTGCTCCAGAAGCGCGGCTTTTCGAGTCAGATTGGCGTTTTCCTGTGCCGAACGAGAGTCGAGGAATTCTTTTTTACGGTTGTGCACCTGCTCCGATGCCTGCAAGAAACGCTGCCACAGGGGCTCGCGCTGCTCATTTGGCACCGGCCCGATGTGTTTCCACTCTTCATGCAGCTGCCGCAAATCTGTCAGGGCTTTGTTGATGCTCGACTGACCGGCCAACGCTTCGGCCCGCACAATAAGAGCTTCCTTCGCCTCCAGATTCCGGCGGCGGTCCAGTTCCTTCATCTCGAAGAACAGGCCACGGTTGTTGTAGAAAATATCGAGCAGCGCATGGTAGGAGTTCCAGAGTTCCTGGGCGTCCTTCTGCGGAACAGGTCCAGTGGCTTTCCAGTCGTTCTGCAATGCTTTGATGCGGGCCGAGCTATCCTTGGTTTCAGCCGACTCTACCAGCAGCCGCAGCTGCGACAACAGATGCTCCTTGTGTACCAGGTTGCGGGCACGCTGCTCATCTTCAGCTTTGGCGTCGCGCGCACGGGTTTCGCGAAACTCCTGCATGGCTTTGCTGAGCTCCTGATGGCTTTCCGGACCCGTATAGCTAAAGTCGTCTCCTTCGTTACCGGCTTCCGTGAAGCGCTGGCGGGCGGCAGTGCGGTCGGCTTGCACCGCCGTGTCGTATTGCCGGTACAGATCCGTAATCTGCTTGCGGTTCTGGCGCGCGTCGGGGCGGCGTAGTAAGGTGAGCAGATATGTGCTTTGTGCTGCCAGATCCAGCGAAGAAAAATCCGGAGCAGCCGTTTCAGGCACGAATTCTTCTTCGTCCTCTAACGCGTGATGCTGGGCATCCGCAGGCATGTTGTCGGGTGTGGCCGGGGTTTCAGAAGACGTCGGCAGCGTAGCTACTTCCTCGGGGGCGGCTTCAATTTCAGCCGCCGCATGAATGTCGGCAACTGGCAGGTCGGCGTCGGGAGTAGCAACTGGCTCCGGCTGGCTGGTTCCGGTAAGGGCTTCTGGCTCGGGAGCAATAACAGCAGCGCTTTCTTGCTGTGCAGCTGCCTCACCACCCAGCGCTTCTGGCTCGGGAGTCACTGAGGCTACTGTAGTTGCTGATGCATCCAGCGTCTCTTGGGCCTGCGCACTGACGACGCCTGGATTCTCAGTGCCATAATGAGCTTCGGCGCGGGCCTGCGAGTCGGACACGCTCGGATCATGGCTGGGAGGAGCAACCTCCTGCGCTACTGGTGCAGAATCAGCAGCCGGCTGAAGTGCCGGGGTTTCGGCCGTACCAGCATCAGCAGGCTGGCCAGGCTGTGGATGTGACTCCGTGGCCGGGCGCTCTAGAATATCGGCCGCGGGCTGCGCTGCCGGAGCAGAGGCAGGCTCAGGTTGAGCGGGTTCCTCTCCTTGCTTCGACCGGATTTCGGCCAGCCGGCGCTCCAGAATGCTCATCGGCGACTCCTGATTGGCATCGGAGTTTGCGGGGGCGGGATTATCGTTTTCAGGTAGCATAAGTTCAGATGGTATGGCCTGGCCGGTGCCCGAGTAGCGCGGCAACAGGCGACGGAGGAAGAAAACAGGTTAGTTCAGACGCGGGTCCAGCGGGTAATTGGACAGGGCACGGTACCGGCCGCCCTTCTCGCGCAGAATAGCCTGCCAGAAGGCATCATTGTCCAAAGTAAAGACTTTCCCGGCAGCATTCGGATGCACAATCCAAACATTTTCCCCTACTTCAGTGGCCAGCTGACCGGCAGTCCAGCCCGAATAACCCGCATAAAAGCGTACCGCTTCGGGTGCCAGCTCGCCGCTGAGCAGCAGCCCCAGCAGCACCTGAAAGTCGCCGCCCCAGTACACGTCTTGGCCCAGCGCAATGGCCTCAGGAATATCGGGCCGCTGGTGCAGGTAATGCAGCGTATCGGGCTGTACGGGGCCGCCTAACAACAGCGGCTGTTGGGCCAGGCTTGTGTCGTCACCACCCGGCAGCTGTAGCACGTCGCCCAGGCGCAGGCTGGAAGCCCGGTTCAGAACCAGCCCAAACGTACCGTCTTCATCATCGTGGCGGCAGACCAGGACTACGGTCCGTTCAAAATTAGGGTCGCCAAGAAAAGGCTGAGAAATCAGGAGGCTGCTGGAGCGAAGCTGGGGCATGGCAATAGAGCAGTTGCAGTGAAGGAGAAAAGCCGGCACTATTAAAGAGACACCGGGAGTGCCGCACAGGTGGCAGGCATACGCCAATGGGCCCCACACACCACGCAACCAGCGCAGCTAGTAGCGAACCGGCAGGCACCCGGTTGGTTTACGTCAGAGCAGGTAGCCCAGGTTCCCGCATGCCGGCATTATGCTACCTTGCAGCGCTATTCACCACCATCAACAGTCGCAGAAAAATGTCCGCCCCGAGCCGTTCTGGCAACTACTCCCGGTACAAAGCGGCAACTGCGTTGAATTCTAACTAGTAGCCTCCGATGATAGACCCGCATCTAGCTGACCTGCGCAAGACCTACGCACAACGCACTCTTTCCGAAACCGACGTGCTGCCGGCAGCGGTACCACAGTTCCGGCTCTGGCTTGATGAGGCACTGCAGGCCCAATTGGAGGAGCCAACGGCCATGACCCTGGCCACTACCAGTGAAACGGGCCAGCCCTCAGCCCGCGTGGTACTGCTGAAAGGCCTACCCGATGAGGCCGGCTTCCTGTTCTACACCAACTACGAGTCGCGCAAGGGCCACGAACTAGCCGCCCGGCCGCTGGCTGCTCTCACTTTCTTCTGGCCGGGCCTTGAGCGCCAGGTACGGGTAGAAGGCCGCGTGGAAAAAGCCCCGGCCGCTCTGTCTGATGAGTACTTCCAGAGCCGTCCCCGGGCCAGCCAGATTGGGGCCTGGGCTTCGCCGCAGAGCCAGAAGATAGCAAGCCGCCACGAGCTGGAGCAGCAGGAAACAGCCATGCTCGACCGGTTTGGCGACCAGGACCCATTGCCTCGGCCGGAACATTGGGGCGGCTACATTCTGCGGCCGCACCGTGTGGAGTTCTGGCAGGGCCGCCCCAGCCGCCTCCACGACCGAATAGTGTATGAGCTGGAAGGCGAAACGTGGCGCCTGAGCCGGCTGGCCCCCTAAGGAGAGAAAGTAACTGGAGACCGAAGCGTTTCCTATCGTTGTTACTCTCCTGCTTGCTTCTGTATCCCTTCATTATCTCATCTGAGAAAAGATTTGGCTGAAATTCAACCCTTACGCGGCTGGCGCTACAACCCAACACTGGGCCAGCACATAGACGAGTACGTATCTCCCCTGTTTGATGTGGTATCGGCGCGGCAGCGGGAAGCACTCTACCGCAACCCGCTCAATAGCATTCATCTTTCGGTGCCCCGCGGCGACGACCCGGCGGGTGAAGCACTGCACCGGCTGAAGGAATGGCAGGAAAGCGGCGTACTACGCCAAGATGAACTACCAGGCATCTACGCCTATTACCAGTATTTCCGGCTGTCAGGCAGTACCCGTGAGTATTGCCGCAAAGGCTTTATGTGCCATATCCGGGCCTACGACTGGGCCGAGGAGGTAGTGCTGCGCCACGAAAACACGTTGCCCGCCGCCGTTAACGACCGGGCCGAGTTGCTGGCCCGCACCGAATTCCAGACCAGTGCAACGCATGGCCTCTACCGCGACGACGATTTTGAACTGGAGCACTACCTCGATGAAGCCATCCGAACCCCGCTCTACCAGACAGAGGAAGATTACCAGGGAGCCCGCGACGTACTGGCCGTGATTCAGGACGCGGCCGTTATCCGGCGGTTTCAGCAGGTGCTGGATTCGCGGCAGGTAATTCTGGCCGATGGACACCACCGCTACGAAGGGTCTTTAGCGTACCGGCAGGCCCGCTTGGCGGCTGAGCCAGAAGCTACCGGCCACGAAGGCTGGAATTTCCACCTCATGTACCTGACCAATGCGGCCGCTGACGACCTGCGCATTCTTCCCACGCACCGTCTGCTGCTGGAACTGCCTCAGGACCTGACCGATGCCGAATTCCTGGCCCGGCTGGAACCGTATTTTACAGTGCTGCCCAAGGAAGACCCCTACGACCTCCCCGAGTTGATAGCAGGCAAGCAATGGGCATTTGGGCTGTACTTGCAGGATGGACAGGCCTATAAAATCCGTCTGCGCCCCGAAGTGCACGAGCAGCTGAGCTGGCACACGACCCCCGAAGTAAAGGCCTTGGATCTGACCGTGCTACACTTTTTCGTGCTGGAAAAGGTGCTGGGCATTGCCGGGCCCGATGCGCAACGCCAATGGCCGGGGGTAGCCTACGTGCGCAACTTCTCCGAGTGCCTGCAGCGCGTCGACCACGGCGAAGCCCATGCCGCTTTCATTACCAATGAAGTGACCATGGACGAGGTGGAGCGGGTATGCCATTCCGGAGCCGTGATGCCACCCAAATCCACGTTCTTCTACCCCAAAACCATTGGAGGCTTCCTTTTCAGCAGCGTTCGGGCGGAGGAAACCGCTCACCCGTTTCTGAAAGAGTTTGTGCGCTAAACCAAGCAGACAGCCTCTCCTTTACTATCAACCACCCTATTGCCTGACAAGATGAAACTCGTGCTGGCCTCCAACTCACCGCGCCGCCGGCAGCTACTCTCCGACCTAGGGCTGCAGTACACTGTGCGGCTGCAGGAAGTGGATGAATCGTATCCGGAGCATCTGCGCCGGGCGGAAGTAGCCGAATATCTGGCGGCGCACAAAGCCGCCGCTTACCGAACAACCCTGGCCCCCGATGAGGTGCTATTGACGGCCGATACCATTGTCTGCCTAGGAGAGGAAGTGCTTAACAAGCCTGCCGACGAGGCCGAAGCTATTCGGATGCTGAGCAACCTGCAGGGGCAAGCCCACGACGTGTTTACCGGGGTGTGCCTGCTGGCCGGCGACGGTCGGCAGGTCATTTTTTCAGAGCAGACACGGGTACATTTTCGCAGTTTATCTGACTCAGAAATAAGATTCTACGTTCAGCAGTATAAACCACTGGATAAGGCAGGTGCCTATGGCGCGCAAGACTGGATTGGCATGGTCGCGGTAACCCGGCTGGAAGGCTCTTATTTCAACGTTATGGGCCTGCCAGTACACCGCGTGTGGGAAGAGCTGGGCCTGCTGACCGGCCAGCACCTACTGCCACAGTAGTCTACCGTTTCCGCATTACACATCCGCCTTTATGCCTTTCCGAGCACTGCTGGCAGTGAGTCTACTTTGCCTGCTCCTGAGCAGTCTGTTTCTACTGCTAATTTTCGGGCTGACTCCCTATCAACAAGTGCAGGCCCTGGGCAGCATCACCTACCATGAAGGCAGCTACCATCATCTGCGACTGGCTCTTACTCCGGCGCGCTACATGGCACTGCGGGCGGCACTAACAGGCGTGGCATTGGTGAGCGGCGGCCTGCTACTGGTTCTTCGGCGAAACGGGCTACTGCGGCAGGAATGGCAGAAACTTCTATTAGAAATCAGGCAGACAGGAACCGGCTTACGCCTCCAGCTGCAGGCGCTTAGTCGCACGGACACGCTGGCAGGAAGCTTCTTATTACTTGTCCTGACACTACTGCGCCTCTGGTATCTGGTGGTATATCCCATCAGCACCGACGAGGCAGCGTCCTTCGACTATTTTATTCACGAAGGTCCGGTTGCAATCAGTAGCTTCTATCCGATTCCCAACAACCACCTGCTATTCAATTTCCTCTGCTGGCCCTTTAGCTTGCTCAGCACCAACTTACACCTCGTGATGCGGCTGCCAACGCTACTGGCAGCTACCGCAAGCACTGGTGTTGCGTACCTGCTTCTCACGCGTTCTATCGGTTTCAGGGGCGCCACGCTAGGGATTGGCTTGTTTGGCTTTTCTCCATTGGGCCTGTACTATGCGGTGGCAGGCCGCGGCTATTTTCTGCAGTTGGCTCTCTTGCTGGCCGCGTTTTTCGCAGCGTTAGCACTGTGGCGGCAACCGGCCGGCCGTCGGCTTGCGTGGGTCGTTTTTATCGGAACTGGCATTCTGGGGCTGTATACCATTCCCACGTTCGTGTATCCGCTGGTGGCGCTGGGCGCGGGGCTCTTACTAGGCTTCATCAACCAACGGCGCTGGCTGGATGTCGGCCGGCTGGCATTCGCCACCGCTGCTATTGGCACCACCGCAGTACTGCTGTACTCGCCTATCATCGTGGTTTCGGGGCTTCCGCAGCTGCTCGGCAACCATTATGTGGCGCGCTTGTCAGCGGCCATCTTCTGGCCACACTACACCGGCTACCTGCACGTACTAGCCGATACCCTGGCTGGAGGCGAAAACCTTGGATTGGCGGCCGTAGGTACTATAGGCGTAGCAGTACCTCTGCTGTGGTGGCGGCAGCCGCTCCTGCGGCCCATCGTAGCCCTTACAGCGTTGCTATTACTTGTACCGGTTGTGTTGATGGCATTACAGCAGGTGTTGGTACCGGAGCGGGTACTGCTGTTTGCGGCATGCTTCAGCAGTATTTTATTGGGGCTGGCGGGTACCAAGGCGCTACAGTTAGGCCGAGTGCCGACCAGCGCGCAGTTAGCCGTTATGCTGCTCATTATCGGGGGCTATGCGGGCTACATCCAGTGGCGCCAGCTACCTTCCTTGCGGGCAGAGCAGCAGCGCCAGCAGCAAATCGAGTCTTCATATGAATGGCTTACGGGTTGGGGAGCCCAGCGGGTGTTTCTGGCGTCTCCCTGGCACGAGTTGTTCATGCATCATTACGCCCTGCTGGAAAACCGGAATATCCTGCTCCAAACCACAGCAGATCCTGATGTGACGTATGACTTCGTAGTACTGGAACGCGGCGCTACACTGCCTCCGTGGGCTGCCTCAGCTTACTCTCCCGTCTATGAAGACGCTCTGACAGTAATTTACGGCCGTACCAACATACCACAGCCTGTTCGCTAACCAAGTCACCCGCAGTCAATGGCTCCGGGCCAGCAGTGCAATGCCGCCCACAATCAGCAGCATACCCAAGGCTTGCGGCCAACTGAGCACCTCACGCAGTAGCAGAATTCCCAGCACGGCCGTGAGCAGCACCGACCCGCCCACAATAAGCGGAGTTCCGACGGAAGCCGGCGCCCCTTTCCCATACACGGCAAACGTCAGAATTTCGGCCAACCCGATAAACAGCCCCGCCAGGGCCGCCATCGAAATGCCTCTGCTGGTGGCCAGCACGGGCGGCAATGCGCCGCGCAGATACAGCAGCAGCAACAACCCCGCTCCTACCAACGCCGCTACCACCTGCAGCACAACGGCGCCCACCATTTCGTGCACATGCCCGGCCGCAGCCTTGATGAACAGGTTGTAGAGCGCCATGCAAAGCGCGGCGCAGGCCGCCAATACCAACCAATTCATCGGCGCTATTCGTCGTCTTCTTTTAGGCGCGCCAGCAGGTTCTGCTGCAGGCTCTGCCAGTTGGCGTAGTCGCTGCGGCCGGCCCATTCCTCCTGCAATTCTGATTTTTCCAACACTACCATCACGGCGGCTTCGGCCAGTTCGCGCAGATCTTCGCTGTCACCGGCGTCGAGGTGAGCCACAGCGGGCAGCAGACCCGGCGGAATATCCGATGCCGGCCGGCCCAGAATAGCCGCTACAATTTCGGCCGCGGCCAGCGCCTCACTGGCGGCACCTGCTTCCAGATGGCCTTCTTCCTCTGCCGCCGTGGCCAGCGCCTCGTAGAGCACGGCTTCATTGGGGTTTTCCAGAAATTCCTCGGCGAAGTCTGCGGCCGAGTCGTTGTCGAAATTGTAGTAGTCCCAGGTGCCCATAGTGTCAGTTTTCAGGAATGCGTCCGCCCGAAGCGGTTGAATGTAAAAGGCTTCTATCTGAATTTCTCCTTCAGCAGCTCAATTTCCACGGCCGGCGCAATCTTCTCATACAAAATATGGTAGGCTGCTGACGTAATCGGCATGGGCACCTGCAGGCGCTTGTTCATTTCGTAGATGCTCTTGACGGCGTAGTAGCCCTCGGCAATCATGTTCATTTCCAGCTGCGCTGACTTCACGCTGTAGCCGCGGCCTACCATGCTGCCGAAGGTGCGGTTGCGCGAGAACTGCGAATACGCCGTTACGAGTAGGTCGCCGAGGTAGGCGGAACCCGAAAGGTCGCGGGGCTGGGGGTTGAGGGCATGCACGAAACGGCGCATTTCCTGCACCGCATTGCTCACCAGCACCGCCTGAAAATTGTCGCCGTAGCCGAGGCCATGCGCAATGCCGCTGGTCAGGGCAATAATGTTCTTCATGACGGCGAAATACTCGATGCCGTCGAGGTCGGCGGCGGGGTTAGCCTTCACGTAGCGGTTGCGCAGCAGTCGGCAGAAGTCTTCGGCCAGCGTAGGATCCGGCGAGCCGATGGTGAGGTAGCTCTGTTTTTCCAGCGCCACTTCCTCGGCGTGGCAGGGCCCGGCTACTACGCCCAGCCGCGAAGGTGGCAGCCGGAACCGGTCGGCTACGTAGTCAGTCACCAGCACGTTTTTGCCCGGAATCATGCCTTTAATGGCCGAGATAACCCGTTTGTTTTTCAGCGCATCCCGGTCCAGCTTATCGAGCACGCTCTGCACGAAGGCCGCTGGCACGCCCAGCACCAGCCAGTCGGCATCCTTTACAACTTCCTCCAGGTCGGTGGAAGGAAACACACGGGTCAGGTCATGAGCCACCGACGACAGGTACCGGGGATTGTGGCGCGTGGTGCGCAGGTGCTGCACATCGTCTTTAGAGCGCAGCCACCAGCCAACACGTGCGCCGTTTTCGGATAGAATCTTGGTGAGTGCCGTGGCCCAGGAGCCACCGCCCAGCATAGCTATTTTTTCCAAGGTGGGAATGAGTAGATGAGGGTGCGGAAGAAGCGAAAACGCTGGAAACCCGGCAGCAGAGCACACGCCGAAACGGCATTTTCAGCCTTTAACGGGCAGTTTAGCTAAAAAAAACGAGAGGTGACTGTTGGAGCGCAACGGTCACCTCTCGTATGTCAGCCGCGCAGAAACCACCTAGCTGGCTTTCTGCGAAGTCTGGACTAGCCTACTTGTTTTCCTCGGGCCCTTCTTTCAGCGCTTCCTTGTTGAGGCTCTTGGCATCTTTTATTACTACTGCCTCATTCGCTTTCAGCGTTTTGGCTACAGCCCGGAACGGGCCACTTACTACCTGGTCGCCGGCCTGCAGACCACTCAGGATTTCGATGTTCTGAAAGTCGCTGATGCCTGTTTTAACCGGCGTAATAACAGCCTTTCCATTGCGAATGACAAAAACTACTTCCTGTACGTCGCTGGTTTTTGGAGTCGTTTCAGCTTCTGCGCCGCTTCGCCCTTTGCCGCCTACTCCACCCACCCGCACGCGGGGACCGGTGCTGGCAGTAGCACCGCTGGCGGCCATGGCGCTGTCGGAGCGGGTAGTTACGGCGGAAAGCGGCACGCTCAGCACACCAGTTTTACGGTCGGTGATGATATCAACGGAAGCCGTCATGCCGGGCCGGAAAGGCACCACTGTGCGGCCACTTACCGTGCGCAACAGGTGGCGGTAAGAGTCGGGCAGCAGCCGGATACGCACTTCAAATTCGGTTACGGCTTCTGCCGTAAGAGCATCCTTGGCCGTGTTGGCAATGCTGGTCACGAGGCCGCGGAACTTCTCGTCCTTGCTGGCATACGAGTCAACTTCCACCTCCACCGAGTCACCGAGGTGCACATTGATGATGTCGTTTTCGTTGACGTTCACACGTACCTCCATCGAATTGAGGTTGGCAATCCGCATGATTTCGGTGCCGGCCATCTGGGAAGTACCCAGCACCCGCTCGCCTTTCTCCACGTTCAGCTTGCTTACGGTGCCGCTTACGGGCGCGTAAATAGTGGTTTTGTTGAGGTTTTTGCGAGCATCTTCCAGCGAAGCCTGCGCACTGGCCACGTTGCTTTGCGCCGCCCGGATGCTGGCGCGTGCGCTGTTCAGCTCTTCTTGCGAGGCGTCGTAGGCAGCCTTTGCGGCTTCAAAGTCGGCCTGCGAAATCACCTTCTGCTTGTAGAGCGAGGCATTGCGGCGATAGGTCAGCTCTGTTTGCTTGGCATTCGCAACCAGCTGCTGCAGGCGCGCCTGGGTCTGGCCTACGTTGGCGCGCTGGGTATTCACTACAGCGCTCTGCTGGTTAACCAAGGCCTGGTAGTTGTCGGGGCGGATACGCAGCAGCAGCTGTCCTTTCTTCACCGAATCACCTTCCTGCACATACAGTTCAATAATCTCGCCCGACACGTCGGGAGAAATTTTCACCTCTGTTTCGGGCTGCACTTTGCCCGAGGCACTCACCTTCTCCACGATGTTGACGGTGGCGGCTTTGGCAGCCGTTACTTCTGTGCCGGTGGGCTTGCCCCACCACCCCTGTTTCTTGCCCACCACGTAGCCCCCTATCAGCAAGATAATGACGGCCAGCAATATGTAGAGTAAGCGGTTGTTTTTCATTTATTCCGATTCGTGAATGAGTAGATGGGTAGATGAGGACCTGGCAGCCGGAAGCGGACGGTTTGCTCCGCTGCCTGTTCACTCATGAGGCTACAGGGCCAGCGGACGGCCCTGGTAGAAGTCGAGAACTTTACTGCGGAAGATGAACTCGTATTTGGCCTGAATCATGGTAGACTCGGCGGCGGCAAGGTTGTTTTTGGCAATGTTGAACTCCGTACCGTTGAGCAGGCCGTTGTTAAAACGGATTTCGGCGTTGCGGTAAGCCGTGGTCAGAGCTTCTACCTGCCGCTTCGACGAGGTGAACCGGCGTTGCGCGGCCAAGGCATCGGCGGCAGCTTGCTGGATGTTCTGGCGCAGCGTGAGACGGGTCTGCTCGGCCCGCAGCTCGGCTTGCCGGGCCGTCACCTGGGCCCGCTGCACATTGGTGCGGGCCTGGAAACCGTTCAGAATAGGAATATTGAGGTTGAACTGCAGCTGCCGGCCCAGGTTGTCCTTAATCTGGTCGGAGAATTTGGCGGGCAGCAGCTCCGGAATAGCCTGCTTGGGCTGCAGCACGGCAAACGTGGTGGGGATAGGCTGCCCGCCTACGTATTGCACCACCGGAATGGGCACCACGGCCGTGGAGTCGCCGTTGAAGACCCGTGCCAGCCGCGACGACGAGAAACCGGTAAACACACCGGCTCCAAACGTGAGGCGGGGCAGATACGCTCCCCGCGCAACATCAATACCCAGCTGGCTAGAACGTACGCGCAGGTCGGCGGCCTTGATTTCCGGCATCAGGCCCTGCGCCGTTTCGAAAATGGCGGACGGTTCGGCATTGTAGGCAGCTTCGTCGTCCGGGTCAGGCAGCTGCGGCAATTCAATCTGAAAATTAGCCGCACCGGCGGCATCCAGGTTGAGTAGCTGAATAAGCTGCAAACGCGCAATATCCCGCTGGTTCTGCGCCGTTACCACATTCAGCTCATCGGATGCCAGCTGGGCCCGGCTGTCGAGCAGGTTGCTCTCCGCCACGGCACCCGCTTTCAGCAACTTCTGGGTGCGGTCAATCTGCTGCTGGCTGCTGTTGACGCGCGTTTGGTTGGCCCGAATCAGCTCCTCAGACAGCACCAGCTGCAGATACACCGAGGCCACGTTCAGCGACAAGTCGTTGCGGGCCTGCTCAATATCCACCAGTGCCGCCTGATAATCGAGGGCATTACGCTTGACGGCATTGCGCAGCTGAAACCCGGAAAAAAGGGTAATCTGCGTACTGGCCGAGAAGTTATTGGAGCGAATGGTCTGGCTTACGAAGTCGTTGGTGAGTGGGTCCAGACCAGTACCATAGTTCCAGGTCTGGCTGGCGTTGAGGTTGGCGGTGGGCAGCAAGGCTCCCCGCCCCGCCCGCTGCGTGACGTCGCTGAGCTCAGCATTCAGCTGGCTTTGGCGCACAGTCAGATTGTGCTCCAGCGCATAGTTCACGGCGGATTGTAGCGTGAAAGAGGCCCCTGTGGCTGCTGGCTGCGCCAACGCGCCTGCCGGGGGCTGAGCGGGCGGCGTGGTCTGGGCCAGGGCAGGCCCAGCAATAGCCAGAAGCAAGGCGGTAGTTCCGGCCAGAGCCAGAGTCCGTGGCAGTGGCGTAGCGGTTGCTTTCATAGAGAGTGTAAGGCGGCAAAGCCAGAAGCAGAACGACAGACAGCAGCGTCTGATTTTTCAGGAAATATATTCAGGATGGCGAATAATTGCCTCAAATCCTTTAATCAATGGTCGGAATGTAGGTAACACGGTGCACCCAGCTTAGCTGGCGCAGGTAGGCCAGGGTAATATCCTTGATGCCGGAATCTATTTCGATGAACTGCCGCGCCACATCATTTTTTCCTTTTCTGGAAACCAGCATAGTGGCAATGTTGCAGTCGTCGTGCGCAATGACTGAGGCAATAAAAGCAATGGAGCCTTTAGCATCATCCGCATCCAGAATGAGCGTGTGCAGGCTGCCCGAAAAGTCGGACGGAAACCCGTCGACTTCGACAATCCGGATAACGCCGCCGCCCCGGCTCTGGCCTACTACTTCCACTGTATGGGCCGTGCGCTCATCGCGCAGCTGCACCCGAATGGTGTTCGGATGCATGGTAGAGGCATTGCCAACTCCCTGAAACGTATACTGCAGCCCGGCTTCCTTCGCATGGTCGAAAGCCTCCCGGATACGCACATCGTCGGTATTCATCCCCAGCAGCCCGGCCACAATGGCGCGGTCGGAGCCGTGGCCTTCGTAGGTGCGGGCAAAGGAGTTGTAGAACGTGACGGTGGCATGCGTGGGCAGGCTGCCCAGAATACGAATGGCCGCCCGGGCAATACGCACCACTCCGGCTGTGTGCGACGAGCTAGGCCCAATCATCACAGGCCCAATCATGTCGAATATGCTGCTTTTCTCGGCCATAAGAGGCAGTAAAGGTATCGGATTCGACGACTATCACCCAACAAACCGCGTGGGTAGCTTCTACAAATTGCTAGCCGGTAGCAGTGCCCCACAGAAAGCGCAGGGAACCCCGACGCTGACCGCAGACTAGGCACTAACGAGCTTGCAATAGAAGCCTCCCTCCGGGAGATACTGATAGTTCAGGCAGCGTTGCCTGTAGCGGCGAAAGTAAAGGAAATTTACTTGTCTGGTGCCTGCGTATAGAAGGTCCTGCCATTGCACGCGCCGACACGATTGCCAGGCAGCAGCCACGTGTTTATATCTGATAAGCCATCTGGCCGTTAACCGGCTCACCCGTCGGCAGGCTCACGGTAAAGGCGGTAAAGTGGTCTTCCCTAGTTTCGACGGTAAGCGTGCCTTTGTGCTGCTTCGTGACGATATCATAGCTAAGTGAGAGTCCCAGACCGGTGCCCTCACCGGTAGGCTTGGTAGTAAAGAAGGGCTGGTAGATCTTGTCCAGAATAGCGGCCGGAATTCCGGTACCATTATCCCGTACTGTAATCTGAACGAAGCCAGCGCTTCTTCTGGTGCGCACTGTCACTTCAGGCTTGTAGTTGTCGCCGGCCTGTGCTTGGCGTTGCTGGATGGCATAAAAAGCGTTGTTGAACAGGTTTAGCAGCACCCGCCCTATATCCTGCGGCGCTACTTCAACCAGCCCCAGCTTGGTATCGAAATCCGTAGTGAGCTGGGCGTTGAAATCTTTGTATTTGGCGCGCAGACCGTGGTAGCTCAGCCGCAAAAACTCGTCGGCTAGGGCGTTCAGGTCTGTGGGCTGCCGCTCGCCGGAACTCAGGCGCGAATGTTCCAGCATGCCCTTCACGATGGAGTCGGCCCGCTCGCCGTGCTGATGAATCTTCTGCAGTACCTGCGTCAGCTCGTTTACCAGTTCGTGGGCGGGCTCCTGCGCCGGCTCAGGCAACGCGGCCAGCGTTTCGGTGTTCAACTCGGCCAGCAGCTCAACCGCTACATCGGCGAAGTTATTGACGAAGTTGAGCGGGTTCTGAATTTCGTGGGCAATGCCGGCCGTCAGCTCACCCAAGCTCGCCATTTTCTCGCTCTGAATTAGCTGATCCTGGGTGGCCTGCAGGTTGTTCAGGGTGCGTTGCAAAGCGGCGGTGCGCAGTTGCACCTGCCGCTCCAGCGTTTCGTTCTGCTGAGCCAGCATAACCTGTTTTTCCTGTTGATGAGCCAGCATCTGCCGGGAAAGCATCCGTACCTGGTTGAGTTTTATTTCCAGCAGGCGGCTGGCCAACGCAAACTGCCGGGCCAGATACAGCGAAATAGCCAGCACCGGACTCAAGAAAGCGGGAAAAGTAAGAATCGTGTGCAGCGGAATGGACAGCACTTCCACCATCAGCAGCGGCCCGTAGTAGCGGGCAATAAACCCGAATACCAGCAGCAGTACCAGGGAAATGGCAAAACCGGCGGCAATTATGCCGGCGGCCTGCCGGGTCTGGCGCAACGCGCCAAGCGTAAGGCGCAGCTGCTCGGCCGTAACCAGCAGCATAAACCCTACGGTAGGATACCAACTGGCTTGGCTGCCAAAAATCAGCAGCACCAGGCTCAGGAAGTTGGCGGCCCACAGACTCCAGTAAATCCAGCCCAACCGCACCCGAAATAGGCTGTATAAGGCTCGTACAGCCAGCACGCTGCCCGTTTGGAGGCATATATAGGAGAGGATATCAACTCCCAGGCGTAGCTCAAGCCGCTGGATTTCGTCGAGGAAACCCGTGCAGAAAAAGCTAATGGCACCAGCCAGCGTGTACAGCGTAAAAAAAAAGTTAGCCCGTTGCGCCGAATTGTATATATAGAAGCCCAAATGGAGCATGCTCAGCAGCAGAAACGAACCCATCAGCAGCATATCGGCCGTTTTATAGACAGATTCCTGCTGGTTGCTTTTCACCACCTGCTCAACTCCTTCTAGCCGAGCCTGCAAAAATCCGGGCACAAAAAAGTCGCTGAACAGGGCAAAATGCGGCCAGTGGGCAAAACGCACGGCCAGCACCTGCTCCTCCTGGTCGCGGAGCAGCAGTTCAATTGGCTCCCCATCAGGCCAATACGGATGCACCTGCTGCGGATCAGGGCTTAGGGTGCCGTAGCGGCGGATCAGGTGCCCGTTGAAGTAGATTTCCGAGGCAGTGTATTGGAATATGCGCAGCAGTAGTGCCTGCCGACGCAGCTCCGGGCTCAGCCGGAAGCGCAGCCGGAGCCAGCCCGTACCGGCTTGCTCTATCTGGGGCAGGTGGCGCAAACTCAGGGTCGGGTTGATGGATTGCCAGCCCCGCTCATCGATAGTTACCTCAGCCCAGGTCGGGTTGTCTCCTGCATGAAACTGCCAGCCCTGGTCGAGTACGATGCCGGCAGCAGGCATCTGCCGGAAGCTGGCAACTGCTGCAGGACGAATCTGGGCCGATGCTACCTCAATTGTAAAAACCAATAGAAATAGAACGAGAACTTTCATCAGCAGGGCCTGTCAGGAAAACAGGTGGCATGAGCAGGCAAGCAACTAGCGTGGCATACAGTGCTGTAGCAGTGTTCTGCTGCCGCCAGCCCCAGACAGGAGTATGTTCTAGCACTACGTTAGGGCCTCTGCCACAGTCACGTAATTATAACTATATATTTAATTAATAGCATCATACTGAAGTCTACCTGTAGGTGGCGGGTGTGCGCAGTCCGTGTGCTGGCAACTGCCGCTTATCCGGCAGGCTGAGAGCTGGTGGCTAGTCCGAAATTGTACCTATCAAACAGAAATTTTTCTGCTTGAAACTGCATACCTGGTGCCCAGCCAATTCCTGGTGGCGGCTGGCCTGCCATGGGGTAGTTTGCGGCTAGCAGTTCCGGCCGCTTTTTCGTTCCTTGTACCCGGATTACCCCTCCTTTCCACCCACCCCACCCCTTTATGCCCACCCCACAGGACGAATTTTCGCCCGCCGTCTTCGAGCAGCTCCGCCGACTACAGGAAAAGTATTCCGCTGATAGTCAGGACTTGGCTGCTTACCTTGAAGGCCTCTATTATGCTGATTACGTCAACTATTGGGACTACATCGGCCTTGATACCCTCCTAAGCCTGCAACGCCCGCTCACCAAGATTCCCGACGAGCGAATCTTTATCATGTACCACCAGATTACGGAGCTGTACTTTAAGCTCTGCCTCTGCGAGTACGAGCAAATTGGGCAGATACAGGAGCCTACCGTGCAG
Organism: Hymenobacter sediminicola; assembly: GCF_014250515.1. NCBI lineage: Bacteria > Pseudomonadati > Bacteroidota > Cytophagia > Cytophagales > Hymenobacteraceae > Hymenobacter > Hymenobacter sediminicola. The sequence continues at coordinate 2,204,998 of NZ_CP060202.1, read as the reverse complement.
GAACTGGTACTGCGCCTGGGCCGCATCAACCGCTACTTCGAGAATCTTATTGATTCGTTCGATGTGATGGTAGATGGCATGGACAAGCAGCAGTTTCTGAAGTTCCGCATGTCCCTGATGCCGGCCTCCGGCTTTCAGAGCGTGCAGTACCGCATGATTGAAATTGCCAGCACCAACATCGACAACCTGCTGGACAAGGAAAAGCGCCGCCTACTGGGCGAAGCCGCCGCCCACGACGAGCTAATGGGCTGCATCTATTGGAAGGCCGGTGCCACAGTAGAAGAAACTGGCGCAAAGGCGCTTACCCTGGTTCAGTTCGAGGAAAAGTATACCCAGCAGCTAGTCGCGCATGCTGCTGAATACCACGAGCGGAACGTGTGGAGCGTGATACAGCGCCTGCCAGCAGAAGAGCGGGAAAACCCGCGCCTGCTGCGCCAGATGAAGCAGCTGGACGTAAACGTGAACGTCAACTGGCCGCTGATGCACTTCAAGTCGGCGGTGCGCTACTTGGAGCGGCACCCCACCTCACTGGCCGCTACCGGCGGCACCAACTGGAAGAAATACCTGCCTCCCAAGTTCCAGCGTCGCATCTTCTACCCCCAGATCTGGACCGAGCAGGAACTGGAAGACTGGGGCAAAAGCTGGGTAGAGAGCATCCTGGAAGAAGCCGTGCGGGCGTAGTACCCGTCCCCCCTCATCTTTTTGTTCTGGAGCGAAGCATCTATGGCCGCAGATAAAGAAACCAGCGTTGGCTGGGGCAGTCTGGCACTCATAAACGCCGCTATTGCTCAGAGTAAGCAGCGCAGCGGGGTCAACTGGTTTGTTATACCTCTCTTCATCGGGCCCATTGCCACGTTGCTGCTGGTTTCAGTGTATCGCCTGCCACCGACCAACAACCCAGGTTCTACTACCAACTCGGGTTAGCATCTGGCTTACCCGCAATCAACTAGTAGTACAGCTCCAACAGCTTCGTGCTGACAAGAAAAAACCGGCCGCCGCTCCTGCCTCTTTGGGCAAGGAACGGCGGCCGGTCTGCTTTTCAGTACAGTCAAACGCTACTTGGCGGGCCCGCTGATCGTAAACTCCGCCTGCGTATTTTCCCACATCATCCGGACCGGGCCGCTGGCATCGGCGGTGATGGTGAACTGCTCCACGGGCTGTGCCAGCTTAGTTGGCTTCACTTTGATTCGCAGCGCGTCTTCGCCTGATTTATACTCGTATGCGCCCCACTGCTTGAACTCCCGGTTGAAGATGACAGTCCACTCATCGGGGCCGGGAATGGTGAAGAGAGAGTACATGCCAGCGGGCAGGGTCTGGCCATTGATGACGGCCGCTTTTTCTATTTTGAACGTGGTAGCCTCATTGGCGCCCGTACGCCACACCTCACTGTAGGGCACCAGCTTGCCGAATACCTGCCGCCCCTTGGAATGCGGCCGGCTGTAGTCGATGGTGACGGGCACGCCATTAATAGTGGCCGATACGGTAGCCGGCGGGCTGGGCCGCTTCGACTTATCCTCGGGCTTTTTGCCGGCCATCTGGTCTTGGGCGAAAGCCGAGCCGGACAGCAATACCAGAATCAGCAGCCAACAGGCAGAAAACAGGCGGTAATACGTGGGCTTTTTCATGAGTGGGGAGAGAAAGGTTGGAGAAAGAAGAGTACGCGCACTAGTCAGACTGCCTGGAATCATTCCACCGCTTTCTACCACCTCACCCGGCCACGCGGCAGAACCATCTGGCAATCATCCAATATACAGATTCCGCTACACTAGCGCCAGATCCTTATACGCAACCTCTAACCGGACAGTAACTCTACACCGCCCTTCCAGCTATTGTGCGCTGACCCTACTGCTCCTCGTTGTTCATCCGGGACGTGTCGCGCGTGTCGGCCATGCGCAGATACACTACCAGCGAAATGGCCGCGCAGGCCGTCACGTACCAATAAAACCAGCTTTCCACGCCTTTGCTCTTGGCCAGCAGGGCCACATACTCGGCCGAGCCGCCGAAAATAGCTACCGTAAGCGCATACGGCAACCCTACGCCTAACGCTCGTATTTCCGTCGGAAACAGCTCGGCTTTCACCACGGCATTGATGGACGTGTATCCGCTCACAATCACCAGAGCTACTACCAGCAGTCCAAATGCCACGCCCGGGCTACCGGCCTGCCCCAGCCACGTCATCAGGGGCACGGTGCCCATCGTGGCCCCGATGCCGAAAAACAGCAGCACCGGCCGCCGCCCTACCCTATCCGACAGTGCCCCCAGCAGCGGCTGTAGCAGCATGGCCACGCCCAACGCCCCAAACGAGACGAGCGTTGCCTGGTCTTTGCTGAAGCCAGCAGTGTTCACCAGAAACTTCTGCGTGTAGGTCGTGAAGGTGTAGAACACCACGGTACCGCCCAGCGTGAGGCCTACCACCGTGAGTACCTCCCGCGGGTAGCGCAGCAGCACGGTGAGCTTGCTGGGCTGAGCCGACTGCGGCATAGTGGCTTCAGCAGCAGTCTGGCGCGTGAAGGCATCGGTTTCTTCCATGGTCCGGCGCAGGTACAGGGCCACCAGGGCTGCGCCCGCCCCGATTGCGAAAGGTACGCGCCAGCCCCACGCCTGCAATTCAGCTGGGGTCAGGAGCTGCTGCAGCCCAATCTGCACAAGTAGCGCCAGCAGCTGACCGGCAATCAGGGTTACGTACTGAAAGCTGGAGAAAAAGCCTCGGTTGCGCTGGTCGGCCATTTCGCTCAGGTAGGTGGCTGAGGTGCCGTATTCGCCGCCCACGCTCAAGCCCTGTAGCAGCCGTGCCAGCACCAGCAGCACTGGCGCCGCCACCCCAATCTGGCGGTAGGTGGGCGTAACGGCAATCAGCAGGGAGCCGCCGCACATGAGCAGCACCGAGGCCAGCAGTGCTGCTTTACGGCCGGCTCGGTCGGCATAGAGGCCCATAAGCCAGCCACCGAGCGGCCGCATCAGAAACCCCACCGCAAAAATGGCCGCCGAATTGAGCAACTGTGCGGTCTGATTGCCTTCAGGAAAGAACGACGGCGCGAAATACAGCGCGAAAGCCGAGTACACGTACCAGTCGTACCACTCGACCAGGTTGCCGACGGAGCCGCTGAAAATGGAACGGATACGGGATGCCATGCTGCGGCCGGCGGGCGCGGAAGTAGTCGTCTGCATGGCGGCAAAGTAACACCTGGCCGCTTCAGAACCGGCCATGAGCCCGGCGCATTTGGTTTAGTGGGTTACCTTCGCGGCCGTATTCTTTGTTTGATTTCCAGTCAGACGGCGGAAGGTTGCTGGGTACTACCGGCATGAAAAGGGAACCGGGTGCGAATCCCGGACAGACGCGCTACTGTAAGTCCCGCGCAGTTTTCACCAAATACAATTCCATTGGCAGGCCCTAGCCCGCTGAGAAGGACGGTGAAAATGGGACAAGTCAGGAGACCTGCTTTCCGCTGCATTGATGAGGCTGCCTTCGCGAAAAAGGGTCTTGTCGGGTACTGACGCGCCCTTGGGGCCGGGTTTGCACGAGCAGGTCGGGGCCGGCGCGTGTGCGGTAGCCGGTGGGCATTTTTCAGGGGAGGCAGGTTCCGGATTTCGGGCAAGGGAGTTTCTTTTCCTCTTTTCCCTCTATTCTATGCCTTCTCTCGAAGCCAAAATTGCCGCTGCCGAAACGCGCATCTTCAAAGCCGTTTTCCCCAATACCACCAACCACTACGACACGCTGTTCGGGGGCACCACCCTGCACATGATGGACGAGGTGGCTTTCATCACGGCTACCCGCTTCAGCCGCCTCAAGATGGTCACGGTGTCCTCCGACAAGGTAGATTTCACGCATCCCATTCCCGGCGGCACGCTCGTCGAGCTGATCGGCAACGTCGTCCGCGTGGGCAATACCAGCCTGCAGGTGCGCGTGGAGCTGTTTGTGGAGCAGATGTATTCCGAGGAGCGCATTAAAGCCGTATCGGGCCTGTTCACCTTCGTCGCCATCGACCAAGACAAACGGCCCGTGCGCATCATGCCTGTATAATTTTTTGGCATCCTCAATGGCTAAAGCCAATACAACAGTGGTTTAGGCAGGCTGTATCGTTCCGCTCTGGTTTTCGTATACCCGAGCTGAACTTTACAGTACTGGTTTTCAGTTCAGGGGCCACCTGTCACCTGTCTTCTTCTCTGTAGTATATGGATCAGCAGCAGAATAACCTTATCAGCGCGCGTTTGGAACAATCATTTAAAGAGGCCGACCAGGCCCGGGAAGAACTGACGGAGTCAGTCTCAAATTCCATTGCTGCAAACTGCGACCTGCTGCACCACGGCCTCGTGAGTGCCAAAGGACTGGAGGCTACCACTGAAATGTACCGGCACATGCTGGCCGAGTTGCTGCGCCACAGCTCTGGCGAAGTACGCGCCCAGGTGCTTACCTCCTTCAATCAGTCGATGGAGAAGTTCTGGCCCCGCAAGACCAACCACGACGGGCAGGCCCGCCCCTTGGATTAACCAACCTAGTTCTCCTATACAAGCCCGCTGCAGCCTCTAATGGTTGTAGCGGGCTTGTTTTTGTAGTCGGCTACTTGAGGGAAATGGATACGTAGGTAGAACCAGTAGCAGGCTGATGCTAGGGCAGCACCACGACTTCTGTTCTCCAGAAGCCGACTATGCCCCGTCAAAGCTCAGCCGTAAGGAAAGGGGCGTACTTTTTTACAATAGATATCTTCCCCCAATATTGCTTGGCAGTTCCGCTATTGTTTACCTCCCGCTATGATTTCGCCACAGCCGCTGGCCGGCAGTTCCAATGATTCTGTTTTTGACCGTATTGCACTGAGCCTGTCCGGCGGCGGCTTTCGGGCTTCGGCCTACAGCCTGGGCACTCTGAAAGCCCTATACCAGCTGGGGCTGCTGGAGCAGGTGCACATGCTCTCCACCGCTTCCGGCGGCACTATCACAGGGGCCTATTATGCCATGCGCCGCAAGTCCGGCCATACCTTCCCCGACATCTACCACGACTTCTACAAGATACTGAACCAGGACGCTATACTGCCTCAGGCACTGGCCCGGTGGGAAGCCGGCATGCGGGCTGGTGGCCCCCAGTACAAGCTCATTCAGGCTTTTGCGGAGACCTACAGCCAGCAGCTATATGGTGAAGCGCGACTGGGCATGTTCTGGGAGCCCGACGCGTCGGCGCAGGCTCCTTTCCATTTGCAAAGCCTCATCTTCGGTGCCACGGAAATGTATTCGGGCCTGGCATTCCGCTTCCAGCATAGCGCCTATCTACCAGCCCCTAAAGGCAAAACCCGCGAAACCTATGCCATCGACAACGGCAACGTGAGCCTTCCCGCCGAACACGCCCGCAAGCTGCGCCTCGGAGATGTAGTGGCTGCTTCCTCATGTTTTCCCGGCGGGTTTGAGCCGCTGGTGCTGCCGGATGACTTCTTTCCCGGCAACCCACCCGCTCAGCTGCTGACCAAGGGCGGCCGGCGCACTTCCGACCGGGTGGCGCTACTTGATGGCGGAATTTATGACAACCAGGGAATCGACAGCCTGCTGGTAGCCAATGAGCGCAACCGCCGCCACTTAGAGCAGGTGCAGCTCAGCCACTCGGCCCGGCAGGCGGCACTGCTGCAGCCAACCACGCTGTTTCTGGTGGCCGATGTCGGGGGCGCTGATAAGAATATCTACCAACCACCGCCGCCACTACCCCACGCTGCCTGGGCCCCTAAGCTGTGGCATATACTGCTGCTGCTGGTAGTGCTGGTGGCTGGGTTGGGACTAGGTGCCTGGCAGCTACATGAGGCTGGCACTTCCCCGTTTTTCAGTGGCGTGCTGGCGGGCCTGGGAACGGTGGGCGCCCTCGGGCTGCTGGTAGCGGGCTGGGGAATTGGCAAGCTCCGCCGGATGCTGCACAGCCAGAGCCCGAACCTCCCGGACTGGGTATTGCCGCGGCTGGCCCGCTTATCCGTGCCGCAGCTCAGGCAGCTGCTGGCCCTGCGGCTCGGCAGCACCCTCAAGCTCCTGACCTCGGTATTTATGCGCCGGGTACGCAGCCAGAACTACGAGCAGCTGTATCGGCAGCCCGGCGGGAACAAGCCGGCTTATCAGATTGTGAGCAGCATCATCGGCGCCATTGCCAACGACTTCGAGCTTCAGACGGACAGGATAAGCAAGAAGCAAAAGAAGGAGGTTCCGAAAAAGCCTCGGGTCAGACAGCAGCTGGCCGCCGTATTTCCCACCATCGACAGCGCGCGAAAGATGGGTACTACCCTCTGGTGGCAGCAGGAAAAGTGGCGCCTACCGGCTATTGTAGCCAGCGCCGAAATCACGCTTTGCTACCAGCTGTTGCGGCGGTTTGAGAAACACCCGCCCCGTCCCGACTCCCGCGAGGCAGAAGTGCAGCGCCGGGCTCAGCTGCTCTGGGACGCCTACCAGCGCGGTGGCCCCAACTATCTAGTTCCGCTGGCGGCTATGCCGGCGCTGCAGGATGCCAGTGGCACGGTAGAGCAGATCCTTGCCACTTCGGACCGTTAACCAGACCGATGTGTGTCTGACTTCCACTGCCGGATACCTTCCCTGCTGCTGCCCGGTAAGTTTGCGGTCGGCACTTGGCGCCACCTGCGTCTTTCTGCGTAAATTTGGGCTTTTTCCGATTTCTGCTCCTGCCGGAGCGGCTCATGTTGTGGTCCAAAGGATAGCCACCTTTCACCTGTTTTATGTCTGATTTACTTCGCGAGATTGAAGTGCTGCTGCCCCCGGCCGTAGCCTACGACGAGTTTGCCCGCTACCAGGCTCTGCTGGAAGCAGCCGGCCTGCAGCCCGGCCAAGCCGACTTCGTGCACCTGCGCAAACGCTCCATTGATGCGCGCGGCCGCCAGCCGCTGGTTCGCCTGCGTGCCGACATTTACCAGACGCCCCCGCCCGCCGACCTGTTCGGCCCGTGGTTTCAGTATCCGGATGTCAGCCGGGCGCGCCGCTCGGTTATTATCGTCGGGGCCGGCTCAGCGGGGCTTTTTGCTGCGCTACGCTGCATTGAACTGGGCCTGAAGCCGATTGTGCTGGAGCGCGGCAAAGACGTGCGCACCCGCCGCCGCGACCTGGCCGCGCTTAATAAGGAGCACCTCGTCAACCCCGACTCCAACTACTGCTTCGGCGAAGGCGGCGCGGGCACCTATTCCGATGGCAAGCTCTACACCCGCGCCACCAAGCGCGGCGACGTCGGCCGCATTCTGCGCCTGTTGGTGCAGCACGGCGCCACCCCCGATATTCTGGTGGATGCGCACCCGCACATCGGCACCAACAAGCTGCCCTACGTGGTGGCCGCGCTGCGCGAAAGTATCCGTCAGGCCGGCGGCGAAGTGCGCTTCGAAACCCGCGTCGACGACCTGATTCTGGAAAACAACCACCTGCGCGGCGTCGTGACGGCCAGCGGCGAGGCCCTGGAAGCCGATGCCGTGATTCTGGCCACCGGCCACTCGGCCCGCGACATCTACGAGTTGCTGCACCGCCGCGGCGTGCTCATTGAGGCCAAGCCGTTTGCGCTGGGCGTGCGCGTCGAGCACCAGCAGGAGTTGATTGACCGCGCCCAGTACCGCCTCAGTGAGCGGGGTGATTTGCCGGCCGCCTCCTACTCGCTAGTACACCAGACGCAGGTGCAGGGCCGGCAGCGGGGCGTGTTTTCGTTCTGCATGTGTCCCGGCGGCTTTATCGTGCCCTCGGCTACGGCGCCCGGCGAGGTAGTGGTGAACGGCATGAGCCCCAGCCGCCGCGACTCCCGCTTTGCCAACTCGGGCATCGTGGCCGCCATTGAGCTCGAAGACATGGACCTGCGCCAGTACGGGGCCCTGGCGGGTCTGCGGCTGCAGCAGCAAATAGAGCAGCGCGCCTGCCGCCTGGCCGGCAATACTCAGTTGGCCCCTGCCCAGCGCCTCGGCGACTTCCTGAAAGGCAGCGTGTCGGCGGAGCTGCTGGAAACCAGCTACCAGCCCGGTTTGGTGCCCGTGGCCATGGATGAGGTACTGGGCAACAACCTGGCTGAGCGGCTGCGCCAGGGCTTCCGCAATTTCGGGCAGAAGATACCGGGCTACGCCACCAATGCCGCCCAGATTGTGGGTGTGGAAAGCCGTACCTCCTCCCCCGTGCGCATTCCGCGCGACCGGGACACGCTGCAGCACCCCGAGGTGCGCGGCCTGTTTCCGTGCGGCGAGGGCGCGGGCTACGCCGGTGGCATTGTATCGGCGGCCATGGACGGTGAGCGGTGCGCAGAGGCGGCGCTGGCAGCCATTGCGGCAAAATAACCGTTAAAAGGCGACGAACCGCGTCGGCCGGCAGCGCAGCAAACTCGCTTAGCTGCCTTCAGGACGATGCTCTTACTGCAACTCTCATGAAAAAGACCTTAGTTCTCGGCGCGAGCGACAACCCGTCTCGCTATTCCTACCAGGCAGTACACCGGCTGCAGCGCCACGGCCACGAGGTAGTGCCGGTCGGTATCCGCAAAGGCCAGGTTGGCGGCCTCGATATCCGCCTCGACCGGCCCGCCGCCAATGATGTAGATACGGTAACGCTCTACGTAGGCCCCCAGAACCAGCCGGCTTGGTACGACTACATTCTGGACCTCAAGCCCAAGCGCATCATCTTCAACCCCGGCACCGAAAACCCGGAACTGGAGCGGATGGCCCAGGAGCGTGGCATCCGGACAGAAGAAGCCTGCACGCTGGTCATGCTATCCGTAGGCCAGTATTAGACGCCAGACAGACAACCGAAGCAAAAGAAAAGAGGCTCGCACATGTGCGGGCCTCTTTTCTTTTGATCTTGACTATGCAATGTCTCAATTAGTCAATAATATAACATATTTAAAATATAATTTAAGTACATCTTTTTAGTTAAATTATTTAACTATATATTTCTAGTCGTCCTGTGAGCTTTCAGTGGCTCGATTCTCCACTATCCCACTCCTTTTCGTTATGGCTGGCCGTTTCAAAAAGTTGACGTTGGCCGAGTTTACCGCGCTGGTAAACCGGTTCCCGTTCACCCGCCGCATTAATGCCGTGCACATGCACCATACCTGGCGGCCCAACCACGCCCAGTACCAGGGCGAGGCCAGCATCGAGGCCATGTGGCGCTACCACACCCAGACCAACGGCTGGAGCGACATTGCCCAGCACGTCACTATCGGGAAAGACGGCTCCATCTGGACGGGGCGCAACTGGAACCAGGCCCCGGCTAGTGCCTCCGGCCACAACGGCAACAGCCAGCTCGGGCCCTTCATGTTCGAGATGGTCGGCGACTTCGACAAGGGTAAGGATCCGTTTGGGGGTGCCCAGCGGGAGGCCGCGCTGCACGTGGTAGCGCACATTCTACACCGCTTCGGGCTGCCGGCCAAGGCGCTGCACTTCCACCGCGAAATGTCGACCAAAACCTGCCCCGGCTCCGGCATCGACTACGACAAAACCCTGGCCGATGTAAAAGTCATCATGGCGAAGCTAGGCCGCCGGGAAGCGCCGATACCAGCCGAAGCGGACGGCGTGGCCGAAGGGCTGCTGGCATTGCTCCAAGAACCAGATACGCTGCCACCCACTGCCACCCGCAGTCTGCTGCGGACGCCTGAGGAAGGCGAGCTGGAAGAGGAAACCATGGACGCCCGCGAAATTGCGCTTCTTACTCAGCCTGAGGGCAGCCGGGGCCTGTTTGGGCCGCCACCACTGCCTGCGGCTACTGTAGAGCTGCTTCGCTCCCACGTCATCAATCTGGAGCAAGGCGGCTTTTCCGATAAGGGCGAGTTCAGCACCACACCAGCCGATGTGGATACCATTTTTGGATGGCGGCTGGAACAGGCCCTGCGCGAGGCCCAACAAGCGGGCCGCCCGCTGCAGCTACTCTTTTATGCGCACGGCGGGCTGGTAGCTGAGCGTACCGGCCTCGACAGCGCGGCCCGCTATATTCCATGGTGGACGCAGAACCACATCTACCCCATCTATTTCGTGTGGGAAACGGGCCTGATGGGCACGCTGGGCGCCTTGTTGCGCGGGCAGCGCCGCCGGGCCGCCGCCACGCGCGGCGTCACGGACTGGACCGACACGCTGGTGGAAAACGCCGTGCGTGCTCCCGGCCGGCCCATCTGGAAAAACATGAAAGACAGCGCCGAATGGGCCGCCGCGCCCGGTGGCGGCGGCCACTACGTGGCCCAGCAGCTGCTGGCGTTTTGCCGGCGCCACACGGCCGCCCTGGCCGAGGGCAGCATCCGGCTGCACGCCGTGGGCCACAGCGCCGGCTCTATTTTCCATGCGCATTTCCTGCCGCTGGCCTGGCAGATGGGCGTGCCGGCCTTCCGGACACTGCACCTGCTGGCTCCCGCCATCCGGGTAGACGAGTTCCGGAAGCGGCTGGCCGGGCAGGTGGGCGGCAATGCCGGCCATCTGACGCTGTATACGATGCGCGACACGCTGGAGCGCGACGACCAGTGCGGCGGCGTGTACCGCAAGTCGCTGCTGTATCTGCTCTACTACGCCCTCGAATCGGAGCGGGACACGCCCATTCTGGGCCTCGACAGCTCGCTGCGCAATGATGAGGAAATGCGCCGCCTGCTGGGCCTCAACGGGCAGCCCAACCAGGCGGCCCGGGTAGTCTGGTCGCAGACCAAGGAAGCGTCGGGGCGCAGCTCCAGCACCAGCACCACCCACGGCGGCTTCGACGACGACGCGGCCACGATGGAAAGCGTGGCGCGCCGCGTGCTGGATCAGGACACAATTGTGCCCTTCCCCAAACCCCGTGCCCTCCCCGACCCCTGGACCGAACCGGTGGCGCTGCCGGAAGCGCTGCTTCTGCTGGCTCAGGAGCAACTGCTGCAACAGGCGGCCAGCGCGGCAGGTACAGGCTCGGGTGCTGCTACTGAAACGGCCGCCGTTCAGACACCTGTAGCGCCCTTGGCTTCCGCTAATGGTCACAGTCATAACGGGCATCATGCCAACGGCCATAACACCAGCAGCCCCGATACCGAGCCTGCGGCGGCAGATGACGAAGCGCCTGCCAACCGGCGGCGCGCCCTGTGCATCGGCATCGATAATTACCCCGATGCGCCGCTGATGGGATGCGTAGCCGATGCCCGGCAATGGGAAGGCACGCTGGCAAAAATGGGCTTCCGCACGCAGCTGCTGGTGAATGCCCAGGCGACCCGCGCCGCCATTCTGGAGCGCCTCACCGACCTGGTAACCACCAGCAAAGCTGGCGACATTGTGGTGGTGCAGTACGCCGGCCACGGCACGCAGGTACCCGACCAGGACGGCGACGAGCGGACCGACGAAAACCAGCTCGACACGCAGGACGAGGCCCTCTGCGCCTACGACTACAACGATGGCGGCCTGATTCTGGACGACGACCTGCGGGACGTATTCCGGCTGATTCCGGAAGGCGTAAACGTGACCTGCTTCATGGATTGCTGCCATTCGGAAAGCAACACCCGCAAAGCCGTGTTCGGGCGGCAGCCGGCCAATGCGCGCAAACGCTACATGCGCCTACCCAACAAAGCCCGCCAGAACTTCCTGAGCCAGCACCCCAAAGCGGCTGCCCGCTCCCGGGCGGCCACCGGCACGCCGGCGGGTGGCCGGGAGCTGCTGCGGGCCGTGAACTTCACGGCCTGCAAGGCTACGGAGTATGCCTACGAGGTGAACGGCCAAGGCTTATTTACGAGCATTGCGCTGCCGCTGCTGCAAACGCCCGCCGAAAGCCGTACCCACCGGCAGTTCATGAGCCAGATTGAGGCGGCCTTCGCCAACGTCGGCTACGAGCAGCACCCCACCATCGACTGCAGCGACGAGGCCCAGAACTTTCTGCTGCTGCAAGCCCTCCGCCCGGAGCACGCCTAACCGCGCCAGGCCACTATCCGGAGCTATAACCCGCTCCGGATGGTGGTGCCTGCCGTCACCCGCCCCACCCTGCCGATGAGCACCTCTCCCATCCATCCGCTGTGGCCGCAGCCGCTGCTCGACCTGTGCCAGGTGGTGGCCCACAACCAGGCGCAGGCCGGCCCGCCACTGCCCCAGGAGCACCAGCTCCGACAGTATTTCGGCGACGAGGAATTTCAGTATTTGAGCGGCCTCATTCTGAAAAATGAGCTACTGAAATCCAACGGCCAGGACACGTCCACCAGCCAGCCGCCCCGGGAGGCCGTAGTGCTGCTGCCCGATTTTATGGGCTCCGAGCTGCATATCGATGGCAAGCAGTTCTGGCTTAATCTGGATGCCATTACGGGCGGACTCAACAAGCTGAAGGTCTACCACGAAGTAGACAGAAGCAAGGAGAAGTGGCCGGACCCGATGCCGCAAGTGACAGTGGGCGGACCCGACCTGCGCCTCTACGCCCGCGCCATTCTCACACTGGCCCGCTACTGGGAAGTACACGTATTTGCCTACGACTGGCGCCTGAGCCTGGAGCACAGCGCCAAAGAGTTGTCGACATTTTTGCAGCAGCGTGGCCTGGCCGAACGCCCGCTGCGGCTGGTAGCGCACGGCTCCGGTGGGCTGCTGGCCCGCTGCTTTGTGCGCCAGAATGCCAGCCAGTGGTACCCGGCCCACGGCAACGCCCAGGACAACCGCCTCGTGATGGTGGGCACTCCCAATGAAGGCACCTACTGGGCCGTGCAGCTCCTGACCGGCGCCGACAAACTGGTGCGCTGGCTCGATAAGCTGGACCTGCACAACAGCCTGCCCGATGTGCTACGCATCTTCAACTCGTTTCCGGCGACATATGAGCTGCTGCCACCCCGCGACCAGCTGGAGGGCGTGGCCAAGGAGCTTTACCAGCGCGGTACCTGGGTGCCGCTGCCCGTGCGCAAGCACCTGCTGGAAAGCGCCTGCCACCTGCACGAGAAGCTGGCTGGCCAGCCAAACTCTCTCGACCGAGGCAGTATGGTGGCCATCATGGGCTGCAACCAGCCTACTATCCACCGGCTGGATGTGGTATCGACGGGAGAATTCCGGTTTCATGAGACGCTGCACGGCGACGGCCGGGTGGCGTTTCGGGTGGCAGCGGCAGCGACGGATGAAACAGACGAAGCACCAGCTAGTAATGCGCTGGCTGACATTCCTACGTATTATATAGACGAGAGCCACGGCAGCCTGCTGCGCAACCCACTAGTTCTGAAATCGGTGGGCGAAATCCTGTATAACCAGCGCACGTCCACCCTCCCGACCCGGCCCATCATTACGCGCACCCTCACGCAGCGCGAAAAGCACTGGCACCGCCCCATTGGCGAAGACCTAGCCGGCACCGGCCTCGAAGCCATTGCTGAGCGCCTGGCCCCTTCCCGCAACAAGCCCAAGCAGGAGTTGCCCGCAGAATACTTGGCAGCCGAAGAAGCCTTGGTGCGCGCCGCAGCCGGTGAGGCCAACCCCACCCTGCGCCTCGACAACCTGCCTTCGGATGCCACCCGCACCATCGAGCTGCACAAAAAAGTAACGGTACGAGTGCTGCAGCAGGATATCCGGCAGGTAGACACCGACCTGCTGCTGGTGGGCCGCTACGTGGGCGCGCCGCTCACCAACCGCCTCCTGGACCTAGACCGAGCCCTGAATTCCTGGATTCGCCGGGCCGTAGATCAGGGCCTGCTCAGCGCCGAGTTGGGCAAGGTGTTTTATCTGCCCCGCCCCGCTGGCGCGGCCGGGTCGGTGGGCGTGAAGGCCCGCGCCCTGCTGCTGCTGGGCATGGGCGAGGAGGGCTATTACTCCCACCACGACCTGCGTTTTCTGATGAGCAACGCCAGTTTCACGGCGGCCTCACTGGGAATACTGCGGTTCGCGGCCGTAGTTTTGGGCACCCGTGGGCGCGACGGGCGCGGTGGCCTCAGTGAGGAAGGAGCCTTGGTTAGCTTTCTGCAGGGCGTGGCGGAAGGGCTGGACCGCTGCGGCCCCACCAACGGCTCGGAGCCGCTGGCCCTCGACATTACCCTCATTGCGCGCGACAAAGCCCAATTCGACCGGCAAGTGGAGTTTTTCAACCGGACGGCCGCCACCAACCGCGACCTAGTGGATGGACTGGACCTGCTGTTTCGGAAAGATGAATGCTGCGCCGACAACTTTACTACCCCGCCCCCGGACGCACCCAAACCGAGCCTGCCCGGCGACCTGCCCAAGCCCGACCGGGGTCCGCGCATCACCATTGAGCGCGACGGCACGCGCTACCGCTTCACGGCCCTGATAGATGGCGCCGTTATACCGGTGCGGGAGCTGGACGTGCAGCCTTACTTCCCGAGCACGTTGCCCGGCCGGCTCATGGATGCCGTGATGCTGCGGGAGCAGGAAACCTACGGCGAGCTGATGTCGACGCTGCTGTTTCCGCTGGATTTTCAGGACTATTTTGCCGAGCCGCTCACGTTTGTGCTGGACCGCAGCACAGCCAGTCTGCCCTGGGAAATGGCCTGTTTCGCGCAGTTGCAGAACCGCATGGCCAACGAGGGCCGGACGCCCGGCGCCCGCCGCTCCCTGAGCCGGCAGTTACAGCTGGCCCGCCAGTTCCGGACTATGCTCTCCCCCAAGCCCGGCATTCCGCCGCCCCGCAACCGCAGCCTGCGCGTGCTCGTCATTGCGGATCCTGCACCAGAGCCGGAACTGCAGTTGCCCGGCGCCCGCCGCGAAGGCCGGGCCGTAGTGGAAATGCTCAGCACCATCAAAGCATTTCTGAACCGGCTACAACCGGCCCACGCGGCCACCATTAAGCTGGATGTGGTGGAGCGAATTGGCGAGGCCGAGTGTGATTTCCTGGAAATCATGGCGCTGATTCTCAACGGTAGCTTCGACGTGATTCACTTCGCAGGCCACGGCATCTTTACTCCCGACGACCCTAACAGCCAGGGCTGGGTGTTCGGGCGCGACCGGGTGCTGACGGCCCGCGAGATATTCCGAGCCCGGCACGTACCGCGGCTGGTTTTTGCCAACGCCTGTTTCTCATCGGTGATTCGGGAAGGTACCCCGTTTGCGGCCGAAGAGCTGAACGGTAGCCTGGCGGGCATTGCAGAAGCATTTTTCGAGCGGGGCGTGCGCAACTACCTCGGCACCGGCTGGCCTGTGAACGACGACCTTGCCCTGGCCTTTGCCCGTGAATTCTATGCGCAGGTGCTGGTGGGCCAGTCGGCAGGCACATTGCTTAATTACTCCAGCCTTAGTCCGCAGGAAATGAACGGCAGCACCACTCCTAATGGCACCCAACCGGAGGCGAGTGGAAGTCAGCCTTCTACCCTGGGCAAAGCTATTGCCTCGGCCCGCAACTGCATCTATAGCAGCGGCGGCTCTACCTGGGGCGCCTACCAGCACTACGGCCAGGCCACCGACTACCTGCTCAACTGGCGCCCCTGATATTTTCGGCGCGGCATCCGGCCACTTTCTTTTCAGCACAATCTGCATTCTGGCAGATTGTGCTGAAAAGAAAGTGGCCTTTTTATGCATCCAGATTGATTCATTCACTTTGGCTTTCCATATACCACCAAGTGTAAATACTTGGTGTACAATTACATGAAGAACACATTCAGAAAGCGCATAAAAAATTCAGCAGGAAAGCCAGCCGCTGAGGCAACCGCCCTCGGAAAGGTTGCATCTACCTCATCAAACGCCCTGCTCCTGACGCAAACCTTACCTTCGAACCTGTGACTGACGCTGACCTCATCACTGCCTGCCGCCAAGGCAGCGGCCGTGCCCAGAAGCTGCTCTATGAGCGGTTTGCAGGCCTGATGCTGGGGGTGTGCCTGCGCTACCTGCGCCGCCGCGAGGATGCCGAAGAGGCCATGCTTGGAGGTTTTGCAAAGGTATTTCGGGCCCTCGACCAGTACCGGCACGAAGGCTCTTTTGAGGGCTGGATTCGCCGGATCATGGTGAACGAGGCACTGGGGCAGCTCCGCCGCAAGGAGCCGCTGCACCTGGCCATCGACGACCTCACCTACGACGTGCCAGCCACAGCGGCCACCGCTGAAAGCCAGCTCAACGCCGACGATATGCTGGCGCTACTCTCAGAGCTGCCCGCCGGCTACCGCACGGTATTTAACCTGTACGCCTTGGAGGGCTACACCCACCCCGAAATCGGCGAGCTGCTCGGTATTTCGGAGGGCACCAGCAAGTCGCAGCTCAGTAAGGCACGGGCCATGCTCCAGCGCCGCCTCGCGGCGGCCAGCCAGCAGGCCGTATCCTCCACCTCCTCACCGAAAGAACTGTATGCAACCGGAAGATATTGATAAGCTGTTTCGCGACCGTCTCGCGGAGCACGCGCCCACCCCGCCCGCCTACCTCTGGAACCAGCTCGAAGAAGAGCTGCAGCCCGAAAAGAAACGCCCCGTGCTTTGGCTATGGGCGGCAGCTGCCAGCGTGGCACTGCTGCTGGTAAGCGGCGTGCTCTGGCTGCAACTGGGCTCCTCGGTGCCTTCCGGCGAAGGTGCACTGGCCACCGCGCCGCAACAGAAGACAGCGCAACCCGGAGCCTCCGCCCAACCCGAAAAAAAATCGGATGCCGCTACTGAAACCCAGGCAACCCCACTTCAGACGCTTGCATCTACCACCTCGAAAGAAGCCTCTGCTGAAGCCCCCGCTCCTTCCTCCCGCCAGCCCCAGGATGCGCACCTGCCGGCGCGGCAGCTAGCCGCCGCGCCGGTTTCAGAAAGCCACTCTAAGCGTACTGTTTCCAAAAGCCTGAGCAACGCGCCAGCTCCTGAAGTCCTGGCTACCACCCTCCCAAAAACGCAACCGGAGCGTATTTCGGAGCTGGTGGAAGCTCCTTCAGCACCGCGTCAGCTTCCAGCTACGGCGCTGACCGCAGCTGGCCCGGCTGCTCCTACCGGCCCAATTGAGGTAGAAGTCCGCCGCAGTGATGCTGAAACGGCCGTGGCCACGGCCGCTCACCAGGCAGACTCCGGCACGCGGCCCCGTTTGGGCCAACTGCTACGCCTGGGCCGCAGCGCAGTGCGCGGCGACCGGGTGACTCTGGCTGATGCCGGACTGCCCGAAACCGTGACGGTGCAGGCCCGCGTGGCCGGCCGCACGCTTACCAAAGTGATACAACTCTAATTTTTTTCTTGTCATGAAACGCCTCTCCGCCCTGCTGGCCGCCTTCCTGCTGCTGGTTCTGGCCGCGCCTTGCTCGGCCCACGCTACCGTCCCTGCTCACCTCGACGACACGATTCTGGTGAAACTGCCCAACCAGGCCACCATGACGCTGTTCGTCAAAAACAAGCAGCAACTCCGCGAACTGCGCAACTACAAGCTCGACTCGCTGATGATTCTGCTGGATAAGTACATCACCCAAGCAGAGGCGGCCGGTAAGTCGTCGAAGTCGGAGCAGGTGACGATGGAGTTTTACCCTGCCAAAGACCAACCCGGCAAGCAGGTACCCGAGCAGATCCGCATCACGCTGCACAACGACAATGCCCCACGCAAAGGCGGTGACAAGGTAGAAGTGAGCATGGGCCGCCTGTTTGGGGTGAAAGTGGAAGAAAATGCCGCCGAAGATGGCAGCGACCGGGTATCGGTGCATCTGGGCAGCACCACCAAGGACGACTCGCTGGCCGCAGCCAAGCGCCAGGCCAAAGCCGACCGTTCGGGTCGTAGCGACTTCAGCATCGACCTGGGCCTGAACGCACTGGTGAACAAGCAGAACCTGGTAAACGAGCCCAATCTGGACCTGCGCACCATGGGTTCCCGCTACGTCAGCCTAAACTGGCACTATATCCAGCGCATCGGCAGCCGCCGCAGCCCGCTCTACATCATGACCGGCCCGGAACTGTCGTTCAATAACTACATGCTCGATAACAACAACCGGTTTTTGGCGGCGAACAATACGACGTATGTAGTAAACGACCGGGACCTGAATCTAGAGAAAAGCAAGCTGGCCACGACAGTCATCAACCTGCCCCTGATGCCTGTGCTCAACTTCCGCGACGACAAGCACAACAGTGCGTTCCGCATCGGAGCCGGTGGGTTTGTTGGCTACCGGCTGGCGTCGCACACCAAGATTAAGTACGAGCAGGAAGGCAGCACCCGCAAAGACAAGGACCGGGGCTCCTACAATCTCGAAGATTTCCAATACGGTTTGCAGGGCCTGATCGGGCTGCGCAGCGTTACGCTCTTCGCCAAATACAACTTGAATGAGGTATTTAAAGACAACCGCGGCCCGCAGGCCAACGTCCTGAGCTTCGGCATCTCCCTGTCGGATTTCGACTAAGCACTGTAGCTCCGCAAAGCAAAGAAGCCCTTGACGTTTGCATGTCGAGGGCTTCTTTGCTTTGCGAAGCTTCGGCGTGCAGCTCTAGTTCACACCCATTTACCCGTTTCGGTGAAAGTTGTCGAGCAGGATGGCGGCAGAAATGGCCACATTCAGGCTTTCGGCCTGGCCCCGGCCCGGAATATGCAGGCGCTGGGTCAAGCAGGCTTCCACTTCCGGCGTGAGGCCGTGACTTTCACTACCCATCACTAGCACGCCCTGGGGCTGTAGCGTGAGGCCGTGCACATTGTCGCCGTGCAGGTCGGCGCCATAAACGGGCAGGCCAGCGGGCAGGCTGCTGAGCCAGCCAGGCAACTCGCGCTGCCACACCGGCACCCGTGTAAACGAACCCATGGTAGCGGCCACCGTTTTGGGCGCCCACGGGTCGGCACAGGTTTCGGAGAGCACCACGCCGGGCAGGCCGTACCAGTCGGCCAGGCGAATGAGGGTACCCAGGTTGCCAGGGTCGCGCACCTGGTCCAGGGCCAGAAACAGGCCACTGGTAGCGCCGGGCAGCAGCGATGGCTCGGCGGGCAGGCGCGCAATAGCCAAGGCGGTGTTGTTGGTGGCCAGGGTTCCGAGGCGAGTTAGTTCGTCCTCACTGACTACTTCCACAAGACTTTGTGCAAGCTGAGCAGGTAATTTTAACGCAAATTCAGCCGTTACAAACACGCGTTCCGTTTGAAGTCCAGAACTTAGCAGCTCCAGCACGCTTTTGCCGCCCTCCACCAGAAAAGCGCCGTGCCGGAGCCGATACTTTTTCAGGTGCAGCGCGTGTACGTATTTTGTCACTGCTTTTGAGACCATATATTGTGCTGAACAGACGCCCCAAAGGGCCTCAGATGATACATAAAACGGGCCGTTATGCCCTGCCGGCCCTAGCTGGCTTTCTGCTGCTGGCAGCAGGCTGCTCGCCATTGCGCCTGCTGGGCCCCAAGCAGCAACTGCTTAGCAAGGTGCAGCTTGAGGGAGTAAAGCAGGCTGACGCCGAACGGATTCAGGCCTTATACCGCCAGAAACCCAACAGCCGTTTTCCGCTGCCAAAACTAGCAATCTATCAGCTAGGGCGCGGCTTCTACAATCCTGAACGGCTGCAGCGCAAGCTTGATGACACCCGCGCCCTCTTCGACCAGCGCATCCTAGATGCCCGCCCCGACTCGTCGCAGGTAGGCAAGCTGCTGACCAAGCGGGAACGGCGCACCCGTCGCCTGCAACTGGCCCTCGATAAGGGCAATGCCATCATGCGGCTGGGCGAGCCTCCGGTCATCTACGACTCGGCCCTGACGCGCCAGACGGCGGAGCAGATTGCCATCTTCCTTAAATCGAAAGGCTTTTTCCGTAGCCACGTGCGCTACACCGACACACTAGTCGACCGGCGCTTCTCGCTGGGCCGCCTGCTGGGTGGCCCCGACAGCCTACACCGCCGCCGGGTGGCAGTGACCTATACCGTCACGGAAAATGCGCCTTTCCACTACTCACAGCTCGACTACGACATTGCCGACACGGCCGTGGCACGGCGGGTGCTGGCGTCGCAGCCCGCCACGCTGCTGCACGTCGGCGACCAGTACGATGAGGAGGTAATCGGACAGGAGCGCGCCCGAATTGAGGCACTGCTCAAAAACGACGGCTACTTTGATTTTCGCCAGCAGTACATCACGCTGGAGGCCGATACGAGCTACGCGCCAACTACCGTGCGGCTCCGCACCATGGTGGCCAGCCCGGCCAC
Organism: Hymenobacter sediminicola; assembly: GCF_014250515.1. NCBI lineage: Bacteria > Pseudomonadati > Bacteroidota > Cytophagia > Cytophagales > Hymenobacteraceae > Hymenobacter > Hymenobacter sediminicola. The sequence goes on along the minus strand of NZ_CP060202.1, from coordinate 2,185,062 downwards.
CGAGCTAGCGCACCCTCGCTACACCATTCGGCGGGTGCGTTTTATTACGGACGCCGGCACAGTCCGCTTCGGGCAGAAGCGGGACACCATCGTGCAGGACTCAACGTATTTTCTGGCCTTCCGTCACCGCATCAGCACGCGGCTGCTCAACCGCAAACTGGCCATTCATGCCGGCGACTACTACAATCTGACCAATACGCAGACCACACAGCGCCAAATCAGCCAGCTCGACATTTTTCGCTTCACGACGGTGAACTACGTTCGGGTGCGCCCGCGCACCGCCGAGGACAGTTTGCGCCACCAGCTGGATGCTATAGTCACGGCGTCGCCGGCCAAGCGCTACCAGGAAACCGTGGAATTTGGCGGGACCTATGTAGCCAACCTGCCGGGCCCGTTCGGCAACCTGCGCCTGAAGGCCCGCAACCCATTTGGTGGGGCCGAAGTGCTGGAACTAGGCCTTCGAGCCGGCTTTGAAGGGCAATACGAGTTGGCCAGCAACGATGATGAACAGCAGCTCAAGAGCCAACTAACCACCCAATTAGGCGCCAACATCAACCTGGTGCTGCCTCAGTTTCTGGTGCCGTGGCGTACCAACCAATTCCTGACTCGCTATAACCCACGCACCCGCATTAGCATCGGCTACAACTTTGTGAGCCGGCCAGAATACACCCGCACCAACCTGGAAGGCACTTTTGACTATATCTGGCAGCGGTCGGCTTTTCATCAATACGTCTTTACCCCTATTGATCTGAGCCTAGTAAACACGCCTTATTTAGACCAAGCGTTCTTCAATGAATTAGTTAGTCGGTTCCCTAACCGCCAGGCCGCAGAATTCACATTTAATCGTCAATTTGTCCCAAGCCTGAGTTTCACCTCATTATACAATTCCAACGATTTCAACCAGACTCGTGACGCGCGGTACTTTCGGGTTTTCGCAGAGGTGGGTGGTATCACACGCCCCTTGTACCAGGACCTGCTCAATAAGGATGGTAATGGAATTCGGGTAACGGATTTTTACCGCCTGAATACGGATTACCGACGTTACCATAAACTCGGGCCCAAGTCGTTTTTCGTATATCGCCTGAACGGAGGCATCGTCCAGCCGCTGCGGCCCAGCAACAGTGTTATCCCCTATGACAAATATTTCTTTGCGGGCGGCAGCACCAGCGTCCGGGCCTGGAAGCCGCGGCGTTTAGGACCGGGTACGTTCACGTCGTACGTACTTGAAACCGACGGCGTCACGCCCAAGCGCGACGAGAGTGGCAATCTGATCCGCAACTATAATATCGAGCAGCCAGGCGAACTATTGCTGGAAGGCAGTGTTGAGTACCGCTTTCCGCTCTTTGACTTCGTGAACGGGGCAGTATTCACTGACTTCGGCAACGTGTGGGCCCTACAGCCCGACGACCAGCGACCGGGCGCTCAGTTTAACTTCAACCGCTTTTATCAGGAGTTTGCGGTAGGGTCCGGGTTCGGCCTGCGCTTCGACTTTACCTTCCTCATTCTCCGCCTCGACGTAGCCACCAAAGTCTACGACCCTACGGCGCCCGGCAGCAAATGGTCTATCCGCAACGCCGGCTTGTTCAAGAGCCAGGACCAGACGGCGTTTAACCTAGGCATCGGGTATCCCTTCTAAGCTGATTCACCTAGTCGTACCTCCTGCTATTAGTCTGCTTATCCCTTCGCGGATAACAGCCTAGTAGCAGGAGGTTCTGCATTATTATTTGAATTTCTTTCGAAGAAAATGAAGCTAACATCCTGATTCATTACTACTTTTGCCGAATTATCAGCCATTGCTTTTTCTTGGTAATTCACAAATTCAACTTCTTTTTTTCTTCTTTAAATAAATGAAAAAACACTTACGATTATGTAGTGCGGCTTTCGTTGCGCTCGGCACGGTGCTGCTTGGGTTGCATGATAGTCATGCTGAGGGTTCACGGGAGCTCACACCGAACAGTCAGTCATTCGCAATGAATGACGTACGCAATGACCGGTCGGGCTTTCTAATCCACGATTCCAACAATCCGAACCTGGTATCAAAGGGCTTTCTGAAGCCGAGCACATGGGCAGATGGAGGCACGTTCTCACCCGACCATCGGCTGTATGTGCGCCTCAACCCGGGCGAGACGCTTAACTACGGCGTACACCGTATCTACAACGGCCAGGGGGTATCTACTGCAGCACGCCAGCAGAACCTGATCCTGACGCTGCGCTACGGAGCCAACGCGGGTACCATTGTAAAACAGACCAAGCTCTACCGCGACTCCACCAACAACACTGCCAACAACAACCTAAACCGCTCCCCACTGCTTACCGCGTTAGGGGTATTGGGGCTCCCGCAGGCCGGCGTAATTGTCGACGCGCAGCAGAACCAACTGGGTCCACAGTCTGTGCTCAACCCGTTTGGCTATGTGCCGCTGACCTACACCAACAACACAGGCCAGACTCGGGACTTTTATATTGAGTTTACGCAGCAGAACGAGGCGAACCTCGGCGACAATGCGAAGTGGTCGTACTATGACTTCTGGGATTTCACGGTAAAGGATGCCGGAGGCGTTGAGAAGAAAGGCCGGTTGTTCAGTAAATACTGGGCTTTCTCCTCGTATCCTCTGAATGGAACCACAGCTGGCTTCCAGAACCGGCTGTCGGCTAACTTCAAGATGTACACGCTGATTGAAAGCGCGCAGACACCGAACCGGTACTATGTAAAGCAGCTGGAACTGGCTGGTATGCGGCCGGTTGACTTTTTCTTTGTAGCTAATGAATTTGGCGCAACGTCGGGCACGAACCGGACTACGATAGCGCAGCGCCGCCGCAGCCAGACCTCCGACCTGAGCTACCCGCAGTATTTCAATTTCGTGAACGACCCGGACGCCGACATCTGGCCCAGTGCTCCTACCCCTACCTTCGCGCGCACTTACCAGGCCTTCTGTAACTCCATTCTCAGCCGGGGCTCTGCCGCTTTCACTACTGTCAGCAGCGAAACCGGCAGCGTCAATATCCTCGTTGACCTGAACAACAACGGGGTGAAAGATGGCAACGATGTGCTGATTGAGCAGGTGGTGACGACGGCAGGTGTGCCCGTCACCTCTTCCTGGGACGGCCGCAATGCAGCAAACCAGAACGTAGCTACCGGCGCCACCATACGTCTCTCATTCACCAGCACCGGGGCTGCCGTCAACTTCCCGCTCTTTGATGCGGAAGGCAACCCCGATGGCTTCCGGGTACAGAACATCCGGCCTTCATCGGGTGGCAATGCCTACTATGACCGGCTGTATTGGGATGACACCAATTTGGCTGCTGCAAACTTTCCAGTTTCGCTACCAGCTCCCGACGACAGTAACCAGCGCCTCGACGGTGTGATATCCGACAACGGCGTACACCGCTGGGGTGATGCCACCAACTCGCCCGGCAATGCCTATATGGTCAATACCTGGACGTATGGCTTTATTTCCGCCGCCAGCGAGCAGGTATACAGCTACAATTACAACTGTGACTTCGACGGCGACGGTGTAGATGATGCCCTTGATGTGGACGACGACAACGACGGTATCAAGGATGTGGACGAGAGCTACGGAGTTAATCCACAGACCTACACGCTCAATGGCGTGGCCAAGACCGATGGTACTGGCGTTCCGATTTATCTGGACGGCGGCTACACAACGCCTCAGGGCCGTGGTGCGTGGCGCGACACGAATGCCGATGGTATGAACGACTACTTCGACATCGACCAGGACGGTATTCCCAATCACCTGGATACTGATTCTGACGGCGACGGTCTGCCGGATGCCATTGAAGCGAACAACGGCAAGCCAGTGTCTAACTACAACCCCAATACGGGTCGTATTACGGGCGCGGTCAGCAGTTCGGGTGCTGCCCGCGGTATGCCACAGAATGCCCAGACCAGCAACAACAGCGGTATTTCCATCTTTGCCAACCTGGACCACGACGGTGACGGCGTACTGGACATCATGGACCGTGACTCAGATAATGATGGCATTGCCGACCTGTTCGAGGTACAGTCTTCTATCAATGCTCCCGCAGGCCGTGCTGCCGCCGGCAACGGCCTGGCTTTCCGTGCCCCACTGGGCGCCGATGCGGATGGCGACGGTATCGACAACCGATTCGATCCTGACTTCAGCGGCTCAACAGCCCTGCTCTATGCCTGGAATTCGTCAACCAATTCCCTGACGAACCCCAGCGCTATGGCTACCTTGCCCGACTACATCGATATGGACTCGGATAATGACGGTCTGCCCGACGGGATAGAGCGTTGGGGCGGTCTGGTTCCTTCCGACTCCGACGTGCAAGGACGCATTCTGGCCACTATCATCACCGCCGGTGATGCTAACCGTGATGGAATGCTAGATAACCGCTCCCTACAGCCTGGAGCTGGCAATGATGCATTCCGTGACTTCGATGCCGATGGGATGCCTGACTACCGCGACCTGGATGCCGATAACGACGGTATTCCGGACCAGTTGGAAGCTTCCAGAGGCATCTTGTTGCCCAACGCCACTTACAACGGCAACTATCCGGTTGCATACGCTGCTGCCAACGACTCTGATGCCGATGGCATCGTCAACGCCGTTGATCCGGACACAGGAGCCGGCTATACCTCTATGTTCCTGATCAACCTTGATGGGGACGCGCTGCCGAACTACTTGGATCTGGACTCGGACAATGACGGCATCTCCGACATGCGCGAAGCCAACCGGGGCGCTTTGTTCAACTCGCAGTCAGACCAAGAAGGCCGCATCTACTTCATTGCCGGCAGCGCCAACGACTCCGACGGTGACGGCCAACACAACGATGCCGACCCTGATACAACGCCTGCATTCGGTGGCCCGAGCCTAGACACCGACGGCGACGGACGTCCGGACTATCAGGATCTGGATTCGGACAACGACGGTATTCTCGACATTCGGGAAGGACAGTCGACAGCCGGTTACCGTGCCGTAAGCGGCAGCGACGCCGATGGTGATGGTCTGGACGACAGCTTCGATGCAAGCGGCGGCGGCGTAATCGTTCCTTACGATGCACATTACGACGTTACGGGTGTTGTCGATTACATCGATGCTAATGCGGACGATGACCGGTTCCCTGACTGGGTAGAAGGTTTTGATGACAACCACAATGGTCAGTCGGTGGACGATTACAGAAGCCGTGCTGCCGCCTGGACTACTGCCAATGCAGCTCGTGCCGGCTACTATACATTGTCTGGCATCGGGGCCACTCAAGCGCCTTTGTGGATGTTGGATGCTGACAAAGATGGCATTCCAAATTTCCTAGACTCTTCGGACAATAATGGTTGGTTCCATGATGATAACCGGAACGGTTTGGTTGACCTCTACGATCCAGCCTATGGCGGCTCTCCGTCGTCGTTGCCCAAGCGTGTGGCTTCGCAGAGCGACGCCGATTTCCGCCTGCTGACAGTGGTAACTCCTCTACCTGTGGAGTTGATCAACTTCCAGGCTAAAGCGGCTGGCCGCGACGCGCTGGTTACCTGGGCCACGGCTTCTGAAAAAGACAATGCCCGCTTCCTAGTGGAGCGCTCCGCTGACGCCAGCACGTTTGTAGTAGCTGGTACGGTGGAAGGCAAAGGCACCACTAGCCGCCGCTCCGACTACTCGTTCACAGACAAGAACGTGGGCGCTTCGGCGGGCACGCTCTACTACCGCCTGCGTCAGGTAGACCAGGATGGTAAAGAATCCGTGAGCGAAGTGCGGGTGGTTAGCTTCGATGGCAAAGCAACGGTAGCCGCCATTTCGGTGTACCCTTCGCCAACTGTCGACAACGCTACGCTGGATCTGCTGGCCCTGCCAGTGGCCACGTATGCGGTGGAAATCATGGCCGCTGATGGCCGACTGATGACCCGCTTCGAGGCCCAGGGCGGCCGCGAAGTGGCCCTCCCGGTGGCTGGCTATGCCAAAGGCACCTACCTGGTGCGCGTAAGCGGCCAGGGCCAGAACTATCTGGTGAAGCTGCTGAAGAACTAGCAACTCAGTTTTCACAGCCAAACAAAAAGGGCTTCCGATTCATCGGAAGCCCTTTTTGTTTGTGCCGGCCATAGCAGACCAACTGGCAGGCGCGTTTGTTCTCTGCGGCTAATAGCCCAGCAGCTCATTCAGCGCTGCCGCTACTTTATCAGGGTTGGGCAGCATCTGGCGCTCCAGCTCTACGTTGAGGGCAATGGCGGGCAGGTTGGCGGCTCCCAGCGTGAATACCGGCGCATCGAGCTGGCGGAAGCAGGTGCGCTGGATGCGCCCGGCCAGGCTTTCAGCGAAGGAATTCATCAGCGGCTCCTCCGTCAGCACCAGGGCCTTACCGTGGCGGCGTACGGCGGCTTCCACGGCCTCGTAGTCGAGCGGATTGAGGGTGCGCAGGTCCAGGATTTCCACCTGGCCGGGAAACTGGCGGCTGGCGGTTTTGGCCCAGTAAACACCCATTCCATAGGTGATGACCACGCAAGTTTCGCCGTTGCGGAGCTTCGCGGCGTCGGCTTCCTGGGCTATGGCAGCTTTGCCGAGCGGAATGACGTAGCCGGAGGCGGGCTCTACGGTTTTGGCTTCTTCCGTGCCAGGCACTTTGCTCCAGTACAGCCCCTTATGCTCCAGCATCACCACTGGGTTGGGGTCCAGGAAGGCGGCGCGCATCAGGCCCTTCATGTCGGCAGCGTTGCTGGGATACACCACTTTGATGCCCCGGATGGTAAGCAGCGTGCTTTCGATGGAGCCTGAGTGGTAGGGCCCGCCGCCACCGTAAGCCCCGATGGGTACCCGGATCAGGCTCTGCACCGGAAACTTGCCATTGGAGAGGTAGCAGCTCTTGCTTAGTTCCTCTACCAACTGGTTGAGAGCAGGCCAGATGTAGTCAGCAAACTGAATTTCGACAATTGCTTTGGCCCCCACGGCGCTCATGCCGGCCGTACTGCCCACAATGTAGGCTTCCTGGATAGGCGTATTGAACACGCGGGCGTCGCCGTACTTTTTGGCTAGCAGCGCCGCCTCCCGGAACACGCCGCCCAACTCGCCACCTACATCCTGGCCGTAGAACAGCGCCTCCGGAAACTCGCGCAGAATATCGTCCACGCTGTGCAGGGCCGCGTCTACCATCAGGGCCTTTTCGGCGCCGACGGGCGTACGCTCACCAGTTTCCTCGGTCACAACGGGCGGGGCAAACTCATGGTCGGCGAAGGTGGCGGGCTCAGGTGCGGGCGCGGCCAGGGCACGCTGATAATCAGCCAGCACGGTGGCGCGTGCCTCAGCTCCCAGCTCGCCTAGCTCTTCTTCCGCGAAACCCAGCTCCAGCAGCTGCTGATGGAAGCGGGGCAGCGGGTCGTTGAGCGTGTGCGTGGCCAGGTCGTCGCCGCGGTACCACTCGCGGCGCACGCCACTGGTGTGGTGGCCCAGCAGCGGGCACTTGGCATGCACCAGCACCGGGCCGCGGGTGCGGCGCACATAGTCGGCGGCCTGCTGCATGCCGGCGTAGCTAGCCAGAAAATCGGCCCCATCAAACTGCAGACGGTGCAGGCCTTTAAAACCAGCCGCAAACTCGTAGGCATCCATAGCGCGCATTTCGCGGCCCATCGCTGAAATACCCCAGTCGTTGTCCTGCACCAGATAAATAATGGGCAGCTGATGCAGCACAGCCATTTGCAGCGCCTCCGCTACTTCGCCTTCTGTCATGGCCCCATCCCCGATGGAGCACAGCACCAGCGGATACCATTGGCCATCAACTGAGTTGATAGCCTCAGCCCCAAGCAGCCCCTGCCCTTCCAGATACTTGATGCCGTGCGCCATACCGGTGGCCGGAATGGCTTGCATTCCGGTGGCTGAACTCTGGTGCGGGATAACCGGAAACCCGGCCCGGCGCAGCGACGGGTGGCTATAATAGGTGCGGCCACCAGAGAATGGGTCGTCGCGCTTAGCCATGAGCTGCAGCATTAGCTCGTAAGGCTCCAGGCCCATGCCCAGCAGCATGGCATCGTCGCGGTAGTAGGGCGCGGCGTAGTCGGTGGGCTGCAGTTGAAAGGCAGCGGCCAGCTGAATAGCCTCGTGGCCGCGGGCGGTAGCGTGCACGTATTTGGCCGTTACGGCTTTGTTTTCTTCGTAGAGGCGGGCCATTTCGTCGGCCGTGCGCATCAGGCGGTAGGCCCGGCGCAGCGTGGCACGGTCGGGCTGAGCGGTGATAAAGTCAGGTTCCAGGATTGGGGCAGCTTGCGTGGGCATGGATGGGGAATGGGTTGGTAGGCGAAATTACAGCTTCCCGAACGAATGCTAGGCTCTGCTGGCCAGAGACGCCGGCCCGAGGCGCTAACTTCGCGGCATGTTGCCTTCCCTACGCATTTCTTTTGCCTCCGAATCTGCTATTCCGGCCTTGGTAGAACTGGTAAACCGCGCCTACCGCGGCGAGACCAGCCGCCAGGGCTGGACCACCGAAGCCGACCTGCTCGACGGCCCCCGCACCGATGAGGCCGACCTACGGAATCATCTCACGGCACCCGGTACTACCTTCCTGCTTGCCTACAATTCGGCTGGGCAACTGCTGGGAAGCGTCTATCTAAAAAAGCAGCACCCCGACCTCTACTTAGGTATGCTGGCGGTGGATCCGGCGCAACAGGCCCACGGTATCGGGCGGAAACTGCTGTTGGCGGCAGAAGCATATGCCCGCCAAGTGGGCTGCGCGAGCATACTTATTTCGGTGATATCTGTGCGCCATGAGCTGATTGCTTGGTATGAGCGGCAGGGCTTTCGGGCCACTGGCGAGGTACTGCCCTTCTCAATTGATGCCAGCCCAAGCATCCCCAAACAGACACTGCACCTGCTTCTGATGCGCCGGAAGGTCGATACGGCTGCTGAAGTCGGGAAAAGCAACTAGTTAGCTGGTTTCCGGCAGTAAAACCGGCTGCTAGCTGCTTTCTGGCAACCCTATCAACATCTAGCTGGCTGGGGGCGGCGTTAGAGGTTCTGCCCACCAAACTCGTACCTTCGCGGCTTAAGAAACCGCGCCAGCAAGTTATACCCGGGCTGGTCTTCCCGCTTTTTCGCTAGCTACCCCGCAACAACCGCATCTGCACGTTATGTCCTCTGCCTCCCCTGATTTTCCTGTTCCGGTTGCGGCCGCCACATTCCGCGACACAGTAGCGGAATGGATGCGTCAGTTTCAGGACTGGCTCTGCCATCAGCTGGAAACTACCGATGGGCTGGGCCGCTTCCAGGAAGATGCCTGGCAGCACCATGGCGGCGGGGGCGGCCGCAGCCGCGTCCTGACCAACGGCAACATCATTGAGAAAGGGGGGGTGAATTTTTCGGCGGTGCAGGGTACGATGAGCGAGCAGGCGGCCCGTATGCTGCTGATGCCCAACCCGGAGTATTTTGCTACCGGCGTGTCGGTGGTGCAGCACCCGCGCAGCCCCATGGTACCGATTTCGCACATGAACGTGCGCTATTTTGAGGCCGGCAACGGCGAGGCGTGGTTTGGCGGCGGCCTGGACCTGACCCCGATTTATGTGGACGAGCAGCAGGCCCGCTGGTTTCATCAGCAGATTGCCGATGCCTGTGCCTCCCACAACCCCACATATTACGCCCGTTTCAAGCAGTGGGCCGACGACTACTTCTACCTCACGCACCGCCAGGAAACCCGTGGTATCGGCGGCATCTTCTTCGACCGGCTTATTGTAGGAAAGGACGGTGACCGGGAGGCGTTGTTTGCCTTCGTGCGGGCAATGGGCGAAGTTTTCGGCCGCACATACTGCGAGCTGCTGCGCCAGAATGCTGACCTGCCATTCACGGAGCGCGAAAAGAAATGGCAGCTGGTGCGGCGCGGCCGCTACGCCGAGTTCAACCTGGCCATCGACCGGGGCACACGCTTCGGGCTGGAAACCGGCGGCCGCACTGAAAGCATCCTCATGAGCCTACCGCCCCAGGCCGAGTGGCACTACAACCTCACGCCTGAGCCCGGCTCGGCGGAAGCTGCTACCCAGGCCTGGCTGCGCAAAGGCGTCGATTGGTTCACCGAAACGCCGCGCACCGCTTGATCGAGACCCTACAAGCCTTCGACAACTGGCTGCTGCTGACAGCCAACCGCAACCACACGGCCAAGCTGGACACGCTGATGGTATTCTTCACGGAGCGTTTCGTGTGGTTTCCTGCGTATTTTGTGCTGCTCGTGCTACTGGCCTATTTGTTTGGGCGCCGGGCCTATCTGCTACTGCCGCTGCTGGGCCTGAGCGTTGCGTTGGCCGACAGCATTTCCAGCCGGCTGTTCAAGCCGTATTTTGCCCGCCTACGCCCCTGCCACAACCCCGACCTGTCGGCTACGCTGAACCTGGTAAACGGCTGCGGCGGGCAGTTCGGATTTATGTCGTCGCACGCGGCCAATGCCTTTGCCCTCACCGTATTCATGGCGCTGGTGCTGCCGCGGCGTTTCCGGATTGCCAAGTGGCTGCTGCTGGCCTGGGCCGTGGTGGTGAGCTACAGCCGTATTTACCTGGCAGCTCACTTTCCTTCCGATGTGCTGGCCGGAGCTCTGCTGGGTAGTGCGCTGGCCTGGATTTGCGCCACACTCTACAAGCGGCAGGCCGCGAAGTGGTGGCCGGAAAACCAGCCGGTGTAGCCCAAACCTCGGAGCCTCCTATACTGAAAGGCCGGGGTCCTGAGTGGGTGCCTCTGGCCCCAGCACTCGCCGCAGCACCTGTTCCAGCGCCTGCAGCGTTACCACGTCGCCTTGCAGCAGTACTCGCTGGGGTTGCCACAGCAGCAGCTTGCGCGGCCGGTCATCTTCCTGCGTGGTGCAGTAAAGCATGCCGCCGGCCTTCGGGCTGACTGACCGGGTGTAAAACCCTTCCCGGATCTGAGTGAAGCCGAACGAGAGCAGTGTGTGGTGGAAGTAGCTCATAGCAAAAGGCAAATCAGCTGCTCGTGATACGAAAAGTGCATTTCTCTAGCTGCTTACTAGCCTTGCCGCATAGGGCGGCAAGAAGCCGTTACGCTACGGTACCGCCACAACTGGACCCGGCGCCGGCCGTGCAGCCGTAGCAGTGCTGGTTCACAACGATGGCGCGCTGGGCCAGTGCCGCCGCGTCGAAGTCGCGGATGTGCCGCACCGGGCTGGCTACATGCAGGTCGAGCATCTGGTTGAAGTCGCAGTCGTAGAGCCCTCCGTCCCAGCCCACCGAAATTGTGTTGCGGCACATCACACCGGCCGCCGCCACGGGGTTGAAGGCATTGACCAGCTTTTCCATGTAGCCCGCATAGTTGCTGGATTCTATCAAGTAATCCAGGTAGCGGCTCACGGGCAGGTTGGTGATGGCAAACAGCTCGTTGAAGACGATGCCGTGGTCTTTGAGCAACACCCGCTTAAACTGGTCCTGCAACCCTTTCTGGCCTCCAGGCAGGAATGCACCGGCGGGGTTATACACCAGATTCAGTACCAGCCCCGAACCTGCCTGGCCGTAGCCGACGGCATTGAGCATTTTCAACGCTCGGATGGAATCCTCAAACACGCCGTTACCACGCTGCCGGTCGGTTTTTTCGGCTGTGTAGAAAGGCAGTGAGCTTACGACTTCCACGCCGTGCTGCTTGAAGAAGTCCGGCAAATCATGATACTTCCGGTTGGCTACGATGATGGTCAGGTTACAGCGCACAAGCACCTTGCGCCCCAGCCGGCTGATTTCCTCCACAAACCAGCGGAAGTCTGGGTTCATTTCAGGCGCCCCGCCAGTCAGATCCACCACCGGAATATCCGTCTGAGCCAGCGCATCCAGGCAATACTGCATGGTCTGGCGGGTCATGATTTCTTTGCGGTCAGGGCCGGCATCTACGTGGCAGTGCCGGCAAACCTGATTGCACATCTTGCCCACGTTGATTTGCAGCACGGTGGGCTCTACCGGAGTAAGCGGAAACAGGCCGGCTCCCCGGAGCTGCTCATGAAACAGCGGCAGGTGCAGCGTGTCGGCAACTTCCTGACGAAGCACCGTGAGCTGAAAGGCCGAATCAGCGAGTTGATGGTTGGTGGCCTGAAGGGATTTTATCATCAGTAAGCGTGGCAGCAGCGGGAAGAAGTCGGGAAAGCCGGACTAATTGGCTTCCAATATCGGGGAAACGGAGCGGCCGCCGATGTACGAAAAGCAACGGCAGGCCGATTTAGTTGCCTGAACATTGATAAAAATGCTAGGAACAACACCCCCGCTCGGGTTGCCGGATGAGCGTGGCCGCGCCACAACCCGGTAGAAAAAAGGGCCAGGCGCTACAAAAAAGCAACCCGAAAAACCGGGCGCCAAACCTTTTCCGCTGTTGCCGCACGTATATGCCCGGCCATGCAACTACTCCTGCTTTCTTCCCGCAACACGGCGCGCCTGGTGGCAGCCAGCTCCCTACTGATTCTCAGCGCCTTCGTCAGCCCGCCACCCACACCGCACCTTCCCGGGGCTCCTCTGCCCGCAGCCCCGGCAGCGGCCGGAGTCGACCACAGTGGGTTCGATAAGCTCCTGAAAAAGTACGTAAACGAAAAGGGGCTGGTCAACTACAAAGCCTGGAAAACCGACCAGGGGGCCTTCAACCAGTACCTGCAGCTGCTGAGCCGGAATCCGCCGGCGGCCAGCTGGAGCAAAGCGGAGCAAATGGCTTATTGGATCAATGCCTACAATGCCTACACCATCCGGCTGGTGCTGGACCACTACCCGGTGCGAAGCATCAAGGACATCGGCTCGAAAATCCAGATTCCGCTTGTGACCACACCCTGGGCTACCAAATTCTTTTCCATCGGGGGCGAGAAGATGAGCCTGGATAACATTGAGCACAGCATCCTACGCAAGCAATACAATGATCCGCGCATTCACTTTGCGTTGGTTTGCGCCTCCATCAGCTGCCCGCGCCTGCGCCCCGAAGCCTATACGGCGGCCCGGCTGGAAAGCCAGCTTGATGACCAAGGCCGCGACTTCTTAAATAATCCGGCCAAAAACAAGATCGGTAAGTCTTCGGCCCAATTGTCCATGTACTTCGACTGGTACAAGAGCGACTGGACCAGCAATGGGCAAACAGTAGCCGGCTGGGTAAACAGATACGCCGCCACCAAAATGGACAGCAACGCCAAAATCAGCTACCTCGACTACAACTGGCAGCTGAACCAGCAGTAGCCGCGGCCGCCACGCAACGGTCGTAGTGGAACCGGTGCTTATCTTGGTGGCAAAATGCACTACGGCTCGTCAGCACTACTGCTCGTCCTCCGCTCCGATTTCCCGTCCCTCCTTCTCTGCGTATTATGACCGTCTCGCCGGTTCCGGGTCCCCTCCGCTCCCTGCCGCCCGCTACCGCGCTGGCAGACCTGCTGGCTGTGTCGATGACGGGTATTATCTATTATACGCCCATTTACGACCCGGCGGACTCAGGTAATATCATCGATTTCTGCTTCGAATACCTGAACCCAGCGGCCCAGCGCATGATGCGCATGCCGGAAGTGCCCACCGTGACGCACAACGAGCAGTGGCCCCACAGCAAGGCCCACGGCACGTTCGACTTTCACGTGGATGCCTTTGTGAGCGGCGAACCCCGCGAATACAATATCAACTACCAGGCCGACGGCTACGACAACTACTACCGCCTGGCCGCTCGCCGCTCCGGCGACGGACTGTGGGTGAGCTTCACCGACACGGCCGACCAGCCCCGCTCGCCCGTGGAAGTAGCCCTGCGTGCGGCACAGGCGGCCGAAAAGGCGGCCCGTGCCGAAGCAGAAGCTCAGCGCCAGCGCTTCTATGAGGTGCTCATGCAGCTGCCCGCCCACGTGGCCGTGCATGAGGGGCCCAACCAAGTATTCACGCTCGTCAACCCTCACTACCTGCGCGTAGCCAACGGGCGCGCCCTGCTGGGACAGCCCATTCGTGCGGTTTGGCCCGAGTTGGCCAGCCATGGCATTCTCGACGAGCTAGACCGGGTGTACCAGACCGGTGAGCCATTCATTGCATCCGGGCTACCGGTTCAGGCCGACTTTACGCGCACTGGCCAGCTGCAGCAGGTGTACTACGACTTCTTTTTCCTGGCTTTGCGCGACGGCCAGGGTCAGATAACCGGAGTGCTCAACTTCTCCTACGACGTGACAGGCTCGGTGCGCGCCCGCCAGCAGATCGAACAGATGAACCAGGAGCTGGAAACCCGCGTGCTGGAGCGCACGGCCGCGCTGCAGGAAAGCGAAGCCCGGTTTCGCATCATGGCCGACGCGGCTCCCAACCAGGTGTGGGCCGTCAACCCGGATTCGAGTATTCGCTACGCCAACCAGGCGTTTCTGGACTTTGTGGGCGTAAGCCTGGAGCAGTACGTGGCCACAGGCTGGGCGGCCTACCTCCTTCCGGAAGATCTTGCACTGGCCCAGAATACTTTGGAAACGGCAATTCGCAGTCGCTCCCTGTATGTGCTCGAGCACCGCATGCGCCGCCACGACGGGCAGTACCGCTGGCTGCTGGCTCAGGGGGCGCCCAGCTTTTATGCCAACGGCGAACTGTACGGTTACGTAGGCTCGGCCATTGACATCACCGAACTCAAGCATACCAATGAGCAGCTGGTACGCACCAACGTCGACCTGGACAACTTTATTTACGCCGCTTCGCACGATCTGCGCGAGCCAATCACTAACCTAGTAGGCCTGGTGGAGGCGCTGCAGGAGCAGCTGGCCCTCGCGCCGGCCCCCACCGACCCACTGGTGCCGCGCCTGCTGGCCATGATAGAGCAAGCCGTAGCGCGGTTTCAGCTCACCATTGCCCAGCTCACGGATGTGGCTCAACTGCAGCAGGCGTGGGAGTTGCCAGCCGAAGCAGTAGATCTACGGGCCCTGATAGAATCGGTACAGCTGGACCTGGGCTCGAAAATAGAGGCGGCCGGGGCACACCTGACAGTAGCACTAGCCAATGACTGCGCTATCCGTTTTGCCCCCAAAAACCTGCGCAGCATCATCTACAACCTGCTCAGCAATGCCCTGAAGTACCGTCATCCGGAGCGGCCGCCACTCGTGCAACTGCGCTGCTACCGCGCCAGCGACACGCTGGTACTGGAAGTGCAGGACAATGGCCTGGGGGTAGACAAAGTGCAGCAGGCCCGCTTGTTCGGCCTGTTTCAGCGCCTGCACACCCACGTGGAGGGCTCGGGTATGGGCCTGTACATGGTGAAGCGCATTGCTGAGAATGCCGGGGGCCACGTGCGCGTGCAGAGCCAGCCCGGCGTAGGATCCACGTTTACCGTGGTGTTGCCCGTGCAGCCCTAGCCGCACCAGCCACTGCCCCAGCAATATTGGCGGCGGGCATTGACAGCGGGCCTGGTTGGTAGCCAGGGTGTGTTGGCAGTAAACAGGCGTTGTTTTTCCGGACGTGCTTTGAAATATCGGCCGGCGCTATTTTATTACTTATTCCTGTTTATCTTTTCCTTATGACTGATCAACACTCTGGCACTCGCTGGCCGGCTTTACCGGCTGATACCTGGATGGCCACCCGCGAAACGCTCCACCGCTGGACCCAAATTGTGGGCAAAACCCGCCTAGCACTGAGCCCCATGCTCAACCATTGGTGGCAGGTACCGCTGTATATCACGCCCCGGGGGCTTTCTACTGGGCCCATGCCCTACGCCGCTGGCAGCTGTGAAGTCGTATTTGATTTCCGCTCACACCGGCTTCGGGTGCATACCTGCGACGGACGGACCCACCAACTGGCCCTAGAGCCCCGCTCCGTGGCAGATTTCTACCATGCGTACCGGGCCCTGCTGCGCGAAGCCGGTATTGAGGTGACGCTGTGGCCCGTGCCCGTAGAGATAGAAGACGCCACCCCCTTTGCCGAGGACCATGACCGCCGCTCCTACGACGCAACGGCCGTAGAAACGTTCTGGGACATTATGCTCAGCGCCGACCGGGTGCTGCAGGAGTTTCGCAGTATTTTCTTGGGCAAGTGCAGCCCGGTACACTTCTTCTGGGGCAGCTTCGATCTGGCTGTCACGCGCTTCTCGGGCCGTCCGGCCCCACCCCACCCCGGCGGCATACCCCATTTAGCCGACTGGGTAACTCGCGAATCATACTCGCAGGAGCAGATTGCGGCCGGCTGGTGGCCCGGCGGCAACGGGCAGGAGGCGGCCTTTTACAGCTATGCCTACCCCGGCCTACCAGCACTGGCCGAGGCCGCCATCCAGCCCGCTGAAGCATTCTATAGTAAAGAAATGGGAGAGTTTTTCCTGCCCTACGAAGCCGCACGCACGGCGCCCGACCCGCACCAGACTATCATGCGATTTTTGCAAAGCACCTACGACGCGGCGGCAACCCTGGCCCACTGGGACCGGGCAAATCTGGAGCGCAGCTGAGAGGCCAACAAGCAGACTAAGCACCGTCGATGCACTTTGCATCGTGGGGTAGCATACCCATATAGACCCACCGCAATTAGGAGCAGGCGTTTTAATAGCCAGACAATGGCTTAGCGCAGACCAAGGATGACGGCAGCCAGCAGCACCAGTGACGCCATGAAGACGGAAATGATGAATGTATCTCGGCCGGAAGTGGGGACAGGTTCCATAGGGTGGGGAAAGCTAAGTAGAAAGCCAGCGTTGCTAGTGTGGCAGCACTGGTTGGGCGGCTTGGCGCACTGGGGCGTGGGTTAGCTCCGTGGCTAAAGATTGGCCACTGGCCCAGGCATCCAGATTCTGATGGGTGGTGGCGGCAATGTTGCGCAGCGCCTCCTGCGTCAGGAAAGCCTGGTGCCCGGTGATGAGGACGTTGGGGTAGGTAAGCAGACGGGCAAACACAGCATCAGTGGGCGGGCGCTGCGAATGATCCTGAAAGAACAGGGCTTGCTCCCGCTCATATACGTCGAGGCCCAAGTAGCCCAGTTGTCCCGAATCCAGGGCCGCTAAGGCGGCTTCGGTATCGAGTTCGGCTCCCCGGCTGGTATTAATCAGCATGACGCCCGGCTTCATCTGTGCCAGCAGCGCGGCATTAATCAGGTACGGAGCGTGCGGCACCATGGGCGCATGCAGTGTGATAATGTCGGCTTCGGCACAGAGCTGCTCCAGGGTAGTATAGGTCAGGCCATGGCGCTGGGCCAGCTCCTGGTTGGGCAGTGGGTCGTAGCCCAGTAGCCGGCAGCCAAAGCCCTTCAGAATACCGGCCACGATGCCGCCAATGTGCCCCAGACCGATGATACCAACGGTTTTGCCATGCAAATCGAAGCCAATAAGCTCATCGAGCCGAAAGTCATAGGCCCGGAGCTGACGGTCCGCCTGAATGAGGCGGCGGTTGAGCGCCAGCATCAGTGCTACCGCGTGCTCAGCAATTGCGTATGGAGAGTACTCGGGTACGTTGGCCACATGCAGGCCCAGCCGCTGGGCGTGTTCTAAGTCTACCTGGTCGTGGCCAGTAGCCCGGATGGTCATAAACCGTACTCCCTGCGCGTGCAGGACATCCAGAACCGGAGCCGAGGCGTCGTCGGTGCTGAAAATGGCTACCGCCTCCGAGCCGTGCGCCAAGGCCGCTGTTTCGACCGTCAGATTGGCCTCAATGAAGCTTAGCGGGTGCTCAGAACCGAGTGCATCACTTAAATAGGCTCGTTCAAAAGGCTTGGTGCTAAAAACTGTGGTTTTCATAGGGCAGCAGTGAGGTACGAAAGCAAATATCCAGGTCTTGTGCCAGGAAAAGAATGAGCGAAATCATGTTCGGCTATGATGCATGTCACGACAACTGGCCGGGCAAATTCCAAGCTTTGCAGGGCGTGCCAGCCTATTAGCGGCACTTCTTCACGCTTGCCGGCATACGGGCTCTTGGCGTACCCGATTTCGGACGCCGAGGGCCACCAAGCATGCCTGTGGCTTTCTTAGTCCCTTGGCTACTGCCACACCTGCAACAGGCCGGCAGTGGTGGCGCTGCCTGGTTTCTTACCTTATACGGGCGTACCACTCTCGTGCCTGTTTCGGCCCGGCTCTTATCTACCTACTGATGCCCGAACTATCTGAACCCAAGTCTATTGCACAACCTGTGCGCGCCCTAGGACTTACGGAGGCCGAAGCCCGGGCGAGGCAACAGCGCTACGGTCCGAATGCGGTGGAAGCCACGCCCCCCGACTCCTGGGTACGGGTGCTACTGCGGCAGTTCCGCAGCCTCATCGTGGCGGTACTCAGTGGTGCCGCCATTTTCTCCTTTGCTTTCCATGATTACGCGGAAGGTTACGCCATCTTGGCTGTCGTTCTGATTAATGCCGGTATCGGTTTCTGGCTCGAATGGAATGCGCAGGCCTCGATGACGGCACTGCGCCGCCTGGGCCAGACCACCGCCCGGGTGCTGCGCGAGGGGCAGGTACGCGCCATTCCTTCCGATGAAGTAACTGTGGGCGACGTGCTGCTGGTGGAAGCGGGCGAAGTGGTAGCCGCCGACTCACGCCTGTTTGAGGCCCAGCAGCTGCAGGTCAACGAATCAACCCTCACCGGGGAGTCGATGCCGGTCAGTAAAACACTTCCTGCTACTGCAGTTCCGCCAACGGAGCAGACTGGCGGGCTGTTGTTCAAAGGCACAGCCGTGGTAAATGGTACCGGGCGCGCCACTGTGACGGGGGTAGGCGGCGGTACGCAGCTCGGCGAAATTGCCCGGCTTATGCAGCAGGCCGAACGCACAGCTACTCCTCTGGAGGCCAAGCTGGCCCGCCTTACCCGTCAACTCGTGATGCTCACAGTTGGGCTGGCTGGCCTGTATGTGCTGCTGGGTTTGTGGCGGGGCAAGCCGGTTCATTTGCTCCTGGAAACGGCTATTGTGCTGGCTGTGGCCGCTATTCCCGAAGGCATGGCCATTGTGGCTACGCTGGCCTTGGCCTACGGCATGCTGCGGCTGGCGCACCGTCAGGTACTGGTGAAGCGCCTGGCAGCCGTGGAAACGCTGGGCAGCACCGACATCATCTTCACCGACAAGACCGGTACGCTTACCCAGAACCAAATGGCAGTGCATACCGTCTGGCTGCCCGAAGCCCAGCTAACTTTTCCGCCTACAACAGGACACATGCAAGCTGTGGCTGCCGGTGAAGCGTATCAGCGGCTGCTGCGGGCCGCCGTACTCTGCAACAACGCAACCTATTCGTCGGCGCATCCCGAAGCCGCGCTTGGCGACCCGCTGGAAGTAGCCTTGCTGGCGCTGGCCGCCGAAAGCCATTTTGCAGTAGCTGATGTTCAGGCTATGACGCGGCTGGCAGAGCAGCCATTTAACTCCGATACCCGCCTGATGGCCACGCTGCACCGGCAGCCCAACGCGGGCAGCCTGGTTACGGTGAAAGGCGCGGCGGAGGATGTGCTGCGCCTGTGCATGCGGCAGCAAGCGGCCACGGGGGCCTTACCGTTGGCGGTGGCTGAGCAGGCCGAATGGCTGCTGCGCGCCGAGCAGCTGGCCCAAACCGGCCTGCGCACCCTGGCCTTGGCCCAGCGCATACAGACCGATGAAAACCCGACTGACCTGGCCCGTGACCTGACCTGGCTAGGGATGGTTGCCTTTCTCGACCCGGCCCGGCCCGAAGTTATTCCGGCCATTGAGGCTTGCCAGCGGGCCGGTATTCGGGTACTTATGGTCACCGGCGACCATCCGGCCACGGCCCTCACTGTTGCCCGGCAGGTACATCTGGCCCCCGAAACTGCCGAATTGACTATCACCGGCAGCGAATTGGCCGCGCTGCTGGCCCAGCCTGCAGTGCCCGGCCACGGCCTCCAGCAGACCTGCGTATTTGCCCGCGTCAGTCCGGCCCAGAAACTAGACCTTATCAGCTACTACCAGCAGCAGGGCCATGTGGTGGCCATGATAGGTGACGGCGTGAATGATGCGCCGGCGCTAAAAAAGGCCGATATCGGGGTGGCTATGGGGCTGCATGGCACGCAGGTGGCCAGCGAAGCCGCCTCGCTGGTGCTACGCGACGACTCATTTGCTTCCGTGGTGGCGGCTGTGGAGCAGGGCCGCATTATTTTTACCAACATCCGCCGCTTCGTGTTATATCTGGTTTCCTGCAACCTGAGCGAACTGCTCGTGGTGCTTGCGGCGGGCCTGGCGGGAGTTGATTCGGTGCTGCTTCCGCTACAGATTCTGTTTCTCAACCTGCTCACCGATGTTTTCCCGGCGCTGGCCCTGAGTGTGGGCAAAGGCAGCCGCCACGTCATGGAGCAGCCTCCCCACGATCCGCAAAGCCCCATGATGCGCCCCACGGATTGGCAACTGGCCGGCGCCTATGCCGCGCTAATGACAGCGGCCTTGCTGGGCTGCTATTATGTGGCCCGCCACCACTTCGGTTTCGGGCCTGCCACGGCCACCACCATCCTGTTTTACGGTCTGGCTACTGCGCAGCTTGTGCACGTGTCCAATATGGCCGGCAGCCGGCACCGGCACTTCACCGACAATGATGTACTGCGCAACCGCTACGTCTGGCTGGCGCTGGCTTTGTGCACCATTCTGCTGCTGCTTTCTTACTACCTGCCTCTGTTTCGTCAGCTTCTGGGCATCCAACCTCTCACGCTTCCGGCGTTGTTGCTTGTTCTGGTTCCGGCCGGCGCCGTACTGGGGCTAGGCCCTCTGCTACACCACATTTTCAGCTGGCGTAAGTTGCCTACACGCCATATAGGGGCAGTTACAGACAGGGTTGCTGCCAGAGCTGTTTGAGCGGAATAAGGCTTAATCGGCTCTAAAAACAACCTAAAGGGTTAGGCCCCAGTCAGGCGATGCACACGAAGGCTTGCTAAACCGAACGAGCACGTGCTGTAAATATGGCCTATTGTCGCTCTATTCTACACTCGTCGGCCAGGTAACCTTACTGCGGGACAGGCAGGCGCAAACGCCTGCGTAGCAAGTGGAACATGCTAGGGCTTCATTCGCGCTTTTAGGGCGTCCTCCAGCCCTTGCTCATCATAGAACCGCTTAAAAAGAGTCTCCATAGTACGCACGTTCTGCAACGGGTTGTACCCCTGTTCAAACAGCGCCTGCACCAGTAACTCAAAATTGTAGGTAGCCGCGACGTACCCGTAATTGTATTTCCTGAATGTCTCAGCCGACTCCTTCAGCCGATTGGCATACTGGGTAAGAAAGGCATCGAAATCCGGCTTGGTCATGGTTTCCGGTGCCTTCATTTTCCGAAGCGCATCGATATAGTCGTGGTGAAAATAGTAGTAGCCAAAAAGCGGCCGGCGGTCTTGGGCATGCAGCTGCACCAAGGCGGCCACACTAGCGGCGGTAGTATCCGGGGCGTTCCAGGCCATCTTGAAATGCCGTCCGGGCACTACATCGAATAAGGTCACCGCAGCGTAAGCGGCCGGCTCTTTTCTGCTGCGGGAAATTATCAGCTGGCGGTTGGCTACAGACACTATCTGCTCGTAGCCATTGGCAGTGGGCGGCTCCTGTTTAGGGGAAAAGTCCGGAAAAAGGCGCTTGCTCAGCAGGCTGTCGGCGCCAATGGTGAACTGCACCAGCCCGCTACGATGAATCAGGTACCAGGTGCCCCGCACGCCCTGCGCTTGGCTAACATGGGCTAGCAATACCACTAGAATAGTCCCTACTATGCGCATAGGCCACATGCCGTCTATTTGCCTAGCAATTTGGCCACGTACTTGCCCACGATGTCGAATTCCAGATTCACTTGGTGGCCCGGCCGCAGGTCCTGGAACGTGGTGTGCTCGTAGGTATACGGAATGATGGCCACCGAGAAACCGCCGTCGGTGCTATTGAAGCAGGTGAGGCTGGTACCGTTGATGCAGATAGAGCCTTTTTCCACGGTCACGCGGCCGGGGCCGGGCGCATGCCGGAACCGGTAGAGCCAAGAGCCGTTCTGGTCTTCCACGGCCTCACATTCCGCCGTCAGGTCCACGTGGCCCTGCACAATGTGGCCATCGAAGCGGCCGTTAGCGGCCAGGCAGCGCTCCAGATTCACGCGGCGGCCGGGCTGCCAGTGCGCCAGATTGGTTTTCTGCAGCGTCTCGTCAATGGCCGTTACCACGTGGGTACCTGCCATGCCGTCCACGGCTACTACGGTCAGGCACACGCCGTCGTGGGCCACGCTCTGGTCAATCTTCAACTCGGCCGCAAACGGTGACTGCACGGTAAAATGGATGTTGCTGCCTTCGCGGCGAACCTGCGCAATAGTGCCTAGGCCTTCTATGATTCCGGTAAACATGATGTTGCTGTACTGAGTGGTGATGCGCGGCTGGAATAAACGGCTACCTCTTTAACAATTCACGCAGCCAATCTATTTCCCCCGGCCTTCCATGATGATTTTGAGCGTGTAGAGCAGCACGCGAAAGTCCATAGCTAGGCTCATGTTTTCGATGTAGAGGATGTCGAACTTGAGCCGTTCTACCATCTGGGCTACGGTTTCAGCGTAGCCATATTTCACTTGCCCGAGGCTGGTGAGGCCGGGCCGCACGCGGTGCAAATGGCGGTAGTGAGGCGCAATCTTCACAATCTGGTCGATGAAAAACTGTCGCTCGGGCCGCGGCCCCACAATGCTCATGTCGCCCTTGATGACGTTCCAGAACTGCGGCAGCTCATCGAGCCGGACTTTGCGCATAAACCGGCCCCAGGGCGTAATGCGTGGGTCGTGGTCGGAGCTGAGCGATGGACCCTGCTTCTCGGCGTCGGTATACATCGAGCGGAACTTGTAGATGCGGAACGGGTGCCCCTGCCGCCCGATGCGCTCCTGCGAGTAGAATACCGGTCCCGGCGACGACAGTTTTACCATGATGGCCGTGAAGGCATACACGGGCCAGGCCAGCAGCAGAAACAGCGCCGACGCAGTAACATCAATAACGCGCTTAAGCACCTTTTGCCACACCGGCAGCAGATCCTGCTTGATTTCAATGAGCGGCGTACCGAATACGTGGCTCACCTTCACCGAGCCCAGCAGCATCTGGTACAGGTCGGGCAGGATGCTGACACGGGCTGGGGTGCCTTCCAGCAGCGTCAGAATCTCCTCAATCACGCGGTGTTCACTGGGCTCAATGGCAATAACAATCTGCTCGATTTTGAGCGCCCGAACCAGAGCCGGCAGGCGGCGGTAGGAGCCGCGGGCGGGCAATTCGGCCGCCAGCGCTGCGTCCACGGTGCCTTCCTCAATGGGTGCGTAGCCTACCAGCTTCAGGCCCAGGTGGCGGCCGGTGCGGCGCAGCTCCTGCAGCGTTTCCAGGGCCAGCGCATTGGAGCCCACCAGCAGCGTATTGAAGTAAATAGTGCCGTTGCGCACCAGATGCTGCACGCTGCTCACGGCCCAGGTGCGCAGCACGGCCGTAATGGTGAAATGCAGCAGGAAGTAGGCGGAAATGGTTTTGTAGTACGAGCGGTAGTTCTGCACGCCCTCGTCGTCGAGGAGCAGCACGAAGAAAATAACCACCGCCCCCAGCACCGATACGCGAGCCAGCCGGATAATCTCGGCCAAGCGCGACTTGCGAAAAATGTCGCGGTATTCGCCAATCAGAGCGTACAGCGCGGTCCAGAAGGCGGCAATGAAAATAGCGGAGCCGGTCAGGTCGAACAGCACGCCTTCCGTGAACCGGTAGCCCGTCATTTCATTGAGCAGGTACTTGCGTGCGATATAGAAACACACCCAGGCCAACAGGGCTGCCAGAAAGTCGGCGGCTATCAGCTTCAGTAGTTGGATAGTGCGAATCAAGGGCGGCGCAATCGGGGCGGCGGGAAAGCCAGCAGATGGTTTTATGGGCACGAATGGGTACTTTCGCACCAGAACAACTGCCCCAACGGGCCTCTGCGGCCTGTTTTGGGGTGTAGCAAAGGTAGGGCAATAAACCGGATTCCATAGGTTTCTACTGGCCCGCTCCTCTCCTGCTTATGCACGCCGA
This sequence comes from Hymenobacter sediminicola, assembly GCF_014250515.1. NCBI lineage: Bacteria > Pseudomonadati > Bacteroidota > Cytophagia > Cytophagales > Hymenobacteraceae > Hymenobacter > Hymenobacter sediminicola. The sequence goes on along the minus strand of NZ_CP060202.1, from coordinate 2,161,240 downwards.
TACCTACCGACACCGTGGCCAGCGCCGCGCCCTTGTAGAAGAGTTGCGCCGCAAAGGCATCCGCAGTGAGCGGGTACTCAGTGCGGTACAAGCCGTGCCGCGGCATGCTTTCTTCGAGGCCGCCTTCCAGCAGCACGCCTACCAGGACAAAGCATTTCCCATTGGCGAGGGCCAGACCATTTCGCAGCCTTACACGGTAGCGTACCAGACCGAGCTGCTGGCCCCCGAGCCGCAGCACCGCGTGCTGGAAATCGGGACGGGCTCAGGCTACCAGTGCTGCGTGCTGCTGGAACTAACGCCGCACGTCTACAGCATCGAATACCAGCCCGTACTGTTTGAGCGCACCCGCCGCCGCCTGGCGCACATGCACCGCGCGGCGCACCTGTTCTGCGGCGACGGTTCCCTGGGCCTGCCCCAGCATGCCCCCTTCGACCGGATTCTGGTGACGGCCGGCTCCCCAACCCTGCCCCGCCCGCTGCTGCGGCAGCTGCGGGTAGGCGGCTGCCTGGTCATTCCTGTGGGCGACGCACAGGTGCAGCGCATGGTACGCGTAACCCGTGTGAGCGAAGAAGAGTTTACCCGTGAGCAGTTTGAGGAGTTTCGGTTTGTGCCGCTGCTTGGCCAGGCCGGCTGGAACAGCTAGGCTCACTGGTCGGCGCATAAATTATGCAGCCGTGTTGTAACTTGTCGGTCCTTATCTGTGTCCTTACCGGAAGTACCTGCCAGGCAGGCCTTCCGGTTTCTTTTTCGGCAGGTTCGGCACCCTGGTTTTACTCTTTTTTTCATCCTTTTCTCTGTTTAAATGCAGATCAAACGTTTACCCAAATTGCTGCTCCTGCTGGCTGTGCTGCTCACGCAGTTCTCGGCCTCAGCTCAGCAGCTTCGGACCCGCTATCCGGAGCAGTACTATGGCTTCCGCTGCGCTTCCGACAGCATGCAGCAGCTGGAATGGCGGCGCAATCCGGCCGCTGAGCAGGACTACCGCGCCTTTATCAAGGGCGTGGCCATGATGTCGGCGGAAGATCAGGCCCGCATTCTGGCCACGCCTGACGTTACGGTGCCGGTGGTAGTGCACGTTATTCACCAGGGTGGAGCTTCCAATATTTCCGATGCGCAGGTAGATGATGCTATCCGCATTCTGAACGAGGACTACAGCAAAACCAACCGCGACACCGCCGACGTTATTGCCGCGTTCCAGCCGCTCTACGCCAACGTGGGCTTCCGCTTCCGCTTGGCCAAGCTCGACCCCGACGGCAACTGCACCACGGGTATCACCCGTACGTACTCGTCGCTCACGGCCTCGGCCGGCAACAACGTAAAGGACCTCATTCGCTGGGACCCCAACCGTTACCTCAATATCTGGGTAGTGGATAATATTGCCAGCGGCGCGGGTGGCTACGCCTACCTGCCCTGCCCCGGCACCGGCATCGATGGCATCGTGATTCGCAACACGCAGTTTGCCAGCATCGGGCGCTCCTGCGGCAGCAACTTCTGCAACCGTTCCCTTACCCACGAAGTTGGTCACTACTTCGGTTTGCCGCATACTTGGGGCGGCACCAATACTCCTGGTGACCCCGCCAACTGCGGCCTCGACGACGGCATTGCCGACACGCCGAACACTTCGGGCGTAACCTCGGGCTGCCCTTCTACTACTTACCGTCCCTGCAACCCGAACAGCACCACCGGCTCCACCACGCCCAACAACAACCCGAACGGCATTTTGGCCAACGTCCAGAACTACATGGACTATGCCACCTGCGCCAAGATGTTCACGACGGGCCAGAAAATGGTGATGCGGGCTTCGCTCACGCGCCTGTGCCGCAATACGCTGGTATCGGCCCAGAATCTGCTCGAAACCGGCACCAGCGACGGATTCCAGGCGGCTCCCTGCGCCCCGGTAGCGGCGTTCCAGTCGTCGGCGACCAGCGTGTGTGAGGGCAGCAGCCTCACCTTCACCGACTATACTTACAACTTCACCTACAACGCGGCCACTACCCAGTACGACTGGCGTTTCCCCGGTGGCACGCCGGCTACCAGCTCGGCCCGCAACCCTACCGTTACGTACCCGACGGGTGGCTCCTACGATGTAACGCTGATCGTCATCACGCCTAACGGCCGCGACACGCTCACGCGTACGCAGCTGGTGCAGGTGCAGGGCGTAAACTCCGGCGAGCGGGCTCCACTCGTGGAGTCGTTCGAAAACCAGAATTTCCCGCAGAACTACGCCAACGCGCCTATCCGCAACTGGCGTGTGCTCTCAAACCAGCCCGGCGACGAGCCGCTGAGCTGGCAGCGGGTGACTGGGGTAGCCAGCAATGGCTCGGCCTACCTGATGGCGCCCAATAACTTCCTGACGGATGGCACGGAAAGCATTCTGATTTCGCCTAACATCAACTTGTCGAGCATCAGCAGCACACCTACGCTGGTCTTCGACCGGGCTTATGCCCGTCGTTCCGCCACGATCAATGATGTGCTGCGGGTTTCCTTCAGCATCGACTGCGGCGTGACCTGGTCGTCGCCGCTGACGTACAGCGCTGCTGCCCTCAACACCAAAGGCAACGTGACGCAGGTTGGCTTCTCGCCCACTTCGGTGACCGACTGGCAGCCCATCACTGTGCCGCTGTCCTCTGCTTATCAGGGCAGCCAGCGGTTCCTGGTGCGGTTTGTGGCTATCAGCAATGCCGGCAACCCCATCTACCTCGACAACGTGCGGATTCTGGACCCACTGGGCACGCAGGACGCCGAAATGGCCCGCCGGGGCATCAGCGTATATCCCAACCCGCTGACCGCCGAAACGGCCGTTCACTTCACGCTGCCCACCGCTGAGCGTGCCGCCGTGCGCCTCACTGACATGCTGGGCCGCGACGTGACCAGCATTGCCGGTAAAACCTACGGTGCAGGTGCGCACGCCATCCGCCTGCAGGGCGCTGATGGCAAAACCCTAACGGCCGGCGTGTACCTCGTGCACCTGACCCTGGGCCAGCAGACCTTCACAACCAAAGTGCTGGTGAACTAGCCCTCCGGTTGAGTAGTACCTGAAAAAAGCCCCGCTCCTGCATGGAAGCGGGGCTTTTTTTGTGCGTATGCCTCTCGCTCACGGCACGCTTATACCTCAGCTTCTGGTGTTTCTGTCGTTTCCAGCAGTGCTTGCGCCCCGCAATGCAAGGCCTGAACCCGGATTGCAGGCGGATTTTGCCGCCGGCTCTACTGCCCTGCCGGCCGCCGCTTATCTTTGCGGCTTCTTCTCTGAATCAACTATTCCTGCATGACGCGCAAACAGAAGCCCGTAAAAGACTCGTTCGTGATAATGACCGAGCTGGTGCTGCCCAACGACACCAACACGCTCAACAATATGATGGGCGGCCGCATGATGCACCTGATGGATATTGCCGCCGCCGTTGCGGCCCAGAAGCACTCCAACCGCATCGTTGTGACGGCTTCCGTGGATAATGTGTCGTTTCGGGAAGGCATCAAGCTGGGCAGTGTCGTGACGCTACAGGCGCAGGTGACGCGGGCCTTCAGCTCCAGCATGGAAGTGCACATTGATGTGTGGGCCGAGGATATTCCGAGCGGCACTAAATTCAAGTCGAACGAGGCCTTTTTCACCTTTGTAGCTGTGGACCAGTCGGGCCGCCCGATAGATGTGCCGGAAGCTGTGCCGGAAACGCCTGAGGAGCATAGCCTGTTTGAGGGGGCCCTGCGCCGCCGCCAGCTCCGCCTGCTCCTGGCTGGCCGCCTGAAGCCGGAAGATGCTACGGAGCTGAAATCCATGTTTGCTATCGAGTAGCGCCAGCTCGGGCCTGGAAGCCTTGGGCCGGGCACCACGGCTAGCTCCGAAACGGCTGTATCTTACTTCTGTACCCGCTCCTTATCTTATGGATACTGCCGCCTCGCTGGCCTTCTTCCAGAATCTGTACACCGGCGTTTCGCTATATGTGGTGCCGGAGCTCGCCGCGGCTGCCGTGCCGCCCGTAGTGGCGGCGGCAGAAGCGCCCACCCCGGCGGCGACCCCACTTCCGGCGCCTGCTCCGGTGGCCGCGGCTCCTACCCCCGATATACCGGCTGCTCCGGCTGCTCCCGCCCCGCGCCCGGTGCCGGTGGCTACAGCGCCAGTTCCGCCCGCCAGCGTACCAGTGCCACCTGTGGTGCCTCCCGCAGCCGCGCCATCGGTTGTGGCCACAGCGGATATGTCGGCGGCAGGGCCGCTGTTTAATGTGGCAACGCTGGCGGAACTGCCGGCTGCCCCAGCCGCGCCGCCTTCGCAGCCGGGCCGTATTCAGCCCACGCCTACCCAGTCGCCGGTGGCGCACATTCCGTTTGCCACGCTGGGCAGCAACCCCAACGGCCTGCTGATTCTGGTGCGCGTGTCGCCCGAGGAGTTCAAGAAGCTACCCCGCAACGTGTTCCTCAACAACATCCTCAAGGCCATTCGGCTGGTGATGGAAGACGTGGTGCTGGTGAATGTGGAGCACGAAAAGTTTCCGGTGGCCCTGTGCAGCCTGCGCCAGCAGCTGGCGGCCAGGCAGTTCCTGGCTTTCGGCAAAAACCTCCTTGATGTGGCCGTGTACACCACCCAACCCTACGAGCCGGTGCTACTCTACGGCGACACCGCCTTCCTCGGCGCCAGCGAAATTAAGATGCTGGAATACGACGCCGGCCGCAAAAAGCAGCTGTGGCAGTCTATGCAGCGGATGTTTCTGTAGGAAATAGCCCCAGCGGCACCCGTTATAGTAGTTGCTGGATTTGTATGGTCGTCCGATTACACAGGAGTAGTTGATTATATCATTGACAACGCAGAAGGAAAAGCATTCTTTTTGCCAAGAAAAACTGCAAACGCTGAAAGAATATCAACGCCTAGAATATTAGTTTCATGAACTATTATCATCTGCTTTATTATTCGATTGCCCGCCTCGCGCGTCGTATAAAACCTGATATGAAAAATGATGATTTGTTAGATGGATCGTTCTGGTCTATCAACTTGCTAATTTGTTTATACATTATTGCGTTAACTAACTTTGTCGGTGCGTGGGCGCGCGCTCAAATTCCCACGCTTCTATTCTGGTCACCTTTCATAGTTTTAAATTATATTATATTTTCTTACAAGGATAAGGGGATACATATAATTTCTCATTTTGATAAATTATACGATGCAAGACTGCGAAGAACAATCATAGTAATACTAATTCTTATACCAACGACGCTTTTTTCTTTACTGTCCTTTGGTTACAGAATAAAATGAAATAAGTAGTACTAATTACATTAATATAAATTATAAGAGTAAGTAGTAGTGGTTTGGCTCAAACTTTAATAGTAGAACTAGAAGGTCACAACCAATCAGGCATTGCCTACCTCGTTCTGGAAACCTACAAGAAGATTCCTTGATTCAGCATTATATACAGGACAGCAAGTGTTAATAAAAAAGGCCGGCCCCGCATGGGGCCGGCCTTTTTTTGTAGAAATGCCAGCACTTACTTCAGCACCGATGCCAGCTTAGCTTCCAGAGCTTCGCCGCGCAGGTTTTTGCCGATGATGCGGCCCTGTGGGTCGAGGAGAATGGAGGCGGGAATGGACTTGATGCTGTACGTCTGGCCGGCGGCGCTTTCCCAGCCTTTCAGGTCCGAAACGTGCTTCCAGGTGAGGCCATCGGCCTGAATGGCTTTGAGCCACTTTTCGCGGTCCTGGTCGAAGCTTACGCCGTAGATTTCGAAGCCTTTGCCTTTGTACTTATTGTAGGCTTTCACCACGTTGGGGTTTTCGCGGCGGCAGGGGCCGCACCAGCTGGCCCAGAAGTCAATCAGAACGTATTTGCCGCGCAGGCTGCTCAAGGGCAATGTCTTGCCATCAGGAGCCGCGAGGCTGATTTCCGGGGCGGCCGAGCCTACTGCCGTGGCGCGCATGGGCTCCAGCTTGGCCGCCAGCACCTTGGTGTAGCGCGACTCGGGCAGTGTGGTTTTAAACTGGGTAGTCATGGAATCTACGAAGCCAAACTGCTCCTCCGGATTAATCAGGTTGGCTACCACGAAAGCCGATACCACCGACTTGGGATTCTGCTTCACCAGGGCCTTCACATTATTGGTGCTGCGGGCCTGGGCCAGGTAGAACTGCTGCTCAATGGCCCGCATGGAGTCGGTACGGTTGGCGTTAGCGTTCTGGTTGTAGCGCGCCTCCAGCTTGCCCATCTGCTCCTTCGACTGCTGCATGGTGCGGTTCAGCTGCTGCAGCAACTCCGAGTCCTTGGAGCCTTTCACGGTATAGGTTTCGGCCAGCTTGTTAGCGTCGCCGCTCAGCTCCACGGTGCTACCGTTGCTCAGGGCCAGCAATACCTGGCTCTGGTCAGTGGTTTTCACCTGATAAAGTCCGGGCTCCGGCACAGTGCCCGTGAAGCGGAACTGGCCTTTTTCGTCGAGGGTAGCGGTGTCGCGCGAGATGAACTGCGTTTCGCCCAGTTCCGCCAAGTATACCTTCGTACCGGCAGGAGCATTAGTCAGTTGGCCACTGAGCTGGTAGCCAGCCGTGTTGGCTGCCCCAGTTGTGGTGGGCGTCGTGTTTTTGGTGCAGGCATTGGCCATGCCCAGCACAGCTCCAACAAACAGCAGACTTTTCATTTTCAACATATTCAGTAAGAAAGCCGACGGTCCCGCCGGCAATGGTTTCGCAAAAGACAACGGTTGCAGCTGCAAGTTGCCGATTTCGCCGGAATTGAGAACAATCGTCCGGCTACGGCAAGCTAACAACCTCATTTCTTCCTCTGTTCGCGGCTTCTAACGAAAAACCACCGCCTGGTGGGATATCCAAGGGTGGTTTTTCCAAAACTAGACTCTGCTGACAGCACCCACCTTACCTAAGGCAGCAGCTCTCCCAGCTTTTGGGCCAGGGCATCACCCCGAAAGTCTTTGGCAATGATCCGGCCCTGCGGATCAAGCAGAAACGAAGTTGGATACGCATAGATATTATATACCGTGCTGGCCACACTGGTAGCAGAAGGCACATCCAGCACCTGTGGCCAGAGCAGGCCGTCCTGCCGGATAGCGGCCAGCCAGGCCTCCGGCTTGCTATCTGCCGACACGCCATACACCTCAAAGCCTTTCGGTCGGAACTGCTGGTACGTGCGCACCAGCACCGCATTTTCCTGCCGGCAGGGGCCGCACCAGCTGGCCCAGAAATCCACGAGCACATACTTGCCGCGCAGGCTGCTCAGCGGCAGCGGCCGGCCGTCGGGTGTGGGCAAATTGATTTCGGGAGCAAGCTGCCCGATGGTGGTGGCCCGGCGCATGGCCTGGTAGTGCAGCAGCTGCTTGGTGTAGGGCGAAGCCGGCCACTGCTGTGCGTAGCGGCTGGTAGCCGAATCCAGAAAGGCGACGTTGGCGCCGTTGCCGCTCAGAAACGAAGCCGCCACAAACGGCGCAACATACGACGACTGCCTAGCCACCCGCAGAGAGGCGGCCGTGAGGGCCGCGAAGCTGGTGTCCCACTCCTGCCCTATCTGCCGCAGCGTGGCGGTGTCGGTGGTGGTCTGCCGACGCTGGGCCAGCGCGTCTACATGTGCCAGAATGCGGGCGTGCTCCCGGTTCATGGTAGCCAGCGACACAGCCTCAGCAGAACCGGTTACCTCGCCGGTACTCCAGAGCGACGCCGCATCACCCCGCACCCGCAGGCGGCTGCCGGGAGCCAGTGCCAGCCCGGCTGTCCGGTCTTGGCCCTTCACGCGCAGGTTGTAGGTGCCGGGTGCCGCCACCTGGCCCCGAATCCGGAAACGGCCTTTGGAATCGGTAGTGGCAGAATCGAGCGGAACGTGCTGCCCGGTCAGGTAATCGGTTACGTAGACCCAAGTGCCCGCAGGCGCGTTCGTGAGCTGGCCCCGCACTACGTAGTTGGAGCGGGCAGCACGTTGGGCGGCGGCAGGCAGCGCGAAGGAGGAGGCCACAAGTAGGATGAATAGCTTAGCAGAATGCATAACAACGGAATTGAGCTGACCCATAAAAAACCCTCCCACTGGAGACCAGCTAGGAGGGTTTCGGTTGCATAGCGTGTGGCGCAGTGTTACGCGTCCAGCTTCTGGCGCAGGAGCTGGTTGGCCAGTTTCGGGTCGGCCTTGCCGCCGGTCAGTTTCATTAGCTCGCCCATAAACATGCCCGTGAGGCTCTTTTTGCCGGCACGGTACTCGGCTACTTTGGCCGGGTTTGCGTCCAGCACCTGCTGAATCATGGTTTCCAGTGCCCCGGCATCCGACTGCTGCAGCAAGCCCTGCGCTTCGGCAGCGGCGGCGGCAGTCTGCGTTGGGTTGTCGAGCAGGTGTGGAAATAGCTGCTTGCTGGCTACCGAGTGGCCTACTTTATTGTCGTCAATCAGCTGAATGATATCGGCCAGGTGCTGCGTGCTCAGCGGGAACTGGTCGAGGGCAAGTGCCCGCTCGTTCAGGTAGGCTTTCACGGGGCCCGTCACCCAGTTGGCGGCAGCTTTGGCATTGGGCGTAAGGCAGGTCAGTTCATCAAAGTACAGCGCCAGTTCCTTCTCGGCCGTCAGCACCGTGGCGTCGTAGTCAGACAGGCCCAGTTCGCCGGTGAAGCGGGCGTAGAGCTGCTGCGGCAGGGCCGGCAACTCGCTCTGCACGCGGTGCAGCCAGGCATCGTCGATGATAACGGGTGGCAGGTCGGGCTCCGGGAAGTACCGGTAGTCGTTCATGGTTTCCTTGCTGCGCTGGCCGTTGGTGGTACCAGTTTGCGCATCGAAGCCGCGGGTTTCGCTGTCGATGATTTCGCCAGCCTCTACCATCTGAATCTGCCGCTCAATTTCGTATTCGATGGCGCGCTGCACATTCCGGAAGGAGTTCATGTTCTTCACCTCCACTTTGGTTCCGAACTTGTCGGCCCCGCGCAGCATCACCGAAATGTTGGCGTCGCAGCGCAGTGAGCCTTCCTCCATATTGCCGTCGCAGATGCCCAGGTACTCCACCAGCTTCTTGATTTCGGCCAGGTAGGCATAGGCTTCCTCCGCGTTGCGGATATCCGGTTCCGACACAATTTCAATTAGCGGCACACCCGCCCGGTTCAGGTCCACGAGGGTTTCCACTTCGCCAGCCAAGTGCATGCTCTTGCCCGCATCCTCTTCCATATGGATGCGGGTGATGCCTATTTTCTTGGTCGAGCCATCGGAAAGACGAACTTCGACGTGGCCGCCGGTGCAGATCGGGGTTTTGTCCTGCGTAATCTGGTAACCCTTGGGAAGGTCGGGGTAGAAGTAGTTTTTGCGCGCAAACAGGTTTTCGCGCCGGATCTGGCAGTTGGTGGCCAGGCCCATTTTCATGGCAAACTCCACGGCCGAGTAGTTCACCCGGGGCAGCGTGCCGGGGTGGCCCAGCGTAATGACACTCAGATTGTTATTGGGAAGCGCACCGTATTCGTTTTCATCCGAAGAGTACATTTTACTCCGCGTGAGCAGCTGCGCGTGCACTTCGAGGCCGATGACGGGCTGGTATTTGGCTTTGATGCTGTCGTCCATAGAAAAATAGGGCGGGTTGGCCGCCGGGGCTGCAAGTTAAAACTATCTGCCTGAGAAAAGTTGCCTGCTGGCCGACCTTATAAAAGCTTTCCGGCGTGCGAATGGCCGCCATAGGTTAGAGCAAAGTCGCCCGTGAAGGGTAGCGGTGAAGGCGGAAACAGAAGGGTTACACAGCCAACCCGCCGCAGCCACTGCTTTACCGGACTACCGTTGTATCAATCAGCCGGATGGTGCGGGCCACGTCCTCGTATTCCGTGGCCCGGACAAGCTGCAGCAGCGCCCTCGACCGCCAGCCGGGGCTGCCAATGCGCTGGGCCAGCGCATGCACCGCTTTGTCCATGGCCCGGATGTGTGGCGGCTGCTGCGCTGCCGGCAGGTGGGCCAGTAGTGTGGCGTTGGCCCAGGCCGCCTTCCGCGCCGCGCCAATGCTGAAGTTGAGCACATCGGTTTGCTGGGTAGCGGCCACACGCTTAAGCCAACGCATCGGTAGCCACACCTGCTCCAAGCACTGCTGCACATCGTCCATGAGGGAGCTGATGACATCGTTGATGCGGTTGAAATCGGTATGCAGGGCATGAATCTGGGTCCCCGGCGCTACGGTTGCGGCGGCAATAGCCAAGTCGAGGTTGATGTGCGTGTTGATGCCCAGCACCAGATGCTGGAACACGGTCAGGGCCTGGTTACCGCACCCATCGAAAGCATATTCCCAGGCATCAGTGCACTCGCCTTTTTGCTGATAGGCCTGCCAGGCTTGGAGGTAGCGCCGGGCAAACGCTACATCGAGCCGCTCCATGCGCGGTCCGTCTTCAAACGCCCCAGCCGCAATGCCTTCCGCTACTGCCACGGTCATGCGCTTATACAGGGCCGCAAAGTAGCCGGCTCGGTCACGCCGCTGCTGGCACTGCTGCACGATGCTGTCGAGGGCCGAAATGACTTCCGTAATCGTGCGTGGCTCCATTAGTGTACCAGTTGCTGATGGCTGCTCACCGACGCTCCTACCGGCTTGCTTAGTGCTAAGTGGCAGCCGGACATAATATAAGAATTACGAAATATACCTGTTAAATAGCATGCAGTTTCAACTATCCTGCTATTCCAGATACTACATGAAAAAAATCATCCTTCGCACACTCACGGCGGTGCTGCTGCTAGTGGCCGTGTTGGCTGTCAACACCATTTGGTTCAAACCTTTCTTTATTCGGGCCTTCTACGAGAAGGTATTTGTAAAATTCGCCTTCGACTCGCCCGAACTGCTTTCCCGGCTGCGGCTGGTAGAGGGCCTGGGTATTCAGGGGCACAACCGGAAACTGGACGACGCCTCGGAGGCCGAGACCAACCGGCAGTTTCAGTTTCTGCGCGAAACACGGGCAACTTTGCACAGCTACGACACCACTGGTATGCGGGGCCAGGACCGCCTCAACTACCAGGTGCTCGATTGGTACATGGCCAACGCGGCGGCCGGGGAAGCGTTCCGCCACCACAACTACCCCGTCAATCAGCTGTTTGGGGTGCAAAACGAGTTTCCGAGCTTCATGGCCAACGTGCACCAGGTACGTAACCGCCGCGACGCTGACTACTACAACGAGCGGCTGGCGGCCGTGCGCCTCAAGTTCGCGCAAGTGCTGGAAGGTCTGAAAATTCGGGAGCAGCGCGGCATAGTGCCGCCTACTTTCGTGATTGATAAGGTGCTGGCTGAAATGTCGGCTTTTGTGGCGCAGCAGCCGGAGCAGAACATTCTCTATACGTCGCTGGCCGAGAAAACAAAAAAAGTCGCAGACCTTACCCCGGCCGCTCAGGCCGAGGTGCTGGCTGAGGCCAAACGGCATATTCAAGGCAGCGTGTATCCCGCCTATCGCCAACTGATAACCTACTTTACTGCGTTGCGCCCTCGCTCGACCAATGACGCGGGCGTATGGAAGTTTCCGGACGGCAAAGCCTACTACGCCTACTGCCTGCAGCGCAGCACTACCACTACCCTCAGCGCCGCCGAAATTCATTCGCTGGGTTTGCGCGAAGTGGCCCGTATCACGGCCGAAATGCGCGCCATTCTGCAAGCCGAGCAGGTGCCCGGGGCCGACAGCGTGGGGCCGACGATGGCACGGCTGGGCGAAGAAGCCCGGTTCCTATACCCCGACTCGGACAGCGGCCGCGCCCAGATCCTGGCTGATTACCAAGGTATCCTAGCCGAAGTAGACCAGGGGTTGGGTAGCGCGTTTCGTATTCGCCCGAAGGCCCGCATCAAGGTGCAGCGGGTGCCCGTATTCAAGGAAAAAACGTCGGCCGGCGCCTACTACGAGCCCGCGGCACTCGACGGTTCGCGCCCGGGCATCTTCTACGCCAGCCTCTACGACGTGAAAGCGACACCCAAATTCGGGATGCGCACGTTGGCGTACCATGAGGGCATTCCGGGCCACCACTTCCAGATTGGCATTGCGCAGGAACTGCAAGGGTTGCCTACCTTCCGCACCATAGTGCCTTTCACAGCTTATTCTGAAGGGTGGGCCTTGTACGCCGAGCGGGTAGCCTCGGAGTTAGGCTTCGAAAAAGACCCATATAACAAGCTGGGCTGGCTGCGGGCCGAGCTATTCCGGGCCGCCCGCCTCGTAGTAGACACCGGCCTCCATGACCAGCGCTGGACCCGCGAGCAGGCTATCAGCTACATGCGCCGCACCACGGGCATGGCTCAGTCTGATGTGGAGGCTGAAGTGGAGCGGTATATTGTGATGCCCGGCCAGGCCTGCGCCTACAAAGTAGGTATGCTGAAAATCCTGGAACTCCGTGAACGAGCCCGGCAAGCCTTGGGGCCACAGTTCGACCTGCGTGATTTCCACGATGTCGTGTTGAAGAACGGAGCCTTGCCGCTGCAGGTACTGGAACAGGTAGTAAACGACTATATCTCCGAAAAGAAAACGACAGCCTAACGCTCCGCGAAGCCTTACAGGCACGAGTAAGGGCTACAACAACGGGGCCGGCTGCGCTAAGAGCAGCCGGCCCCGTTGTTGTAGCCCTTGACATGATTAGGAACTAGTTGGCACAACGCCACCTCCGTTCCCAAACCACTTATATGTTCTGACTTACAAGGATTTCGAAACCAATTCTTCGGCCTTGCCGATGGCCGCGCCCAGCCCTCCTACGTTTTTGCCACCGGCCGTAGCGAAGAACGGCTGACCGCCGCCGCCACCCTGGATATCTTTGGCCAGCTCGCGCACCAATGTGCTAGCGTTGAGCTTGCCGCTTTTGGCTAGCTCATCATCCAACATTACGGCGAGTTGTGGCTTGCCATCAATTTCAGCACCCAGCACGGCCACCAGATTTGGTACCGACTGACGCAGGTTGAAGGCCAAGGTCTTGAGGCCATCGGCAGAGGATGCCTGCACTTGCGCAGCGAGGAAGTTCACGCCGTTGAGCGGCTTCACCTGGCCTACCAGCTGGTCTTTCTGCTGGTTGATGCTCTGCTGGGCAAACTGCTCAATCTGCTTGCGTAGGCCAGCAATTTCTTCCGTTTGCTTCTCGATGCTCGGAATGAGATGCTGCGGGTTGCCCAGCGCCTCACGCACCTGGCCTATAAGCTCCAATTGCTGGTTCACAAAGGTTTCAGCCGCTTCAGCTGTTACGGCCTCAATACGGCGTACACCGGCCCCTACCGCGCTTTCCGAGGTAATTTTGAAGAAACCAATGTCGCCGGTGGTACGCACGTGGGTGCCGCCGCAAAGCTCCACCGAGAAGTCGCGGTCGAAGGTGATGACACGCACGAATTCGCCGTACTTCTCGCCGAACAAGGCGGTTGCGCCTAGGTTTTTGGCCTCGTCGATGGGCACGTTGCGGCGCTCATCCAGCGGAATTTGCTGGCGGATGCGGGCATTTACCAGCGTTTCTACCTGGCGGAGCTGGTCGTCGGTTACTTTGGTGAAGTGGCTGAAGTCGAAGCGCAGCAGCTTCTCATTTACCAACGAGCCTTTCTGAGCCACGTGTGAGCCAACCACTTCGCGCAGGGCCGCCTGCAGCAAGTGCGTGGCGGTGTGGTTGCGCTGAATCTGGGCGCGGCGGGCGTGGTCGTAGCGGGCCAGGAACTCGCCGTTTACGTCTTCGGGCAGCTCCAGCACCGTATGCACGATGAGGTCGTTTTCCTTCTTCGTGTCCAGCACGCGCACCTTGCTCAGCGGCGACTCCAGGTAGCCCGTGTCGCCAATCTGCCCGCCCGATTCGGCGTAGAACGGCGTCTGATCGAGCACCACTTGGTACTCGGTTTTGCCTTTGCGGTCGGTGCGGCGGTAGCGCAGGATGCGGGCTGGGGCCTCCTCCTGGTCGTAGCCCACAAACGCAGGCTGCTCTTCCGATTCGCGCACGATGGTCCAGTCGCTCTGCTCGGCCTCCTGGGCATTGCGGGAGCGGTTTTTCTGGGCATCCAGCTCTTTCTTGAAGCCTTCCTCGTCCACCGTCAGGCCCTTCTCGCGGGCAATGAGGGCGGTGAGGTCTAGCGGGAAGCCGAAGGTATCGGAGAGCTCAAAAGCGGTTTTGCCATCAATGCGGTTACCGTTTTGACGGAAGCCTTCTTCCAGCGTTTCGAGGCGACGTAGGCCGTTTTCGAGCGTCTTGAGAAAAGCAATTTCCTCTTCCTCAATCACGCGCTGCACAAACTGCTGCTGCGCTTTCAGCTCGGGAAAAATGTTGCGCATCTGATCGGCCAGGATGGGCACAATCTTATACAGGAACGGCTGCTTCTGGCTTAGCGACGAAAACGCGTAGCGCACGGCGCGGCGCAGAATCCGGCGAATTACGTAGCCGGCCTTCACGTTCGAGGGCAGCTGGCCATCGGCAATGGTGAAGCTGATGGTCCGGATGTGGTCGGCAATAACGCGGATGGCAATATCCGTCTTCTCGTTCTCCGTAGCCGGCTGGTCGTTCACGGTGGCCGGGGCCGTGCCGTGGTACTCCATGCCTACTTCCGACGCAATGAACTGGATCAGGGGCTGGAATACGTCGGTGTCATAGTTCGACTTCACGCCCGACACAGCCATCATCAGGCGCTCGAAGCCCATACCGGTATCTACGTGCTGAGCGGGCAGCTTTACGAGGCTCTTATCGGCCAAGCGCTGGAACTCCATGAATACGTTGTTCCACACCTCCACCACCTGCGGGTGGTCGGCGTTTACCAGCTCGCGGCCCGATTTCTGGGCTACTTCGGCCTCGTCGCGCAGGTCGATGTGGATTTCGGTGCAGGGGCCGCAAGGGCCCGTATCGCCCATTTCCCAGAAGTTGTCCTTCTTGTTGCCGGGCAGAATCCGGTCGTCGGTGGTGTATTGGCGCCACAGATCTTGCGTCTCGGTGTCAGCCGCCAGTTTGTCGCCGGCGTCTCCTTCAAAGTAGGTCACGTAGAGGCGGTCTTTCGGCAGCTTGTATACCTCCGTGAGTAGCTCCCAGGCCCAGGCAATGGCGTCCTTCTTGAAGTAGTCCCCAAACGACCAGTTGCCGAGCATCTCGAACATGGTGTGGTGGTACGTGTCGTAGCCTACCTCTTCCAGGTCGTTGTGCTTGCCCGATACGCGCAGGCACTTCTGGGAGTCGGCAATGCGCTTGAACGGCGCGGGCTTGTTACCGAGGAAGTAATCCTTGAACGGGGCCATGCCCGAGTTGATGAACAGCAGCGTGGGGTCGTCCTTCACCACGATGGGCGCCGAGGGCACAATGTGGTGGCCTTTGGAGGCGAAAAAATCCAGGAACTGCTGGCGGACGTGGCTGGCGGTAGGGAGTGACATAAGCGGAACACCAGGCCCGTGGCTGGTGAGTTGGGAGGTTCAGTGGAAACCGGACCACTCCAAATTGGCGGCGGCCGGTATTTTGGTTACTTTTCGCCTTTCCGGTGGAAAAGCGCTTCGGGCAAAGTTAGCCGACTTTGATAGAAGTGAGAAATGTCACGCGAAGCTCGAGCTTCGCGGCTTCTCCAGCCAAAAACGAGTATCGATTCACCATCCGCGAAGCTGAAGCCTGACTTACGTCTTACTCCGGTTAGCGCTACTGCCTGCCCCCATGCCCTACAAAGAGCGCGACATCGAGAAGCAGTACTTCACCATTGGCGAAGTAGCCGCGCAGTTCAATGTGGCCCCGTCGCTGATCCGGTTCTGGGAAACTGAGTTTGAGGAGCTGCGTCCGCGCAAAAGCAAGAAGGGCAACCGCCTCTATACGCCCCAGGACGTGGATATTTTCCGCACTATCTACCATCTGGTGAAGGAGCGCGGCTACACCATTCCCGGTGCCCGCGACATGCTCAAGCAGAAAGGCCCCCAGCTCAAGGAAAAAATCGACGTGATTCAGAGCCTGGAGAAAGTCCGCAAGTTCATGGTGACCATGAAGAAGGAGCTGGATGCTATTGGGAAGGCGCAGGGATGATACAAAGATTCTGGACCGGTTTGTTGGCATTCTGCCTCACCCTGTTGGCCGAAGCGGTTGTGATGTTCCTGGCCTTCTTGGCGGGTGTCGCGAATTATAGCAAAAGCTCAGATGAGGACGCTAAGGCTGCATTTACTGTTCTGCTGTTATTTATTGTATTAGCTCTGCTGCTGATTTGGCACCTGCACAAGCGCCAATACCGCGCATGGGCAAACGGAATTCTGGCTGGCATTTTCCCGCTCTTGTGGGCTATGCTTGTGTCATTACTGTGGGTACTTTGATTATTGCTCGCTGATTATTTGCTAACCCGTCCGACGCTATGCTTCCATCTTCTACCAATAATGTTCATCCTCCCGACGACACCCTTCTCCACGAAGTCGCCTTAACGCTTTTCCCTAACATCGGGCCGCAGCTGACGCGGCAGCTGATGAGCTACGGCGGCTCGGCCAAAAACGTGCTGCACCTGCCGCCGGGTAAGCTGCGCAAGATTCCGGGTATCGGGCCGGCTACCGAGGCTATCCTGACTGGCGCAGACCGCACCAAAGCGCTAAAGCAGGCGGAAGACTCCATTCGCAAAGCCGAAAAGGAAGGTGTGCAGTTGCTGTTTTACACCAGCAAACACTTCCCAGCCCGGCTCAAGCAACTGCCCGATGCACCTACCCTGCTCTACTACCAGGGCACTGCTGATCTGAATCAAGCCAAAACCTTGGCTATTGTGGGCACCCGCCAGGCCACCGATTATGGCCGCGAGCAAACAGAACGAATAGTAAGCGGAGTTGCCTCGCATCGGCCCCTGATTGTGAGCGGGCTGGCCTACGGCATTGACATTGCGGCGCACCGGGCGGCGTTGCAGGAAGGCCTGGAAACGGTGGGCGTGATGGCCACGGGGCTGGATGTGCTTTACCCCCACGCCCACCGCAAAACCGCCGAGAAGATGCTCACGCAGGGTGGCTTGCTTACGGAATTCGCCTTCGGCACGCCGCCCGACAAGTATAACTTCCCTTCAAGAAACCGGATTATTGCGGGTCTCTGCGACGGAACCGTGGTGGTGGAAGCGGCCCGCAAAGGCGGCGCCCTGATAACGGCCGACCTGGCCCAGGGCTACGACCGGGACGTGCTGGCCGTGCCCGGCCCACTGGGCTCTCCGGCGTCCGAAGGCTGCCACGAGCTTATCAAAGCCAACCGCGCCGCGCTTTACTCCGAGCCCCAGGACATCGAGCAGCTACTCAACTGGGACCTGGCCCTGCACCTGACCGGCAAGCCCAAAAGCCCGGCCGTTTACGACGCGCTGGATTTCAGTCCCGAAGAATTTCAGCTGGTTACGGTGTTGCAGGCCGCATCAGGCCGGGAAGAGCACCTCGACAACCTGGCTTGGAAAGCCCAGCTGCCCATTCATACCACTGCCTCGCTCCTGCTCGGGTTGGAATTCCGGAGTCTGGTGAAAGCCCTGCCCGGCAAGCGGTTTGTACTTGTGTAGAGAGTTGTAGGCTGCTCGTTGGTTGTCAGTTTAGTTCGGCCACATGAGGTATAGCCTAAAGCCAGCAATTATCGACCGACAACCCGCCTCCAACAGCTATGCTTCTTTTCAACGGCCACTTGCACTCTGAAGCGGAGTTTACCTTGCCGCTGCCCAATCGGGGCCTATTTTTCAACGACGGTTTCTTCGAGACAATGGTGTGGGAAGCCGGCACGGTCCGGTATCTGCCATACCACTTGGCCCGCATGCAACAAGCCGCTGCCGTGCTAGGGCTGGCGTTGCCGGCCGCGCTGGCTACTGCCGAGGCTCTGACGACCATAGTGAGTAGGCTCATAAGTGCTCAGGTGCCCTATTCGGCTGAATACCGCGTGCGGCTGCAGTTGTGGCGCGGCGGCGGCGGCCTGTATACTCCCGCTACGGATGCGGCCGAGTGGCTAGCAACCAGTCAGCCCTTTCAGCCGCATAATACCCCAATAAATTCCTGCGGCTTTGCCGAAACCGTACGCACGCAGGCCTCCGCGGTATCGTTCTGCAAAGGCCCCAACGCCCTGACCTACGTGCTGGCGGCGCGCGAACGGCAGCAGCGCGGCCTCGATGAGCTACTGCTACTGGATGTGGCCGGCCATGTGGCCGAAGGTGTAGCGGCTGCGGTATTCTGGGTCCGGGATGGACAGTTGTTCACTCCTGCTTTAGAAACTGGTTGCGTGGCCGGCGTGCGGCGGGCGCATTTGCTGCAGGTGGCCCGGCAGATGGGCCTGCCCACGCAGGAAGTGCAATGCCACCCAGACGAACTGCAGCAAGCAGAAACTGTATTCACGGCAAATGTGGCCGGCATCAGGGTGGTGCAGCAGTTGGGTACAACGCGCTACCCTTCCGAGCATACTCTACTGCAACAACTACTACAAGCTGAGTAGTAGCCCTAGCGCAAGACTCCTGCCGGCCGACAACGCAGCTTTAGCCAGCTTTCCTCAAACTCCTGCAGGTCTTCTTCAGTGATGTCGTTGATACGCAGGACTTCCTCCCGTTTGCGGTGATAGGAATCCAGGGAATAAAGTGCAATCCAGGCGCGGTGCTGCCGGGAAAGGGGGCTGAAAGGCGGACTGGTGGTACCGGCTGCTGTCATGCAAGCATTTACGGCGCCGGTTTTTATTTGGATTTTATATAGTTCAATTAAATTTTACTAAGAACATTTATTCCTCTGTAAGTCCTATACTAAGCCTAGCGTTATCTGATAACATAGTTCACGCTGATAACTTCCTCGGTGCTGGTAGCGGCCGGTTCAAACAGTAGCCCGCGCAGAACCCGGCAGGCATCCTCCACCATTTGGGCCTCTCCGGCTGCTTTGGCTTGCGGAGTTACTCCCGAAATAACCTGCTGCAGCTTGCTGCCGGCCCCCTGAGCGTCTGTCACAGTACCATCGGCGGCAATGGTCAGCCGTACGCTCACCTGTCCTTCCAGACCAGCCCGCAGCGCCGCCGCAGGATACTTGATTTTACCCCACACATACCGGAAGAAGAGAGAATCGGCGGGCAGGCGGCGCTGGCTGGCGAGGTGCTGCCCGATGCCGCGCTGCAACCGCATTGCCGACCGAGGCACTGATGAGGACTTTGGCTTAACCGGAGGTACCGGCCGCGCATCCCAGCGGTTGTAAGCTGCGCTCTGGGCACAGACTGCCTCAGGCCGCCATGCTGCACAGGCCAGACCAAGCAGCAGCGCAGGCAGTATCTTTTTCATTGCGGCGCGATAATATGGAGCCCGCTGATGCGCTGTGCCTTCTAGCTTGCCAACGGCTATACTGCCACGGGAGCTTTGATGGCCGGCCAGGGCTCGTAGTTTTCGAGCGTGAAGTCTTCGTACTGAAACGCAAAAATATCCTGCACAGCGGGGTTGAGGCGCATCTGGGGCAGCGGGCGGGGCTCCCGGGTGAGCTGCAGGCGGGCCTGCTCCAGGTGGTTACTATAGAGGTGGGTATCGCCACCGGTCCAGATAAACTCACCGGGCTCCAGGCCGGTTACCTGCGCCATCATGAGCGTGAGCAGGGCGTAGCTGGCAATGTTGAAGGGCACGCCCAGAAACACGTCGGCGGAGCGCTGGTAGAGCTGGCAACTGAGCTTGCCATCGGCCACGTAGAACTGAAACAGGGCGTGGCAGGGCGTCAGGCGCATCTGGGGCAGCTCGGCCACGTTCCAGGCCGATACCACCATGCGGCGCGAATCGGGCTGAGTCCGGAGCAGGTGCACCATCTGTGCAATCTGGTCGATGCTTTGGCCATCGGGAGCTGCCCAACTGCGCCACTGCTTGCCGTAGATGGGACCCAACTCGCCGGTTGAGTCGGCCCACTCCCGCCAGATGGTCACGCCCACATCTTCCAGCGACTGATTGCTGGTGTCGCCGCGCAGAAACCAGAGCAACTCGTGAATGATGCTTTTCAGATGCACCTTTTTGGTGGTCACTAGCGGAAAGCCCTGCTGCAAATCAAACCGCATCTGGTAGCCGAACACCGAGAGCGTGCCGGTGCCGGTACGGTCGGTTTTCTGGGTGCCTTGGTCGAGAATGTGTTGCAGAAGGGCGTGGTACTGATGCATGAGTGGACGGAATATATGTGGCGTGAGCTTATAGGCGGACTGAAGCGCGATAAGAAGCCGTCAAAAATAGAAAAAGCCGCCCGTTTACAGGCGGCTTTTCTTACTGCTTTTATGAAGGTGGCTAGGCTACAGCTTCTTCCTGTGGCTTTGTTTCGTGGCGTTGCACAGCTGCCCTGATGCGCGAAGCCATGCTATACAGATCATCAAGCGAGGAAATATCAACCCGCTCCCCTCCTTCCACATCGAACAGCGTCACGTATTTTTTGCTGCTGTTGAAGTGTAGCCGACAAATGGGCTTGCGGTTGTTGTCATCGAGCAGAATACCACAATACGACTGCACATCGCGCATAATCACCCGGTTGACAGGCACTGTCTTGCGAAGAATAGCCCGCACAATCATGAAGCCTTCGGTTTCTTCCACAGTGGTTTCAATGCCTTTCTCTACAGCCTCTGCTACCGTTGCAGTAGCAGATTCGGGGAGAGGTACCGGCGGCACTTCCGGCGCTAACAGGCTATGGCCGCTGGTATCGACCATAGCCGAGCGCAGCCGCATGGTAATTTTGTCGTTCAGAAACTGATGAAACGAGCGGTGCACCAAAACGCTGAATTGCTCTTTCAGCTTTGGCGTGAGTACGCCATCATAAATCTGCTTGGAAACGAAGGTGATAAAGTCGGCGGAGGGCTGTGTAAACTGCTCGTTGAAGTAGTTTTTGAAGGCCCGCATGTACTTCAAGTTGTAAGCCGCAAACAGCAGGTCGTCGATATTAAATGCGGGCTTGCTCAGTTTCCGAATTTCGGCAACGTCATTTTCCTGAAAATTGAACAGATCGAACTCCATAAAAGGCCGCTCATCCATCTTGTTGGGCTGTTCCAGATCCGTGAACAGGCGGTAATGCACTCCGTTAGTAAGCACCGCAATCCTAGCTTCCGTAACGTGGAAATAGCGGAACAGCTGGCTGGCATGATTAATACTCAGGTCCCCTCCAACGTGCTTGCATTCAATTAGAATGATAGGCTTACCGTCGCGCATGATGGCATAATCAATCTTCTCGCCCTTCTTGGTACCGATGTCACAAATGAATTCCGGCACTACTTCTGTGGGGTCGAATACATTATAGCCCAGGGCATTAATAAACGGCATTACCAGCGCGTTTTTTGTGGCCTCTTCGGTCTGAATGTGGGTTATCTGCTTCTGTGCCCTTGAAGCAAGATTGGTCAACTGGTCGATAAGCTCCATATCATTATTAAGTTTTCACGTTGTCTTTTAAATGTATGCTTATAGTTTAATAATCACAAAAAAGCCCTGCTTTTGAGGGCAGGGCTTTTTACAATGCTGGCGTTTTTCTTACATCGTCTTCACGGCCGGGGCAGCAGCCGGAGCGGGTGTAGTAGCAGCAGTTTTGGCGCCTTTCTTCATGCAGCACGAAGGCGTGCTGGCCGTGTTGCCTTCCTTGGCGCAGCTGGCTTTCATTTCGGTAGAGCAAGCTTCTTTTGACTTGCCTTTCTTGACAGTTTTGTCGCCCTCATGGGCAGAGGCAGAACCAACAAAGGCAAACAGAGCGAGGGCGAGCAGGGCGTTTTTCATGAGAAGGAAGAAGATGAAACTGGAGGAAACAAAAGCGGGAAAATGGCGGTTGGCTTGGCGCCGCCCCCTAAGGTAAGAAATGTAACAGAAGTTTCGGCCGCTGCCGGCCCGAAACTTCTCTTGGCCTTCCGGCCGCACCAGCATCGGCCCTTGGTGGCCGCCATCATTCCTTTATGCCCCTCCGACGTCTCGCGCACTTTACCCTCCTGGCCCTTGGGCTCCTGTCGGCTCTGGCCGTGTTTTTTGTGGCGCAGCTGCGTTTCAACTACAACTTCAACGACTTCTACCCCGCCGGCGACCCGGACCTGGACTACTACATGGCGTACTCCGGGCGCTTCGGCAACGACAACGACTACGTGCTGCTGGGCCTGGAAGCACCGGCTGGCCAGACGGTTTTCGAGCCCCGATTCCTAACCCGCGTCGATTCGCTCACCCGTTTTATCCAGGGCCGGCGGCATGTCACGCAGGTATCGTCGCCCACCAACGCCACCAACCCGGTAGTCGAAGGCCTGGGCGTGTTCAATGTGCCGTATCTGCACCCGCAGGAGCCGGCGCGGCGCGCTACAGATTCGGCGCTGGTGTTTCGCACGCCGGGTCTCGTCGGCAACCTGATTTCGCGGGATGCGCGGGCGGCCACCATCCTGTTTCAGACCTCGCCCAACCTCAGCAAACCACCCGGCGACTCGCTGCTGACAGCTGTACGTACCGAGCTGCAGCGGCAGGGCTTCGCGGAAAACGAGTACCACATGGCCGGCAAAATGGTGGCCCAGTCGGTGTTCGTGGATCGGCTGCAAGTGGAACTGGCCGTGTTTATGAGCCTTTCGGTGGTACTCGTGACGGGGCTGCTGTGGCTCACGTTCCGGACGTGGTGGGGCGTGGTGCTGCCGCTGGTGGTGGTGCTGGGCTCCATATTGTGGGGCCTGGGCGTGATGTCGGCTTTCGGGGTGAGCATTGACCTGATGACGGCCCTGCTGCCAGTGATGCTGTTCGTAGTGGGCATGTCCGATACCATCCACATCATCACGCGCTACGTCACAGAGCTGGGCTACGGAGCCAGCAAAAAAGACTCCCTGCTGATTGCGCTGAAGGAATCGGGCTTCGGCTCGGGGCTGTCGGCGCTGACGACCAGCATCGGCTTCTTCACGCTGATGACCAGCACCATCCGCCCAATTTACAACTTCGGGCTGTTTACGGGCATTGCGGTGCTGCTCACGTTTGCGCTCAGCTTCACGCTGCTGCCGGCCATGCTGTTGCTGCTTCGCAAACCCCAGCTGCGCATTCCGCGCGAAACCGGCCACAGCTGGGACGGCGTGCTGGGGCGCCTGTTCCGGATGGTGCTGGCGCGGCGGCACTGGGTGGTGGCCATCAGCGGGCTGGTACTGGTGCTGTCGGTGGCCTCGGCCTCACGCATCCGCATCAACTCGGCCCTGCTCGATGACCTGTCTAAAAACGACCCGGTAAAGCTGGATTTCGTGTTTTTTGAGCGGAATTTCGCGGGTGTGCGGCCCTTTGAGCTGGACCTGAAACCCGCAGCCGGCCGCAGCATCTATGACCTGGACGTGCTGCGCCAAACCGAGAAAATCGAAGGCTATCTGCAGAAAACGTACGGTCTGAACTTCGTGGCCTCGCCCGTCACCATCATCAAATCGGTGCGCAAGGCCCTGAACGGCGGCCTGCTGGAAGAGTACCGCCTCCCCGATTCGGAAACTGAGCTGGCCCGCCTTACGCGCAAGGTGAAGCTGTTTCGCAAGAAGCCGGAGTTTCGGGCGCTGGCGTTGCCCGATGGCACGGAAGGCCGCCTGACGGGCCGCATGCCCGACGTGGGCAGCATCCGGGCCGATGCGCTGAACGCCGATTTGCGGCGGTTTCTGCGCACTTCCGTGGACAGCACGGTGCTGCAGACCCGTCTCACCGGCTCGGCCAACCTTATCGACAAAAACAACGAAACGCTCACCCGCAACATGATTACGGGCATGAGCATCGACATTCTGATGGTCGCGCTGATTGTGCTGGCGCTGTTCCGCAGCCTGCGCATGACGCTGGTAGTGCTCATCCCGAATCTAGTGCCCATCCTGATTGTGGCCGGCGTGATGGGTGCGGCCGGCGTGAGCATGAAGGTGAGCACCAGCATCATTTTCACTATTGCGTTCGGCATTGCAGTCGATGATACAATCCACTTCATCAGCAAGCTGAAGCTGGTGCTGCTCAAGGAAAAAAGCCTGTTCAAGGCGGTGCGCAAAACCTACCTGATGGCCGGCAAAGCCGTTATCGTCACGTCGTTGATTCTGGTCGGCGGCTTTTCGACGCTCATCTTTTCCTCCTTCGACGGCACGTTCTATGTGGGCCTGCTCATCGGCCTGACGCTGCTGTTTGGGGTGGTAGCCGAGCTGACTTTGCTCCCGATTCTGATTCTGGCTTTCTATCGGCACCGGCCCAAGGAAATCCGGCAGCCGGTGCCGCTGCTGGAGGCGTAGAAGTATACAAAAGTGGGCCCGCTGCTTTGTGGGCTGACTTGTTCCTAATTATGGTTTAGCAAGCGTCAGGCCCACCGGAGCCAGCAGCGGGCCGTCGTCGTAGAAATTGAGGTAGACCAGCATGGGTTTGGGGCTGCCGGCCCAGGTTATTTCGTACACATCCAGCATGCCCATTCCGTCAATAATCCCATTGGGCGTTTTGAAGGCACAGCAGCTGCCGCGCCGCCGGTAGCTGATTTCTTCGCCACCAGGGCCGCGCAGGGCGTTTAGGTAGCGCTGTTGGTTACGGACACCCGAATCCGTCATCGAATCAATTTTTCCGCCCACACAAACGGGCTTCTTCTGCGTTACGCCATACTCCGGATCAGTGGCTACAGCTACTCCAGAAGCCGGGGCTAGAGTGTGGCGCGCATTGTCATAGTAACTTTGCGGAAGATTGATAGAGCCGGTGATGTTTGGCTTAGCATCGGTGCCGGTAGCAGTTTTGGCGGTCTTGCAGGAAGTCATCATCAGCACCGCGCATAGACTTAAGGGATAGAATACTCGTTTCATAGCTCCGAGATACACTATTTGCCATTTATATCCTTTCACTGACCAGCTTTTTTGCCTTGCTTCTCTCCCGCTTTTTTCGCCTGCCCCTGACTGCCAGCCTAGTGCTGCTCGCCTGCTCGGCCTTTGCCCAAACGCCTGCCCTAGCTACTGCTCCCACCGACCCATTGCCCCGCCTGATTCAGGAGCGCCAGCTGATGGTGCAACAATATGAAGCAGCCAACACCCAGCGCAACAGCTTGTTCGGCAACAAGCCCAGCAAAAAAGACCTGCAGGAAGTGGTGGATGCCCTGAAGGGTATCATTCGCAAAGACACTGAAATTGTACGCGCCGTACAGGCCGGCACCCTGCGCAAAACCGCCGCTGTGGTGGCCGAAAACCAGCAGGCCAAGCAGCAGATTACCGTCGCGCAGACCGACCAGAGCAGCACCCGGGAGCGTTTCCACGACCTCGAAAACCAAATCAGCAACCTGCAGGAGCGCGACAAGCAGCGCGAAAAGAAGCTGCAGGACCTCCAGGCTACCGCCACCGAAGCTACCCAGGCCCGCACCAGCCGCGAGCTGCTGGTGGCGGGGCTGGCTGTAGTGTGCGCGGGCCTGCTGTTTTATGTATTAAAGCTGCGCAGCCGCCTCAGCACGGCTCCGGTTAAGCGGCGGAAATAGTCTGTCAACCACTTGTCATGCTCACGCCCGCCGCTCAGTTCCTGACCTACACCGAGGCGGTGGCGTTGTACCAGCAGCTCCGGGAAGCCGAGGTAGATGCGCTGGTAAAAACCTGCGGGCCGCCCTCCTTCCCGTTTGGCGACGGTATGTTTTACCAGCTGCTGATTGAGGAAGCCGACGTGCCGCTGGCCCTGGCCCTAGTAGAAGCCTTTGAGCAGCAGCGCGCCGCACCAAAAGCCGTACGATGCCCCCGGTGCCGGGCCGAGGGGGCTGCGCCGCTGGCCCGGCCGGCGTGGTGGCGGCGGCTGTATTACGCGGGTACAGTGCTGCACCAGTGCCCCCAGTGCAGCGCGGAATTTCCGGTATAAAGCCTCGGTTTTAGCTACCATGAACCTGTCCGAACATTACGCGGCCATGCGGGAGGCCACCATGCACCGGCTGCTGCACGAAGGGGCCGACCCGGACCTGCTGCTCCACTCGCCGCAGGACGACCGGCGGGGCCTCACGCTGCTGGCCCGGCCCCCGGCCTCCATCACGACGGTCATCGAAGCCATACTAGCCGATTTCCGGCACCTGGAGCCCGCGCAGTACTACTACCCCGCTTCCGATATCCACCTCACCATTCTCTCCCTCATTTCCTGCTACCCAGGCTTCACCCTGGCGCAGATTGACCCGGCCCCATACCGGCGTGCCTTGCAGGATATTACCCGGCTGGCGCAGCCCTTCCGGATTCGCTACGAGGGACTAACAGCTTCGCCCGGCGGGATTATGGTGCAGGGCTTTCCGGAAGATGAGGGCCTGGAGGAGCTGCGAGAGGCCACCCGGACTTTTTTTCGGGCCTCCAGGCTGCAACAGTCCATTGATACACGGTACAGTATTCACACGGCCCATTCCACCGTAATCCGTTTCACGCGCCCGCTCACCGATGCGCCGATGCTGGTAGCCCGGCTGGCCCAGTATCAGGAGCAGTTTATCGGCACGTTTGCGGTAGATGCGGTGGAACTGGTGTTCAACGACTGGTACCAGCGTGCCCGCACTACTGTGTTGCTGGGAACGTACCCGTTGGGCCGGCCCTGACTACCTTGCTGCCACCTTGTTATTTCCTGCCCATGTCTACCACTTATCCGTTTCAGGTTTCCGACCTCGAAGACCAGGCCACGCCCGGCCGCCAGCAGCGCCTGCTGGTGAACCTCTCCAACATGGACGACTATTACAACGTGTTCGAGAAATACGGCTTCAGTGGCAGCGGAGCCAGTTGGGCCGAGCATATTGAAACCATTCTGGAAGAACACGCCCCCGCTCTCCTCGACCACGTGGAGCTGCTGGGCCAGGGCGAAGTTTTCGGAGCGTACACCGACGGCCCCGGTGCCACCGAACAATTCCTGGCCCTTATTCAGCCTATTTTCGGCGACCTGGGCAGCCTGAACAAGTACCTAAGCCAAACCGACCCAGACGACTTTTTTGAGTAAGGAGCGAGCTTTGGCAGCACCATCACAATGCCTCAGAAATAACACTCCCTGCTTCGGCTGCACACTTGCCCGGTTTTGAAGGGGCGTAGCAGCAGTTATACAGGATGGCAAATTGCTGGTGTAGCCATTCCTTTCGGTGGCTCCCAACAGTGACTGATAGCGCAGCCGCTACGTATATCAGCAGTATCTGACGGATACTTACTTGATAACTTATCTCGCTACAATGCCCCAGCAGCCCAACCTACAGCGCTTCCTCGATGCCCAGCAGCACGACTATGCCACGGCCCTGGCCGAAATCCGGGCGGGGCGCAAACGCAGTCATTGGATGTGGTACATATTCCCTCAGATTCAGGGGCTTGGCTTCAGCGAAACGTCCCGGTTTTACGCCATCCGGAGCCAGCAAGAGGCGGAAGCGTTTCTGCAACATCCAGTGCTGGGGGCGCGGTTGGCGGAAATCAGCGCAGCCCTGCTGGCACTAAACAGCCATGACGCCACCCGCGTGATGGGTAGCCCTGATGACGTGAAGCTAAAGTCGTCGATGACGTTGTTTGCAGCTTTGGAGGGCGCCAGCCCGGTGTTCCAGCAGGTGCTGACTATGTATTTCGGCAACGAATCGGACGCCAAAACGCTGCAGATTTTGCGCCAGAACCCGTAGCATAGCGCCGTAAACTAGGGCACTAGCTGGGTTAAAGGGCGCTGAGAAGCACGGCAATCATTCGCTCAGCGCGCCGTTTTTAGCAGGACTTCGGGAGAAAGTATACGCCCCTGCTACAGAAAAAACAAGGGCTTAACCAAACCGGTAGCTGAATCCGGCGGCTATATTTCTTTACCTACTGACTCGCTAATCAGTCTGGCCCAGAGGCCTATATATTCCCAAGCCATCCATGAGCAACCTGATTCCTACTTACCGGCTGCAGAGTTTCGCCCGCCCCGAGCAGGAGCCAGTGGAGGTATTCTTTCTGGACGAGCATACGCATTCAGCCGGCCCGCCGCTGGGCGTACCGTACCGGGGCAACTACTACAAAATCGGGATTTGCCTGCGCGGCACGGCGGAACTCAAGGCGAATTTGGAAACCTACCGCATCGAGCCCGGCAGCCTGATGCTCATCACGCCCCACATCATCAAAGAGTGGACGTCCTTCTCACCTGACCACGACAGCCTGTCGGTTTTCTTCACGCCCGAGTTTATTACCACCCGCAACCACATTCCCGTCGACAACTTTCAGTTTCTGGAAAACGCGACCCGGCACGTATTGCCGCTTACGACGGCCGAGGCGGACAGCATCACGGCGTCGATGCGGCTGTTGCAGCAGAAGTTTCAGGCCCCGCACCCCTACCGCCACCAGGTAATCAAAAGCCTCATCAACAGCCTGCTGTATGAAGTGGTGGGCCTTTATGACCAGCAACGCGCGGCGCTGCAAGCTACCCAAACCCGCAGCCAACAGGTCACGGCCGAGTTTAAGCATTTGGTAAATGCACACTGCACCACCGAACGGAGCGTGCAGTTCTATGCCGGCCGCCTGTGCATCACGCCCAAGCACCTCACCGAAACCGTGAAGCAAGCAACCGGCAAAACCGCTGGCGAGTGGATTGAGGAGGCTGTGATGCTGGAAGCGAAGGCGCTGCTGCAAAACGGGCAGCTCACCGTAGCCCAAGTCGCCGACCTGCTGCACTTCGCCGACCAGTCGGCGTTCAGCCGCTTCTTCCGTAACAGCCTCGGCCTCTCGCCTACAGCCTACAAGCAAGCAGGATAACTGGTTGATAGCAAGGCCAGTCGCACTGAGCTTGCCGGGGCGTTTCTACCGCGTCATTGTAACGATTGGGTTAGCTGAAGGTAGCGACGGCTCGGCAGCGCGAACCGCAGATGAAGCATGACGGCCTTTCCGAAGACTTA
Source organism: Hymenobacter sediminicola (assembly GCF_014250515.1). NCBI lineage: Bacteria > Pseudomonadati > Bacteroidota > Cytophagia > Cytophagales > Hymenobacteraceae > Hymenobacter > Hymenobacter sediminicola. The sequence continues at coordinate 2,132,663 of NZ_CP060202.1, read as the reverse complement.
TCTGCCGGCCCTATTCCTTCCCGACTTTTTGCCTAACCTTCCCGCCCTTTCGCTCTGGCGACGGGGCCGTGGGCAGGCCACCTTTGCAGCACCTGCTTCCTACCAGTTTTGGAAGGCAGCTGCTGACAAATCCTTGTCGGTACGGGTCCCTTTTTCTTACCTACTTCCCCTCTCGTATGATTCTGATAACGGGTGCTACTGGCCATATTGGGTCAGCTGTGATTGAGCAGCTTCTGAAAACAACCGACGCCGGCCAAGTAGCTGGCCTGGTGCGCGACGAGGCCAAAGCCACCACCCTACAGGCGCAGGGCGTGCAAATCCGCGTGGGAGACTACAACGACCCTGCCACCCTAAACCAAGCCATGCAGGGCGTTGCTAAAGTACTGCTGGTATCTGGCGGCGGCAACGACGACGGCCTGCAGCAGCATTACAACGTGGTAGATGCCGCCAAGAAGGCTGGCGTAGGGTGCCTGGCTTATACTAGCCGCGCCCTGAAAGACCCCACTAGCCTGACCAATCAGCTGATGGCACGCCACTTTGAGACAGAAGACTACATCCGGGCCAGCGGCTTACCTTACATCATGTTCCGCAACATTCTGTACATGGATACGCTGCCGCAGTTTGTGGGGCCGCAGGTATTCGAGCGGGGCATCCAGTTGCCGGCTGGGCTGGGTCGGGTAGCCTTTGCGCTCCGTCAGGAAATGGGCGAGGCCATTGCCAACGTACTGGCCGACAGCCGCTGCGACAACCGCATCTTCACCTTCACCGGAGCCGGTACGTACTCCTTCGCCGACGTAGCCGCGGCCCTGAGCGAACTATCGGGCCGGCCCGTGACCTACACGCCTATCGAGCAGCTGGCCTTCGAAGCCCGGCTCCACGCCCAGGGCCTGCCCGAAGCAGTAATCCAACGTATCAGCGGCTTCCTTACCGACATCAAGAATGGGCAGGAAGAAACCGTCAGCCCTGATTTAGCGGACGCGCTGGGCCGCGCACCGGCTTCACTACGGGAGGGTCTGAAGACCATTTTCAAGCTGTAAAATGGCAGCAGGTAAGTAGCAAGCCCGGCCATTGTGTCGGGCTTGCTGGCGTTTGGGCGTAATTGAAGTGGCCGATAAGCTCCATATTGCTTCCCAGTAGCCCGCATCATATTCTTCCGCCGCTTCTCGCCTTCCACAAGACACTATGGCCTTGCACATCTGCTCCCTTCGCCCCTTTATCGGCGCGAAAGACTTTACCGTGTCGCGTAGCTTCTACCAGGCTTGGGGCTTTAGCGAAATCGTCTTGTCGCCGGCTATGTCCCTGTTTACGCTGGAAGGCGTGAGTTTCTACCTGCAGAATGCCTACGTGCCTGAGTGGATAGATAACACCATGTTGTTTCTGGAAGTGGCCGACGTAGAGCACTATTGGCAGGAAGTAACGGCTCTGGATTTGCCCGGCCGCTTCCTCGGAGTGCGGGTGCTGCCCATCCGCCACGAGGACTGGGGCAAGCAAGGCTTTATCCACGACCCTGCCGGTGTACTCTGGCATATTGGGGAGTTCAACCAAAGCAAATAACCCACCATCATCAGCCTAAACTGTTTCGCCCCTTTCGCCGCCTCTACCCGCTCATGACTGCCCAAGACATTATCCGTGACCTGGAGCTGCTGCCCCACCCTGAGGGCGGCTACTACCGCGAAACCTACCGCGCCGCCGACACTCTCGAAACGGCGGAAGGCCGGACCCGCAATACCAGCACGGCCATTTACTACCTGCTCGAAAACGAGGACAAGTCGCACTTCCACCGCATCAAATCCGACGAGCTGTGGTTTTTCCACCAGGGGCAGCCGCTGGAAATCATCCTGCTGACGCCCGGCCAGCCCACCCGCATCACCCTCGGCTCCGACTTTGCCAACGGTGAGTTGCCGCAGGCCGTCGTGCCGGCCAATACGTGGTTTGCGGCCCACCTATCGCACCGCGCCGGCTACGCACTGGTCAGCTGCACCGTGGCTCCTGGCTTCGATTTCGCTGATTTTGAGTTGGCCGAACGAGCCACGCTGACTCAGGAGTTCCCGCAGTGTCCGGAACTGGTGGAGCAGTTTACGAAGGCTGTATTGTAGCACTCAAGAGGACGTCATGCTGAGCTTGCCGAAGCATCTCTACCGCTTCAATTGGTACACATTCGACTCCATAGAAATGCTTTGCCAAGCACGACACAGAATCAATACTTCTTTAGCCATTACTTTATTATTATCGGCACTATGAAAAAAGTCAGAGCCTGTATCGGCTTAGTGTGCCTGATTACGCTGCTAGCGGGTGTGTATGGTATCATACATGATCAAGTCACGTACACCATATCACCGGAGTATTTTACCAAGTTCAAATACGAGCAGTTCGGGTTTGAGCCTAACTGGTTTGGTGGACATCGTCCCACTGTGGCAATCATCGGCTTTCTGGCTACCTGGTGGTTTGGCTTACTCATTGGCGTCATCTTCGGCATACTGGGCCTGATTTTCGTGGAGCGGGCCCGGCTCGTTGCGGTGACGTTGCAGGCAGTACGTTCGGCTTTCCTGCTTACGATGCTAGCGGGCGTTGTAGGCTTTTTCTACGGGCGCATGTACTTGGCCCAAGCTGGAGTTTCGTGGTGGCTTCCCGAAAACCTGACGGATAAGGCAGCGTTCATAACCGTGGGCTCGATTCATAACTTCGGCTACGTGGGTGGCCTGCTGGGTTTGCTGACCGGAATCCTGCAGATACTAGGCAACCGGAAGGGCCGGCTGCCTCAGCAACTGCCCACCACCGCATAGCCGTTTCATTCCCAAATTCCTCCCGACCTTCGGCCACCTTTTCCCCGATTTCGTTGTTACCAACGATTCGAACAAGAACCCCCAAAGTTGGCTGAACAACCTACCTATACCGAACCTTACGCCCTCGAAAAGGAGTTGCGCAAGGTGCAGGCCCTCATGAAGCTCGAGCAGCAGGAGGACCTCGAACAATTTAAAATCAAGAGCGCCCAGGCCAGCATTGCCGAGCGCCAGAAGCGGGGCCTCACCTGGTACCCCGTCAAAATCACGAAGGAGGACATCGGCTTTGGCGGCAAGCTCGTCATTGAGCTGGAGCGACAGGGCGGCAGCGGACTGCACCTGTTTCAGGTGGGCAAAAACGCGGCGCTGTTCGGCAACATCCCCGGCCGCTCGGGCTCCGACCGGCCCACCCTCTCGGGCGTAGTCACCAGCGTCAAGCGCAACAAAATCCTGCTGGCCACCACCAAAGAGGACCTGCCCGACTGGGTGGACGAGGGCAAGCTGGGCGTAGACCTGACCTTCGACGAGGTGAGCTACCGCGAGATGGAGTACGCCCTGGGCAAAGTAATGGGCGCCTTCGATTCGCGCCTGGCCGAGTTGCGCGACGTGCTGCTGGGCGCCAAACCGGCCCGCTTCCGGCCCGAATTGGAGGCTACGCTCTACTACCCTTCGCCCCTGAACGACAGCCAGCTTTCGGCCGTGCGCCACGTGCTGGCGGCTCAGGATGTGGCCATCATCCACGGCCCGCCCGGCACCGGCAAAACCACCACTCTAGTGCAGGCCATCCTGGAAACTATTCGGCGCGAGCGGCGGGTACTGGTGTGCGCCCCCAGCAATACAGCCGTGGACTTGCTGACTGAGAAGCTGGCCGAGCGCGGCGTGAACGTCATCCGGATGGGCAACCCTTCGCGGGTGTCGGATTTGCTGTTGCAGCACACGCTAGATGCCCAGATTATGGCGCACAAAAGCTACGCCGAGCTACGCAGCCTGCGCCAGACCGCCGAGCAGTACCGCGAGCAGGCCGGCAAATTCAAGAAGCACTTCGGCTGGGAGGAGCGTGAGCAGCGCCGGTTGCTTAAGCAGCAGGCCCACGATTTGCTACAGGAGTCAGACCAGCTGGAGCGCTACATCATGGAGGATCTGCTGGAGCAGGTGCAGGTGATTACGTGCACGCTGGTGGGCGCCGGCAACCGCGCCATCCGCCACCTCACCTACGAAACCGTTTTCATTGATGAGGCCGCCCAGGCGCTGGAGCCGGGCTGCTGGATTCCGATTACCAAGGCCAACCGCGTGGTGCTGGCCGGCGACCATCAGCAGCTGCCGCCCACCGTGAAAAGCGAGAAGGCGGCCCGCGACGGACTGCGCGAAACGCTGTTCGAGAAGTGCATCCGCCGCCAGCCCGACACGGCCCGCATGCTGCAGGTGCAGTACCGCATGCACGAGCAGATCATGGAGTTCAGCTCCCAGCAGTTCTACGACGGCAAGCTGGTGGCCGCGCCCACCGTGGCCCACGCCGATTTGCCCGACTACGACCTGCGCTTCGCCCCCGATATGGCCGTAGAGTTTCTGGATACGGCCGGCTTCGGCTTCCAGGAAATCACCATCGAGGAAAGCCGCTCCACAGCCAACCCCGAGGAAGCCGACCTACTACTCAAGCGCTTGGCGCAACTGCTGGAACCCTACGACCAGGCCGACCACGAAGCCGACCTGCTCACCATCGGCGTGATTGCGCCCTACCGCGCCCAGATCAACTACCTCAAGGACGCCATCGAGGAAAACGACGAACTAGTGGGCCTCATGGAGCACCGCATGCTGAGCGTGGGCACCGTAGACTCGTTCCAGGGCCAGGAGCGCGACATCATTGCCATCAGCCTCACCCGCAGCAACCCGCAAGGCGAAATCGGCTTCCTGAGTGACATCCGCCGCATGAACGTGGGCATGACCCGCGCCCGCCGCAAACTCCTGCTCGTCGGCGACTCCAGCACCTTGGGCGCGCACCCGTTCTATAAGGCGTTTCTGGACTACGTGGAAAGTATCGGGGCCTACCGCACGGCCTGGGAAATGCAGTAGATCCTTCCGGTACCGGCTTTTATCCGGAACTCGTGTTCGAATAGCAGGATTTTGATTTCCTCGAACCATCCTCCCGCTGAGGGAGTATCCTACATCTGGAGCGGCCAGAATTACAGGTCATTTCCGTAACTAGCTGCCCTAAACCTTTCCTACAACCCATCCCGGACGTATCCGTCCACTTGCAGTATGGCTCAAATCAGCGAAAACAAAGTCGTTACCATCACCTACGACCTGAGCGTAACCGACGAAAACCAAGAGAAAGTCCTCGTAGAATCGGCCGAGGAAGATGCGCCGATGGTGTTCCTGTTTGGCCAGAGTGGCTTGCCCGAAGAGTTCGAGCGCCAGCTCAGCGGCAAAAGCACTGGCGACTCGTTCACTTTCTCGCTCACTCCCGAGCAGGCTTATGGCGAGTACGACGAGCAGGCCGTGGTAGAAATTCCGAAGAACGTATTTGAAATTGATGGCCAGATCGACGGCGAAATGCTGCAGGTCGGCAACTTCTTGCCCATGGCCGACAACCAGGGGCACCACATGCAGGGTAAGGTGCTGGAAATCGGCGACTCGGCCGTGAAAATGGACTTCAACCACCCCCTGGCTGGCATGGTGATGCACTTCGACGGCAAAGTAGCCGAAGTACGCGAAGCCACCCAGGAAGAAATGGACCATGGCCACGTACACGGTGAAGGCGGGCATCACCACTAGGTTTCCAGCCTTATTTGAAAACAAGAAGAGCGACTCGCGAGGGTCGCTCTTTTTGGTTTAAAGGGACTAAAAAAGCACGTCATGCAGAGGCGCAGCCGAAGCATCTCGCGTGCTGACGCAGGAATAGTATTGCAACCTCAGCACGCGAGATGCTTCGCTCCGCTCTGCATGACGTGCATTGATGCAATGTCATCCCCTCACCGCCAACCCTGCACGGAAACGCCCCCGAAAACGCCTTTGTTGATGGCGGGCGTGAAAATGGCGTAGGGAAACGCCGGGGCCGGCACGCTGGCTTCGTGTAGTTGTTGCAGGTGCGCCGGGGTCAGGTGCAGGTCGAGGGCGGCGAGGTTGGTATGAAGCTGCGCGAGCTGGCTGGCCCCGAGGATGAGCGAGGTAATGCCGGGCTGCGCCAGCGCCCAGGCCAGCGCCACCTGGGCCGGCGGCCGGTCCAGCTCAGCGGCTACGGCCTGCAGCACTTCCAGAATCTGCCAGTTACGCTCGGTGAACTTACTGTCCTGAAACGGATTGGGGCCGGCGAGGCGGCCTTCACCGTGGGCTCTGGCGCCCGGGCCGGTGGCGCGCTGGTATTTGCCGGCCAGAAATCCGGCCGCCAGCGGGCTCCAGGGCGTGATGCCCAGCCCACACTCGCGGGCGGCGGGCACGTATTCGTGCTCGATGCTCCGCTCCACCAACTAGTATTCCAGCTGCAGAGCAATGGGGCCGGGAATGCCGTGGGCGGCGGCCAGCGTGGCGGCCTTGGTGGCGTACCAGGCCGGAATATCGGAGAAGGCGAAGTAGCGGATTTTGCCGGCCCGCACCAGGTCGCCGAGGGTTTGCAACACCTCTTCCACGGGCGTCACCATGTCCCAGACGTGCAGCCAGTACAGGTCCACGTAGTCGGTCTGGAGGCGGCGCAACGAAGCTTCTAGGGCCTGGTGGATGTTTTTACGGCCGTTGCCACCGCCGTGCGGGTTGCCCGGCTGCCCGCTATGAAACCCCGATTTGGTGGCCAGCACCAGCTGGTCGCGCAACTGGCCTTCGGCCACATAGCGGCCCACCAGCTCCTCGCTGCGGCCCTTGGCGTACACGTTGGCCGTGTCAATAAAATTGCCGCCGGCCTCCACGTAGCCCCGGAAAATGGCGCCCGATTCCTCGTCCGAAGAACCCCAGCGCGGGGTGCCGAACGTCATGGTGCCCAACGCCAGCGGGCTCACCACTAAGCCGGAGCGGCCTAGGGTGCGAAAATCTGTCAGTTGCATAGGAAAAGAAGTAGAAAATGGAGCCGTTAGCGGGAGTGAACAATCTAAACAGACTATCATGCTGAGCGAAGGCGCAGCCGCAGTCGAAGTATCTCTAAGTCTGTCTAATCAAATACAATGGCAACGAAGCGGTAGAGATGCTTCGACTGCGGCTGCGCCTTTGCTCAGCATGACAGTTCCGCCCCTATCCACCCGCCTCTACTGCACCGACAGCCGGAAGGCAGCGGGTGTGAAGCCGGTTTTGCTTTTGAACAGGCGGGTGAAATACTGCGGATACTCGAAGCCTAGTTGGTAGGCCGTTTCGTTCACCGATAGCGACGTACTGAGCAGCAGTTGTTTGGCTTTCTCGATGAGCGTTTGGTGGATGTGCTGCTGGGTACTCTGGCCAGTGAGGGTGCGCAGCATGTCGCCGAGGTAGGCCGGCGACACGTGCAGAGCGTCGGCGAAATGCTGCACGGTGGGCAGGGGCCGCTCGGCGCTTTGAGCGAAATAGTCGTGCAGCTCCTGCTCGAAGCGGGTTAGCAGGTCGTGTTCAGCGGTGCGGCGCGTGAGGAACTGCCGGTGGTAGAAGCGGTTGGCGTAGCTCAGCAGCACGTCGAGCTGGGCTACCAGCACGTCTTGGCTGAAGGTATCAATCGGCTGCTCGTGCTCCGCACGGATGGTGTGCACGAGGCCTTCCAGCAGCTGCTCCTCCCGGGCCGAGAGGTGCAGGGCCTCGCTTACCTGGTAGGAGAAGAAGGTGTAGCCCAAGATCTTCCGGCCCAGCGGGTGCTTGAGCAGCAGATCGGGGTGAAACACCAGCATCCAGCCCTCCAGCTCCGACAAATCCACCGACGGGTCGCTGGCGCACACCTGGCCGGGGGCGTAGAATGCCAGCACGCCCTCACTGAAATCGTAGGTGCGGTGCCCGTACTGCAGCCGGCCCTTCAGCCCCTTTTTCAGAGTAATGATGTAAAGCTGCCGCAATGCCGGCCCCGTGACGGGCGGGTTGCGGTGCTGCGACAAATCAATCACCGACAGCAACGGATGCACCGGCGGCGGAAACCCAAAATGCTGGGCAAAGTCGCTCACCGAAGCAAGCAGGCGGAAGGGCTGAGCGGCTGGTTTCATCACAGAAGAACAAGAAAAGAACAAGATAGTCCGGCACGATGTAGAGACGCGACCCTTAGCCTCTCGTGGTTGAACGGCTGGTGAGTTGCAGCCGAAACAACGAAGCTATGTAAACAGTCAATTGACCATCATACTGAGCTTGCCGAAGCATCTCTACCGCTTCGTTGCAGTAGTAATCCAGACAAAGCGGTAGAGATGCTTCGGCAAGCTCAGCATGACGTTCCTGCGGCTTTAGAACGTACTTCCGCACAGCTTCAACGTCAGCAACGACGAGACGCAAAATATTGCGTCTCTACATCCAAACAGAACCTAGAAACCTTCCGGATACGCTGCCCCTACGGCACCGCCGACCGGTATAATGGCTTCCAGCTCGGCCAGCTCCTGGGGGCTGAGGGTGAGGTGGGCGGCGGCTACGTTCTGCTCCAGATACTTGCGGCGCTTGGTGCCCGGAATAGCCACTACGCCCTGGGCCAGCACACAGGCCAGCGCCAGCTGCGCCGACGTGACGCCTTTGGCCGCAGCAAGGGTTTCGAGCTTCTGCACTAGCTCCAGGTTCTTGTAAAAATTCTCGCCCTGAAAGCGCGGGAAAATCCGACGCGAGTCGTTGGCCTCGAAATCGTCGGGGCTCTTGATGTCGCCTGACAGAAAGCCCCGGCCCAGCGGCGAGTAGGCCACGAAGCCGATGCCCAGCTCCCTGGCCGCCTGTAACACCCCGGTTTCCTCCACGCCCCTATCGAACAGCGAATATTCGGTTTGCAGGGCCGTAATGGGGTGCACGGCATGGGCCCGGCGCAATGCCTCCACCGGCGTTTCCGACACGCCCAGGTAGCGCACCTTGCCTTCCTCCACGAAGCGGCTCATTTCCCCGATGCTGTCCTCGATGGGCACCTGCGGGTCCTGGCGGTGCAGATAGTAGAGGTCCACGTAGTCGGTGCGGAGGTTGCGCAGGGAGCGTTCCAGGCACTTGCGGGCGTAGGCGGGGTGACCGTTGAGCTGGCCGGTGAAGGTGCCGCTGTCATCCACTTCGAAGCCGAACTTGGTGGCCAGAATGACTTCCGGCCGGCGGCCGGCAATGGCGCGGCCCACTAGCTGCTCGTTCAGCAGCGGGCCGTAGAGGTCGGCGGTGTCCAGCAGGTTTACGCCCAGCTCCAGGGCGCGGTGCAGGGTAGCCAGGCTTTCCTGCTCGTCGGCCTCGCCGTACACGCTCATGCCGCCTACACCGCTGGTCATGCCCATGCACCCCAGGCCTTCTACCGGCACTTCCAAACCCTGGCTGCCCAAGGGTACTCGTTTGAGGTTGCTCATCGTAACGGAGTCGTAAAAGGGTGACGTATTTTCCGTTACAAAGGTCCTATCCCGCCGCCCTGCCGGAGCTACACAAACCCGCGCATCTGCAATACAAACCGCGGGTGGGCAGGTATTTTTCTATTTAGTCTATTTGCGTAGGCTTCCGGTGAGGTAGGCTACGCAACATAGAACAGCCCAGCAGCTTACTTTCCAACGATTCCATTCCCCTCCACCCCTGCCCGCAACTCCGGCCAGAACTCCGCAAAATCGGCCTCGTAGGCCGGCAGCTCCGCCAGAAACGCGGCGGCCCCGGTGGCCAGCACGGCGGCGGCGGGCACGCGGCGGCTCAGGCCCAGCAAAGCGCGGTGCAGGCCTTCGGGGTGGGCGTAGCCGGTTAGCCAATCGTGCTGGCGCATATAGTGCAGCATTTCCTGCAAACGCTCCGGCAGCTCGTGGCGGCGCTGGTGCAGCAGCTGGTACTGGCGCTGCGCAAACTGCGGCAGCGGCTCCAAGGGGTGATGCTGCGCGAAGTCGCGGGCCAGCAGGTGGTCGAAGCCGACATCCGACACCACGCCGGCCCACTTGCCCAAGCCCGCCCCGCGCAGGCGGGCGGTGGTGCGTCGCACCACGGGGTGAGTATCGGTAAACGAGTCGATGAAGCGGTGCAGGCGGATACCGCGCTGCACGGCGGCCGGGTAAGTTTCCATGGTCGCGCGGCCGCGCACGGCTTCGGCCGCAAAATTGCCCACCACTATATCAGCGTAGTCAGGTGTGGTGGCGGACGAACCGGAGAGCAGTAAGTGGGCGAGGAAGTTCATGAGCAGCGGAAGGTCGGTAAAATGTGGGCAATGCGGCGCGGGAAGTCAACCTCCTGCCCTGCACAACCGTATTTGAAGCATGTTGGCCCGGCTGAGTTTCATCCCGCAGGGCTCTTTCTCCGATTCTTTCCTATCCAATACCTACCCTCATGGCCGACCAAACGCCCGTAACCAACGACCTCGCCAAGCTGATTGAGAAGATCAAGGATGTGCACATTGCCATGCTCACCACTTCCGACGAGGAGCACCACCTGCGCAGCCGCCCCATGGGCACTATCAAGCCCGATACCAGCGGCAGCCTCTACTTTTTCACCGATAAAAATTCGGCCAAAGTGTATGAGGTGAAGAAGGACCAGCAAGTAAACCTGGCTTATTCCAATACCGATGACAGCATTTATGTATCGGTGTCGGGCTCAGCCAAAGCCTACCGCGACCAAAAAAAAATCAACGAGTTGTGGAGCGAGCCAATGCGCGCCTGGTTCCCGAAAGGCAAAGAGGATGAGAGCATTTACATCCTTGAAGTGACCATCGAAAAAGGCGAGTATTGGGAGTCGCCGGGCAATATTATCACGCAGGCCTACGCCTATGTGCGCGCCCTAGCCACCGGCGAGCGGACCAAAACCGACGACGTGAACCAACACGCGAAAGTAGAAGTGAAGTAAGTTTCGCTTATCGATTTTGAGAAAGGCCCGGAAGCAATTCCGGGCCTTTTTTGTTGTTTTGGGGGTATGGGTATCCAGCACAGAGCACTCACTAGGCTGATGCGTCCAGATCATCCGTTATGCTTGGACATGCTCAGCATGACGTTCACAGCGGATTCTATCTTACCAGCTTCCAATTTTTTATTATTCAATCCGCCTCTTGCTCACCACCCTTTCCATACTCACCTTGCTTCCCAACCAACGGCGCTGGGCGTTTGCGCAGATGGGCACGGCCCAGCGGCCTTTACAGCGCGTGCCGGGGCTGCGGTTTCAGAAGCTGCTAGGAAGCGGCGCGGGTGGTTTCGGGGCGCTGCCCAACCTATACCGCTACGGGTTTATGGCGGTGTGGGAATCGGAGGAAGCCGCGCAGGCGTTTTTTGAGGCACACCCGCTGTGGCAGCAGTACCGGCAGCGCACCCAGGAAATCTGGACGGCGTGGCTGGCCCCACTCAAGTCGCACGGCCTCTGGGACGGCGTGAACCCATTTGATTACCCATCCGAGAACCCACTCGCCGCCGACGGCCCGGTGATGGTACTCACGCGCGCCTCCATCCGGTGGCAGAAAACGCCGCGTTTCTGGCGCTACGTGGCTCCCGTGAGTGCCACTATTGCCGAGGCCCCGGGCGTATGCGCCGCCATCGGACTGGGCGAGCTGCCGGTAGTGCGCCAGGCTACCGTGAGCCTGTGGGACTCAGCCCAAGCCATGCAGGAATACGCATACCGCAGCCCAAAGCATAAGGAAGTTATCCGCCTCACGCGTCAGGAACAGTGGTACGGCGAGGAACTGTTTGCGCGTTTCCGGGTGCTGCACACCGAAGGCACCTGGGACGGCCGCAACCCAACCGATACGCTGGCCGCTCTACCGCGTCTTGGGAGCTGAAATCCGGGTGCGACGCCGGATGATTTCCACATTCTCGTCCTTAGGATAATCGACCTGAAAGCCGAACTTCAGCCGTTGGCTGGCTCCGGGAGCCAGCGTGAGCAGCCAGGTAAGCTTGCCGGTACGCTCGTCGAGCTGGGCCCCGCTGATATCGAGCACCTTCACTACAATCTCCTTATCCGCGGATATCGGCACTTCGTCCAGCACCCGCACCCGTACGGCAGTGGGGTGATTGTTAAGCACGTTCAACTCGTAGGTGAGGTGCACCCGGCGCTTGTCGCTGAGAGCCACGTTTTCGCTGAAATCCTCCAGCTTGGCCCGGCTCACTACCAACTGCTCATCGTGGCCAAGCGCAACTTCCAGCGAGTCGTTGAAGGCGCGGCCATCGAGTTGGGTGCTGCCTACATAGGCGCCCCGGTAATACACTTTCGCCGCATCAGGCAGCTGCAGTCCCTGCCAGCCGGTCACCTTGGCCTGAAGAAAAACGTGCTCCGAAAGCCGGGGGATGGCCAGATACTCCGGCCGGGCGGCCAGATCCACACTACTTAGCGTCAGCTCGCGCCGTCCACCTGCGGCTAGCGTTACTGGCTCCGCTACCTCGTAGCGGCTGCTGGCGGCTTCCATCGGGCGGCCTTTGGCCGTGCCTTTCACCACAAACTTATCCACTCGGCCCTCACCACCGCTACCCTGCCCGTCGCGGTGCAGTTCCCAAGGCTCCAGCACCGGCCTCGCCACCCGGCGGCCAATATCCTGCCTAGACAGTACCACCCGCACCCGTGCCCAAGGTAGGCCCGACTGATTGCGCACCTGCCCGCGCGTGACAAACTTCAATTCCCGCCCGCTACCGTTGGCGCGGATAGCCAGGTCGGGACTCCAAGGTTGCGCGCCTGGCACGTAGTATCGCACTGTAAGCGGGGCAGAAAAGGGGCGGGTAGCACGCACCTGCACCACCAGCCGGTTGGCGGCCCCCGTCGCGGCGGCGCGCGGACTCAGTTGGCCAGCCTGCCGCTGCAGACGGGCTAGCGTAGCCTGCCGCTGTCCTAGTTCCTGCTGAATAGCAGGCAGGCGAGTACGCATTAGCGTAGCACCTTTCTGCACTTCAGCGCTCCAATTGGCCTGAGTGCCCGTCGGCAATGTCTGGTTGGCCAGTAGAAAGGTGCGCTCCTGCTCCAAGCCCTTGATGTCGGCTTCTACCCGCGCCTGCTCCGACATATTACGCCCTAAGCTGTCCGCGGCGGCCTGGTTTAGGGCTACCGGATTGGCATTCTCTTCGTCGTTGCTTACGCTGAGCAGTTCGGCGCCCGGGCCAAGCTCAATTTCCACTGATTCGGGGTCGAGCAGCGGCGAGAGGCCTTCCAATGCCAGCCGGTTCTGGCCAGCCGTCAGCGTTACCTGCGCCTGGTGTTCCAGCGTGGTGCCGTTCAGATATAGCGTGGCGGCCACCAGCGCCGGCCGCACTGTTGGGGCGGTTTGCGCTCTACCACGCAAGGCTAGCAGCATACTGGCAAGTAGCAGAGAGTAATATTTTGACATAGAAAGCGAAGAAAAAGGCATTCGGGAACATGGCTGGGCAAATTGCACAACTTTCTTCCGCATCACAATCCTGGCTTCTCATCATGCCGCCTTCATCCTCTGCCCTACTCAAAACTGGTCAGAACCCAGTATCCTTCTCGGCAACCACAGCGGCTAGGGCCGTTGCGCTGCCGAGGCGGCAGCCAGGAAAAGAGGCGGCATTCCCGGCATTTCCGCTTAATTTCGCCGGTTCAGCAGCAACCTCCAAGTAGAAGTCCATGCCCGGCTACCATCCCCAGGATATTGAGAAAAAGTGGCAAGCCCACTGGAAAGACCAGCAGACGTTCAAGGCCGATAACGCCTCCGACAAGCCCAAATACTACGTGCTCGACATGTTCCCGTACCCTAGCGGGGCGGGGCTGCACGTGGGCCATCCGCTGGGCTACATTGCCTCCGATATCGTGTCGCGCTACAAGCGCCTACGCGGCTTCAACGTGCTGCATCCCATGGGTTTCGACTCGTTTGGCCTGCCCGCCGAGCAGTACGCAATCCAGACCGGACAGCACCCGGCCATCACGACGGAGCAGAACATCGATACCTACATCCGGCAGCTCAACTCCTTAGGCTTCAGCTACGACTGGAGCCGTGAGGTGCGCACCTCCGACCCGGCCTACTATAAGTGGACGCAGTGGATTTTCCTCAAGCTGTTCAATAGCTGGTACAACCTCGATACCAATAAGGCCGAGCCACTGAAAACGCTGCTGGAGAAGTTCGAGCAGAACGGCAGCGAGGGTATCCGCGCGGCCGGCGACGACGAGGAGCGCCACAGCTTCACGGCGGGCCAGTGGCAGTCGTTCACCGAAAAGCAGCGCCTGCAGGCCGTGCACCCCTACCGCCTAGCTTACCAGCAGGACACTTACGTAAACTGGTGCCCCGGCCTGGGCACGGTGCTTTCGAATGACGAAGTAAAAGACGGCCTCTCGGAGCGTGGCGGCTTCCCCGTGGAGCGCCGCCTGATGCCCCAGTGGAACCTGCGCATCACCGCCTACGCCGACCGCCTCCTCCAGGGCCTCGACACCCTCGACTGGCCCGACGCCGTGAAGGAAATGCAGCGCAACTGGATTGGCAAAAGCATCGGCGCGGAAGTAACCTTTGCGGTGCAGGGCCACGAACAGGCGCAGATTAAAGTCTACACGACGCGCGTGGATACTATTTACGGCGCGACGTTCCTGGTGCTGGCGCCCGAGCATGAGCTGGTGCAGGAGCTGACCACGCCGGAGCAGCAGGCCGAAATTCAGGACTACATCGACGCCACCAAGCGCCGCTCGGAGCGCGACCGGATGGCCGATACCAAGACGGTTTCCGGCGCTTTCACCGGCTCCTACGCCCTCAACCCGTTCAGCAACGAGCCCATCCAGATCTGGATTGCCGATTACGTGCTGGCTGGCTACGGCACCGGCGCGGTAATGGCCGTGCCCTCCGGCGACCAGCGCGACTACGTGTTTGCCAAGCACTTCCAACTGCCCATCACGCAGGTAGTGGATGCCCAGCAGATTGACGAGCAGGCCGACCCCACCAAGGATGGCCTCTACCTGCACGGCCTCATCAAAGGCCAGAACTACCAGCAGGCCACCCAAACCCTGATCGGGGAGCTGGAGCAGCGCGGCATCGGCAAGGGCAAAACCAACTTCCGCATCCGCGACGCCATCTTCGGCCGCCAGCGCTACTGGGGCGAGCCCATCCCGATTTACTACAAGGAAGGCACCGCCTATGGCGTGGCCGAGGCCGACCTGCCCCTGGTGCTCCCGGAAATCGACGAGTACAAGCCCACCGAAACCGGCGAGCCGCCCCTGGGCCGCGCCAAAGACTGGAAATACAAGGGCCTCTACGAGTACGAGCTGAGCACCATGCCCGGCTGGGCCGGCTCCAGCTGGTACTACCTCCGCTACATGGATCCGCAGAACACCGGTCGTTTTGTGGGCGAAGAAGCCGAGCAGTACTGGCAGCAAGTTGATTTATATATGGGTGGCGCAGAGCATGCTACGGGCCACCTGCTCTACTCCCGCTTCTGGCACCTTTTCCTGAAAGACCTCGGCGTGGTATCGGCCCCCGAGCCCTTCCAGAAGCTCATCAACCAGGGTATGATTCTGGGCCGCTCGAACTTCGTGTACCGGTTGGCAGATTCCGGTGGCGTCATAGGCGATGCTACGGCTGAGAACTATCATACCCCATCCATTTTCATCTCTAGCGCACTCAAAAACTCTCTACAGGGACTTGATGATGTGCGATTGACTGATGCAATGAAGATGATATCAGCTAAGCTTTCTAAGCAAACTGGTCATCAAGTCAGCGTCTATATGGATGACCATAAAAAGACGAACAATATTGATGATTACGTTACTCCTCTCCACGTCGATGTGAATATTGTGGAGAACGATGTTCTCGACGTCGAAGCCTTCCGCAACTGGCGCGAGGAGTACGCTAACGCCGAGTTCATCCTCGAAGACAACGACACATATGTGGTCGGTGTGGAAGTGGAGAAGATGTCGAAGTCGAAGTACAACGTGGTGAACCCGGACACGTTGATTGAGCGGTACGGGGCCGATGCGCTGCGTTTGTACGAGATGTTCCTTGGGCCGCTGGAGCAGTACAAGCCCTGGAACACCAACGGCATGAGCGGCGTGGCGGGCTTCCTCAAGAAGCTCTGGCGCCTCTATCACCCCCAGGACGGCACCTTCGCCGTAACCGACACTGCTGCGACGCCCCAGGAGCTGAAGGCCCTGCACAAGGCCATCCGCAAGGTGGAAGAGGACATCGAGAAGTTCTCGTTCAACACCACCGTCAGCGCCCTGATGATTACGGTGAACGAGCTGACGGCCCTCGACTGCCACAAGCGCGCCATCCTGGAGCCGCTGGTGCTGCTGCTCTCCCCCTACGCCCCGCACCTCGCCGAGGAGCTGTGGCAGCAGCTCGGCCACCCCGCCGGCAGCATCAGCCACGCCCAGTACCCCGAGTTCCGGGAGGAGTATCTGGTGGAAGACACCGTGAACTACCCCGTGGCCATCAACGGCAAAGTGCGCGAGACGCTGCAGTTCCCCGCCACCGCCACCGCCCAGGACATCGAAGCCGCCGTGCGCGCCTCCGACTTCCTGTCCCGCTTCGCCGAAGGCAAGGAACCCAAGAAGTTCATCGTCGTGCCCGGCCGCATGGTAAACGTGGTGGTGTAGTTTTAGCTGTTAGCCAGTAGCAAAAAGGCCCGTTGGATACATCCAGCGGGCCTTTTCTTCTTTATTAAGAACGTCATGCTGAGCGAAGCCGGAGGCGCAGTCGAAGCATCTCTACCGCTGGCTACTCAACCTGATTATACCGATAACCGCTCCATAGCCCAGAGTTTAAACCCTGGGCTACTAAACCGCCCAAACGAAGCGGTAGAGATGCTTCGGCAAGCTCAGCATGACGGTTACTTTGGCAACGTCAGCACGCGAAATTCCTCGGCTCCGGCTCCGCCTTCACTCGGAATGACGGTCTAGTGGCAACGCCCTAGTACGCCGCCGTAAACCGCTGGCGGCTGTGTTTGGGCTGCTCTACTTCGTCGAGGACTACTACGGCCAGGTCTTCGCCTGAGAGGATGCTGCGGCCTTCGGCGTTGAAGACCGGACTTTCGGTGCCGAGGCGGTAGTGGCCGGTGCGGCCGGTGTCGATGCCGGGGTGCATTTCGATGGCGGGGCTGAGGAACGTCCAGTCGAGGGTATCGTTGGTTTTCAACTCGTTGTGGTAGTCGCGGGCGGCCTGGGCACCGGGCTTAATGTCGGCGGGGAAGTCCGGGCCGTCGACCAGCTGCTGGCCGTTGATGTAGAGGCTGCCAGCCCCGCCGATGGCCACCAGCCGCGCTACGCCTGACTGTACGGTAGCCGCCTCGATGGCGCGGGCGCCTTCCAGGAAGTCATTATACAGGTTGGGGTTGGTCCAGCCGGCGCTGAAGGCGTTGATGACCACGTCGTGGCCGGCCAGCTGGCGGGCGGTTTCGTCGATGTGGGTTATGTCGCCGGTTACCACGGTCAGGTGGTCGGAGGTCTGGGTGAGTTTGGCGGGGTCGCGCACGAGGGCGGTTACATGATGGCCGCGTTGCAGGGCTTCAGCCAGAATGCGGGAGCCAACAAAGCCGGTGGCACCGATGAGGGCAATTTTCATGAGCAAAAGGTTAAGGTGAAGAGAAAAAGAAACCTGTTGTAACCAATACGGTTACAATCAGACGCAAAAAAATATCAGGCAATGAGAGCTTTGGCCGCAATGTCGGTGGTTACCTGCTGCAGGGTGGTGTGGGCCAGCACCTGCTCCAGGGCCGTTTGGGCGCGCTGCAGCGTATCATCCAGCGCCGACTGAATGTGGCGGCCCACCAGGCAGGCGGGGTTGGGCTTATCGTGGACGCTGAACAGCTGGCCTTCCTCCACCACTTCCACGGCGCGGTACACTTCCAGCAGCGTGATGGCCGCCGGCTGGCGCGTCAGGAACGTACCGCCCGAAGCCGGCCGCACTTCCACCAGCCCGGCCTTCTTGAGCTGCCCCAGAATCCGCCGAATCACTACCGGATTGGTGTTTACGCTGCCTGCCATACGCTCCGAAGTCAGCAGCACACCATCCTGCTCCGGCAGCGCCAGCAAGGAAAGCACGTGTACGGCAACGGAAAAACGACTGCTGATCTGCATAAGTAAGAAAGTCCAACACAAACCGGCTGGGCGTATTTAAGACAAAGATACGCATTGTAACCAATGCAGTTACAACATGAGTAAAAAATCCATTCGACTGCCACTTATAACTACCGCATACTTTGCAGCTTGAGTTTCGCAAGCCACTCTGAGCATGCGACGCACTTCGTTATGCTACCGGGCTAGGACTAGGCACAGGCTCTTTGTCGAGGCCGCAACGCTCCATGAAAGCATTGGCAAAGACGCGGCGCGTAGGCGCATCGAGCAAGTGGTGGCGGCTGTGGAGCCAGCTGTTCACGGCGGCTTCGCCATACATGCGGCGGAGCCGGGTCTCGGTCAGGTTAAAATTGATTTTGCCCCAATGCAGCGTGTAAGCAATGTTTAGGGTTTCGAGCCGGACCCATATCTGCTCCAAAAACCGGCGCGTATCCCGGCCCTCTGCCCCATCAAACTCCAGCACCGCCGTCACCGGGAAGCGGGTGAAGCCGAGCGTGGCGCGGGTGCCCTTCACGAAGCGCAACCCCAGAATTCCGGGAAACGGCAGTTGCTTGTTGAGCAGGTGAATTTCGGTGAGTACGCGGGGTACGTCGTGGTTGTCGATGCCGATGGCGGCGCTGGCGGCTTTGCCCCGGATGTTGGTGTTGTCGAAGGTTTCGCTTATGGTGCCCGCCGTGCCGTTGGTTTTCTCAAAAGCCAGCGGATACAGCCGGTTTACGAGGGCCGGGACCAGCGTCGTGCTCAGGCTGCCCAGGTGGTCGAGCACGGTTTCAATGAGGCCCAGCGTACTGTCGCCGTAAGTGAAGCCCGGCGCGGGCGCGGGCCGGCGCGGATAGTCAGTTCGGTAGGGCGTTTTGAAGAGCAGTTGCACATATACGCCGCGCTCCGGGTCGGCGCCCGTGGGGTCGAATTGGTGGGGGTTGATGATGATGGTGAGGTGGTAGGCCTGACGGGTAGGGTCCTGTAGCGGCAGCGGCAGCCACTGCTGCAGACCGGTCAAGTCGAGGTGGGTCATGAGCTGCTTCACTCCTTCGCGGTATGGCACACGGTAGGCGCTGAAATCTTCCAGCAGAAACAACGGCTCCACTTCCAGCAGCACCCCATGGATGAACCCGAAACTCCCGAAGCTGACCAGCGCAGCATTGAACAGGTCGTCTTCATGGAGCACTTCGGTTACACCCAGCCAGTCTGTAAACTTCGCCGAAGCCACCGGATACGAGGCGCGCTCCAGCCATACGTGCCGGTCGGGCCCGGTCACGAGGTGCAGGCCCACTACGGTTTCGGGCAGTGCCCCGAAGCGGAATGCCCCGCCGTGCGTACCCGTAGATAGCGCCCCCGCAATGCTCTGCCCATTGCTGGCTCCGGAAGCCCGAATCGACTTGCCGCGGGGTTCCAGCTGCTGCTCCAAGCCCACAATGCTCATGCCGCACTCCGTGAAAAACAGGTTGTCGGCGGTGCGGCCGGCCGTTTGGTAAGCGGGCGTCACCATTGTGGGTTTCAGGGCAAACGACTGCCGCAGGGCCATGGTATCCACCAGCCCTCCATCCGTGACGGCCACTTCCGAAAACGACCAGCCTTTACCCAACGCCCGCAGCCGCACGTTGTGCTCGATGCCGTAGCGGATCAGCCACTGAAAGTTGGATGTGGTCTGGCGATACTGCTCCTGGCTGGTGGGCAGGCTCGGGATGCGCAGCTTGAAGCAAGCGGAGGGCGTTAGGCGCTGCGTGAAGTTTTCGTGGCGGTTGGTCCATTCCGCCATCGGACGCGCCTCAATTCCGTTGGGTAGGCTCATGGCTTTCGAACTGCGCTTGAGGGCTGAGATGGCGCAGCCGGCCCCATTCCTAGCGTGTCTACGGCGGGCATATAGGGCGCGCAGCACCAGCTCACGCGCTGTTTAGTCACGATGCCTACCGTCACGAGGGAAAGCAGGAAATGCCCGAACGTATTCGTTACCGTGACGCTATTGAGGTGGTTGGAGCGCGAGTCGCAAGGCGGCTTGATGTCCGTGGGTTGCTTTAGCCCCCAGAAATACGCCGTCACCAGCCGCGTGCTGTTCGGGTCGTTCACGACTCCGTCGCAGTCGTAGACGGTGGCAATCCGGGTGGTCATGCAGCCCGACAGGCCGCCGGCCAGCACCAGTGCGGCTATTGCTTGAAATGGCGTCATAGCGGAAGCAGTTTTTATATAGCATAATTTATATATAAAATCCAGTACTCCAAGCAAGAACACCAAACAGAAAGCCGCTTCGAGAGTACCAACTGGCACTCTCGAAACGGCTTTTGTGCCCCAGGCATAAGGGGGCTGTGCTATTTCATTCTCTAAGGATGTGCGCTGCTACTCCGCTTCGGCAAGCTCCTGGCGCAGCTTTCTTGGCAGCGACGCTCGCACCAAATCGTAGGAATGGTCTATCAGCTCACGCAGCTGGCCGCCCGGAATGCCGGTGCCGATTAGCACGGTGTTCCAATGTTTCTTGTTCATGTGGTAGCCCGGCAGCACATAGTCATGCTGTTCGCGCAGCTCCTGGGCCCGCTCCGGGTCACACTTCAGGTTGATGCTACCGAACGTATCAATGTCGGTGAGGGCGAAGACTTTGCCCCCTACTTTGAACACAAGCGTTTCGGGGCCGAAGGGGGTTTCTTCCGTCACGCCGGCTTTTAGCAGGCAATAGTCGCGGAAATCCTCGATGTTCATGCGGCTCGACTTAGCGGATAAACCAGCGGTAGAGCAGCACCAGAAACCCTACCAGGAACATGGCCATGCTCAGCTTATTGATGAAGTGCATGGTCCGCAGATTGAAATTGGTATGCCGGCCGGGGTCGTTTTTGCGGAAGAAGTAGCCAAAAACGGGACCGAGGTTGAACAGGTCTTTGCGCATGGTAGTGGGTTGATTCGGGTCTGTGAAGGTAACACGGCTGCTCCGGAAAAGATTTATCCAAGGCAGCAAAAGCCTTCCAGAATGCGGTAAAGCAACCTATACGCAACTACCCGCGAACAAAACTCAAACTACGCCTTAGCAGGACACCGAAAAATCGACGAGCTACAACTCAGGCTACCGGAGTCCCGCAACGAGTAGCGGCTGGTTCGCGTCTCTCTAGCATCCCAACCAATGCTACTCATGAAACACTTGTTCCTGCCTGTTGCGCTACTGCTGTCGGCATCGGCCGCCCATGCCCAAACCTCCACTACTGAAACGGAAGCCGTGAAGAAAACCGTGCAGAGTTTCTTTGATGGTATGCGCAAGGGCGACAGTACATTGGTGCGCTCTACGTTGGCTCCCGGTGCGGTATTTCACACGCTCAGCACCCGCAACAGCCAAACAAAGCTGCTCGCCGAAAACCCGTCGGACTTTGTGAAGGCCGTGGGCACGCCACACAAGGAAACATGGGACGAGCGTATCAGCTTCGATAAGGTGCTGATTGATGCCAACTTGGCCAGCGTCTGGACGCCGTACGAGTTCTACCTCGGCAGTACCTTCAGCCACTGCGGCTACAACTCGTTTCAGCTGGTGAAGCTGGCCGGAGGCTGGAAAATTGCCCACATCATCGACACGCGGCGTAAGGAGAAATGCAAGTAGTCCTGCTTCCTGTCCTCCTGAGCGGCGTTTATCCTTTCGCCGCCGCCACAATATCCGGCACTTCCAGCACCGGCTTGGGGTAGCCGCGTTGTGCTACGTGCAGCATGGCCTGCCCCAGCTCCGCCAGCGTTGACGCGTACTTCGGACTCAGCCCGCGCACTACCGGATACAGCCAGCCGAAATACTTGTAGTACGACAGCACATGCTGCTGCCCCGGCGTCGCTTTCAGGAAGCCCGGCCGGAACATGTACGCTTGCTGGAAGCCCATCTGCCGCAACTCGTTTTCAGTTTCGCCCTTCACACGCGCCCACATTTGCCCGCTTTTCAGGGTGCCATCGGTACCGGCGCCCGACACGTAGCAGAACGTCAGGTCGGGGTTCTGGGGTAGCAAGGTTTGAGCAAAGTGCAGCGTAAGGTCGTGGGTGAAGCGGCGGTACTCGGGCTCCTTCATCCCCACCGACGACACGCCCAGGCAGAAAAAGCACGTGTTGTACCCCGCCAGCTGACCAGCAATGGGCGTGAGGTTCTGAAAATCCTTGTGGAGGATTTCCCGCAGCTTGGGGTGACTGCGGCCGCTGGGCCGGCGGCTGATGCTCAACACCTGCTCCACTTCCGGGTCGTTCAAACATTCCAGCAGCACCCCCTCGCCCACCATGCCGGTGGCGCCAGTCAATATCACGCGTAGTTTCATAGTGGAGCAGACGCATAAGCAACGCGGATGTTTTACACGGCATTGCTCGTCACGCACCCTACTACATGATGGGTAACGCCAACGGAATCAGTATCCCGGTTCTTCCAGACCGAAATTTGCAGTCATCTTTGCGGTATAGTATGCAACAGCCGCACGTGATGAACGCCACCGAACAGGAAGAGCGAGAGTATCTGGAGGAAATGAAGGAGCAGTTGATGCTGGCAGTAAAGCGGGTAGATGATTCCGTCCGGCAGTTTTCCGACGAGCTTCGCCAGAAAAAGCAGTACATCCACGAGCACCAATCTGGCATGGATGAGGCCGACATGGTGGCCGCCGGGCAATCCATCGACCGGATGGCTTTTACGGGCGGGGCTGCTGTAGCCCGCAAGCGCAAGCTGCTCAAGCTCAGCCAGTCGCCCTACTTCGGCCGCGTCGATTTTGCCAGCGGCAATACACCGGCTGCGCCCGTTTATATCGGCGTGCATTCGTTCTTCGACGAGCAGCGGCGCCAGAACCTGATCTACGACTGGCGCGCGCCCATTGCGTCCATGTTCTATGATTTCGAGCTGGGAGAAGCGTCCTATGCCACGCCATCCGGCACCATCCACGGCACTATTGACCTGAAGCGCCAATACAAAATCCGCGACGGACGGATGGAGTTTATGCTCGACAGCGACGTGAACATTCACGACGACGTGCTGCAGCGGGAGCTGGCTAAGTCCTCGGACGATAAGATGAAGAACATCGTCGCGACGATTCAGCGCGACCAAAACGCCGTCATCCGCAACGAAACGGCCCAGGTGATGGTCATTCAGGGCGTGGCTGGCTCCGGCAAAACCTCCATTGCCCTACACCGCATTGCGTTTTTGCTGTACCGCTACCGCGAAACCATTGCGGCCAAAGACATCCTCATCATTTCGCCCAACAAGGTCTTCGCCGACTACATCTCCAACGTGCTGCCTGAGCTAGGGGAAGAGCATATTCCGGAGCTGGGGATGGAAGAATTGGCCGCCGACCTGCTCGACAACCGCTACCCGTTTCAGACCTTTTTCGAGCAGGTATCGGCGCTGCTGGATCATCACGACGCGGCTTTCATAGAGCGGCTCCGGTTTAAGTCGTCGTTTGAATTTCTCAGCCAGCTGAATCAGTATCTGCTGCACATCGAGAATACCTATTTCAACGTGACGGAGCTGCGCGTGGGTCCTACCCTCGTGCCGCACGCGCTGATTCAGCAGAAATTTAAAGGCTACCACCGGGTACCACTCCTGAAACGGTTTGCACTGGTTGCGGAAGACGTGCGGGCGTATGTGCGGGACGCTACCAAGCGTAAGCTGTCCGGCCGGGAGAAAGCCACGATTGGCGAAGCCATTCCCCGCATGTTCAAGCTGAACAACGTGCTGGAGTTGTACCGGGATTTTTACCGTTGGATTGGTCGGCCCGAGCTACTGCGAATGGGCCAGCGCCTGGAATACGCCGACGTGTTTGCCCTGATTTATCTGCGCCTGCGCCTGGAAGGCCTCACTGCCTACGACCATGTCAAGCACTTGCTGGTGGATGAAATGCAGGACTATACGCCGGTGCAGTACGCTGTATTGTCGCGGTTGTTCAACTGCCGCAAAACCATCTTGGGTGATGTCAGCCAGACCGTAAATCCGTACAGCGCTTCCTCCGCCGAGACTATCGAGCGGGTGTTTCCGCAGGCCGATATCGTGCGGCTCTACCGCAGCTACCGCTCCACCGTTGAAATTACGGCCTTCGCGCAGCGCCTTATGCCCAACCCTCACATCCTACCCCTAGAACGGCACGGCCCGGAGCCCGACATCCGGCGCTGCCATAGCCGCGACGAGGAGTTGGAAACTATTCAGCAGCTGATTACGGCCTTCAGAAGCTCCGGCATCCACTCGCTGGGCATTATCTGCAAAACCCTCCTTCAGGCTGAGCAGGCTTACGAAGCCCTACAGGCTCCCGACGTGCATTTGCTCACGGATGAGTCCACGTCCTTCAAGGAAGGCAGCATTATCACCACAGCCCACTTGGCGAAGGGCCTGGAATTCGACGCCGTTATCGTGCCCTTTGCCTCGGCCCGCACCTACAAGACAGAAGTTGATAAGAGCATGCTCTACGTGGCCTGCACCCGGGCCATGCACCATCTCACGCTGACGTACACGGGGGAGCTGACTGGGTTCTTGGTTGGTTGAGGTGGTGTTACCAACGCGGTGGTCTTGTGGTGGTTCTAGAAGTGAGCAGCGCAGTTTATTTATTCCTGAATATTTCAATCCTCGTCTTCCGCATAGCCTGTAAACGCAGAGCCCGTGTAGGCGGCAGCTTCGTAGGCATCGATAGGATAGTCCTTCAGGTTCAACGAATTCCAGTACAATTCTCCTAAGGAGCACTGCATCTTAATCAGGTACTTTCTGGGCTCCTCGTCCTCATTTTCCCAGAAGTGGTCATGAAACAGAATACCGGCCTGGTAATCAATTAAATCCAAAACGACCAAATCCCCGTTCAGCGCGCTGCCGACCAGTAGTAGGTTGGTTTGCAATGCCCGCTGAAAATCGTCCTCCCAATCGTGGTTTTTCTTAAGGCAGTTTGCCTGCTGATAGGTGAATGAGCCTATTTCCACTTCTTCTTCATCAAAAGAGAATTCGGCAAAGAACTGTTGGGCTTCCGGCTCTACGCCGATGCGTTGCAGAAGCAGCAGATTTTCATTTCGCAACGGCTCAGCGCGGCGTTTCACATCAAGGTTTGCGGCCACCAAGGCGTGGCGCATTTTTTCGCTATCCATCAGGGGCACACTTTGCTTAATCACCAAAAGCTATTACTCCGTAATTCAATTCTATGGCCCTTAGTAGCATCTTCTGCAGAGTAGCAAACTGTTTGCTCTTAATGCTGTGAAGCTGAGCTGACTTCTGTTTTACCTGTGAACTTGACCAGCGAAAGTCATCAAAGAAACTCAAATCCTCTTCGATGATGTCTGCATGTTGCGCCTGATTAAATTCATGGTCTTCAAGTCCACCAGCATACTCCAAGTGCGTAAGCGGGTAAGGGCTAGGTTGCTCATCATCTATAAAATAAAAGTCCAGCATCTGTTCTACCCTACCACCGGCTCCTCAACCAATTCCTTTTCCACCCAGCGGCCGTCTTCGCGCATGAGGTCGATGAGCTGGTCTACAGCTTGTTCTTCGGGCACAGACTTCTTGATGACTTCCTGGCCGCGGTAGAGGGCAATTTTGCCTTTGCCCACGCCCACGTAGCCGTAGTCGGCGTCGGCCATTTCGCCGGGGCCGTTCACGATGCAGCCCATGATGCCGATTTTCACGCCCTTGAGGTGGTCGGTGCGCTTGCGGATCATAGCGGTGGTTTCCTGCAGGTCGAACAGGGTCCGGCCGCAGCTGGGGCAGCTGATGTACTCCGTTTTGGACATGCGCGTGCGGGCCGCCTGCAGAATGCCGAAACTGAGCTGATTCAGCTGGTCCAGCGTCTGGAGCCACTCTTCCTTACTCCGCTCCGGCAGCAGCTCGGTGCTCAGTACTACCCCGTCGCCGAGGCCATCCAGGAGCAGGCCGCCCACGTCGGTAGCAGCGTAGAGCTGGGTTTGCTCGGGCGTGAGGGCTGGGTACTGGCGGTTGATGATGACCGGGTTGGTGATGCCGTGGTTCAGCAGCTCGAAAAACGCGCGGCGTATTTCGGGCATGGCATGGGCGTTGTCGGTGTAGAGGATAATGACGGCCGTGGCGTCGTCGCGGAGCTGCGCCAGTGTAGCGGGCGTGAGCGAATCCAGGTTCTGGAATACGAAGTTCAGCTCCGAATGACGGATACCAGTGGCGGCATATTCAGCCTGAGTGAGCACCGGATAATGGTCGGAGCGCTGGCCGGCATCGAGCCAGGCGGCGTAGTCTACCACTTCCTTGAGGCCATTGGGCAGCATAAACGGCACGGGGCGCTGGCCGCTATAGAGGTAGTCGGCCCCCAAGTCGTTCATCTGAAACTTGTCGAGGAAGGCCGAATACAAATGGCCCACCGCGCGCAAATCGGCATATTCTACTGATGAGAGGCGCGATACGTCCACCATCACGCGGGGCACGTTCTGCCCGCCCATATTCAGCACCTCGCGCGTGATGCGGCGGTGGTACTGGAATGGGTCGATGGGCACCTCAGTAACCGGCGTTATTGGCTTCGTCTCCGCTGCCCGGGTGGTATATCGGTCAATCAGGGCTTTGGCCACCGGGGCTTCGGCTTCGGGAGCTTCAGTTAAGCTCACGCGCACCGTGTCGCCGAGGCCGTCTTCGAGCAGCGTGCCGATGCCCACGGCGCTTTTGATGCGGCCGTCTTCCGCCTCACCGGCTTCCGTCACGCCCAAGTGCAACGGGTAGGGTTGCAGGCCTTCTTCGTCAAGCTTCTGCACCAGCAGGCGGTAGGCCTGCACCATCACCTGCGTGTTGCTGGCCTTCATACTCAGCACCACGTCGTAGTAGTTTTCTTCCTCGCAGAGGCGCAAAAATTCCAGCGCCGACTCCACCATGCCCAGCGGGGTGTCGCCGTAGCGGCTCAGAATCCGGTCGGAGAGGGAGCCGTGGTTGGTGCCGATACGCATGGCGGTGCCATACTGCTTGCAGATCTGGACCAGCGGCCGGAACCGCTCCCGGATGCGGTTTACCTCATCTTGATACGTGACGTCGGTGTACTCAATGAAATCGAATTTCTTCTTGTCGGCGTAGTTGCCGGGGTTTACGCGCACTTTCTCTACGATGCGGGCAGCCAGCTCGGCGGCGTTGGGCGTGAAGTGGATATCAGCAATCAGGGGCACATTGCAGCCGCGCTTGCGCAGCTCCTTTTTGATTTCGAGCAGATTCTGGGCCTCCTTCACGCTGGGCGCCGTGATGCGCACATACTCGCAGCCGGCTTCTACCATGCGCAGTGTCTGCTCCACCGAGCCCAGCGTGTCCATGGTGTCCACGGTGGTCATACTCTGCACCCGAATGGGGTTGAGGCCACCCATAGGCAGGTCGCCGATTTTGACTTCCCGGCTGAGGCGGCGCTTATACTCGGTGAGGCTGGGGCAATACGTCTTGTTCATAGAAGGAAAACCGGCGGCGAAAGGCGAAAGTTGCGGTTGCGGGCAAAGGTACAAGGTAGCTGCTACGTTCGGCAGTAATCTGCCGGGCAAGTTCCCTCAGCGTGAGCGGCCGAATTGGCTACCTTGCCTGCCTGACGTTCCACTCCGCAACCAGCCGTCCGCATGCTCGTCCCGAAATTCTCGCGCCGCCATTTTCTAAAGCTCTCGTGCGTGGCCGTGGCTGCTCTGCCCTTGGCACTCGCCGGCTGGCCGGCGGTTGCGGCCGGCCGCAAAAGCCGGGACTATCTGGTGTATGTTGGCACCTTCGCCAAGCCCGGAACCGACAGCATTTTCCTTTACCGCCTCTCTCCTGCTACTGGTACCCTCACCCGCCTGCGAGCCGAAAAAGGCGGGGAAAATCCGGCCTTTCTGGCTCTCGATTCCAGGCAGCAGTACCTGTACGCCGCCAACGAAATCAACGAATACCAGGGCGCGAAGAGCGGTTTTGTTACAGCCTTTTCCATCGACCGGCGCACCGGCAGCCTCACGCGGCTCAACGAGCAGCCTTCGGGCACCTCGGGGCCCTGCTATATCAGCCTCGACCGTACCAACCGGGCCGCGCTGGTAGCAAACTATGCCGGCGGCAGTGTAAGCCTGCTCCCGATTGAGAGCAGCAACGGCAAGCTGCGCCCCGCGTCGGCTACCGACCAGCACCGCGGCTCCGGCCCTAACAAAAACCGCCAGAATGAGGCCCACGCCCACTGTATCATTCCGGACCCAGCCAACCGCTTTGCCTTTGCCGTGGATCTGGGCACCGACCAGGTGCTCGGCTACAAGCTCGATGCCCGACAGGGCAGCCTTGTGCCGCTGCCTGTTCCTGCTTTCACCACGCAGCTTGGGGCCGGGCCGCGCCACCTCACCTTTCATCCCAACGGCCGCTGGGCCTACCTCACCAACGAGTTGACTTCGACGGTTTCGGCGCTGGCCTACGATAACACGGCGGGCACTTTCCGCGAGCTGCACACGCTGTCGGCCCGGCCCACCGACTTCAGCGGACCTAATACCTGCGCCGATATCCACGTGGCCCCGAACGGCCGGTTTGTGTACGCCACCAACCGCGGCCATGATAGTGTAGTCGTTTTTGCCATTGATGTTATGTCGGGTCGTCTGACGCCGGTGCAGCATGTTGGCACCCAGGGCAAAACGCCGCGCAACTTCGCCATCGACCCCACCGGCGCTATTCTGCTGGTAGCCAACCAGAATTCTAACAACATCGTCACGTACTTCATCAACGCCCAAACCGGCCTACTAACTCCAACAGGCGCGGCGGTGGAAGTGCCCGCGCCGGTGTGCCTGCAGGTAGTCCCTGATTTTCTGGCGTAGCCGAATTTGGCTAAGGTTTTGGGCGCTTCCGGCAACTTCCGCTGCAGTCGGCTGTCTATGAGCTGATACTGCAGCCTACTTTACCTCATGAGCAAACTCCTCGTATTAGCACTGGCCACGTTGTTGCTGGCACTGCCCGGCCGGGCGCAGCAGGTGGCCGTCATTAAGCTGCCGGAGCTGCAGAAGCGCCTGAGCCGACCCAACGACACCACCTACGTCGTTAACTTCTGGGCCACCTGGTGCGCACCCTGCGTAAAGGAGCTACCTCATTTCGAGCAGCTTAGCCGCGCTTATGCAGGCCAGAAGGTGAAGGTACTTCTGGTCAGTACCGACTACGTGTCGCAGTTGGAGAAGAAAGTGAAGCCGTTTGTGGCAAAGCGCGGGCTGAAATCAGAGGTGGTGCTGCTGAACGAAACCGACCCCAACTCCTGGATGGACAAGGTGGATACGCAATGGTCGGGGGCGCTGCCGTTTACCTTGATGCTTAACAACAAGCGCCAGAAGCGCGCAACATTCGAGAAGGAATTCACGCAGCCTGAGCTTACGGCCGCGCTGCAACAGTTTCTGAAGTAGTCATTTTCCACTTTCTCTAACTCATCCTCATGAAAAAGCTCCTTTCTCTTCTGGCTCTCTGCTTGCTGGCCCTGAGCAGCTTCGTGCTGCGGACGGCATCTCCTGGCTATCAGGTCGGCGATAAAGCCGCGGATTTCAAGCTGAAAAACGTGGACGGCAAGCTGGTTTCTCTGGCCGACAACAAAGCCGCCAAGGGGTACATCGTGGTATTCACCTGCAACACCTGCCCCTACGCCAAAGCCTACGAACAGCGAATTATGGATCTGAACACCAAATACGCGCCGCAGGGCTACCCGGTGGTAGCCATCAACCCCAACGACCCGGCTGTGGTGCCCGGCGACGCCTTTGCGGAAATGCAGAAGCGCGCCAAAGAGAAAAAGTATGCCTTCCCCTATTTGCAGGACGAGTCGCAGGAAATAGCCAAGCAGTACGGTGCCACCCGCACTCCGCACTTGTACGTACTCAGCCGCAAGGGCGCGGACTTTGTGGTGAGCTATATTGGGGCCATCGACGACAACTCGGAAGATGCCAAGCTGGTAAAGACCAAGTACCTCGAAAACGCCATGACCGATATTATGGCAGGCAAGCCAGCTACTGTTAATTCAACGAAAGCCATTGGCTGCACCATCAAATGGAAGAAAGCCTAGGCCACGCCTGCCGTTGCCCAAATAGAAAGAGCCAGCTTTTCGAGCTGGCTCTTTTTGTTTGGATGAGGTATGTTAAACTGCTGAATTGCTTGAGCCGTTTTCT
This sequence comes from Hymenobacter sediminicola, assembly GCF_014250515.1. NCBI lineage: Bacteria > Pseudomonadati > Bacteroidota > Cytophagia > Cytophagales > Hymenobacteraceae > Hymenobacter > Hymenobacter sediminicola. The sequence goes on along the minus strand of NZ_CP060202.1, from coordinate 2,102,814 downwards.
GCGCGCCGGAAAACACCTTCCAGCGTATCGGTCTGTACACCGGGCTTTTCGTCAAGAGCGGCATTGACCATGGCTTGGGCCACTTCGCGGCCGTGGATGGGGCGGTACTGCTGCAAACCAGGCAGGTAGCCAGCCAGGGCAGCCAGCGGCAGGGCCAGCCGCTCAGCCAGGCGCGGCTCATGGCGGTGGCCAGCCAGCATACCGGGCTGCAGGATACGGATGCGCTGAAACGGCAGCCGCTTGATATCCTGCTCCAGCTTGCCTTTCATGCGTGAGTAGAACACAAACGCCTCTGTATCGGCACCGGCCGACGAGACCAGCACATACGTTTTCACGCCGTTTTGCGCCGCGGCTTCCGCCACCCGGAATTGATAAGTGTAGTCTACTTTGTACTGGGCATCATTGCCGCCAGCTTGCCGGAGCGTGGTACCAAGCGCTGAGAAAAGGACGTCGCCGGTTAGCAGATGCTGCCACTGCTCGGGCTGGTCGAAGTCAATCAGATGCTCCTCCAGTTTGCCGGGATTCTGGTAGCCCGTAGGCCGGCGGGTGAATACTTTTATTCGGTCGAAACGCGAATCGGAAAGCAACTGCCGTAGCAAGTAGTCGCCGACAAGGCCAGTGGCCCCAATAAGTAATGCAGTTTGCATAGAGCGAAACCAGAGAAAGGCAGTGGCAGCAAAGCTGCCACAGTAAGCAGAGAAAAAGTCTTTTTGTACGGAGGTGGCAGGGTTTCGTTGAATACTAGACGCCGCCTCCCTGCTTAAAGCATTCTATTGCTGTACTAGCAGCACTATTTTTCCGATATGGGAGCTGCTTTCCATCAGCTGGTGGGCAGCAGCCGCTTCCGCCAACGGAAATGTGCGGTAGAGCAGCGGCCGCAATTTTCCCTGGCTAAGCAGGGGCCACACCTGCTGCTCCACTTCAGCGGCCAGCGCGGCCTTAAACTCTGCAGAGCGCGGCCGCAGGGTACTTCCCGTAATGGTGAGGCGCCGGCGCATAATGTCCAGTGCATTAAACTCAGCCGCAGCCCCCTGCATGGCATTAATGAACACTAGGCGGCCATCGTCGCGGAGCAGGCGCAGGTTTTTGGCGGTATAGTCGCCACCTATCATATCCAGCACCACATCGGCCCCTCCAGCGGCGCGCACCGCCTCCTCGAAGTCCTGCTCTTTGTAGTTAATAACCGGATCAGCACCCAACTGCCGCACCGCTTCGGCCTTAGCACTACTGCCTACGGTGGCCGCCACGCGGCTACCACGCGCTACGGCCAGCTGCACAGCCGTAGTGCCGATGCCGCTGCTGCCGCCGTGCACCAGTAGCAGTTCGCCGGGCTGCAGATGCCCGCGCTGGAACACGTTGTGCCACACCGTAAATACTGTTTCTGGTAAGGCAGCGGCTTCTGCAAAACTTACACCGTCGGGAATGGGCAAACAATGGCGGGCATCTATGGTGGCGTACTCGGCATAGCCACCAGCTGCCAGCAGCGCGCACACCCGGTCGCCGGGCTGCCAGCGGCTCACTGCCGAACCACATTTTTCTACTGTTCCGGCTACTTCCAGGCCAGGAATCGAGCCGGCTACCTCTCCGGCTCCGGCGTACTTTCCCTGCCGCATCAGCACATCGGGGCGGTTGATGCCAGCCGCATGCACCCGAACCAGCACCTCGTGTGCAGCCGGTTCCGGCTGAGGGCGCTCCTGAAGCAGTAGCACCTCAGGGCCGCCGGGGGTCGTGATTACAATGGCATTCATAAAGAGCAGGAACAAATGGCAGACGATACGAAAATGCACCTCGCAGACAGCGCTGTGTGCTGCCCTGTACGCAGCCCATGGGCTGGCGAGTTGTACAGGTGGCCGGCCGTCGTCTGTTTGTCGGGGTTTTCCGTACTTGCTTCAGCCATGAAAAAAGTTAGCCTACTTCCCCATTTCCTCCGCACAGCCGGCCAGCTTACAGGTATGGCCGCCTGGCAAACGGGCCGCCTGTTTCGCAAAGCGGTAGCGTCTGCTCTGGAGGCCATTCAGGAGGTATTGCGGGCTGAAATCAAGAAGGGAAACCAGCAGCTGGTGGTCGATTTTCTGACCAATAAGGCCCTTCCTGCTGCTCGTGCCTTGCTGCTGGAGCGTATGGCGGCCCGCTTGCTGGTGCGCATTGGGCTGCGTGGAGTGCTGGCTTCCAGTGTGGTAGGCTGGATTCTGCCGTTCGTGCTGGAACAGATGATGAAGGTCGGGCACAAAACGGGCCTGTTCGAGAAAATCCGAACCCATAGCACGGTGCAAGACAGCCTGCGTCGCCTCGACGAGTTGAAGCTAGCCGTCTGGAAACGCCTAGCCCCCGACCATGGTACCAGCGCCGAGCTGCTTGATGATGACACAGAATTACCACGCCAACTGCCGAGCTGAAACCAGGGGTAAACGCAGCTTTTGGCAGGATAATTCCCTTGTGAATTTTTAGTGTTTTTTGCCTTTTTGAGTAAATCCGGGGCCTTTTTACCTATCGTAAATGGGCCAGATGAACACACCGGAAGAACACAATCCCGCGCAGGTTGCGCAGGTCACGCTCCCCCTGACCCGGGAACTCCGCACTCTATATCGGAGTGCCCGTCACATTCAGCACAATGCTCCTTATGCCGCGGCACGCCTAGCCCGTATTGCCGATCAGGCCGAATATTTTCTGCAGCAGTGGCCTGATGAACAGTGGCCAACTGTTTCGCAGCCCGACTGGCCTATGCCAGCCAAAAAAGCGCTTATTGCTTGGCTGGAAGCCGTGAAGCTGGAAACGGAGCCATACATAGCAGGCAATATCATCTGGCCCTATGCCAGCTGGCGGCAGGCTACCACTACCCTACTAGCCGCGCTGGTTCCTTTTACTTAACTAAGCAGTGTGCAGCTGTTTCGTAGGTTGCTTTAGGGGTCAGGAGAGCAATTTGGCCTGATGCGCCGCGCTGATAAGCGCTGGGGCATTTTTGACTGTTGCCAGCACAAACTCTTTCGCGGCCTCTTTCAGCTCATCCCGGCTGATGTCACGGGTTTCTTCAAGCACCAGCTCCCCTATTGTCCGGAAGGCCAGAGCCAATTTCTTTCGCTTTGGCCGCTCGGTTTTTAGCTGGGCATAAGCCAGCGCCATCTGGGCTGTTATTTTCATCCGCCGTGTATGAAACACCGACTCATTCGTGACGTGCGGCTGGATGGCATCAAGCAACTCTACTAGCGGCAGCAGCTTCGTTGCCGTAGTCACTACTGCGCCTTCCAGCCGGCGTCGGCGTCTGGCAGGCGTCAGTGTGGTGCTGCTTACCTCCAGCGAATCTTGTGCTGTTTCTCCTTTACTGGACAATTTACTTGTCATAGCTGATGCTGATATTCCTGCTGGATGTGCGCTTCAGTGCGCGCATACTAGCTCGGTGAAGATATTAAGCGGTGTTGCGGGTTGTATTGCCCTGTGCCGAAACATCACAGGCCAATGCGCATCATCTTTTATTCATATTTACTATAAGCCGTTCTCGCATTATCCTTTTCTTCTCTGGCGACCCTATCCGAAGTATACCCGAAAAAGAATATGCATTAACAAGCCCTGTGCGCTGATTAGACCAGGTTGGTACGGTTTTGGGAAACTACTACACACTGCTCCCTATTTCCAGGGCCAGCATGTATGTTTTTTACCATTTTTCCGCCCCGTTAACCAACTCAGCCACCATGTTTGACCGGATTAGAAAACACCTGATTCTCTTTGCTCGGCACCAGGTAGGTACTACCAGTTACCTCAATCTGATTCAGGAAGCCGACTTAGGGTTGAACTTAGATAATTCTCACGAAAAGAGCCGTCTGAAAGAACTCTTAGCCGACATTTCGATGGCTGAGTATGCAGCCGGCCGCCCTATTCTGAGCTGCCTGGTAGAAGTGAAAGGCCACAAAGGCCAAGGCGACACCTTCTACAAGCTCTGCGAACAGCTTGGCATGGGTGAGTGGCGCGCCCTCCGGCGGCAGGAAGACCTACTGAAAAACCTACGGAACGAATGCCGAGCCTTCTGGCAGGATGAGAACCAGTTTCTGCAACACAGCCAGCTTGACGAACTGCCCCAGCAACTGTCCAGAACTTCATAAGTGCAGTAGCGCCCTTGGCGGGCAGTGATGGGTTATAGCCGACTGAAACAGGAAGGGGCTTCTACGCTGTGTAGAAGCCCCTTCCTGTTTCAGTCGGCTAATAATTGAAAGAAAAACGTTAGTTATCCTGAACAGCCCTATTTTCTACATGGGTCTGGCAATTCCATACTCTACGAGAAAAGAGCCGCAGAACCAAGCGTTATGGCCTGACAGAAGGCTAGCTACACAGCTGGTACAACAAAACGGCCTGCTATATAGCATATAAGGCCGTTGTGTTGTGCCAGCGTGTAGGCAGGGCACAAAAAAAACCGCTCCCACCCGGAAACGGCTTTTCTGAAATCGATGCACGGAGAAAATTCCCACCCAACTCCGGCCCGATTCTGTCCTTGGCTTAGTGCCGGAACAAAAGTTCGCGGTACTTCACCAAAGGCCAGTCCTCATCGGCTACCATCAGCTCCAGTTTGTCAACGGAGCGGCGAATGGTATCGAAATGCGTTTTGACAGTGTCGCAGTAGGCAATGGCCCGCTCGCGCGTGTCTTCAATCTTGTTGGCCACTTTGCGGCTATTCACCATTCCATCTACCTGGGTTTTGATAGTTGAAATGTGGCGCGAAATAGCTTTGATGGTATTTACCGTCACTTCTGAGCTCTCATCATCGAGGCCCAGTTCTCGCAGGCCGCGCACGTTGTTAATGAGCTTGGTCTGGTAAGCTACGGCCGTAGGAATGATGTGGTTGATGGCCAAATCACCCATCACGCGGCTTTCAATCTGAATCTTTTTGATGTAGTCTTCCAGCAGAATATCGTGGCGGGCGTGCAGCTCGACGTGCGAGAAAATATGGTGCCGCTCAAACAAGGAGGAAGCTTCCTGCTCAACCATGGCGTCCAGCGCCTGGGGCGTAGTAGGGATGTTCGACAGCCCACGCTTCTCGGCTTCGTCTTTCCATTCGTCTGAGTAGCCATTGCCCTCAAAACGGATTTTCTTGGAGCTGATAACGTACTCGCGGAGCACTTCTACAATGGCTACCTCCTTTTTCTTGCCCTGCTCAATGAGTGCATCGACGGAAGTTTTGAAGTCAATCAGCTGCTCAGCTACAATAGTGTTGAGCGTAGTCATGGCCGACGAACAGTTAGCCGATGACCCTACCGCCCGGAACTCGAACTTGTTGCCGGTGAAGGCAAACGGCGACGTGCGGTTACGGTCCGTATTGTCGAGCAGGATAGCCGGAATCTTATCGATGCCGAGCTTGAGGTAGATGTTGTCGCCTTTGTCGAGAGGCACTTTAGCGGTGCGCTCCAGTTCATCCAGTACCGAGTTCAGCATTGAGCCCACGAACACCGACATGATAGCCGGCGGCGCTTCGTTGGCACCAAGGCGGTGGTCGTTGCTGGCCGAAGCAATGCTGGAGCGCAGCAAATCGGCGTAGCGGTCCACAGCCTTAATGGTGGTGATAAAGAAGGCTAGGAACTGTAGGTTCTCTTTGGGGCGACGGCCCGGCGCGAGCAGGTTAACGCCCGTGTCGGTGCTCATTGCCCAGTTGTTGTGCTTGCCCGAACCATTCACGCCGGCAAACGGCTTTTCGTGCAGCAGCACTTTGAAATTGTGCTTGTCGGCAACTCGCTCCATGATGTCCATCAGGAGCTGGTTGTGGTCGACGGCGAGGTTGGCGTCTTCGAAGGTAGGAGCGCACTCGAACTGGTGCGGCGCTACTTCGTTGTGGCGCGTACGCAGTGGAATACCCAGCTTGTTGGCTTCCTCCTCGTACTCCAGCATGTAGGCGTGTACGCGAGTCGGAATAGAGCCAAAGTAATGGTCATCAAGCTGCTGGCCTTTGGCTGGCGCGTGCCCAAACAGGGTGCGGCCGGTCATTACCAGGTCAGGGCGCGCATTGTACAGGGCACGGTCGACGAGGAAGTACTCCTGCTCGATGCCCAGCGTGGTGTTCACGCGGTTCACATCCTTATCGAAGTACTGGCACACATCCACAGCGGCTTTCTCCAGCGAAGCCAGCGACTTCAGCAGGGGGGCCTTGTAGTCGAGAGCCTCCCCCGTATACGCCACGAAAATTGTGGGAATGCAGAGCGTTTTAGCACCTGCCGTTTCGATGATGAATGCTGGCGAAGTAGGGTCCCAGGCAGTGTAGCCGCGGGCCTCAAACGTGTTGCGGATACCGCCGTTCGGGAACGAAGAAGCATCCGGCTCCTGCTGCACCAACGCGGAACCTTTGAAATTCTCAATCGGACGACCGTCCGAATTCAAGTCAAAGAACGAATCGTGCTTCTCGGCAGTAGCGCCGGTCAGCGGCTGAAACCAGTGCGTATAGTGCGTTGCACCTTTAGCCATGGCCCAAGTTTTCATCGCCGAAGCTACGGCATCAGCCACGCTACGCTCTACCGGGCTGCCCAGTTTGATGGCGCTTTGCAGCTTCTTGAAATACTCGCCGGGCATAGTGGCCCGCATTGCATCCAGGTTGAAGACGTTCTTGCCGAAGCTGTCAGAGCGACGTTCACCGTTGCTCTCAACTGTGATTGGCTGGCGCTGGTCAACCAGTTCAAGTGCTTTAAAGCGGAGAATTGCCATGAAAGAGGTAAGCGGGGGATTTTGAGGTTGGGTAGGTTTGCTGCTCGCAAAGATCAACGGTGTTTCTGTAATTTCCAAATACCCCCTTCACAACTAAGGCCGTTTTATTGTCTTTACACCTATTTAATGTAACACCCCTTGCTAAAATAGAGTATTTATTCGAAATACTATCCGTTTTGAAAGCACACCCCCTTTTGTATAAACAGGGAACAGCAGACCGATGTGATAAGTAAGTAGTCACTAGTACCCGCAGTGAGACTGTAGTTTCAAAAGCTTAACCGAAAGCGCAATCACACTAAACTGCCCCTACCTTTGCTAGGTGAGAAACCGCTTCGCGTTTCAGCCGCGCTACTACCTGTTTTGGCTGCTCTTCTTCCTGGCATCTAAAGGACTGTTTTTGCTGTATCATTTCAGCAAAACAGCCTTGCTGTCTGTCGGCACTGTAGCTGGCATAGCGGGATATGGCCTGCGGCTGGATGCCTCTGCAGCCGCATACATCAGTCTGGTTCCGTTTGTGCTAGTACTGGGTGGCAGCCTACTGGGCAGCCGCTTCGGCCTCGACCGGTTGGTGCGGTTTTACACAGCCGTTGTGGGCGTTGTCGTAGCGTTCCTAACTACCATTGACTTGGAGCTGTACCGGACCTGGGGGTTTCGCCTGGATACTACTCCTCTGCAGTACCTCAACTCGCCGGCCGAAATGGCGGCCTCAGCAGGTAGCGCCCCGCTGTTGCTGTTGCTGGGCGCTTTCATAGGCTTGCTGGCTTTGGGGTATCTCCTATATACTAAGGTAGTGGGCACGCTGCCCCTGCTCCCGGCGGGCTTTAGCAGGGGCCGGGCGGCGCTGGTGAGTTTGCTTTACGCAGCGCTGCTGATTGTACCGCTGCGCGGTGGGGTGCAGCAGATTCCGGTGAATCAGAGCGACGTGTATTTCTCCAATCAGCCATTCGCGAACCATGCAGCCGTGAATCTGCCCTGGAACGTGGTGAATGCCCTGACACTGAGTGGCACGGACGCCAGCCGCTACCATTTCCTGACTGATAGTGTTAGCCGCAACCTCGTACGCCCCCTCTATACCTATACTGATACTCTCGCTCCGACGGCCTTCACCAGCCTTCTGCGTACTCCCCGGCCTAATGTGGTATTCATTATTCTGGAGAGCTTCACGTCCAAATTTGTGGGCTGCACCGGCGGCGAGGCTGGCGTTACGCCCAACCTCGACAGCCTGGCCCGCACCGGAGTACTCTTCAGTAACCTCTATGCGGCCGGCGACCGGAGCCAGAAAGGGCTAGTGGCACTGCTTTCGGGCTACCCCAGCCAGCCCACTCCAAGCAGCATCATTAAGTTTCCGCGCAAAACCGAGCGGCTGCCGCACTTGTGCCAGTCGCTGAAACAAGCGGGCTATAGCTCGCACTACTATTATGGAGGCGAGCTGGCTTTTGCCAACATGAAAAGCTACCTCATGACGGCGGGTTATGAACAACTCACGGAGCGGTCTGACTTCCCGAAAAGCCAGCAAAACTCAAAATGGGGTGCCCACGACCATATATTGTTTGATAGGGTGCTGGCAGACCTGCGCACACAGCGGCAACCATTTTTCACTACTGCTTTCACGCTGAGCAGCCATGAGCCGTTTGAGATACCCATTCCGCGCAAATTCCGGGGCTCCGACGAAACAGCGTTGTTCCGCAACTCCGTGTATTATACCGACTGGGCACTGGGACGCTTTCTGCAGGAGGCCCGGCGTCAGCCTTGGTACGATAACACGCTGCTAGTGCTGGTAGCCGACCATGGCCACACGCTGCCCGGTTTCAATGAGGCGGAAGAACCCGCCAAATTCCAGATTCCGCTGGTGCTGGCCGGTGGCGCCCTCCGGCCCGAAGTCCGTGGCCGAGTCCTTTCCACCCTCGGCTCCCAAACCGATATTGCGGCCACACTGCTGGCCCAGCTCCGGCTGCCCACCACGGCCTACCGCTGGAGCCGTGACTTGCTGCGCCCCGTGCAGGAGCCATCGGCCTTCTATTGCTACACCGATGGATTCGGTTTCGTGACGCCAGCTGGCACGCTTACCTTCGACAATATCTCGCGCCGCGAAACCAGCCGTACCCCGGGTGTACCAGACAAGCAGTTGCGCCAAGGGCAGGCTTATGAGCAGCTCAGCATGGAAGATTACCTGGCCAAATAAACATCTAGCATCGGTGCTGTTTCGAGTTTCATGAGAGAGTTGCTTTTCGTGTACAATGCCAACGCCGGCGTACTGAACGGAGTACTGGACACGCTCCACAAAACCCTCTCTCCGGCCACCTATTCCTGCTCTTTGTGCGCCCTCACGTACGGCGCCTTTACCATGCGGCCGGAGTGGGCGGCTTTTCTACGGCAGTTGCCCGTCACCCCTATTTTTCTGCACCGCGACGAGCTGCGCACGCAGTACCCCGAACTGACCCAGTGGCCGTTGCCGGCCGCCTTCCTGCGAAATGCCGGCGGCAACTGGGAGCAGTTTCTTACACCGGCTGAGCTGAACCAAGCAGATCTGGCGAGCCTGATGGCCTTAGTGCAGCAACGGCTACCTGCGTAGGCACCGGCAGTCTGAACCTATGATTGTCAGGGCTTTCTTGGGCTGACATATGGGAAACCCCGGCTTCGCCGTATCTTTGCGCCCTTGCTTATGGAAACGAGAAAAGTTGCCTTTTATACGCTGGGCTGCAAGCTCAACTTCTCCGAAACGTCGGCCATTGGCCGGCAGTTTGAGGAGCACGGCTTCGTAAAAACCTCTTTCGAGGACGCGGCTGATATCTACATCATCAATACTTGCTCCGTCACGGACCACGCCGACCGGAAGTGCCGGAAGGTGGTGAAAGAGGCCCTAAAACACAACCCGGAAGCATTTGTGGCCATTGTGGGATGCTATGCCCAGCTCAAGCCCCAGGAAATTGCGGAAATACCCGGCGTACATGCCGTGCTGGGAGCCGCCGAAAAATTTCAGTTGGTAGAAACGCTGGCGAGCTTTCAGAAGCCCGCCGCCGGGCAACCGGGTCAGGTATTCGCCTCGCCTATTTCGGAAGCCACGGAGTTTCATGCCGCGCACAGCTACGGCGACCGGACCCGCACGTTCCTGAAGGTGCAGGATGGCTGCGACTATTCCTGCTCGTTTTGCACCATTCCCTTGGCGCGCGGCAACAGCCGCTCCGACTCTGTGCAGAGCGTAGTGGAACGCGTACAGAAGCTGGCCGAAACAGGCGTGAAAGAAATTGTGCTGACGGGGGTAAACCTCGGCGACTTTGGCCTGCAAGGGCCGGAGCGCGAGCGGAAGGAAACTTTCTATGATTTGGTACAGGCGCTTGACGAAGTAGAAGGCATCGAGCGGTTTCGCATCAGCAGTTGCGAGCCCAACCTGCTGTCGGATGAGATTATTCGGTTCGTAGCTCGCTCGAAGCGGTTTATGCCGCATTTCCACATTCCGCTGCAGTCGGGCTCCAACAAGATTCTGGGCCTGATGCGCCGCCGCTACCGGCGCGAGCTGTACGTGGAACGGGTGCAGCTGATCAAGGAGGTTATGCCGCACGCCTGCATCGGAGTTGACGTTATTGTGGGTTTCCCGGGCGAAACGGAGGAAGAATTTCTGACCACCTACCAGTTTCTAAATGAGCTAGACGTGAGCTATCTGCACGTATTCCCGTACTCGGAGCGCGAAAACACGCTGGCCCCAACCCTGCCGGGCCGCGTGCAGGACCGCCACCGCCACGAGCGGACTACCCAGTTGCGAGGTCTTTCGGAGAAGAAAAAGCGGCATTTCTATGAGCAGCACGTAGGCCTGGAAACAGCCGTGCTCTTCGAAGATGATGTGACCAACGGCCAGATGGAAGGCTTTACTCCTAATTATATCCGCGTAACGGCTAAATACGATCCTCTGCTGGTCGGAGAACTGAAGCGTCTGCGTCTCTCCGCCGTAACTCCGCAGAATCTGATGGAAGCGGAGGAAATAGGAATTGAAGTGTTCCAGCATTAGCGCCGTTTTAGGCACTTCTTCTACCGAAAACGCCCCTCACGTACGTATTTGAGGGGCGTTTTCGGTAGAAGTGGTCTTTATGGATGCGGCTCAGCTCATATCAGCCTAGCTTGCGTTGCATGAGGTCCAGCATTTGTTGCATGAGGCGCTGCTGGTCCTGCAGATGTTGGTTGCGAAGTTCGGCCATAGCTAGCTGATGAGCCATCTGCTGCGTGTAGAGAGCAGTCTGCCACGCGGCCTCCGGTGCTGGAGCAGCCACCACAACTGATGTGGGCGGTACAGAGGGCACAGTAGTAGCAGATGCAGTAACAGGTGCAGGCACTTCACCGGCTCCCTCGTTACCCGAAGCCAATACCGGCTGAGGAACGGTAGTCACTATATCTGCTGGCTCATCTTGTTTGGACACGGATTTTGTCGCAGCAGGCGCAACAGCTTGCGGCGTAGCATGGGCGGCCGGAGTGGCAGAGCCAACTGGTTGCGCCGTAGCAGGCGTTTCAACCTCGGAAATAAGCATTGGCCCATATCCCTGTATCAGCCACTCTTTTGATACATTTGGATATACTTCAAACACCTTACATAAAAGGTCAAATCCAGGTTTATTTCTCTCTTCTACAAGGTGTTGGACAACTGTTGCTGTCTTATCTAAGGAGTTAGCAAATGCGTTTTTACTTATACCCAAATGAGAAATAAGCTGTACAAAGCGCTGCCCTACTGTTGCTGATTGTGCCATGAGTCCAAATGGATTTTTATTATACAAATGTATATAAACAATTACACTCTACTCTCACACTTTTCTATGCCGCTACGGCACTGCATTAGGCTGCTAAAATCATAACCAGTCGTTGAGTAGAAATGCTGGATCATCACGCGCTTTGTCTCCTGAGTAGAAGCACAGCAATTCATCGGCACGCAGTGCAACTCCGATACGTCGCAGCTCTATCCTTCACTATCTTCTCATGCGTTATACTGGGCCGAAATAGTATCCTAAGCTGTTGCCGTTCTAAGTGGCCGGAGAGACCCCTGAGATAGGCGCCGAGTTGGCAGCCCCTACCCTTTCATACCGAAGACGCCGAGTAACAGTTTGAGGAAGCGCCAACTTATAGGCGCTGATAAATCCATTACTAAACCATGACAAATAGAGAGTAGCTGGTTTGCTGATCAGCATGAGATAGTGAGCAACTGGTTCTGCTAGACTCCGGCCGTTGCTCTACAACTCAATACCTAACACCAATTTCTACCGACTTATCAGTACTTCACACGCTCTACCCCGGGTGCCAGGGCGGGCCGGGTTGGAGCGGTTTTCAGGTCGTATCGTTACTCTACTCACCTGTGAACTGGCCTAGTAAGCAGACTGATTTCATCGATAAAAGCGCATACCCAGATTGATAGGTCGGCGGTGGCACCTCCTCTCCCACTCATCACCAAGTTCAACTAACTGTACACTAAAAAAGGAGTCCTGCCGTACGTGGCAGGACTCCTTTTTAGTGCGGTGTATAAGCCCGATGCCGCCAAACCTGTTGCACATGGCAGGTACAACCGTACCGTTCCTACTCGTAGCGCAGGCTTTCGATAGGGTCGAGGGCGGCGGCTTTGCTGGCCGGATAGTAGCCCGAGGCCAGCCCCACCGTGATGCAGATTACCAATCCCATCGACATCCAGAGCCACGGCACAATGAAGGCGCCCTGGTCCATGAACAGCGTGAGCAGGTTGCCACCACCTACGCCCAGCAGAATGCCGAGCAAGCCACCCAGCACACAGATTACAATGGCTTCGATGAGGAACTGCTGCCGGATTTGGAGCGAGGTAGCGCCTAGTGCCTTCCGGATGCCGATTTCGCGGGTCCGCTCTGTTACCGACACCATCATAATGTTCATCAGGGCAATACTGGCGCCCAGCAGCGTTACGAAGCCGACCAGAAAGCCGCCCACTTTCAGCCCGCCCGAAAGCTCATCGAGCTTGGCAGCCATGGAGTCGGAACGCTCTACCTCAAAGCTGTCTTCCTGCCCAAGCTGGTCGTGGCGCACGGCGCGCATGATGCCGGTAGCTTGGCCCGTGAGGTAGTTCAACTCGCCAGGACGAGTGGTAGCGGTTTTCACGTCGAAGGTGAGGGCACGCTGCCGGGGCATCTGGTTGCCGGTTTCCAGCGGAATAAGCACCATCCGGTCGGCGCCGCCACCCTGGCCGCTACTACCACTTTTTTCCAGCACGCCTACCACCAAAAACCGCCGCCCCAGCAAATACACGTACTTGCTAAGCGGACTTTCGGAGGGGTACAGCTTTTCCTGAATTTCCGAACCAATGATGGCTACGTTGGTGCCATTGTCTAGCTCCAGCGGCGAAAACGTGCGGCCCGTTCCCAGGTTATAGCTCTGGATCTGCAGGTAATTTTCGTCGCCGGCAACTACCTGGATATTGGGGTTGGTTTTCTGGCCGTTGCCTTTCACTTCCGTGGCACCCGATATAAAGGCCGAAACCCCTACCTGCGCCTCGTCGCCGAGGGTTTGCTTGTACTTTTTGGCTTGCAGCAGGCTAATGGGCGGATACACGCGCCCTTGCACTCCGCCTCGCCGGAATCGGTTGGTGTAGCCTTTCGCCTTCATTTCAAAGGAATTGGCCCCCAGACTGGCAAAGGTCTGGTTCAGCGAATACTTCATGGCGTCGATGGCCGTGAGGATTCCGACCAGCGCCATAATTCCGATGCTCACAATGAGCGCCGTCAGAACGGTGCGCAGCAGATTGCTCTTAATGGAGCGAAAAGCTTCCCTGATGTTTTCCAGCAGATCCATACATCGAAAAATTGTGGCTAAGCTAAGGAATTGCGGTGGCTTTGCGGCCACCGCACGGTAGCGCACCGGCCCTAGTGCGGCCGTATATGCAGCCTCCGGGCAAAAGGCGTTATCTTTCCCTTACCGGCCCTGGCAAAATTTGCCGTCACGCCCGCCAGCGCTGTTATTTCCGCTCCTGCCCGAACCAAGAAGCCTACCTTGCCCGTTGCGGGGACAGCGCCTATCTTCTTGCCCTTACGCGTCCGATGAAAAATACCTTGCTTACCTACCGCACCCTGCTGGTGCTCCTGCTGCTGGCCTGGCTGGCCCCGCTGGGTGCCTGGGCCAATCATGTGCTTATCCCGATGGATAACACCCAGAAGGAGCACCTAAAAGCCTACGGCATTGCGTATTGGCTGCTGGGCAAGCAGATTGAGGTAGAATGGCTGCTGAACTACCGCGGCGGCTCTTTCGCCTGCGAAGTAGCGCCCGGCGTAGAGAATGAAATGGCCGTACGCGGTGTCACGTACCAGGTGATTTCGGGGGCGCAATACACCAGCATCCTGTCGGAAATAGCCGACCCCAACGCCAATATGGATGTGATGAAGCTGGAGAAGGTGCCCAAAATTGCGGTGTACACCCCCAAAGGCAAGCAACCCTGGGACGACGCCGTGACGCTGGTACTGGGCTACGCCGAAATTCCGTACGACGAAATCTACGATGATGACGTACTGGACGGCAAGCTGCCCAAGTACGACTGGCTGCACCTGCACCACGAAGATTTCACGGGCGAATACGGTAAGTTCTTCGCCTCCTACCGCAACCGGCCCTGGTACCAGCAGCAACAGCGCGACTCCGAAGCGGCAGCCAAACGCCACGGCTTCACGAAGGTAAGCCAGATGAAAGCGGCCGTGGTGGTGAAAATGCAGGAGTTTATTGCGGGCGGCGGCTTCCAGTTTGCTATGTGCTCGGCCACCGACACTTACGATATTGCGCTGGCCGGGCTGGGCGTAGACATGGTGGAAAGCATGTACGACGGCGACCCGGCCGACCCGGCTGCTCAGTCCAAGCTCAACTTCAACCGAACCTTGGCCTTCAAGGACTTCCAGCTCGTGCGCGACCCGTACCAGTACGAGTATAGCAACATTGACATGCAGCCCCAGGAACGCGGCGTGTACGAGGACAACGACTATTTCCAACTCTTCACCTTCTCGGCCAAGTACGACCCGGTGCCCACCATGCTTACCCAGGACCACGAGAAGACCATCAAGGGCTTTATGGGCCAAACCACGGCCTTCCGCAAGAGCCTCGTGAAATCGGATGTGGTGGTGATGGGTGACAACAAGGCTTCCGGCGAAATCCGCTACATGCACGGCACACTAGGCAAAGGCACCTGGACTTTCTATGGCGGCCACGACCCCGAAGACTACCAACACTTGGTGGAAGAAGAGCCCACCGACCTGGCCCTGCACCCCAACTCCCCCGGCTACCGCCTGATTCTCAACAATGTGCTGTTTCCGGCGGCCAAAAAGAAGAAGCAGAAAACCTGATCCTGACTAATACTGAACGAGCAGGCAGTTTGAAGTGTGCCTAGTAGAGCCAGCCGAAACCTCAGTGGGGTTTCGGCTGGCTGCTTTTTGGCTGCTAGGTAGTGGGTGGCGCCATGGGAGCTTTTGGGCAACGTCGCAACGCAGACTGCGCGCAGGCCGTTAGTGCGGATGCATCCCCGTAAGGGCCAAATTTCACCCCATGCATACTGCTTATGAGCTTTGATCATCCCAACTACGGTCTTTCTGAGAGCCAAGAAGAAGATTTTCAGCCGGCGTCACTGGACAATCCGCTGCCCCGGGCCGTGCTTCGGATGAACAACTACCAGTTGCTGGATGGGGAATGGAATTTTGCCATCGACACGACGGATAGCGGACTGCGCGACGGCTGGCATCTGGGCCACAGCTATGAGTATACGGCCCAATGGCCGGGAGCCGTAGAGGCACACATAGCGGAAGCCAAAGGCCAGCCCGGCACCTGGCACGACAAGGTGGTAGTGTGGTACGAGCGGGAGTTTACGCGCCCGGAGCGCGACGTGGAGCAGATTCGGTCGATGCTGCAACTTACGTTTGGGGCCTGCGGCTACGAAACCCGCGTGTGGCTCAATGGCCGCCAGCTGCGCACCATCGAAGGTGAAGACATTCATTACGGCGGCTACACATCCTTCTCGTACGAGTTGCGCGAAGAAAGCCTACAGGCCGTCAACCGCCTCACGGTGCGCATTGCCGATACGATGGATGCCGAAACGCCGCGCGGCAAGCAGGAGTCGCATGTGTACAAGCGTGGGGGCATCTGGTACCAGACCTATACCGGGGCCGTGCGCAGCGTGTGGCTGGAAATGGTAGAGCGCAACCGCCTTCGCTCCCGTGTCGGAATAGTCAGCCTGGTAGAAGACCAACTGGTGCGTTTCAACCTGACACTCCGCATTCATGACCCGGGCGCCTACGTGATACGGCTACAGGTATTTGACCGCGACCCAGCAGCTACCGAGCCACTGGCTTCCTCCGATTTCCCGCTACGCCTGGAGGCCGGCCAACGGGAACAACGCGTAGCAATGGAAGTACCCGGCGCGCAGCTATGGTCGCCGGAAGAGCCGCGGCTATACCGGCTGGTAGCACAGCTGATTGATGCGGAAGGCTAC
Organism: Hymenobacter sediminicola; assembly: GCF_014250515.1. Taxonomy (NCBI): domain Bacteria; kingdom Pseudomonadati; phylum Bacteroidota; class Cytophagia; order Cytophagales; family Hymenobacteraceae; genus Hymenobacter; species Hymenobacter sediminicola. The sequence goes on along the minus strand of NZ_CP060202.1, from coordinate 2,086,682 downwards.
GTGGCCCAGATTGAGTCGCACTTTGGCTTGCGCAAAATAGAAGCCCGTGGAGCCTACGTGTACCTCAACAACCAGCGTATCTACCTCGACGGCATCCTCTACCAGCCCGGCCGCGCTACCTACGATGAGATGCAGAAGCACATGCACGCCATGAAGGAGCTGGGGTGCAACCTCGTACGGGTGCATATTGCCGGGGTCGATCCGCGCATTTATAACCTAGCTGACGAGTTGGGCCTGCTACTTTGGGTGGAAGTACCGAGCCCACACAGCTCTACCCCTCGCAGCCGCCAGAACCACCGCGAGGAGCTTCTGCGCATGGTTGCGCTGATTGGCACCCATCCTTCTGTTGTCATCTGGAGCCTCTACAACGAGGATTGGGGTGCCCAGGACATTGCTACCAACCCCGAAACCCGCCAGTACATCGTCGATATGTACCATTACATGCAGATAGCCTATCCGCAGTTTCTGGTGGTGGATAATGATGGCTGGCACCATATTTCCTGGCTCGGTCGCCTAAAGTCAGACCTATTGACGGCTCACCTTTACACTCCTGACCTGAACCGGTGGAGAGAACTGCTTGACCGGCTGGTGATGGGTGAAATGGAAGGCACCGCCGCCTTTCCACTCGTCGTCGGCGACCCATTTTTCTACCGCCGCCAAGTGCCGCTTATCGTCAGCGAGTGGGGCGGCTTCGGCTTCCCCGACTACGGCGGCCCCCAGGACTCAGCCACCCGTGCCGAGAATATTCGCCTCTTCAAGCAAGAGCTCCGCAAACGTTCCATTGCCGGCGACGTCTACACGCAAGCCACCAACATCGAAGATGAGCGTAATGGCCTGATTGACCCGTATACCGGCGCCCTTGATGTGCCGGCTGGGCTCTTACGCTCCCGAATAGAACCGTAAAGGGTGCGGCCTAGGGCTGGGCTACTTTGAAAGATGCACAATCTGGCGGGCTACTTCCGGCAGATCAGCAGTTTTTTCAGGGTCGAAGCCTAATGTCAGTTGCACCACAACGGGCTGGCCTTTGGCAGTCCCGTAGAAAATGAGTTGGTACGCCAGGCCGGTTTCCGTTGCGTAGCTGAGCCGGTAGCCCTTCGCCGGCATATCCAGAATAAACCCGTCGAACACCTGCTGTTCGGCGGGTTTGTGTTTTTTCTTCTCCGTACGCACCAGGTCTTCCACTACCGGCAGCAACTGGCCCCGGTCGAGATAGAGCCAGCCCAGCTGGTAGTTGTCGCAGCGGAGCTCATATTTTGATTCCGGCGTGCAACCAGCCGGAACGGTCAGGTTGACGCCACAGAAATTAAGCGTGGCTTCGGGGGAGCTGGTTTGCGCAAAAGCCAGGCTTGGTAGCAGCAACCAAGCACTCAACACTACTTTCTTCATGCGTCAGGAAAGATAAAACACGTCCAATATAGCGCAACGCCCAGCAACGGCAAAGGCAAACATAAGTGGGCCAGTGAGAATTAATGCATCCGGTCGTCGCGGACGGGCAAGCTGGTTACTATTTCACCCTCAATCTTTAGTAGCTCCTGCAGCCGCACCTCTACCTCTTTGGGGTCGCAGTATTCCTTGGCCAGCTCCACATAGCTCACAAAATGGCCGGCTTCGGATACCATTAGCTCATAGTAGAACTTGCTTAGCTCAGGGTCCGGAATATGCTTCCAGAGCAACTTAAACCGCTCACAGCTGCGCGCCTCAATCAGGGCTGATACCAGCAACTGATCCATAAGCTGCCGCTCGCGGGGGCCGCCTTTGCGCACATGCGTCAGCAGTTGCACCACGTACTCGTCGCGGCGCGGGCGGCCCAGCTGGTGGCCGCGTTTGCGCAGTTCCAGCAGCACCCGCTCAAAATGGCTCCATTCCTCAGCCACCAAATCCGTCAGCTCATCCACGAGGCGGGTTTTCTCCGGGTAGTGAATAATCATGCTGATGCCGGTGCTGGCCGCCTTCTGCTCGCACCACGCATGGTCGACGAGTATATCCTCGATGTTCTTGCTGGCAATATCCACCCAGCGCGGGTCGGTATTAAGCTTGAGCTTGAGGATGGTTTTTTCCTTGTCCTTGGGGTACATAAGGTAGAATAGCTGTACGTCGGCAACTGGTTTGGGAGCCGCTGCGCCTTATCAGTCGAAAAACTGCCACCGAATGCCCAACTCGAAGCGGCGGGGCAGGCCGGTGTAGTAGGGTGTCACGAAGTACCCGTCGCGCAGGATTCCCTGGTTGACGTAGGCCATTTTCAGCAGCACGGCTACCGTACGGATGTCGGCCGTCAGGAACACATCAGCCACAGCGAAATTGGCCGCTGTGAAGTGGTTCTGCACGTAAAATTGCTGGTTGCTGGGGCTGTAGTCGTAGGGCCGCCACGTCGACTGGTAGTACACCTCCGCGCCAATCTGCCCAAACAGCGCCTTCCTGAACACATAGCCTTGGTAGTAGACTTTGCTGTTCGTGACAAGAGCCGGAATGCGCAGGCCTTCCTCGTCGCCGCCGCTGGTAGCGTGGGCCTGGTTGTCGAAGAAGAAGTTGCCTACGTTGAAGCGGTACCGGGCTGAAACCGTCAGCAGCCGTCGGTCGACGCCAAGTTGAGCGGGCGCACCGGCTTCGTTGTAATAAACCAGGTCCGTGATGTTGATGATGGCACCCGAGGCTTCCAGGCGGTGCTGGCCCAGGGTCTGGTCGAGGCGGGCCGTAAATTGATTGATGAACGTATTGCGGAACGCATTGTCCCAGGCGTAGTGGTTGCCATCAAACTGCCGTTGCGTGAGCGTAGGCGAGAAGCTGGTACTCAGCACCTCGCCTGTCAGCGGCCCTACCTTAGCGGCACCACGCACCCAGTACTCCTGGTTCTGCGCGGGGTTGTTGATGTCGAGGGCAAACACCTCCCCAGCCGTTTCGATGGCGAAAATTTTGTAGTTGAACGCCGCCGAGCCGCCCACAAAAAGCTGGCTAAAATCCTGTCCGTCGTTGGCTGCGGGGCGTAGTTCGCCGGGCTCCCCTACTAGGTTGCGCGTTGCCAGCGACAGGGCGCGGTGGCGGGCGTAGAGCTTGTACTCTACGGCCGTGGTGCGGCCCAGCACCCCAAACGTGTTTTCCACCTGCTGCACTTCGGCCCGGTCGTCGGTGGCCGTCTGGCTCAGGCGGGCGCGGGGGTAATAGAGCAGGGTATTGGTGGTGGTGTTGACGGGCAGCTTGGTATCTTGGAAGCGGTTCATCTGGCGGTGCCAGTCTACTACGTGATAGGCAGTGAGGCCCTTGCCCAGCAGGCGGTACGACTGCGCAAAGCGGATTCCGTCGCGGTGCTCCCGGTTGGAAGCCGTAAACAGCCAGGGGCGCTCTTCTCCGTAGTCGAACAGCTCGCTCAGCTCCGTCGTGTCCGGGGTAGTGGTATTCGCAGACAGACTGGGATTGATGCCGCCCTGCTCCACCGCCAGGTGCCTGACGTTGTTGTAGTTCAGCAGCGCGTGGTACCGCTCGTCGGTGCTTTGGAAGCGGGCAAAAACTAGAAAGTTGCTGTGCTCCACCAACGACTCGCGCGGGTTGTTGGTGTACACTTTGTTTGCCGCAAACCGCTCGTAGGCAATACCTATACTGGCGTTTTTGTTGATGCTGCGCGTGTAAGAAAGCTCAAATACCTGTTCGCCGTTGCCGCCCTGAATGAAGCGAAAAAACGTGTACGGCGACTTGGAATCGTAGTACGGAATGGTGGCTGGGTCGCGGGCGTACCGGTCGAAGGCGTTGCGGCCGAGGCGGGCGCCCAGCTCCGTATTGGTGCGCCACAGCAGCGGCCGGCCCGCGGTGCCCACGTGCCCCAGATCCTGGTAGAAAGTACTATCGTGGTACCAATTGCGCGCCGAGGGCAAGTTGACGAGGGCCGTATCAATAATGCGGCCTTCGTTCTGGTCGCGCAGCAGATCGGCTTCCCGAAGAACACGGGTGGTACGGGCGCCATAGAGTACCTTGGTAGAGTCGTCGAGCACCTGGGCCTGCACAGCAGCCGGTACGGTCAGCAGCAGGAAAAACACACTCCAGCCAGCCCAGTTCCGGGCAACGCGACCCAACCACCGCAGCGGCAGGCTATACATACAAGACGAGAGCAACGACAGGTCAGACAACAGCTTGGGGCTTCAACGCGGCCGGGAGCAACTGACGCAGGCGGGCGGCGCCATCAGCCAGAAACTCCACGGTAATAGGAATGTAGAAAACGGGCAGACGCGCTATTTCCGTATGCAGCGCGGGGGCCAGCAGGCGGGTAGCATCTTTCTGCGTCGTAAAAATACAGCGCCCGGGGCCGCAATGCGCAGCCATTCTCGCAATTTCCGCGGTAGTAAACGCATGATGGTCGGGAAAATCGGCGTGATGCACGATATGGTAGCCGGCAGCCACCAAATAATCGCGCAACGGCCCCGGCTGAGCAATACCCGTCAGCAGCACAATTTCTGGCCCACACGTCACCATTTTAGCGGCACTACCCGCCAGCGGCACTGGTTCAGAGTAGGCATAAGTTGAAAACAGCACGGGAACACCGGGCCGGGCATAGTGCCGGACGCGCTGCTCGATTTCCTGCCGCCGGGTCACACTCAAGTCCGAGTCGCATTTGGTCACGATGACAGCATCGGCACGGCGGGCGCCGGTCCGGTTTTCGCGCAGACGTCCAGCCGGCAGCACATAATCCTCATAAAACGGCCGGTGCTGCTCGGTGAGCAGAATGCTAAAATCGGGCTGCACCCGGCGGTGCTGAAAGGCATCATCCAGCACTACAGCTCCCACCTGCGGCTGCGCAAACAGCCTGCTCAGGCCGGTCAGTCGGTCTTCACACACTGCCACGGGTACCTCCTGCCCCTTAAACTCCTGATAGTACTGCAGCGGCTCGTCGCCGAAGGTTTCGGCGGTTTCTTGGGGGCTGCCGAGCCGGAAGCCGCGGGTGCGGCGGCCGTAGCCACGGCTAAGAATGGCGGGGTGCTGGCCTCGGCTCAGCAGCTCGCGCACCAGCCAAGCCACATGCGGCGTTTTGCCAGTACCTCCCACGCGGAGGTTGCCCACGCTTAGTACCGGCACCGGCCAGAAATTCCCGGACGACTTGCGCCCCGTATCGTACAGCCAGTTGCGCACAGCCATGACACCGGCATACAGCCAGGCCAGAGGCATCAGCAGAAACGAAAGCAGACCGGACATGACAGGCAAAGGTAGCAGTTCATTTGTCCTGCCCAGCCACCGGTTCTACCGCTTGTCACTACGTCATAAAACCAGCGAGTTGTCCGATTTCTCAGCCAGCATAGGAGTCATTTATGGCGAGTGTCTTTTCGGATTACTGACACGAAGTATCTTCAACTATTACCTGACACTTGGCCTTATACCATAGTATCTATAAATAGATTATGCCTTACTCTGCCGAACAGATCATTCATTTCCTCACGACCTTTCCAGCTCCGCCTGCATTGCCGGATGACGTGCAGGCCTATAACCCCTACCGGGAGCCGGAAGTCGCGGAACTACTGACGCAGTTTGCCCAAAAATTTTACGCCGAAGACCGGCCGCGCGTGGCGTTGCTAGGCATCAATCCGGGGCGGTTTGGCGCGGGCCGCACGGGGGTGGCTTTCACTGATCCGGCCATGCTGGCCGAAGTCTGTGGCATTGCGAACAACCAGCCGCGGCAGCCCGAGTTGAGCAGCCAGTTTGTGTACCGGGTGATAGCCGAACTGGGAGGGTCGCAGGAGTTTTACCGTCATTTTTACCTTGGCTCGCTCTACCCGCTGGTGCTGCTGCGCCACGGCAAAAACTACAACTACTACGACTCGCGGGCTCTGCAGCGCGCTCTGGAGCCAGATATCCGGGACTCGTTGCGGCGGCAGGTGACGGAACTGGGGCTAGCCCGGCACGCGGCCGTATGCCTCGGGCGCCGCAACGGGCTCCTCTTTAAGAAGATTAATACCGAGTTGGGCTTATTTGATAAGATTGTGGTGCTGGACCACCCGCGTTACCTGATGCAATACAAGCGTCGTGCATTGGCCGAAAACGTAGCGCGGTACGTCGAAACGCTGGCTGGCTTGCTAGTAGAAGCGACGTAACATTTGCCGCTATAATCCCAACTTGCAGCCGCCCGTCGGTTCGTTGTGCCTCGTTGCTCCCTCTCTGTTTTTCCTCCTTCACTGAATTCAATGCCTACTGTTCAGGACCTTGCCCGCGTGCTGGAAGCCGCCGCACCCCTCGCCTACCAGGAATCCTACGACAATGCCGGCCTGCAGTGCGGCAACCCGCAGCAGGAAATCACTGGCGTGCTCATTGCCCTCGACTGCACCCCAGCTGTGGTAGACGAGGCCATTCGGCGCGGCTGCAACGTAGTAGTAGCGCACCATCCCCTGATATTTAAGCCGTTGAAGCGCCTCACCGGGGCCAACGAAGTGGAACAGACGCTGCTCAAAGCCATCAAAAACGATGTGGTCCTCTATGCCGCCCACACCAACCTCGACAACGTGCGTCATGGTGTGAACCGCAAGCTGGCCGACAAGCTGGGGCTGCAACACCTGCGTATTCTCGACCCCAAAACCGGCACGCTGGCCAAGCTCATTACTTACGTGCCCGCCACCCACACCGAAGCGGTACTGCAAGCCCTCTATACCGCCGGCGCGGGCCAGATCGGCGACTATTCCGATTGCAGCTTCCGCATGGAAGGCATTGGCACGTTCACGCCGGGTGCCGACACGAGTCCGTTCCAGGGCCAACCCGGTCAGCCTGAAACCTCCCCCGAGCAGCGCGTGGAAGTGCTGCTGCCGCTACACTTACAGCGCGCCGCCCTTCGCGCGTTGCGGCAGGCGCACCCGTATGAAGAAGTAGCCTACGAAATCATCCGCCTCGAAAACGAGCATCAGGAGGTAGGCTCGGGCATGGTGGGCGAGCTGCCCGATGCTCTGAGCCCTCAGGAATTTCGGCAGCGCCTGAAAACAGCACTGGGCGTGCCCGTAGTAAAGCATACCGATTTCGACCGGCCCATTAAGAAGGTGGCTATCTGCGGCGGGGCCGGAAGTTTCCTCATCAATAAGGCCCGCGCTGCCGGGGCCGATGCCTACGTCACCGGCGACCTGAAGTACCACGAGTATTTCGGGGCCCAAGGGCAGTTGCTGCTCTGTGATGTGGGCCATTTTGAGAGTGAGCAGTTCACCGGTGAAATCTTCCGGGATTTGCTTACCGAGAAGTTTGGAAGTACTTTTGCGCTCTTCATTGCCGAGACTTACACCAACCCCGTCCGATATGACTGCTAAGACCGTCGCCACTGCCCCGGCCGATGCCCCAGTTGCCAGCAAGCTGGAAGCCCTGCTCAACCTGCAACGCATTGACTCGCAGCTCGACGAAATCCGGCGCGTGCGCGGCGACCTGCCCGAAGAAGTACGTGACCTGGAAGACGAAATTGCCGGCTACGAGGTGCGCGTAAGCAAATTCGATGAGGAGATTTCCGGCCTCAACGACCAGATCAAGCAGCGCAAGCAGAACGCCAAAGATGCTGACGGCCTCATCAAACGCTATGAGGACCAGCAGCAGAACGTGCGCAACAACCGCGAATACGAAGCCATTTCTAAGGAAATTGAGCTGCAAAAGCTGGAAATCCAGATTTCCGAGAAGAAAATCAAAGAAGCCCAGTACCAGATTGACATGAAGAATGTCGAAATCGGCGGTACGAAGCAGCGTCTGGAAGAGCGCAAGAAAGACCTCGAGAACAAGAAAGGTGAGTTGAACGTCATCGTAGGCGAAAGCGAAGCCGATGAGAAGAAGCTGATGGATGAGCGCGAAAAGGCGACCCAGCCTATCGAGGAGCGCCTCTACACCGCCTATACCCGTATCCGCGGCAACGTACGCAACGGCCTGGCCGTGGTGACGGTGAAGCGCGACGCTTGTGGCGGCTGCTTCAACACGGTGCCCCCACAGCGCCAGGCCGACATCATTGCCCACAAGAAAATCATCGTGTGCGAGCATTGTGGCCGGGTTCTGGCCGATGTAGAAGCCCGTGTAGCCTAAGCTTCTCGGTTGACTACTACAAAAAGGAACGACTCACCAGTCGTTCCTTTTTTCTTGTCCGCTCCCATTTCCTCATGAAGAGTTCTGCTGACGTATGCGCCCCGGGTTTATGCCCCGTACTGCGGCGGACGGTCCTGCTGCTGGTCTTGCTGGCGGCATACCTTCCCTGCAGTTTCGGAGCCGAGAGGCAGCAGACAACAGCACAGCCGGAATCAGTGGCCGGCGGCGGCTTGCTGCTTCCGTCTTCGGCCGCCCGTGCTTATGCGGAACTGCTGAAACTACGCCCCGGCCCGGCCCGGCAACTGCTTCGGACTGAGCCGGGGCATGCAACTGCCACCCTGCTCGTGCAGGACTGTATCGACTTCACGGAGCTGATGCTTAGCCAGGACGCCAGCCGCTACGGAGCCACAGTGGCGGCGCAGGACGCCCACCTGGCCCAACTAGAGAAAAGCTCCGAAAAGAGTGCACTACGAGAGTACGCCCGCGCCGAAATCAGGCTGCATCAGGCAGCGGCCCAGGTAACGTTCGGGCACGAGGTGCAAGGTGCCTGGAGCCTGCGGCAGGCGTACCAGCAGATGCAGACCGTAGTAAAGCGCCACCCAACGTATCTGCCGGCCCGCAAAACCCTGGGCCTGATGCAGTTCTTCATTGGCTCGTTGCCGGAAGGCTACCGCTGGTTTCTGAAGCTGCTGGGGCTGCCGGGCAGCGTGGAGGCGGGCCTGAGCAACCTGCGCGCCGCCGCCCGCCAACCCAACGACTTCCAGCCCGAAGCCCGCATTTTGCTGGCGCTAGTGGAGGAAACCTACTACAAGAAGCCGGAAGAAGCGCTGCAACTCGTCACGCGCCTGCACCAGCAGCAGCCCGATAATCTGCTGTACTCGTACCTGCTCATCAGTCTCAACAAAAAGCAGCACCGCACTGCGGCCGCCTTAGCCGCTTATCGAGCCCGCCCTACTGGTGCCGGCTACGTGTCGCTGCCCTATCTGCGCCACATGGCCGCCGACCTGCTGCTCTACCAAGGAGACTATGCCGCCTCGCGCCGTGAAAACGAGTTGTTTCTGCAGGAGTTCAAAGGTCAGCACTACCGCAAGGATGCATTTTTCAAGCTCTATCTCGCTGCCTGGCTATCTGGGGAGGCCGTTGCAGCCGAACAATACCGCCGTCAGATAGCCAGCGGAGGGCGCACGGTGGTGGAGGAAGACACCTATGCGCAGCGCTTCTTTGAAGGCAAGCTGCCGCTCAACCGCCTGCTGACCCGGGCCCGGCTGCAGATTGACGGCGGCTACTACCACGAAGCCTTGGCCACCCTCGATGCTTTTCACAGTACTACCGCCACGCCCCTGCGCGACCGGCTGGAGGAGCCCTACCGCCGGGCCCGCGCCTGGCACCTACTTGGGCGCCTCGATTCGGCCCGCCTGCTCTATGCCCGTACTATTGCGCTGGCCGGCAACGCGCCCTACTACTTTGCCCCGCAGTCGGCGCTGCAGCTTGGGTTTCTCTACCAGGCCGAAAGACAGAGCAACACCGCCAAAGTCTATTTCCGGAAAGCGCTAAGCTACCCCAAGCACGAGTACAAGAACAGCACCGACACCAAAGCCAAGCTGGCGCTAAAAGAACTCGAATAAGCCACCGGCCCGGCATGGCAGCTATGCGGCGCCTTGCCTGCCCGTATCTTTGTGCTGTGTTATCTGCTCCGCTCACCGTTCCACTCTCCAGCCTCCCCTCCGATTTTCGGGCCCGTGCCCTGCGCTGGGCAGCCGGTTTCGTGCACTGTGCCTACCTCGAACCCAATAACCTGCCTTATCCGCAGGGGCCTTTTGAGCATATTCTGGGCGTGGCCGACGACGCGGCTAACGCACCTCGCACGCTGGACCAACTGCGCCCGTGGCTGCTTAGGTCCTCCGCTTCTGCTCCCGCTCTGGGTTTTCTGACCTATGACGTCAAGAATGAAATTGAGGCCCTCACCAGCCAGAATGTATCCGGATTGGAGTGGCCACAGCTTCATTTTTTCTCGCCTCAGACCTGGTTCTACTGGCGACAACATGAGGTGGAATTACATGGCCACACGGCCGGCGTGCTGGAAGCTATACTCGCTACGGAAGTGCCGGTTGTGTCTACTCCCTCTGTCCCAGCCTTGGTACCTCGGATGCCTAAAGCGGACTACCTACGGGCAGTAGAAGCTGTGCGCGAAGACATCCTGAACGGCGAAGTGTACGAGCTGAATCTGTGCCAGGAGTTCTACGCCGAAAATGTGACGTTGGACCCCGTGGATGTGTTTCTGCGCCTCAATGCTGCTTCGCCTGCGCCGTTTGCGGGCTTCTTCCGTCACCACCACCATGTCCTGCTCTGCGCCTCCCCCGAGCGGTTTCTGGCCCGGCGCGGCCCGGCCATTTTTTCCCAGCCCATCAAAGGCACCATCCGGCGCGGCACTACTCCTACCGAAGATGAGCACCAACGCCAGACGCTACTTCAGGACGAAAAGGAGCGCGCCGAAAACCTGATGATTGTAGACCTGGTGCGTAATGACTTGGCCCGCGTGGCTCAGACTGGCTCCGTGCAAGTGCCTGAGCTGTTCGGTCTCTACCCGTTCCGGCATGTCTGGCAGATGATTTCGACGGTGCAGGCTGAGTTGCGCCCCCAAGTGGACCTAGTAGATGTGCTGCGTGCTACCTTCCCGATGGGCTCGATGACGGGCGCCCCAAAAATCCGGGCCATGCAGCTTATCGAGCACTATGAGCAAACCCGGCGTGGCCTTTACAGCGGCAGCATTGGCAACGTGTTGCCCAACGGCGACTTCGATTTTAACGTCGTGATTCGTAGCCTGCAGTACCGTCAGGATACTGGCTACCTCAGCTTCCAGGTCGGCTCGGCCATCACCTACGACTCGGTACCGGAACGAGAGTATGAGGAATGCCTACTCAAGGCCCGCGCCATCCTGGACGTGCTGGGCGCGGCCATAGGGTAGATTGGTAAGTTGGCGGAGAGTGGTCAGCTTGAGCTTGCGCAGGATGCCAGCCGCATTTCGGTTATTACGTCTTCCACCTACCCTTCAGTCGCCGCTCAAACTCCTGTAGAAACTGACCCACATGGTAGCCATCGGCCAGAGCATGGTGCACGTTCACAGCCACGGGCATCCAGGTGCTGCCATTTTCCTCATAGAGCTGGCCGAAGGAAATCTTGGGGCAGCTGTCGGGGTGCCGGAAGCTACGGGCGTGGGTGAGGCCGCTGAACCGCACCCACGGAATGGCAGAGCAATGCAGCACATCGGCGCGGGCGGTGGTATCGTTCAGGCGCAGACCGGTGCTGGCCTGCGTGGCCGCTATTTCGGCTTGGGCAGACGCCACGAAGCCAGCCAGTTCCGGATTCTGCTCGATGAAAGAAAAGGCAAACGTATGGTCGGGCCGGCCCAGCGTGGCGGAGGCGTGTACCCGGTCGTAGAGGTACACCTGCCCGTCCTCGATGCGCATGCGGAACTCCGGCACTGCATTGGCGGCTTCTACGGCGTGGTAGAGGTAGTACAGAAAAAACGATACGCCCAGCCGCTTGGCCTCGTCCTGCGCGCCGGTGCAGTTCACAGGAGCTACCAGTCCAAAAAACGGCTCCTCGAAGCTGGAGAAGAAGGCAAAATGTTCGCGGCGGTTCCAAGTAGAAAGGTCAATCTGCTGTTTCATGGGCGGCAAGTTCGATAACTTTGAGGGCCTTTTCCGCCGCTATTTCCTCCAGTGTTTCTATCATGACTGCTGCTCACCTCATTGCCTTCGACGCCGACGACACCCTCTGGCCCAACCAGCCCCACTTCGACCAGGTGGAAGCGCGCCTGTTCGAAATCATGGCCCATTGCGGCGACGCGGCCCACATCAGCACCCACCTCAACGCCACGCAGCGCCGCAACATGCAGCTGTTCGGCTACGGGGCCAAGTCGTTTATGCTTTCCATGATTGAAACGGCCATCCAGCTTACGAGCGGTGCCGTTACGGGCCACGACATCCAGCAGATTCTGGACATGGGGAAGGACCTGCTGCGTTATCCTATTGAGCCGCTGCCTGGCGTGGTAGAGGTGCTCACAGAGCTACGCCGCCGCGGGCACCGCCTGATGCTGCTCACCAAAGGCGACCTGTTCGACCAGGAAAGCAAAATTGCCCGCTCGGGCTTGGGCGAGCTGTTTGACCACGTGGAAGTAGTGAGCGAAAAAGACGAAGCCACCTACCGCCGTCTGCTGGCCCGCTATAACGCCACAAAGGAGAAGTTTGTCATGATTGGCAACTCTCTCAAATCCGATATTCTGCCGGTGGCAAAACTCGGATTTCGGGCCGTACACGTGCCCTACCACGCCAACTGGATTTTTGAGCACGTCGATCCGGCTCTGCTGGAAGACGTATCATTTCACACCGTGCGCGACGTGCGTGAGCTGCTGGAGTATTTGGGCTGATGAGCTAGTAGTAAACGTGCTAGCATTTCATCCTGAGCTTGCGAAGGACCTTATCACGTCTGGATAGCAGTGAACGACAACCATTACGGCATAATACGGCCCTTTGATACTGGCTTGCTTCGCCACATGCTCAGGATGACATAACGTAAAAACCAGCACTTCCTCCCGATACAAACCCAGCACACTCTCTCTGCCATTCTGTCATTTTCGGGCTGAAAATCCTACCTTTGCCCTTCACTGAATTGTGAAGCTGACGCCCCTGAGGCCTTTTGAAATGTCCCAACCGCTGATTACGCTCGACTTCCTCGATACCCCCACGCTGCCTACTCCGGCCGTGGATGCCACTACCCACGCCCACGAGCCCTCCGGCGAAGTGCGCGTGAACCCCGCTACCCGCACTGGCCGCACGCGCAAGCTCTATATGGAGAGCTACGGCTGCCAGATGAACTTCTCCGACTCTGAAATCGTGTCGAGTATCCTTTACAATGAGGGGTTCGACACGACTGAGGACCTCGCCAGCGCCGACTTGGTGCTGCTCAACACCTGCTCCATCCGGGAGAAGGCCGAGCAGACCGTGCGCATGCGCCTCTCCCAGATCAACAGTCATAAAAAGCGCAACCCGGCCATGCTGGTGGGCGTGCTGGGCTGTATGGCCGAGCGACTGAAAAGCAAGTTTCTGGACGAGGAAAAGCTGGTGGACCTAGTTGTGGGCCCCGACGCCTACCGCGACCTTCCTCAACTGATTCAGCAGGTAGACGGCGGCCAAAAAGCCGTAAACGTGCTGCTGAGCCGCGAGGAAACCTACGCCGACATCACGCCGGTGCGCCTGAACTCGAACGGCATCACGGCCTTCATCAGCATCATGCGCGGCTGCGACAACATGTGTTCTTTCTGCGTGGTACCCTTTACACGGGGCCGCGAACGGAGCCGCGACGCCCACAGCATCGTGCGCGAAGCCGAAGACCTGGTAGCGCAGGGCTACAAGGAAGTGACACTGCTCGGCCAGAACGTAGACTCCTACAAGTGGGCTTCCGAAGATGGTCTGGAGCACGTAAATTTCGCGCAACTGCTGGAGCGGGTGGCCAACATCAGCCCTGAACTGCGGGTGCGCTTCTCCACCTCCCACCCCAAGGACATCACCGACGAGGTGCTGCACACCATGGCCCGGCACGAGAACATCTGCAAATACATCCATTTGCCGGCTCAGAGTGGCAATTCGCGCATTCTGGCTCTCATGAACCGTACCTACGACCGGCCCTGGTACGAGGACCGGGTGCAGGCCATCCGCCGCATCCTCGGCGACGACTGCGGCATCAGCTCCGATATGATTTCGGGCTTCTGCTCCGAAACCGAAGCCGAACATCAGGATACTCTGAGTCTGATGGAACTGGTACGCTACGATATGGCCTACATGTTCTTCTACTCGGAGCGCCCCGGCACGCTGGCCGCTCGCAAGCTCGAAGACGATGTACCGCTCGAAGTGAAGAAGCGCCGCCTAGCCGAAATCATTGAGCTCCAGCGTGAACACAGTCGGCTGCGCAACCAGCGGTCCGTGGGCCGGGTGCACCGGGTATTGGCCGAGAACTTCTCCAAGCGCAGCCAAGAGCACCTCAGCGGCCGCAACAGCCAGAATCAGGTGGTCATCTTCCCGCGCAAGCACTACAAGAAAGGCGACTATGTGAACGTGCTGGTACACGAAGCCACGACGAACACCCTGCTGGGCGAAGCGGTGTAGCTTTACATTGTCCTGCTTTGAGGTAGGATAATAAAGTTTCTTCAGCCTAGCTGAAAATAAACCGCCCTAGCAATTCGTCTACCCTACGAAAACACTCCTGACTTGACACCTTCCGAAATACAATCCATCAAACAGCGCTTTGGCATTATCGGCAATGCGCCCTCGCTGAACTACGCTATTCAGGTAGCGGCGCAGGTGGCCCCGACCGATATGACGGTGCTGATAACGGGCGAAAGCGGCTCCGGCAAGGAATCATTTTCGAAGATTATCCACTCATTGTCGCCGCGCAAGCACGGGCAGTTTATTGCCATTAACTGCGGCGCCATTCCGGAAGGCACCATCGACTCGGAGCTGTTTGGTCACGAAAAAGGCTCGTTTACAGGTGCTCAGGAAGCCCGCAAAGGCTACTTCGAGGTGACCAACGGCGGCACCATCTTCCTAGACGAAATCGGGGAGATGCCGCTCGGCACGCAGGCCCGCCTGCTGCGCGTGCTCGAAAACGGCGAATTTATTCGGGTGGGCTCGTCCAAAGTCCAGAAGACTGACGTGCGTGTAGTGGCGGCCACCAACGTGAACCTGCTGGATGCCGTGCGCGAAGGCCGCTTCCGCGAAGACCTCTACTACCGCCTCAATACCGTTCCGATTACAGTTCCACCACTGCGTGAACGAGGCGACGATATTTATTTATTATTCAGAAAGTTCGTTACGGATTTTGCCGACCGTTACCGCGTGAAGCCGGTGACCCTCACGCCTGATGCGGTGCAGGAATTGCAGCGCTTCCGCTTCCCCGGCAACATTCGCCAGCTCAAGAATGTAGCCGAGCAGATGTCGGTGCTGGAAACGGACCGCGACGTGGACATCCGCCGCCTCCGCCAGTATTTGCCCGTGCAACAGGCCAGCCAGCTGCCCATGTTGCTGCACGCCGCCGGCCCCGAGGCCGCTGGCAATGGCTACTCGGAACGTGACCTGCTCTACAAGGTGCTCTTCGACATGCGCCGCGACATGACGGACCTCAAGAAGCTGGTGCTGGAACTGGCCGCCGGTCAGCGCCCGCAGGACTCGCAAGAACTCCTGCGCCAGAACAGCCACCTGTTTACCAACCTCAACGCCGCGCCTTACGAGGGTGCCCGCCCGCTGCGCCAGCCCTCCCCGGATGGCGGCGCCACAGAATATATTCTCACCCCCGGAGCCCTCGACGACGCCACCGACTACGAGGAGGAAGATACCCAGCGCGTGGAAGACATTCCGCACGAAACCGAGGAGGAAACCCTTTCCCTAGAAGCCAAGGAGAAGGAAATGATTATGAAGGCGTTGAAGAAGCACCACAACAAGCGCAAGTATGCCGCCCACGACCTGGGCATTTCGGAGCGCACGCTCTACCGCAAGCTAAAGCAATACGACCTTGAACAAGCGTAATCAGGTATCGAAGGTGTTTTTCTGGGTAGTGGGCCTGTTTCTGCTGCTCGGGTTGCATGGCTGCAAGGTGTACTCGTTCAGCGGCACCAACATCGATCCGGCCGTGAAAACCATTTCCATTGCCACCTTCCAGAACACCTCCAGCAACGGGCCCTCTTTTCTGGCGCAACGCTTCACGGAGGATTTCAAGGACTATTTCCAGCGCAACACCTCCCTCAAGCTAGTGCCGCGCGACGGCGACCTACAGTTTGAAGGGGCCATTACGGCCTATGATTTCGCCCCAGCGGCCATCCAGAACCAGAACGGCATCGACCAGGCCGGCGTAAACCGCCTCACGATTCAGGTGCGCGTGAAGTTCACCAACACCAACGACCCCAAGCAGGATTTCGAGCAGACGTTCCAGAGCAACGGCGACTTTCCAGCCACGCAGGACATCACGCAGATCAACAACGACCCTACCGCCACGCGTCGCATCACGCAGAACATCATCACCGACGCCTTCAACAAATCGGTGGCCAACTGGTAGCGAGGGTGTGGTTCCCTGCGTAAATTGCCGTATTGTTGCGGCCCGCTGTTCAGCAGGTCAGAAAGTGGCGATGCCTTGCCTGCTGATGACACCTTTGCCACTCAAGTAGTTACCCCATGACCCGTGCGTCGCTGTTACATATTCTGGACCATGTGAACCGGATTTCAGAAGCCGAAATCCGGGAGCTGGAACAGTTGGCGACGACGTTTCCGTACTGCCAGACCGCCCACGTACTGCTGGCCAAGGCCGCTCATGACCGGGGCAGTATGCTGGCCAGCCAGCGCCTGCGCCGGGCGGCCACCTACGCCACCGACCGCCAACTGCTGCGCCAGTTGCTGGAGCAGCCCGCTCAAGAGCCTGCCACGCGGCTGGCGGAAACTGCTGCCAACCTGCCCGAGGCAAGCAGGACCCGCCCCGCTGCGTTGCCGGCCGGCACTGCCACCTCTTTCCTTCAGACTCTGGGCACTGAAGACGTACAGGCGCTAGAAGTCAATGAAACCGAACCAGCCCACCTTTCAGCGGCGGAGGATACGGGCGAGGAGCCTGTGGCCGCAAATACTACTTCCGCTGAGTTAGTACCATCCTCGGCCGAAGAAGAAGATTCGACTTCTGAAGAATTAGCAGTCAACCTTTTAGCTGCTGATACTTTAGAGGATGCCGCTGTAGAAACCCCAATGGCTGCGGAAGCGACGGAGTCAGCAACGGCCACTACTGTAGAGGTTCCCACGGCCCCAGCAACTGCCCCGTTAGTAGCTCCTGCTGCCAGCGCTGAAACAGCAACACCCTCAGAAGCGGGTGTCGAAGTAGCAGATGATGAGCCTGTTGACACGACCGACGGTTCCTCTGTTTTAGATCAGCCTGTTTCACTGGACGCAAACCAGCTGGAGCCAGCGGAAGCGGCGGCTGTAGAGCAGCCTGCTCCAGCGCTGCTGCCAGAGAATGATGAGCTTTTACCGGCTGTAGCGCCTCCTATTCGACCGCCAGTAGAGGCCGGTATCTCCCGCTTTGAGTTTGGGTTGGGCGGGTCCGCTACCCCACCAGTTTCTGCGCTCTACCAGTTGCCCGGCGCCGATGAGGAGGAAGAGGAACCGCTGCCCGTCTCTCGGGAAACAGTGCCGTTGTTCCGCTCTGATGCGGAGCTAGCCTATGCGCTGCTAGGTGGCGGCAGCCGGCTGGGCTATGCGCTACAGATGCAGGATGGCGAACTAACTTCGGCGCTGCCCGCTGACGAGTTTTTTGCACCTGATGCGCTGCTGCATGCTCATGGAGTTGCCCATCGTCCCAAAGCCGAGCCCGGCCCTTCGCCGTTCGATCTGATTAACCGTTTCCTCAAAAATCAGCCGCGCCTGAAGTCGCCAGCCGTGCGGTTGTCGCTAGCCGAAGAGCAGACCGATTTGTCAGTGCGGAGTACCAGCGTAGTGCCGCAGCTCGCCTCCGAAAGCTTGGCCAAGATCATGGTAAAACAGGGCAAAATTGATAAAGCCATTGAAATATATGAACGGCTGATGGTGCGCCAGCCGGAAAAAAGCGCGTACTTTACCGACCAAATTCAACAACTGCAAACTCCGGAGTAGATGTACACTGCGCTTATTATTGTAATTCTTTTCGTGTGTTTCCTGCTTGCCCTGGTGGTGCTGGCCCAGAACCCCAAAGGTGGTGGACTGTCAAGCCAGTTTGGCTCGGGCGGCGCAGCCAACCTGATGGGCGTAAAGCGCACCGGCGACCTGCTCGAAAAACTCACCTGGGGCTTTGCCATTGCCCTGATGGTGCTCACGCTGGGCACGCACGTGCTTACGGGCACAACTGATGCCGGCCCCGGCCGCAGCGTAAACCAGCAAAAAGCCATGGAGACCCGCCTACCGGCCGCACCGGCTCCTACAGTACCTGGCGCAACGGCACCAGCAACGGCCCCCGGTACTGATGCCGCTCCGGCTCAGCAGCCAGCCCAGGCTCCCGCCGAAGTACCTGCACCGGCCAACTAGGCTTCCTGAAAAGCAACGTCTGAACGGCGGCTCCATGTGTAGGGAGCCGCCGTTTTTCTTTGTAGTAGTCCTGAATGGCCGTTGAGCGGCAGTAAAGTCAAGCCCGCAATAATGCACGTTGCACGCTCTGCTATTCCCTTACCTTCGCCCTGTCGGGGTCCGGCATATCGGGCAGCACTGTCACCTAGTTGTGTCACGTTTGGCAGGCTGGCGTAGCAAGATGGCGGATTTTCGGCCTTTGTGGCGTTCATTCTGTCAGGTTCGGCGGGCTGGCATAAGAAGTGCAGGAGCGCCGACACCATCCCGTTTCAAGTAAACCTTTCAACCAAAACGTACAATATGTCGCTTAGCATCAAACCGCTGGCTGACCGCGTGATTGTCGCGCCGGCCGCTGCCGAGGAAAAAACCAAATCGGGCATCATTATCCCCGACACGGCCAAGGAGAAACCCCAGCGTGGCGAAGTAGTAGCCGTGGGTGAAGGTAAAGTTGCCGACAATGGCACGACCATCAAGCCCCAGGTAAAGGCAGGTGACCAGGTGCTCTACGGCAAATATGCCGGCACTGAAATTACGGTTGACGGTGAGGATTACCTCATCATGAAGGAGTCGGACATCTTTGCCGTACTCTAAGCCGACCCTTTCTTTCTCTTTGAATTCCCCATACCCGAATAACTGATGGCTAAGAACATCCAATTCGATACCGACGGCCGCGACAAGCTGAAACGCGGCGTAGACAAACTGGCTAACGCCGTGAAAGTAACCCTCGGCCCCAAAGGCCGCAACGTGGTTATCGACAAGAAATTCGGCGCCCCGAGCATCACCAAAGACGGTGTAACGGTAGCCAAGGAAATTGAGCTGAGTGACCCGGTGGAAAACATGGGTGCCCAGCTGGTGAAGGAAGTTGCTTCCAAAACCGCTGACCAGGCCGGTGACGGCACTACCACCGCCACCGTATTGGCCCAGGCCATCTACGCCGCAGGTTCGAAGAACGTGGCCGCTGGTGCTAACCCCATGGACCTGAAGCGTGGCATCGACAAGGCAGTAATTGCCGTGGTTGCTAACCTGAAGGCGCAGTCCAAGAAAATTGAAAACTCGTCGGAAATTGCCCAGGTAGGCGCTATTTCGGCCAACAACGATATGGAAATCGGCAAAATGATTGCTGACGCCATGGACAAAGTGGGCAAAGAAGGCGTGATTACCGTGGAAGAAGCGCGCGGAACCGAAACCGAAGTGAAAACGGTGGAAGGCATGCAGTTCGACCGTGGCTACCTCTCTCCTTACTTCGTGACCAATCCGGAGAAAATGGAGGCCGAGTTCGACAACCCTTACATCCTCATCTACGACAAGAAGGTGAGCACCATGAAGGAGTTGCTGCCCGTGCTGGAGCAGGTAGTACAAAGCGGTAAGCCGCTGGTTATCATCTCCGAAGATGTAGATGGCGAAGCCCTGGCGACGCTGGTAGTAAACAAGCTGCGTGGCTCGCTGAAAATCGCGGCCGTGAAGGCTCCTGGCTTCGGCGACCGTCGCAAAGCCATGCTGGAAGACATTGCCGTTCTGACAGGCGGTACGGTTATTTCGGAAGAGCGCGGCTACAAGCTCGACAGCGCTACGCTGGAGTATCTCGGTACGGCCGAGAAAGTTATCATTGACAAAGACAACACGACCATCGTCAATGGTAAAGGTGAAAAGGAAACCATCACCGCCCGCATCAACGAAATCAAAGCCCAGATCGGCACTACCACGTCGGATTACGACAAGGAGAAGCTGCAGGAGCGCTTGGCTAAGCTGTCCGGTGGTGTGGCCATCCTCTACATCGGTGCCAGCACTGAGGTGGAGATGAAAGAGAAGAAAGACCGGGTTGACGATGCCCTGCACGCTACCCGCGCCGCCGTTGAGGAAGGCGTGGTACCCGGCGGTGGCGTGGCCCTGGTGCGCGCCCTCGATGCGCTGGAAGCAGTTGATACCCTCAACGGCGACGAGCGGACCGGTGTAAATATCATTCGCACGGCCCTCGAAGCTCCTCTGCGTACCATCGTGCAGAATGCCGGTGGCGAAGGCTCGGTAGTAGTGCAGAAGGTGCGCGAAGGCAAAGGCGACTACGGCTACAACGCCCGCGAGGACCGCTACGAAAACCTGATGGCCGCTGGTATCCTCGACCCAACCAAAGTAACGCGCCTGGCGCTGGAGAATGCCGCTTCGATTGCCGGCCTGCTCCTGACCACCGAGTGCGTGATTTCGGACGAGCCAGAGGCTGACAAAGACCACGGCCACGGCGGTGGTGCCCCCGGCATGGGTGGCATGGGCGGCATGATGTAATATCAGCCACTAAGCCAACCGCTAAGCCAAAAAGCCCCGCCGGACCAGTGTCCGGCGGGGCTTTTTCGTGTCCGATGAAAGTGTAAGTTACTTTTTTGCATCAGTTGACTACTGACGAAAAAAAGGATAATTATGCCCCCTATTGTGGCCCACTTTGGCCGTTTCAACTGTTCGTAGTCAGCAGGTAGTAGCGCGAACTTGGTAGTTCGCGTCTCCGCGCCGTACGGACGATTCCGTTTTACTGGCCCCAGGGCGCGAACTACCAAGTCCGCGCTACCATTCATCCACCGAAATTTCACAAAAAAGCCCTGCCAGAACATTCTGGCAGGGCTTTTCAATCTCAGTAAAGCTTTACGCAGCCGTAGCTACGGGCTCGTTCATCATGGTGGTGAGCTTGCGGTAGAGGAAGAACAGCACCAGCGAAGCGGCGGCCGACAGCACCACAAAGATCAGGAAGAACTCGTAGAGGCCCGTGATTTCGAAGCCTACGAAGTGCGGAGCAGGCTTGCCGGGCTCCGGATACAGGCCGCTCAGTACGCCCGCAAACTTGTTGCCGGCGGCCGTAGCCAGAAACCAGACGGCCATCAGCAGCGAGGCGAAGCGGGCCGGAGCCAGCTTGTTTACCAGCGCCAAGCCAATCGGCGACAGGCATAGCTCGCCGAAGGTGTGCATCAGGTACATCGTAATCAACCAGAACATACTCACTTTGGTACTGGCATCCACGCCCTTTACGCCGAAGGCAATGATGAGGTAGCCAACGGCCAGGAACATCAGGCCAATCGACATTTTCAGCGGCGAGGAGGGCTCCAGGCCGCGCTTGCCCAGCACCGTCCAGATGACGGCAAAGATGGGCGCGAAGATGATAATGAACAAGGCGTTGGCCGACTGGAAGTAAGAAGCCGGCACGGTATAGCTGGCCGTCAGCTGACGGTCAGTCTGCTCGGCGGCGAAGAAAGTAAGAGAAGCACCGGCTTGCTCGAACGCGCCCCAGAAGAAGATTACGAAGAAGCTGAGAATCAGAATCACATAGATTTTCTCCCGCTCCCGCTTGGTCAGCGAATCATCGGACAGTACGGCTATGGGAGCCACAATCATGGCGGAGAATACCAGGGCCCCAATCCAGTCATAGTTCATAAACCAGGCAATGGCCGCGTACACCACCACAAAAATGCCGATGAGCTTGGGCAGCTGGCTGGCGAAGCTGGTAGCCGGCTGGGCAATGGTTTCGGTGCGCACCGGAGAATCGGTGTTGACGGGCACTACGGGCGAGTGCTCCACGGTACGCTCGGGCTTGGCCCCCAGCGCCGCGCCTTCCGGACCAACCACGTACTTGTTCTTGAACAACTCGAACGTCAGGCTGCCAATCAGCATCCCAATACCGGCCGCCAGAAAGCCCCACTTAAACTCCGAGGGCACAATGTTGCCGCTAGCGTCATACACCTCGCCCAGCGTGCCGCACACCAGGGGTGAGAAGAATGCCCCCAGGTTGATGCCCATATAGAATATGGTGTAGGCCGCATCAATCCGGCTGTCGCCTTTGGGGTAGAGCGTCCCCACCATCGACGAGATATTTGGCTTGAAGAAGCCGTTGCCGAAGATGAGCATTCCCAGTCCCAGGAAAAACAGCGCCATCTGTGCCGACGACACGGCCGTCTGGCCCGGCGTGTAGAGCGAAGCCGATGCAAACAAGCTAAACTGCCCCAGCGCCATCATCAGGCCCCCGATCAGAATAGAGCGGCGGTTGCCCCAATACCGGTCAGCCATGTACCCGCCCAGCAGGGGCGTCAGGTAGACGAGAGAGGTGTAGTCGCCATATATCCGAGAAGTCAAGGCTTTATCGAACAATAGCGCATTAGCCATGTAGAGCGCCAGCAGGGCGCGCATGCCGTAGTAGCTGAACCGCTCCCACATCTCAGTGGCAAAGAGCACATAAAGGCCCTTCGGGTGGCCGGTGGAAGCGGCCATGTGGGGCTGCTCCTGCACGGCGGAGGTCGTTTGCATGAAATGAAAATGAAGTGATGAAAAGGAGAAAAGGCCGCCGGCTGCAACCGCACGGAGGTTGGTAAAGCTACAAAAGTTTCCTAACCCCGAAATAGCGCCCCGTATTTGCCTGCTTAGCCGCGGCCGGCCGCCGTTGGGCCAGCGAATTTTCGCAATAATTTTTCCGGCAACGTTGCCGGACCGGCGTTTTGCCTATTTTTGTCTTACCGTTCCCCCATTTTCCCACCCAACCCAGTTTCCGGCTTCTGTTATGTTAGATTCCGCCGCTACTAATCGCCTGGCTCCGCTGGGTATCACGCAGGCCGCCCAGGTGCACCTGAACCTGACGCCTGAGCAGCTCACGCAGGAAGCCCTGCGCCGCCACGAAGGCGTGCTCACCGACACCGGCGCGCTGATGGCCGACACCGGCCAGTTCACCGGCCGCTCCCCCAAAGACCGGTTCGTGGTCAAAGACGCCGGCACCGCCGACAGCGTATGGTGGGGCGACATCAACATTCCCTTCGCCGAAGACAAGTTCGAGCAGCTGCACCAGAAGATGGTGCAGTACCTGGCCGACAAGGAACTTTACGTGCGCGACGCCTACGCCGGCGCCCACCCCGACTACCAGCTCAAGCTGCGCGTGGTCAACGAGCTGGCCTGGCACAACCTGTTCTGCTACAACATGTTCCTGCGCCCCGCTGAAGGCGCCGACACCAGCTGGACGCCCGACTTTAGCATCCTCTGCGCCCCCGGCTTCGAGGCCGACCCGGCCGTGGACGGCACCCGCCAGAAGAACTTTGCCATCCTCAACTTCTCCAAGAAGATGATTCTGATAGGTGGCACGGGCTATGCCGGCGAGATGAAAAAGGGCATCTTCGGCGTGCTCAACTACCTGCTGCCCCACGAGCGCGCCACGCTGCCCATGCACTGCTCGGCCAACGTGGGCAAAGACGGCGACACGGCCATTTTCTTCGGCCTCTCGGGCACCGGCAAAACCACGCTGTCGGCCGACCCCAACCGCGGCCTGATTGGTGATGATGAGCACGGCTGGACGCCGGATGCCGGCATCTTCAACTTCGAGGGCGGCTGCTACGCCAAGGTTATCGATTTGAGCGCCGAGAAAGAGCCCGAAATCTGGAACGCCATCAAGGCCGGCGCCATCGTGGAAAACACGCGCTTCGTGCCCGGCACCACCACCGTGGACTACGCCAACAAGAGCGTGACGGAAAACACGCGCACGGCCTACCCCATCCACTTTATTCCGAACGCCATCGAGCCGAGCGTGGCCGAGGCGCCCAAGAACATCTTCTTCCTGACGGCCGACGCCTTCGGGGTACTGCCGCCCATCAGCCGCCTGGACAAGAGCCACGCCATGTACCACTTCATGAGTGGCTACACGGCCAAGGTAGCGGGCACCGAAATGGGTATCACCGAGCCACAGACCACGTTTTCGGCTTGCTTCGGCGCCGTGTTCCTGCCGCTGCACCCGACCAAGTACGCCGAGATGCTGGGCAAGAAGATGGACGAAAACGAGGTGAACGTGTGGCTGGTGAACACGGGCTGGAGCGGCGGCAGCTACGGCGTCGGCTCGCGCATGAAGCTGAGCTACACCCGGGCCATGATTACGGCCGCCCTTAATGGCGAGCTGAACGACGTGGAATTCAGCAAACACCCGATTTTTGGGGTGGAAGTGCCGGCTGCGGTGCCGGGCGTGCCCACCGACATCCTGGACCCACGCGCCACTTGGTCCGACCCGGAAGCGTACGACAAAACGGCCGCCGACCTGGCGCAGAAGTTCGTAACCAACTTCCAGAAGTACGCTGATTTCGCCAACGACGAAATCCTGGCCGGGGCGCCCAAGACGACGGAAGTAGCCAGCGTGTAACGCTTAAACTGATTGACTCAGAAGCCCCGCTGGCAGTGCCGGCGGGGCTTTTGCGTTTCAGGAATAGCAGCTACCGTCGAAGAAGTTGAAACGAACCATGACAAGCCGCTGAACTGCACCAACTTTACCGGTTGGATTGCCGCAAATCCTCGGAATGGCAGTAATTTGCCCTTCTTTTCCGACCTTCTCATCTTCCTTTTCTGATTATGCGCAAGCGTTTGCTGCCGCTGTTTTTCTTGCTTTTGTCGCCGCTGAGTTTGTGGGCCTGGGGCGTTGACGGGCACCGGGCCGTGGGCCAGATTGCCGAAAACCACCTCAACCGCAAGGCCCGCCGCGAAGTGCAGCGCCTGCTGGGTACCGAAACTCTGGCTCTGATCAGCACTTGGCCCGATGAAATCCGCTATTACCCCGAGTTCAAGGAAACCGCGCCCTGGCACTACGTCAATTCGCCCGTGGGCTTGAACGAAACCCAGTACCTGCAGGACCTAAAGAGCCAGACCAGCCCCAACGCCTACAACGTGCTGCAGGCCAAACTCAAAGAACTGACCGACCCCGCCAAGTCGCAGGCCGAGAAAGTGGCGGCTCTCAAGTTCGTGGTGCATATCGTGGGTGATGCGCACCAGCCGCTGCACGCCGGCCACGCCGACGACAAAGGCGGCAACGACATCAAGGTGAAATACCGCGGCAAAGACACCAACATGCACAGCCTCTGGGACAGTGGCCTGATTGACTATCAGGGCCTCACCTACTCAGAAATGGCCACTAAATACGACGGTCCCATCCGGCGCCAGCAGGTGCGCGCGTGGCAGGCCGCGTCACCGGAAAGCTGGTTCTGGGAGTCGTACCAAGCCAGTGAACAGGTGTATCGCAGCGCCCCGGCCAACGGCGACATCGACTATAACTACTACCCGGCGCACTCCGAAATGATGAAGCAGCGAATTCAGCAGGCCGGCGTGCGGCTGGCGGGCTTGCTGAACGAAGTGCTAGGTTAACTTTCTGGTACTGAATCTAGTTGAACTGAACGCCAAACGGCCCCACTGACACAGATCAGTGGGGCCGTTTGTATTTCTGGTAGTCAGCTTATTTGTTCTGACTGGACTTGCCATTCAGCCACGCCGCCGCGGCCACGCCGGCACCAACCAGCAAAGCAGCTTTCAGGCCTGTGTTGCTGCGCGTAACGGCTTCGGTGTAGTAGCTGGTTTCGCGGGTGCTGCCAGGGTAGTTGCCGCGCTCCTCCAACTCACCCATGGGCCGGTCGAGGCCGTTTTGCTGCACCGGACGTGGGGCGTAATCGGCCTTTTCCTGCTTTACGAACACCTTTTCCATGAACTGGTCGAGCAGCGCGGGCGTCCAGCGGTTCATGCCGATGAAGGCCCGGCCGCCGCCGCCCACCACTACGTCGCGCTCGGGGTGGGCGGCCGCATGCAGAATGGCGCGGGCTACGGTTTCGGGGGCGTAAGCCGGGGGCGCGTGCTGGGCTTCGCGCTCCATATAGTTTTTGGCGTGAATCGGGTACGGCGTGTCGATGGCCGAAGGCTGAATCAGGGTCACTGAAATCGGGGCTTCGTCCATTTCCAGTTCCATGCGCAATCCATCCGTGAAGCCTTTCACAGCGTGCTTGCTGGCCGAGTAGATGGTCTGCAGAATAGCCGTGACTTCCGACAAAATGCTGCCCACGTTGATGATGGCGCCGCCTTTGCCTTTGAGGTGCTTGGCGGCTTCCAATGAGCCATTCACCAGGCCCCAGAAGTTCACGTCGAACAAACGGCGCATATCTTCCACGGGCACCTGCTCCAGCTTGCCGTAGATGCTCACGCCAGCGTTGTTGATCCAGGTGTCGTAGCCGCCGTAGCGGGTGGCGGCTTCTTGGGCCAGGCGCTGCACGTCCTCGGGCTTGCTCACGTCGGCCACCACGTAATCGGCCCGGCCGCCGGCCTGCCGGATTTCGCTGGTAAGCTGGCGCAGGGCGTCTTCGCTGCGGGCTGCCAGAATCAGGCGGGCGCCGGCCTTGGCCGCCATGCGGGCCGTTACGAGGCCAATGCCGGACGAAGCACCGGTGATAACGATGGTTTGCTGAGAGAGTTTCTTGAGTTTAACTGACATAGTAGTTGGTCGAAGTGGGATGAATAGCGTAGCGTACTGCTGCTAGCAGGCGCCTTTTGACATACGCACCCACCGGCCCGGCGTTGTGTTGCGCTTCTCGGCCCCGGGCCGGCGGCGCGTGCATTTCCGGTTTACCTTTGCCCCATGCCGCATACTTTCTTCGCCCCCGACCTTTCCGGCCACTCCTACACGCTGCCCGAAGACGAAAGCAAGCACGCCGTACGGGTGCTACGCCTCGCCCCCGGTGATGAGGTAGTACTGGTAGATGGCCGCGGCGGCGTGTTTCAGGCCGAAGTGGCGGATGCCAACCCCAAGCGCTGCCAGTTGCGCATCACCCACGAAACGCAGGTGCCACGCCGCCCCTACTTTATACATGTAGCCGTGGCGCCCACTAAAAACCTCGACCGAATGGAATGGCTAGTGGAAAAAGCAGTGGAAATTGGCGTTGACCGCCTCTCTTTTCTGCGTTGTGCCCGCTCGGAGCGGCGCGAGCTGAAGCTGGAGCGTCTGCACAAAATAGCCGTCAGCGCCCTCAAGCAGTCCGGTCAGGCGTGGCTGCCGCAGCTGGATGAGCTGACAGATTTCGCCGACTTCCTGCCAACTATAGAGGGCGCCACCGCCTTCATCGGGCACCTCGAAGAAGGCGACCGGACGCCGCTGGCCCGCGTGGCGGCAGCCGGCAACAGCTGCTGCGTACTCATCGGCCCCGAAGGTGATTTTACGCCCCAGGAAATTGCGGCGGCCTTTGCCCACGGCGTCCGGCCCGTGACCTTGGGTGCCTCCCGGTTACGCACCGAAACGGCCGCGCTGACCGCTGTGCACACGGTGCACGTGGCGCGGGAGCTGGCCGGCTAATCAGTACTGTATTGACTGAGCCACACTGAGCAAGAAAGCGGACAGACCGCTTTTCACGAACATTATCAACTGCTTTTTATGAAGGCCAAGTACCTTTTTGTCCTGGGCATCGGTGCCCTGCTTATGTGGTTTGTAGTGGACGCGCTACGCCAGCCCAGTCCTCAGGACTTGCCCGGAGAGTTTGAGGAAGTAGCCCAGTTCCGCAACGAGAACAATACGGGCCCGATCGTGCGGATTTACGCCGTGACGGTCGGCGACACAACTCGCTGGAAGGAAATGGAGCAGTATGGCGCCTTAATGCCGCACACCAAATACGGCACGACTAAGGTGTTTTTCTTCGCTAAAACCGGCCCTTCGCCAACCACTCTGCACTTGACCCCACCGCACTTCACGCCCGAGCTCAATTCGCATTGCCTGGCTTCCTACGAGAAAGACCTGATGAGCAAAGTTTCCTTCGTCCGCCACCCCTTCAACTAATGCATTGGCTGGGCCCGGCTCGTGGCTGTGCGCTTATCAGCGGGTAGGCGACGAGGAGTTAAGCTTCCGGCCTAGGCTCGACATACTTTATCTGTGCCTGTCCTTCAAATTGCCTGAAGTAGAATACGTCGAAGCAGATTTTCACGAGAAGCAATTTTATAGCTGCCGTGTCTTCGCTGGTAAAGCAGGGTAGGAAAGCCACAAGCTTGTCTCTGCTGTCAAAAAAGCGAAAGCCCAAGCCCAGCAGTTGCCGGACCTGGCTTTTCTCTACCAGATAGTCGTTGCGGAGCCGCCGCATATCCGGGATGGTTACGAGCACCGTTTTCCTAACCATCTTCATCGAACAGGAAAAGCCAGCTGCTGCCCCGAATAACAGCGTGAAGCTTTCAATTCTTTTTTCAAACAGCTTATTCAGGGTTTCCTGCACATGGCTTTGGCCTGAATGAGGCATTCTGCTGGCTGGCATTTCTTGCAACTGAGCCAGCTTGCCCTCTTGTTCCTGCAGAAACGCTTTATCAAATGCGTGCTCAGCGCCTGCTTCAGCAGGCAGAATGGCTTTTATGCGAGCTATTACTGCCGTATGGCGCTGCTTCTCGTCATGCAGCGGATCAGCTAGGTTATGGAGTGTCTGCAGCTTTTGATTTAGCTGCACAAGACCTTTGGAGTAGCGCTGAGCCAGTTTATACTCTCCTTCCTCCACGCAGGAATCTATCAGGAGCTGCAGCTTGTCACGTTCCTGCTGATAGTGTGTCAATAGCTTGCGTAATTTGTTGTTCATAACCGACGACAACGATACCCATAGATAGCCTCGCGGAACTCTGAGGCTGAAAAAAGAACTACACTAGTGCATACTGCCCGAAGCTAATACGGTTTGCCTCTCTCCTCCAAGCGCTACCGTATCGGCCCCTACCTTGCCCACTTTATGCTGAAACAACTTCTTCTGACTGCGCTGCTCCTAGTGTCTTTGACGGCAGCGGCGCCCGTTGCGCCCAGCTTCCGCATTGCCAAGCTGCACTACGGCGGTGGCGGCGACTGGTACGCCAACAAAACCAGCCTGCCCAACCTCATCCGCTTCTGCAACCAAGCCCTGCGCACCAATATCGCGCCCGATGAGGCTACCGTGGAGCTGGACTCGCCGGAACTGCTCAGCTACCCGTTCGTGCACATGACAGGCCATGGCAACGTGTCGTTCACGGAAACGGAGGCCAAAAACCTGCGCCGTTACC
This sequence comes from Hymenobacter sediminicola, assembly GCF_014250515.1. Lineage (NCBI taxonomy): Bacteria > Pseudomonadati > Bacteroidota > Cytophagia > Cytophagales > Hymenobacteraceae > Hymenobacter > Hymenobacter sediminicola. The sequence continues at coordinate 2,057,742 of NZ_CP060202.1, read as the reverse complement.
TTACCGGCGGCGGTTTCCTGCACATCGACGACAACTACGGCCTAGACCGATTTATCCGGCCCGAAATGAAAAAGGTGTTCCCGGAGCTGGATTTCGTAGAGCTGCCTTTCTCCCACCCCATCTATCACCAGAAGTACCAGTTTCCGCGTGGCTTGCCCAAAATACATGAGCATGACGGCAAGCGCCCCCAAGGCTTCGGGCTACTCTACAAAGGCCGGCTGGTGTGTTTCTATAGCTATGAGTGTGACCTGGGCAACGGCTGGGAAGACCTCGGCACCTATCCCGAAGACACGCCCGCCACACACGAAGCAGCCCTGAAAATGGGCGCCAACCTTGTCAGCTACGCTCTTACGCAGGACTAGTCCTGCCGTAAGTCAGAAAAATAAGCCCAACGTATTCACAGAAAAGGCCCCACCTTATCAGGTGGGGCCTTTTCTATTATAGCATCTGCTGGTTTGGTAGATGTGGCTTTACCGCAATCAAAACTTGGGTTTCAAAATCTCGCTCAATACGAAGGCAGCTCGCAGGTTGGCGGGCTGGCGCAGCATATCGGTTACAGTATTACGGGCGGGCTCTTTGTCCTGGGCTTGCTGCCGGGTCCAGTAGTCGTTGGAAACCGGGCGGGCGCTAGCGCGCGACAGGTCAGACGCCCGGCGGGCTTCGTGCAGCGGCACTTCCAGTGAGCGGGCTTCCGCAGTAGCTTCCAACGATTTAGCGGCTTGCCGGGTGCGCTCCAGGCTGCGCGCCGCTGGTGCCCCCTCCTGAGGCAAGGGCCTGCCAGCCGGAGTGGTGGTTTCGGCAGCCGAGGGCCTATTTTGCTGGTTCTGGGCCTGCATTTGCCGAAGCAATTCCTCAAACGACGTAGCGGGCAAACCCGGCGCTACCGGGCGGGGCCTCCCCTCCGGATCGGGGCGGGAGTAGCGGCGCTCCTGCCGTTCCTGCTGCGTGGTGGCGCGCGCCTTCTGCACCATGCGCCAGATAAACGCGCCCAGCCCCAACAGTATCCAAAGCAAGGTTTGTATCTTTTCCATGGGAGCAAATGGCTGGCTTACCGGCAAAATGAGCCGTAAGCCTGGTTTTGTGGGTTGTCAGACAGTTTCCTGGCTCTGCAGAGCAGCAGGACCTAACGTACACCTTTTTCGGGGAAGCGGCCCTGCTTGGTACGGTAGAAGGCTTTAATTTCCTCCAAGTCCTTTTCGTAGTCGCCGGTGGGCCAGAACGCGGGGCCCACGCCGGCCTCCTTGTTTTTATAATCGAGGTAACCGAGCAGAATGGGGACGCCCGCGCCCATGGCTGCATGGTAGAATCCTTTGCGCCACTTGGGCTGGTAGTTGCGCGTGCCTTCTGGCGTAATGAGAATCACTAACTCGTTGCGCTCCTTAAACAGCTGCACCATGCCATCCACGAGGCTGTTGTTCTTGCTGCGGTCCACAGCCAAGCCGCCCAACGAGCGAACCAGCCCGCCCAGCAGCGGAATGGTAGTCCACTCCTTCTTGATGGTAAGCCGCACATCCACGTCCATGAGGAAAAACGCGGCGCGGGCAAAGATGAAGTCCCAGTTGCTGGTGTGCGGCGCGGCAATCATCATGCTCTTCTTGATTTCGGGCGGAACCTGTGGCCCCAGCCGCCAGCCAGCTACGGCAAAAATTGCTTTAGAAATGTAGTACCAGAAAGTGGAGGTCTTGCGAGAGGCCATGCAGGAAGTAAAAAACAGCGGGGTGAGAAAACGCTGCCAGAAGTCAAAACTAGGAAAATAAGTGCGTGAAGCCGCAGCCTGCTCTGGCTGCCCCGTAGTGGCCTACCTACTTTGCCACCAGGGCCGCCAGCTCAGTGGCCTGCGCCAGGGTGTGGCGGTAACCGATGTCAAACAGCTCCTGCCCGCGCTGGTAGTCCAACGGGCGGTAGGTGCGCAATTCGTCCGGCTCCAGGAGCAAGTCGCATTGCAGTTTGCTAAGCATGCTGTTGGCCCCAATCACCAAGTTTAACGTGCGCTCCACCAGACTCCGGAAGCTCGTGACCCGCGCCGCGCGGTTGGTCGGGATGCAGTTGACGGCCACTACGGGCCAGCCCAGGCCCAGCAGCGCATCTACGGGCAGGTTATTGAGCAGGCCGCCGTCTACCAGTTGCCGCCCCTGGTACTCTACGGGCCGGTACAGCACTGGCACCGCCGACGAGGCCAGCAGCGGCTGAATCAGGGGGCCTTCAGAGAAATACACCGAAGCACCTTCCGTCAGGTCGGTAGCCACCAGTGTCAGCGGCGTTTTCAGGTCGGCGAAAGTGCAGTCGGCCCCGAGGTGCTGCGCGAACAGTTGCTCTACCGCGCCCAGATTGAGCAGACCATAGCGGCTGAATGCCATACGCGTGAGCCGGGTAATGCTGACGCCCATAAACAGGCGCAGAATCTCGCGGGGCGCAAAGCCCGCCGCATAAAACGCCCCCGCAATAGCCCCCGACGACACCCCCGCAATATGCCCGATGGGCAGCTGCAGCTCGTCCAGCGCGGCTAGTACGCCCAGGTGTGCAATGCCCCGCGCCCCGCCGCCCGAAAGCGCCAAGGCCAAGCCTTTCACTGGCGCAATATTGTTTGGGAGAGAAAGTGAGGCGTCCGGCATGGTCACGTAAACGAAGCAATCCGCAGATCCGTCACTTTCTGTTTTAGAGTTCTGCCAACCGGAAGGTTTCGGCCAGACGCACGCCTTTTTCGGTGTGCTGCACCGTGCAGCATTCGTTAGCGGCGTCGTGCTCGAGCACCAGCACCCAGTTTTCGTCGGCGGCCCGGCGCAGCACCTGCTCCTTCTCGGTCAGGGTCTGCAGCGGGCGCACGTCGTAGGCCATGACGTAGGGCAGCGGAATGTGCGCGGTGCTGGGCAGCAAATCGGCCATGAACGCCAGCGTGCGGCCTTTATATTCCACTAGCGGCACCATCATTTTCTCGGTGTGCCCATCAGCGAAAAGGATGTCGCGGAACATGGGCAGCGTTTCGGGTGCGCCGGCCGCGGGGCTTACAAACTGCAGGTGGCCGCTTTCCTGAATCGGCAGGATGTTTTCCTTCAGAAAGCTGGCTTTCTCGCGCGGGTTCGGCGTCACGGCCCAGTCCCAGTGGCTTTGGTTGCTCCAGTAGGTGGCATTCGGGAAGGCCAGTTCCAGCTTGTCGGGGGCGGTGCGCACTACTGAGCCGCCGCAGTGGTCGAAGTGCAGATGGGTCAGAAACACGTCCGTAATATCCGTTGAAGTGAAGCCCAGCTTCCGCAGCGACTTTTCCAGCGTGTCGTCGCCATGCAGGTAGAAATGCCCCCGAAACTTCTCGTCCTGCTTGTCGCCGATGCCGTTGTCTACCAGCATCAGCCGGCCACCATCCTCAATCAGCAGGCAGCGCATGGCCCAGGTACACATGTTGTTGGCATCGGGCGGATTCAACTTCTGCCACATGCTTTTGGGCACCACGCCAAACATGGCGCCGCCATCGAGCTTAAACAAACCAGTATCGAGGGTATGAACGTGCATGAGCAGGTGGGATGGGTTTGGGCAGTAAAGGAATAAAAAAATGTCATCCTGAGCAGCGCGAAAGTTCTTCACGCTGCTCAAGATGACAGAATATCTTTCGGCGAGCTGCTTTATTCCAGCACCACGCCCATTGCCGAGAACTTGTCGATGCGCTGGCTGATGCGCTCCTCTGCCGGCAGGGCTTCCAGCTCGTCGAGGGTTTTGAGGATGGTCTTTTTCAGGGTTTTGATCATCGTGGCCTGGTCGGTGTGGGCGCCGCCTAGGGGCTCCTTCACGATGCCGTCTACCAGCTTGTTGCCCAGCATATCAGTGGCCGTGAGCTTGAGGGCTTCCGCTGCCTGCTCCTTGTAGTCCCAGGAGCGCCACAGAATGCTGCTGCACGACTCCGGCGAAATAACCGAGTACCAAGTATTCTCCAGCATCAGCACCCGGTCGCCGATGGCAATACCAAGCGCACCGCCCGAAGCACCTTCACCGATGATGATGCAGATAACCGGCACCTTCAGCAGAAACATTTCCTTCAGGTTGCGGGCAATAGCCTCGCCCTGCCCCCGCTCCTCAGCCTCCAGGCCCGGAAACGCGCCGGGCGTGTCAATCAGCGTCACAATGGGCTTGCCGAACTTCTCGGCCAGTTTCATCAGGCGCAGGGCCTTGCGGTAGCCTTCCGGGTTGGGCATCCCGAAACGGCGCAGTTGGCGCTGCTTGGTGTTGCGCCCCTTCTGCTGCCCAATAAACATCACCGAGCGGCCATCCAGCTCAGCAAAGCCGCCGACCATGGCTTGGTCGTCGGCTACAGTCCGGTCGCCATGCAGTTCCACGAACTTATCGGCCATGCCCTCAATATAGTCGAGGGTATAGGGCCGGTCGGGGTGGCGCGAGAGTTGCACACGCTGCCAGCGGGTGAGGTTGGCGTAGGTTTCCTTCTTAAGAGTCTTGATTTTTGACTCAAGGGCCGCTACGGCTTCCGAAACATCAACCTGGCTGTCGAGGGCCAGTTGCTGCATTTCACGGAGCTTGCCTTCGAGAGCGGCAATAGGTTGTTCAAAATCGAGGAGCATTGCCACGGCAGAGTGGGTGGGTTGGCGGAGTGAGAGAAGAAAGCAAAGGTAAGCGAAGCCATGCACACCGCACACCGCCAAGCCCCGCCGATTTTTCTGAAAAATTTTCTCCCTGAGAAACAGCCTTCAACAGTTCTGCGCAACGCTTTTTCACATCTTTTTTGCGGGTTATGTTGCGTACTCCGCCGCCGCCATCTACTTTTGCACCACTTCAACGCCTCGGCAGCGAAGTAATGGTTCGGTAGTTCAGTTGGTTAGAATGCCGCCCTGTCACGGCGGAGGTCGCGGGTTCGAGTCCCGTCCGGACCGCAAAGGCCCTTCAGAGAAATCTGAAGGGCCTTTTGCTTTTTCCGGGCTTGCCAGTTCGCAATTCTGTAGATGAATATTTCTGCTTTGAGAATGTCCTCATCTATAGCCAAAGATTGGAGTTGCTTTTTGCGAGGCGAGGACTACAAAAGAATACCGTCGGCTCAATTGGCCCGCCAATAAAGTTACTGCAGGCTGCTCTTTAGTATCAAAAGAGAGAGAAAATTGATGTTATGCCACATTACCGTTGCCTTTGATTATCAATTCAGTGCATTAGAAAAGCCTGGTAGCAATAACAAAAACATCATTTTTTATTCATTAAAGCAGCTTTTGAGGTTGTAAATTTCAAAAGCCCTCCTACCTTTGCAGCACCTTATCGGAAAGCAGCTGGCTTCCCGGAAAGATGAACTGGTTCGGTAGTTCAGTTGGTTAGAATGCCGCCCTGTCACGGCGGAGGTCGCGGGTTCGAGTCCCGTCCGGACCGCAAAGGCCCTTCAGAGAAATCTGAAGGGCCTTTTGCTTTTCCATCTTTTCTCAACGTCCATCAACACTCTATTTGGTTTCGCTGGCTCTGATGTGCAGCAACTATTGCCTGTTTGAGAAGGCAACTTTTTTCAAGAACTAAAAACGACCATAATACACTCCTAAATTGTCTTAAGGCATGATTTTGTAGCTGTTTTAATATATCATCAATACTATTCATTGTATATTTTTTTGTTATTTTAGGATTAAATAATTGCAAAGAGAAGTCAGGCTGAATATCTTAGGACATCGGTTCACCCTTAACAACCAACCACCTATGAGAAAATCAGTACTGTTAATACCCGCCCTGATTGCTGTCGTTGGCCTGTCGCAAGCTGCTGCGGGTTCCTCTACGGCCCTGCTTGCCATTACGGCCCCGACTGGCCAACTGGATGCCGCCGCTACTCCGGAAGCAGCGCCCATTTTCAAGTCGAAGCCGATTCTGCACCGCCCGAATTACACCTATTACAAAGCCGACAAGAAGAAAAAAGGCATTTTCCGCCTCTTGTCTTTCGGCAAATAACCCTCCACCTCCCCATCACACAGAGGCCCGGCGTCATCCGCCGGGCCTCTGTGCATTTATGCGTGTTTTATGGCTAGCGGCTGACAACCGCCATACGCTGGCAGAGGTCTTCGATATCAGCACGGCGGGCCAAGGCCGCCAGCCACTCTGCCGGAATAGCAGCCTCTCCGTACTGCAGCCCGGCTAGTCCGCCTACTACAGCACCGGTGGTATCGGTATCATCGCCGAGGTTGACGGCCGCCAGCACCGTTTCGGCGTAGCTGGAATAGTGGAGCAGGCACCATAGGGCCGCTTCAAGGGTATGCACCACATAGCCACCGCTGCTGATAGCCGATACTGCTACTTGAGGTAGTTGGCCGCTGAGGATACGTTCGAATTGGTCAATTTCTTTTGCGGGAACGTGCAGGCGCGACAGTTGTGCCGGGGCTTCCCGGCACAATTCTGCATACGCTACTGTGGGTGTGAGGCCGGCCCGTAGATGGCGCGCCATTTCCAGATACAGCCAGCAGGCAATAGCCGAGCGAATATGGCCGTGTGTAACGGCCGACACGTCCCAAATCAACTGGAAGCGGCTTTCTAGGGGCAGATCCGTTTTGTAGAATGCCAGCGGCAGAATACGCATCAGTGCTCCGTTGCCATTGCTGAACTCGTCGGTGCCACCGGCCAAAGTCAGGTCGTCATCCGCTTTCAGGCGCTGAATTGCTTCCCGCGTCGTGATACCGATATCAAAGACAGAGCCGTGTGGTGTCCACAAGTTCTTGTAATACCAGTGGCAGCAGTTTTCGGCCAGTTTTCTGACGGTGAAACCGTCCGCAATAGCTTCAGCGAGACAAAACGTAAGCGAGGCATCGTCAGACCAGGTGCCGGCAGGCTGGTGGTGCGTGCCATAGGCGCGCATACTTACTACGGGGTCGGTGTGGCGGGCGGCGCGGCTCTGAAACTCCACCGGCACCCCCAGCGCGTCGCCGGTAGCAAGGCCGAGTAAGGCGGCCCGAACTTGGAGTTCGGTAGAAGGAAGACTGAACATAGAATAGACCGATAAAATGGGGCCGAAAGGTAGCCGTTTGCCCCGTGACAGATGGCGCCCCACCTTGACTTCGGATGGCAAGAAACAGCGGAGCGTTTGCCCGGCGCTTCCCCTACTCCACTACAGCCTGCTTGCTGGCTGAGCGGCCGAATCTGGTGGGGAAGTACATCAGTTCGGCTTTGGCCGGATTGACGGTGTAACGGCCCCGGTAGCGCGGCTGCAACGCTACCCGGAACGTATGGCGCCCCACCGGCAGCACATCCATAAAGATGCCAACCTGATGGCGAAGGTATTCGCGGTGTACCTCGAAATAGTTGCCAGGTGCCTTTTCGCCGTAAGAACAACCAGCCGGAATAGGCACTTCGAGCAGTACGTAGCGAGCTTCGGCCTTCACGTCTACAGTCACAACTAATTCCGTAGGCTGACCGGCACGCAGCTTTACGCGGTTCCCCACTTGCCCGGCCAGCGTCGTACTAACGACAAACGGTGCGGCTTTGGGCTCGGGAGCGGCGTTCCAGAACGACTGATAGGCAGTAGCATAGACCGGCAGCCCTCCTTCCTTATGCAGGATGAGCGGCCCGGTGGCAGCTGAAACCTTCACTTCAAACGGAAACGTGCGCACGTCCTCGGTGAGCAGACCGCTAAGCCGGGCACGAGCCACCAGGCCATTGCCGCCTGGCACCAGTAGGTCGGGCACAATGGTTTCCAGGATTTGAGCCGCTTCGTAGGTACTGCTCCAATGGCTACCGTTGCGCCGCTGCTGCAGCAGAAATGTACGGATGCGCGTCAGTTCGGCCTCCTGGCTGCCTTTGGCCCGCAGCAGCCGGTAAGCCAGCAGCGTATTGCCAATCCGGTCGGGCAGCAGATAGCGGTAGAAAGAGCCCAGGCGCAATGTATCGGCATAGAATGCGCCGCCCAGCTCGTTGCGCAACCGGTAGCGGCGCAGTGTATCGAGCTGAAATGGCAGGCCCAATTGCTGCCGCAGATTGGTGAGGGCCAGGTACCGGTCGAGAGGCTGACGGCCCTTCTGCTCGCGCTCCAGCCGCGCCACGTAGCTCCGGAAATCAGGCTGAGCTCCGAGGTGGCGGAGCACTTGCAGCAGCCGGATCCGGTCGTCGTCAGTGCGGAAATACAACGCATCGAGGTGGCGGCCCGCCGGCGTGGCCGCCAGCGACGCCCGAATGGTGGCATCGGCAAAGGCGTAATCGAGCTGCTTGAGCAGGTAGCTGCGGAGTGCATTCCGGTCGAACTTCACCGTATAGCCCTGCTTCTCGGCTTCCAACAGCGCCTCCACTACGTGCACCGAGGCCCAGGGACTTACCGGCGACGTGGGCCAGGTGCCCCATAGGCCTTCGGGCTGATGGCGGCCACGCAGCAGGTGCCGGATAAGGCGGTTCACATCCTTTTCACCTTTGAATTCCTGCTGCAACGCCACTCGAATTCGTTGCTCCAGCAGCACCGTTTTGAGCTTGGAGGCGGCCTGCTCGTTGCAGAGGTAGGCATAACGCTGCACGTGCTGGATTTCGTCGAGTAGCGTGGGCAGCGGGTCACTTTCCAGGCGCACGGTTACGTTGCCCAATTCAGGGCGCACGGGCAGCGTAAGGGTGGTATCGGAGGCCGTGAGAACGACGAAGCTGCCCACCCGCTCCCGCGTGCCGGCCGGCAACACCGGAATGTTGCGCAACTCTCCATCCTGATACCCATTGGGTTGCGCGAGGCTAAAGCTCACCTGCACCGAGTCTACGTTAGCAGGCGCGGTGATGGTAAGCGTATCGAGCACAGCCGTGACAAGCTGGTGGCGCTGGGTGCGGGCTGGCCCCTCACCCACCCGAAAGCTGGTTGTGACCTGCGCTGTGTCGGGGAGGTAGTTAAGGGATTTGCCGATGAGCTGGGCCCGGTCGCCCTGGATGAGGAAGCGCGGCGCGGCTAACTCACCCAGCACCGCCTTAAAGGAGCGCATGAGACTGGTGAACGTGCCGGTACGGGCGTGGTCGTCGGAGGCCAGCACGAAAGTGTCCCAGCCGGTAATGTCGTCGGGCACCACCACTTCGGTGCTGGCACGGCCCTGCTGGTCGGTGACGAGCGTAGGACGCCACCAGCCGGAGTCGGAGAAGCGGCGGCGCAACGCCAGGCGCGGGTCGCGCCCATTGCTGGGCTGTCCGTCGGGGCCAACCGACTGGTCGGGTTTGAGGCCCAGCGCCGTCTGGCCGCCAATACCGGATTTGGTACGGATGATGATGACGCCGTTGGCACCTCGCGAGCCGAATGTAGCGGCGGCTTCGGCCCCGCGTAGCACCTTTAAGTTGGCAATATCATCGGGGTTAATATCAGTCTGCTTGCCCGTAAACGGCAATCCATCGACAATAAGCAGTGGCCCATTGCCACCGCTCATGGTGGCCGAGCCCCGAATCATGATAGTCGATGAGCCGGAAGTTTGCCCGGTTATGGCAACGCCAGCAGCCCGGCCTTGCAAAGCGGAACTATTGATTGTGGACACAGAACCGGTGATTTCGTGGCGGCTTTGCGGCGCGCCGTATCCCGTCACTACCACTTCGCTGAGTTGCTTAGAGTCAGTTTCCAGACCTACCATGATGTCCCGGCTATCAAGTATTCGCTCCAGGCTCACGTAGCCGATATAAGAAAACGTCAGCACGCCGCCAGTCGGTGGCACAGCCAGGGCGAAGCTGCCGTCGGCATTCGTACTGGTTCCGGTGGTAGTGCCTTTCAGCAGCACCGTCACGCCGGGCAGGCCTTCGCCGGAGTGCTTGTCCTCGACCCGCCCACGCTGCACACGCCAGCCGGGTTGTGGTATTACGGGCGTGGTAACCATTATTTCGCGGCGGGCTTCGCGAATTTCCTGAGCGGAAGGTGGCACCGGCTTGGGCAGCCGCTCACGGACCAACCGTACAAAGCGTCGGCGCAGCGCCTGAGCGGCCGTGCTTTTTGGCAGCTGATCTGCCCGCTCCAGCTGCACGTAGGTGGCACCATTGGGCTGAACGCGAAGGTCGGCGTCGGGAGCCAGCACCGTGCTATCGGCCAGCAGCAGGGCCACGCGGTAGCGGCCGGCGGGCAGGGCATGAATGGTTGGGGGCAGGCCACGCTCCAGCCGCACAAACTTGGCATTGCCGGGCTGCGTAACGAGCGAATACCGTACCGGAGGCAGGCTTTCGTGCGGGTTGGCGGTGGGCTCAGGCAGGCGAACAATCAGGCGGCCCTGGCCTATAGGCGTACTCTGGGGGGTACTAATGACAGGTTCAGGACTAGGGGCCCGGTAGTAATTGGTGGATGGCTGCGGCTTCATATCAGCCTCGGTGTAGGCGAAATCGGCGAAGGGCAGTGGCGCAAAGCTGGCCGCAGCCGACAGCCCACCGAACTCGTTGCCCTGGGCGCAACGCAGCTTTAGCAGGCCCGGCTCGAAGGTGTAGCGGTAGTTGGGTTCGAGCAGAAATTTCTGGCGCAGCTCGTCGGTACGGCGCAGCAGCACCGAATCGGGCTGGAAGGGGCCGCCGAGGTGGAAAGTGCTGTTGTGGTAGCGGTTGTAGGAGGCATAGCTGTAGCTGGTGGTGCCAGAGTTGCGCTCCAACGCCGGCCGGCCGGCCCCCAGTGGCTGCAGGCGGTTGCCCTGGCGCAGCAGCACCCGCTCATCAAGCTGGTTTTTATCGACCAGGATCAGAAAGCGTTGTAGTTCTTCCTGTTCCTGACGGGTCAAGGGCCCACGTTTTTCTACGGTCAGTTCGTGGCAGGGCCGGTTGGGGTCGATGCTGAGCGTAAGCTTATGCAGGTGGCGCAGGTACACATCGTGCAGCGACACAAGACGGTCGGGTGTGCGGATGGCTACGGTGTGCCGGCCACTGTCGGCCACCAGTGCGAAAGGCTCTTCGCTATTCACGGCCGCCACAAAAACCGGCAGGCCATCCACGTACACCGCCACGGCCGGCTGCACCCGCCCCGAATCCACGACGAAAGGCGAAATTTGGGTGATGCCACCTGGAGCGGTCTGGTACTCGTAGAACGCGCCGTAGTCGGGGTACAGAAAATGATAGAACCGCAGCGAATCGAGGCCCAGCTGCTTGCGCCACGCGCCCCACTCCAGCTTTTGCCGGCCGGTTTGCGCGGTCTGGTTCTCGAACCCTGCTCCCAGCCCAAACCGCCGCAGCGACAGTCGGCCGGCCACCGGCGGCTCAAAATCGGGCAGTTCCGGCGCTTCGTCTTCCTCAAACTTGCTGGTGTGAGCATAAGCCGTAAGGTCAGCGTCGGGCACGGGCCGGCCGCCGCCATCCGTGACGGTGTAGCGGAGCTTCACGCGCTGCCCCGGATATACCACATCGGGCTGCTCGGCCTGCACCAGCAGGCGGTGCTGGGGCAGCGGTACGTTGTATTCGGCGGTTTGCAGCCGGCCGGCCCAGAAGTAGTGCATCGATACATACCATGTCTCGGCGCCGGGCGCCGGTAAGGCAAGCGTGAGGTCGGAGCCGTAGCCGCGCTGCACCAGCTCGTTGCCGCGGTAGAGGTAATACCAGAACGGCAGGCGGTGCGGGTTTTCGGCGGCCAGCACAATGGAATCGTGGCTGCGGGCAGAGCGCAGCTGCAGACCGGCGTTGGTGGTGTTCAGGTAGACGGTTTCGGTGTGGCCGTCGGTATCAGAGAGGCGGTAGTGGGTAGCGCGGGCGTCGAGGAGGCGGGCCAGCGGCAGCTGCACGGTTTCGGTGCGCCGCTCTATGGTGCCGAGGTAGTTGAAGGTTTCTGTTTCCAGCGTAGCGGGGCGAGGCTGTTGCACACCACGCACTTCGTAGCGGGCTACCAGCGAGTCGTGGCGCAGTTCCAGCTTCAGTTCACCGGGGTCAAGCGCATAGGAAACAGAAGCCGACTGGGTGCGCCGCTCGTTGTCGCCGTTGAGAAAGGCTGCCTGCACGCTATAGGTGAAGTTGGCGGCGGGCAGGGCCGTTTCGGGTAGGTTGAGCCGGGTTTCGCCGGTAGCATCGAGTGGCTGGGCGCGGGTCCAGAGGGTGTCGGGCACAAATACCTGCCGGCCGGGGAAGCGGCCCACAGTGGCGGGCGTCACGCTCAGGCGCACCCGCGCATCCAGCAGGTTCAATTCGTTGGCATCTTGCCCGCGCAGAAACAGAGCCTGCGGTGTGCCGCGCCGGTGGGGCGTTTCGGCGGCGCGCAGGGTGTAGCGGGTATTTTTCAGTTCGTAGTCCTCAAAGCGGAAGCTGGCACTGATGATTTCGTCGGCGTCTTCGTGTTTGGGGTCGTCGAGGTGTACCTCTATGATCCGGTCAAGACGCAGACCCAGCGTATCGGACAGCGGCAATGTGTACTCATAGGTACCGGGCCGCACGGGATGCAGCCGGGTCACGGGTTTGGTGCGCTCTGTGTTCGACAGCCACAGGTCCACTGGTTTCCGGTACGGTCGGCCGTCGCGGCGGCGCAGCACGCGGGCCTTCAGGCGCAGCGTGTCGCCGGGGCGGTAGCGGGGCTGGCTCAGGGCTATAAAGCCGGTCCACTGCTGGGGGCGCTGGGCCCGTTTGTTTTCGCGCTGGTTCTGCCGCTCGTCACGCACGTCTTCGCTGAACGGTGAGCGAAGCAGCCCAATCAGCCCAGTAGTTACGTAGGAAACGTGCCGCAGCTCCCCTACCAGCTTGCGCACTGGCCGCGTGAGGTAGCCCAGCGGAAAACCATATACGACCCTGTTCAGCACGCGCCGCCACGCCCACTGCGGCCTTCCCGATTGGGCATACGGGAACGTCTGTTGCAGCGCGTGATACGTGGTGCGCCCACCCTGCTCCACGGCCAGCAGCCCGGCCCGGCCTGCTTTGCCCGGCAGCCGATAGGTGCGCGTAGCCACATCGAAAGGCACACGGCGCCCCTTGGGCAAACTCACTTGAGCATCGGGTAGCAGGCGGCCTAATGAGTCGCGCACAAGCAGCGTAAGGTCTACTTGGTTGTCGAGCACGATGAGCTGGCGGTCCGTAACAGCCCGCAGCCAGTAAACCAGTTGCGGGCCTTCGGTATGGGCCACCAGGTAGTAGCCCGGCGGCAACGGCCGGCGCTGGCCAGCAGCCTGGCTGTCCGTCGGAAACGAGTCAACGGGCTGGGTGAAAAACTCGCGCCGGGCCTGGCTAAGGCTGGTTTCGTAGAGTTGCCGGGTCTGGGCGTCGGTGAGGCGAAAAACCTTGGTGAGGTAGCTGTGCTGGCGGGCAGCAGGCAACTTTTGCTGGGCGGGCAGCGCCAGAGGCAGCAAGAGCAGCAGCGCGACGGTGAGGGAGCGTAGGAATAGCGGCATAAGCAGGGAGATTGTCTGCTTGTGATGCCTCCGTGGCTCCTATTCCACACGGTAAGCCACACTTTTCATCCTTTTTTAAATTTTGAGCGGCTCCTTGCATTTTGCCGTCTGCAGGGGATGAACAGCAAATCCACGCATAAAATCATATATATCAGACCATTAACGCGCTAAATCCAGAACTGAATTAGTAGAAGTGTATAAAGGTTGTTCCTTCCTGTCAGAGCTTCTATTCTTAGTGCTGATTAGGGCGAAGCAGCAGACAAATGGCTAATAAAATGCGGGGACGAAACTCGGTTGTGCAATTTTTTCTATTTCACCGCAGTTATAAGCGCACACCAACCCGTTTTCATCATGTACAGAATCCTGATTCTGCTCTTCGCGCTGCTCATGATAAGCGGTGGGGAAACGGCCGAGGCCGCCCGCCCAAGTGCCTACGCCCGTGCCAAAATGAGCGGCCGCTCGTACACGCACCGCCCCAACTACAAAATGTACAAAGGCCGCAAAAAGAAGGGTTTATTCCACTTCGGCAAGACCAGCCGTAGCAAAACCAAGTACAGTTCCAAGCGGTCCGGCCGCCTCTAGTTATCCATCAGATTTCGAGTACCATCAGCCCGCCGTGCAGCTTTCTGCCGGCGGGCTTTTTTCTAGGCGTTGGCGGCTAGTCGTTCAACACACACCAGAATAGTCATGCTGAGCTAGCCCAAGCATATTTACCTCTACTAGGAGAACGAGGTTGATAGGTAAGATGCCCCGCTACACCAAACCGGCAGAGCTGCCTAGAATGCGGCGGGCTATGCTCAGCATGGCCGTTTCATCCGAGCAGGCTCTACCCCTGCGCCGCGTACCAAGCCCGTCGCACTTGCACCAGCAACTGCTCGGCGGTGCCCCGGTCGGGAGTTTCGGGTAAAGCAGACGTGGTAAAGGCAGCTTCCACCTGTGCTACTAAGGCATTGGCTTCGGTTATCAGCTGCTCATACCCGAACTCGCCCCGGCGAATCCGGAGCAGAAATTCCCGGTTGGGGCGGCGCACGTGCAGGCAGCCGGTGGTGGCAATTTCCAGGGCCATGCCTAGCAGCCGGAACACGTGCAGCATGTTTTTGGCGTCGTAGTTTTTGCCGTGCTGCACCGTGTTCTGGTACCGCTCGGGGTTGCGCTTCTGCTCCCACTCCTGGTACTCCCGGAACACGCGGCAGTAGGTGCTGTAGCCGTTGCGGTTGAAACTTAGATACGCGACAGGCACCTCTCCTTTCGGCACCGCCGAGAGTACCAAATCCTGGGAGGTTTCCGCGTCGCGCAGAAGGCCCCGGTAGCTGTGGTGGCGGTCCGGGGTTTCATCCACAAACAGGGCGTACAGGTCGTGCAAGTGATTCACGTTGGCCAGGCCGCACTGGCTGGCTGCGTAGCCGCGCCGTTCCAGCCAGGTGGCTACCGGCTGCGCGCCCGCACCCACCGTCACGTAGCAGAAATCCAGCACCGATTTGCGGGCGGGCGGCTCAGGGTGGTTGATTTTCTTGTTGAGCCCGCGCGCCTTCCGAATCTGGGCCACGGCGTACTCGGCGAAGCTCTGGCGGCACAGCTGCGAGAGGAAATCCTCCACCCGAAACGCTTCGAACAGCGGGTGCTGGTACCGCACGCAGTCCTCGGGAGAGGCCAGCAGCTCCAGGGCCGTGGGGTTGCTCTTGAGCAATAGTTCCACAAAGCGGCGCAGCTCGTAGTATACCTCGTCGTTGGTTTCGTTGGCTACCTGGGGCACGTAGTCAAGGCCGTAGAACTCGGTTTCGGGCAGGATGAAGACACCTTTCAGGTCGGTATCGGAGTGGGGCAAATCAGTGCCATAGGCGCGGCTGCCACTCAGGGCCTCAAACAGAATCAGGCCGCGCTGGCGCAGGTCGAAAATGGTAAGCATATTGTTACTGAAGTACAACCACAAGTTCAGGATGCCGCACAAATCCATACAGCTTCGCCCCACTACGGAAGTCGATTTAGCGCATCTTTTTCGTTTTCAGCTCGATGAAGAGGCCGCGTATCTGGCGGCTTTTATGCCGAAAGACCATACCGACCAAGCGGCCTACCTCGCCAAATACCGCCGCTTTCTGCTCGACCCCACCATTCACATGCAGAGCATTGTGGTGGACGAAGAGCTAGCCGGCAGCATCGCCAAGTTTGAAATCGAAGGCGACGCCGAAATTACGTATTGGCTGGACAGGCACTTCTGGGGCCGGGGCGTGGCTACCGCCGCGCTGCGTAGCTTCCTACAGTTAGAGCCAGCTCGCCCCCTATTTGGTCGGGTGGCATTCGACAACTTTGGCTCGCAGAAGGTATTAACCAACTGCGGCTTTCGTAAAGTGGGAACCGACAAAGGCTTTGCCAGTGCGCGCCAAGTCGAAATAGAAGAATTTATCTATCAGCTTCTCTGACCAGTTGCCAGTAGCGCGAAGCCGCTGCTTCACGTATCCTAAACTACTGCATAGTCGCCGTTCGGCAGCACGCGAAGCAAGGGCTCTGCGCTACGGTTGCGGCTGCAGCCACGCCCGGAACACGGTATCCAGCGCTGGCGTCGGTTCGGGGTGGCGCGGGACGGGCAGCGTGGCGCGGGCGGCCTGGCCTACGGCGTATTCCTGCTGCAGAAACGCCACCAGTTCCGCTGGGCGCGGCACGGTGGTTTTCTCGTCGGCAGTAGCTTTGCGGGCCAGCAGCTCATCGACTACGCCATCTAAAGTTGAAGGCAGCAACTCGCGCAACAGGGCAAATTCCATCGGCGGAACCTCGTCAGGATAACGCTGAATCCAGTGGGCGGCCAGAGCCGAGCGCAGGGCGTAGAACAGCCGCTTGAGGCGCACCTGCTCGCCAGTCAGGTCCTCTTCCACCCCGCGCCGCAGCTGGCCCAGGTAGTGGTGCAGTCCGGCGCGCGGGTTCCAGCAGGCGGGCAGCAGCGGCTCCAGTGCCACCCGAAACCCGGCCGCCTCCCGGTACACCACCGGCGACTGCAGCCACTCAAACAGCGTCGCGTTGGAACCGCGCAGCAGCTTCAAGGCCTTCCGCAGTTCCCAGCCGGCCAGATCCAGCTCCTCATCCACGGGAAAATTGAGCGTGTCAGGGCCCTCGTCCAGGGTCAGGTACCAGTCGGCCGGGTGGGCATAAAGGAAGCGTACATCGTAGTCGGAATCCGGAGAGGGGAAGCCCCAGGCCCGGCTGCCCGACTCGCAGGCGTACAGGATGCGGATGTTATGCGTGGCTTCGAGTTGGGTGAGGGCGGTTTGGATGCGGGCGTGCACGGGAAAGCAAAAAGGAGGCGGCAACTACAGGATTCGTAAACGAATATCCGCTACTATTGGGAAACTACCGCCATCCTGCCCGGCCAGCGGCTGGTTTCCTATTAACTCCCCGCACCACACGCTATGCCCTTTTCCACTCATTTTCCGGCCCGCTTGCTTCCGGCCTCTCTCCTGCTCGGCCTGGCCCTGACCGGATGCCAGTCGAAGCCCGCAGCCACCGAAACGGCCGCCACAACTGCTCCAACCGCCGCGGCGGATACAACTGAGGCCATCAGCGCGGCCAGCATCAGCAAGTATTTGCAGGCAGTTTCCTCCGATGAGATGCTGGGGCGCAAGCCGTTTACGGCGGGCGAGCAGCGCAGCACGCAGTATCTGGCCGATGAGTTCAAGCGCCTCGGGTTGCAGCCCGGCCCCAACGGCACGTATTTCCAGCCGGTGCCGCTGGTGGAAATTACCGGCACGCCCTCCGTTACCCTGCAAATCAAGGGCAAAGGCCAGCCGCTAAGCCTGCAGTACAAGACCGATTTCGTGGCCTTCACCCAGCGCGAGCAGGCGCAGGTCAGCGTCACGAACTCGGAGCTGGTGTTTGCCGGCTACGGCGTGGTGGCCCCCGAGTACGGCTGGGACGATTACGCCGGCCTCGACGTGAAGGGCAAAACCGTGGTGGTGCTCGTCAATGACCCCGGCAACGCGGGCCAGGATTCCACCCTGTTTAAGGGCCGGGCCATGACCTACTACGGCCGCTGGACCTACAAATACGAGGAAGCCGCCCGCCACGGCGCCGCCGGCCTGCTCATCGTGCACGACACCCAGCCGGCCGCCTACCCCTGGAGCGTGGTCCTGAGCGGGGCCACCAGCCCCAAGCTGCGCGCCCAAACTCCCAACAAAGGTGCCGACAAGTGCGCCCTGGAAGGCTGGCTGACCCTGGACGCGGCCAAAAAGCTGTTCCAGGCCGCCGGCCTCAGCTACGACCAACTGTACGCCGCCGCCAACACCCGCGGCTTCCGTCCCCGGCCGCTGGGCGGACTCACGCTCACGGCCGGCATCCAGAACAAGCTGCGCCGCCAGACCTCACGCAACGTGCTGGCCGTGTTGCCCGGCACCACCCGCCCCGATGAGT
Organism: Hymenobacter sediminicola; assembly: GCF_014250515.1. Lineage (NCBI taxonomy): Bacteria > Pseudomonadati > Bacteroidota > Cytophagia > Cytophagales > Hymenobacteraceae > Hymenobacter > Hymenobacter sediminicola. The sequence goes on along the minus strand of NZ_CP060202.1, from coordinate 2,040,121 downwards.
ACATCCTCTACTCAGCCCACTGGGACCATTTCGGGGTGGGCAAGGCCATTGCCGGCGACTCCATCTACAACGGCGCCGTGGACGACGGCACCGGCCTGGCCGCGCTGCTCAGCATTGCCGAAGCCTTCCAAAAAGCCAAGGAGAAACCCCAGCGCAGCATCGTGTTTCTGGCCGTGACCGGCGAAGAGCAGGGTTTGCTCGGCTCGGCCTACTACGCCCAGCACCCGCCTTTCCCGCTCAACAAAACCGTGGCCGACCTGAACATGGACATGCTCTGGCCCTACGGACCGATGAAAGACCTCACCGTTATCGGCTACGGGCAGTCGGAGCTGGAAGACTACGCCCGCGCCGCCGCCCAGGAGCAAAACCGCTACCTGCTGCCCGACCAGACGCCCGAAACCGGCATGTTCTACCGCTCCGACCACTTCAGCTTCGCCCACGTGGGCGTGCCCTCGCTCTACGCCAGCGGCGGCTTCGAAAGCCGCACCGGCAGCAAGGCCACCATTGCCCAACAGCGCCAGAACTACACCGCCACCATGTACCACAAGCCCGCCGACCAGTTCGACCCCAGCTGGGACCTGTCCGGCATTGCCCAAGACGCCCAGATCTACTTCCGCGTGGGTCAGCGCCTAGCCAGTGAAACCACCTTCCCGCAGTGGCGTGCCGGCTCGGAGTTCAAGGGGGCGCGGGACAAGAGTATGGGCGGGAAGTAGACAGCCCTACTTCCGTACAAAATTCACCTGTCCATCCTTGTAGGTTTCTGTCAGACGAGGTTGCAGCTTGCCCCAGTACGTGACGGTTTTGCCGGTGGGGTCTTTACGGAGGCGGAATAGCACGTCGCCGGGCTTGTGCTGCTGGTAGTTGTTACCTTCTACCAACTGCACGAAGATGATTTGAGCTTCCTGGGCAGTGCCAGCAGCGCGTACCTTCAGTTTCATAAAGGTTTGCTGGCCTTCCACGCTGAGCTGCCCGCCAAGGCTTTTGTTGGCTTGCGGCTGCAGGTCCAGCTTCCACATCATGCTCATACTGTAGCCGGCTAAGGCCTTCACGGGCTCTTCCTCATACTGATAGGTGCCTGCCCAGGTTTGCAGGCCCGCCGCGCTAGGGCCGGCAAACGCCAGAACAGACCAGAGCAAAGGGCGCACGAGCAACGTTGTCATAAGCGAAACCGAAGAGGTGGAACAGGCTTCTGAAACGGGAGCAGAACCAATCCGGTTGAGTTGCCTCTATGTGGAACATCACCAGCGCCCGGTGCAGCAGGATACCTTTACGCTACGACTTCCACTACCCGGCTGGCTTTTGGTGCCGTCGTTTCCCCGCTGTGCATAATGCGTATGCGGTGCTCCCGCCCCCAGGCGTGCAGGGCCTCGATGACCGGAAATAGTGTGTTACCATACGCGGCCAGCGTGTAGGTCACGGCGACGGGTACCGTAGCCGCGTCTACCTGGCGGGTGATAAGCCCGTTGATTTCCAACTCCTTCAGCTCTTTGCTGAGCATTTTGGCCGTGATGCCCGCTACCTCGCGCTGCAGTTGCTTGAAGCGTTGAGGACCGTTGCTGAGCCCAACAATAATGGGCAGCTTCCACTTGCCGCCGAGCAAATCGAGAGCGTCGCGGACGGAGCGCATGGCACCGGTGCAGTTGGCGTGCGAAGGCGGAGGTACAGGGAATGGCATGGGGTAAAGGTCGTTAGAAATCAGGTCAGTATCCTGCAGCATACCGGTATCCTTTGGGAAACCACTATCCGGAATATACCATAGCGGCGGCACCTTTGCTGACATCAAGCCGCCCTCAACGGCAGCTTGCCTTCTCCCTTCACCAATACTCTGCTGCTATGGCACCCCTTAAGAAAACCCTTGCGCCTGTTCTAGTAACGGCAGTACCTGCCCTCCTGATTACGGCCAGCGGTATCATGAAGCTCCTAGGCGGTACTGAAATTCGGCAGGCCATGGCCGCAACGGGCGTGGCCGATTACCGCATTGGGCTGGGGCTGATGGAACTCCTGTTCACGGCCCTTTTTCTCTACCCCCGAACCATGAAACTGGGGCTGCTGCTACTCACCAGCTACTTTGCCGGCGCCATAGCCACCGACCTCTCCCACGGCCGCAGCTTGGTAGCACCGGTCCTTATTCTTACCCTGGTCTGGATTGCCGCCTTCCTGCGCGACCGGACGGCGTTTCTGCCTGCTCCTGCTGCTACGCCGGCCGTATAGCCGCTTGTTTCTTCACCGGTTCCCCGCTCCGGCACCCGCTATATACCCATCACACGGAACTCGACTCGACGGTTAAGTTTTCGGGTAGCCTCGCGGGCATTACTGGCACGCGGCTCAGTGCCACCCAGCCCAATACCGGAAATGCGGCGCGGAGCAATGCCAAGCCCGACGAGGTAGATTTTCACGGCCGAAACGCGCTGCTCACTCAGTACCAGGTTTTTCTGAGGGTCGCCGACGTTATCGGTGTGGCCGCGCAGCTGAATGGTGAGGCCAGGGTTTTGCTTCAATATGGCCAGCAGCTCATCTAGAGACGGGTATGAGGTGAGCAGCAGCCGGGTGGTGCCCTGCTCAAACTGCACATCAGGCAGCCGCAGAACGGTTCCCACCGTCAGGGGCTGCACCAAAATATCGCGCACCAGAGGGCCCGAACCAACAGTATAGGTACTGTCGGTGGGGAAATAGCCCGGAAGGCGGACCTGCGCCACAACGGAACGGCCAGGGGCTGCAGGAAAGGAAAATACGCCGTTAGGCGTGAGGGATACCACGCTTTTTGCATCAGCAGTACCAAGCTGCAGCTGTGCCCCCGGCAGCGGTTGCAGGGTGACGGCATCGAGCACCCGGCCCCGCCAGCTGGTACCTGCCGCCACCGGCACTCCATCGGCTCGGGCAGGACCACGAAACAGATTGCAGCCCGCCAGATCGGTGTAGACGCCCTGACGCACATAGTGCGCTTTTCGGTTGCTCATATCTACCCAATACAGGGCTTTGGGGCCTGCCAGGTAGAGGCGGCGCTGGCCAGCGGCATCGTACTGAAACAGCAGGTCGCTGTAGCCGCCGCGCTCCGGCAGGCCCGTGAGCTGCGCCAAGGCCGGAGCTGGCTGGCGGCTCTTCAGGTCTACTTTGATGAGGGAGCCGTCGGTGCTGTAGATTTGGTAGAGCGTGCCGGCCTCATCCAGGCAGAAGTTGCCGTGGGAACCCGCCCCGGCAAACATAATAGACGAGTAATACGCGGCCCGACGCGCCGGGTCAGAGGTCCATACTGTTGCTACAGCCCCGGTGCCAGGGCTGACCCGGACCAGTTTGCTGGCATCCGAAGTGCTGAAATACAAGTCGCCCTGCTCATCCGTGGCCGCCGCAATCCAGACGGCTTCGGGGCCCTGGGCCGGCAGCTGCCAAGATGTGTAGCTGCCCTGCCGTGTGGCGGGGTTGTAGCGGTAGATGTATTCGGGGGTATTGGTAGGGGCTTTTGTCACTGAATACAGGCAGTTGTCGAAGCCTTTGGTCAGGGCATATGACTGGAACGGCAGGACTTGGCGGTGAATTTTGGGCGGCCGGGAAGGATCGGCGACGGAAAATTCATGGATGGTGCGGCAGTCGTCCTGCCACTGGTCGTTGGTGTAGCGAAGGGCCGCAATGCCGTACATCTTATCGTCGCAGATGGGCCCGGAACTGTTGCTGCCAGTGCCCGCAGCGCCGAGGAAGCCGAACGACTCCAGAAGCTCCCCGCCCGGCTGCCACTGCCCTTCCGGCCCGACTGTGCCCCGGTATTCCAACTGATACTCATAGCCGCCGCGCCAAAGCCGGCGCCCCAGCACACGGCTGCGGCCGGCAGCAGCCGGCGCAGTAGTGGCAGCATAGGCATAATCGTAGCGCAACTCCTGATGGTCGCCGGCGTCCTGCTGAACCAGATAAAACACCTGAGCCTGGGGCAGTTGCCGAATACGCTGCCACACAGAATCCAGCTGGCCGGTCGTCAATGGGTTGAGAGTGCTGAGGCTGTCAGGCCGGGCCGTTATGGTCAAGGTGGCCTGCCCTGTGGCTGGCTGAGAACCAGCAGGCGAAAACGTGAGCTGCCCCGCCGTTTGCTGCAACTGCCACGAGCCAGGATACCCAAGCCGGAAACGCCCCTGAGCATCCGTATACATGCTTAGCCCCGGCTGCTGGGCGCATAGCGTCTGCCAGCATATTGCCAGAACCAGCGTCAGCAAAACCTTCATAAGCAACGGAAACAGACCAGAAGTACTCCTCGAAAGTTCGAAAGTAACGAACCTGAACCCGATTCCTGCAGCCCGAAACCGTGAACAGCTGACCTGCTAACAAACAAGAAGCCCTGACCGATAACCGGCCAGGGCGTGGTAGCAACTTGCAAGAAGATAAAATGGTAGTGCTAAGCGGAATAAAATAGAAAGACTAACTTCTAACGCACAACCAGCTTGGAGCTGGCACCGTCTTCGGCGCGGAGCACATATACACCCGGCGCGAGGCCAGCGGTTTCAAACTGCTGGGCTTTGGTCAGGGTGCGGACTGGGCGGCCTAGTACGTCGTGCAGGGTGCCGCTCACGGCGCGGCTTAGCTGCACCTGGCCACCTTGGGTCGGGTTCGGATAGAGGTGCAGCGGCGCAGCAGTGCGGGCCGATTGGGTGCTGAGCGCGCCGCGCAGGCCAATCTGATACACGGCCACGGTGCTGCTGATTTCGTTGGCGAGCAGCAGCAGCGGTGAGCCGATTGGGCTGTTGGCGGCTGATACGAATACCAGGCCTTCCGGGCCCTGGTCGCCGGCGCCCGAGGTCAGGCTGCGGTTGTTGATGTACTGCACCAGACGCGGGTTAGCTGGGTCGTTCACGTTCATAATCAGCACGCCGCCCTGGCGCTCCAGGCTGATGAAAGCGTACACCGTGTCGCGAATCATGCCAATGGTGGCGCCTTCCGGCTCGGGACCTTTATCGTCGGAGCGGTTTTTCCGGGTGGGCGCTTCGTTGGCGCCGTTGCTGGCGTTGAAGATGCTACCGAACGTGGGGTCGGTGCTGGTGAGGCGCTCCAGCAGGTCGCCGCTGTCGTGCACAAGGGCACCGGTGCTGGCGTTAAGAATGCTGAACGAGCGGCCCCCGAAAGCGTAAATCTCATCGAAGTCGCCGTCGCCGTCGGTGTCCCCTAGCTTATTGGTGACGTTGAGGCGGCCCAGCACTTGGTTGTTTTTCAGCAGCGCCGCCTGCGGGAAAGTGGTTGGGTCGAGCGGATAGGCCGCGTTGCCGAGGCGCACGGCTTCTACGAGGCCGCCGGTGCCGGTGTATTCGCGGGCGTCGCCTTCGTTGGCAGTCAGAATGTAGCGGCCGCCGCCCAGCGTAGCAGGCAGCTCAAAGGCGGCAATGGCATCGGGTTGGCGCATGCCCCGCACCGGCCAGTTGGCCAGCAGCACATCGGCCGACTGGTCGGAGGCGTCGAAGCTGAAACCAGGCTGGCTGTGGTCTTGGTAGCCAATGGGCCGCAGGCTGGTGAATTGCAGCGTGGTCAAATCCAGCGTAGCCAGGGCGTTGTTTTCCTGCAAGGCAATGTAGGCCGTGCGCGAATCAGCCGATACCGTCACGTACTCGGGTTCCAGGTCCTGGGCTACCGAGCTGGCTGGCCCGGCCGCTGGGCCACCGTAGAGCCGGATGCCCGAAGCGCGCAACGCGGCGGCTTGGGCGTTATAGCCACTGAAATCAAGGGTAGTGGCGTTGGCCTGCGTGACGTTGGCAATGCCGCTGCTCACGTCTACCACCGTCACCGAACCCAGCGGGTCGTTGGTATAGGTGGAATTAGGTTCGCCTTCGTTGGCCGAAATAACGTAGCGGCCATCGGGCGAGAAAGTCACCATGTCGGGCAGGGCACCGGTCGTGAGCTGCTTGATGAACGTGCCGTTTTGGTCGAAGAACACCAGCTTGCCGGGGTTTTGCAGCACCGCATCTTCCACGGCGCACACTACCAGCCCGTTGCGCACCGCCACCGAGTTGATACCGCCGTAGGGCGCCATGCTGATGGAAGCCACCGACGTAATAGCGCCCGGCGTGGCGAAGTTGAGGATATCCAGCTTGCCCCCGATGGAGTTGGCCACGTACAGCCGCTGCGTAGTAGGGTCGTGGGCCACAATTTCGGCCGAGTTGATTTGGATGTTGCCATTGAAGGCGGTACCGTTCTGGTAGCTGCCCAGCAGGTTCAGGCGCAGGTTGCCGGCGCGGGCCGGCGCTTGGGTGTCGTTGTCTTTGATGAACACCAGAAACTCGGTGGCTCCCGCCGTGAGCGTGGCGTTGGTCGGGTTTAGGAGTCGCACTGTGAAATACTCGGCGGGTTCGGCCGTGGCATCATCAATGATGGGCAGCGTGAGCGTAACCGGCGTGGTGCTGCCCGGCGTGAAGGTGATGGTTTGGGGAGTGGCAAACGTGAAGTCGGCGCCGGCCGTAGCCGTGCCCAGCGGTGCCACAACAGCCTGCACGGTGCTGGCCGTAGCGTTGGCGTTGCGAATACTCAGCGGCAGCACCACCGAGCCGGCATTTTCGGCCACAATAAGCGGCGTGGCAGTTCCCGTGAAACCTAAATCGGGCGTCGGCGCAACCACCGTGCTCTGGCCTAGGCTCACTTCATCGAAAGCCACCCAGTCGTCGTTTCCGTTTTGGCGCACGGCCAGGCGCAGGCGGGCGTGGGTGCTGCCGGCCGGCACAGGTACCGCAATGGTGGTCCAGGCCTGCGTATCCTTATTAAGTTGGATGTAGGTGCGCGGCACCGGCCAGGTGGTGCCGTTATCAAAGCGCACCACGTACGCCAGCGAGTCCGGGTTATCGAAGGCGTTGCTGAAGTATTTGAACGTAACCGTATTGGCCGCCGTGCTGCCCGACTGGATGGCCACGGGCGCGAAATCCAGGTAATGCCAGACACTTACGTTGGCAGTTAGCGGACCTTCTAGGTCGCGCCCACCCCAGAAGTTGGCGCCGGCCGAAGGCGTAGCCACCGTAAGGCCAGAGCCCGCCGTACCGATGGTGGTTAGCACGGCCCACTGGTCGGTGGCGGCCAAGTCGTTGTAGGTGGCTGGGGTGGGCGTATAGGCCCAGGTGTCGGTGGCGGCACTCTCGAAGCTCTGCGCTACCGACTGCGCGTGGGCGGCCGTACCGGCTACGCTCAGCGCCAGTAGAGCCAGGCTGGTTTTCACTCCCGATAGTAAAATTTGACGCATCCTTTAGGAAGGTTGATGATGGAAGCGTCAAAGCTACCGGAGGCTTATTACGGCATAGTTACCTGCCAATTACCGAATAATGAAGCTGTGCTATTGCGGGTATCCGGCCGGCTGTTCAGGCTTCTCGCTTGCCACGGCTGCCTTGGGGTGCCTCACCTTAAGCGCCAATCCGCTGCCAGTGGCATCGGCCAGGGAGAATGTTTTTTGGACGAAAACGAGCCAACAGCTTCTGCTACTTCTGTATCTTTGAGGAGCTGAAATTGTGTTTTTAGCTCTATACCTAGTTTTTTTATGAAAAAAATCATTCTCCTCGTTGCGCTGCTGACTTGCACCCTGGCGGCTTCGGCCCAGTACATGCCGGGCAAACCCCGCAAGAAATACATGGTGGCAAAAAAGGACGAGGAATGCCCCTACGTGCTGAACGTGACCAAGAACACGGATGAAGATGCCGAAGTAGATGCCTGCGTGACGCGGGTAGCTTACCGCCCTTACACCGATTTGCTCGCCGACATTGATGTGCAGCGCAAAATGAACAGCTGGGCCGACACGACGTATCAGCGGCGTTTCAGCCAGCTGCCGCCCGGCGGCCAGCTTACCGTAACGATGTATCGCCGGGGCAGTGCCAATGCCGACCCCGCCTATCTGAGTGTGTCAGCCAAAGACAAGACAGGTAAGGAAGTTTTCAGCCTGCCAGCACTAGAAGGAGGCCAGGGCCGCTTCTGGAACCGTGACTTGTATGTAAGCAAGCGGACTATACCATTTGTTAAAACAGATGCTCCGCAGGATCTGTCGCTGTTTATTAACGACATCAAGACCAAACAGACTTTCGAATACGTTGTAAAAACCCAATAATCACTCAGATTCAGCACTATACCACAAAAAAGCCCCACCTAACGGCGGGGCTTTTTTGTGGTATTCCATTTGGATAAACACCTACTACTAGGTGGAATTGTGGGCTTAGTTATGATGAAGCCGCGCCCAGAGGACCGCCAGAATTGTCTTGGCATCTTCGAACTCATGCTGGTGCAATTCTTCCCGGCTCATAGACACGATTTCTATCTTCTCGTTTTCCTCAGTCAAGCCACCACCTTGTCCTGATTGGGTGCTAACCTCGGCGAAAAACACGGTAATTACCTCTGCACTGGTACCCGGCGACGGATAGATGCGGGTAATCTGCTCCAGCCGGTCGATGTCGTAGCCTAGTTCTTCGTGTAGCTCGCGACGAACAGCGGCCTCCGGAGTTTCGTCCCCGTCGATCATGCCAGCGGCCAGTTCCACTATTTCGGTTTCCGGCCCAATCCGGTATTGGCGAGTCAGGAAGTAGCGCTGTTTGCTGGTGTCCCAGACCAGCACTGCTACAGCCCGCCCCGGCTCGAACCGTTCCCGCTTCAGCTGGTCGGCACCATCCTGTAGCGTCAGCACACGCAGTTTGAAGTGGCCATCATAGGCAGTCGTCCGGTCTATTATTTTCATAAAGTCAGGCAGAAATCGAAGTTATTTTTCGAAAAGTAAACGGAAAATGCCTCCGCGAAGGTTATAGGCGAGCAGGCACACATTATGAGTTGTACTAACGTGCTGGATTTTCCTCCACCGTATTCCTGATAGTCAGCCGCTTAGTTTATTTATCCGTATTAATTTCTCACGGTACCGGCCTGTGGTTTTGTTTGCCGGAAGTAGTGTAGAGCTGCTTTTTTGCGGGCCTTGCTGCCTGATATGGTGCGGCAGCCCAGTCTGAAACGGAGCTGGCAGCCCCAACTCGACGTAAAACCAACGACCTTTGCAGACTCAACCGTATGTCTGCTGGTTTCGCCACCTCTGCTGGCGGCCTCGCTTTTTCATTTTCCCTTGATGCTTTTCGACGACCTTAACCTTATTGAGCCTATTCTGCGTGCCCTGCACGAAGAAGGCTACACGACCCCTACCCCTATTCAGCAGCAGGCTATTCCGCACGTATTGGAAGGCCATGATTTGCTGGGCGTAGCGCAGACCGGTACCGGCAAAACAGCCGCCTTTACCGTTCCTATTCTTCAGATTCTGCACCAGACGGCTCAGGTAGAGCGCCACGCGCCCGGCCGTATCCGCTGCCTGGTTCTGACCCCGACGCGCGAGCTGGCTATCCAGATCGGCGAAAGTTTCAAAGCCTACGGGCGGCATTTGCCCAAGCTGCGCTCCAGCGTCATCTTCGGTGGTGTGAGCCAGCACAGCCAGGTGCAGACGCTCAAGCGCGGCGTAGAAGTGCTGATTGCGACTCCCGGCCGCCTGCTCGATCTGATGGGCCAGGGCTTTGTTGACCTGCGCCACGTCGAGGTATTTGTGCTTGATGAAGCGGACCGCATGCTGGATATGGGCTTTATCCACGACATCAAGCGGATTCTGCCAAAGCTGCCTACTTCGCGCCAAACGCTGTTCTTCTCGGCTACCATGCCCGGCCAGATTCAGGAGTTGGCGTCCAGCATCCTGAAGCCGAATCCGGTGAAAGTAGCCGTTACGCCTGTTTCAAGCACCGCCGATACTGTCACGCAGGCAGTATATCTGGTTGATAAAGGCGACAAGCCAGCTCTGCTGGAACATCTGTTGCAGGACATGAGCATCCGTCGGGTGCTGGTGTTCACGCGCACCAAACACGGCGCCGACAAAGTGGTGAAGGCGCTGGCCAAGGTGAATATTCCGGCCGAAGCCATCCACGGCAACAAGTCGCAGAACCACCGCCAGCGGGCCCTCAGCAACTTCAAGTCCGGCAGCACGCGGGTACTGGTTGCTACTGACATTGCCGCCCGAGGCATCGACGTAGATGAGCTGACGCACGTCATCAACTACGAAGTACCCAATGAGCCCGAAACCTACGTGCACCGCATTGGCCGCACGGGCCGCGCGGGTGCCTTTGGCACGGCCTTCACGTTTGTTGAGGATGAGGAGCGCGCTTATCTGCAGGATATTCAAAAGCTCATTCGGCGCCAGATAGACTTGGTGGAAGACCACCCGTACAGCACCGACCAAGTAGAGCCGGTACTGTTGCACGGCGGCTCGCCTATTAAGCGCCCGAAAGGCCCGGCTGGCCGCCCAGCCCGCCCCGGCCGCGAAGGTACTGGTGCAGCGCGTACCCCACGCCAGGCCCAGGCAGGTGGCGCCCCCCGCGGTGGTCAGGAGCGCAGCCACAGCGGCCAACGAAGTTCGTCGGCAGCTCCGGCCTCACGCTCGGCCGGAGAACGGGCTGGTGGTGGCCAGAGCGGTGGCCAGGGACGCCGCTACCGCGGCGGCAACGGCGGCGGACGCCCGCAATAGATCCTCCTGAATTTGCTTGATTTGAAAAGGCCCTGGCTACCCTGCTAGGGCCTTTTTCATGGCTAACAGGTACTGTAAACAGCTTCATTGCAGGATGCCTGATCTACAGATGGCCCGGTGAGGCAGCACGCGAAGTGAAACAAAATGCAGGACTTAAGCATTTTACAGCTGACATCGTAGTTAACCGCCACGCTTCCTGCTCTTAGTCCTATGGCTCACCGTACTCTTGCCGTCATTCAGGCACTCCGCGACACAGCCCAGCATCTTGCCACGCAAGCGCCTTATCAGTGGGGCCACATGGGCAGCTGCAACTGCGGCCATCTGGCGCAGACGATTACCAAGCTCACTAAAGCCGAAATTCACACCCGTGCTATGCAGCGCTACGGCGACTGGGAGCGGCAGCTGATTGACTATTGCCCCAGCAGCGGCCTGCCCATCGACCAAACCATTGATGAAATGCTAGCTGCTGGCTTCACCCGTACCGACCTTACGCACTTGGAGCGTCTTTCCGACCCGGTTGTGTTGGCTGCTATTCCTTTTGAGCGCCGAAACGCCCTGCGCCACAACCAGCGCGACGATGTAGTGCTGTATCTGCGCACTTGGGTCGACCTATTAGAGAACCGTCTGCTGGCCGAAATCCAGCTGCCTCATCTGCTGCCGGCCCCGAGCGTATTTGCTTAGCCCGCGCAGGCGCTTCGCCCTTGGTCCTAAAATCTTAAAGCCCCACCTGACTTGCGTCGGGTGGGGCTTTCTATAAGATGATGCGTGGTTGCTTTGAAGTTGGCGTTGCCTTATGTGGCAGAGCCAGCCTTATACACCCTTTGCAGAACCCGTAAGGGAATTAGTAGTTAACGTTGCTACGTTGCGCTTCGCGGTAATTCTCGGCGCGGTGGGCACGCTTGTATTCCGCATCAGCATTGGGGTCTTTCTCAGCGTCGGGGGCTTGCGAGCAAGAAGTCAGGAATAGCGGGGCGCTGGCAGCAAGCAGGAAAAGCAGACGGAATTTTTTCATATCCCAAAGGTAAGCACCACCCTTAAAATCACAAAGCAACTTCTGCCTTAGAATTACAGCAGCCGACAGCTACATCAAGACGGAAGTAATACCTGCCTGGGCCCAGGCCGACAGTTACATAAGTAAACAACAGTAAGCTAATTCACTTTTTACCATCCCTATTGCTCCATCACATTATTCGTCAACAGGCTCAGGGGCCTTGTTCTCCTCACTGAATTTCCTAGCCGGATTGTCGCATTGCCTGCTTACTCTAGAGAGTCATAAAGCGAGCTAGGGCTTGTCACTTACTTTAGCATCCCCAATTCTATTAGCCAGTTGAAATCCGTCATTTCTTTCACTATACCCTGCCAACCACTCTGTCAAAGTGCTTAGCAAAGCATGTCGCTAGCAGGACTGCTAGACTCGTGAAACCCATATATGATTATCTAAATTAAATCTGGCAACATTTTTTGCTTCTTCATACATCTACCACAACTTCATTTACATCACTACAAATTACTGATATAAAGAAAATTAACAATCTCAAACAACATTTATGTCAGCATCAAATATTAAATCATGACATTTTGTACTATGAAGTATTATATCGAAAATATAGGCACTATAACCACCTACCTAATACAGGTGCTTTAAACGGTTTTTACAAGCTGTAGAGAGCCTACTGACAAATTGCACTGTTTTATAAAATATATTCAGAATTTAAAATACTTTCAGCGTATCCCTTGACAGCCTTTAGCATAGCTACAAAGCACCTGTTAGTGCTCCGGCTGATAGTCCGTGAACGTGCCGTCTCGATAGAAAATGACTATCCGCCTTATAGCCTTTTCCTTGTCTGCAACCTGAGCTAAGAGTGGCGGTGCAGGGGGCAAGGCTAGGTTAGGAGCAGGTGCGCTTACGCTTCCAGCAGAAACACCTTCATGCCTGCTGCTTCCCTGGTTTAGGATAGTAGGCGCCGTGTCTATTGGAACTGCGGCGCGGGGCTGCAGGCTGTCAGTATTCAGCGCGGGCCGTGCCAGTGTATCCACTGTGCTCATAAATGCTTCAGGAGCGCCTGTATTCTGTTGGGTAGTGTTGTCCCCGAAGGAGAGGCCTTGCTGCGTCTCACGGGCGGCCTTTGGCGTCTTTATACTGCTTCGTTTAGCAGGTGCCTTAGCCAAGTCAGGCTCCAGAGGCATACTGGCACTACGTACAGGCTCCGCGGCCATATTGCCGGTACCGCTGAGCAACCATGGCAGCGCAATGTCGGGAAAGGCACCTATGATCTTTTGCACTACTTCCAGGCTCGGTTTGTTCCGGCCGCTCAGTATGTGGCTTACTACAGGCCGGGCTACTCCTATTGCATCCGCAAATTGAGTTGGAGTAAGCTGTTTAGCTTCTAATAACATTCTGATCCTTTCTACCATAACCGTTCTGTACGTTTGATTACAAATGTACGATTGTAATTAACTGCTAGCCCTTTCTACATCCGATATACAATTGTATACAATGACTCGCCCTCTATTCCCCTGGTTTACATTTGTAATACATATGTAAACTGTCGTTTTCACCCATCATCCAACCGTACCCCTTGCCATCCTGCTGGGGGATTTACTGTATAGCAAAAGCCCCGTTGTGCAGTATTAGCACAACGGGGCTTTTCGGTAACAGCTAACCAACATGGCTCCGTTAGCGGTAGGTAGCTAACGGGGTAAATCACCAGTTAATTGAAGTATTCTTTAGCCAGTGATTTATCATGCCCATATATATCATCTCGGAAATGCACGTTTCCGGCGTCGTCTACCCAAGACGTGAAGTACACTAGGTAGACCGGCAGATGCTCAGGCAGGCTTACATACTTCTCCTCCCGACCGGCTATGGTTTCTTCGATCTTCATCATGTCCCAGCCGGGCTTGTTGCGCAACAGGTATTCGGCCAGCTTCAGTGGCTCCGCTACCCGCACGCAGCCATGGCTAAATCCCCGCTTGGCCTGGCTGAACAATTCGTCGTGCGGGGTGTCGTGTAGGTACACGTCGTTGGAATTAGGGAAGATGAACTTCACGTCGCCGAGGTCATTCATAGGTCCTGGCCGACGACGCAGCGTGTACTTCCAGGTGGCCGGAGTTAAGTTGGCCCAGTCGATGCTATTAGGATCAATGGGAGTAGCCTTAGCACCGGAACCCTTCACCACTTCCATATCGAGCCGGTCGAGGGTGGCCTGTGCATTGGCCGCCAGCTTCGGGCGAAGCTCCTTATCGATGATGCTGTAGGGCACGTTCCAGTAAGGCGCCAGCACCACGTATTCCATCTTGTCGCTGAAGACCGGGGTGGCATTGAGGGCCTTCCCTACGATAACCCGCATGTCGAAAACCTCCTTGTTGTTTTCAATCATGTGGAGTTTATAGTCGGGGATATTTACGAGCAGATAGCTCGGCTCGAAGCGCTTCGGAATCCAGCGCCACCGCTCCATATTCAGGATTAGTTGATCGATGCGCTGGGCTACCGGAATGTTAAGCAAACGTAACGTTTCGCCCCCTACTACCCCATCCGGGTTGAGGCCGTTTTGTGTCTGGAACGACTTTACTGCCTGCACCAGCTCGGCATCATATTTCTCACCGGGCGCGGCTGCGGCCGGAACGGCAGTGCCCGTGTTGTCCGGCTTGTTCGCTACTGTGCGGGCCGGAGTAGCGGCCGGGTCAGTAGCGGCAGCTGGTGTGGCGGCAACAGGCGCAGTCGCCGGAGCCTTGGTGCCCAGCAGGCGCTGGCGCAATGCCGCTACGGCCGGAGAGGTCTGGCCCGGCTTGAGCTTGGTAGTTGCCGGGATAGTAGCCCAGCCGCCATTGCGCTGTAGCGCACGGTATTCTGCTAGGGCCTTCTTCAACTGGTCATATTCCGGATGCAGCGGCTCGAACTCGTAATACGGGTACGTGCTTTCGCGCTCTTTCAGGATCGTCATCAAAGCCTTGTGCAGCTTGATTTTGTTGCGCTTCACCTGCCAGTCAATGGTCTTGACAGCGCGTGGGTCTACGGTGCCCCGGTAGAAATCGGAAGCCCAGTTGAAATACGTGCCGGACAGAGCTACATCTATCTCCTTCTCCAGCGTGTTGCGCTTGGTAGAGTCAGATTGGGCAGCCTCCAGATCAGCGAAAAGCTTATCAAAGTCCTTGGTCTTATATTCTTTAGGATCAAGACCTTCGTCGGCGGCCTTGTTCAGAACGCCCAGCATGGTCTTAGCCTGCGGCACTAGCTCGTGGTTACGGAACCACCCGAGGCGGAAATTTCGCTCCCGGTAAAACTTCTTGCCCCACTCAATCTGGTCTTTAAACTTGGGCTCGGCACTCATGTACTTCACGATGTACACGCTGTCGAGGGTTGGCTGGGGGCCACCGGCTTTGGCCGGGCCACCAGGCAGGGCGTCCTTGATTTTCTCCTTCTGCTCCTGGCTGCACGACGAGGCAGAGGCCAGCATCGTGAGGCCCAGAAGCCAGAACAGCAGAGTAGTCAGGAAAGCCGGACGAAATGATGAATTCATGCAGGTAAGTAAGAGGGAATAAAAGAACATTCTCAACCGGCATACTAATAGCCAGTTGCGCGTTCTACTGTGTTCCGGGCCGATTAGTTGCCCACGGCATAGCTTATTCCACTGCCTGCAAGATAGCAGTTTTGTTATTAGACTTCCCTATTGGCGGGCTTCCAAAATGAGTGTCACAGCCGGATAGCTGCTTCCGTTCTGCCTGCTTTAGTGAGGAGCTTGCTATCAGCCACAAACCTAGCCTCCGCCAGCCGCGCGGTCAGTTTTGGCTACCTTTGCCGCGCCCTGTAGCCTTCACTACACTGGCTACGGCTCCATATAGTTGCTCCTTTCTTATGCCTGCTTCTCTCATCTCCCCCCTGCACACCACGCCCGATCCGCACAGCTATGCCCGCCCTACTCAGGTCAGCGTCCACCATCTGGCGCTCGACCTAGCGGTAGATTTCACGGAGCGCATCCTGCGAGGAACAGCTACCTGGCAGCTCCATAATTCCGGCGCTACTGAACTGTTACTCGATGCACGGGAACTGCAGATAGAAGCCGTACTGCTGGGCGGCCTAGCCGGTGAGCCAACCTCTTTTGAGCTGGGAGCCACGGATGCCGTGCTGGGCCAGCCGCTGCGTATTGCTATCCGCCCCGACACGACTACCGTTACAATCCGCTACCAGACTACGCCGGGCGCCGCCGCCCTGCAATGGTTGAGCCCGGAGCAAACGGCCGGCCGCCAGCATCCATTTCTGTTCACTCAGTCGCAGGCCATTCTGGCCCGGACCTGGATTCCTTGCCAAGACTCTCCCGGCATCCGCTTCACGTATGAAGCCCGTGTGCAGGCTCCGGTAGAGCTATTGGCGTTGATGAGTGCCAGCAACCCGCAAGAGCGCAACACCACTGGCGAGTATCATTTCCGAATGGACCAGCCGATTCCGGCCTACCTGATGGCACTGGCCATCGGCGACCTGGAATTCACGCCGCTCAGTGCCCGCACCGGTATCTATGCCGAACCAATAACGCTGCCCGTAGCAACGAGTGAGTTTGAGGACCTGGAGAAAATGGTAGCTGCCGCCGAAGAGTTGTATGGTCCTTACCGCTGGGAACGGTACGATTTGCTGGTTCTACCCCCCTCTTTTCCGTTTGGCGGAATGGAGAACCCACGCTTAACATTTGTAACGCCTACTATTTTAGCCGGCGACCGTAGCCTGACCAGCTTAGTAGCCCACGAGCTGGCCCACTCCTGGAGCGGCAACCTCGTGACTAACGCTACCTGGAATGATTTCTGGCTGAACGAAGGCTTCACAGTATACTTCGAGCGGCGCATTATGGAGAAGCTGTATGGCCGCCCCTACGCCGATATGCTGCAGGTGCTCGGCCACTCAGCCCTGCTTCATACCGTAGAGGAACTCGGAGCGACCAGCCCTGATACCCACCTGCACCTGGACCTAGCCGGACGAGACCCGGACGAAGGCCTCAATGAAATTGCATACGAGAAAGGCGACTACCTCCTACTCACATTGGAGCACCTGGTGGGCCGCCCGGCTCTGGACACCTTTATTAAGGACTACTTCGCCCGCCACAGTTTTCAGAGTATGGACACGGCTTCCTTTGTGGCGTACCTGCGCCGCGAGCTACTGGACAAGCATCCTGGGCTGGAGCAACAGGTCCAGCTCGATGCTTGGATCAACCGGCCCGGCATCCCGGCCGTGGCCCCACCCGTCGGCTCGGCTCGGTTTGATGCCGTAGAGGATGCACTGCAAAACTGGCAACAAGGCACTCCGGCCCGCGTGCTGAACACCGACGAATGGAGCAGCCACGAATGGGTGCATTTTCTGCACGGTCTTCCCAAAGCAATAACTACCCAGCAGCTCACGGAGCTGGACGCGGCCTTCGGCTTCACGCTATCCGGCAACGCCGAAATTCTGGCGGCTTGGTTTCCGCACACCATTGCCGCCGGCTACTCCCCCGCCGATGAAGCCCTGCATCAGTTCCTAACCCATGTGGGCCGACGCAAATTTTTGGTCCCACTCTACAAAGCGTTGCTGGCTACACCCGGCGGAGCGGAGCGGGCCCGCCAGCTCTACGCCAAGGCCCGGCCCAATTACCATTCAGTCGCTACGAGCACCTTTGACGTATTAGTGGGCAAACCATAGCGCCGGATTTCTGCTGGGAATCTTTTTTCCGGAAGCTCGACACTGATTTGGCTGGCCCGAAGCTTGCATTCGGACGACAGTAGTTTTATTTTTCGTTTTCCTTCAGTTGATTTTTTGCGTTGATGACATCCAAACCTCTCGGTAAGCTTATTGCCATAGGCGGCAACGAGGACAAGGGCACATATCCCAATCCCCGCACTAAAAAGAAATACTACCTCAATTTTTTCGAGCTGGGCATTCTGAAACGGGTTATTCTGGAATCCGGTCTGGAAGATCCCCGCATAGAGGTCATCACCACGGCCTCTATGATTCCGGAAGAAGTGGCCCGCATCTACATATCCTCGTTCACGATGCTCAATTGCAACAACGTGAACATTATGGATATCCGGACCCCCGAAGATGCCCGGCAGCCGGAGTACCTGGAGCGCCTGCGCCAAGCCGATGTGGTGATGATGAGCGGCGGCAACCAGTCGCGCCTGACGGAAATGTTCGGTGGCTCTGAGTTTCTGCAAGTGCTGAAGCAACGCTACTACGAGCAGCCCAACTTCATTATTGCCGGTACTTCGGCTGGCGCCATGGCCATGTCCAAAACCATGATCAAGGGCGGCAGCGTGCCCGATGCGCTGATGAAAGGCGCCGTGAAGATGGGAACCGGCCTCGGCCTGATTGACAGCGTCATCATCGACTCGCACTTTGTGAAGCGCGGCCGGTTCGGACGGATTATTGAGGCCGTGGCACTGCACCCCAAGCTCATCGGCATTGGGCTGGGCGAAGATACTGGCGTCCTTATCACGGAGGGAAATCAGCTGGAGGCCATTGGCTCTAATCTAGTGGTCATTATGGATGGCCATAAGCTGGAGCACAACAACGCCGCCGCCGCCAAAAAAGGCGAGGCTATTTCTATCGAAAGCATGCTGCTGCACGTGCTGGTGAAAGGCAACCTCTACGATGTACGCCAGCGCGAATTCTATCCGGACCTGAAACTGCGCCAGCAGGCCGCCGAATCTATCCGCATGACAGCCGGCCAGGATGCCAATGCGACGCCGGTATCTACAGAAGTTCAGTAGGCCATTTTCAAAAGCAAAAGGGCTCATATCCTGCAGGATACGAGCCCTTTTTATGTCCTGCGTACAGTGGCAGGCTACTCCTTATATATATAGGCCCAGAAAACGCCCGGCACGCTAGTCCTTGTAGATACCAATGTAGAGGTCGGAAGCCGACCCGATGCTGCCCCGATACATTCCCTCAGAGTTGAAGGGCAAGGCGATGTTGCCGGCCGCATCTACGGCCACCAGCCCGCCTTCGCCGCCAATGGGAGCCAGCTTGTCGTGCACAACTACGCGGCAGGCTTCGGCCAGGCTCAGGCCGCGGTATTCCATCAGGCAGCTGATATCGTGCGCAACCACAGCCCGCAGAAAAAACTCGCCGTGACCGGTACAGCTGATGGCGCAGGTGCGGTTGTCGGCGAAGGTACCGCTACCGATAATAGGTGAGTCGCCGATGCGGGAGTAGCGTTTGTTGGTCATGCCGCCGGTGCTGGTAGCGGCGGCCAGGTTGCCGTACTGGTCGCGGGCTACGGCTCCCACAGTACCCATTTTCTTTTTCGGGTCTTCGTTACTGGCAAATGCGGCGGGCTCCGAAACGGGCGCTGTAGTTTCGGGATGTACCGGCTCGGAGTGGTCGAGGCGCATACGGCCTTCCTGCAGCGCCTCCTGAAGCTGGTCGTAGCGCTGCTGAGTGAAGAAGTATTCGGCAGGCTGCAAAGGCAAGCCATGTTCCCGGGCCAGTTCGTCGGCGCCAGGGTAAGCCAGCAGCACATGGTCGGTTTTTTCCATCACGAGGCGGGCGGCCAGAATGGGGTTTTGCACTGAGCGGGCTCCGGCTACAGCTCCGGCAGCCCGGTTGCGGCCATCCATAATGGCGGCATCCATTTCGTGGTGGCCTTCGTGAGTGAATACGGCACCACGGCCCGCGTTGAACAGCGGACAGTCTTCGAGGCTGCGCACGGCCGCTTCCACGGCATCAAGAGCAGGCCCACCCTGGCGTAGCACGGCATGGCCGGCTTCCAGGCTCTGGCGGAGCGCGGCTTGGTAAGCCTGCTCCTTTTCGGGCGTCATCAGCTGGCGCGAGATAGTGCCGGCTCCTCCATGGATGGCCAGTGCGAAGGAAGAATTCATAAGTAGAGCAGCAGAAAGAAAAGTGGAAACGTAAGACAAAGGTACGTAGGCTACTGCCGCTAAGTCGTGCTAAGGAGGCTAGCCGGAACCCGTTTTTTTTCGTACGTTTGATAGACTGTTTTCACCCCCACAAACTATTACCCTTATGGCTTACGATGCTACCGGCCGCCTGCACGAAATCTTCGACGAACAGCAGGTGAGCGAGAAATTCCGCAAGCGCGAATTTGTTCTGGAAGTTGTAGATGGCCAGTACCCTGAGCATATCAAGTTCCAACTGGTGCAGGACAAAACTGCCCTCATCGACCAGTATAAAGTAGGAGACGAAGTTAAAATTGCGTTCAACCTGCGGGGCCGCGGCTTCAACAAAAACGGCCAGATGCTGTACTTCACCAACCTGGAAGCCTGGCGCATTGAGCCAGCGGCTGGCGGCGCTGCCGCTCCACAGGGTGGCGGTGGCGGCTATCAGCAAGCGGCTCCCCGGGCTGCTGCTCCGGCTCAGAACCAGAACCCCAACCTGCGCGCCTCCTCCGCTCCTATTGCCTCGGACGACGACAACGACCTACCTTTCTAAGCAACGCTTGTTGAACTTAAGTACTACTAAAAATGCCGCTTCCAGAAATGGGGCGGCATTTTTAGTGGCTGGCTAGTATCAGGTGCGTAGCTTGTAGGCGTCCGGCAGCACATTGGCAGAACTTCTACCCGGTAGTTTTTCGTTAACGCACCTATGTCGGCCGGCTGGCCAGTATTTTTCTTCTCTTCGCTTCCCTTTTTCTGCGCATGGCCGCTTCTTCTATTTCTTCCTTACACGGAAAAACGGCATTGGTTACGGGCGCCAGCAGTGGTATTGGGCTGGTGACGGCCCGGGAGCTGGCCCGCCGCGGGGCACGTGTGGTACTAGTGGCCCGCAACCCCGATAAGGCTGAACGAGCCCGCGCCGCCATTCAGTTTGCTGTACCGGAAGCCCAGCTGGAAGTTCGCCTCACAGATTTGTCACTGCTGGCCAACGTCCGCAATCTGGCCGCTGACATGCAGCGCGACCATAGCCAGCTCGACATCCTGGTCAATAACGCCGGGATTATGCCGGGCCCACTCACCGTCACGGAAGAGGGCCATGAGTTGAGCTGGGCGACGAACCATCTGGCCGTTTTTGCCCTGACCAACCTGCTGCTGCCCCTGTTGAGCGAAGCCCAAAGCGCGCGGATAGTAACGGTTGCATCGGAAGCACATTGGCTGGGTGAGATTGAACCACTACAGGAGGCGCGCAATAATCCAGAAAAGTACAGCTGGCTCACGGCTTACGCCGACTCCAAGCTGGCTAATATTTTATTCACCAACGAGTTGTCTCACCGGCTGGAGCTTACTAACGTGACGGCTAACTGTCTGCATCCGGGCCTGGTTGATACAGGCTTGGTGCATCCGGGCAGCTCTTGGGGCATGAAAGCGCTGTGGTGGCCGGCCAAGCCGTTTATGATCAGCCCGGAGCAAGGTGCCCGCACCAGTTTGTATCTGGCTACGGCCCCGGAAGTGGCCCGCGTGAGCGGTGTGTACTTCAAAAATCTGCGGCCCGGCCGCTGCTCTTCCCGCTCGCAGAGCCGCACGGAGGCCGCCCGGCTCTGGCGTATTTCGGAGGAAGAAACCGGCATTTCATAGGTTCCTGCCAAGACAATTCTATACAGAAGTCGGTTGTCGGTACGCCTCCTCTATACTATTTCCCATGACTGATTTGCAGGAACTCATTCGCCAGGGTGAAGGCGAACAGCTGGAATTCAAGAAGAAAACCACGCATCCGTCGCGCATTTCACGCACGTTGGCCTCGCTGGCCAACACGCATGGCGGCCAGGTGCTGATAGGCGTAGAAGATGATGGCCGTATTGTGGGCGTACGCGACGCGGAGGAGGAAATCTACCTGCTGCGCCAGGCGGCGCTACACTACGTAGAACCCGCGCTAACGCTTTACATCAAAGAATGGGAGGAAGACGGCCGCACCGTCCTCATCGTGACGGTGCCTGAAAGTGCGCACAAGCCGCACCGCGCCCAGGTGGCGGAGGGCGACTGGCGCGGCTACGTGCGCGTACGCGACGAAAGTGTGCAAACCAGTCAGCTCACTGAGAAAGCCCTGCAGCGCCATGAGGACCTGGAAATGCCCCGCCTGGAAAAGCTGCCGCTCAATAAAGATGAGCTAGCGGTGCTGGACTATCTGGGTAGCCACTCGCGCATCACGTTGGCGCAGTATATGAAGCTGCTCAACATTGGGAAGCGGCGCGCCTACCGTATCCTCATCAAGCTCACGCTGCACGGCTACCTTAAGCACCACGACAAAGAGAAGGAAGTTTACTACACGCTATAAGCTAAAAAAGCCCCTCTATTTTCGGATAGAGGGGCTTTTTTAGCTTAGTCTTGCTGACGAGCCTTTAGGGCCTTTTTCTCGTCTTTGGCGGCCTTCTTTTCCTTAGTGGTTTTGGCCGGCTCTTTCTTCTTTTCTTTGCGGGGTTCCTGTGCTTTAGCCATGATAGTAGGAAATTGGAGGGTGAGAACTTGACAGCATAACGCTGCCGGCGGCCAGTGTGTTGCCCAACGGCGCGCTAAGCTGCCAGCAGTGGCAGATACCGCTCCTGCAATATATGCAGATGATGCGCTTCATGCCCGGCAATAATGAAATTCATGGCCCGTACGCTCACAGGCTGGCCGCTGGCCGTTCCCTGCCGGCTCAGCTGCGCCTCGCTCAACGACTCAAGCAGGCTCAGCGTAGCCGCCCGCACAGTGTCGTATTCGTGCAGAATGCTGGTCAGAGAGCGGGCATCAGCTTCGGAAGCAGGCACATAGTCATCCTGCTCGAAGCCGGGTAGCGGCGTAGTGTCGCCGCGGGCAATACGCAGGGCGCGGTAAGCGAAAATGCGCTCTGTATCAATCATATGCACCAGCATTTCCTTGATACTCCATTTGCCGGGGGCATACCGAAACTGCCCCTGCTCCTCCGTCAGGCCTGTTAACAGGTGGCGCAATTCGGCCGGCTGGGCCTGTAGGGCTGCCAGCGGGTCGCCGGTGACAAGGCGGACATAGGTACCGTAGTACGGGGCATACTCGGTGGCGGCGGGTGGCGTGATGTGGCTCATGCGGCAAACGTAACACAAATTTCCTCTTACAAGGCCCGTAGCAACTCTCTATAACTCCGCATTACCAGAAGCCGTAGAGCCATTCATTCCCTGTCATTTTACCATCTACTATGTCTTCACTCGTCGAAAAAGGCCTTTCCATTTCCAAAAACGCGCTGTTCAGCGTCTTTCTCAACCGTGCCGGCAAGTTGCTCGGTCGCCCGTTCAAGGTGGTGTTGGTGCTGAACGAAGTGGCCAACAAGCTCGCCAGCAAGGAAAGCGGCGACAACAAGTTTAAGCAGGTATTCGACGTGGGCCGTACGCTGGTGCGCTTGGTGCGCAACTACGTGAGCGGCGAGTATCGGCAGGTAGAAACCAGCACCGTGGTATCGGCGTTGGGTGTGCTGCTCTACACACTTTCCCCCGTAGATCTGGTGCCTGATTTTATCCCCGTGGTAGGTTTCCTCGATGATCTGGCCCTAATCAGCTGGTTTATTGAGAAATTCCAGGGCGAAATACTGCGCTTCCGGGAGTGGGAAAAAACCCACGCTGCCGAAGAAACCGACGACATTCCAGCGGCTTCCAGAAATCCGGCGGCCTCCAATACCAACACCCAGAACGCGCCGGCTGTAGCTGAGCTGGGGCATTCGTAAGCCAGCCTGACTTTATTTAGAAGCCCAGCCTACAGTGTAGACTGGGCTTTTTTGTGCATCCTTTCTCCCAAATAAGCGTCTGACTTCTGCCGGCTCCCCTGGCTGGTTATCTTTGCGTTTCGCCCACCAATTCCCCTCTTATGCGCATTACTTCGCGGCTGGCGCTGCTGGCCCTTACGTTTCTTTCCTTCCTGCCCCAGGCCCGCGCCGATGAGGGCATGTGGCTGCCGCTACTGCTCAAGCAACTCAACGAGGCCGATATGCAGAGCAAGGGCCTCAAGCTCACCGCCGACCAGATTTACTCCATCAACCAAGGTAGCCTGAAAGACGCCGTGGTACAGTTTGGCGGTGGCTGCACCGGCGAAATCATTTCCGACCAGGGCCTACTGCTTACCAATCACCATTGCGGCTACGGCCAGATTCAGCAGCACTCATCGGTGGAGAATGATTACCTCACGAAGGGCTACTGGGCCATGAACCGGGAGCAGGAGCTGACCAATCCGGGCCTCACGGCCACCTTCATCGTGCGAATGGAGGACGTGACCAGTCAGGTTCTGACCGGCGTTCCGACCCAGAACATACAGGAGGCCGACCGCGAAAAGCTGGTGCAGGCCAACATCCAGCGCATTGCGCAGGCTGCTGTGCAAGGCACGCACTACCAGTCATTTATCCGGCCGTTTTTCAATGGCAACGAGTATTATATGTTTGTGACGGAAGTGTTCCAGGATATCCGTCTGGTGGGCGCGCCCCCGAGCAGCATCGGCAAATTTGGGGGTGATACCGACAACTGGGCCTGGCCCCGCCACACCGGCGACTTCAGCATCTTCCGTATCTATGCCGGCCCCGACAACAAGCCCGCACCATATTCGGCCCAGAATGTGCCGTTCAAGCCGCGCCACCATTTGCCCATCTCGCTGGCTGGCGTGCAGCCCGGCGACTTCACGCTGGTATTCGGCTTCCCGGGCCGCACCAACGAGTATTTGACTTCGTGGGGAGTGGATGAAATTTACTCGGTGTCGGACCCAGCTAAAATCCGGATTCGGGAAGCTAAGCTGAAGGTGCTCGATACTGATATGAAAGCATCCGACCGGGTGCGTATCCAGTACGCAGCCAAGTATGCCAGCATTGCCAACTATTGGAAGAAGTGGATTGGTGAGGTACGCGGCCTGAAAAAGCTTGACGCCGTAACGCGCAAACAGGAGCAGGAAGCTGTATTCCAGCAGTGGGCCTCCTCCGGTGACGATGCCCGCCGCGCCACTTACGCCAATCTGCTGCCGCAGCTCCAGAAATATTATACCACCGGCCGCGACTACACCCTGGCCCGTGACTACGTGACCGAAGCCGCGCTGGGCATTGAGTTGCTGGCCTATGCCAACAGCCTGCTCCCGCTGGCCGAAATGGCCGAGAAAAAAGTGGCTGCTGCTGAGCTGAACGCAGCCGTGGAGAAAGCCCGCGCAGGTACTGTCAACTTCTTTAAGAACACTACTCCTGCCACCGACCAGAAGGTAGCTGCTGCTCTGCTCCCACTCTACGCCAACGGTACGCCCGCTGCGCTGCTGCCCGCTTATGTAAAGAACATGCAGAAGCAGTATGCCGCTAAAGGTGGCTGGAACGCCTATGTAGAGCAGCTCTATAGCAAGTCGCGCCTGACGAGCGAGGCCGGCGCCCAAGCTGTGCTCAGCGAGGTAGCCAAGGGCAATGCCCGCGCCTTGCTCGACGACCCGGCAGCCCAGCTGGCGGCGGCCATCATCAACAACTATAAAACGGCCATCCTGCCCACTTACACCACTGCCACCGACAACATTGCGCTATTGCAGCGCACCTACGTGGCTGGCCTGCGCCAGCAGCAGACGCAACGCAAGTTCTACCCCGATGCCAACTCCACGCTTCGCGTAGCCTACGGCCAGGTGCAGCCTTATAATCCTGCCGACGGCACGAAGTATGACTTCTACACCACCCTCGACGGTATCATGGAAAAGGCTGACCCTACAAACCCCGAGTTTGAGGTGCCAGCCCGCCTCGTGGAACTATACAATGCCAAGGACTACGGTCCATATGCCTACAAAGGCTCGGTGCCGGTGGCCTTCATTGCCACTAACCACACCACCGGCGGCAACTCCGGCTCACCTGTCATCAACGGCCGGGGGGAGCTGATTGGCACCAACTTCGACCGGAACTGGGAGGGCACCATGTCTGATATCATGTTCGACCCCGACCGGGTTCGGAATATCACGCTGGACGTGCGCTACATGCTGTTTGTCGTTGATAAGTTCGCCGGTGCCGGCCACCTGGTGAAGGAAATGACCCTGGTAGGTGCTGCCAACGACGCAACTGCCCCAACTGGCTCAGATAAGAAACTGGAAAAGATAAAGCGCAAGCCCGCCCGCCAGAAAGCCAGTTAAGCTTCTGCCAAGCCGCTATACAAAACGCCCGCTACCAGCAGTAGCGGGCGTTTTGTTTGTAGTCCTATCATGTGGCATACGCTCAACTGAGTTGCGGATCCTACTTATCTGGCGGCTTAGAACCACGCAAGCGCCCAAGGCAAGATGATAAAGCAGTTGCGGCAGCAAGGGCCTTGCTTTATACGAAGCAACAGGCTTTCTTGTGGCTGCTTAGTAGTGAATCACTTGTGTATCTATGAAAATATACGTGTTGGCCAGCGCCCTGCTGGCACTGCCGTTTCGTGCGGCACTGGCGCAGTCCAGCCTGGAAGTCACCCGCCAAAACCTACTGCGCGAAGGAATGGCCCTTTACACTTCCGAGCGAGCTTCCTGGGTAGCCACCGACCTGCTGCAAGCCACTACCTTCGACACACACCAGATTCGCAGCTATTTCAGCTACTCTACTCCCGATGATTCTGTGCGCACCGTGTTTGTGGGCGGGCCAGTGGCGGCGCCACAGGTGCTTTCGGCCTACAGCTTCCCAACCGGCAACGTCCGGGCTGCTAGTGCGCACCGCTCCGGTGCCCGGCCGCTTACGGAGCGCGAGAAACAGCTCTTGGCCATTCGCACGAAATCAATGGAGGATGTACCACGCGTTGCTGGCTTCGAGATACCGAAAAATGCCTCACTGAACCCGGTGCTGCTGGAAAAAGGCACTGAAACATGGGTGTACGTGCTTACCGGGGCCACTACCACCGGCACCGTCCCGCTCGGCAACGACTACCTGCTGCGCTACAGCACCAGTGGCAAACTCCTGCATAAAGAAAAGCTGCACAGCAGCTTCATTGCCCTTGGTCCAGCCCCGGTAGGCCAAAAAGTAGCGGCCACGCTGCACACGCATCAACCCGGCGCGGCAGCTTTCATCACCCCCACCGACATCTGCACGCTGCTTCTGTACCGCCATCAATTGCCCGGCAAGCAGCATGTGGTGTTAGGCGAAAAGTTCGTCTCGGTATTTACGCCGGCCGATGCGTCTCTGGCCCTGCTCACACGCAAGGCCTTTGAACAACAGCAAAAGCAGCCTTAGCCGGGCCGCTCAATTTCCAGCGCCTGCAGTTGCCCGGCATACTTGTCATATATATCGCGCAGGTCAGTACCATGCTTCTCGGCATCTACCCCGATGCTGACGTTGCTGGTGTGGAAGCGGTGCAGATGGCTGATGTGGGGCGAGACAACCGGCAGGTAACCAGCCAACAGGAACCGCACGTACAGGTCCAAGTCTTCGGCCATTTTCAGCTCTTCGTCGTAGCCGCCTACTTCATCAAACAGCTGGCGGCTGTAGCACACATTGCCCTGAATGAAATGCTCGGCCCGAAAGATGGCGCGCAGCATATCGGCCGGCGTTTCGAATTTCCAGGCATAGTAGTCCTCGCCGGGCAGATAGCGCTTTTCCTCATCCACCCGCAGAAAATCAGCTACAAACCACTGCTGACCGGGGTGGCCTTGCACCAGGTTAGCGTAGTGGAAGAGGCAGCGCTGTAGTAGCACATCATCATCATCGAGGGGCACAATCCAGCCGGTGGCCGTGGTTTGGCGAATAAGCAGGTTGCGGGCCGGGCCAGGTAGCAGCTTGTCTGGCTGGCTGATGGTGCGCACGGGCGCCCCATCTTGGTGCACGGCTTCGCGTAGCCAGTCGGCGGTGCCATCCGTGGAAGCATTTTCGCAGATAAAATGCTCATACCCAAAATCCAGGGGCGCTGAGACGGTGGCACGGACACTGGCCACGGCTTCGGGCAGAAACTGTCGGCGGTTGTGGGTAGGCGTAATTACAGTGAAGTGCATCGGAGAAAAGTCAGGAACAGATTGCTCCATTATTCCGGCTTCGGCCTGAAAAAGTTGCCGATTGCCGTGCTGCCTTAACTCTGAGCCGTGAAATGGCGTTAAGCGCGTGTTGCCGATTTTTAGTTTCTTCCGGCCCGGTTTGTGCACTGTGCGGTCCGCGTCTTTAACTTACGTTTCCGTTTATTTCCTTTATGATGCGTTTTTCCCGGTTTCCGGTTTTGTTTCTTGGCTTAGGAGTGGCTTTCGCCACTTTTCTCCCCTCGCCGGCTCCCGGCGCCGACCGTATCACGACGGAGCAGTTGATGAGCCGCCTCAGTAGCACCATCGAGAACCTGAAAAGTCTGCGCTGCAATGTGCGGGCCCAGGAGCGCCTGGCCGATGGCAAATACCAGCAGGCGCGCACGGCCATGAAAATGACGTTCGGTCCGTTGCGGGTATACCTCAAAAACGCCAAAGGCATTGAAGTGCTTTGGGTGACAGGCCAGAACGATGGCGACGCCTGGGTGTACCCCAACAGCTTTCCGTACGTGACGCTCAACTTGGACCCGAATGGCTCCGTGATGCGCAAAAACCAGCACCACACGGTACTGGATGCGGGTTTCGGCACCATCGCCGACCTTATCAAAGGCTCCAGCCAGCGCCGCGACCATAGCTTCGAGAAGAGTTTTCGCTACGCCGGCGACACAACTATTGCGGGCCGCCCGTGCTACGTGCTTCGCTCCGATTTTCCACAGTTCCGCTACGTGGCTTATAAAGCCGTGGCCGGCGACACGCCGGAGCGGATTGCCGATAAATTTGGCTGTGGCGAGTACCGCGTCATGGAGCGCAACGGCCTCAGCCCCGGCGAGAAAGTGGAGGTAGGCCGTACCCTGCAGGTGCCTAACAGCTACGGCCGTCGTACCATTGTCTGCGTCGACCAGAAGATTATGCTCCCGCTAGTGGTGCAGGTAAACGACGACAAAGGCCTGTTCGAGAAGTTCGAATTCAGCGACGTAGTAGCCAATCAGCCCATTCCCGCCGCCGAATTTACCAAGGGGTTTCCGGGCTATAAGTTCTGATACAAAACGGCATTCCGCGCGGCGCAGAAGAAGCTTGCCAATGCAGTAGATGATCCTACCACACTAGCAAGCTTCTTCTGCGCCGCGCGGAATGCCGTTTCTAGCTATGCTGATATTGCGAGTTAGCGGCGCATGGCTTTTTCGATTTCGTCCCACATCGGCGCCGGAATGGCTTCGAGCTTGTTAAACTCGCCGGCCCCGTTCAGCCACTCCCCTCCATCGAGAGTTACTACTTCTCCATTCATATAGGCCGAGAAATCCGACACCATGTAAGCAGCTAGGTTGGCCAGTTCCTGATGGTCGCCGACGCGCTTGAGCGGCACGGACGCAGCCGGATCGAGCTTTTTAGCCAGCGGCTCGGGGAAAAGCCGGCTCCAGGCGCCTTCTGTCGGGAACGGACCGGGGGCAATGGCGTTGGAGCGGATGCCGTACTTGGCCCATTCCACGGCCAGTGAGCGGGTCATGGCCAGCACGCCCGCCTTGGCCGCCGCCGAAGGCACCACGTAGGCCGAGCCAACGGAAGCATAAGTCGTCACGATGTTGAGGATGGTGCCGGGCTTTTTGTCCGCAATCCAGCGCTTGCCGAAGGCCAGCGTGCAGTTGTAGGAACCGCGCAGCACAATATCTACAATCACATCAAACGCCTTGTGACTCAGGCGTTCCGTGGGGCTGATGAAGTTGCCGGCCGCGTTGTTGAGCAGCACATCCACCCCGCCAAACGTGTCGATGGTTTTCTGCAGCATGGCTTCTACCTCCTCGTATTTGCGCACGTCGCACTGCACAGCCAATACGTTGGTGTTCTGGGTCTGTTCGCGCAGCTCAGCAGCCGTTTTTTCCAGCACGTCCAGCTTGCGGCTGCTGATGACGACGTTGGCCCCCAGCTGCAGAAAGTAGGTAGTCATGGCGCGGCCGAGGCCGGTGCCACCACCTGTCACGACGATGGTTTTGCCTTGGAGCGCGTTGTCGCGGAGCATGGGTTGAGCGTACGGGTGAGCAGACATGAAGTGGGACGTTGAGAATGAAAAATAAATGCACAGGACCAAAATGCCACAGCAGCCACGAGGTGTCATTTTATATTCATAAAACGACATATTTCGAAGACCGAGTGGCGCTGCTTGGGGAAGCAACCGGTGGGCAAGTTCAAAAAAACTCCTAACATAGTCCCGCTTAGAGCGCATGACTAGGTTGCGCCCTTCGTCGTAGCCGTTCGGCCACGCAGTAAATTTCCGCACCTTTACCCCGCATGGCTGATTCTCCCCACTCACTCCGACCCGTTCCCACAACCGTTGCCGTACTTGGCTGCGGCTGGCTGGGCCTACCACTGGCCAAGGCGCTGGTAGCAGAGGGCTACGCCGTCAATGGCTCTACCACCACTCCTACCCAGCTGCTCACCCTGCGCGACGCCGGCATCCGGCCCTACCTGCTGCGGCTGGGCCCGGAATTTTCGCAGATTGATGCTGATTCCTTGCATGCGCTACTGGCTGGGGCAGATGTGCTAGTATTAAATGTACCGCCCCGCGCGGCGGCCGCCGGGGCCTATCCGGCCCTGCTCCGGCCGGTAGGCTCGGCGGTGGCGGCGGCCGGGGTGAGGCACGTGCTGTTCGTCAGCTCCACGAGTGTCTATCCCAACGAAAACCGGCTCATGCGGGAAGGCGACGCCGTTTCATCGCCGGATGCACCTTCCGATTTGTTGCGGGCCGAAGGGCAGTTTACGCCGCGCTGGGGTCAGTGGCTGACGACGGTGGTACGCTTGGGAGGCTTGTTTGGGCCCGAGCGGCCGCCAGGCCGGTTCCTGGCCGGCCGCCACGATCTACAGCAGGGCAACGCGCCCGTCAACCTTATTCACCTCGACGACTGCGTAGGGCTGCTGCTGCACATCATCCGCGAGAAAGCCTGGGGCTACACCTTCAATGCTTGCGCCGGACAGCACCCGCTGCGCCGCACCTTTTACCCCGCTGCGGCCGAAGCCCTGGGCTTAGAAGCTCCTACGTTTCAGCCCGAAACCACCGAAACCAGCGGCAAAACCATCGACAGCAGCCTACTTCGTCAGGTCACGGGCTACCAGTTCCGACACGACAACGTGTTAGCCGCGCTGGAAAACTGCTAAGCAGCTGAGCGACGCTTACGGTGCCTGCACCAGCAGCCGGCTGCTGGCGGCGGGCACCTCGCCGGCCAGTAGCTGCACCACGTACAGGCCCGCCGACAGGCGGGCAGGCAGCGCCAGCGCGGCCGTGCCGCCGGCCCCGGCCAGCGGCTGGCGCAGCACCTCGCGGCCCAGCGCATCGAGCAGGCGCAGGGCCACCTGGGTACTGCGGCCGGCCGGGCGCTGCCAGGGTACCTGCACTGCCTGCCCGGCCGTAGCTGGCTGCGGGTAGGGCGCCAGCCCGCCCCGGCCCACGGGCACGGCCGTCGCCTGCACCGTAGGGCAGGGCGTATAAAAGCGCGCCACAAAAGCCGGAAACGTGTTTCCCTGGGGCGACGCCTGCACGGAGCGCCCGGCCACCACAAATGAGGAGTCGGGCAGCGGCTGCCAGTCGTAGGGGCGTGGGTCGGTGATGGTTTGGGTGCAGTAGGTGCGCAGGCCCCGGCGCTGGCCCTGGGCACTCAGGCGCAGCAGCTGCAGCCGGTTGCTGGAGGTACGGCCCCCGCCGGTAGTGTAGAGCGTGAGCAGCGTACCATCGGGCTGCTCGTATACCTTGCAGGAGTAGAGCTGCGGCTCGTTGGCGGGCGGGTCGAGGCGGTATTGCCACACTACTTGCAGCGCCGTGTCGAACTTCATCACCAGCCCGTAGTTGCGGGTGGGCTCGTTGCTGTATTTGAGGCTGGCCGTCATCACGTAACCGCTACCGTCGCGCAGCAGAATAGTGTTGTTCCAGAGCCTGCCCTGCGAGATGCCGGCGCCGGTACCTTGCGGCGTGATGGCCTGAACGCGCCGCACCCGGCCTACCGAATCGGTTTCTATTACCTGAAACTGTAAGTCGCCGTAGCCTTGCACCTGGGTAGAGCCACTGATCAACAGTCCGTTGCGGGGTGCCTCACACAAATGGCTCGTGTAGGAATAGGCTTGAATGAGTTGCGGCACGCCGCCCCCCGTAAACGTCCACTGGTTGTTGGGGTAGCTGCGGGCCCATTGCAGAGCCCCCGTGGTATCGGTGCAGAGCAGCGAGTAGTGGGGGGCATCCTTGGTTTGGCCGGTGCCGGCCCCGTCGCTGATACCGGCCACGTAGTAGTAGCCGCGCCGGGCCAGCAGGCGCACGGGTACGCTTTCCAGTGTGTCGCGCGGAATGCGCACCGTGCGCACCGTGTCGCCCCGGCTATTCAGCCATTGCAGGTAGGTGGAGCCGTTGATACCGTTGCCGGGCAGGATGGTAGCCGGCGGCAGCCCCCCGGCAAACACCACCCCGGTTCCCCAGGGCCGCAAGTCACTCTCACCGGAGCGCCATTTTCGGGAGGCAAATTGCCAATTCGTATTTCCATTTAAGTCATAACTAGCAAAATACCCGTTAACACTATATCCACTTCCATTACCTCCATTCGTATAGATGCTATTACCAGTAACCTGCATTCTTACTACTGTAGTAGTTACCGTTCGGGGATTTGGGCTAAGGAATGAAGTTGTTCGCTCCCAGTTCGTTTGTTGGCCTTGTGCAATCTTCAACAGCCCAATTATGAGCCACAAGCTCAAGTAAATTCGCAGTTTCATATACAAGAAAAGCCCAACTACCATGAGTAGTCGGGGCTTAAGTAGAGTGTCTAGTGAATAGCTACTTTTTGTGCGGCCAGCAGCGGGCGCCCCGTGCGCCGGTACTGTTCTAGGAAGTTAAGTCCTACGGCCGGAAAGGCTCGTCGGTTGGTGGCGGCCAATGTCCGCACGTAGGCTCCTGGCACCACCGTATCGGGCTACTCTACCATATAGCGGTGTTGGAAATTGCACCCATCGTTGTGCCTGTAAGTAATTGATCAATGGAACACTAAGTATACGGATTTCACTGCTCAATCCCCTGCCTATATCCTTTCTGATGGGCCACATACCGTGCCTGCCGCTTTCCACTGGCGGCGGCCGCCGTCGCCACGCGGTTCCGGTCGTACCTTTGCCGGCGTGAAGCATTCTAATTCGACGGTGGCGGTGCTGGGTGGCGGGGCAGCGGGCTTTTTCGGGGCCATTGCCTGCGCCGAAGCCAACCCGCGCCTTACGGTGTATCTGATAGAAAAAACCGGCAAGCTGCTGAGCAAGGTCCGGATTTCGGGCGGCGGCCGCTGCAACGTAACCCACGCCGCCGATACCCCTGCCCAACTCGTGGCGCACTACCCGCGCGGGGCCAAGCAGCTCAAGGAGCCCTTCCGGCAGTTCGATGCACAAGCCACCATCCGTTGGTTCGCGCAGCGGGGCGTGGCGCTCAAAACCGAGCCCGACGGCCGCATGTTTCCCGTCACCGACTCGTCTGAAACCATTGCGCAGTGCCTGCTCGACGCGGCCCGGCAGGCGGGTGTGCGCATTCTCACCCAAACCCAGCCCGAGCAGATCGAACCCCTACCCGACGGTGGATTTCGCCTGCGTCTCAGTGGGGCCCACGGTGCTGACCTGACGGTGGCCCGGCTGCTTATTGCCACGGGCGGCAACCCCAAAGCGGAGCAGTACGAGTGGCTGCGGCAGTTGGGCCATACTATTGCGGCCCCAGTGCCCAGTCTGTTCACCTTCAACGTGCCCGACTCGCCGCTGCGGGAGTTGCCCGGCGTGAGCGTACCGCTGGCTCGGGTGCGGGTAGCCGGCGAAAAGCTAGAATATGAAGGCCCCGTGCTGGTGACGCACTGGGGCGTGAGCGGCCCAGCCGTGCTGAAACTTTCGGCCTGGGGAGCCCGCCGCCTGCACGAGTTGAGCTACCAGAGCACGGCCCTTATCAACTGGATTCCGGAGCACACCGAGGCCACACTGCGCACCTGGCTGCACGAGTACCGCGAGCAAAACGGCCGCAAACTTGTGGTTTCCAATCCAATATTTGGGTTGCCGCAGCGGCTGTGGCGCACGCTCACGGAGCAGGCTGGCATCGGGCCCGAAGTACGTTGGAATGAGTTGCCGGCCAAGCCGCAAAACCGCCTGATTGAAGCGCTGCTGAACACGGCCCTGCCCGTACGCGGCAAAACCACTTATAAGGATGAGTTTGTGACCTGTGGCGGCGTGATGCTGGGAGAAATAGACATGAAAACCATGGAAAGTCGCCGCGTATCCGGCTTGCACTTTGCCGGCGAAGTGCTTGATATCGACGGAATTACGGGCGGCTTCAACTTTCAGGCAGCCTGGACCACGGGGTATCTGGCAGGTCGGGCTATGGCTGCCGCCGCCGAATAGCCTACCATCCTGGACCTGACAAAGATCAGCTTCTTCTCGTTTCAGTGCCCGTAACCCTGGCAGGAGTTTGGGAGTAAAGAAGGGCACAACCCACCTTTTTTACCACTTAATCTACAATTCCTCATGGATACTAAAGTAGTCCAAGCCGGCCTCAACGAACTTCTCGACACGCTGAAAGATGGCCAGAAAGGCTATGCCGAAGCGCTAACCGACGTGGAAGACGCTGACCTGAAACAGATTTTCAAGAAATACGCTGCCCAGCGCTCCGAGTACCTAACGGAACTGCAGGACGAGATGCACAAGCTAAACCTGCATCCAAACCAGGAGTCGGAGTCTTCTATCACGGGCACTATCCACCGCGCCTTCATCAACCTGAAAGGTCTGGTAACCAGCAAAGACCGCCACAGCATTCTGGCTGAGTGCGAACGGGGCGAAGACTACGCCAAAGGCGCATACGAAAAAGCCCGGAAAATCGAAGGTTTACCCGGCAACCTAAGTGCCCTCATTGCCAAGCAGGCGGCCGGCATCAAGCAAGGCCACGACGAAATCCGTGACCTGCGCGACGCCTCCAAATAAGCCCACCCGCTAATGGCTACTTCGCGCAAGTCGTGAAAGTCCAAAGCCCAACAAAAAAGCCTCGTGAGAACGAGGCTTTTTTGTTGGGCTTTGGGTTTAGCAGTCAACGTCTTCCCTATGCAAGACACAGGAAAGACGTTGTGCATAGGCTATTCGTCAAAATTATTGTCTTCCCGCTTGCTCTTGCCTCCGCCGTAGGAAGAGCCACCTTCGCTGCGGTTACCGCCGTAGCGGTTGCCACCACCGTAGGAGCCGCCACCTTCGCTGCGGTTACCACCTTTGTAGCCGCCACCGTAGCTGCTGCCGCCGCGGTTGCCACCGTAGCTACTGCCACCTTCCCGACGTTCGCCACCACCATAGCTGCCACCGCCACGGTTGCCGCCGAAGGAGCCGCCGCCGCGGTTGCCACCGTAGCTGCCGCCGCCTTCCCGACGCTCACCGCCGCCGAAGCCGCCTGTGCGGCGAGGACGCTCACCGCCACCGAAGCCACCGCGGTTACCGCCTTCCTGCTGCGCATCGCCTTCCTGGCGGGGCGTAGCAATGTTGAAGGCGACCGGACGGCCCTGGATTGAGCTGCGGCCAAGCTGGCTCACTACTTCTTCCACGAACTCATTCGGTACTTCCACGAAGCTGAACTTGTCGTAGAGGGCAATGTCACCGACTTTGCTGGCCGTGAGGCTGGTGTTTTCGGCAATCAGGTCCACGATGTCGCGGGGGTGCAGACGGTCCTTCTTGCCCATCGTCACGAACAGACGGGTGAAGCCGGCGCGAGCAGCCCCCTGGGTACGGCTGGCGTCGAGGCTTTCCTGAGCGCGCTTGTCTTCCTTCATCGTCATTTTCAGCAAAGCGGCGGCCACGTCCAGGGACGTAACGGCTTCTTCCTGATCCTGATCAATTAGGCGCTGCACACGGGCAATGTATTTGTCCAAATTGCCCTTCACAATCACCTCCTTAATGGAGTTGAGCATGAGCGTGGTTTTCACCTCCGACACATCTTCGAAGGACGGCACGCGCTCCTGCTTGATGGTGGCTTTGGTGAAGCGCATGATGTCGCGCAGCTTGTAGATGTCGCGGCCGCTCACAAACGTGAAGGCCTTGCCCTGCTTGCCGGCGCGGCCGGTACGGCCGATGCGGTGTACGTAGTATTCCTCGTCGGCAGGCAAGTCGTAGTTTACTACTACTTCCACGTTGTCTACATCGATACCACGGGCGGCCACGTCGGTAGCTACCAGGATTTCGAGAGTGCCTTTGCGGAATTTGTCGAGCGTGTTCTGGCGCTGCTGCTGACCCATGTCGCCGTGCAGGCCTTCGGCGAAGTAGCCTTTGGCTTGCAAGTCGCCCACAATCTCGTCCACCATGCGCTTCGTGTTAGCGAAGACGATGCCTGACTTGATGTTGTACATGTCGATCAGACGGGTCAGGACGTCTTTCTTCTGCGGACCGCGCACCTCGAAGTAGCTCTGCTCGATGTTGGTAACCGTCATTTCCTGATGGTTTACCTTCACGATCTGTGGATCCTTCTGGTAGCGCTTGGTCATCTCCATGATCGGCTTGCTCATGGTCGCCGAGAAGAATACCGTCTGGCGGTCTTCAGGCATTTTCTTGAGCACCGTCTCGATGTCGTCACGGAAGCCCATGTCGAGCATTTCGTCGGCCTCATCGAGGATGATCATTTTGCAATGCTCCAGCTTGAGCGTACCACGCTCAATGTGGTCCATTACGCGGCCGGGAGTACCAATTACGATCTGTACGCCACGCTCCAGGGCGCGGAACTGACGGTCGTAAGAAGAGCCACCGTAGATCGGCACTACGGCCAGACCACGCTTGTATTTGCCCAGCTTCTGGATTTCGCCCGAAACCTGCACCGCCAACTCGCGGGTGGGACAGAGCACGAGGCACTGCACCTCACGCGAGTCGGTATCGACCCGCTCGATGGCGGGGATGGAGAAGGCGGCAGTTTTGCCGGTACCGGTCTGGGCCTGGCCTATTACGTCGCGGCCCTGGAGCAATACCGGGATACCAGCGGCCTGAATGGGGGATGCTTCTTCGTAGCCAACCTCGGTGATGGCACGCTGCATTTCTTCAGAGAGGGTCAGCTCGCTGAACTTGGTCTTAACGGTTTCGTTTTCCATGTCTGTGTTGATGGAGTGGAGTGAATAGCTCTGAAAACAGCGGATTCAGCGACGCTCTTCTCCCACTCTACACAACGACAAGTGACGGAAGCAACGGACGGAAGACAAAGCCGGCCCAACAAGTTTCTTTTAAAGGCAGCCCTTAAGCTGCGCGGAACGTGGCCGTTCTCAAATGCGGGTGCAAAGATACGGATTATTTACGGCAAAGGCTATAATACGTGCACTATTCGTTTAGCCCGCTTATCGACTCCAGGCAATTTATTTGATAGCAAAGTACCCACAGTACCTCTCGGAACACGTTTATTCCCTAATAGAAAGCTATTGTTTCTGCTTGAAATTGTACACATTTATTGTACAGCTATCTTTCCTAAGCTTCCCGCCATGACCTTCGCTGAGACTATTTCCCGCCTCGAAGCACTGGGCACCGAGC
The DNA here is from genome assembly GCF_014250515.1 of Hymenobacter sediminicola. NCBI lineage: Bacteria > Pseudomonadati > Bacteroidota > Cytophagia > Cytophagales > Hymenobacteraceae > Hymenobacter > Hymenobacter sediminicola. The sequence goes on along the minus strand of NZ_CP060202.1, from coordinate 2,003,292 downwards.
AGACCCGCAAAACCTACCGCCGCCACGGAGCCGGCGACAATGTATATGGAGTGAGCTTTGCTGACCTCGGCAAACTGAAAAAGGAATTAGTGGGCCGCGGCAAAGACAGAACTGCTGCCCATGCGCTGGCCCGGCAGCTATGGGCCACCGGCAATACGGATGCGCGTACGCTGGCCCTGTTGATTGCTGATCCGCAGCAACTAACAGAAACAGAAGCACAAGCCTGGGCTGCCGACATCCGCTACCATCCCCTCGCCGATTTTCTGGCAGCACTGGTAGCGGGCAGTGCCTTTGCCCAAGCGCAAATGGATAAGTGGCTGAATGCGCCCGCTGAGATGCTGCAGCGAGCCGGCTACGCGCTGCTCGCGCACCGTGCTATTCACAGCAGTTCCCTGCCTGACTCCTACTTCGAGCCTTACATCCAGCGGATAGAGCAGGTGGTACAGCAGGCTCCTAACCGCGCCAAAGAGGCCATGAACAACTGTCTTATTGCCATTGGCAGCCGTACTGCAGCGCTTCGGCAGCGGATAGAGCGGGCCGCTGCGCATATTGGCCCCATCACCATCGACCACAGCGACACCAGTTGCCAGACATTTGTAATCCCGGCCTATCTGGAGCGGGTATGGGCACGCAAGCAGAAAGCTGCTAAACCGAAAAACTCTCAGTAGGTACTATTGGCAGTATTCTACACTCCTTTTAACAGCCGCAGACCGGTGAGATAGGACAACAAAAAAGCAGGCCCCTACCGGAGCCTGCTTTTCGTTGTATCCGAAAAGGAAACGGACTACGCCAGCTTCACTTTTACAGCGTTCAGGCCTTTACGGCCCTGAGCAATTTCGAATTGCACTTTGTCGTTGTCGCGGATTTCGTCAACACACTCGGTTACGTGTACGAAGATGTCTTCGCCGGTGCCGTCAACTTTGATGAAACCGAAGCCTTTGGTTTCGTTGAAGAATTTTACAGTTCCTGTCTGCATGGTACTTGTGATGATGGATGTTTCTTTAAGAGAAGCAGCACTCAACTCTGCTTTCCCCTTCTCATCGAAAGTACTCAACAGGCCTGTGTAAGCCACAATTCTTAAACTGTGTCAAAGATAGCGGAAGTTTTGAGTTTCGCTCTCACTCGCACAAGAAGTTGTAGATAATTGCCTTTTGAGCTGCCTTTCAAAAGCGTCCACTTCGGTGTTCCTTTGCGTGCTTGTCTCCCTACGCCGCCTGCCATGTCTGCTCCTGCCTTTCGTTTTTCTCACCTGCTCACGGTACAGCCCCAGGACATCGACGAGCTAGACCACGCTAACAACGTGCAGTACGTGCGCTGGGTGCAGGACACAGCCGCCGCGCACTGGCACACAGCCTACCCGCCCGCCGACGGCCACACGTATATATGGGTAGTGCGGGAGCACCGCATCCGCTACCACCATCCGGCCCTGCTGGGCGAAGAGCTGCGCTGCACCACTTGGATTGGCGAGGTGCGCGGCGCCCAGAGCCAGCGCTTCGTGCAGATAGAGCGGGCCGAGGATGGCAAGCTGCTCTGCGAAGCCGAGACGCAGTGGGTGCTACTGGACCCGCAAACCAAGCGCCCTGTGCGCGTGACGCCGGAAATGGTGGAGCGGCTGTGGGGACCGGTGTAAAGCGGCTACTCACACATTGCTTTCTGGCGACAAAGGAAACATTTCTATAGACGATTTTGAGCTGAGAGCTTCTCCTAACTCTCGGCTAGTGCCTAAAATGGGATAGTCCCCATCTTCCACATTTATCAGGCACCAGCTTCTGTCATCAGGAAATAGATAAAGGGTAGTATCAAAGGAAGTTGCAGATAGTAGGCTTATAAACTCTTCAATAGTGACGGAATACACTACTTGGTCGGATGAGGGCAACACTTCTACAGCTTCATAACGGCAATAATCTACTATATAAAGGTTCAGCGTGGCACATTGAGCTAATTCACGCAACAGATGCAGTAAGTTGCTGGCTGTCTGCTCCCATTTTACAGCAAATCCCTGCGTGCCCCACTCCAAGCGCTTAATTACATTAGCGTCATATGTAACACCAAACCGAACTGTCAGATCACTGAATTTCGTGAGTTTGTAGTCTGGTGTTTGATGTGCACTAAAAACACCGTATTGCTTCCAGACAGATGCATTAGTATTGATCTGCGCGATGGTGGATTTATAGATGTTGATTTGCTCGAACGGAAACCCTTCGATAATCCCAACAGCCGGTAGCAAAGCAGTATAGGCAGAAAATATATCTGGCAGCACATCAGCTACTCGCCGCTGTGAGCTGTTGTAAATTCTCTCCTCATCAATCTCCAGCCAAGTTATAATTGATAAATCAGTGCTGTAATCCATAATGCAACATAGAACTATTGCTGCGACCTTTATCAATCTATTCCTCCTTCAATGCCTGCCACCTTCCGCATTTACTCTTCTTCTGCCGGCTCCGGCAAAACGTACCAGCTTACCAAGGAGTACCTGAAGCTGGCGCTGGGCAGCGAGGACCCGTCATACTTTAAGCGGGTGCTGGCCATTACGTTCACCAACGATGCGGCAGGCGAAATGAAGCAGCGCATTATCGGAGCGTTGCGGCGGTTTGCCTATCCGGTAGAAGGCGAAACGGATACGCTGCTGGCCGAAGTAACCGACGAGCTGGATGCCGAAGGCCAGTTGCCGCGCCGCACCGAAACCACCGCCGAGAAGCAGCAGGAAGTACGCCGCCGAGCACAAGCTACTTTCCGACTGGTGCTCTACCACTACGCCGACTTTGCGGTGAGCACCATCGACTCGTTTGTGCAGCGCATTGTTACGGCTTTCACGCGGGAGTTGGGGCTGCCGGCCACGTTTGAGGTGGAGCTGGACACCGATGCTGTGCTGCAAACCGCCGTGGCGGCCCTGCTGGATAAGGTGAACCGCGACCCGAATTCCAAGCTACTGGCCCGCACGCTCACGGAATACGCCCTCAGCCGCGCCGACGAAGGCAAAAGCTGGAACAACCTGCCCGACGAGTTGGCGGATTTTGGCAAGTTTCTGTTCAACGAAACCGTGCACGAGGCCGTAGCACAGCTCCAGACGCTCACGCTGCAGGACTTCCGCCGCCTGCACGAAACCCTGCGCCAGCGCCGCGACGTGATGGAGGCGGAGGTGCTGGAAGTCGCTGAAAAAGCCATAGCGGCCCTGCGCGACGCCGACCTGGAGCCCAGCCACCTGGCTGGCGGGGAGCGGGGCGTATACACGCACTTCGCCAACTGGAAACGCTGGCTGGAAGAAAGTGATACGCCCACGGCCACAGCCCTGAAGGTGTTTGAAACCGGCAACTGGGCCAGTGCCACGGGCAAGAAGGAGCCCTACGCTAGCCGCATTGCCGTCGTGCGCCCTGCTCTCGACGATGCCTTTGCTGAGCTGCTGGCCTTGCGCGAGCGGCACCTTAGCGCCTACCTATTGGTGTCGGCCATGCAGTCCTACCTGTTCCATGCCTCACTGCTGAGCGAGCTGAATAAGATAGTGGAGCAGGTGAGCCGGGAGCGGAACATCGTGCTTATCAGTGAATTCAACCGCCGTATTGCCGGTATTGTGCTGAAGGAACCGGTACCGTTTCTGTACGAGCGGCTAGGCGAGCGGTACAACCACCTGCTCATCGACGAGTTCCAGGACACGTCAGTGCTGCAATGGAATAACCTGCTGCCGCTGGTGGAAAACAACCTCGGCAACGACTTTCTTAACCTGGCGGTGGGAGATGCCAAACAGGCTATTTACCGCTGGCGTGGGGGCGAAATGGAACAGATTCTGCGTCTGCACCAAGGCAACACAAGCGCCTTAGTTGCCCGTGCCACCGATCCGGAAACGCGGGAGCTACTGCGTGAACGGTACATGGGCCTTACTGGGCGGCTGGAACCACAGGCGCTGAATACCAACTACCGCTCAGCCGCGGAAATCGTAGACTTCAACAACCGGTTTTTCAGTCAGCTTCGGGCTCAGCACCCTGATTTCGCGCTGGTACAGGATCTGTTTGAGCCTGGTTTTCAGCAGTCGGTGCCCGACAAGCCGCAGCGGCCGGGCCACGTGGAAATCCTGTTTACGCAGAACGAAGCCCCCGCTAGGCGCTACGATGCCGCCGCCGGATGCTATACCGATGAGCCGCTAGACGGTTATCTACCCGATACCACGCTCGACTACGATGAAAGCACGCTCTACCTGACGCTGGAGCTAGTGCAACAAGCCCTGCACGACGGATTCCGGCCCCGCGACGTGGCCGTGCTGAGCCGAACGCGGCGGGGCAGCCGCTTGGTGGCGAAGTTCCTAAAGGAGCGCGGCTACGACATCATTTCGGCCGATTCACTGTCGCTGGAGTTTGCGGAGGTGGTGAACTTGCTGGTGGCCATTTTCAGGGTGCTGAACCAGCCGGTAGACACCTTGGCCCGGGCTGAGGCGCTGCTGCTGCTCGACAAGGTAGTGCGCCGCCTCGCCCCTACGCCGCCCCGTGCCCGCCACATTGCCACCGTGGCCAATGCTGAGCACGTTGCCGACTTCTTCAACGAATTTCGGGCGCTGGGCTACGATTTGCAGGAGCACGAAACCGGCAACTTGGGCTTATATGAGCTGACCGAACGCCTGATTGGCTTGTTTGGGCTGCTGGGCCGCAACGGCGAGAGTGAGTACCTGTTCCGCTTCCTGGACCTGACGCTGGACTACAGCCTGCGCTACGGCAACAACCTTAACAACTTCCTCACCTACTGGGAGCAGCGCAAAGCTGGCCTGAGCATCAATGCCCCTGCCGGCCGCGACGCCATTACCATCACCACAGTGCATAAGGCCAAGGGCCTGGCCTACGGGGTGGTGATTGTGCCGTTTGCCGACTGGAGCCTGGAGCCTTACCGTGGCACGCTGCTCTGGGGCCGGCTGGCGGAGGAAGACAAGCCCGTGCCCGAAATGCCGGCCGTAGCCGTGGTGCCCCTCACCAAAAACCTGGGGCGTACGGTGCTGGCCGGGCAGTATGTGGAGGAGCGAGAAAAAACGTTTCTGGAAGGGCTGAATATGCTCTATGTAGCTTTCACACGTCCCCGGCATCGGCTCTACATTCTCAGCAAGCGGCCCGAAACCAGCAAAAAAGCCGCCGAAGACGGCGCGCCGGAAGGGCCAGCTCGGAGCGTTGCAGCTTTGTTGCATCAGTATTTGCAGCACCAGGACGTATGGGACGACGAGCGGGTATCGTTCGTCATTTCGCAGGGTACGACTGCCGAAAACGGCTTGAAGAACGAGCTGTCAACTACGAACAACTTCCCGCTCACCAACCTCGAAACCGCGCCTTGGGAGGAGCGCCTGCGCCTGCGCCGACACGCCAACACGGTGTTCGACTTTGACGTGCAGGAAAAGCTGGGCGAATGGAACCGCAAGCTGCATTATGGCCTGCGGCGGCTGGTGCTGGCGCAGGATGTGGAACGCGTGGCGCGGCAGCTGGCGGCCGAAGGCTTTATCAGCAACCGGGAGCGGCCGGCCCTGGAGCAACGCCTGCAACTGGTGGTAGATCATCCACAACTGGCGCGCTATTTCAGTGAGCAGGTATCGGTGGAAACGGAGCGGGAGATATTGGTGGGCGGCGTAAAGCGGCGCGACTACAAACCCGACCGGGTGGTATTTGAGGCCGTGACTGGTGCCACTGGCCGGGCTGCTGTGCGCGTCACGCTGCTCGATTTCAAGGTGCCGCCACCTAGCCCGGCCCACCGGATGCCACTGCAACAGTATGCGCAACTATTCCGGCAACTAGGCTACAGCCAAGTGGAGTGCGTACTGTACTACTTTGGAACAGAGGAAGTACTAGTTTTTTAGCCCCTCTTTCGGACAACCTGTTTAGTTAAAATTTATTTACAGCTAATTTTTTTAGCATACTGTATTTTTAGCCACCACAAACCTCCGTATTTTCGTGCGGCTCACTTCTGACTTACGCTTATGTCTGCTGCCCGAAAACCCGCGTTGGCGTTCATATTCATCACGCTTTTGCTTGATGTCATAGGATTTGGCATCATCATTCCGGTGTTGCCCAAGCTGATTACGGAACTCACTGGCGAGCCACTAAGTGCTGCCGCCCGCTACGGCGGCTGGATGGGGTTTGCATTTGCGGGTATGCAGTTCCTGTTTTCGCCCATCCTCGGCAACCTGTCCGACCAATACGGGCGACGGCCGGTGCTGTTGGTGGCCCTGTTCGGCTTCGGCCTCGACTACCTGTTTCTGGCATTTGCGCCTACTGTGGCGTGGCTGTTCGTAGGGCGGATTATTGCGGGTATCACTGGCGCCAGCTTTACAACAGCCTCGGCCTACATAGCCGACATCAGCACGCCCGAAAACCGGGCCCAGAACTTCGGGATGATTGGAGCCGCGTTTGGGTTGGGCTTCATTATCGGGCCGGTGATTGGGGGGTTGCTGGGGCATTTCGGGCCGCGCGTACCGTTTCTGGTGGCCGCGGGCCTCACGCTGCTCAACTGGCTCTACGGCTTCTTCGTGCTGCCCGAGTCGCTGGACAAAGAGCACCGCCGGCCCTTCGACTGGCGCCGGGCCAACCCTGTTGGCTCGCTTCGGCAATTGCGCAAATACCCGGTTATCCTGGGGCTAGTGGGGTCGTTGGTGCTGATATACATTGCAGCCCATGCCACGCAGAGCACTTGGTCGTATTTCACGATGTATAGGTTTCACTGGAATGAGGCTTGGGTGGGCTATTCTTTGGGCGTGGTAGGCGGCCTCACAGCCCTCGTACAGGGCCTGCTGATCCGCTACACCGCTCCCCGGCTGGGGCCAAAACGCTCGGTATATATTGGTATCGGGTTGTATGCGCTGGGCTTTCTGTTGTTTGCGTTTGCCTCAAAAGGGTGGATGATGTTTGCTTTTCTGGTCCCCTATTGCCTGGGCGGAATTGCAGGACCGGCATTGCAGGGCATCATGTCGGGGCAGGTACCGCCTACGGAGCAGGGCGAGCTGCAAGGTGCCCTCACCAGCCTCGTGAGCCTTACTTCCATCATCGGCCCACCCCTGATGACCAACCTTTTCTCCTATTTCACTGGTCCCACCGCGCCAGTCCACTTTCCGGGAGCCGCCTTCCTGGCGGCGGCCGTACTCACGGTGGGCAGCCTGCTGCTGGCGCTCCGCTCCCTCGGCCGCCACGATTTGGGGCTACCCGCTACACAACCCACCAAAACAGAAGCAGTTATTGGTCATTAGAGCCTCAACAGCAGCTGCGGTATGCTTAGCCGTTTAGTAGAGCCGCACGTATCTTTTTCCTTGGTGTAGCAGTATGGTTGAGTATGGAAGCTGACCTTACCCTGCTCGTTAATGGCCAGCAGCACACGCTGCGCGTAGACCCCGAAACTCCGTTGCTCTACGTGCTACGTAACAACCTGGGGCTGAACGGCCCTAAGTTCGGCTGCGGCCTGCAGCAATGCGGAGCCTGCATGGTATTGCTCAACGACATTGCCTGGCCCAGCTGCCAGTTGCCCGTGCGCCAAACCACCGGCGGTGTGTCCATTACCACCCTCGAAGGCCTTACCCGCCCCGATGGCACGCTGCACCCGGTGCAGGCAGCTTTCGTGCAGGAGCAGGCGGCCCAGTGCGGCTTTTGCCTGAATGGTATGGTTATTTCGGCCGTGTCATTGCTGAAGCAGTATCCGCAGCCCAGCGAAGAAGCTATTCGCAACGGTCTGTTTCGGGTGCTGTGCCGCTGCAGCGTACACACCCGTGCCATCCGGGCGGTGCAGCGCGCGGCATCATCGGGGTAGTTCGGCCTCCTGTTCTACTATCCTGCTGCTCTATTCGTCTTATGCCTGCGCCTCACTCCTCCCGCCGTAATTTCATAAAAACTACCGGCTGCCTGACTATCGGGTTTGTGCTGCTAAGCTCCTCTGAGTTGTGGGCGGATGCGCCGGCAAAGCAGGACCTGCCCGGCAGCCTCCAGGACAATCCGCGCATCAATGCGTGGCTGGAGCTGCTGCCCAACGGCCGGGCACGGGTACTGACGGGCAAGATTGAAATCGGGCAGGGTATCCGGACGGCGGTGGCCCAGGTGGCAGCGGAGGAGCTGAATATGGCCGTAGAGGACGTGGAGGTGGTGCTAGCCGAAACCGGCCGCACGCCCGATGAGCGTTACACTGCGGGCAGTGCCTCCATCGAGCAGAGCGCCATGGCAGTGCGCTACGCCGCCGCCGCCGCTCGTCAGAAACTGCTGGCGCTGGCGGCCCCGGTGCTCCGGATGAAACCGGGACAGCTGCGCCTTGAGCAAGGGATAATAAAGGCCACCGACGGCCGTCAGGTTTCCGTCGCTCAGCTCCTGGAGGGCCGCCAGCTCACCGACGAAGTGCGCCAGCCGGCTCCGCTCAAGCCCAAGCGCGACTATCAGCATGTGGGCCGCTCGGTGCCCCGCCAAGACATCGAGCACATGGTGCGGGCCGATGCTTACTACGTGCAGGACTTGCGTTTTCCCGGCATGGTGCACGCCCGCGTGCTGCGCCCGCCCACCTACGAAGCCACCTTGCTGCAATTCGATACAAAAGCATTGCAGCAGGCCATTCCCGGCGTGCTGAAAACGGTAATAGACGGCAGCTTCGTGGGCATTCTGGCCGAACAGGAATACCAGGCGTTGCGTGCCCAGGACTACGGCCGGCTGCACGCGCAGTGGTCGGTGGGGCGGGTTCTGCCGGCCGATACACCGCTGCCGGAGCTGTTGCGCGGTCTGCCCGGCACAACTAAGGAGGTAGCCAGCAAAGGTGATTTCACGAAAGCGCCGGCAACGGGCAGCCTCCTTACGCACCAGTCCAGCTATTTCAAGCCCTACCTGATGCACGGCTCCATCGGCCCGAGCTGCGCGGTGGCCTTGTTTGAGCCCTCTGCCCAAATGCTGCACGTCTGGACGCACAGCCAGGGCGTGTATCCGTTGCGCGAGTCGCTGGCGAAACTCCTGGGCCTGAGCTCTGACAACGTGCACGTGAAGGGCGTGCCCGGTTCCGGCTGCTACGGCCACAACGGCGCCGACGACGTGGCCGCCGATGCCGCCCTACTGGCCCGCGCCGTGCCCGGCCGCCACGTACGCCTGCAGTGGAGCCGCGACGATGAGCACGCCTGGGAACCCTACGGCAGTGCCATGTTCTTCGATCTGCAGGCCCGCGTCAATCCAAAAACTGGCCGCATCACGCACTGGCAGCACGAGTTGTGGTCGGATACGCATAGTACCCGGCCCGCTGGCTCACCCGAAAAGCTGCTGGCAGCCCAGTATCTAGCGCAGCCGCAGCGGCCTAAAGTAGAGGACGACTTCAGCGGCGGCATCTACCGCAACTCGGAGCCCTACTACCAGATTCCGGCGTTGCGGGTGCAGGCACACGCCGTGCAGGGGCCGTTGCGAGTATCAGCGTTGCGGGGGCTGGGGGCTTTCGGCAATATTTTCGCCCTCGAATCCTTTATGGAAGAACTGGCGGTGCAGTCCCGGCAGGACCCCTATGAGTTCCGCTTGCGCCACCTCACCGATGAGCGCGCCAAAGCCGTTATCAGAAAGGTGCGGGAACTGGTGAAAGACCAGAAGCTAGCCGAAAACGAGGGACTGGGCCTGGCATTTGCGCGCTACAAAAACACGGCCGCCTACTGCGCGGTGGTGGCCAAAGTGAGCGTAGACCCGGCCAGCGGCTTTGTGCGGGTACCGCGCATCTGGGCCGCCATTGATGCCGGCGAGGTCATCAACCCCGACGGCCTGAAAAACCAGACCGAGGGTGGCCTCACCCAAGCTGCCAGCTGGACCCTCAACGAAGAAGTGCTTTTCAATGCCCAGGGCATCACGACGCGACAATGGGAGCAGTACCCCATCTTCCGTTTTGATGAGGTGCCGCTGGTGGAAGTGGCCGTACTGGACCGCCCCACCGAGCCACCCCTGGGAGCCGGTGAGGCCGCCCAAGGCCCCACCGCCGCCGCGCTGGCCAATGCCGTATTTCACGCCTGCGGCAAACGGATTCGGCACCTGCCCATCCGCCCCGAGAAGCTGCTGGGATAAGCCAGTTCGGTATCTGGCAAGTACTAGCCAGTTGAGCCACCAGCCGCCTTCTTTTCCTTGGCTGTTGCAGACAGTTAGCTACTTTCGCGGCTACATATTGTATCGGGTGGGTTATGCTGGCTAATTTTGGCTATAAGCTTCGGCTTCTTTATTTTCCGGTAGTGGCGTTGGGCGTCTTGCTGGCACTGCTGATAGGCAGTGGCTATTGGCTGCTGACGGTGCGGCTGGCCCTGTTCGACCCCAGTTCCAGCCAACTGTTTGCTGGCATTTTCGGATTGAGTGCGCTGGGAATGTGGCCGCTGCTATATAAGCGGCTGCAGCTGCTGCGGCGCGGCTCCGATGACCGATGGGTGATGCTCTACTACATGGCACCAATGGCGGTGGCAGGCTTCACGAGCCTGTTTCTGCTGGACTACTTACAGGAGCGCACCAGCCGCCTTATCCGCCTCACCAGCATCCAGGAGCTGCGCCAGCACCCCACTGCTACTCGCTACTTCACCTTACAGGAATGCCACCCCAGTCGGCAGTTTGCGGGCGCTTATCCGGCCATTTCCGTTTCCGGTAAGCACGACGAGCATCTGGATTTCGACCTGTACCTGGCCTGCCCTTTGCTCCCTACTCCCACCGACACCACGGCGGTGGCCGGCTGGCTGGGCCTTCACTTCGAGCATCAGGTAAGCAACCGCCTAGAAGAGGCGCAAAAGGAAGCGGAGTTTCAGGCGTTTTTGCAGCGCAGCCAGGATACCTTCAACGCACAGGACCTGACCCGTTTCCGGTACCTGACGCGCGTAAGTGGCCGTGAGGATAGACGTGAATTTCAACAGGCAGTGCAGGCCAGCTTGCTGCGCACCGCTACACCGGCTCCGGCTGTGGTGCTGCAGCCTGAGCACACGCCCTTCGCGGACCGGGCGGCGGCAGCGCGGCGGCATCTGGCCTGCACGTTGGGAATCGGCTGGGGCGTTTTCCTGCTGATGCTGGTCTTTCCTCATCTTTCCTCTACCGATGTTGAGCAATGGCAACAAGGAATTGGGCGACCCTCTCTGTGGCAGCAAGGGCAACTGTTTCTGCGCGAGAATCCGGGTGTGCGAGCTACCCCGGTGCTGGTGCTTCTTAACGTGGCGGTGTATCTGCTGATGGTCAGCCTACTGGGCGGCCTGAGCTTCCGAACCCCGGATTTGCTGGCCTGGGGCGGCAGTTACCGGCCGCTGGTGCTGGCTGGCGACTATTGGCGGCTGCTAACTCCCATGTTTCTGCACGGTGGTCTGCTGCACATCATCTATAATATGATTAGCCTGGCGGTCATCGGGTATATGCTGGAACCCATGCTAGGCACCGGGCGGCTGGTGCTGACCTACGTGCTGACGGGAATTGCCGGCGTGTTGGCCAGTATACTGTGGGCTCCGGATACCATCAGTGTGGGAGCATCCGGCGCCATCTTCGGGCTGCTGGGCCTGATGCTGGGCCTAATCCGCCGCGCCACGCCCGCTGCCCGTGGCATGCTGCTCATTTTGCCGGTAGTCTTTGGGTTGCCGGGGCTGCTACTCGGCTTCTTCTCGCCCACCACCGACAATGCCGGCCATATCGGTGGGCTGCTGGGCGGCATCCTGCTGGGTCTGTGGTGGCAGGTGCACCCTGAACAGACAACCTAAAGCCCCCTGCCGTATGCGGCGCGCCAGTCAGGAAAAACCCTTAATTGCGGCTCAGTAGTTTCTTTAGGCCTTTTGACGCTTCAGGAAGAGCCAGCACCAGCGAGACAACGGAGGCTACCGTTGCCATTTGGCAGTAGAAGCACAGCGCCTTGTTTTCCTGCCACTCTTCGCGGCTCAGAAACAGCGTATTGGCAGTATCGAACAAGGTTTTGGCGGCCATAGCCACGGGCAGCGCGGGCTGCGTGGTGGCCCGGCGGATTCCCCCGGCCCCGGCTAGGCAGGCGGTGAGGCCATACGTCACCATCATAGGTAGCGCGTCGGGCGTGTCGAGGCGCTTGTAGCCGTAGTCGGAGGCGTCTACTTTGTCGGAATCGAAAGGGCCGGCGGGTGGGTCGGGCAGGTGCTTGATAATACCGGTTTGGTAGAGGCTGACTATCTGGCCAGCAGCTACTCCTAAAATGGATAGGCCAATAATCCAGCGGCGGCGGGTGAGGTCGGGGCTCTGGCCGTTGCGAAGTTCGTGGCTGAGTTGCGTAGGGTTCATCGAATCGGATAGTTACAGTGGATGACTGCAACTGGGTACGATGGGGCGTGGGGTAGGGTTCCTGTGGAGGTTGGCATGAGCTACCGCTCTTCGGGCGCCGTGTTTTCTACGGTTTGTTGAGTTTCTGCTATGTGCAGGCGCACCTCACTCCCATCTTCCAGCCAGCCGCGCAGCACGTCGGGTTCGTCGGGAATATTTTCCAATAAATATCCTGACGTTTCCTGCAGGCGCTGCCACTGCAGCGTTTTCAAATCGAGGTATACCAGCCAGGAAGTGCCCGCCGGACCATCCGGGTTGTGTGTAGCCTCCAGCAGTTGCAGCAAGATTCCTCGCGCCACGGATGGCGTAATTTCAACTGACCAGCCCGGCAAGTAGCTCAGCTCAACCTTCGGGCTGCGTAGCAGGCTGACGAGGCTGGGAGGTGGCGGCGGGCTCTCTGTTGGCCAACCAGTAATAGCTCGTAGTCGTGCTATCAGCCATTCCCAGCCCATCATCAACAGCAAAATAGGCATAAGCACCAAGGCGGCGGGCACCAGCATAGGCACTATAATACATAGCCCTACTACTTGCACGTAGTCTGCCAGGCTTTGGGGGGCGGGAGGCGTAGCGGGAATAATAAGAGGAGTAATCTGGATACGCATAGCTACTGTATATATTGACCAGCAGCAAGATATTACTCCCTGCTCACCTTGCGGTAGCGGATCTGCTCTGGGTGGTCCTGGTTCACATAAAAGTCAAAGCTCACTTCAGTGCCCTGCAGCCGAAACTGAACTTCGCGGGGCCGCTGCGGGGTGGTGAAGCGTCTCATCTGCCGGAACCGGATTTCCTGCGGGCTAGTGGGCTGGCGCTTGTTCAGGAGGCGCAGGCCACGTTCCTCGTCCAGCAGATAGTAAGTGTTTGTCTGAGGAAGGTAATGATGACGCACGTAGTAGCCTAACTCATCGGTGTAGCCGTTGTAGCGGAAGCGGGCGATAGGCTTTCCGCGCAGGTTCAGCACGAAGGCATTAGGCACATTGCGCATTTGCGGCGGTTCTTCAAAATACATGGACTCGACTAAGCTGTCGGGCCCGTATTCATAATGGTTTTCGCCGTAGGCATAGATGGTGAGCAGCGTCGTATCGGAAAGAAAACTTGCCAGTACTAGGTCTGCTTTCGGTTTCAGTAGCGAAATGGGCTTCCGGCCGGACAGCAACAGCTTGTTGCAGGTCAGCATAGCCTGCCCTTTAGGCGAAAACCGGGGCATGCAGTCAGAGCCCCCACCCCCGTAGGTGTTGCTGTTTGATAGTTCGAGCACCTGCCCGTTGAGGCCCAACATCAGCACGCACTGCTCCCCCACGTCACTGCCTTCCAGCCAAAAGTCGAAGGCAAACACCAGCGCCTGCCAGGCCGGCGCATACGCCAGCAACTGAGGCCGCCGCGGCACGCCCTCTATAACCACATCCTTCGACGCGGCCGCATAAAAGGCTGGCTTACGCAATTGCTTATCAAGTACCAGTTTTCCGGCCGCGTCGCGGAGTACAATACGGTAATGCGCATCTATGCCCCGCGAGGTATCAGTGCGGGTGCCATGCTTCCAGAGTGCCAGTAATGGTCGGCTGGAATCGGGTTCGGCAGTTAGTAGTAGCCGGTAGCGGCGCCCATCGATAAGCAGCGTGGTATCAGCGGGGCCGGCCGGATCGCGCTGGGGTGCCATCCAGTTGATGGTGTCGGGAGCCAGAGCCGGCGCCGGCGCCAGCGGCCGGGCGGTGGTGTCGGCCGCTACCGGCGGCGCGGTAGCACGCTCGGAGCCGGGCGCCGACTGATTGCACGACGCCAGCCCGACGCCTAGCCAACTGAGGATGATGGCACTTGCGCGTGCCGGGTAGTTGTTCATAAAAAGCAGCCGTCATTTCCCGGCGCTGATGCGCCTTTTCTGGCGGGTTGCAAGGTATCTTTACTTTCGATGAATCTGCCTACGCTCCCGCTCACTGCTCGCACTGCTATTTCCACTGAGTCGTTTCTGGCCCAAATGGCCCGCGACCTGACCACGCGCTACGCGCCCGAGGAGCTGTCGGATTTGGTGGTGGTGGTGCCCACACGGCGGGCGGTGGTGTATCTGAAAAACGAGTTGGCCATGGCCACCGACGCCGGCGAGGCCCTGTGGAGCCCGCGCGTGGCAGCCATGGAAGACTACATGGTGGAGCTGGCCGGCGTGCAGGTAGAAGAGCCCATTGCCCTGCAGCTGCTGCTCTACGACATCCTCAAGGACATTGACCCGCATCTTGATTTCGACCGGTTTGTGGGCTGGGCCGGCCTGCTGCTCGAAGACTTCTCCAGCCTCGACCAGAACCTGGCTCCCGCCGACAAGGTGTTCGAATACCTGTCGCAGGCCAAGGCACTGGAGCGCTGGGACCTACAGGGCGAAGCGCCCAAACCCGAGTCGATGACGGCCGGCTATTTCAAGTTCTGGGACGATTTGAGCAAGGTGTACTACCGCCTGCGCCGCCGCATGCTCGACCAGCGCGTGGCCTACCCTGGCCTGGCCTACCGCCGCGCCTCCGAGCGGGTAGCCGAGTTCATTGAGCAGGGCCGGCCATTGGCCCGGCACGTGTTTCTGGGCCTTGGCTTTTTGTCGCGGGCCGAAGAACGCCTGATTCGACTGCTGCTGAAGGAAGGCTTAGCGGAAGTGCGCTTCGATGCCGACGCCTTTTATATGGACGCCGACACTCCCAACCGCGCTGGCCAGCACCTGCGCCGCTACCTCAAGAATTGGGAGCTGCCGCTCGAAGCCTTTGGCGGGCCCGAGGAACTGCTGCGCGGGCTGCCCCGGCACGTGCGTTTCGTGGGCGTGGCCAACGCCAGCATGCAGGGCAAAGTGGCAGGCCAGCTGTTGGCCGAAGCCCGCACCAGCAACCCCAGCGGCACCGTGGCCGTGGTGCTGCCCGACGAAACCCTGCTGCTGCCCGTGCTGCACGGCCTCCCGCCCGACACCGTGCCCGACTACAACGTGACCATGGGCCTGAGCTTCCAGAGCACGCCCCTGTTCAACCTCGTGGATCTGCTGTTTGAAGTGCACCTGACCGGCATCCGGGAAGGCTCCAGCGAAACCGGCTACGGCGTGCCGCGCTACCACCATCTGGCCGTCACAAAGCTGCTGGGCCACCCGTTTCTGCGCCGCTACCAGCAGTGGCTCGACAAGCAGCCCGAAACCAGATACCACGGCCTGCTCGATAAAGTGTGCCGCGAAATTGTGCGTCGCAACGCGGTATTGCTGCCGGCCTCCGAGCTGCTGGAGCTGGGCCAGGAGCACGAGCTGATTGAAGCATTATTCAAGACCTGGGACACCTGCGACGACATCATTGCGGCCTGCTACACCCTGATTGACTTGCTGAAACAAGTGTATCAGGAGCAGCATTCGGCCATTGAGGCGGAGTACCTGTACCTTTTCTACACGCTCGTCAAGCGCCTCGATTCGGTGTTCGACTGCCGGGAGCAGCGGCTGTCGGTGCGCTCCTTCCGCCGATTCCTCTACGAGCAGATGACGCGCACCCGCCTGCCCTTCTCGGGCGAGCCCATTGCCGATGTGCAGGTGATGGGCCTGCTGGAAACCCGCGCCCTCGACTTCGACCACATCATCCTGCTCAGTTGCAACGAAAACGTGCTGCCGGCCCCCAAGCGCCACACGTCCCTGTTTCCGTACGACGTACTGACCGAGTTCCGCCTGCCCACCTACGCCGACCACGAAGCCGCCACCGCCTACCACTTCTGGCGCCTGCTGCAGCGTGCCCGCCGCGTAGACCTGGTGCATGTGCTGCCCGGCGCCGAGGGCACCCGCACCGGCGAGCGAAGCCGCTTCCTGCTGCAGCTTCAGAATGACCTGTTGCCTCAAAGCCCCCAGATGGTGCTGGAAGACGTGGTGGCAGTAGTAGAAACGCAGCCATCCACACCACAGATTCCTACTGCCAGCTCCGCCCAGGCTCCGCAGCCGGCCGAGGAAACCATCCGCAGCAGTGAAGCCGGCGACCTGGTGCTGGAAAAGGACGCCGGGATGCTCCAGGCCCTGCGAGAGGTGCTTGGCCGGGGCCTCTCTCCTACCGCGCTGAATGAATACTTAGCCTGCTCACTCAAATTCTACTTCAACCGCCTAGCCAAGTTCCGTGAGACCGACGAGGTGGAAGAAGCCCTTGGGGCCGATGGATTTGGAACGGTGGTGCATGAGGCACTGGAAGACTTGCTCACGCCGTTTCAGCAGAGCGGCAAGCCCCTCACGGCCGCCGACATTCCGGGTCTGATTGGGCTGGCCCCCATGATGGTGGCCAAAGCCCTGCGCAAAGAGGAAAAAGACCGCCACGCCCGCGCCGACGAAGGCCTCAACCACGTGCTGGGCCAGGTAGCCTCGCAACTGGTCCGCCGCTACCTGGAAGGTTTGCTCATTGAGAAGGATGGCCTGCCGCTGCAGGTGCAGAGCATTGAGGAAGGCTTGCAGGCCACCGTGTACGTGCCTCTGCCTGATGGAGAGAAGTTGCGCGTCAGCCTCATTGGCTTTGCCGACCGAGTAGACCAGTTGCCCGATGGGCGTCTGCGGGTAGTGGACTACAAAACCGGCCTCGTGCAGCCCTACGACCTGAAGCTGCAGAAGCGTGGTGAAACGTCGACTGATGCCGCTGAGCGCCTCGTACATGATGCCACCTCGGCCGCTGACAAAGTGCGTCAGTTGTGGCTCTACCGCTTCATGCTGGCCCAAGGCGGCCGCCCCGCCGCCGACACGGCCATCATTTCGCTGCGCAACCTGGGCGCTGGCCCCATGTCGGCCGACATGGGCTTCCTCACCGACGACGGGCAGGATTTCGTGCAGCGCAGCGAAGAACTGCTCAGCCGCATCATCAACCGCATCCTCGACCCGCAGGAGCCCATCCGCAAAACCGACGACCTCGACAAGTGCCAATACTGCCCGTACCGCGGCATTTGCGCCCGGTAAGCGGTTTAATGGCGTACTTGCCGCACCGTTGCCCGCACCTATCTGTCTAGGCAGCTCTCCTCTCAACCCACCAACAACTCAATAACATGGATGAATTCATGCAGGCTGCCATTGCCGAAGCTCGCCAGGGCCGCAAAGAAGGCGGCATTCCGATTGGCTCGGTACTGCGCCGCGGCAACGAAATTGTAAGCCGCGGCCACAACAAGCGCGTGCAGGAGCTGGACCCCATTGCCCACGGCGAAATGGACGCCCTGCGTAACGCCGGCCGCCAGCGCACCTACCGCGACACGGTGCTCTACACTACGCTCATGCCCTGCTACATGTGCGCCGGCACCATCGTGCAGTTCAAGATTCCGAAAGTGGTAGTGGGCGAGGCCCGCACCTTCGGCGAGTCGAAGGATTTTCTGGAAAGCCACGGCGTGGAAGTCGTGATTCTGGACTCGCAGGAGTGCGTGGACATGATGCAGGAGTTCATCGAGGCCGAGCCTACGCTCTGGAACGAGGATATCATGGAGCTGTAACGGAATCGTGGGTTCTGCTGAGTTACGGTTCAGCAGAACCCACGATTTATCGGCCGTTCACCCTGCCGAGAAGCTCTGGTAGCGTATCTTTGGCGCATGGAAAACCAGCCGCTCCTTTCCTCCAAAAAATGCCCGCATTGCGGCTTCTGGAGCAATTGGCAGCAGCGCGCCGAGGATAGATGTGAGCGGTGCGGCCTGCTGCTGGATGCGCCGCGGCTGCGCAGCGAGCAAGCCCGTGAGGCCCTGGCCCAGGAGCCTATTCCGGAGTTCCTGCAGATCAAAATCAACCCTGACGACGGCTCTTTGCTGCGTTTCTTTAAGTACATCGTCCGGGGAGGGCAGTTGGCTTTTGCGGCACTGGTGTCGTTTATGGTCTGGTTCCTGACGCTGCTGGCCGGATGAAACGCTGGCCCGCTGAGCTACGCCACCCGTTGTTTCTGGTGGGAACAGTGCTGTATCTGGTATCGGCCGCGCACAAGCGCCAGTGGCTGGGCCCGTGGCCACTGTGGCCGCACGCCTTCACCGCCTACCTGGCCGATACGCTGACTTTACCGCTGGAACTGACGCTGTTGCTCTGGCTGATGCGCCGGTTCTACTTCCGCAACCCGGCTTTTGTACTTCCCACTTCCTGGATTTTCAGCACGTGGGTGGTGATGGCCGTATGGTTTGAGGGCATATTGCCGCGCTTCGATTCCCGTGCCACCGCCGATCCGCTCGATGTGGTAGCGTATGCCGTAGGCGGGCTCATTTTCTGGCACTGGCTGAACCGGCCGGCAGCGCATTGAGCGAACCTGCTGCCCGTTTTTTTGCGTAGAACCCCGCAACGCCCCGCCGGCTTCATGCCGCGGGGCGGTTGGTTTTAGTTGATTTCCGTTCTATGCTGCAGGATTTGAACCGCGTGCTGTCGACCTACTGGCAGCAGTTTTTGTATGTATTGCCCAAGCTGGCGCTGGCGCTATTGCTGCTGATTGTAGCCATTTTTGTTTCCAACCGCCTCAGTACCTTAATCGGTGGCCGGCTACGCCGCCGCTCGCACGACCCGCTGCTGGCCGACTTTCTGACCCGCATCAGCAAGTGGGTGTTTGTGCTGATTGGGCTGTTGCTGGCCATGCAGATAGTAGGGCTTTCGGGGGTGGTGAGTGGGCTGCTGGCGGGGGCTGGGCTTTCGGCGTTCATTGTGGGCTTTGCCTTCAAGGACATTGCTGAAAATTTCCTAGCCGGCGTTATCCTGGCCTTCAACCGGCCGTTTAACATCAACGACACCGTGCAGATAAAAGACCAGATTGGGCACGTGGAGGCGCTAAATCTGCGCACCACGCTCATGCGCACCTTCGATGGCAAGCACGTATTTCTACCTAATTCTCTGGTACTAAAAGAGCCCCTCATCAACTTCACCCGCGACGGTAACCTGCGCCAGGATTTTCTGGCCAGCGTAGACTACGGCGACAACGGCAACCCGGGCCAGGTGCAGCAGCTGTTGCTGGAGTTTCTGCGCACCCAGCCCGATGTGCAGCATGAAACCGGCCACCCGCCGTACATTATTCTGGAGAAAACCAACGGCACCACCGCCGACCTGCGCGTGTACTTTTGGACGTCTTCCGACGAATACCGCCGCGGCACACTGCAGATTAAAAGCGACCTGATGCAGAAAGTGAAGACGATGCTGCAGGAGAAGGGCTACCCTGCTCCTAACCTGGCGCAGTAGCCGCAATATTTTAGAATTTTATGGGCCTTCAACGTCAGTTTTTCACTATCCTGCGTTGAGATAAACTGTACCGTTTGCCTGCGCGGCGGGCTAGCGTTTCACTTTGCCCTGCGGCTATGGCCAAAAAGCTTGTTCACCGGATTTTAAGCCCTTTGTTATTCTGGCGCTTACGCCACATCAACGACCGGGTGTACCTGATTCTGGTGAGCGTGCTGGTGGGCCTGATGGCCGGCCTGACGGCGGTACTGCTCAAGAACTCGGTGCACAGCTCGCAGGAGTTTTTGTATTCGTGGGTGCCGGAAGAGAAGCGCGTGTTTGCCCTATTTCTGTACCCGATTATCGGCATTGCCCTGTCGGTCATTTTCACGCGCTATTTTCTGGATGGCAACCTGAGCCGCGGACTGGGACCGGTGATATATAATATTGCCCGGCAGGGCAGTATTGTACCGCGCAGCAAGCTGTATTCGCAGTTCATCACCTCTTGGCTTACCGTGTCGTTTGGCGGCTCGGCAGGTTTGGAGGCCCCGATTTCCGTGACTGGCGCGGCGCAGGGCTCCAACCTGGCCCGGCTGCTGCGCGTGGGCCGGCGCGAGCGGCGCCTATTGGTAGGCTGCGGCGCGGCGGCAGGGGTAGCGGCTATCTTCAACTCGCCTATTGCCGGCGTGCTGTTTGCCGTAGAAGTGGTACTGAGCGAACTGGCTGCCCCATACTTCATTCCGCTCCTGATTTCAACGGCTACCGCCACGGTGGTGTCTAAAGCGCTGTTCGAAGGCCAGCCGTTCGTGCTCATCACCACCAGTTGGCCCGTTGATGCGGTACCGTTTTACGTGATGCTGGGGCTGTGCACGGCGCTACTGTCGGTGTACATGATTCGGGTGTACTTCGCGGCCGACAAGTTCTTTGAGCGCTGGCCGGGCACATTTCGGAAAGTGGCGCTGGGCGGCTTGGCGCTGGGGGTGCTGGTGTTTCTGTTTCCGCCGCTCTACGGTGAAGGCTATAACATTGTGCAGCAGCTGTTGGCGGGCAAAGGCCAGGAATTGGTCAACGGCTCCATTTTCGCGGTGTACCGCGACGAAAACGTGTGGATTTTGCTGGGGGTAGCCACGGCCAGTATGCTGCTGAAAGTGTTTGCCACCACCATTACGGTGGGCGCAGGCGGCAATGGGGGCATGTTTGGCTCGTCGTTGTTTGCGGGGGCACTGCTGGGCTTCGTGTTTGCACGCCTCATCAATCTGAGTGGCCTGACCAGCGTGACAGAGGTACATTTCATTGTGCTGGGCATGGCCGGCGTGCTGGCCGGCGTAGTGCACGCACCGCTCACGGCCATCTTCCTGATTGCCGAAATAACGGGCGGCTACGCCCTTTTTGTGCCTCTGATGGTGGTTACCAGCTCTTCCTACCTGATTACGCGCTACTTCGAACCCTACTCCGTGTACACCCGCAAGCTGGTGCAGCGCGGCGTCTATGTGCACCACGACCGGGACCGGAGCCTGCTTTCTCAACTTGACCTGCACCACCTTGTGCAGACCGACTTCGTGGCCGTGCACCCGCAGGATACGCTGGGCACGCTGGTCGATACGTTTCGCCACGCCACCCGCAACTTGTTTCCAGTGGTTGATGACAAGGGCTTTCTGCTGGGTATTGTCACGCTCGACACTGTGCGCAACGCGCTGTTCGATGATGAGCACTACACCACCACCCGCGTGCAGGACCTGATGACCGACCCACCGGCCACCGTCAACCTCGACGACTCTCTCCTCGATACTCTGCGCTGCATGGAGCAGCTGAACGTACCGGCCTTGCCGGTTGTGAATCAGGGAGTTTACGTTGGATTCCTGCTGAAATCCACCATTCTGGTCGGATACCGCAAACAACTGCTGAAGGAAACCGAGTAGGCGACGGACTGGCGGAACTGGCAGCCTGGGCCTAATGACAGCGCTTACAGCACATAGCTCCGTGGCCCGGCTTAGTACTCTCCTATTTCCGGCTCTTTTTTGGTCAGCTGCAGGCCTATCATCATCAGTACTCCGGTGAGCAGGATGACAATGAAGAGGATATTTTCGCCGATTTCCCCAATGTGGTGCTTGTCGGGGATGCTGTAGAACAGGAGCACTGTAATCAGGCCTTTTGGCGCAATGAACAGTTCCGGAATCAGGTCGGTGCGGGCAATGTAGCGCAGGTATACGTAGCGAATACCCGTCAGCACGCCCACGATGAGCAGACCCTGCAGCAGCAGCGTAGCACTGACAAGGCTGCTGAGCGTGATACTGAACCCAAATAGCAGGAAGAAAAACGTGCGAATCAGAAACGCCGATTCGGCCGTGATGCTTTTGAGCGGGTGCAACTCAGCGGCTAGCTGCTCGGGGTGTAGCCAGCGCTGCAGCTTGGGGCCACGCAATAGCAGTTCGGCATTGTTGACGGCCAGCCCAAACACCAGCACCAGCACCAATGACGACAGATGCAGCTTTTTGGCAAGGCTATAGAGTAGAATCAAGAAAGCCAGAATCAGGAAGAACTTGACGTGCAGCCGGATACGACCCAGCAGAAACGCCAGTGCTGCCGTGCTCAGTACCGCCACTATCAGCACCGCCACCACGTCGCGGGTGAAGGTGATGACTGAAACGCCCTGCGCGAAGTTGTCTTGCAGGGCAAAATTGAATAGCATAATCCCCAGGATGTCCGAAAACGTGCTTTCGTAGACAATAAACTCCTGCTTTTCCCCCATCAGGTTGGCAACGCTGGGAATGGCAATGGCCGAGCTGATAACGGCCAGCGGTACGGCATTCACGAGGCAGGTCTGAAACGAAGCTCCCACGTACGCCTGCAGCAGCAGCGCAATAGCCACGGCCTGCACCACCAGCATGAGTACCGCCGCCAGGAAAGAGCGCCGTATAAGCGGGGCTTTGTCGCGGGTGAGCTTAAGGTCGAGGGCACCTTCCAGCACAATCATAATCAGGCCGATAATCCCGAACAACTCCAGCACCACCTTCGGAATACCAAGGGCAAAATCGAAGTAGTCGGCGGCTTGGCGCAGGGCAATGCCAGTGAGCAGCAGCATCAGAACTGACGGTACTTTGGTGGCCCGCGCCAACAGGTCAAACAAGTAGGAAAGGATGACGGCAATGCTCAGCCCGATGAGTATAGTGTAGGAACCCATGAATGCAGTTTAGGAGAAGCGGAACCGTAGTCCAGCAGCAGAATGCCCCTGCTATACGACAAACCCAGATTTCCCGCCGAACCTACCTTACCTTTGCTCGGCACTATTTCCAGCTATCCCTCCTCCATTCCAGTATTTTTTCAGTGAAGCACGTTGCCATAGTAGGTGGAGGGCCAGCCGGTTTGCTGGCAGCACAGCGGCTGGCGGAAGCGGGCTGGCGCGTGGCTCTTTATGAGGCGCAGGCAACTGTGGGGCGCAAGTTTCTGGTGGCGGGTCACGGGGGCTTCAACCTCACCAACTCCGAAACTCCGGCGGCTTTTGCGGCCCGCTACGGTGCCCGGCAGCCCGCTTTTGAGCATTTTCTGCGGCACTTCTCCCCCGCCGACTTACGCGCCTGGGCCGCCGACTTGGGCATTACCACGTTTGTGGGCACGAGTGGGCGCGTGTTTCCGCTGGAGCAGCACAAGCCCGCCGACTTGCTGCGCGCCTGGCTGCAGCGGCTGCGGGCACTGGGTGTGCAGTTGCACACCCGCTACCGTTGGCTAGGGTTTGAGGGCCCCAGCGGGCTGCGCATACGCCATGAGGCTACTGCCGAGGAAGTTGTGGTGCAGCCGGATGCCACATTGCTGGCCCTGGGTGGCGCGAGCTGGCAGAAAACGGGCTCCAATGGCTGCTGGACTACGGCTTTCGAGAGCATTGGGGTACGCTGCGTACCGTTTGAACCCGCCAACTGCGGGGCTGAAGTGGCGTGGTCGGCATTTTTCCGGCAGAAAGTGGGGCGCATGCCGCTCAAAAACATAGCCTTGCACTGTGGCAGCCAGATGGAGCGGGGCGAATTGCTGCTCACTGATTATGGGGTGGAGGGTACTCCAGTATATGCCCTCACGCCTGTCCTGCGGCACGCACTGCAGCAGAACCCACCAGCCACACTCCTGCTCGACCTCAAGCCCGATCTTTCCGACGAGCAACTACTTGCCAAGCTACAGAAACCCCGCAATGGCCGCTCCCTTCCCGACTTCCTGCGCCAGCAGCTCCGCCTTGGGCCGCCCGTGCCTACCCTACTGCGCGAAGTAGCATCTCCCGAAGCCACTGCCACGCCCGAAGCCCTGGCCCGGCTACTGCGCGCCGTGCCTCTGCCCGTGCATGCCCTCCGGCCTCTTGATGAAGCCATTAGTACAGCGGGCGGTGTAGCGTGGGAAGAACTGGATGAAGCCCTAATGCTGCGCCGCCGGCCCGGCACGTTTGTAGCCGGCGAAATGCTAGACTGGGAAGCTCCTACCGGCGGCTACCTGCTGCAGGGCTGCTTCAGCACCGGGGCGTGGGCCGCAACATCCATCCTGCGCTTATAAGGGGGCAGCACGTTAGGCCGTGGAAAGTATTTATTCCTCGTTTTTCAACGCTACTGCTTCCGCCAGAATAGATTTGGCCTCGGCTAAGAGCCGTTCGCCTTGGTCCAGCTGCCCGCGCACAATGAGGGCCACCAGCACAAAGAACGATACAATAGGCAGCACCCAGCCCAGCGTAAACCAAAGCCAGAAAGAGCGGCCATAGTTGACGGCGCAATACCCTGTGAGCAGCGGCAGCGCAGCAAATGCACACAGAAACCCGAATCCGGAAAGCAGGAAATAGACGAACATGGCGGGCAGCTACGGCGGGTGCGGCAGCTATCTAAGATACACTTTCCGGGAGCCTTTCGCAAGGGGCCAAAGCGGAAGACACTACTATAACTTCTCAACCAGTCCGATGTTGCTGCCCCGCAAAACAGACGGTTAAACCGGGGGCTATCCTCAGCGGCACTTTTTCCGTATCTGGTACCTCTCGCCTCTTCTTCACTTTCCTCGTTGCCCTTGCCCAGCTTCCAGCTCCCATCTATGTGGGACCACCAAAGCCTTTTCCGTGTCTCAGCCCAGCTATTCGCTGAAGGCATTTTTAATATTCTTGACCGTACGCTTAAGCCGGAAGTTTTTTTGCTCGGTCTGGCTTCGGCCCGGGAAACAGACGAACCGCAGGCGGTGGTGGTGGAGCCTTCCACGCTGCGCTACACGCCTACTGACTTCGCTGACGTGAAGGCCCGTGCCGCCGCGCTAGAGCCCGATGGCCCCCGCGACGTTGTTTACCATCTGCACCCCACCGACCACGACCGGTACGAAAAGCTGCGCTGGTATGAGCTCTTACGGCGGGCCACGGAACAGACTCTTGCGGAACTGAGCACCATCCGGGAGGAGGAGCGGTTGAGCTTCTGCTCCACACCCGTCAGCCTATATGGCTATCAAGTTGTAGTGATTTTGCAGCTCTCTGCCGAAGCTTACCAGTCGTACTACGCCCTACCGGTGCCGGGCCCTGGCAACCGGCCCACCTCCTTGGTGCATGCGGCGGTGCAGGAGTTTCTGCAGGACTGTAGCCGGGCCCTTCGCGAATCGGATACGGATGATGACCGGCCCGTGCTGGACCGCGACTATAACGAGGTGTTGCGGGCGGCGGGCCGCAGCTTTATGTTGCGCGCAGCCGCCGGCACGCATGGCCTCTACGATGCCTGCAACGGCATTGCAGCGCTCCGCCACGAGGGCGACGAAGGCGTGGGCACGATGCTGGTTGCACGCCGCCACCATCCGGCCATTGTGCCGGTGCTCACGCTGGAAAGCCCGATTCCGCTCCGCGACCATCGGCGAATTCGGAAGCTACTCGAACTCAGCGAGGACTATACGGCCCTGGTTTCCGATGCGACCGACGTGTTTGGGCTGGGGTATCTGGTATCCCCTGACGATCCGACGTTTGAGCCCCTGTTTACTGTGCATTTTACCCGGCACTATAGCTGGGAGCTCACGCACAACGAGGAGGTGATGATGAAGGTGGTGTCGAATACTCCGCGGCTGCCGCAGGGCCGTGTCGATGCTGAAAATTTCGCCCGTGCCGTGCAGCGCATCTTCCCGCACCTCGATACCGGCACCGTGGAATACCTCTGGGAACTGACGCAGCGCGCTACCGAACAAACCAACGGCACCATTCTGGTAATTTCAGAGGGGGCTAAGCAGGAGGCAGCACGCCTGACGCGCCAGTGCTTCCGCGTAGCTCCTCGCCTTATGACACCGTCGGTGCTCCGTCTCGTTACCAATATTGATGGGGCAGTATTTATAGAGCCCGATGGTACTTGTTACGCCATCGGGGCCATCCTCGACGGCTTAGCCACAGAAAAGGGCGACTCCTCGCGTGGCTCCCGTTACAATTCGGCTTTGCGCTATGTAGAAAGCAGCCGCTACGCCTGTTTGGCCATCGTGGTCAGCGAAGATGGCCTAATTGACTTATTGCCGCCGCTGCGGCGGTGAAACACTACGTAGAGAAGGCCCCCGTTGGGGCCTTCTCTACGTAGCAGTATAAGTATGTTAGCTAGCCGTTTACGCTGTTCATCATCTGCTCAGGGTAGCGCTGGCCGGCAGCAGCCCCTTTGGGCGCAATGGAGTTGAGATGGGCCAGTTCTTCCAGACTGAGGCTAATTTCAAGTGCCCCCAGGTTTTCTTCCAAGTAGTGCACCCGCTTGGTGCCTGGAATAGGTACTATGTCATTGCCCTGGGCCAGAACCCAAGCTAGTGCCAACTGCCCGGGAGTGCAGCCTTTCTCGGTAGCCAACTCATTGATGCGGGCCACTAAATCCAGGTTTTTCTGGAAGTTCTCACCCTGAAAGCGGGGCGTATGGCGGCGGTAGTCATCTTCGGCCAGGTCCTCGAACTTCTGAATCTGGCCCGTGAGGAAGCCTCGGCCCAACGGCGAGTATGGCACAAAGCCAATGCCCAGCTCGCGGCAGGCTTGCAGCACACCATCTTCCGGGTCGCGGCTCCAGAGCGAGTACTCGCTTTGCAGCGCCGTAATAGGGTGCACCGTATGGGCGCGGCGCAACGTATCGGCGGCGGCTTCGCTTAAGCCCAGGTGGCGCACTTTGCCGGCTTTCACCAGTTCGGCCATGGCCCCCACCGTTTCTTCAGTTGGCGTGTTCGGATCGACGCGGTGCTGATAGTAAAGGTCGATGTAGTCGGTACCGAGGCGTTTCAAGGAGGCGTCGCAGGCCTGGCGCACATACTCCGGGCGGCCGCTGATACCACGCTTGGTCGGGTCATTAGGGTCGCGCAGAATACCGAATTTGGTGGCAATGACTACCTGACTGCGGCGGTCCTTTAGGGCTTTTCCCACCAACTCTTCGTTGGTGTAAGGACCGTACATGTCAGCCGTATCAAAGAATGTAACGCCCAACTCTACGGCGCGGTGCAGCGTCCGGATACTTTCGGCATCGTCGCGGCCCGCATAGAAATCTGACATGCCCATGCAGCCAAGGCCCAGGGCAGAAACTGTGAGGCCGGACTGGCCCAGTGTGCGTTGCTGCATATACGTAGAGGGTTGAAAGTGTGGAGGAACATAACCTGCAGCACCATGAATGGTTGGCGCCGTTTGTCCTGACCTTACGAAAACCAACCTTATATCGGACACTCTGCGTTTAACGCAGCAACTCCCCTCTCTCCCTCTCAGCCATGACATCTCCACTCACCGCAACTCCCCTTCCCGCCACCTTTGACCAGGATGAGCGGCTGCGCTGGGTAGAGCGTATCTCGCACCTGCTCGACAGCCAGTTTACGGTACCTGGCACCAACTGGCGCTTCGGCATCGACCCGCTCATGAGCCTGATTCCGGTGGTAGGCGGCATTCCGTCGCTGGCCATATCGGGGGTACTTATTCTTACCATGATGCGCCACGGCGCTAGCGGCAACCTAGTGGTACGCATGGTCCTGAACGTGCTGCTCGATACTATCATCGGTGCCATTCCGGTGGTGGGCACCATCTTCGACTTCACGTACAAGGCCAACGACAAGAACGTACGCCTGCTACGCCGCCACTATGCCGAAGGCCGATATACGGGCTCTGGCAAAGGACTGCTGGCTGCTACGCTACTGGCACTCATCGTAATCGGGGGGCTTGCCCTATGGGGCGGCTACTGGCTGTTCAAGTCGTTGTGGGAGTATTTTCAGTAAGACCACGCCTATATTAAAGCATTTCACTTACAGTGTTTTAGTGAAACCTACCTTAATCTTGAGTTGAAAGTCGCCGATGACCTTGAAGATTTCCTTTAGGGTTACTTGCTCTACCTGGGTCAAGGTTTTGGGGTCGAGGTAGTTGGTGGGGGCCGTGCGGTCGTCGATGAGCTGGCGGGCCTGTTTTTTCAGGCGCATACCCATCAGGTAGTAGTAGGCCTGCAGCAGCTCCTGATATTCCTGCTCCCGAAACACGCCCCGCTCCCGCAGTTCGGCCAGCCGTTCGCCGGTATTTGTGCTGAACACCTGATTTTTAAGCGCGTACACCCGTACCAGATCTACTATCGGCGACATGGCTTTTTTCAGATCGAACACCCTTTGGCCTTCCTGCTCGAAGGTGCGGAAGCCGCGGAAGAAGGTTAGGGGCGGCTCATATTGCAGGGCATTTTTGGCCATATAAAACAGAAACCGGTCCAGTGGCCGGGCTAGTTCGGCTTGCAGAAACGTTTGCAGCTCCTGCATCAGCGGCTGGTCGCCGTAGAGGTAGCGGCAGTCAAAGAAGGTGGCCATCTGCATCACCGTTTCGGGGTTCGATTCGCTCATCCACTGCTGGTAGTTGCGCTTCCAGTGCGAGAGAGAATGAGTCCACTTGGGATTTTTAGCCATGAAGCCGCCCGTGCAGAAATGTAGCCCGATATGATTCAGCTCATCAGAAATCGACTCGGCGAAGCGCAGAAACCAGGCTCGCACCAGTTCCCGTTGCTCATTGGCCTTGTCTTCGTAGATGATGGCGTTGTCCTGGTCCGTGACGAGGGTTTGCTCTTTGCGGCCCTCGCTGCCCAGCACCATAAACACGAACCGAGCCGGCGCCGGCCCCTGGGCGGCCAGCACGTTTTCAATCACGCGGAGCGCAATCGTATCGGCGACGGTGCTGATAACCTGGTTCACGATTTCGGGACGCACACCGCGGCTCAGCAGCTGGTTCACGATGTCGGGTACCATTTCCCAGCGGCGTTTCAGCTCCAGTGTGCCCTGGGCCAGCTTCACAGCCTGGATGAACATAAACGGCGACTGAGCCAAGTCGCTGAGCAACTTGTTGCGGCTCAGGAAACCCACATATTCATTGTTGCGCTCTACCAGCAGGTAGCGCGTCTTGGTCTGGAACATCAGCAGAATTGCCTCATATACATAGGCTTCGCTGGCAATACGCACGATAGGCGTGGCCACCACGTCTCCTATAGGCCGGCTGGCATCCAACTGGCGGGCAATAACGGAGTCGCGCAGGGTGATGTCGGTGCAGTAACCGACGATGGTGCTTGTGCCTGGCTCCGTCACGAACAGGCAGCTTACTTTGGCCGCCGCCATGCGCCGGGCTGCTTCAAAGATGGGTTCGGTGGCAGGGCTCATCACCAGTCCGCGCAGTTCCAGCGTTTCCACACGCCGCGAAAACAGCTGGTCGGCCACCAAGAAGTTGTCGGCAGGCAGACCGGCGGGCTTCACGAAGTGGGCATACTCCTCATTCAGCATCCGCTCGCCGTAGCGGGCCGTGAAGTAATGGAAGAAGCTTTCGTAGGCCAGGCACAGGGCCCGGAAGTCGCGGCGGGGCAGTTGGAGCACGCGCGTGCCTTTTCGGGCCAGTACGGTGCGCAACGAGCGTTTTTTGTTCAGCAGAATGGACATGCCGCCGTAACAGGTGCCAGGGCCATACACTTCGGGCAGGCGTTTGTGCTGCTGACTGTCGTAGAAGAACGTTTCGTATTCGCCTTCCACAATGATATCGAGGTGGCGCAGCTTGGAGGTATCCTGTTGGTAGAGTAGCGTTTCGCGCGGATGCTGTACTTCCTGCAGCAGCTCCACCACGCCCACCAGCACATCAGAAGGCAGCGTGTTGAAGGGCGCTACGGTTTGCAGAAATGCAAGACGGTTATCCATACAAAAGCCAGCCAAAAAGAAGCAATAGTAAGCAGCCGGATGCCAATACCACCAGTCGCCAGCCGATAGGCCGGCGTGGCCGGGCAATGGGTACCTTCAGCGGGGGCTGGCCAACCAGTGTTTCGGGCGAAATACGTCCGCGCTGGCGCAGCTCGAAAAAGCAGCGTGCCGTGGCTACTGCGTCCTGATAGGCATCGTGCAGGGCCGGCATGGATTCGCGAAAGAGGTTTTCGTGCAGCTCCGAGAGCCGCTGATAGCGCCGGTGCGTGCCATCATTCGGCCGCTCGGTTACGCGCATCAGGCAGAACTGGGGCAGCTCCGGCAGCAGGTTGGGCAGGCCGGCACGGTGGAGACTGGCGCTCAGCACATGAAAGTCGAGCTGCAGGAAATAGCCAATTACCCGGGGCCGGAACTGCTGCAGGTCGTTCAGGAGCAGTTGTAGCACCTGAGCTGGCTCCTGTCCGGCTTCCTGCAGAAAGGCTTCTGTGAGGCCATGCACGGCCAACGCCGGCGCGAGCATGGAGCCATCTGGGATATGCAGGTAATGCATTGCCTCCTTCACCAGCTGTCCGTCCGGCGTGTATACCTGCCAGGCCACCTGCGCCACATAGGGCCACGTGGCGCCGGGCGCGTCATAGGGCAGGTTCCAGCGACCAGGCAGGCCGGTGGTTTCCGTATCCACGAAGAGCAGGTATTCCGGCGACATGTAAGGCTGTTTGGGCGGGGAAAGGTAACCTGCCTACACGGCCGGCGCATTTCCGACACGCCGAATCCCGGCGGCATTTTGGGGCAAAGCCATGGCAAGGTAGGCGTATGCGCATGGCAATAGCAAGCTACGCTCAGGGCATCTGCTGCTGGTTTCGCGCCACAGGGGTACGGAACGGCTTCTGTGTCTGTGCTATATTACTGCCCGAGAAGCCGCCATTCAACCCGCTCCTGCTGCTATGTCCCCGTTGCTTTTATATTCTCCGGTTATTCTGCTCCCACTTCTGGCTACGGTAGTGGCGCTATGGGCCAGCGGCTGGTGGCGGCGCCTGTATGTGCTGGGAGCCCGCCTGCTGCTGGGGGCCTTGATGCTGGGTGGCGGCCTCTACAAGCTCTCCGACAACCATATCCCGGGCCTGATGGGCCCGCCCATGAACCACACGTTTCTGGCCGAGCACAGCCTGGAAATCTTTGCGCAGTTTATTGGTGTAGCCCAGCTGCTGACGGGTCTGCTGCTGCTCACGGGCCGGTTCGCGCTGCTGGGCGCGGTGCTGCTGGTACCCATGTGGCTCAACATCATCTTCCTCACCTGGTCGCAGCACTGGACCGGCACGCCCTTTCTGGTTACGGGGTTTCTGGTGTTGAATGTTGGCCTGCTGCTGCACGATTATGCCCGGCTGAAGTGGCTGCTTTACCCGCCTGCCGAGGCAGCGGTGCTGCGGGCCCAGCCACTGCAAACCGGCCCGCCACCCGCCGAAGGCCTGTGGTGGCTGGGCATAGGCTTGGTAGTAGGCGGCAGCTTGCTCTACCCGGTTTCGTTCCGGCTGATGCAGACGACCATGCTCGTTGGGCTATTGCTGGTGCTGGCTGCCAGCCTGTGGCTGCGTAGAGCACGGCTTCGGCCGGATACCGGAATACAAAACACCACCGATAATAGGTAGGCAATCCAGCGCCGCGAACAAGCCCAAAAGTAGACCCGCCAGGCAGGAAGTTCTTAGGGTTTCGTTCCATCCACAAGTCCGCAGGCCCTACCTTTGCGGCTGTGAAAACACTCCACCTAGTTTACCTGCTACCCGTTCTGGCCTTGCTATCGGGCTGCCTTTCGCTCAACAGCGACGAGCAGAAAGCCGAAGCCGCCGAAAAAGCCGTGCTGGCCAAACACGACGAGCTAATGGCTCAGATGGACCAGCTCACCATACTACGTCAGCAGCTCCAGAAGACGCCCGGCCCCGATACTGTGGCCGCCTGCCGCCAGCGCCGCGCCTTGCTTGCCGCCGATGCCGCCATGATGGACTGGATGCACCGCTACCGCAAGCCCGCCGATACGGCCGCCGTAGCGCGGCGCCTCAGCTACTTTGCGGGCCAGCAGCACAAAATAGACTCCGTGGCTGTTTTATTCCGCACCAGCCTCGACTCGGCGCAACTGCTGCTCAAAGCAGCCGCGCCGGCCCCATCCTCTACCCGCCGCTAATGACACCTTCCACCCCGCGTTTTTTCCTTCGCCGCGCCGCCGTAGCCAGCCTGCTGGCAGCCGGTAGCTTGCTGGCCGCCTGCTCCTCCGATACAGCCTCCACGCAGCCAGAGCGCCTACCTATTCAGGGTATCAAGCGTACGGAACCGACTTCCGCTTCCGATACGCTGCCGGACCCGGTGCCCTCGTTCCGGCTTACCAACCAGGACGGCAAAGTCATTACCAACCAGACCTTTGCCGGCAAGGTATATGTCACGGATTTTTTCTTTGCTACCTGCCCCAGCATCTGTCCCAAGATGCAGAGCGAACTGCTGCGCGTGTACGAGCAGTTCAAGGGCGACCCGAACGTGTTGTTTCTGAGCCATACCATCGACCCGGCCCACGACTCCATTCCGGTGCTGCGCGACTATGCCCAGCGGCTTGGTATTCAGGACGCTTCGCGCTGGCACTTCGCCACCGCTCCGCACGATACGGTGTTTGCCCTGGCCCGCGCTTACATGACCGGCGCCGAAAAGGATTCCACGGTAGCTGGGGGCTATGCCCACAGCGGCACCTTTGCGCTGGTAGATTCCCAGCGGCGTATTCGCGGCGTGTACGATGGCATGGAGAAAAGCCAGGTGGATCAGCTCATTCATGATTTGCCTATTCTGCTGAAAGAAGAAGCCGAAACCCGTCAGACGGTGGCCAAATGAGCCGGTATTTGCTGCCGTTTCTGCGTCTGAGTGCCGGCGGCGCGGCCGGGCTGCTCCTCGCTACGGCCAGTACCGGCTGCTTCTCCAACCGCCAGAATGAAGGCGCTGCGCTCTACCAGACGCACTGCTCCAGCTGCCACGGCACTCAGGGCGAAGGCCTGCGCCGCCTTATTCCGCCCGTAGCCGCTTCCGACTACGTGGCCTGCAACCGTGCCGGGCTACCCTGCCTAGTGCGCCGCGGCATGAAGGGCGACGTGGTGGTGAATGGCATTCATTATAACCAGGTGATGCCGGGCCACGAAGACCTGACCGACTCGCAGATTACCAACCTGTTGAACTTTGTGCAGCGCAACTGGGGCAACCAGAACGAGCCGTACACAGTGCGCGAAGTATCGGAACTGCTGGAGCCCTGCCATGGCTCCGACGGGCAGTGACATGTAACGCGGCATGCTGGTAAGAGCCAGTGCCAGCCGTTTCGGGCGCACTTTGTGCAAATTGACGGGCAATTTACCCGCCTCCCGATTTCACCACTTCAGCAAACCTCAGTAGATTGCACTTTCATTTTTCGTATTCCTATGGGTCTGTTTGACTTTCTGAAAAAGAAGCCGGAAACGCCGGAAACCACTCCGGCCACCCCGGCTTCTCCTACCACTCCCGGCACTGCTTCCACCTCCGCTCCTGCCGGCCCGCGCTACAAGGGTTCCAACTACACACTCCCTGTAGCGGATGAAGCCCCGATGGTGCCGCCTATGCCCCCCATGCAAATGATGCAGGAACAGGCGCCCGAGCCTGGCCAGCCCGTTCAGCTGCCGTACCAGCCCAACAATATTCTGGAAGAACTACTGATGCGCGCTGTGCACGAGCCCAACCTGCGAGCTGCGTTCTATCAGGCCCTGATTCATGAGGAGCTATACGCTGTGACGCTGCCCAAAGAGGGTGAAACCGGCGGAGAGGTACAAATTGAGCCGGGCATGGAAATCCAGCTCCAGGTGCTGCACGACGGCAAAATTCCGCTGTTCTCGTCCGCAGACCGGATCTACGAAGGTGGTGTTGAGGCCAGCAGCGTTTCCTACATCCACGTGCGCGGCTTCGACCTGCTCCAGATGGTACAGGCCACTGACTGCGTGCTGAACCCCTTCTCCCCCGCTGGCAAGCTGCTCACGAGCCAGGAAATCCAGGATTTGCTGGCTTCTGATCTGGTAAACCAGCCGGTTGCTCCGGAAGGCGAGCAGATGCCCGTTCAGCTGGGCCCGCCCACCGAAGAGCCTACCGTACTTCTGGAGGCACTGCGCGAATTCTGTGCTGGCAAGGACTTCATCGATAAGGCATTTGTAGCCGAAATGCGTCTGGAAAACAGCCCGGAGCCTCCGCGCCTGCTGCTGGCCTTCCAGGCAGCCAGCCCGGAGCAAAACCCCGAGTTTCTGCAGGAGCTGGGTCCAGTTATTGAGGGCCGCCTCGAAGGCTACCAGTTCGTGGACATGATGCTACTGAACCCCACCTCCGATGAGCCGCTGAACCAGTACTTCAATCAGCAGCAGCCCTTCTACCAGCGCGGCTAAGCAGCTGACCAACAACTCATCTGAAGCAACGAGGCCGGACAGTAGTAGAAATACTACCCTGTCCGGCCTCGTTGCTTCAGATGAGTTGTTGCTTTATAGATTCTGCTCTTCCGGTTCTGTGGTTGCTTTCTGTGCCTGCCGGGCCAGAAGCCGCCGAAACACCGGCCGCAACCCGAAGTTCAGAGCCAGCCCTACCGGAACCGATACGGCCGCCCAGATCAGCAGCGCACCCAGTCCGGCCTGCCAGAGCAATTGTAACGCCTGCTGCCAGTCATGGGCAAACAGATACTGTAGTTGGGTCAGCGTCAGTTCCGGCCCCTTTCCGTTTCCGATCAGGCCGGCTCCCAGGCGAAGCAGCGGAATAAGTAGCACCAGTTGCACCGGACTCATCAAGTGGCTGACCAGTAGCAGCGCGGCTACATTCAGGCGTAGCCGAACGGCCGTGGCAGTAGCCATCAGGGTGGTGATGC
This sequence comes from Hymenobacter sediminicola, assembly GCF_014250515.1. Taxonomy (NCBI): domain Bacteria; kingdom Pseudomonadati; phylum Bacteroidota; class Cytophagia; order Cytophagales; family Hymenobacteraceae; genus Hymenobacter; species Hymenobacter sediminicola. The sequence goes on along the minus strand of NZ_CP060202.1, from coordinate 1,968,902 downwards.
CCAGTATGGGCACGGTCCCGAAAATCACTCCCAAAGCCACTGTCAACGACAATTGTGCGGGGCTAAGGCCCTGCTTGAGCATATTCAGGAGCGGACTGACGAGGCGCCGCCGCCACCAACTGACAGGTACCGGCGGAGCCGACGAAACAGGAGGAACAGATAGGGACACTATGAACAGAAAATCAGGGTGCAGGAATCGGGGCGGGGCCGTACCTTCGTACGTTGCCCAACGGCCATGGGCCGGAACTAGTACGCAGCCCTAATGACAAAAGTACACGCGACGGGCCCAACTCGCCGCCGCCTCACCGATGGCGTGATATTGCTGCGCCGTGCCGCCCGCGAACTGGCTGCCAACGACCCGCTCCGGCTGGGCGCGGCCACGGCATTCTTCACCACGTTTGCGCTGCCTCCCATCCTCATTATTCTCATCCAGCTGCTGAGTTCCCTCTACTCGGCCTCCATTGCGCGCACCCTGCTGCTTACCAAGCTTTCTGGTTTTTTGGGGGCTACCGCCGCCGGTTTGGTAGAGCAGATTCTGCAGAACGTGAGCAATGTGCAGCGTACCCGGCTGGTTACATGGCTGGGCTTCGGGTTTTTGCTTTTCATTGCTACCACGCTGTTCGTAGTCATCCAAAACTCGCTCAACCAGCTCTGGCAGATACGGCCCAAGCGCAGCGGCGGGCGGCTGGGCAAAGTGCTGAAGGAGCGGGCCCGCTCGCTGGGCGTGCTGCTTGCTACCGGCATGCTCACGTTGCTGGCCTTCACCACCGACGCCACTCTAGCCTTCCTGGCCGACTATGTGCGTGACTTCGACGCCAACTTTGGCTATTACCTGTTCCAGGTGTTCAACCAGATTACCTCGCTGCTGATTCTAGCCGCGTGGTTTGCCGTCACGTTTCGCAACCTGAGCAGCGCCAAGGTACCCTGGCAGGCGGTAGTGCGCGGGGCAGTCCTCACCGCTGTTCTCATCGATTTGGGCGAGTTTGCGCTGGGGCATCTGCTGGTGCCACGCAACCTGGGGCCTATCTACGGTCCCGCTTCCAGCGTGGTATTGGTGCTGCTATTTGTTTTTTATTCGGCTATGATATTCTACTTCGGTGCTTGCTTCACCAAGGCTTATGCGCACTATGCCGGCATTGATATCAAACCCAAAAAATCGGCCGTGCGCTACCGTTTGGTAGATATAGTAGAAGACCAGGAAGGGTAACTACTGGCTACGCCCGTTGTAGCAGGCGTAGCCAGGTGAGATTAGCCCATGTAGGCCGCGCAGGCGTCGGCGCAGGCTTTGCAGGCCGCCGCGCATTGCTGGCAGTGCGTATGGTTGTGCTTGGCGCACTCGGCCTCACAAAGGCGGCATACTTCCACGCATTCTTTCATGATGTGCTTGGCGTGCACCGAGCCACGGGCAACGAGGCGGGCCGTCAGGGCGCAGATATCGGCACAGTCTCGGTCTAGGCGGATGCAGCCCACCATGTGCTTGACGTGCTCTTCGTTAAGGCAGGCGGTGGCACAATGCTCGCAGGCAGCTACGCAGCGGTTGAGGGCATCCAGCAGGATCTGGTTGTCGAGGGCGGAAGAAGTGGGCTGGTTCATAGTAGTTCGTGTGGGGAAGATGAATGGTTGACAGGCTTGTTTTTACGCACTTCCTGCCCGAACCGCCGTGTAGGATTCGGCCGGAATGCTGCACCATTTCCCCCCTGTTGTGGTTACCTTCAAGCTTCAAGTCCCTCTGCCGCGTCGTATTTTTGCCTGATGTTATTTGCTACCGAACCCCTCGCTCCTACCCTCGACTCTGCTCGCAAGGTCCTCAAGCAATACTACGGCTACGATACCTTTCGACCTATGCAAGAGGATATTATCCAGAGCATCCTCGATGGGCGCGATACGGTAGTACTTATGCCCACGGGGGGTGGCAAGTCAGTATGTTTCCAGATTCCGGCCGTAGTCAGTGAGGGCGTTTGCATAGTAGTGTCGCCGCTGATTGCGCTGATGAAGGACCAGGTGGAAGCATTGAAAGCCAACGGTATTTCAGCGGCCTACATCAACAGCAGCGTGGGCCAGAGCGAGCAGAACTCTATCTGCGGCGACTGCCTCAATGGCTATATGAAGCTGCTCTACGTGAGCCCCGAGAAGCTTCTCTCCGACGGCTTTCTGCAGTTTCTTAAGCGCATGCGCATCAGCATGTTCGCCATTGATGAGGCCCACTGCATCAGCTCATGGGGCCACGATTTCCGGCCCGAATATACCCAGCTGCGGGTGTTGCGCGAACAGTTTCCGCAGGTGCCCATCATTGCCCTCACCGCCACCGCCGACCGCCTCACCCAGCGCGACATCCAGCAGCAGTTGCGCATGCAGGAACCGCAAGTGTTTCTGTCCAGCTTCGATAGGCCCAACCTCAACCTCATCGTGCGCCCCGGCCAGGACCGGGTAGGCGGCATCCTGGATTTTCTGGAGCGCCACCCCGGTGAGTCAGGCATTATTTATTGCCTTTCGCGCAAGCAGTGTGAAACGCTGGCCGGAAAGATTCAGGCCAAGGGCGTGAAGGCGGGTTTTTACCACGCCGGCATGACGCCCAACCAGCGCAGCGCCGTACAGGAAGGCTTCCTCAAGGACGATTTGCAGGTGATTGTGGCCACCATTGCCTTCGGCATGGGCATCGATAAGAGCAACGTGCGCTGGGTGATTCACTACAACCTGCCCAAAAACATCGAGGGTTACTACCAGGAAATCGGGCGCGGCGGCCGCGACGGTTCCCCTGCCACGGCTGTGCTGTTCTACTCCTTCGCCGACGTGATGCAGCTGCGCGAGATGCTGACCAAGGAAAATCCGCACCTCACGCAGCTCAACCTCACCAAGCTGGAGCGTATGCAGCAGTTTGCCGAAGCCGCCAGCTGCCGCCGCAAAATCCTGCTCAACTACTTCGGCGAAACCCTAACCACCGACTGCGGCAACTGCGACATCTGCCGCAACCCGCCCACGACCTTCGACGGCTCGCTCATTGCCCAAAAGGCGCTGTCGGCGGTAGTGCGCATGCGCGAGCGGGCCCCTATCGGTCTGCTGATTGATGTGTTGCGCGGCATGCGCAACCAGGCCGTAATCAGCGGTGGTTACGACCAGATCAAAACCTACGGTGCCGGCGCCGACCTGCCCTACCTCGACTGGTACAGCTACATCCACCAGATGCTGAACGACGGGCTGCTCTACATTGCCTACGAGGAAGGCTACGCGTTGAAAATCACGGAACTGGGCCGCGAGGTGCTGCAAGGCCAGCGCCCCCTGGCTCTGAAGAAATTTCAGCCCACCGAGAAAGCCGAGAAGCCTGCCCGGGGCCGTAAAGGCGCTCAGAAAGCTGCCACTCCCGCCACCAAGGAAGCGCAGCTATTCGAAGCCCTGCGCAACCTGCGCAAGCGCATTGCCGATGAGCAGAACGTGCCGCCGTACGTCATCTTCACGGATGCTACCCTGCAGGAAATGGCCGTGGAGCGCCCCGTAAACCGGGTGGCTATGCTGGGCATTTCGGGCGTGGGCATGAAGAAGTTCGACACCTACGGCGAACAGTTCATCCGAGAAATTTTGGCCAACGGTGGCAACCCCGCCGCTGAGGCAGAGGCCGAAGACGCTATTTCCGGCAGCCTCGACCCCGACGATGCCGGTGCCCCACGCACGCCACGCAAGCGCGAAGCCAATACGGAGGCCGGCAGCACCGCCGAAACCACGTTCCAGCTGCACCGCATGGGCCTGACCGTGGAAGCCATAGCGGAGCGTCGCGGCCTGACAGCTTCTACAGTGCAAACCCACCTGACCACGTGTTACGCCGGTGGCTACGACGTGCGCATCGCCGATTTTCTGACGCCGGAAGCCTTGGCCGAAATTCAGACCGCACAGGCCCAACTCGGTAGCTCACCTATGCTCCGCGACCTGTTCGACCATCTGCGCGAGAAATACGACTATTTCCGCCTGCGCCTGGCACTTATGTATTTCAAGAAGCTACGCGGGGAATAGAACTACTGGCTCGTATATGATATTCTGCAAGCGTCATTCCCGGCTCCGCTCGGAGTGGCGTTTTTGCTTTAGGCAGCACGGCAAATAAAAAATTTGCTAAAAGTTTCGGCTAATTGAATTAGTATTCGCGTAGATGGGTTCGTATCTTCGTGAGCCGGTAATTCTTTACCCCTGAAGCCCCTTATCTGGCTCCCCCTGCGACATGATTAACACGAACCTCAAATTCTGGCGGCGCGAACTGGCCCTGACGCAGGCCCAGATGGCCGAAAAACTAGGCATCAAACGCTCCCTAGTGGGCGCTTACGAAGAAGGCCGCGCCGAGCCCAAGCTGGCGACCCTCGTGAATATGGCCCGACTGTTCGGCATTTCGCTTGACCAGCTGGTCACTACCGACTTTAGCAAGAAGAAAAACGCCAAGGCCGCTGTGCGCCAGCTGGAAGCAGCTGGCACAACCAGTGACCCCAACCCTACCCGCCCTGGCGGCAACCTGCGCATTCTGGCTCTTACAGTAGACAAAGAGCAGAATGAAAATATTGAATTGGTACCACAGAAAGCAGCCGCCGGCTACCTCAATGGCTATGCTGATCCGGAGTACTTGGAAGAGCTGCCTAAGTTCCGTCTGCCCATGCTGGGTAGCACCGGCACCTACCGCGCCTTCGAAATTGCCGGTGACTCTATGTTGCCCATTGCCAGCGGAACCGTCATTGTGGGTCGCTATGTCGACGACTGGCTGAGCATTAAGGATGGTACGCCCTGCATCGTGGTCAGCAGCAAGGAGGGCATTGTATTCAAGCGGGTCTTTAACCGTCTGAAAGAAGGTGCCATGCTGGCCCTGCACTCCGACAACCCAGTGTACTCGCCCTACGAAATCGACGTGGAGGACGTGGTAGAAATCTGGGAGGCGAAAGCATACATCAGCAGCACTTTCCCTATTGCCGACCTGTCGCTGAACCGCTTGGCCAGCATCGTGCTGGACCTGCAGCAGCAGGTGAGCACCATGAAAAAGGTATAGCACACGCCAGCTACCACAGCTGTTTCATTGCAAAAGCCCATCCAGCACCGTGCGGATGGGCTTTTGCTTTTTACAAGCACTAGATGGTGAAACCGCGCGCCCGTTCAACGGCAGTCAGGGTGAGCAATAGAATGAACAGTGTGCTGCAGCTAACTTCCGGCTGCGTTAGCGCGTAAGGGCAGTACAATCACTCAACCTCGCCACACTATGCTCAAGGTTATCCCTGCCACCGACCGCCACCACGCTGCTCCGGTGCAATGGCTCAGCAGCTACTTCCTGTTCAGTTTCGCCGACTATTACGATCCGCAGAATGTGCAGTTCGGCCCCCTGCGCGTCTTCAACGATGATACCATTCAGGGCGAATCAGGTTTCCCGCAGCATCCACACTCCGAAATGGAGATTGTGACGCTGGTGCTGGAAGGGGAGCTATGCCACGCAGACACCATGGGCAACAAGGCCACTATTAAGAAAGGTGAGGTGCAACGCATGACTGCCGGCACCGGGCTAGCCCACTCCGAGCACAATGCCGAAGAAAAGCCGGCCCACATCTACCAGCTGTGGTTTATGCCCAATCAGCGCGGCCTAGCCCCCAGCTACGAACAGAAGGACGTAGACTTTCTGGATAGCAAAAACGAGTTGGTGCCACTGGTTTCGGGACAGAAAGTGCTGGAGGATGTAGTGTTCATGAATTCCAACACCACGGTGTACTGGTGCAATCTGCGCGAGGAAAAGACGGTGACATTCAAGACCTTTCCAATCCGAAATACCTTCATCTATGTGAAGGAAGGAACGCTCTACGTCAACGGTGTAGATGTTGGGCCCAACGACCAGGTTCGTTCCACCAATGAACACGTACTGGAGATTCGCGCCAGCAAGGATGCTCAGTTCATCCTGATTGATTTGCCGGGCAGCGAAGCCAACTATTAAACGAAAAGGCCGGCTTGCACCGGCCTTTTTCGTTTTCAATTTCTGATCAGATCTCATTCCAGCTCTACTTGGCTGGGTTAGCCTTAACCGGTTTGAGTACGGTTCTGAAAGCCAGTAGCGCCGCCGGATGGTAGATGGTTCCGTGCGTTTCTTCAGGCAACGGCTTGTAATACCACATTATGGATCGGTTTGCAGCTGTTTCTAGCCTTTTTGCCAACAGCGCCGTGGACGTTGCAAGCTGAGGTTCGTTGCTGGAGGCGAGGTACAGCGTTTTGGGCTTGCCAGCATATGCCGCCAACACCGTGGGGGACTGTTTCAGCAGTTGCTCATTGTTCCACCACAGGCTCGGGTCGAAGGCTAGATAAGTGTCAAACAGGGTAGGCTCCAGCAGCAAGGTTTCTACTACAAACAGGCCCGCCAATGACTCGCCTACCACGGCTGTTTCCGAAGTAGTACGGTAGCGCCGCTTTATTTCGGGCATCAGCTCGGTACGGATAAACTGCCGAAATGCGGCCGAACCACCCACACGGGGCGCTATCTTTTTGTCTTCGGGGTTGGTAGTAGGGCCGGTCATGTCGCGGCGGCGCTCCGTGTTTTCGATGCCGACCAGCAGAAACGGACGCACGGTTTCGTTACCAACTCCTACCTGCAACAGTCCGGCCACGTGCAGAAAATCCTCCTGCATCCCGCCATCGGGCATATACAACACCGGCAGGGGCATATCTGCTGACTGGCCGTAGGCCTGCGACCGGTACACATTAATCCGCCGGGTTTCGCCCAACACCTTGGACTCCAAGGTGAACGTCTGGCCGATACTGAGCGGGGCCGCGGTTTGGGTCTGGGCCGTGGCCGGGGTGGCAAAAGCTACTAGGAGAAGCAGTAAGAAACTGCAGAAAACATGTTTGGTACTCATACTTGTAGCTGTTATAGTTCTGCTATTCGAATTTCATTACTGGAGGTAAGCATGAATTCGCATAGCTGCTTGAAAATGAGAGCCGCTTCCGTAGCGGAGAAAAGATTGTCGCAGAAGTAGAATCCATTGGCTTCTATTCCTATAAATACCGGAGGCCAAGCTACCGGAGGTGAAACAGAAGTTTCTTCCGTAGCGAACAAGGCAAGACTTAATTGCGAGGCATAATGTTGCATCACACGAAAGCGGCGCTGCACGAACTGCAGCGCCGCTTCAGGGTCAAAATTCTGACCGCTAAGCCGAAGCTCTTTACCCATAGCTACATCGTGTAATTACGGCCTTTGTTCTGCTGCTTAAGGTACGCCATCAGGGGCTGGAAGTACTCGACCATGGCGCGGGCCGAGAGGTCTTCGCCGGTTTTTTCCTTCAGCACCACGCGCCAGTCTTTGCTGGCTCCGGGCCGCATAATATCGGCCAGGAACGTGCCTACTTCTTTGCTGCCGTAGTAGTTGGTGGCGTGCGGGTCCTGCTTAAGGATGTTTTTGGCAATATGGTCGTGGAGCTGGAACAGGATGACGTAGCTCAGGGCGTAGTCGTAATACTGAGCAGGGTCGTCGTTGATGTGGGTTTTGGTGGCCGGGTCGAGGTAGTTTTCGCCGCGCGTGGTGGGCGGCACAATGCCTTGATACTGCTTGGCCAACGCCCACCAGCGGGCGTTGAGCTGGTCGGCGGGCAGCTTATCGGCGTAGAAGCTGCTCTCCCACTCGCTCATCACGCCCGAGGCAAACGGAATAAACACGGCGTAGTTGAGGGCTTCCTTGAGCAGCGTCTGGGTCTGGTCGGTTTTGGCTTTGGCATCTACCAGCCCCAGGCCGGCCAGGAAAGGCTTCTGGGTGGCGGCCAAGCCCATAAGGCTGCCCATAGCTTCGTGGTAGGCGCGGTTGGCACCCTGGCGCAGCAGCGGCGGCACATCGGGGTTGGCGTAGGTGAGGTAGTAGTAAATGTGGCCCAGCTCGTGGTGAGTGGTTTCGTACCACTCCGTGTTGCCCTCCACGCTCATCAGGCTACGCACGTCCTGGTTCAGGTCCATGTGCCAGGCCGAGGCGTGATTGTTTTTCTTATAAGCCGCATCTTTAGGCAGCGGGTACAGGCTCGACTTCTCGTAGAACACTGGCGGCAGCGCCGGAAAGCCCAGGCTCTGATAAAACCGTTCGGCCTGCTTCACCTGCCACTCCGCGCCTTTCTTGGCCAGTATCGGGTCGAGGTTGAGGCCTTTCACATCCACCATAGCACTCCAGTCTTGCCCCCAGCGGTTGGGCAGCCACGACGCGGGCAGGTAGTCGGGCACCTGTTTCTGACCGTACTTTTTGGCCAGCTCATAGCGGGCATAGGTGTGCAGCTCGCGGTACAAAGGGCGCAGCTCGTCGTTGATTTTGCGTACCAGCGTCAGCATTTCCTCGCGGCTCATGCCATAGTCGGAGGCCTGATACGAGAAGTAGTCGGGGTAGCCGAGGGCCTGCACGGTCTGGTTGCGCAGGTCGCGCAGGTTCAGCATACCGTCCTTCAGGGTGGGGCCGATGGCCTTGCTGGCTTCCCAGACCTGCTGGCGCTTGGCGGGGTTCTTTTCCTTGCGCAGTAGCTCGTCCAGGTCGTTGGTCGTGACGGATTTGCCGGCGTACTTGTAGTCGAAGCCGTAGAGCTTTTCGGTTTGCGCGGCTTCGGCCTTGATGCGCCGCCGCACCACATCAGCAATAGTCTGGGGCGAATTGGCAGCGTTGTAGAGGGCTGTTTGTAGCTGCTTCACCTGCAACTCCGTGAGTTGGTCTTTGTGGTCGAGCAGTTCACGCAACTCCTTGATATTTTCGGCGCTGCCCGTGAAGGCTGCCATCCGCTCGTTGGCGCGGGCCGTGGCACCGGCGTTGCTGGTGTCGCCGGGCACAATGTGCGTGTTGGAGCGCCATTCGGCTTCCGTCGACAGCGTGTAGAGTCGTTGCGCTTCGGCGGTATACGTCTTCAGAAATGCCTCCGCCCGCTCCGGCCACGACGGTACTGCCGGCTGTGTGGCCGCCTCGGGCGTGGTGGATGCTGGCGCAGTGGTAGCCGAGGGAGTATTGGCTGTAGGAGCGCAGGCGGCCAGCACAGCCGCCGTTAGTACGGGCAGGAAGGTCTTTTTCATGGGAGCAAGAGCCGATTGGTTTTCGCTAAGGTACATACCTCACCGAATTGCTAGTTCTACACCGAATAGTGGCGTTACGCGGCCGCCCGCTCCTGTAAGTGGCAGTCCTTATACTTCTTACCGCTGCCGCACGGGCATGGGTCGTTGCGGCCGAACTTGCGCCGGCTCCGCAGCGTCTTGAGCCACTCGCGCGGATCGGTAGCCCAGCGCAGAAAGCGGCTTTTAGGGTTCTGCCGGAAAGCCAGCAGCAGCAAGCCGTACAGCTCCGGATGGTGCTGCTGCAGCTTCTCCGGCTTCTCGAAAAAATACTCCGTCACGACGGCAAAGAACTCGGCTTCGTTGGTACCGGCGTAGTCGTTGATTTCCGAGTTTCCGGCCCGGATGGCCGCAATTTCACGCGCCATCACTGCCTCCCACTCGGGGCGCAGGGCCGCCGGAAACACCGTGGCGGGTACTCCGTCAATCACGCCGTCGGCCTCGTCCAGCAGGTGGGCAAACTCGTGGATACCCACATTCTGCTTGTCCAATGAATCCTGAAAGCCGCGCTCCAGCGAAGCTTTCGAGAGGTGCATGTAGTGCGAAGTCTGAAAATTGCGCACCGAGCCCAGCAGCGTGCCGGCCAGCGGTGCCACTTCCTTATTGGGGTCCTGCTGCTCTTTCCAGGCATCGGGCACCACCAGCACCTCGCTTAGGTTGCCATACTCCCAATCAGGGAAGCCGAATACCGGAATAACGGCCGAAGCCGCCACCAGCACCCGCGTAGTATCATCGATGTCGGTTTGGATGCCAGTGATGCGGGTTTGGGCTAGGAATACCTGCAGACGCTTTTCAAAGCGGGCTTTGTCGATCGGTGTAAGGGACAGGTAAAAGGCTACCCGCTCTGCCAGGATTTGCCGCCATTCGACCGGAAACTCCTCGGCCAGCGCCGCCGTTCGGCGGCGCGAATCGGCCGTGATGTAGCGGTAGAAAATGAAGAGTAATACCGCGACTATAGCGGCAAAAATAAGATAAGACATGCGCCGGTAAACGGCCGTAATACGGTTTGGTTGTAGGCTAAGGCACTATTTTGCCGCAGCTCAGGCACTACAGCTGCGGCAGATGCTCCCGTAGCCGCTCGCGCAGCAGGTCCTGCAGAATGTGGTCCATGAACTGAAACTTATCCGGAATGCGCAGCGTGACGACTAGCTTACCAGCTACTGCCTCCGGAAACTTCTGCCGCAGAATATCCGCGTGTTTGCGCTCCATCACAAACACCACATCGGCCCAGCCCAGGTGCCCCGCCGTGACCCGCACTCTGGCCCCCGGCTCCGTGCCGGCCGAGCGCGCCTGATAGGTAGCATGACCCTCAAACAGCCGCTCGGCCGTGAGGCTACGCCAGCGGTTCTGGCTACAGATGAAGAGAAGCTGCTGGGCCAATGACCGAGTTTGCTGTTCTATTGGACTATGGACACGCGTACTTTTTTGCCTTTCACCTTGGCACCCAGCAGGCGCTGTACCACGTCCTGTACCTGGCCGCGCGGCACGGCTACATAGCTGTAGTAATCGAATACCTCGATGTGGCCGACCTGCTCCCGGGCCACGCCGCCCACGTTCACGAAGGCGCCTACCAGGTCATGGGCACTGACTTTGTCTTTCTTTCCGGCCGTTACGTGTACCGTCACGTTTTCGGGCTTGGGCGCTTTGGGAGCAGCCGGCGGCAGCTTGGGCGCTATCATCTGGCTCCACTTGATACTCTCAGCAACGGGCCACTTTTTTACGTGGTCCTGCTCTTTGGGCGTGGCCAGGATGTGGGCTGTGCCGACCGCGCCAGCGCGGGCCGTACGGCCGGCCCGGTGCTGGAAACCGTCGGCTTTGTCAGGCGCGTCATATTGCACCACAGTGTCGAGCAGGGTCACGTCGAGGCCGCGGGCAGCTACATCGGTGGCTACCAGCACCTGGCTGGAGCCGTTGCGCAGCTTCAGCAAGGCCTTGTCGCGCTCCGGCTGGGGCATTTTGCCGTGCAGTACTTCAGCGGCTACTTCGCGGCCTTGCAGGAAGCGGGCCAGTTCCATGCACCGCTCCCGCGTATTGCAGAAGATGAGGGCGCGGCCGGTTTCGGGCTGGCGCAGGATGTGCAGCAGCGCCGCCGGCTTCAACTCAATCGGGCCGACGTGGCCAAGCAGCGTGAGGTTTTCGGGCAGCCGGTCGTCGTCCTCGCCCAGGTTGATGACGCGGGGCCGCGTGAGGTTCTTGCGGATCAGTTCCAGCACCTTGTCCGACATCGTAGCCGAGAACAGCAAGGTCTGGCGGCGGCGCGGCAGGCGCTTCACTATCTCCACCAGCTCATCTTGAAAACCCAGCTCCAGAAGCTTGTCAGCTTCATCGAGCACCAGGCTCTTGAGCTGATTCGGGATGATGGTGCGGCGCTCTAAATGGTCGAGGAAGCGGCCGGGCGTGGCTACCACAATGTGCGGCGCCTGCGTGAGCGAAGCTTTTTCTTCGCCGAAAGCGTGGCCACCATAGAAGGCAGCCACCCGCAGGTTGGGCAGGAACTTGCCCATCTTCTTGAGGGCGTCGCGCACCTGCAGGGCCAGTTCGCGGGCGGGCACCAGCACCAGCATCTGCACGGCATCGTTCTTCACATCTACCTGCTGCAGCAGGCCCAAGCCGTAGGCGGCGGTTTTGCCGGAGCCGGTGGGCGCCTGGCCCGCTACGTCCTGCCCATCGAGCGTGAGGGGGAGCACCTGCTCCTGCACGGGCGTAGGCTGAACGAATTGCAGCTCCTCGAGGGCTTGCAGAAGATAAGGCGCGAGGCCGAGGTCGGCGAAGGAAGGCATAAACTTGGAATTAGTCTGCAAAGGTACGCGGTTGTGCCTCACCCTTTAGATAATGCACTAAAAGAGCGTCCCACTCCTTGAACAAGTCTTACAAATACCTGTCATCCTGAGCAGCGCGAAGGACCTTCTCACGCTAGAACTATTCTGTTCAACATGAGAAGGTCCTTCGCGCTGCTCAGGATGACAGGCGTGTATAGAGCCTACTCCTGGGTTTCCGGGGCCGGGGTGCGGCGGCTGCCGCGGTACAGCTCGTATTTCAGCAGGCGGCAATCAATCGGGCCGTTATATAACGGAATGCGGCGGGAGGTTTTCAGGCCCACGCGCTTGGCCGCTTCCAGATTGCCGGTGAAGATGAAGGCGTCGTAGCCCTGAAAGTTGGTTTTGAGCGTGTCGCCGATGGTTTTGTAGAGGGCGTCCATCTCCGCCTCTTCGCCAATACGCTCGCCGTAGGGCGGGTTCATGATGACGATGCCCGGCTCGCCTTTGGGCGCGGTGGCGTCTTTCACATCGCGCACGGCAAAGCGGATAAAGTCTTCGAGGCCGGCGGCCTCCACGTTTTCGCGGGCCAGCTCAATGAACTCCGGCGACAGGTCGGAGCCATAGAGCAGGGCCTGGGGCTCGTCGAGGCGGGCCTGCTCGGCATCGAGACGCACCGTTTCCCAGAGCGCCTTGTCGAAATCAGGCCAATTCTCGAACCCGAACTTGCCCTGGTGATAGAGGCCCGGCGCAATGCGCTGGGCAATGAGGGCGGCTTCGGTAAGCAGTGTGCCGGAGCCGCACATGGGGTCAACCACCGTTTTTTTACCGTCCCAGTCGGCGAGCAGCAGGATGCCTGCGGCCAGGGCTTCGTTGAGCGGGGCCACGTTGGTTTGCTGGCGGTAGCCGCGCTTGTGCAACGACTCGCCCGAGGAATCGAGGCTGAGCACCACTTCGTTTTCCAGCATGTGTAGGTGCAGCCGGATGTCGGGGTTTTTCACGTCCACGCTAGGGCGCTGGCCGGTCCGGTCCCGAAACTGATCCACGATGGCGTCTTTGGCGAGCTGGGCCACGAACAGCGAGTGCTCGAAGGTGGAATTGTTGACGACGGAGGTAATGGCGAAGGTCTGGTCGGGCTGGATGTAGTCCTGCCAGTTAATGCGGCCTACTTCGCGGTAGAGCGCCTTTTCGTTGGGGGCGTAGAAGCCGGCGAAGGGCCGCAGGATGCGCACGGCCGTGCGGCACCACAGGTTGGCTTCGTAGCACAGCTGCATGTCGCCGACGAACTCCACGGCCCGCTGGCCTATTTTTTCGATTTCGGCCCCCAGCTGGTACAGTTCTTCGGCCAGAATTTCTTCGAGCCCGAACTGGGTGGTGGCAGTCATGTAGAACGGAGCGGAGCGGCGGGCCTGGGCCATACGAGTTGAAATACTGGGTGAAGCGGCAAAGGTCGGACTATTCTCCGGCAACCTGCTACGCTGGCCCATACAATCCGGGTTTTGAGGATACAAACTACTGCAAGAGCACGCTGCCGCTTCACATTCGGCTGGAAAACGGCTTATTTGCGCTACCCTGAGTTAAATCCACGGCCAGCTGCCAGCACGTAGGCCTGTTCTGCAAGCCGGCGCTGCCGGCCCCTTTTCCCTTTATCAGCCCGTCCACTTGCCCCGCCAGCCGTCAGAAATGAAGAATTACGTGGCCGAAATCCTCGGCACTTTTGCTATCCTGTTCTGTGGTACCGGCGCTATTATCATCAATCAGGAGACTCACGGAGCCATCACGCACGTAGGCGTGGCCATGACGTTTGGCCTGATCGTCACATCGATGATTTATGCGCTGGGCAACATATCAGGGGCTCATTTCAACCCCGCCGTGACTATTGCTTTTACCGTGGCCGGCAAGTTCCCGGTGCGGCAGGTGCTACCTTATATTGTGAGTCAGCTGGCGGGAGCGGTGCTGGCCAGCGCCACGTTGCGCTACCTGTTTCCGGCTAATGAGTTGCTGGGTGCCACGCTGCCGGCCGGCTCAGAGGCGCAGTCCTTCATCCTGGAATTTATTCTGACCTTCTTTCTGATGCTGGTAATCCTGAACGTGGCATACGGCTCTAAGGAGCAGGGCATGTTTGCGGGGCTGGCTATTGGGGCAGTGGTGCTGCTGGAAGCCATGTTTGCGGGGCCTATCTGTGGCGCTTCCATGAACCCGGCCCGCTCCTTTTCGCCCGCGCTGGTTTCCGGGCACTTAGAGCATCTGTGGTTGTATCTGGTGGCCCCCACAGCTGGGGCCGTGGCAGCGGTTTTCATCTGGAGGTACCTGACCCGGCCGGCAACAGTGGCAGACTTGTAGGGCGGCCGGCCTGAAGTCATTTTCTCCCAAAAACTCCGTAGCATTGCTTAGCCGGCCCGAGGGCCGGCTTTTTCTCTCCATTCCTGCCCGCTTCATGGCCGCTCCCATTACCTCTTCTGCTCCCACCACGGCCACTGGCGCCGCCCGCTCCTACGCCGGGCCGATGGTACTGATGACCACCCTGTTTTTCCTGTTCGGGGCCGTCACCAACTTCAACGACGTGCTCATGCCCTACCTCAAGGACGTGTGCCAGCTCACCGATTTGCAGTCGTCGGCGGTGCAGTCGGCGTTTTTCGGGGCGTATTTTCTGATGTCGCTGCCGGCGGGACGGGTGCTGGAGAAACTGGGCTTCAAGCGCGGCATTGTGCTGGGGCTGCTGGTGATGGCGCTGGGGGCGCTGCTGTTTGTGCCCGCGGCCAATTCGCGCACGTTTGGGCTGTTTCTGCTGGCACTAGGCTTGCTGGGGGCCGGTGTTACGCTGCTGCAGGTAGCGGCCAACCCCTACGTATCGGTGCTGGGGCCGGCCCGCACGGCGGCCAGCCGCGTGAGCATCGTGGGTGTAGCTAACGGGCTAGGTGGCACTATTTCGCCCCTCATTGGCGGTCTGATTCTGTTTGGTGGATCGGCTGTGCTCAAGGCCCGGCTGGCGCAGCTTCCGCTGGAAGAGCGCCTCACCCAGGAAGCCACGCTGGTAAAGCCGCTTTATCTGGGGTTGGCCGTGTTTCTGGCCGTGCTGGCCGTGCTGTTTTTCCTGGTGCGCCTGCCCGAAATTGAGAGCATTCCGGCCGATGAAGAAGCCGCTGCCGCCCAAGCCGCCGCCGAAACCGGCCGCCGCTCCGCCCTCGACTTCCGTCATTTGGCGCTGGGCGTAGTAGCCATTTTCACGTATGTAGGAGTTGAAGTGGGCCTGGGCTCGTTTTTGATTCGCTACGGCGAAAGCCAGAACATCAGCCAACTCAGCGGCTTCACGCAGGAGCTGGTGCGGGGCCTAAGCGTAGCGACCAGCTGGGCCGCCGCGCTATTCGGCAACACCCCCGACCCCATTGATACCAGCGCGGGCTTCACGAAGGCCGTAGGTGCCGTGCTGGTGTCGTCGTACTGGTTTGGGTTGATGGTGGGCCGCATCATCGGGATTCCGCTACTCAGCCGCTTCGATGCCCGCAAGCTGCTGGTGGGCGTGTGCGCGGCCGGCACTTTGTTTGTGGTGCTGTCCATTTTCAGCCACGGCGAAACGGCTTTGTGGCTGGTCGTGCTCTGCGGCCTCTGCAACTCCATCATCTGGCCCGTGGTGTTCCCGCTGGCTATTACGGGTCTGGGCAAATTCACCAAGCAGGGCTCATCCTACTTGATTATGGCCATTGTAGGTGGGGCCATCATTCCACCGCTGATGGGCCTAATAGCCACGCACGGTGGCGGCCTGCGGGTGGCTTTCGTGCTGCCGGCGCTGTGCTACGCCTACCTGCTCTACTACGCCGTGAGCGGCTACCGCGTGCGGTAATCCTTCATTTCTCTCTGACTTCCCACGCCGCCCCGACCTGCCCTTGCTGGCAGCGCCGGGGCGGCTTGTTTTATAGAGCCGCGGGCAGCTTACCTTTGCCGGGCACCCTCCTTACCGCTCCTGCTATGGCTTCGGCTCCCGTTCTCGAACACGACGTTTCACTTCGCCCCTACAATACCTTCGGCCTCGATGTGAAGGCCCGCCTGTTTGCCCGTTTCAGTTCTGTGGATGAGTTGCGGGCGCTGCTGGCATTGCCAGAGGTGCAACAAAGCGAGAAACTCGTGCTGGGCGGCGGCTCCAACCTGCTCTTCACCCAGGATTTTGGCGGCGTAGTGCTCAAGAATGAAATCCGGGGCCTCGAAATCATCAGCCAGGACGATGCTTCGGCGCTGGTGCGGGCCGGCGCCGGCGAGAGCTGGCACGGACTGGTGCAATATTCCCTCGACCAGGAGCTGAGCGGTATCGAGAACCTTTCGCTGATTCCGGGTACGGTGGGCGCGGCCCCGCTGCAGAACATCGGGGCGTATGGTTCGGAATTGAAGGACACGTTTGAGCAGCTCGAAGCACTGGAAACGGCCACCGGCGAGCTACGCACCTTTTCGGCGGCGGAGTGCGGCTTCGGCTACCGCGAAAGTGTGTTCAAGGGCCCGCTCAAAAACCAGTTCATCGTGACCGGGGTGCTACTGCGCCTGCATCGCGAGGCGCGCACCAACGTGCGCTACGGCGACATCCAGACCACCCTGCAGGATATGGGCGTGGCCGGCGAGCCTACCCCGCGCGACGTGAGCGAGGCCGTGAGCAGCATTCGGCGCAGCAAGCTCCCCGACCCTGCCCAGATCGGCAATGCCGGCTCGTTCTTCAAGAACCCGGAAATCTCGCAGGCCCGCTTCGATGAGCTGAAAAGCCAGTACCCGGCCCTGCCCGGCTACCCGGTGCCCGGCGGCGTGAAGGTGCCGGCCGCCTGGCTGATTGAGCAGTGCGGCTGGAAAGGTCTGCGCCGCGGCCCCCACGGCGTGCACGACCGGCAGGCGCTGGTGCTTGTGAACCACGGCGGCGCCCAGGGCCAGGACATCCGGGATTTAGCCTACGAAATCATTGCCTCGGTGCGGGAGAAGTTTGGCGTTGAGTTGCACCCCGAGGTAAACATTATGTAAGCGGCGGAGCTCCTCTTCATCCAAATTTTATAATGCACAGTTCATCTTGCGGCTGGCTGTATTCTGCCCAAAATCCAGGATATTTGTAGTCTGTTTTGACCTGAATTTCAGTTGTTTCCCACTCTTACTTCTTCTATGAAGAACTTTACTCTTCTGGCTTTGCTCTGTAGCATGGCTGCTTTCCGGCCCGCTCAGGCCCAAACGGCGGTTACGATTGCCGCCGCCCGTGCGCAGGCTCCGGCCTTCAATACCTCCGGCGCCACCGTCACGGTGCGCGGTATCGTCACGAATGGCCCCGAGTTGGGCGCCATCCGCTACATTCAGGATGGCACGGCCGGCATTGGGGTCTACTCCACCACTTTCACTACCGGCATCGTCCCCGGCGACTCCATCATCGTGACCGGAACGCTCAAGGACTTCCGGGGCCTGCTGGAACTGGACCCCGTAACGTCGCTGACGGTACTGGCCGGCAACCGGCCGCTACCTACGCCCGTGGCTTTCCCGGCCGGGGGCTTCACGGCCGCCTACGCGGAGCAGTATGAAGGCCAGCTGGTACGCCTGAACGGCGCTACGTCCATCACCACCAGCACCGGTGCGCCTGTCACCTCGTTCAGCAGCACCACGTTCCGCATCAACAACAATGCAGCAACGGTGCTTTATGTGAATGCAGCTTCTACTGGCCCCTACGGCCTTGTGGGTAAGCCTTCCCCCACCGGCACTTTTGATGCCGTGGGCATCATGAGCCAGTTCACGACCACTGCCCCCGGCCCTACCGGCCCCGGCTACCAATTGCTGCCGCGCCTCTACGAAGATTTTCAGCAGGGCAACACGCCCAACGTAGTCAATACGCCCTTCCCGACTAACATCACCACATCGGGCTTCACGGTAAACTTCACGACGCAGAACGCTGGCAACACCAAGCTGGAGTACGCCACTTCGGCTACCGGTCCATTCACGCCTGTTACTAGCGCCACCAGCACCACCACGCACAGCCTGGCCATTTCGGGCCTGATGCCGGCTACGGTATACTACGTGAAAGCCAGCAGCACCAACGCTACGGGCCTCTCCGAGTCGCGGGTTATTCCCATGATTACGGCTTCGCTTTCATCTGGCAAGATGCGGACTTACTTCACCAACCCGGTGAATAACACCTACGCCCTGCCCGGCAACAACGCCCTGTTCCTGCCAAGCGGTGCGGTGGCTGACACGCTGGCCCGCTACATCGGCCGCGCTACTACCACCCTCGATATTGCCATCTATAACTGGAACAGCCCCACGATTCTGGCCGCGGTGAATGCCGCCCAGGCCCGCGGCGTGCGGGTGCGCGTGATTTACGAGGATGACAACGCTAACGTGAGCGTGCCGGGCCTGAACGCCGCTATTGCCAAAACGGGCCGTACGCAAACTGGCTCGGGCACGATTCAGGGCATCATGCACAACAAATTCGTCATCATTGATGCCGAAGACGCCAACCCCAACGTGCCGTGGGTATGGACCGGCTCGACCAACTGGACGCAGGCCCAACTCTCTACAGACCGCAACAACGTCATCGTAGTGCAGGACCAGGCCCTGGCCCGCGTCTACAAGATGGAGTTTGAGGAAATGTGGGGGGGCAGCGGCGCTACTACCGGTGCCGTGAAGTTCGGCTCGCGCAAAACCGACAACACGCCGCACTACCTTAACATTGGGGGCAAGCTGGTGGAGTCGTGGTTCTCGCCTACGGATAATGTGAACGGCCGCCTCATCGATGCCATCCGCACCGCCGACAACGACCTGCACATTGCCACCATGCTCAACACGCAGACCGACATCGGGCGCGCCATCCGTGACCAAGTGCTGCTGCGCAACATTGCGGCCTGCTCCGAAATGCTCAACAACGACACCAGCTCTACCAATGCCGGCAGCGTATTCCGCCTCGTGCGGCAGGCCATGGGCACCCGCGCCATGGTGAAAAATACGCCTGGTATCATGCACCACAAATACGCCATCATCGACGCCGGCGCGTCGCAGTCGGACCCGCAGGTATTTGTGGGCTCGCACAACTGGAGCCTCTCGGCCAACACCGAGAATGACGAAAACACGCTCATCGTGCACGATGCGCGCATCACGAACCAGTACTACCAAGAGTTTGCGGCCCGTATTGCTGAGCAGAACCGCGGCGTCGCCGTCTGCAACCTCACCCTGTCGAACAAAACCGCTACTGTGCAGCAGAGCAGCGTGCAGGTATATCCCAACCCCACGCACGGCCAGTTCTCGCTGCGTCTGGAAGCCAGCAAGGCCCGCACCGCCACCATCACGCTGCGCGACGTAACCGGCCGCGTGGTGCTACAGCAGACCCGCGCCCTCAACGGCCAAGACGTCGCCATCGACGGCTCGCAGCTGAAAGCCGGCCTCTACCTGGTACAGATTGTAACGCCGGAAGCCACGCAGGTTAGCCGCGTGGTAGTAGAGTAATCTTGAAGTGCTAGTCTTGAAGTGCTAGTATAAAAAAGGCCGCTCTGATGAGCGGCCTTTTTTATTTTGTCTTTACGTCGTAGCCTGTGGTGCCAACCAGTTTGCTCATTACAGCTGCTATTTCGTCGGGCACATCATTGTCCCATTCATCAGATGTTATCTGGGCTATGGTATTTGCTGCGCTATCTACCTTAATGAAAGTAGGTACTGCCTGAATCTCATATTTAGCAGCCAGCAGCGTGTCCGTATCAATGTTGATTTTAATGAGAGTAGCATTTGCCAGAGCAGCTTGTAGCTCCGGTTCCTCCAACGACGCCCGATAGCGCCGACACGGGCCACACCAATCCGCATAAAAGTATAGGACCGGCGTTTTGTGGGCCGCTATCTTCTGCTGCAGCAGCTGCCGCAGGCCGGCTTCGCTGGTGTGAGGCTCCAGCACATCTACAGGATTACCGGCGGTTCTTTCTCTGCCACAACTAGCCAGCACAAGAACTGTCGCCAAAATCGGCACTAGTTTCATCAATAGTTATCGGTAAAGCTTTTGAGTTTCCCATTGAGCAACCGCCTTACTTCCAGCGGCGGGCGGCCCAGGCTTGCTGCTGCTCGGCATTCTGAAACGTCCAGGCCACGAGGCGGCTGACCTTTTGGCCGTGTACCAGCTCGATGGTCTTCACGTCGAGGGCGGCGGTTTTGGAGAGGAAGTAGTAGATGCTGCGCAGGGTTTCCTTTTTGGAGATGAGCGACGTAAACCAGAGCACCCGCGAGGCCAGCGGCACGCTCTGCTCCACCATGCGGCGCACAAACTGCTCCTCGCCGCCCTCATACCACAGCTCCGTGTTGCGCCCCCCGAAGTTGAGCACGGGCTCCAGGGTTTTGGCGTAGCCCAGGTTGCGGCCTTTGCGCTGGCTGCCGGCCGCCGCTTCTTCCGCCGAAGTATGGAAGGGCGGGTTGCACACCGTCAGGTCGAACTCCTCGCGGGGCTTCACGATGCCGTCGAAAATGTCGGTGGCGTGGTATTGCTGGCGCAGCTCGATGCGGCCGGCCAGCACGGGGTTGGCGGCCACCATGTGCTTGGCCGCCTTCAGGGCCATGCCATCAATATCGGAGCCCACGAAGTGCCAGTTGTATTCGCGCGTCCCGATGATGGGGTACACGCAGTTAGCGCCCACGCCCACGTCCAGCACGTGCACGGCCTTGCCCTGCGGCACTTCGCCTCCGTTGGCGGTGGCCAGCAGATCAGCGGCGTGGTGCAGATAGTCGGCGCGGCCGGGAATGGGCGGGCACAGGTAGCCGGCCGGAATGTCCCAGCTGGCCACGCCGTAGAACTGCTTGAGCAGGGCCTGG
Source organism: Hymenobacter sediminicola (assembly GCF_014250515.1). Taxonomy (NCBI): domain Bacteria; kingdom Pseudomonadati; phylum Bacteroidota; class Cytophagia; order Cytophagales; family Hymenobacteraceae; genus Hymenobacter; species Hymenobacter sediminicola. The sequence continues at coordinate 1,948,290 of NZ_CP060202.1, read as the reverse complement.
TTCAGGGCCTTTACGGCGGCGTAATCAGAGAAATCAATGCTTTCGTCGCCGTATTTGTTGGGGGCCACGAAGGGCGCGAGGGCCGGACTGGCGGCAATAAGCTGCGCGAAGTCGTAGCGGGCGGAGTGGCGGTTGCGGGGGTGCATGGCGGTGAGGCAACAGGTGAAAGTGGGTGTAAAGCTACGGGTTGCGGCACCGATAGCCGGCTTTTCCGGCCGCGTCCCAGTACTATCCCCTCTTCCCCTCCCTCTTTTTCCGGCTGCGGAAGCCCGCCTAGGCGCCTCCGGCCCAGGCCATGTAGGGAATAAGAGTGACCAAACCAACCACGTCATTCCCTAAAACCACACGTCATTCCGAGCTTGCCGAGGAATCTCGCTAGTGTAGTAAATACCACCATAACCTCAGTACGCGAGATTCCTCGGCAAGCTCGGAATGACGTTCCTTAGCTACCAGCACCCCTCACTCGGCAAAACCAATGGTTTCGGAGCCGCGAGGCAACCTCACTCGAAAAGAACAATGGTTTCGAAGCACTGAGGCAGGCTCACGAGCAAAAAACAATTGGTTTGAAGCACAGAGGCGGCCTCACAGCCTAAAACCATTTGATTTTAAGCTGTGAGGCCGCCTCAGTTCCTGGAAACCAACTGCAACTGGTCGGCCGGGGGCTGCGGGGCGCTACTTGAGCACGGCCACCGTGGCGCCGTCGCCGCCCCGGTCGGCGTGCTCGTCGGCGACGCTGGCCACCTGGCGGGTGCGGTGCAGATAGTCGCGCACCACCTGGCGCAGCACGCCGTTGCCGCGGCCATGCAGAATCTTGATTTCCGGTACGCCCAGCATCACGGCATCGTCTACGTAAGCCGTGATTTTGGTGAGGGCATCTTCGGCCCGTTCGCCGCGCAAGTCCAGCGTGGGGCTGAAGCTGGACATCTTGCCCGTAGTATCAAAGCCCGCGTACTGCGACGGAGCCTTGCGGGCCGCTTCCTTCTCCCGCTCCCGAATTTCGGAGCGTGTCAGCTTTTCGAGCTGGCCGATTTTCACGATGGTTTTCATGCCGCCGAAGCTCACCTCGGCGGTTTTGCCCTTCACGCTCATCAGCTCGCCATAGCCTTCCTGCCCAATCAGCGCCACTTTGTCGCCGACTTTGAGCGTACCGGCTTCGGCCAGCTCGCGGGTGGCTTTAGGCTTGGGCGGCTCAATCTGCAGCTTCTCGCGCACAAACGTATCGAGCTTGCCGCGGGCCTCCTTGGTCTTCTCCTTGTCGGCTTGGCCGAGGCGGATTTCCTGGATAGTGGCCTCAATCTGCTGGTTGGTGTCGCGAAGGAGCAGCTTGGCTTTCTGCTTGGCTTCGCGCAGTACTTCCAGCGTGGTGTCGTCGAGGTACTTTTTCAGGTCCTGGTATTCCTGGGCGGCTTTCTTGAGGCGGCGCTCCTGCTTGGCGGCTTCGGCGGTGCGGGCTTCTAGGTCGGCCTTTTCCTTTTCGAGTCCTTCGAGCAGCCGGTCGTAACGGATTTTGTCCTTGCCCACCAGCTGTGTAGCGCGCTCCACGAGTTGCTTCGGCAAGCCGATTTTGCGGGCAATTTCGATGGCAAACGACGAGCCCGGCTTCCCGATTTCGAGGCGGTAGAGCGGCTGCAGCTGCTCGGGGTCGTAGCGCATAGCCCCGTTCACGATGCCGGGCGTGCGCTCAGCGTAGTTCTTGAGGTTGGTGTAGTGCGTGGTGATGACCCCAAAGCTGCGCGCCCGGTTCAGCTGCTCCAGCACCGACTCGGCAATGGCGCCGCCCAGCACCGGCTCGGTACCCGTCCCGAATTCGTCGATGAGAATCAGGCTGCGCTTGCCGGCCAGCGTCACAAACTGCTTCATGCTCAGCAAGTGCGACGAGTACGTGCTCAAATCGTTTTCCAGGCTCTGCTCGTCGCCGATATCGAGGAAAATATCATCGAACATGCCCGCCTCCGACCCTTCACCGGCCGGAATCAGCAGGCCGCACTGCAGCATGTACTGCACCAGCCCCACCGTTTTCATGCTCACGGATTTACCGCCGGCATTCGGCCCCGAAATCAGCAGGATGCGCTGCTCCGGCGTGAGCTCAATATCGAGCGGCACCACTTCGCGCGGGTCGTCCTTGGCGTGGTTCTGAAACGCGAGGTAGAGCAGCGGGTGGCGCACCCGCTTCCACAGCATCTGGGGGCGCGGGTGCAGCGCGGGCAGCGTGGCTTCCAGGCGCAGCGCCAGCAGCGCCTTGGCCCGGATAAAGTCGAGCAGGCCGAGGTACTGGTAGGCTTTGCGCAGGTCCGGAATGTGCGGGCGCAGCTGGTCGGTGAGGGCCGTCAGAATGCGGATCAGCTCCCGCTGGTAGGCGTTTTCGAGGTCCTTGATGTCGTTATTCAGCTCGAAAACGGCTTCCGGCTCTATAAACACCGTCTGCCCCGAAGCCGACTCATCGTGAATCAGACCTTTCACGCGGCGCTTGTGCTCGGCAATAACGGGCAGCACCAAACGGCCACCCCGGATGGTGGGCTCGGCCCCATCGGGCACCCAGCCTTCGTTTTTGGCGTGGCGCAGGATGCCGGCAATCTGCTTGCGCAGCAGGCCTTGGCGCGTAATCAGCTCCTGCCGAAGCTGGCGCAGCAGCGGCGAAGCGTCGTCGCGCACCTGGCCTTCGTCGTCCACCACTTTGTCGAGGGCGGCCAGCAGGTTGCGGTCTACCTGCACCCCGATGCCGAGCAGGCGCAGGGTCGGGTACAGGTCTTCGGGGGCCTGGGTGAAGAAGGTGAGGGCCTGCCGAATGGTGCGCAGACTCATTTTCACGGCAAAGAAGGCCGCTACGTCGAGGTAGGCGCCGGGCAGGCTGGCCCGCACCATTTGCGGGTTTACGTCGTGGTAGTGCTGGGAGGGGAAGTCGGCTCCGCTGTGCAGCAGGAAGCGGAACTCGTCGGTCTGGAGCAGGAGCTTCTGGAGCTGGTCGTGCTTGGTCTGGAAGCTCATCTTGGCCAGAAACTGGCGGCCGAGCGGGCTCAGGCACAGGCCTTCCAGCATCTCGCGCAGCTGCGCGAAGCCTATTTTCTGCTCGAAATTCTGAGGAAGAATCAAATCAGGTAGTCTTGAAAATCGGAATGGAGTGCGAAGATAAACAGTAGCAGAGACGGGAAAGATTCAGTAGAGTTAATAAAGTATTGCCCGAAGTTCACGCCTATACTTTACCCTCTGGCGCGGCGGGCATTCCACCAAGTACCCAGATAAGCTAGTCCGTTGGCATATGCCATACACACAGCACCCCATTTTCCATCCTTAAGACCGTGTTGGAGTAGGTGGTAGGTGAAGTAGCACAACCCAACCACGATAAACCAGCCTATTATAGTGGCTAATGGTTTTTCGAAGAATGTTTTTTCACGCTGAATATTGCGCCCCACTTCACCAGAAACAGTTGGCTTTTCCTCAGGTACCACTGCCATAGTTTGTTGGCGTTCAAAATCAGCGGCAAACGTATGAAAGTCGTCGGCCGGGCAGAACGTTGCGCTATGACAGAGCTCTATCTTACCACCAGAATGAAGGCGCAGTCGAAACCGGCCGTCTTCTCCATTCTTGTAGTACGAGTAGGAAACAATCTGCTGTAAAGGGACGATTTGCTCCGGTAAGCCGGCAGCTTGGACAGCGAGGCTTTCGGCTGTTAATGACACGACAAGCTCACGTAAGGCCAGCTTTTTGATTGCGTAATACCCTATAGCACAGGACATGGCAGTCCATACAATTATCCAGACCCAATAATAAGCCGTTGTGAAATCCAGCTTTAGAGGCACTGCTATTCCTGTAACTGCATATACCAAGAATATACCCGAGAAGATACCAATTGCAGGCCCAGTCTCCAGGTTCTGGATAGTGTAAGTAGTTGTCATTGCATCCGGCTTACCTGCACTACATCTCTCCTTCCACGCCCAGCCCGAATAGGGCAAAATCGTACTTCACGGGGTCCTGCGGGTCGAAGGTGCGCAGGTGGGCGGTGAGGTCTTCGGCGGCCAGCCAGTCCATCTGCTTGCGGTCCAGCAGGCCCAGGCGGCGCGCTACCCGCTCCACGTGCACGTCGCAGGGGCAGACCAGCTCACTCATGGGCAGGCGCGTCCAGAGGCCGAAATCCACGCCGCGGCTGTCCTGACGGACCATCCAGCGCAGATACATGTTCACGCGCTTGCAAGCCGAGCCGCGGGCCGGAGTAGCCACGTGCTTGCGCGTGCGCTGGGGTGCGTCGTCGAGGCTGAAGAACAGGTTGTGGAAATTTTCGAGCCGCTCCTTTTGGGTGCTACCGATCAGAAAGGCGTCTTCCAACGTGGCGTGGCCGCCGTAGTACCAACGCAGCCAGTGTACAAAGTAGAGCAGGTCGGTGTCGCAGAAGGTGCGGTGGCAGAAGCCCAGCAGGCCTTTCAGGTCGTCGTCGGAATGCTGGGTGATGAACTGGTAGGGCGCGTCGTCCATGCGGCGCAGCAGCTCGGTCACCTTGCTGATGATAGTAGGCCGCCGCCCCCAGGCCAGCAACGCCGCAAATAGCCCGCTGATTTCTACGTCCTGCCGCTGCGTAAAGCGGTGCGGAATCTGGATAGGGTCGTTGAGGATGAAGGCCGGCTGGTTGTAGCGGGCGTAATTCTCTTCGAGGATAGTGCGGACCTGAGCGTGATTCATAGCTTGCAAGAATAAAGAACGTCATGCTGAGCGCAGCCGAAGCATCTTGGTAGTGTGGTAAATGATTCTACTACACTACCAAGATGCTTCGGCTGCGCTCAGCATGACGTTCTGAATTGGATTATTTCCTCCCTTACGGTACGTAGCTGGTTTCCACGCGGAAGCGGGCGTCGGGGGTGGCCAGGCGCTGCACAGCGCGGGGCGAGAGGCGCACCAGAATGTTGCTGTTTTCGCCGGTATCGGGCAATGGGCCAATGACGCGCACGTACACCGACTGCCCATTCATGATGTTGCGCACCTGCATGATGGTGCCCACGGCGGCCGTTTTGTGCAGAGCCAGATACTTGTCGGTGGTGCTGTTAGGAATGCTGGTGGCCAGGCCACTTTCCGTCACGCGGTGCACAATTTCACTGGCGCGGGTGGGTGTGCGGTCTTCCTCTTTCTCTTTAGGGGTACTAGGGGCGGCTACGGCCGTGTCCTTATCGGGCTGTTTGCTGCTTTCTTCCGGCCGCTCGGCGCGGGTTGGCGCGGGTGTTGGGCGGGTCGGGGCAGGCGTAGTGGCCACGGCGGGCTCGCGCGTAGCCGGAGCAGTAGGCGTTTCGCGACGCGCCGGGGTGCTGCCGCTACCAGCGGCCACAATCAGGGTTTCGCCAACGCGCACATTGTACGATGTGGCGAAACCATTAAGGCGGGCCAGTTCGGCGGGTGTTGTCTGGAAGCGGCGGGCAATGGCGTAGAGCGTTTGCCCGGCTTCTACTTTATACACGCGGTTACCACGGGCGTCGGTAGGCAAGGCGCGGGACGCTGCGGAAGCCGCAGGAACCGTAGCAGTAGCGGCCTTGGGCGCGGTGGGCGTGTTCATAACCGCCCGCTGGCGAGGCACCAACACAATCTGGCCTGTGACGAGGGCGCCATTCTGGCCCGCGTTGGCTTCCACTATCTGATCTACGGGAACTTTGTAGCGGCGCGAGAGGCCGTAAAGGGTTTCGCCGGGCGCCACGCGGTGCTTAATCAGCATCTTGCCATTGCGGTACTCCACCCCGATAGAGTCGGGAGGAGCTACCAGGCCGGGGGCCGCCAGAGCCGAAAAACCAGAAAGAACAAGCGTGGCGGACAGCAACGAAAATCGAAACATACAATCAACAGGCAAAGGCAGCAACGGACACTAAACGGCAAAAAACCGCTGCCGTGCATAAATTCTGCCGAAAGTTAGGGATTCGCGCGCAGTAGCCCAGCCTGATAGTACGACATCAGTTTTTTATTGCTCGTTTTCCAGAAAATACTGGGTTTTATAACGGCGGCAGCAGCCGGGCCTTCAGTGGCACTTGCGTACCAAAATAAGTGCGTTAGCTGGCCCGACGGTTTTTCCCGTTGTTTGTGCTTTCACCTTTTCCAGCTGCTATTTATGCTCGCCATCGGAATTATTCCCGCTCGTTTTGCCTCCACCCGCCTGCCCGGCAAGCCCCTCATCGACCTCGGTGGCCAGTCCATGATTCAGCGCGTGGTGGCGCAGGCCCGCCAATCCAGCCTGAGCCGGGTGATAGTGGCCACCGATGATGCGCGCATTCTGGAGCACGTCCGGGGATTTGGCGGAGAAGCCGTGCTGACCAACCCTGACCACCCCAGTGGCACCGACCGGGTGCGCGACGCCTACGAGCAGCTGGGCGTGGCCGCCGACTGCATCATCAATATTCAGGGCGACGAGCCGTTCATTCATCCCGCCCAGATTGATGCACTGGTGCAACTGTTTGCCGTGCCGCAGCCGCCCCCGCTGGCTACGCTGGTGAAGCCGGTCGTCAGCAGCGAAGAGCTGTTTAGCCCGCACCTGCCCAAAGTAGTGCTCGATGCGCAGGGCAACGCGCTGTATTTTAGCCGCCACCCTCTACCCTACCAGCGTCAGCATCCGCAGGCCGAGTGGTTACAGCATCACCGCTACCTGCGCCACATCGGTCTCTACGCTTACCGCCCCGACGTGCTAACAGCCATTACCCAGCTCCCACCCTCGCCACTGGAGCTGGCCGAAAGCCTAGAGCAGCTGCGTTGGCTGGAAGCTGGCTACCGCATCCAGACCGCTGAAACCGAGCTGGAAACCATCGGCATCGACACGCCCGAAGACGTGGAGCGGGCGTTGCAGTACTTGGCAAGCAGGAACTGATTTCCTGAGTTAACCTACCTGCTGCTTCCAATTCTCCGGGCAGCTAAGACGAGGGCGGTGCCAGCCGAATGGCTTTGGCAAGGCGCATGAATTGCTCCAGCCGCACTTCGGGTTGTTCGTAGGCGCGGCCGTCGAATACTATTATCCCGCTGGGTGTGCTCAGCAGCAGCACCAGGGCCCGGCCTTCCTTGCCCGCGTAGTTGAAGGTTATCACGTTTTCGTAGGCATAGTGGCCGTTGATGGTGCCGTTGATTTCCTGCACGTTATCCACGCTGGCCACCGTACGGTATTCCCGGATGATGGACAGGGCTATGTCCTGAATTGTTGTGCGCTCGGCAACGGGCGGCAGCGTTGTTACCCGAAACAGCGTGGCGTGCGCCGTGTCGCCTTCAGCCCCGATGCGGCCCTGGGGCGCATAGACCGTCCAGCGTCCGAGCTGCGGGCTTAGCTGCCGGAAGTCAGTATCCAGCATGTTGACCTGAAAACCCAGTGCTTCCTGTTGCTGCACTTTCACGGCGGGGTCGTAGTGCGCCGTGAGCAGTATCTGCTGGCAATCCGCGGCTGCACCGGGCAACATTTTCGGATACACCCCGACCACCAGCGTCACGCGGCTACTGTCGCCGAAAGCCAGCAAAGCGGCCGTCAGGCCGGGCCCGCGGCGGTAAGGCTGCGTCAGGAACACGGCTGGGTGGCCGTTGTAGGTGAGGCGGCGCAAAGCCGTGGCCGGAATATCGGACTGGCCGGCCAGTTCTTTCTGCAGTTGCTTTAGATACGCGGAAAAATTCACCCCAGGCATTTCTACCACCTGCACAAACTGCAGCGGATTGAGGCGTAGCAGTTGCTCCTGAGGATTGAACTTGTACTCGGCGGGAGTGGCTAGCAGCATGTGAGTGCCTGGTACGCGCCGGTGTTGCGGCGTGGCTTTGGTGGTAACAGTAGCCGGAATTTCTTCGGGGGTGAAGCGGCAGCTGCCGCACAACAGCAACAGAGCCTACAGTAGGGTTGCTACAACGCGCTTAGCGTTCATAATAAGCACTAACTAATAGGTAGACCGGATTTTCGGAAGTGCAGTAAAGCTACGCTTCCTGACTTCATACAACAACGGGAAAGTGCTGCTTTGTTGGGTAGCTCCGTGGCTGGCAGAACGGCCTCCCCAGACGCCAAAAGCCCCAACGGAGCAGTCTCACCCCTTGCGTGATAGGCCGCCCCGCCGGGGCTTTTTATAGTAGTAGTTCAGCGCTATTTACCGGCTTCCACCACGCTGATGGCGTAGCCGCCGCCCGGCGCGCAGTATTGCGCCAGCTTGGATTTACGGGTCACGTTGAGCTTGCGGATGGTGTAGGCCTGCGGGTTTTTCTCATAGTGCGCATCCTTGTCGTCGGCGTAGATGGTGGCGACGTACTTCTTGCCAGACTCCAGGAAATCGAGCTTGATGGTGCTGGTGCGGCCCTGCTCGTCGCAGGAGCTGCCAATGAACCAGCTGTTTTTGCCTTTGGCTTTGCGCGCAATGGTTACGTAGTCACCAGGCTCGGCTTCCAGTACGTGCGTATCATCCCAGTCCACGGCCACGTCCTTGATGAACTGGAAGGCGTCGAGGTGCTGGTTGTAGTGCTCGGGCAGGTCGGCGGCCATTTGCAGCGGGCTGTACATGGTCACGTAGAGGGCCAGCTGCCGGGCCAGGGTGCTGTGCACAAACGACGTATTGCTGGGGTTGAGCTTGCTGACTTTCGTTTCGAAGATGCCCGGCGTGTAGTCCATCGGGCCGCCAATCAGGCGCGTGAAGGGCAGAATGGTGGTGTGGTCGGCGTTGTTGCCGCCGAAGGCTTCGTACTCGGTGCCGCGGGCAGCCTCGTTGCCAATCAGGTTCGGAAAGGTGCGGCTCAGGCCGGTGGGGCGCACGGCTTCGTGGCCGTTCACCATGATTTTGTGCTCGGCGGCCTGCTCCAGCACGTAGTTGTAGTGATTGATGAGCCACTGGCTGTAATGGTGCTCCCCGCGCGGCAGCACGTCGCCCACATAGCCGGTTTTCACGGACGTATAGCCGTACTTGTTCATGAACTGGAAGGCCGTGTCCAGGTGTCGCTCGTAATTGCGCGCCGAGCCGCTGGTTTCGTGGTGCATCATCATGCGCACGTTTTTGCTGGCCGCGTAGCGTTGCAGCTCCTGCACATCAAAGTCAGGGTACGGCGTCACAAAGTCGAATACGTAGTCTTTGTGCTTGCCGAACCAGTCTTCCCAGCCCGTGTTCCAGCCTTCCACCAGCACCGCATCAAACCCGTGCTTAGACGCAAAATCGATGTACTCCTTGACGTGAGCCGTGTTGGCGGCGTGCGTACCGTTAGGCTTCACCGTTTTGTAGTCGATGGAGTCGAGCTTGATGTTCTCTTGGTTGGTGTATGACCAAGTGCTCTTGCCCGTAATCATCTCCCACCACACGCCCACGTACTTCACGGGCTTGATCCACGACGTGTCCTTGAACTTGGTAGGTTCGTTGAGATTGAGCACCAGCTTGGACTCCAGAATATCGGCGGCTTGGTCGCTCACAATCACCGTGCGCCACGGCGACTGGCAGGGCGTCTGCAAGTAGCCTTTGTCGCCGAGGGCGTCGGGCGTCAGGTGCGACTCCAGCACAAAATTCTTATCGTCGAGCTCCAGATGCATGGCCGAATAGTCGATAAGAGCCGCTTCGTGGATGTTGATATAGAGGCCATCCTTGCTCTTGAGCATGAGCGGCGTTTGCAGGCCTGTGCCCGAGAAAGGCGTCTGCGAGGCATTTGGCGTAGTGGCTGCCTTCATCTTGCCCCGCACTTCCGACAGGTTCGAGGTGACAGTGCTGTACTCCTGCGTGTCGTAGTCGCCGGGCAGCCAGAAAGCTTTCTGGTCGCCGTTGAGGGCAAACTGCGTCCGCTCCTCCTTCACCACGAAGTAGGCCAGCTCCGGCTGGCGCGGAAACTCGTAGCGGAAGCCTAGGCCGTCATCAAACAGCCGAAACCGCACCCGCATGACGCGCTTGGTGGCCGTTTGCGTGAGCGTCACGGCCAGCTCGTTATAGTGGTTGCGGATGGTTTTCACCTCGCCCCACACCGGCTGCCAGCTTTCGTCGGCGGTGCGGCGCTCGGCGGCCGTTTGGCTGAAGCCACTGGTAAGGCTGGTGGTACCTTTCAGGTCGAGGCCCAGCTTGCTGGTTTTCAGGACTGGGCGGCCTTTGTAGCTGAGGCTATAAGTGGGCACGCCGTCGGACTGCAGGTTCACGCTCAGCGTCAGCTGCTTGTTCGGCGACTGAATGTCCTCGGCGCGGGCGGCGCTCCACACAAAGCAACACAGCAACAGCAGGGAAAGTCGGGATAGATTCATGCGGAGAAGGTGGGAATGAAGGAAAACGAAGGACCGATATAACGCAGCAATGGCCCGGAAGCTAAGCGCCGTCTGCGGCGCAAGTTCCGGCATCCGGGCCGGGCGTGCTACTATTCCGTTACCCGGTTTCCGGCTGCTATTGACCAATTTGTTCTTTTGCGTCGTCCGGATTGGTCATTTGCGCATCATCCTGACGGGCCCGGCGCTGAATATGGTGCTCGGCTGAGCTGCGGTGCTCGTCCTTCATTTCACGCGAAAGGAAGAAGTTCAGCGCCGTCCGGATGACAGCAATGGCGCCGAGCTTGCCAATCTGCTCCCAGCTGGGCGCGATGGTGGTAGATAGAATATCGGCCCCGAGCTGAAACTCCAGCGCCAACGCCAGATACCGCGCCAGCGTGAGCCGGATGGCCGTAAAGTCGGCGGTACGGCGGCTGAACAGGCCCTTCACAAACAAAGAACCAGCCACCACCAGCCCCAGCACGATAATACAGGCCCCTACCGCCTCGGCTCCCAGCTTGAGCCACTGCACGGCTCCCACTACCCCTTCTTCAACCTGAGAATAGACGGTAGCGGTTTCCGGAATAGGCATAGCAGAGGATAAAGGAGCCAGTGAATACGTGACGAGTTGGCCACCACGCTATACGCAGCAGAAGCCTGGTTGTACTACGCTCAGCCTTTATCCGCCCGCCTTTTTGGCCTTGTAGCCTTTTTCAAGGAGCACCGCCAGCACTTTGTCACGGAAGTCCCCCTGGATGATGATTTCGCCGTCTTTGGCGTTGCCACCCACGCCGCACTTGGTTTTGAGCAGCTTGCCCAGGTCTTGCAAATCGGCATCCTGGCCCACGAAGCCGGTAACGAGTGTCACCTGCTTGCCCCCGCGCGACTTTTTGTCGAGCTGCACGCGCAGGTTTTGTTGCTGGGGTGGCAGCGTGGCGGTGGTTTCGTCGCCGGTTTCCTGGTACTCAAAATCGGGGTTGGTGGAATACACCACGCCTTGGCGGCGGTTTTTGTCGGCTTTCATGGATTGGAGGTGCAGCTTGCTGGAAGGTAGGATGCAAAAATACGGTTGCCGCCTTCTACACCGCTACTTCCAGCGCCAACGGATGCAGCAGCACTTCAAAATCGGTAGCATCGTCCACGTAGTCGCCATCGACATGGAAGCCCAGCGGCGTAGCGGCCCGCACTAGCACGTGCCGCGAGGTATGGTACACGGCCCCGCCGGAAACGGCCAGAGTACCCAGCGCCAGCCCCAGCCCCACGCGCACCGCCCGCGGCAACGACAGCCCATCAATCAGGCACACGTCCAGCAACCCATCCTGGATGTTGGCGCGCGGCGCGATGTAGGCGTTGTTGCCGTATTGCGCGGCATTGGCGAAAGCCAGCACGTAGCAGTGCGTATCAAACAGTTCTTGGCCTTCTATCGTCACCTGCACGGGCGTGGGCCGGAAGCGGCGGTATTCGCGCAGAGCCACTTTCACGTAGGTGCTGAGCCCGCGCGTGCCGGCCTGTGCAAACATCTTGCTTACATGCGCGTCAAACCCTAGCCCGGCCGTGCAGAAGAAAGGCCGCCCGTTGATTTCGCCGGTGTCGATGCGTTGGAAAGTGGGCTGGCAGACGCGGCGCACCGCGCCCGGCAAGTCCAACGGTATGTGTAGATGGCGGGCCAGCCCGTTGCCGGAGCCGCGCGGCACGATGCCCAGCGCCGTTTCGGTGCCCAGCAGCCCCCGCCCTACTTCGTTCACGGTGCCATCACCGCCCACCGCCGCCACCACGCGGTAGCCTTCCGCCGCGGCCTGCCGCGCCAGCTCTTCGGCGTGGCCAGCATATTGAGTAGGCCAGATGGCGAAGTCGGCACCGGCCGTGGTAGCGTAGCGCGTGAGCAGCGCCGGCACGTCTTGGCTGCGGTTGGTCCCGGATGTAGGATTCAGGATAAAGCAGATACGCACGAACGGTGGAATATGGGAGTGGTGAATCGGGAGGTTAAAGATAGAACAGTCTCCTGCACCTGCCACAAAAACAAAAGCCGCCTGCCCGGTTTCCCGGACAGGCGGCTTTCTACCTTATAGCAAAACCCGAAGGCTTAGCCGTTCATTTTCTCGCCCAGCTTCTGGATGAGGTCGGCGGTGCGGGTGGAGTAGCCGGTTTCGTTGTCGTACCAGCCTACCACTTTCACCAGCGTACCGTTGGCCGAAGTCAGCTCCGAGTCGAAGATGCACGAGTGCGGGTTGCCCACGATGTCGATGCTCACCAGCGGATCAGTGCTGTACTCCAGGATGCCTTTCAGGGGACCTTCAGCAGCAGCTTTCACGGCCGCGTTGATTTGCTCCTTGGTTACTTCCTTCTTCAGAATCACGGTCAAGTCCGTGGTCGAGCCATCCGGAATAGGCACGCGCATAGCAATACCGTCCAGTTTACCCTTCAACTGCGGCAGCACCAGGCCCACGGCTTTGGCAGCACCCGTGCTGGTTGGGATAATGCTGTAGGCAGCGGCGCGGGCGCGGCGCAGGTCTTTGTGCGGCGCGTCCTGCAGGTTCTGGTCGGAGGTGTAGGCGTGCACCGTGGTGATGTAGCCTTTCTCGATGCCGAACGCATCGTCCAATACCTTGGCCATAGGGGCCAGGCAGTTGGTAGTGCACGAAGCGTTAGAGAGGATGGTTTCCTCGCCGGTCAAAATGTCTTCGTTCACGCCCAGTACTACCGTCGGGATGTTGCCGGTAGCAGGAGCCGAAATAACCACTTTCTTAGCACCAGCTGTAAGGTGCTGGCCTGCGCCAGCCTCATCTACGAAGCGGCCCGTGCTTTCCAGTACCACGTCCACGCCCATGTCGCCCCATGGGAGCAGTTTGGGGTCACGCTCAGCCAGAGCGTGAATGCGCTGGCCGTTTACAGTCAGGCTTTCTTCGTCGTAGGCTACGGTGCCGTTGAAGCGGCCATGAACCGAGTCAAACTTGAGCAGGTGAGCCAGCGTTTTGTTGTCCGTCAGGTCGTTGATGGCCACGACTTCCACGTTGTCGCGCTCGAGTAGCGCTTTGAACGTCAGGCGGCCAATCCGGCCGAAACCGTTAATGGCAACTTTGATTTTAGCCATAGTTGTATGGGGGAATGGGGAGTGTATCGGTCCCGAAGGGCCGGGTGAAAACGCGGAGCGAAGGTAACGGGCTCCGGGTACTTCGCCAAATCGGGGGGTACCTGCCGGAAATAGTGGACTATTTGAAAAAATTTACCTCTGACAATCAGCCTGTTTTCACAGCTGAAACAAAAATATTATACCATGGTGCTTGTCCGGCGCGTATCGGCTTCTATCTTTGCACCACCAAAACGGAAAACGCCGTTTATCATGGTCCGTTCGTCTAGGGGTTAGGACAGTAGATTTTCATTCTACCAACAGGGGTTCGATTCCCCTACGGACTACTTCAACACCCGCTTCGATTCATTTCGAAGCGGGTGTTTTTGTTTTCGGCTGTTCTTGACTTCGAGCGGCTGCGTACCTTGGGCCATGCATCCGCTCCGCGCCTACATTCACCGCTTTGTGCCCTTCTCTGATGCCGAATGGGAACCACTGGCCGCTGCCCTTACCACGCGCCAGCTTCGCCGCAAACAGGATTTTGTGACGCAGGGCGCGGCGGCCCCCGAACTTGCACTACTGCTTAGCGGCGCCTGCCGCCTGTTCTATACCCGTCCCGACGGCGAGGAGCGTACCACGTATTTCTTTTTCGAAAACCACCTGATGGGCAGCTACCAGAGCTGCCTGACGGGCCAGCCCAGCCAGTTCGGGATTCAGGCGCTGGTGCCGACCGAGCTGGTTACGTTTCCGTACGCGGTGCTGCGCGGCCTGTTTGATGTGCATCCGGTTTACGAGCGATTTGGCCGGCTGCTGGCCGAATACCATCTGCTGGGTACTGATGCCCGGCTGGCAGAATTGCTGCTGCTCAGCCCCGAGGAACGGTACCGGGCGCTGCTGCGCAGCCATAAAACCAAGATTCCGGCCCGGATTCCGCAGCACTACATTGCCTCCTATCTGGGTGTGACACCGGTTTCGCTGAGCCGCATTCGGGCGCGAGTGCAGGCCGAGGACGGTCTGATTTCTTAGCTTTTGTTAACGAGTTTCGGTAGGCCGGCGCCGGACCTTTGGGAGGTTGTTTCATTTTACTCCTACCCCGATGAAAACCTTACTCAAACTCGAAGAACTAGCCGAACTGCTGGTTGCTATGGTAGTTTTCGCGCACCTGCCCTTTGCCTGGTGGTGGCTGCCGGCCCTGTTCCTGCTGCCCGACCTGAGCATGCTGGGCTACCTGGCCGGGCCACGGGCGGGTGCCGCCAGCTACAACCTGCTGCACCATAAAGCACTGGCCTTGGCCGTGGGCCTGCTGGGCTGGTGGCTGGGGCAGCCACTGCTACTACTGGCCGGCACTGTGCTGCTGTTTCATTCGGCCTTCGACCGGCTGCTAGGCTATGGCCTGAAGTACAGTACCGGCTTTCATACTACCCACCTCGGAGCCATTGGCACGACTGCCAGAGCGCCAGAAGTATCTGCTTACTAGTAGTCCAGACAGGCACTATTCCGGCCGCGCGGTAGAAAAAGTGCTGTAAAAAAATAATGGCTACCCGTCATTTTCTCCCGTAAAGCTTAAGGTTCATCATCTCAACCTTAGCATGTCGCGAACCATTATCGTCTCAAACCGCCTCCCTACCAAGATCCAGCGCACCGAAGAAAGCCTCACGTTTCAGCCCAGCGAAGGCGGGCTGGCTACCGGATTAGGCTCCATCTACCGCCAGGATGGCAACGTGTGGGTGGGTTGGCCGGGGCTGTTTGTGGAAGATGCGGCGGAAGAAGAATACGTCTGCGAGCAGCTGAGCCACGACAGCATGGTGCCCGTGTTTCTGACCGAGGCTGAAATCCGGGATTTTTACGAAGGATTCAGCAACTCCACGCTCTGGCCTACTTTCCACTACTTTACACAATACGCCACCTACGAGCAGGAGCACTGGGATGCGTATGTGGCTGTGAACGAGAAATTCTGCCGGGCCGTGCTGGCCCAGGCTGGCCCCGAAGACACGATTTGGGTGCACGACTACCAGCTGCTACTGCTGCCCGAAATGCTGCGCCTTGAGCGGCCGGAAGCTACCATCGGCTTCTTTCTGCACATTCCCTTCCCTTCCTACGAGTTGATTCGGGTGTTGCCATGGCGGGCCGAATTGCTGCGCGGCATGCTCGGGGCCGACCTGATTGGCTTTCATACCTTCGGCTACATGCGCCACTTTCTGAGCGCCGTGCAGCAGCTATTGGGGCTGTCGTCGCAGAACGGGCAGATAGACGTGCCCGACCGGATGGTGCTGGTTGATGCCTTCCCGATGGGTATCGATTACAAACGTTACGTGCGGGCCGCGGCCTCAGAGGCAGCTAAAATGCACGAGGCCAACTATCGTGAGGCTTTGCGTGAGGTGCGCGTAATTCTGTCCATCGACCGGCTCGACTACTCCAAAGGCATTGCCCAGCGGCTCCGGGCCTTTGAATTGCTGCTGCAGCGCTACCCCGAGTGGCGTGAGCAGGTGAGCCTGATTATGGTGGTGGTGCCTTCCCGCGACCAGGTGGCCCAATATGCTTCTTTGAAGGAGGAAATTGATGAATTGGTGGGCCGCATCAATGCGCAGTACCGCACCATCACCTGGAATCCTATTCACTACTTCTACCGCTCCTTCCCGCTCGAAGAACTAGCCTCCCTCTATCGATTGGCCGAAGTGGCCCTCGTGACACCTATGCGAGACGGGATGAACCTGGTAGCCAAGGAATTTGTGGCCAGCAAGGCGGATAAGAAGGGCGTGTTGATTCTGAGCGAGCGGGCCGGCGCGGCGCGCGAACTGTCCGACGCCCTCATCATCAACCCCACCGATATGGGCCAGTTGGCCGAAGCCATGCACGACGCACTGGTGATGCCCGAGGAAGAGCAAGTGCAGCGCATGGGCGCCATGCAAGCCTTGGTGCGTCAGTACAACGTGTTTGCCTGGACCAAGCTGTTTATGGCGCGCCTCGAGTATAGCAAGATGAAACAGCACACCATGGCCACCGAAAAGCTTACGCCTGCTACCACGGCGGGCCTGCTGGCCGAGTACCACGCCACCGACCAGCGTCTGCTGCTGCTTGACTATGATGGTACGCTGACTGGCTTCCATGCCAACCCGCAGCGCGCCCAGCCCGACCAGGAATTGCTGCTGCTGCTGCGCGCCCTCACCGAGAATCCGAAGAACCGCGTGATTATCATCAGCGGCCGCGACCGGACGACACTGGAAGCTTGGCTAGGCCATTTGCCCGTCGATTTTATTGCCGAACACGGCGTGTGGCTGCGGCCAGCCGGCGAGGAATGGCAGTTGTTCCAGACCCTGAACAACGAGTGGATGCGCGAAATCCGGCCGGTGCTGGAGCTGTACGTGGCCCGTACCGCTGGCTCATTCATCGAGGACAAGGAGTATTCGCTGGTGTGGCACTACCGCCGCGCTGATGCCGAACTGGGAGCCGTGCGGGCCCGCGACCTGCTCAACCACCTCACGTTCATGACTTCAAACTCCGATTTGCAGGTCATGGAAGGCAACAAAGTCATCGAAATCAAAACGGCGGGCATCAATAAGGGTACCGCCGCTTCCCGGTGGCTGGCCACTTATCAACCCAACTTCATGCTGGCTATCGGTGACGACCGTACCGATGAAGACACCTTCCGGGCCATGCCGCCTGAAGCGTACACCATCAAGGTTGGCACCGATTCCCGCTCACTGGCTCGCTTCCACGTGGCTTCCACGACGGATGTACGCCACCTGCTGCGGCAGCTGCTATAGCGCAAGCTAAAAGAATTGTCTGTCGTCCTGAACGTGGAGAAGGACCTTGTTACGCTTAACCGTGCTGTTGCCACAATAGCCAGTTAAGCGTAACAAGGTCCTTCTCCACGTTTAGGATGACGGTATATTTGTATCCTTTTCTGCTTCCTTTTTGCCCATCATGCCTCAACTTCTCATCGACGACCTGCAGGTGGAAGTCGTGCGCAAGAACATCCGGACGCTGCGCCTGAGCGTGCATATGCCCGATGGCCGGGTGCGCGTATCGGTGCCGCTGCGTACTCCTGATGAAACCGTGCGGGAACTGGTGACGGCTCGCCGCGCCTGGATCCAAAAGCATCAGGCCAGCTTTGCAGCCCGCGAGCAGCCGGCCCGGCTGCAGTACGTTTCAGGAGAGCTACACGCCTACCAAGGCCAGTCTTATGAACTGCAGGTGCATGCCACTGCCGGCCCGGCGCGGGTGGTACTGCAAGAGCAGCAGCTCCACCTACACATCCGTGAGGATAGTACCGCTGCGCAGCGCGAACAGGTACTGGCTGCCTGGTACCGCCAGCGCCTGCGCGAACAACTGCCCATGCTGGCCGCCAAATGGGAGCAGGTAGTAGGCGCGCAGGCCCGGACCTGGGCCATCCGGCAGATGAAAACCCGCTGGGGCACCTGTAACATTCAGGCCCGGCGCATCTGGCTGAACCTAGAACTCATCAAGCGCCCCCTGCCTTGCCTCGAATACGTGGTAGTGCACGAGTTGACCCATCTGCACGAGCGGTACCACAACGCCCGCTTTTGGGGCCTGATGGACCACTTCATGCCCGACTGGCGCCACCACAAAGCCGAACTGAACCGCGTGCACCTCCGCGCCGCCGACGCCGATTAAGCATGCCCACAAAAAAGGCCCGCCAGACGCTATGTGTCTGGCGGGCCTTTCTGTGTTCTGAAGCTGTGGCTTATACGAATGTAGGCCGGTCCAGCTTTTTGGCAATGCGGTAAGCAGCATTCACGAGGCCCACGTGGCTATAGGCCTGCGGGAAATTGCCCCATTGCGAACCGGTTTTGGCGTCCACATCTTCACTCAACAGCCCTAAGTGGTTAGTATAAGTGATGAGCTTTTCAAACTCCCGCACGGCATCATCGAGGCGGCCGACGCAGGCCAGCGTCTCCACATACCAGAAGGAGCAGATTAGGAACGTGGTTTCAGGTGTGCCGAAGTCGTCGGGGTGGCGGTAGCGGTAAAACAAGCCTTCCGGGGTCATCAACTCCTTTTCCAGCGCCTCCAGGTGGCGGTGGGCCCGCTCGGTGGTGGGGTCGAGGTAGCCCATCATGATGAGCTGCAGGGTGCTGGCATCGAGGTGCGGCGAGCCAATGGCGTTGGCATAGGCCTGATGCTCCTCGCTGAAACACTGCTCAATCCGGCGCTCCGACTCGTGCATCAGCCGGGTAGCCAGGGCTTCCATTTCAGGGTTTTTCAGGGACTTGGCCACCTTGCAGGCGGCGTGGCTGCCGGCCCAGTGAAACAGGTACGTGTAGCAATGGTACTGCGCAATATGGCGGAACTCCCACAGGCCGGCGTCGGGCTGGTCCATGGTTTTCTCAATCATGTGCAGCGCTTCGTACACCAGCTTTTCGGGGCTGGCTCGCTCCGGGTCGATAAAGCGGCAGTCAACATAAAGCGGCAGCAACGCCACCAGAATCTGCCCATACACGTCATTCTGAATGTGTGTGTAGGCATCGTTGCCGACGCGCACGGGCTGGTTGCCGAGGTAGCCGGCCAGCGGCAATTCCCGCTCCGTCAGCTCCGAGGCTCCGCTAATGCCGTAAAGCGGCTGGTACTTGTCTTTGACCTTGGTCGAAATGTTGGCGATGTAGTGGAAGTACCGCTCCATTTCCTCGAAGTGCCCAATGTTGTTGAAGGCCGTGAGGGTGTAGAACGTGTCGCGCATCCAGCAGTAGCGGTAGTCCCAGTTGCGGGTGCTGCCGGGTGCTTCGGGCAGGCTCATGGTGCTGGCCGCAATAATGGCTCCCGTGTCCTCGTACTGGTGCATCTTCAGGGCCAGCGCCGACCGGATTACGGCCTCCTGCTGGAAATTGCTGATGCTGGTGCTTTTCACCCACTTGCGCCAGTAGTCTACGGTACTGAGCAAAAACCGCTCGGCGGTGCTGGCCAAAGCGGCTTCCAGCGGCGCGCCGTAGGTGAGCACCAGGTATTTGGTTTCATTGAGCACGAAGTCCTCGCCTTCCAGCACGTAGGTCAGCGGAATGTCCGTAGTGAGTCGAATTTCCTCATCAAGGCCGAGGTAGGCAATGTGGTTGGAGCTGCGGCGGCGGCTCAAACGAGTCTGCCCATAGTCCCCGACGGGGTTGCAGGTCACCTTAATACGTGGCGTACCCGCCAGCGGCTCCAGCTTCCGAATTAGCATCAGGGGCTTATAATACCGCTCGTACTGCGGAAAGCGCGGAGCAAAGTCCGTGACACGGTAGCGGCCGTCCTCGTTTTCGATTTCGGTGCACAACACGTTGGTGTTCTGCTTGTAGTATTGATGGGTCTCAAAAGTGCCGGGCGCAGAAGGCCGGATGCTGAACTCGCCGCCCTTCTGTTCATCGAGCAGGTCGCCGAACACAAAGCTGCTATCAAAACGGGGCCAGCAGAGCCAGGCCACGGAAGTATCCTTGCGAATGAGGGCGAGGTAGGCGCAATTGCCAATCAGGCCCATGTCGTAGGTGTGTTTGGTCATCAGGAGGTGGAGTGGTGGAGTGATGAAGTGGAGGCTGGACAGGCCCCGCCGCCCGTCCACTGCTCCCCTAGTACCCCGACAGTGCTGCCGAGGTTGCCGCAGCCCTGACAGGCTTGGCTCCGTAGACGACTCCTGGCACGCCATACGCCGCGCCGCCACCTTACTTTCTTCTATGCCTGCTACTGCCACTGCTCCCCGCCGCCGTTCCTCCCGCCTGCCTTTGTATCTGTCGCTCTCGTTTGTGGTGGCGCTGGTAGCCACCTATTTCTTCTGGCCCGCATTTCAGGCGGCGGTGCAGGAAGCCTTTTCGGCCCTGAAAAGTGGCGAACAAGCCCGTATTTCCGCTTGGATGGAGCAGTTCGGCAATTGGGGGCCAGTAGTACTCGTGGGGCTGATGGTGGTGCAGATGTTTCTGTTTGTGGTAAATGTGGTGGCCCTGATTCTGGTAGCCATCCTGGCGTACGGGCCGTGGTGGGGTTCCTTACTGGCCCTAACAGGAGTGGTGATGGCCTCCACGGTGGGCTACGGCCTGGGCCGGCTGATGGGCGAGTCGTTCGTGGCGCGGCTGCTGGGGCGCAAAACCGAAAAGAAAGTCATTGGGATTGTGGAGCGCTATGGCGTGTGGGCCGTGGTTATTGCGCGCCTCTCTCCTGCCCTTTCCGACGATGCCATCAGCTTTGTAGCGGGGGTAGCACGCATGGGCTACTGGAAATTTATGGCCGCCACAGTGGCCGGCGTAGTGCCCCTAATTGCGCTGCTGGCCTACCTCGGCGAGGAAAGCAACCGTCTGAAAACCGGCCTGCTATGGGTGTCCGGCGTGAGCCTGCTGCTGTTCGGAGCCTACATCTGGTGGGACCAACGCCGGCAAAAATCCGCGTAAATCATAGCTCAGGACTTGCAGGATACCTTTTTCGCGTCTTATCTTTGCACCACCAAAACGGAAAACGCCGTTTATCATGGTCCGTTCGTCTAGGGGTTAGGACAGTAGATTTTCATTCTACCAACAGGGGT
Source organism: Hymenobacter sediminicola (assembly GCF_014250515.1). Classification (NCBI taxonomy): domain Bacteria; kingdom Pseudomonadati; phylum Bacteroidota; class Cytophagia; order Cytophagales; family Hymenobacteraceae; genus Hymenobacter; species Hymenobacter sediminicola. Next base: position 1,927,545 of record NZ_CP060202.1, on the reverse strand, counting down.
TCGATTCCCCTACGGACTACAAAAAAAGCCTTCCGCATGATGCGGGAGGCTTTTTTATTTACTGCGCTAACTGTAACAGCATAGGTCAGGCAGCGACTCCGGCCGCAAGCACAGCCACGTAGCCACCGGCAGGGCAGCACAGAAAAGCAACTTTTCTTATCCGGTTCCATGCTGGGGGCCCTACCTTTGCCCCCTTAGGGGAGCCAAGGCTGCGGCCGGCTTCTGCCTTCTCATCTTCTGATACTGCCCTGCCCCGTGCGCTTTCACCCGGGATTCCGCCTGCTTGTGCCCAGCTTGTTCGTGCTGCTGAGCTTTTTGCTGACTTCACTGGCCGTTTCGGCGCAGCAACCTGCTGCTGGCGGACTGCTACGCGAGTTAGCCCTGCGCACCGATACCACGCGCTACTTGCTGAGCCGCAACACAGTGATGGTGCAGAATGAGGCCAGCCTGTACTTCTACTATGGCCAGGAAGACGAAACGGCCGAGCTAGAGGTATATCCTGAAAACTTCCGGGCCGGCAAGCCGCTCCGTCTTGTGCGCTCCGCCGACTTTCTGCTGCTCGATTCACTGACGGCCGTGCCGGGCGGCCAGTTCTACCGCGCCAAAATCCGCTTCAAGGAACTGACGGCTTCTCGGTTTCTGCGCCTCACCTTCATGCAGGCCCCTGACTCAGTGGGCGCCGCGCCCCGCACCCAGACGGTGAATCTGCTGCCCGTGACGCGCACGACTTTGGAGCTGCGTCTTACTGATACGGAGCTGTTTGTGGGCGAGGAAAAGGTGTTTGAGTTGAGCAGCAACAACCTCAAAAACATCCGAACTACCGCCGACTGGACCAAGGGGCGCGACATCGACTACCGCATCACGCAGGAGAAGGGCGGGCTGCGGCTGCACGTGCTGCCCAATGCGCTGGGTAGCCGCCTGCTCACGGTGCAGGCACAAACAGAGCGGCCATTCCTCACCGACAACAACCGCCGCATCAGTTACGCGCTGCCACCTATTCGGCAGGACTTTACAGTGAAGGCCTCCCGGCTGCGCTTTCTGAGCGTCGATAAAAAGGAAATCACGCTCGATGAAGTGTCGCGGCGCAAAGGCGTGGAGCTGATTCTCGACAACGGCCGCACCTTCGACCTGAAGCGCACTTACCGTATTGAAGAACAAGAGGAAGCCGGCGGCGCGCTAATTGCCGAAGTATTTACGCGCCAGTATCTGACCAACGACCGGGTGCTGTGCTGGCTGCGCGTGTACAACACCCACCGCCAAACCGACAGCTACCTCTACATCAAAGAAAACGACCAAGCCAAGTACATCACCAATTTCAATATCTCGCCCAAAACCACCATCAACGCCGTGAGTGTGCGCCACCGCGGCGGCGACTGGACCAACAGTACCAATGTAAACCCCGGCGAAACGATAGATGTGCGGCTGGAAGGCGAGTCGTTGGCACGGGCGCGGTTTCACTTCGAGGATGTGCAGGTAATTCCGTCCGATTCTAGTATCCGGACGGACGCGGCCGTGGTCTACCGCATTCAGGTACCGGTCACCATCGACAAAAAGCGCATAACTATCTTCAATGCCGGCACTCCTACGGGCCAGAGCCTGTCGGTGCGGGAGTTTCAGCGGCCTCACCCGCTCGATTTCGTGGGCGTGACGTTTGGCGAGTCGGTTCGCCCGATGACGCGCTTCAACGGGCCCGTGCTCTACGACCGGACAGTGAGCGACGTGGTATTCAGCTTCAATACGGCTGGCATCGACTCCGACAAGCAGCTCTATGGCAAGCAGTACCTGACCTTTGATATCCGGACGCAGAATGCCAAGGGGGAACTGATTGAGATGCGCACCCTCGACAACGTGGTAGTGTGCCCCGACGAAACCTCGGTGCGGGCCGCCTTCTACCGCGACAAGCAGTGCCAGGTCGGCAATATCAGCCTCAACAGCCTGCTTTCGGCCCGTAAAACCTACCTGCTCGACGACTGGAGTACCATCATCGTGACGGTGCGGCACACGCAGGCGCAGTATCAGGAGGCCGGTTTCACGCAGAAGTTGGAGCTGGTGTTGCAGCGGCGCGTGAAGTTCGACATCGACATCAGCTTTCCGGGCGGTCTGCTCACCAAGTATAAGGGCGAATCGAGCTTCACGTCATTTGGCGGTATCTCGCTGGCCACGCTGGCGCAGTTCAGCTTTTATCACCCCACCAAAATCAACAAGCTGCGGCCCTACAAGATTGGCGCGGGCTTCGTAGCGCTCAATGCTTTCAACCTAAGCCAGGACCCGGATATCAAGCGCGACCTGGGGTTGGTGGTGCTGGGCTCCGTCTACCCTACCCGCTCCGATGCCAAGCTCACCTTTCCGCTCTACCTCGGCGGCGGCTACCTGATGAACAAACGCTCCTTGTTCTTCCTGTTCGGGCCGGGCATTGGTATCCGGCTTTAGGGCCCAAGCTGGTGGCTTATGCTGCCCTTGCGGCCGAAAACTGCTTCCCCAGTCCAGCAGCATGCTTATTTCACCGGTAACTCGATGCTGACGATAGTGCCCTGGCCAGGGCGCGAGTCGATGGTGAGGGTGCCGCCGAGCAAGCCCACCCGGTTGCGGATGCCGGGTAGCCCAATGCCGTGGAGGTGTGCATTGCTTTGCGCCACATCGAAGCCCTGGCCATTGTCCTCCACTGAAATGGACAGCTGGTTGCCTTCGCGGACCACGTGAATAAATACCTCCTGGGCCTGGGCGTGCTTGATAATGTTGTTGAACAGCTCCTGCAGCATGCGGTAGATGGCCAGCTCCAGCAGTTCCGGCAGTGGCTCGTCCAGGCCTTCCAGGTTCATATGGGCTTTGATGCTGGACCGTGGAATACGCCGAACCAGCTCTTCCAAGGCATATTTCAACCCAAAGTCTTCCAGGATGCCGGGCGTCAGCTCGAAAGAGATACTGCGGGTCATCTTAATGGCTTCATCGAGCAAGGCCAGGCTTTTCTCGCGCTTGTTGTTGGCGCTGGTCCGCTCCAGGTGCAGCTTGGTAGCGTAGAGCAGCTGGCCTACCCCATTGTGCAGAGCCTCGGCAATGCGTTTGCGCTCCGCTTCCTGGGTCTTGAGGATGGCCGATAGCACTTCCTGCTGCTGGTTGAGCTTGAGCCGGGTGGCTTCTTCCAGCAGGCGGTTGCGCTCCGTCACGTCGCGGATGACGGCCAGCACGCCGGATATGCTTTCCTCGCAGGTGCCGCGCAAGGGCACCAGATACGCGTCAAACTGGCCAGGACGACTTACAAAGGGCAGGCCGCTTTGCATAATTCGCTCCCCCTGCAACACCTGCTGAAAGACGGTACGCGCATCCGGCGTGTCGAAACGAGGAAAGATGGAGTAGATGCTTTTGCCCAGCACCGCCGCTTGGGGTAGGCCCGAGTAGAGCTCGGCTTCCCGGTTCCAGGCCGTAATACGCCCTTCCTGGTCGAGGGCCACAATACCGTCAATACTATTGTCGAGCAGGCTTTCGGAGAATTCCTTTTCGGCCCGCAGATGCTCACGGGCGGCGCGCATCTCCGTAATGTCGCGCCACACGGCATGGATGAGGTGCTCCCCCGCCACGGCAATATTGGTCAGCGTAATTTCGAGCCACAGCGGCTTGCCCTGCAAATTGTAGCGGTACCACTCGAAGCGGTGCGCGCCTTTGGCTTTTACAACAGCTTCGTGGTGCTCAATCAGCTGTTGGCTCAGGCGGCCATCGGGCTGCTGCTCGGGCACATTGAATTGCAACGTCTGGCCAACCAAGTCTTTCTTATGCCGGGCACCGGCCAACTGCATAGCAGCCTCATTGCAGTCGACGATGTAGCGGTTACGCACCAGCAGCACGGCGTCGGCGCTTTGCTCGAAGAGCGTCCGGAAGCGGCTTTCACTAGTGGCCAACTCCGCTACCGCCTGGCGGCGTTCGGTAATATCAAGTAGGGCTACCCGGCAGTGCGTAGGGGGCTGTCCTTCCGGCAGCTCAATCACCAGCCCGATGCACTGCGCAAAAAAGCTGGTTTCATTGTCAAGGCGCATTTCCAGCTCGCAGGTTTCCTGGCGCCCAGAGCTGAAGATGCGGGCCAAGAAATCGGCGAAGCGGTGGCGCTCGGCCATCGGCACAAACACACCGAAGCGACGCCCCAGCAGGCGCTGCCGCACGGAGCCCAGCATCTGGCTGCAGCGCAGGTTGAGCTGTGTGATGGTGCCATCGGGGCGCAGGGTACAATACCCTACCGGCGCAAAATCATAGAGGTCGACGTACTGGGCGCGCAGATGGTCGGCCTCCTGCTGGGCCAGCATCAGCTCCTCGCATTGCATTTCCAGCTCTATCTGGTGCACCTGCAGGTCCTGAGTCAGCCGCAGCATTTGTTCCGGCGTTTTGTCGCCGAAACTCTGCGTTACCAACCGCCGCCGACTCTCGGCTTTTTCCCGCAGTTCCTGCAGTACGGAGTTGGTTGGAGAAGAAGGAAAATCGGCTGCATTGTCGTCCATGGTCTTCAGTTAAGAGTCCTTCGACTGTAAGGGAGCCTGACCGGTGTTTGCGTCTTTACGTGCCTACGCAACGGGTAAGGCTTAGTTCCTGTTGAGCTGGTTATACTTCGCTTAGAGCTTGCATGCCCAGCAGCAGCCCGTTGGTCTGGTGGTCGGGCCCCTGAATGCGGGACGCGTAAAGCAGCACGTGGCGGCGGCCCATTCCCGGGAAGTCGGCTTCCAGCCGGAAATCCTCGAATTCGCGGGCATCCGTGTCCAGTAGCTCCCGCAGGCGGTTGTGCAGCTCCCGGTGGCTCCACACCCCAGCATTCAGCACGCCCAAGGCCTGCCCCCGCACGGCCGTAGCATCTAGCCCAAACTGGCTGGCAAACGAGCGGCTAATGGTGAGTACCTGCAGGTTGTGGTCGAGGGCCATGATAGGCTCGCGCACTGTCTCGACGATGCTCTCGGCGAAGCGCATGGTGTACTGGCGCTGCGCTTCCAGCCGCTTCAGTTCCGTAATATCGGTGAACGTGACAACGGCGCCGTTGATGTAGTTGTCGAGGGTACGGTAGGGCAGAATGCGCATGGCATACCACTCGCCGTTCAGGGTTTGAATGGTGGTTTCGATGCTCACCAGCCGGTCCAGCACCTGCTGAATATCCTGCAGCAGATGGTCGTGGCGCAGGCCAGAAGCAAAGTGGCTGATGGGCCGGCCAATGTCGCTGGCCACCAAATTGATAATACGAGCCACAGGCGGAGTGAAACGCGTAATCACCATGTCATTATCAAGGAAGATGATGGCAATTTCGGTGGCATCGAGCAGGTTCTTCATGTCATTGGCGGCATGGCCCAGCTCCTCCGACTTGCTCTGATACTGCATGTTCAGAGTCATCAGCTCCTCGTTGAGGCTCTGCATTTCCTCCTTATTGGTCATGAACTCCTCATTGGTGCTTTGCAGTTCCTCGTTAGCCGACTGCAACTCCTCGTTGGTGCTTTTTAGCTCTTCCAGGGAGCTTTCCATTTCCTCAATCGTGGTCTGGAGGCGGTGCTTGGTATACTGCAGTTCCTTGTTGAGGGCAGCTACTACGGCGTCACGGCTCAGGTCAGCAGCTGGGTCCGGGCTGTTTTTCGACTGGCGCATCCGGCGCGGCGTGGGCTGGTCCTCAAACACCACCAGTAGCAGGCCCGCTAGCTGTTCTGGCTCCTGCAGGTGGCGCACCGAGAGGCGCAGCAGCTGTTGGCCGGCCTCCGTCTTCACCCGCACGTTGTCCACGGTTACATCGGTGCGCTCCTGGTTGGCGCGGTGTACCGCCCCACTTATCTCGAAGTTAAGCTCCTCGCGGGCCATTTCGAACAGGTTCATGCTGCTCAGGCCGGGTGCGGGCTCAAGGTATTTGCCCGTGCGACCGTGCACATACAGTATCTCACCCTTGCCATTGATTACCACGGCAGGCGGGGCATAGGAGCGCAGCAACGCCCGCTGCACCAGGGTGGCGAAGGGGCCACTGTCGCGGCGGGTAGCAGTTGGATTCATGAGGCCAGAAATGGGGGGCACAATGGCACTGTGCCGGGCGAAGGGAAAGTTGACGAGGTGCGTAAGTGCTGTGGGCGTTTCGGTACGGCGCGAGATTTTCCACTTCACGTCTAGGGGCGCAAATTGCTCCTGCAGGCCGGTCATGTTTTCGCTGGGGCCCAGAAACAGCAAGGCACCCGGATTGAGAGCGTAGTGAAAAACAGACAACAGGTTTTTCTGCAGCTCGCTGTTCAGGTAGATGAGCAGGTTGCGGCAGCACAGCAAATCCAGCCGGATAAAGGGCGCATTCTTATTAATGTCGTGCTGAGCAAACATGACCAGGTCGCGCACTTCCTTGCGAATCTGGTACGCGCCGTCGATGTTGTGGAAGAACCGTTGCAGCCGCTGCTCATTTACGTCGGCCCTGATGGTAGCCGGGTAGCGGCCGGCCCGGGCAAAGTCGATGCCATCGGGGTTGATATCAGTGGCGAAAATCTGGATTTTGAGAGTGTGCGTAGGTTCCAGCTCTTCCAGCAGCTCCAGCAATAGGATGGCTAGCGAGTAGGCCTCTTCGCCGGTAGAGCAGCCGGGCGCCCATACGCGGATGGTGCTATCCAGGGGCTTTGCCTGGAGTACCGGGCGCAAAAACTGCTTCAGCAGCACGAAGGCGTCCTGGTCGCGAAAGAACTTCGTGACACCAATGAGCAGCTCGCTGAACAGCTGCTCTACTTCCTGCGGATTTTCCTGTAGGTAACGCACATAGTGCGCAAATTCCTTGATGTGGTGGGAATTCATGCGCCGCTCTATGCGCCTGAACACCGTGTTGCGCTTGTAGAAGCTAAAATCGTGGCCGGTCTGGGTCCGGATAAGCAGGAAGATTTTCTGCAACGCATGATCGGGCTGCTTGGCCTCCAAGTCTTCGGGCTGGCGCACTGGGCGCACCAGCTTCGGCTTATCAACATACTCCAGCAGCTTGGCCGGCAACTGGCTGGGCGGCAGCACAAAATCAACAAACTCAGTGGCTATGGCTGAGCGGGGCATCGAGTTGAATGCGGCGGTTTTGGGGTCCTGCACCATTACCATTCCGAAGTTTTCCATCACCATTTTCAGCCCGATGGTGCCGTCATTTCCCAGTCCCGACAAGATGATGCAGATGGCTCGCTCGCGGGCATCATTTGCCAGAGACTGGAAAAAATGGTCGATGGGCAGGCGCTGGCCGCGCGGCTTGGCAGGAGGCAGCAGCAGCAGCGTGCCGTGCAACAGGCTCATGTCCCGGTCGGGCGGAATGACATACACCTCGTTGGGGCGCACCTTCAGGCCGTCGTGGGCCTGCAGCACGGGCAGGCTTGTGAAATTTTGCAGCACCACAGGCAGGTGGCCATCAGGGCTGGGAGCCAGGTGCATCACCACCACAAATGCTACGCCTGGGCTGGGCGGCACGTTCCGAAAAAACTGCTCCAAAGCCTCTATGCCCCCTGCCGAAGCTCCAATACCAACAATGTAAAACTGGTCGGCTGGGCCGCCGGGGTGACGCCGCCTGGTGATTTCCGTGCCGGCAGCATGCTTCCCGGCGAGAGGGTCTGGCAGTCCGGTGGTAGCACCAGGAGTACGGGGAGGAGAAGTCATGAGGAAGGAAGCAGCTGCCGCAATACACGGACCAACGTAAATCTACACTTTCAGAGTTGGCCGCAACCCGAAGGTTGTCTCACGGTAGCCAACCCAACAAGCTGGAAGGCTCTACTACTGTTGCGGCATATTATCTAATAGTGTGCCCTCTCTGTCCCACTGTGGCATTGGCCTTTCGGGTAGTGGTTGCCTGTGCTGCCGGGCTAGCAGTACTACACTCGCCCCTGAAACAGCCGGGACATTGCTTCTGCTGGCCAGCACTTTCCACGGCAGCGGCTCCGGCCCGGCGGGGCCAGTTGGCTATTTGGCTCGTTCCAATTTCTTCCCGAACAGCCTGCAAATGTTCAGGTAGGCTATACCACCGTGCAGGTCGGCCAGCTACTATAGCTCCTCAGTATTTATACGCAGGCCAAAAATGGGTACTAACACGCAGCTGGGCATTAAGCCTATGCGTTAGTTTTAAGGTAGTTACGCCACCACCGACACCATGTGGTGGTCTGGTGCACTTGCTTCCAACCTATTTTTCTCGCCAAATGTCTCATTCCGGCTCTCTACCCGTCAATGCCAGCCGCTTCTACACAGTAGATGTGAATACGGCTGATCCGGTGCAGCTGGTCCGCCGCCTGAACAGCGTGGCCACCGACGACACTGAGCGGCCCTGCTTGCTCATCAACTGCCAGCAGCTACGCTGTCTGCGCACGCGGGGCGTCAGCTTTCTGGTGTCGCAACTGCTACTGACCCGCGCCGCCGGGGCCGATGTGCTGCTGTACAATGTGGGGCCGGTGCTGGAGCGGGTCCTGCGTCTGCTCCGCCTCGATCAGCTGTTTCAGCTGTGGCCGGCCTCTACTGCCTCGTCGGGTCGGACTAGCGTGGCGTAGCGTTCTGCCGCTTTTTCCTGCTGATTTCTTTCCACTTTTCCCTTCTCCAATGGCCACTTCCCAATCACCGCGCAGCACGACTGCCTCCAACAATTCCGCTCCGGCCCGGACGGCCAGCCGCCGCGGCTTTGCTTCCATGGACCCCGAAATGCAGCGCCGCATTGCCAGCGAAGGCGGCAAGGCCTCGCACGAAAGCGGCCGGGGCCACCGCTGGACCTCCGATGAAGCTCGCCAGGCCGGCCGCAAAGGCGGCCAGAGCCGCCGGCCGGCTCCTTCAGCGTAGTTCTGAGGCTCCTCGACACAACCTGCGCGGCCCCTCGGACAATGCCGCGCCTCCGAAAGCCCCGAAGAACTTCTTCGGGGCTTTTTTGATGGTCTTTCCTACGTATCAAGCAAGGTTCCATCTTTTTGCCGACCTGGCGGCAAGCGCCTACGTACGTATGCCTGTTACCGCTCGTCTGCTCATGCCTGCTACTGCCACACCGCTCCCTACGCCCCCTACTTCCCCGTTCGCGCCGCTACGCATTCCTATTTTCCGAATGCTCTGGATTGCTTCCTTTGTGTCCAACATAGGCACCTGGATGCAGAACGTAGGGGCAGTGGGCCTGATGACCGAGCTTACCTCGTCGTCGGTGCTGGTGGCGCTGCTCCAGACGGCTTCGGCGCTGCCTGTATTTCTGCTGAGCCTGCCGGCTGGCGCCCTCGCCGACCTAGTGGACCGCCGACGGATGCTGCTCTTCACCCAAACCTGGATGGCCGTAACGGCGCTGGTGCTGGCATCCATCACGCTGCTGGGGTTCAATACGCCCTGGCTGCTGCTCACGCTCACGTTTCTGCTGGGCCTGGGCGGCGCCATGAATAACCCGGTGTGGCAAACCGTGACGCCTGAAGTAGTGCCTCGCCTGCAGCTCCCCCAGGCTATTGCGCTCAATAGTGTCAGCTTCAATCTGGCCCGCGCCTTCGGGCCGGCGCTGGGTGGCCTCGTAATCGGGTATTTCTCGGCGGGAGCGGCATTTTTACTAAATGGTATCTCCTTTCTGGCTACCATTTATATGGTGTATAGCTGGAAGCGTGAACCGCAAGCCACGGCTACACTGGCCGGCGAGCGGGTGCTGGCCGCTATCCGGGGCGGTATCCGCTACGCCCGGTTTGCGCCGCCGGTACAGCATATTCTGGTACGGGGCGTGTGCTTCACCTTCGGGGCCAGTGCCCTGTTTGCCCTGATGCCAGCCGTGGTGGTACGCCATCTGTTGCTGCCCACTTCCTTCTACTCGATTCTGCTCTCGTGCATGGGGGCCGGGGCGGTGCTGGGGGCGGTGGTGCTGCCGCGCCTCAACCGCCGCCTCTCCATTGATTGGCGCGTGACGCTGGCAACCAGCGCCTTTGCCATCGGTCTGCTGGGCCTGGCGTATTCATCGAGCCGGCCGCTGCTGATGGGGCTGCTGGTGCTGGTGGGGCTGGCCTGGATGCTGGTACTCAACTCGTTTAGTGTGGGCGTGCAGACAGTGGTGCCGCGCTGGGTGCAGGCCCGTACCATCAGCCTTTATCTGCTCACTATTCAGGGCGGTATGGCGCTGGGCAGCGTGGTGTGGGGCTCGGTAGCCAGCCGCTGGGGGTTGCCGTTGGCCCTTACCGGGGCCGCTGGCTGGCTGAGCCTGAGCACGCTGCTGGCACTGCGCTTCTCGCTCTACACCTCACCCGAAGCACTGGACTTCACGCCGGCCCGGCCGCGCTTGGAGCCTGTGCTGGCTGAGGAACCTGCCCCCGACGAAGGCCCGGTCATCATCACCACGACTTACCGGATTGCCCCGGAAAACCGGCCGGCCTTTACCTACCTGATGGAGAAGCTGGCCCACATCCGGCGGCGCGAGGGAGCCATCGGCTGGGGCCTCTACGCCGACCTGGCCGACCCGACCAAAATGCTGGAGTATTTCATGACCGAATCATGGGAAGAGCACGCTCAGCAGCACGACCGGGGCGTAAGCCGGGAGGAGGAGGAGCTAAAACAAGAGCTTCGGAAGCTGCATCAGGGCCCGGAGCCGCCTGCTGTTTCTCACCTGCTGGCCCAGAATTACCGCCACACCACCACACCGCCCGTGATGGTACCCGGCAGCACGCGCCTGGTAGCCAGCACCGCCGGCGAAGCCACGTAGCACTAGGTTTTTGCAGCATATTTTCTGGATTCTGAAATATATGCTGCAAAAACCTGACGAGCCCACGCCCCACTACGCGCGCACTGTGCCGGCAGGTCTAAAACTTTCCGGGGGGTTCTGTGCTTGTGTCGTTTCTCCCCTCTCTCAACTTTCCATGAAACTACTCTACAGCTACCTGCGCCACTATTGGGGCTTGCTGGCGCTGGCGCTACTGCTGGCCGCCATCAATCAGGTTTTCTCCCTGCTCGACCCTTATATTCTGCGGCAGATTATCGACCGGTTCGTGACGCCGGCGCTGAAAAGCTCCCAGCATCCTACGTTCTGGGTATTCCTGACAGGCGGCGCGGGCCTGCTTATTCTCAAAGCCCTGGGCGTGGCCATGGTGTCGCGCATTGCCAAGAATTTCCAGGACTACTACACCAACGTCATCACCCAGCGCCTCGGCGCGGAGCTGTACTCGGATGGCCTGCGCCACTCCCTGGAGCTGCCCTACCAAGTCTTTGAAGACCAACGCTCAGGCGAAACCCTGGGCAAGCTCCAGAAGGTGCGCACCGACGTGGAAAAGCTTATTCAGAGCTTCGTAAACGTGCTGTTCATTTCCCTGGTGGCCATTGTGTTTGTATCGTGGTATGCCATCAGCGTATACTGGCCTATTGCGGTGGTGTACTTTCTCACCATTCCGATTCTGGGTTCGTTGAGCTTGTTTCTGAGCCGCCGTATCAAGGTAATTCAGAAAACGATTGTGGCTGAAACCACGGCGCTGGCGGGTTCTACCACCGAAAGCCTGCGCAACATCGAGCTAATCAAAAGCCTCGGGCTGGCTCAGCAGGAGACTCTACGCTTGAACGCCACCACCGGCAAGATCCTGAAGCTGGAACTAAAGAAAGTGCGCTACCTGCGCTCCTTATCGTTTGTGCAGGGTACGTTCGTGAACCTGATGCGCAACATAATTCTGCTGATGCTGCTGTTTTTGGTGGTGCAGAAGATTATTTCGGTAGGTGAGTTCTTCTCCTTCTTCATCTACTCGTTCGCCATTTTCGGGCCGCTGCAGGAAATGGGCAGCATCATCAATATCTACCGCGAAACTGAAGCCTCGCTGGCCAACTTCCAGCAGATTCTGGACACGCCCAAGGAGGTGAAGCCCGCGCATCCGCAGGTGATTAAGAAGATTGAAACCCTGGCCTTCGACGATGTGCATTTCCAGCACCTCACGGCCAGCGCCCCGGCCCTGGCCGGCATATCGTTCCAAACCAAGCTCGGCGAAACCATTGCCTTCGTCGGCCCCTCGGGCTCGGGCAAGACTACACTCGTGAAGCTACTGGTGGGCCTCTACCCGCCCGCCGCCGGCCGTATCCTCTACAATGGCATTTCCGGCACCGAACTGGACTTGGATACGCTGCGTGAACAAATCGGCTTCGTGACGCAGGACACCCAGCTTTTCGCCGGCACTATCCGCGAGAACCTGCTTTTTGTGGCCCCCCAAGCCACCGATGCACAGTGTCTGCGCGCCCTGCACCAAGCCGCTGCCGACACGCTCCTGGCCCGCGCCCCGCTCGGCCTCGACACTGTAATCGGGGAAGGAGGCGTAAAGGTGTCGGGCGGTGAAAAGCAGCGCCTCAGTATTGCGCGGGCGCTGCTGCGCCACCCTACCCTGCTCGTTTTCGATGAAGCTACTTCGGCGCTGGACTCCCTTACGGAAGAGGAAATCAGCCAGACGGTACGGGAACTGTCCGGCTCGCGCCAGCACATCACCATTCTTATTGCCCACCGCCTCAGCACCATCCTCCACGCCGACCGCATCTTTGTGCTGGAGCGCGGCCACGTAGCCGAGGCCGGCCGCCACGAAGAGCTGCTAACCCAGCGCGGCCTCTACTACGCCATGTGGCGCCAGCAGATCGGCGAGCGGCCGCAGGCCCAGATTGTTGCGCAGGCTATACCGGCATAAGGCCTGTATCCAACTGGCGGCTTTCCTGCCTGGCGGGAAAGGCACGAGCCCCTGCTACTTGCACGAAGTCATTCTCTGGCTACGTGCGAGTAGCAGGGCTTTTTGCAGTGTTTCGGGCAGCAGTATCTGGTGGGCCCTGCAACTGTAGAGCGCCTAACAGTATCCTTCTATAACTTGGATTGAAAGGCACGAAAAACATGCGAGCATCGTTTAGTTAGCAGCCAGTTCGGCACGATTCCTGACATTCTCCTTCCTGTTAGTTTCGCCTCTTAAGGACTTTTCAATGACGCTTCACCCCCGCCTTCTTCGTCGCTTTGCCGGCTCGCTGCTGGCCGGGTGGCTGTTTCTTGCTGGCTCGGCCAGCGCCCAGTCTGTTTCTACCCAGCGCGACGTGCTGCGCGAAATCACCGATGTGGTAGGCCTTAAACCTCGTTTCGAGCTGCTGGCTACTTCGCAGGTGCAGAATGCGGCTGCCGTAGTGTATAGCGGCAAGCGCTACCTGCTCTACAATCCCAAATTTGTGTCGGCAGTGAACCGGGCCGGCCGCACCGACTGGGCCGGTATCAGCATTCTGGCGCATGAAATGGGCCACCACCTCAATGGTCACACGCTGCGCCCAGGCGGCTCCAACCCTGCCGATGAGTTGGAAGCCGATGAATTTTCCGGTTTCGTGCTGCGCAAAATGGGCGCCAGCCTGTCGCAGGCCCAGGCCGGCATGGCCGTGGTATCGGACGAGGAAGCATCTCCTACGCATCCTGGCCGCACTACCCGCCTGCAAGCCATTAATGAGGGCTGGCAGCGAGCCAGCCAGCAGATTGTGGCCAGCAGCCGCAATACCGCGCCTTCGGCGGCTCCGGCCGTGGTCTACAACCGGCCGGCCCCGGCTCCGGTAGTGGCCACCACCAACCGCGTCAGCCAGGCCAGCAACATGATTGGCCGTATCACCTTCCGCAGCAACCCCGATGAGCTGTACTACCTGACCAGCCACCTCAACATCGTGCGTCTCGATCAGCAGGATCGGACGGCACAGGTAGTCGGACGCCTTACCCGCTCCGATTCCGCCGCTTTCCCGTACGTGCTGGTTGATGCGCAGCAGCGTCGCCTTTTCGTGAGTGCCGCCGGAGGGGTATTCGATAAGAATGGTCAGCAGGTCGCCATGCTTTCTGACCCTTCCTAAGCGCTTCGCTTTTCCTTATATAACTTATAAAAGCCGGCTACTTTACTGAGCCGGCTTTTTTGCGTTTGATGCTTTCTGCGGAGGGACATTCGCGCTACGATTAAGCGCGGAATTATCTAGCCAATGGCAACCTGAACCGTGCGCATGGTGTTGCATATAGGTTTGGCGGGTTAGCTGTTTCTGCTGCGTTTTGTCACCTGTTGCACCTGCCGCTCCTGTATTCTTCTATTATCAGTTCTGATGCCCGAATTACCCGAAGTCGAAACCTACCGCCGTTTTCTGGATGAAATTCTCGTTGGCCAAACTATTGTGGCCCTGGAAGTAAAGGATGCTCATGTGCTGGCTACGGACGAAGTGACGCTGCGCAAAGCCCTGAGCGGCCGCCGCGTGGCGGCAACACGCCGGCTCGGCAAAAACTGTTTTCTGGAACTGGACAGCGGCCAAGTGCTAGCCCTGCATTTCGGCATGACCGGCGACGTAGGTGCCTACCGCGACGAGACAGATGCGCCTCGTTTTACCCGCGTGGCCCTGCACCTTGCGGATGGCTTGCGCGTAGCCTTTATTGATCCACGCAAGTTTGGCCGCATCCGCCTCACCGAAAGTGTGGCGCAGTACCAAAAGGCTAAAAAACTAGGACCTGATGCGCTGGACATTACAGCACAGCAATTGCAGGCCGCATTGGGTGCCAGAAAGCCGCTAGTCAAGCCGCTGCTCCTCGACCAAAGCATCACGGCGGGACTGGGAAATTGGATAGTGGATGAAGTGCTGTTCCAAGCGAAGATTCATCCGGAGCGGCGAGCCTGCACGCTGACTGAAGCGGAGTTTAAGGCTCTGCATGCTGCTATTCAACTGGTGCTGACTACCGCAATCCGACATGAAGCCACCTATCGGCACTTCCCGGCCTCTTTCCTCATTCACGCACGTGAGTGGGATACTTCAGCAACTCCAAACACGGATAATCATATTTACTGCCCTATTCATCCAAAAACAAAAATAGCAAAAAGCTATGTAGGTGGCAGAGCTACGTATGTGTGTCCTAAATGCCAACCAGCCCCGTCCGATAATAAATAGTTCTATTTCTTAATATTCAAAGCCCGTTTAGTAGCACTAAATGGGCTTTTTTCATTTTATCAGAAAAAATAATCACACTATCAAGAAAATCATGTAGTTACTGCATTCTGCTGATATTTAGTGGTAAAAATTTACCTTTTCCTATACTGCATGAACCAACTTGATAAACAGTTAGTTAGATTTGCACTAACGCAGCCCCACTGGGTGAGGCGTTGAGAAGAGAAGTTGGACGCATTGTGAAAAAGAAAAGGCTCTAAAAAGCCTGCCGCAGAAGGCGTGTTGTTGAAGTCACTCATAAAATCACCCAAAACCCATTTCATGAAGAAAGTAACCCTGCTCCTGAGCCTAGCTGCCACCGTTCTAAGCCTGGCTTCCTGTGAAAAAGAATTGGAAAATGTGAATACGCCGGATCAGGCGGCCGCAGCTTCCGCTGTTAAGACCCTGACCGTTGAAGAGAAAACCAGCCTGCTGACCACCGGCGACTGGAAGCTGACTAAAATGTCAGCTACTTCGGGCCAAACCGAAACCAACCTGCTGGTAATGCTGAAAGCCGACGAAAGCGACAATCTGTCGAAATTCCGTGCTGCCGGCCAGTTTCTGCAGGATGAAGGCGCTGCCAAGCGCACGGAAGAAACGCCTCAGCAGTCGGAAGGCACCTGGGCATTCAGCACCGATGGCAGCCAGCTGGACATAACCAACGCCGGCGTCACTACGCAATACCAGGTTGCGGAGGTAAGCGCTTCGTCGCTCACCCTCACGCGCACCAGCACCGATACTGAAGGCAAAAGCACCACCATTACGTCGGTGTACTCGCACTAAGTAGTTCCGCCAACCGTACCCCCGATTTTTACCACCGTTCAAATAGCAAAACGCCCGGCCGCTTGGCCGGGCGTTTTTGTGTTTATATCTGTTAGGGCATGCTAGTGCATATTGCCCAAAATACCCAATACCATCACACTGCAGGCCCCGAAGCCGATGAGCAGAACCAGCAAGGCACTCAGGAAGTAGGGCGCGGCACTCTGGCCAGGGGTGGATTTAACCAAGCGTATCACCCCCAATATCAGGTTTAGGAACACCTGCCCACCATAGAGCGCAGCAAACAGAAAAGCGCTACCACCATCTGTGGCAGGAGTAAGAACCCCCAGAACTGCGGCCATTCCCACCACAAGCAGCAGGTTGTTGCGCAACACATGGTTCGGCTTCGAAGCAGGCTTGTCGGGTTCCACGGTAGAGAGTGGTTAATGAACAGGAGGGTGAAAACAGTTGGGACAATCGTCGACGCGACCTTTGGCATCCACCAGACCCGCCTGAATCAGTACTACGTGACAGGGCGGTTTTATGGGTAGACTTGCTGCACTCTAGCTACAGCACCGGAATATCACGCAGTTCCTGCAGGCGGGCTAGCTTTTCTTCGTCGCGGTAGAGCAGATTCATGGTTTCGAAGGGAATAATCTTCAGGTCTTTGCTCACGATATGGACGCAGGACTTCTTGATGGCGCGCACGTCGAAGTTCCAGGCATCCATGAATTGCAGGATGATGACGCGGAACAGGTTTTCGTACTTGAGGTTGGGGGCCTGGATGGTGGGCAGGCAACACAGCAGCTGGTTCAGTTCCGGCGTGATGGTGTCCACGGTGTTAGCGGTGCTGAATAGCTTGAGCAGGTGCTGGCGCAGGCGCGGGTCGTGCTCATACACAATGGTGTTGCCGCCGCTTTGCAGCAGTTCGGCCGGCTGCACGTAGCGCGTGAGCGGAAACACCTCGCCGCCCAGTTTCAGGGCGTAGCCCATCACCAGCGCATCGGGGTTGCAGGGCACGGGCAGCAGGTCTTCGGCCGTAAACAGGCTTTGGTCGATGATACGCTGGCGGGTTTCGGTGAGGGTGAGGCGGTCAGTGGCGGGGTCGAAATTTTCGAGGCGGCCGGCGGCCTGGGTAGGCTGAAACGTGACACCACGTACGCAGCGCTGCTGCAGGGCATAGTCGATGACTTCACCCATTTCGTCATCGTTGAGGCCCTTTTGCAACGTGACCACCAGCGTGGTGCTGAGGTTGTACTTGTTGAGGTGTTCGAGGGCCTGCTTGCGCACGTCGCGCAGGTCGCGGCCGCGCAGGCTTTCCAGGGCTTCCTTCTTGAACGAATCGAACTGCAGGTACACCTCAAATGCGCCCTCGTAAGTCGCCAGTCGGGCCACAAAGGCTTCGTCTTTAGCCAGCCGCACGCCGTTGGTATTCACCATCAGATGCTTGATGGGTTTGCGCTTGCACATGTCCAGAATTTCCCAGAACTGCGGGTGCAGCGTGGGTTCTCCGCCGGATATCTGCACCACGTCGGGCTCTCCCTCATTTTCCACCAGCACATCCACCATGGCTTCCACCTCTTCTAGGGTGCGGTGCCGGCCGTGCAGAGGGCTGCTTTCGGCGTAGCAGGTGGGGCACGTCAGGTTGCAACGGTCCGTTATTTCGATGACGGTGAGGCAGCTGTGCTGCTCGTGGTCGGCGCAGAGGCCGCAGTCGTAGGGGCAGCCGTAGTGGGTGGCGGTGTTGAAGCGGCGCGGCGTTTCACTGGGCTTCACGTAGTTGCGGATGTTCTTGTAGTACTCGATGTCGGTGGCAATGAGCACGCGCTGCCGGCCGTGCATGGGGCAGCGCTTGAGCATGTACACGCCGCCATCTTCAAACACGATTTTGGCTTCCACCCGCCGCAGGCAGTGCGGGCACAGGCTCAGGGTGAAGTCGTAGTAGGTATAAGGACGTTCGGGCATAAGATTATACGCAGTTAAGGTACTGAATCTGAGACGTGGTGAACTGCTCGTTCACAAAGTAAGTGATATTACTCAGTGACTTTAGTGGGCCGATATTCCTTCCGCCCGAACAGCCACCCATAATATCCCAGCCCCGCCACACAAGCCCACTGAATGGCCGTGAGCCCCCAGCCGCTGGGCGCGGGCGTAGGCTTGATGAACTCCACTAGCAGCCGAAACACGAGGTAGCCAATCATGAAAAACCGAAACCGCCATCCGTCCGGCAGCGGGCGGCGGCGTTCCGCGAGCCACAGCGCCGCGCCCAGCAAAAGCAGCCACCCGATTTCATAGAGGTTGGTGGGGTGGCGCGGCACCCCGTCGCCGAAGTCGATGGCCCAGGGCAGGCTGGTGGCAGTGCCGAAAGTACCGTCTTCGAGGCCAGAGAAATGGCAGCCGAGCCGCCCGATGCACATGCCCAGAATCACGGGAAATACCATCAGGTCGCCGCTTGAGGTTCTGACGCCGAGGTGCTTTTTGGTCAGCTCCACGCCTACCAAGCCGCCCAGCAGGCCGCCCACAATGGTTTTGTTGGTGAAGTAGTAGAGCCAGCCACCGGGCGGATGCAGCAGTAATTCAGGGTGTTCCAGCAGCCCCAGCACGCGGGAGCCTAGCAATGCCCCGGCCGCGCAGCCCACAAAAATCCAGAGGCGGTGCTCATCGGAAATTTGGTCGGTGGTACGGGCGCGCAGGTGCTGATAGAAACGGTAACCGATAGTATAGGCCAGCACTTCCAGCAGCAGATGCACCGGCAATACCAGCGGGCCGAGGGCGAGATGAACGGGGTAGGTCAAACGGGAGTATGAGTTGTCTTGTAGCAAGAGCAATGATAGAAAAAACCTGTCATCCTGAGCGCAGCGAAGGACCTTATCCGAGAGAAACGGTAACCGTAGCAACGATTCGTTCTCATGTGGTAAGGTCCTTCGCTGCGCTCAGGATGACAGGCGGTTCATTTCTCTCTCATGCCTCACAACTGATTATTCTCTACCTCGGCTTTGCGGGTGAGCGTAGTGAGCCAGGACCGGGTAGCATCTGATTCTGCCTCATAGCCAAACCGTTTTTCGTTGCCTACTACATCGGCGGGGCCAGGTAGAGAGCGGTTGGCCCAGCTGAGCAGGTCGGCGGTGGTGCCGGGCAGCAGGCCGTGGAAAGCGGCGAGCAGCTTGGCGGGCAGGCCCAGAATCACTTCGGCGTCGCCACGGCGGCAGGCATTCCAGATTTCGCAGCCCGCCCGCTCGGCATCCATCGAAATGGCGGGCAACGAATCGGCAATGCTGAACCAGGCATATTCTTTTTCGTGCTGGCCCTTGAGCGTGGCGTTGCGGGGGCTGCCGGTGCGCATCAGGCCCGGACACACGGTGGTTACCTGAATCCCGTACTGCAGCAACTCGGCCCGAAAGCCTTCTGAAAGCCCCACCAGCGCAAATTTGCCGGCACTGTAGGGCACCAGATGCGGCACCGCTACCTTGCCGCCCACCGACGCAATATTCACAATACGGCCCTCGCCCCGGCGGCGCATATCGGGCAGTACGGCCTGCATGGCGTGCAGCGGCGCCCAGAAGTGCACTTTCAACGAATCTTCATAGTCGCGCACCTCCATATGGTCGAGGGCACCCACGCTGATAATACCGGCGTTGTTGATCAGCACATCCACCGGCCCCAGCTGCTGCTGCACCTCCGTTACCAGCGTCCGGACTTCGGTGGCATTGGTCAGGTCGCGGACCAGCGTCATTACTGCGGCTCCCTCCCGGGCCAGATCCTGGCGGGCACGCTCCAGTTCGTCGGCGTCGCGGGCACAAATGGCTACTTTGGCGCCTTCCGCCACGGCCTGCCGGGCCAGAATCAGGCCCAGGCCCCGTGAGCCACCAGTAATAAGCACAACGCGGCCACGGAGATTATAGGAGCCACGGCGGTTGCTCCAGAGGGTGGCGGCCGCCAGGAGCGCACCGGCTCCAATGGCAGCCAGCCAGCTGTTTCGGGTATGTTGCTTCATAGTATGCTTGTATGCAAAGGCAGCGGAAAGGTTACAAAGCGCCACAACCAAGCTGTTGCGTCATAATCCTATTTGCAGCATTTCCCGATGCACCAAACTGCCCCGATTGGCGTTACGCAATCTGAATCCGCGAATTGGCATCATATTTACAGAGCCGTAGCGGCCCACCCCTCGCCGGCTGCGGCGGCTTTCGTCCTGGTTTTTCTTTTACGCCCATGAAAACGCCCCTTCTCGCCACCCTGCTGCTGCTGAGTGCCCCTACCCTGCTACTGGCCCAGACGACAACCACTGTCAAGACCAAAACCAAGCCGGCCAGCGGCCCGGCTACCAAAACCAAAACTACCGCGCCGGCAGCCCGCCCTGCCGCGCCACCGGCCAAAGCAACGCTGCCGCCCGCTGCCGAAGCGCAGGCGGAGTCGCGCGCCAATGCGCTTACTGCCAACATGCAGAAAGCGCTGGCTCTGAATCCGCAGCAGGTGGAAAAAGTGCGCCAGATCAACCTGATCAGCGTGCGCGGGGTGGAAACCGCCCGCCTCACCTACCGCCAGGACGTGCGCAAAATGGCCTCCGTGGTCGACGACATCGGCCAGTCGCGCCTGGGGGCGCTGAAGGATGTGCTGACGCCCGCGCAGTTTGACAAGTACCAGCGCAAGCGGGAAGAGAAAATGGGCGTGCCCAGCGGCCAGGCGGCCCAGGGCACACCGGTGCCGGGTCTCGGAAGCCGTTACGAGGAGTAGTGGAGTAGTGGAGTGGTGGGTTAGTGGAGCAATGTCAGCCTGAGCGGAGCGAAGGAGCTTATTTCATCAGCACGAGACGTTGTTACGACTTATTCAACAGGATAAGGTTTTTTGCTGTCCTCAGGATAACACCACTCCGCCACCCCACCACCCCACCACCTTACCACTGCACGTCGAACACCTGCAGGCTCAGCTTCAGGATAAAGGCACTGACGACGACCAGAAACAGCACCCGTACGAAGCCCGTGCCGTGGCGCAGCGCCAGCTGGGCCCCCAGCGTGGAACCGATGATGTTGCTAGCCGCCATGGGCAGCGCCACCGCCCACAGAATCTGGCCGGTGTAGGCGAAATAGGCCAGGGCCGCCAGGTTGGTAGCCACGTTCACCAGCTTGGCGGAAGCCGAAGAGGTGATGAAGTCGTAGCCGAACAGGCCCACGAAGGCGAATAGCAGGAAGGAGCCGGTGCCGGGACCGAAAAAGCCGTCGTAGAACCCGATAATCAGGCCGATTAGCGCGCCATAAAGCGGCTCCCGGCTGGCGGGCAGGCGCGGCGCATGAATAGAGCCGAAATCCTTGCGCCAGAACGTGTAGAGGGCAATAACGACCAGCAACCCCAGCACCAGCGGCGGCAGCAGCTCCTGCGGCAGCTGGCTGACCACCCGCGCCCCCAGAAACGAAAACACCCCCGCCACGCCGGCCGCCACGCCCACGGCCCGCCACCGGATGGGCACTTTGCCCGCGTAGCTGCGCAGCGCGGCGGCTGTTCCCATCAGCGACGATACTTTTCCCGTTCCGAAAATGGTGGGCACCGGCGTGCCTTTCAGCAGAATCAGCAGAGCCGGCAGCTGCACCAGGCCCCCGCCGCCCACAATGGCATCGATGAAACCAGCCAGAAAGGCAAACAGACACAGGAGGGCGAGGGTAAAAGCAGAAATCATGAGGCCGCGAAGGTAAATGCGCGGCCGCCAGGAACAATAGATTCCTATCGGCGGTGGTACTCTGCCACCGGCTTCCAACAACCGCTGTCCGTTCCGGCCGTAAAGCCGGTTCTATGACCGAAAACCTAACGCAGCGGCAGAAGATGCTCACTTTTGCCGGTGTGCTGCTGGCCATGTTCCTGGGCTCCCTCGACCAGACCATTGTCAGCACGGCCCTGCCGCGCATCGTGGCCGACCTGAACGGGCTGGACCGTTTTACCTGGGTGGCTACGGCCTATCTGGTGGCCAGCACGGCCCTGGTACCCATCTACGGCAAGCTGGCCGACACCTACTCGCGCCGCAAGATTGAAATTGGGGCCGTCAGCATCTTTCTGATTGGGTCGATGCTGTGCGGGCTGGCCGGCGAGTTTGGCCCCTTACCCCTGCTCGGCGACGGCATGAACCAACTGGTAGTCTTCCGGGCTATCCAAGGGCTGGGCGGCGCAGGGCTGTTTGCCATGGCCTTCATCGTCATTGCCGACCTGTTTCCGCCGTCCGAGCGGGGCCGCTACCAAGGGTTTACGGGCGCGGTATTTGGCACGTCGTCGGTGCTGGGTCCGTTTCTGGGTGGTTTCCTGACCGACAACGGTTCCGACTGGATACCAGGCGTGGCTGGCTGGCGGTTGGTGTTCTACGTGAACCTGCCGCTGGGCCTGCTGGCGCTTTGGTTCATTGTGACGCAGATGCCCGCCCTGCGCCCTAGCGGCAAGCCCCGCACCATCGACTATCTATCGGGGCTACTGTTGGTGACGGGGCTGGTGCCGCTGGTTATAGGGCTACAACTCAACAAAGAAGAGTACGGCTGGACTTCGCCCGTGACGCTGGGGCTACTGGCTGTGGCCGTTGCGTCGCTGGTGTTGTTTGTGGTGCGCAGTCTGCGCCACGAGAATCCGATTCTGGACTTCGGGCTGTTTCGCAACCACGTATTCCGCACGGCCAACGCGGCGCTTTTTCTGCTGGGCGGGGCATTTCTAGGCATTATCATTTTCGAGCCCCTGTTCATGGTCAACGTACTGGGTGTATCGGCTACCAAAGCCGGCGTGAGCCTGATTCCGCTGTCGATGGGGGTAGTGGCAGGTTCGTTGCTGGCTGGCCAGATGGTGTCGCGCTTCGGGCACTACAAGCGCTGGATGCTGGGCGGAATAGTGGTGCTGCTGGGTGGCTTGTCGTTGCTGGCTACCATGCCAGCAACGGTCAGCTACGGGCAGGTGCTGGGCTATCTGCTGCTGTGCGGCCTAGGCCTGGGCCCCACCATGCCACTCTATACGCTGGCTATCCAGAATGCCATTGAACCCCATTTGCTGGGGCAGGCCACGTCGGCCAGTCAGTTTTTCCGGCAGATAGGCGGTGCCATTACCGCTTCTATTCTAGGCGCTATTCTCACGCTCACCCTGGCTCATAGTCTGCCAGTCAGTGCGGCCACGTCTTCGTCAGCGCAACAGACGGTTGTATCGGAGGGCCCGGTTTTGCCAGCTGGGGCTGCTACGGCCGCGGCCTCCCCCGCAACGCAGGCCGCTTTTTCCAAAGCCATTTCGCGGGTGTATCTGTTCAACATCTTTCTGGTGCTTGGCGGGCTGGTGATGACGCTTTTCGTGCCCGAACTGCCTCTGCGAAAATCCAACGCCCCGGGCACCCCGATACCGGCGGCCGAGTAGCAGCAGGACAAGACTAGCAAACTAGTTTGCGGATGCCTCTGTTATAGCAGCTACCATATGCCGCTACTCGGTTTCAGCGGCCTCTTACCCCAAACTTTTGCTCTCATGCCCTTAGATAATAGCCTGCACCTGAGTGTGCTCGACCAGTCGCCGGTGCCGATAGGACGCACCCCCCGCGAAGCCCTACAACATACGATTGAGCTGGCCCGCCTCACAGACCGTCTCGGCTTCACCCGCTTCTGGGTGTCGGAGCACCACAACACGAACACGCTGGCCGGCTCGGCCCCGGAAGTGCTACTAGCCCGCCTTGGCGCCGAAACACAACGTATCCGGCTGGGCTCGGGGGGTGTGATGCTGCCGCACTACTCGGCGCTGAAAGTGGCTGAGAACTTCCGCCTGCTCGAAACGCTCTACCCCGGCCGCATCGACCTGGGCATTGGCCGCGCCCCCGGCACCGACCGGATTACCGCGCACGCCCTCAACCCGCACAATACCTTCAGTGACCAGGATTTTGCCGACCAGCTTATGGACTTGCGCGCCTACCTGCGCGACGAAGTAGTTGCCGACACCATTCACGCCAAAGTAAAAGCGGCCCCTTTCACAGACACCACACCGGAAATGTGGCTGCTGAGCAGCAGCGGGCAAAGTGGCCTGTTTGCGGCTCACGTGGGCGCGGCATTTTCGTTTGCGCACTTCATCAACCCCAACGGCGGCCCCAAAATGATGCAGCTGTATCGGGAACGGTTCCAGCCCTCGCCGGAGCTGAGTGCACCGCAGGGCAACGTAGCCGTATTTGTGGTGTGCGCTGATACTGCCGGCCATGCACAGGCCCTAGCCGACAACCTTGCCCTGCAGATGCTGAAGCTGGAAACCGGTAACTACTCGCCGATTGATGCAGTAGAGAAGGCCAACGTTTCGTCGCTTTCCGCTGACCTGCAGCACCGTCTTGCCTACCATCACCAGCGTATCGTGAGCGGTACTCCTGATAAGGTGCAAGCTGACCTAACTGCCCTGGCTGCCAGCTACGACGTGAATGAGATGGTAGCCGTTACCATCACCCATGATTTCGACGACCGGCTTCGTTCCTATGAGCTGCTGGCCGATGCTTTCCAGTTGCAGAACACGTCCCAGGCTGCCTTGGTGGCAGTATCGTAAGACAGCAAATGTCATACTTCATTCGCATGCAGAAAGCCCGGTAAGACCGGGCTTTCTGCATATACAGCCCATTTATTGACCTGTAGATCAGCAGCTAAAAAGCTTATGTAGAATTTTTCTATTGAACTATTTTGAATCTATCTAAATAGACCCGTGCTTTGCAGTATATTAAATGATTCTAAACAAGCCTTGGTGCTTCGACTCATGTCCCGACCCTTTCCGTTTCTGTTGCTGTTGTCTCTGCCACTTGCTGGTTTTTCTCATGCTTCATTGGCAGCAAAGGCTGAGGAGTTGCGGTTGAATGTGCCAGCAAACGGAGCGGACGATGCGGCCCGCCGCGGCTGGATCACCGGACGAGTAGCGGATGCCAATGGACAGGCAGTAGAAGGCGTAACCGTGGCCCTGAAGGGTACTTCGTATGGTGCCAGCACCCAAGCAAATGGCAGCTTCCGTCTGGCAGCCCAGGCAGGCTCATATCAATTGGTTGTGAGCAGCATTGGGTATGCCACGCAGGAAATAGCTGTGACTGTAACGGGCGGCGAAACCGTTTCTGTCCCGGCTTTCGTGCTGGCGGCCAGCAGCCAGGCGCTTACCGAAGTAACCGTAACGGGCCAGAAGTCGCTGAACCAGCGAGCCGTAACGGTTGGCAAACTGCCCGTAGCCTCGCTTGATCTGCCGCAGAGCGCTGTAACCGTGGAGCGCGAAGTACTGGAGCAGCAGCAAGTACTGCGCCTCTCTGATGCCCTCGTGAACGTGAGCGGCCTATACGTGACCAGCACCACCGGCGGCACGCAGGAGGAATTGGGCAGCCGGGGCTTTGCGTACGGCTCGAACAACACCTTTAAGAACGGGGTGCGCTTCAACAACGGTATCATGCCAGAAGCCAGCTCGCTGGAGCGTATGGAAGTGCTGAAAGGCAGCGCGGCCATCCTGTATGGCAACGTAGCAGCAGGCGGCGTATTGAACCTCGTGACCAAGAAACCGCAGTTTGAGCGTGGCGGCTCGGTGGGTCTGCGAGTGGGCAGCTTTGGGTTCTGGAAACCTACCGTGGACGTGTACGGCGCCATCGGCGACAGCAAGAAAGCAGCCTTCCGCCTGAATGGCACTTACGAGCAGGGCAACAGCTACCGCGACGAAGTAAAATCGGACCGGGTGTATGTGAACCCCTCGGTGCTGCTGGAGCTGAGCCCCAACACCACGCTGGTACTGGAAGGCGACTATCTGCGCGACAACCGCACCCCAGACTACGGCATTGGCGCCATCAACTATGAGATTCCGGAGTCGCGTACCCGCTTTCTGAACGTGGCCGGTGCGAACAATGCCACCACTCAAACCAGCAGCACCGCCACCCTCACCACTCGCCTCAACAACGCCTGGAGCCTGCGCGGAGTTGCCGGTTTCCAGCGCTACGACAACAACCTGCGCAGCGCCGGGCGCCCGACTAGCATCGTCAGCACGCCTGGTGCTACTTATGGCAACTGGACCCGCGGCCTGCAACGCTCCCAAACCTCCGAGAACTACTACCTAGCCCAACTGGACCTGACCGGTACGTTCAACACGGGCTTCCTGGGCCACACCTTGCTGGTTGGTGCTGATGCCGACCAGTATGAGACAACGACAACGGCCTATACCAATCCGGAGTCGGCGACCCGGCCTAACACGGCCGTTTCAGCCTACGATGTCATCAACATTCTGGACCCCAGCAAAGAACTCGCGCAGCCAGCTGAGCGCCTGACTAGCTTCGACCAGCTGGTGCGCAACTCCCTGACGAAAGGCAACACCCGCCGGGCCGGTTTCTACGTGCAGGACCTGCTCAGCGTGAGTGAGAAGGTGAAAGTGCTGGCTGGTGTGCGCTGGAGCTACCAGGAAACGCCCAGCGACGTGTTCAACTACAACACGGTAGCAAACCGCAACAGCAAAATTGCCGACACCTATGTGGAAAACCGCCGCTACGACAACGCGTTTTCGCCACGTCTGGGCTTGGTGTATCAGCCGATTAAGACGTCTTCGGTGTTTGCTTCCTACTCGAACTCGTTTACGCCGAATACCGGTATTGACACCGATGGCAACACGCTCCGCCCATCTATTATTGAGCAGTATGAGGTAGGCATCAAGAACGACCTGTTCAAAGGCGCGCTGTCGGCCAACGTAACGGCCTACAAGATTGTGAACAGCGACCAGTCGCAGACCATCCAGCCGGGTGCGCCTAACTTCAATGAAAGCCGCCCAACGGCGCAGGAACTGGCCGGTGAAGTGACCAGCAAAGGCGTGGAAGTAGACATCCAGAGCAAGCCAATGCTCGGCTGGAGCCTGATTACGGGCTACAGCTATAACCACACGTCCTACACCAAGAGCAACACCTACGAGAACGGCAGCCGCCTGCGCTACAACCCGGCTCACACGGCCAACCTAAGCCTGTTCTACAACTTCAACAGTGCCTTTGGCGAAAGCACCTTCCTGCGCGGCCTGAACGCTGGTATCACTACCTACTATGTTGGCGACAAGCTGGCCGGCCGCAACACCCGCCTGACAGTTCCCAACGATGCGTACCGCCTCATCAGCATTCCAAACTACGTGCTGTTCGACGCTTCACTGGGCTACACCTACGACCGGGTTGCGGTGCGCGTGAAGCTGGCCAACATTCTGGATGAGCTGAGCTATAACCTGCACGACGACAACAGCGTGAATCCTATTGCGCCGCGCAACTTCTCGGCTACCGTGAGCTACAAGTTGTAAGTATCAGCCCTGCGCTGGAAGAGTGAGTGATTGAGTGGAAAAAGACCCGGTCGGAACCAGCTGCAACTGGACCCGCCCGGGTTTTCCTCTACTCCACCGCATCACCTGGTTTTGCCTGTTATTTTTGAGAGCCGACAGCTGCATTGGCTGTGTTATACCACCACACATGAAAATCTTCTTCCGCAACATTCACCTCTACCTCAGCCTGGTTTCGGGGCTCATCATTGCCGTGGTGTGCTTCACGGGCGGCGTGTTGGTCTTTGAAAAGGAGCTTGAGCAGGCCTGGCACCCGGAGCGCTACCAGGTAGCGCCCGCCTCTACTCCGCGCCTGCCACTAGCCCAGCTGACCGAAGCTGTCCGCGCCTACAAGCCACAAGCCACCATTACCGGCCTGAAAGTATATGCCGATCCGGCCCGCACCGTGGAATTCAGTCTGGCTGGTGCACCCGGCGGCCCTGGCGGCGAGCAGAAAGGCGAAGACCGAAAAGAGGGACGGCCGGAAGGAGCGGACCGCGCTTCCGAAGGCCGCGGAGGTGAGCGGGGCGGCGAAAACAGCAAGGCTGAAAAAGGCGAAGGCCGAGGAGGCAAAGAAGCCGGCAAGGGTGGCAAAGGGGGTGGCGGAGAAGGCGGCCGTGGCCCCACGGTATTTGTGAACCCCTACACCGCCGCCGTTACGGGCGAGCTTAACTACCGCGAAACGTTCTTCTTTACGATGATGGCCCTGCACCGCGGCATGGTGGGCGGCCCAGTTGGCAAACTGGTGGTGGGTGTTAGCACGGTGATGTTCCTGTTCATCATCGGAACAGGTATTGTGCTGTGGTGGCCGGCTTCGCGCAAGGTGGTGAAGCAGCGGCTGCAGGTGAAATGGAGCGGCGGCTGGAAGCGCCTCAACCACGACCTGCACATTGTGTTGGGCTTCTACTCGGCTTTGCTGCTGTTTGTGTTTGCCTTTACGGGCCTGGCGTGGTCGTTTGAGTGGTTCAACAAAGGCATCTACGCCGTCACCAACTCCCCGATGGAGCGCCCTGAGCCACCGGTTTCGGCACTGCCCGCCGGCACCGCAGCAGTACTCCCCGCAACCCCTGAGGCTACTCCTTCCACCGATGACGCGGTGGTAGCTGCTCCATCAGCTCCGGCCCTATCGGCAGATGCGGTGCTGGTCCAGGCCCGGAAAATAGCTCCAGCGGCCGTATACTATGCGTTGCAGCTTCCTAAAGACGCCACCGGCAGCATTCGGGTAGCTACACTGCGGCCCAATGCAGTGTATGAGAATGCCACCGATGAGGTATACCTCGACCAGTATTCGGGCAGCGTACTCAAGTCGCAGACCTACGAGCAGCGCAACCTGGGCCAGCGCGTGCGCGGTATGTTTAAGCCGGTGCACACGGGCTCCATTTTCGGCTGGCCTTCCAAAATCGTGAGCCTCATCGTCTGCCTGCTGGGCGTCACATTCCCCATCACGGGCACCATTATGTGGCTTAACCGCCTGAAAAAGGCCAAAAAGAAGCAGCGCAAACTGGCTACAGCGGCGTAGTTGGCTCAACTTCTTTTTGCAGCTATTCGTACTGCATTCAAGCGTCAGGCTACTTTAGCCTGACGCTTTCCTTTTGTGCTGCCTATGACTCCGCCTGCTGCCCAGCCTCTTGCCCCAACCCCGCTACCCTCCCCCGAAAACCGCCTGCTGGCCCTGCTCCGTCGCGCTGGCCTCCTCGACTGGTTTCTGCTGGGGCTGCTGGGTGCGGTAGGGCTGGCCTATTTGGTGCCGGAGGCAGGCAGTAAAGCCAGCCCTATTCCCTGGAAGGTGATTACGACGGCCGGCGTGGCCCTCATCTTCTTTTTCTATGGTTTGCGGCTCAGCCTTGAGAAGCTGCAGGCGGGCCTGCGCAACTGGAAGCTGCACGTTATGGTCCAGTTCATTACGTTCGTCGCGTTTCCGGTGCTGGCATTATTAGCTAGGCCGCTATTCGAAGGAGGGAAGGGTGAGCAGCTGTGGCAGAGCATTTTCTTTCTGTGTACGCTACCCAGTACCGTTTCTACCTCGGTAGTAATGGTGAGCATTGCGCGTGGCAATCTGCCGGCAGCCATCTTCAATGCCAACATCAGCAGTTTGCTCGGCATTGTGCTCACGCCGCTCTGGACTAGTCTGTTTCTAAATACCTCGGCCGATGGCGGCCATCTATGGGGCTTGGCCGTTAGTTTGGTATGGCAGGTGATTCTGCCGGTGGTGGCGGGCGTGCTGCTCAGCCGCCGTTTCGGCCGCATTGCCGAGCAGTACAAAGGTGCCCTCCGCATCTCCGACCAGATAGTGATTCTGCTCATCGTTTTCACGGCGTTCTGCGAGTCATTTGCCGAAGGCATTTTCCGCAGCTTCGCGGCGCAAGACATCCTGTTGCTGGGCCTGGGTATGGTGGCGCTTTACTTTGCAATTTTTGGGGCAGTATGGGGACTGAGCCGGGTGCTGGGCTTCTCGCGCGAGGACCGGATTACGGCGCTGTTCTGTGGCTCCAAGAAGTCGTTGGTGCACGGGAGCGTCATGGCGAGCTTGCTGTTTCCAGGCATGGCCGCCACCGGGCTGCTGCTGCTACCACTTATGCTGTATCATGCCCTCCAGATTATTCTGGCCAGCATGATGGCCCAGCGCATGGGCCAGGAAGCGGAGGTGCTACCAGCCACGCCAGTGGCCTGATGCGCCCCGCCTATTACAGGCTGACATTCATTTCCGGCAAACATCATTATATTGTGCACCATAGCCGACATAAGCCAGCCAGTGTTCTATCATTTTGCCAATGTCGGCACCACCATTCCAGCCAGGCATTCTTTCAGTAAAATCTTCCTGATGGCTGCCAAGAGAAGTACACAGTAGGGGCATTTCGATGTATGTTTGGGACTACCTTCGACCCACTCATTCGATTTCCTGGGATGAAAACACTTCTTCTCGTTTTTGCCTTATTTCTAGGTTTCTTCACTACCTCTCACGCCCAAACGCCTACGCAAAAAGTGTACGCAGCCGTTGTGAAGAACCAGCCGGATGTGCTGGAAAGCCTGCTGGCTGGTGGAGCCGACGCCAATGCGCCTGTAGAAATGATGCCCGGCTTCCCAACCACTTTTCTCATTCTGGCCGCCGGCAACGGACAGCTAGAGTTGGTCAAGATTCTGGTGAAGCATCGGGCCCAGGTTGATAAGCCCGATTCTTTCAACGCAACAGCCCTCATGGCGGCTTCGCTACAGGGCAGCTTGGAAGTGGTGGAATTCCTGCTGGCCAACGGCGCAGATCCGAAGGCCAAAGACACCGACGGAAAAGACGTGCTGTCCAGTGCCAAAGAAGGCGGCAACAAAGCCGTCGTCAAGCTCATTCAGGACAAAGCCCGGTAGCAGGCAGCCGCAAGAAAGCCCACCACTACCCCCGCAGCTGCAGCAACCGCACCAGCAGGCCAGTCCAGCCGGTTTGGTGGCTGGCTCCAAGGCCGGTACCGGTGTCGCCGTGGAAGTACTCGTGGAAGAGCAGATTGTCCTGGAAGTTCGGGTCCGTCTGCAGCAGCTCGTTTGCGCCGAAAGCCGGCCGGCGACCATCAGCATCTTTAAGCACCAAACTGGTGAGGCGGCCCGCCAGAGCTGCTGCCACTTGCTGCAAATTGAGCAATACCCCAGAGCCAGTAGGATACTCAATCTTGAAGTTGTCGCCGTAGTAGAAGTGGTAGCGCTGCAACGACTCGATAATGAGGTAATTAATAGGTAGCCAGATGGGGCCGCGCCAGTTGCTGTTGCCTCCAAACATGCTGCTTTCGGCCTCGCCTGGCACATACTGCACCGTGAAGTCCGCCTCCTCGGTATGGAAGATGTACGGGTGCTCCAGGTGGTAGCGCGACATGGCCCGAATCCCGTAATCCGACAAAAATTCTGTTTCGTCGAGCATGCGGTGCAGCAGCTTTTTGAGGCGTGGGCGGCGCAACAGCCCCAGCAGGTGGCGCGCCCCTTTGCCAGGCTCTTCCCAACGGCTCACCAGCTGGGCCAGATACGGCCGGTTTTGCAGCAGCCAGGTCGCTCGGGCCGTAAATTCGGGGAGGGAGTCCAGGATATCTTGCTCTACCACCTCCACTGCAAACAGCGGAATCAGGCCTACAATAGACCTTACTTTGAGCTTGGTTCGCACCCCGTCGGGGGTGTGCAGCACATCATAATAAAAACCATCCTCTTCGTCCCAGAGGTTGAAGGCCCCGTCGCCGCCGCGGGTCATGGCATCGGCGATGTAGAGGAAATGCTCAAAGAACTTGCCGGCCATTTCCTGGTACACCCGGTTATGCTTGGCCAGCTCCAGGGCCATACGCATCATGTTTAGGGCAAACATGGCCATCCAGCTCGTGCCGTCGCTCTGCTCGATGAAGCCGCCGGTAGGCAGCGGCGCACTCCGGTCGAACACTCCGATGTTGTCGAGCCCCAGAAAACCGCCCTCGAAGATATTCCGCTCACTTTTATCCTTGCGGTTGACCCACCACGCAAAGTTCAGGGCCAGCTTATGGAACATGGCTTCCAAAAACGTAAGGTCGCCGCGGCCCTCGTGCAGCTTCTTGTCCATCTGGTACACGCGCCACGTAGCCCAGGCATGTACCGGCGGGTTTACGTCGCTCAGGTTCCACTCGTAGGCAGGCAGCTGGCCGTTCGGGTGCATGTACCAGTCTTTGGTGAACAGGCGCAACTGCTGTTTGGCAAACTCCGAGTCGACCATGGCCAGCGGTATGCAGTGGAAAGCCAGGTCCCAGGCGGCATACCACGGATACTCCCACTTGTCCGGCATCGAGATGATGTCGGCGTTGTAGAGGTGGCGCCAGGTGCTATTGCGCCCTTGGCGGCGGCTGGCCGGGGCCTTGCTCATGGCAGGGTCTCCATCGAGCCACTTCGCCACGTCGTAGTAGTAGAATTGCTTGCTCCACAGCATGCCCGCAAACGCCTGGCGCTGCACATTGCGTACATCGGGGCTGGCGGGCAGGGTTTGCTGGAGGCAGTCGTAGAACTCATCGGCCTCCTGCTGGCGGGCAAAAAACAGCTCGTCGAAACCAGCAAAAGGAGCATCCTGCCACATCTGGCTCAGGCGCAGCCGCACGGTACGCGCCTGCCCGGCCGGCAGGCTCATCTGGTAGCGCGCCGCTACTTTGGTGCCGGTCTGTTCCTGGTTGATGGCGTCCTCCTGGCCCTCAACGATGAAGTTGTTTATGCCATCCTTGAAGTAGAGCCCTTTGGCCGGCAGCCCGTAGAGTCGGGCGCCGTTGGTCTCGTTTTCGCAGAAAAGCAGCTGGGGCGCTTCATCTCCGTCCTCTTCACAATACAGGTGGTAGTGGCCCAGCTCCGGATGCTCGGCATGCACCGCCGCGGGCTGCGACTGGCGCAGTATGGGACGGGGAGTGTGCTGGTCCCAGCTCCAAGTGTTGCGAAACCAGAGCTGAGGCAGCAGCTGCACGCGGGCCTTTTGCGCGCCCCGGTTGTGTACCGTCAGCTTAATCAGAATATCGTCGGGGCCGGCTTTGGCGTACTCCACGTACACATCGAAGTAGCGGCTCTTGTTGAAAATGCCGGTATCCAGCAATTCATATTCAGCATCCTGACGAGTACGGCGGGCATTTTCGCGCACGAGCTTCTGATACGGAAACTTCGCCTGCGGATACTTGTAGAGCATGCGCATGTAGGAGTGCGTGGGCGTACTGTCGAGGTAGTAGTACTGCTCCTTCACGTCTTCGCCGTGGTTGCCTTGGCCGTTAGTGAGGCCGAACAGGCGCTCCTTCAGCATTTCGTCTTGCCCGTTCCAGAGGGCCACGGCAAAGCACAGCTGTTGCTTATCGTCGCTGATACCGCCGATGCCTTCCTCGCCCCAGCGGTAGGCCTTGCTGCGGGCCATATCGTGGGTGATATAGTCCCAGGCGTTGCCGTCGGGGCTGTAGTCTTCGCGCACCGTGCCCCACTGCCGCTCGGTGAGGTACGGCCCGAATTTCTTCCAGTGAGCTGATTGCGCGTTGCTTTCCTGTAAGCGTACTTGTTCCTGCGTCATAAGTTGGTAGCTCGTGGCCCCTCAATATACGGTTTGCCGCGTCTGCGGTATTCCGCCGGGAGACGGCACCTGGTGTGCCGCCGATGACCAGCCTATTCCTCGTGCAGGCCGGTCTTGCCACATGAAGTTCTGCCCTACTCTGTTTTGGGAGGCAGGGTTGCTACGGAGCAGGTAGCCAGTGCTGGCGAAACCGTTTGCCACTTGCCACGGCTTCCTTGCAACGCGCTGTCACTCACAGCTCTCTATTTGGCGGCCTCAATTTCCGCTACGGCCTGCGCTACTAGCGTGGCAACCTGGGCCGAGTTGGCGCGAGTGGCCTGACGCTGTTGCAACTCCTGCAGCAGCCCAATCAGCGGTTTTGCTACCCCAAACGCCTTGTATTGCACGGCCATGGTCTTCACGCGCGTGACACCCTGGGTCAGGGCAGTTACGTCGTCCAATCGGCCCATAAGGTCGGCCATACCGGCGAGCATATTGAAGCGGCCATTGGGGTCAGCAGCATCAAACTTGGCAAGCACCAAAGGCCAGTGCGACAGGTCGCCGACCTGACCATACACCGTAACCAGGGCTACCGTGAGGGCGCCTTTGTTATCCGCTTCAAACGCCGTGGCACGGGCCAAAGCCAGCTTCGGATTCAGCGGCAACAATGCCTGCAGCGCCGCACCCTGCACCTGATACGACTGGCTTTCCAGGGCTTTGCCGAACAGCTTGGTATACCGCTTGTTTTTGAGCTTGCCCAGCGCCGTAAGGGCCGCCGCCCGCACTACCACCGACGAATCGGAGGCGGCGAGGCGGGCCAGCACGGGCGTTGCGGCTTTGCGTAGCGTATCGTTTTTGAGGTTGAGCAGCTCTACCGCCATACTGCGTAGCGCCGGCGACTTGTCCGCCAGGCCTGCCACCAAAGTTTTCTGGGCCAGCGGGTCGATGAGCTGGGCTTGGGCGGCGGCAAGAGCTTCGCGCCGGTCGAGATACTGGGGGGCATGCCGATATTGGTAGGCGTATTCGGCCATCGGCTTGTTGTCTTTCTTCTGCCACACCAGCACCTTTTGGGCGTCTACATTCACCAGCTCGGGCCGGGCAGCGGCCGGGAAGTAAAGCGTATCGACGGCATGGCGCACCGTGGCTTGGTAGCGCTGGGCGCGGCCGTTGCGGTAGATATCTACCGCAAGCGGCAGCACGAATGGCTCGCCCGGCTGAGTTTGCTTCACCATCACAGCCTGCCTCTTGTTGGCTGCATCCCACTGGTAGTCAATCGTGACGACGGGGTGGCCGGCGCGGTAGTACCATTGATTGAAAAACCAGTTCAGATCCTGGCCGGAAGCGTTTTCCAGGGCCAGCCGCAGTTGATGCGGCTCGCCCGTCCCGAAAGCCTGCTGCGTGAGGTATTCTTTCAGACCCTGGAAAAAAACCTCCTCGCCAAGGTAGCTGCGCAGCATGTTCAGGATGCTGCCGCCTTTCTGGTAGCTCACCCCATCAAACAGTTCCTCTTTGTCGGTGTACTGGTAGCGCGCCAGCGGTTTGAGGTGGTTGGATGGGTCGCGGAGGTAGTTGCGGAGGCTACGGTCGGCCTGCGCGGCGCCGGCATCGGGGCCATATTCGTGCTCGGCCCACAGCACCTCGCTGAAATTGGCAAACGACTCGTTCACGGTCAGGTTGCTCCAGCTTTCGGCCGTCACGTAGTCCCCGAACCAATGGTGGAACAACTCATGGGCAATTTCGCGCTCCACCCCGGCATACTCCCAATCCAGCAGCTCGCGGGCAGTGCCCTGGGCCTGCTCCCCAAACAAGGAAGCCGTGGTGTTTTCCATGGCCCCGGCCGGGTATTCCCGCACGACCACCTGCGCGTATTTATTCCACGGATACGCCACGCCAAGGCGTTGCGAGAAAAACTCCAGCATGCGCGGCGTCTTCCCGAAAACGGCGCGAGCCTGATTCGTGTAGTGGGGCTCCATGTAGTAGCTGACCTCCTTGCCGCGCCACGTATCCTTCGTAATCCGGAAGTCGCCGATGGCCAGCATAAATAGGTACGGCGCGTGGGGCTGGTCCATCTTCCAGGTGTCGCGCCGCAGGCTGGGGCCGGCCGGTGTCTGGCTCACAAGGGCTCCGTTGCTGAGCGTCACGTATTTGCTGGGCACCGTCAGGCTGATTTCCGAGGTGGTTTTCTGATTGGGACTATCAATGGTCGGGAACCAAGCCGAGTTGGCCTGGGTCTCGCCCTGCGTCCAGATCTGCACGGGTTTGCCGGGCACGGCACTATCAGGGTTGATAAAGTGTAATCCTTTGCCATCGGAAATAATTTTGCTGCCCAGCACCTGTAGTTCCTCCGGCTTGGCGGTGTATTCAATGTAGACCGTGTAGGCCTCCCCCGCTGGCACCTGACGGCCCAACCGCACCAATAGCTGCTGTTGGTTGTAGCTGAATTTCAGGGGCTTCGTCTGCTGGCCTACCACTAAGCCTACCGATGTAATGTCCATGCCCTGGGCATCCAGCCGCAACGAGTCGGTGGCGTAGGCTACTGGCTTAATTGTCAGCCATTCCTGGCCGTAGGCATACCGCTTGGCATAGTCGAAGCGCAGATCCAGCTTGGTATGCACCAGAGCGTTGACTTTCCGGGTAGTGGCGCGGTAGGCTGTGGCACCTGGCTGTGAGGGAGTTGGCTGTTGAGCCGCAGCCGTAGCAGCAAAAAATAAGCTCAGTGGTACAAAGAAGAAGTTTCGCATCAGGCACAAGGTATCGAGAGATACCCGCGAAGATGCCCTAGCAGCACAATCAGTTGCCTCAGCCGCAGCTACTGCCAACCGCCTGCTTCAGCCCCACGCCACCATACGCCTTTGGCCATCTGACGACAAGCGCCACAGTGCTCCTCCCATTTCGGGCCGCAACTCAAGTACTTCGGTTTCCTGAAGGCACGCACTGCTACTGGCTTGAGCTTTTTAAGGTCAATGGATCATTGAGCGGCATACAAGTAGAAAATATTTGATAAAAACTGTATTATATATATCTTCCTTTGTCTGAGCTAGTTGAAGGCACAACACTCCGGTTGGCCTTCCATATACGTGGCCCGTAGTGCGCGGGCAGCAACAACGGAGTTGGCTATTGCCAACTGTATCACATGCGGCCTCATCCCATATGTGAAGTCTATGGGCGTACAGAGTTACTACATAGTCATTGCCGCTGCCCTGCTGAGCAGTATACTCCACTCCTCTGCCGAGTGGGCGCGGCCAACCTCCCTGCCTCAGGCGCGGCAGCCTGCCAACGGTCCTTCCGGGGCCAGCACAGTATCGGTTCAGGGAGTGGTAGAAGCCCAACAGACGATACCGCTGACTGTGGCGGCGCACGGGTGGGTGCGCCAGATTTTCTTCGTGGAAGGTGAGTACGTCCGGAAGCGGCAGGTGCTGCTTCGGCTATACCACAACGACCTGTACTCTAGCAACTTCAACCGCCAGTATCTACTGGCTCCGCAGGCCGGGTTTGTGGTGAGAAAAAACGTGGAGGTGGGCCGCCATGTCTCGGCAGGGGCCAGTGTTGCTTACCTGCAGGATGTTGCCCAGGTGAAGATATGCTTGCTGTTGCCGCCGCAGTTGGCCCAGCATTTAAGAGTATGCGACCCGGTTCCGGTAAGCATTGCGGAACTACCGGCGCGGTCATTTACCGGTGTAGTCGAGAGCATCGTGACGCCTTCCGCATCCGGCTCTAGGCATCGTGTCACGGTGCTGGTGCGCAATAGCGGCTCGCCTCTGATCAGGCCCCGGATGCACGCTACTGTCCGGTTGCCGGCCCAGCCGGCACCAGCTATGGCCCGGCGCTAACTCCGGATATATGCCAGCGGCTTGTGACCATAGAAAACACGCTTCACTTAGCTCCTTTGCAATGCGCCGACTTCTACTCTCCGCCTTACTCTGGACACTAGGTTGCCTGCCGGCTCCTGCACAGGCTCAACGAGCAGCCTCAGCACCTATGGCTACCTCAGGCGGCACAGCGGCTGCCAAGCCCGTATCATCGTCAACTCTGGGCCAAGCCAGCCACCTTACCAGCGCCAGCCAACGATACGCAGCCGGCCCAGTCAAGACCTGGCTGCTGGGTAAAAACTACCGGCAGGAGTGGCAGCAACCCGTTCGGGTGCCCATCCTGAACCTGGGAACGACGCAGGGCGGCCTCCGGCCATTGCGGCAGGGCGGCGGCAAACAAACCAAATCCCTGCGGCTCCGGGCCACCAATGGGCGCGAGTACGTGCTACGATCCATCGAGAAAAACACCGAACAAGTTCTCAGCGCTGAACTTCGCAATACCCTGGCGGCCAAAGTAGTGCAGGACCAGGTATCAGCGGCCCATCCCTACGCCGCGCTTACCATTCCGCTGCTGGCCGAAGCAGCCGGCGTGGGGCATACCAATCCGGAGCTGGTGTACGTGCCCGATGATGAGCTGCTGGGCGAATTCCGGGCGGAGTTTGCGAATACGCTAGCCATTCTGGAGGAGCGCGACCCGCAGACTCCGGCTTCCTTTACCGGTCAGGCGCTGGAAAAAAACTATGCCACCGACAAGGCACTAGAGCTGCTGCGCACCGACTCCAAAAACCGGGTCGACCAGCGGGAGCTGGTACGCGCCCGCCTGTTTGATGTGCTGGTAGCTGACTTCGACCGCCACGAGGACCAGTGGCGCTGGCTGGCATATGCGCAGCCCGGGGGCGGGCTGCTGCTGCGCGCCGTGCCCCGCGACCGGGACCAGGCGTACTTCGTCAATCAAGGGCTGCTGCCCAACCTGGCTAGCCGCAACTGGGCCGTACCAGCCGTACAGGGCTTCGACGGGACGCTGCGCAATGTCAATACGTTCATGTTCAGTGCCCGCTACTTCGACCGGTCCTTCCTGACCGAAGCCACGCGGGCCAACTGGGCCGAGGTGGCCCACGACCTACAAGCCCGCCTGACTGATGGTGTGCTGGAAGCCGCTATCCGGCAGCTGCCTGATTCGGTCTACCAGCTGTCGGGCCCTACCATCGTAGCCAAGTTGAAGTCTAACCGCAATGCGCTGCCGGCCTATGCAGCGCAATACTACCGCTTCCTGGCCCGGCAAGTAGATATTACAGGCAGCGAGCAGAGCGAATATTTCCTGGTGGAAAGGCTGAATAACGCGCAAACCCGGGTCCGGATGTACCAGCTGGCAGCCGCCAGCGAACCGGCGGCCGTGCCACTCTACGACCGCACTTTCTTGACCGAGGAAACCCGGGAAATTCGCCTGTATGGCTACGGCGGCAACGACCGAATGGAAGTGAACGGCACCGTCAATAAAGGCATCACCATCCGGATGATAGGCGGAGAAGGCCACGATGTGCTCATGGACCATTCGCATGTAGCCGGGCCTCTCCGCCATACGGTCGTCTATGACGCGCCAACCGGTGCCGAGCTGCAGCTGGGTCCGGAAAGCCGCAACCGCACTTCCCCTGATTCACTCGTCAACCAGTATAACCGCCAGGCATTTCGCTACCCGTACGCAGGTCCTATTCTGCCGGTGGCTTTCAACCCCGATGACGGCATATTTCTGGGCGTGGGCGTAGAATTTCGCCAGCCCGGTTTTCGCAAAGCGCCCTGGGCTGCTACCCATCGGCTGCAGGCCAACGTCGCGCTGGGTACTGCGGCCTACAGTTTTCGCTATGCCGGCGAGCTACACAATCTGGCTAGAAACCTTGACCTACTGCTCCGCGCCGACCTGCAGGCACCCAACTACGTGCGCAATTTTTTCGGCTACGGAAACGAAAGCACCTACGACAAGCCGCTGGGCATTGACTATTACCGGGTGCGGTACAACAATGTCGTGCTACAGGCCCTAGCCCGACGGCGCTTCGGGCAGCATCAGTTCTTTGCCGGCCCCACCTACCAGCGGGTGCGCGTGAAGAATGCGCCGGGGAGCTTTATCGAGCAGGTGCAGGACGAGCCAGGCTTCGCGGCACCCGTGTTCGAGCCCCGGCACTATGGCGGCGTGAAAGCCGGTTACACATTTGATAGCCGCAACAACGACTGGCGCCCAACGCAGGGAACAGTGGTGCGCGCAGAATTCACGGAGCTGCGCGGCCTCAACCGTGACGCCAACCCTCTCTCGCAGCTCACTGCCGAAGCCGCCGGCTACTGGACCCCGCCGCCCCTACCAGGCCTGACCATGGCCGGCCGCGTTGGCAGCACCCTGAATTTCAGCGACTACGCATTTTTCCAGGCCGCAACTCTCGGCGGCCTTTCCAACCTACGCGGCTACCGGCGGACACGCTTTGCCGGTGAAAACAGCCTGTACAATAACCTGGAGGGCCGGCTCTACCTCGGCACCCTGAACACGCTGCTCATATCCACCAAGGTGGGGCTGCTTGCCTTCCACGATGTAGGAAGGGTATGGACGGATGCTGAAAGCTCGGCTACCTGGCACACCGGCTACGGCGGTGGCCTATGGCTGGAGCCTTTCCGGCGCGTGGTGCTGGTGGGCACCTACAACGTTTCGCGCGAAGACCGGCTGCCGGTAGTACGGCTTGGCTTCCTGTTTTAAGCAACTCGCTGGCTGTTGCAGCTACTCGTTGTGCAACAGCTTATTAGCAGTCAGGAGTAGCCGAAAGCAGCTGCCCCACCTATCCCACCACAAACGTGCGCATGCTCAGGCCGCCGTATTCCACGGCTTCGTAGGCGTGGCGGATGTCGTCGTCGGGTTCGGCCAGTGCCAGGCTGTAGAGCAGCGGGATGTAGTGGTCGGGGGTGGGCACGGCGAGGGGGCCGCTGGCGCCGGCCTGCTGGTAGTGGGCCAAAGCCAGCAGGTCGCGCTGGTCGATTTTGCGTTTGGCCCACTCGTCGAACTCCGCGGCCCAGGCGTAGGGCGTGGGGTCGTCGGCCATCAGCTTGGGCATGCTCTGGCGCAGGTTGTGCACGATGTTGCCGCTGCCCAGAATCAGGACGCCGCGCCGCCGCAGAAACTGCATTTGCCGGGCCAGCTCGGCATGGTAGGTCAT
Organism: Hymenobacter sediminicola; assembly: GCF_014250515.1. Classification (NCBI taxonomy): domain Bacteria; kingdom Pseudomonadati; phylum Bacteroidota; class Cytophagia; order Cytophagales; family Hymenobacteraceae; genus Hymenobacter; species Hymenobacter sediminicola. The sequence goes on along the minus strand of NZ_CP060202.1, from coordinate 1,887,652 downwards.
CGGCTGGTGGTAGTCGATGCTGAGCTGGAACACCGGAATATCGGCCTCCGGGAACATGTGGTGCAGCACCGTCCAGGTGCCGTGGTCGAGGCCCCACTCGTCGGTGGGGTGGGCGTCGGGCAGCGCGGCCAGCACTTCCTGGGCCACGTCGGGCGCGCCGGGCGCGGGGTACTGCATAGCAAACAGCTCCTGGGGGAAGCCGCCGAAGTCGTGGATGGTTTCGGGCCGCTCGTTCACGGCCACGAAGGTGCCGCGCGTGAGCCAGTGCGCCGACACCACCAGCACCGCCCGCGGCGGCTGCCGGTTCCGGATATCGAGGCCCAGCTGATACAGCGTGCGAGTGAAGACGTTATCGGCCAGCGCGTTCATCGGCGAGCCGTGGCCCACAAACAGCACGGGCATTTTGGTGGTGGTCTGGAAGCTGCGGGCGGTGTTGTGGAGGTCTTGCAGGGAGTTCATGGCAGGAGCAATGGATAGTCGAAAAGAAAGCAGATAAGTCCAAAGCCTGCTCTATTGCTGATTCTCTTCCCCTCTAAGGAAGGTAACCAGCTCCAGTCTCCAACTTTGGTTAGGATTAAGTAGCTTTTGCACACCCAAAGATGCCCGGCCCAAGACAGCGAAGCCTTGATGCAGGGTAAGAAATCAGGCTCCAACCGGCCATTACGTACAAGGCCGCCCCGGAACTACTATGTCCGGGGCGGCCCTGAATATTGGAGTAAGCTGGGCTATACACCTTTGGAAGCCAGAATATCCACCATTTCGATGGTGGGCTCGGCAGCCAGCAGGTCGGGGGCATGGGCGAACAGGGCTTCGGCTACCTTGCCACCCAAGTGAGCCTTGCGACCGGCCTCGTCGGGGAAGGTGTCGAAAATACCGAATGTGGATGGGCCCAGCTGAATGCCGTACCAGGTGGTGGTTTCAGGCTCCTGCTCTACCAGGGCCAGCCCGCCGCGCAGGAAATCGGCCACGGCCTGCTCTTTACCGGGCTTCGCTTCAAGACGTACTAACAATCCTACTTTTGCCATGACTAAAGGGGTTGAGTGTATAATGCTCTAACAACCGCCTGTCTCCCCCAATTGTTTGCGGCCAGGGGGCGGATCCGGGCCAGCTACCTGCGAATTTGGGTACTTTCGCACCTCTCCCGCCCACCTCTCTCCTACCCATTCCCTCATGCCCCGTACTCTTCCCACCATTGTGGGGGCGCAGTTCTGCTGCACCTCGCTGTGGTTTGCCGGCAATGCCGTAGCCCCCGAACTGGCGGCGCGGTTCCGGCTGCCGGCCGGCTTTGTGGCCTCGCTCACCAGCGCCGTGCAGTTGGGCTTCATCAGCGGCACGCTGCTGTTTGCGCTGCTGGCCCTGGCCGACCGGTTTTCGCCCTCGCGGGTGTTTTTTGTGAGTGCGCTGGCGGCGGCCACGGCCAACCTGGGCGTGCACCTGAGTGGCCTCGGGGCCGAGGGGCTGCTGGCCTGCCGCTTCCTGACGGGCTTTTTCCTGGCCGGCATCTACCCGGTGGGCATGAAAATAGCCGCCGACTACTACCAGGAAGGCCTGGGCCGCTCGCTGGGCTGGCTGGTGGGGGCGCTGGTGCTGGGCACGGCGTTTCCGCACCTGCTGCGCAGCCTCACGGCGACCCTGCCGTGGTACTACGTGACGGGGGCCACCTCCGGGCTGGCGGTGCTGGGCGGGGTGGCGCTGCTGCTGCTGGTGCCCGATGGCCCTTTCCGCCGCCCCGGGCAGCGGCCCCGGCTCATGGCGTTTCTGGCGGGGTTCCGGCAGCCGGAGTTTCGGGCGGCGGCGCTGGGCTACTTCGGGCACATGTGGGAGCTGTACGCATTCTGGGCGTTTGTGCCGGTGGTGCTGGCGGCCTTTCAGCAGCGGCACCCGGCGGCGGCGCTGCCGGTGCCGCTGCTCTCGTTCGGCATTATTGGCGGGGGCAGCGTGGCCTGCGTGGGCGCGGGGCTGCTGGCCCGCCGACTGGGCCCGAGCCGGGTAGCGGCCACGACGCTGGCGCTGTCGGGGACGTGCTGTCTGGCTTCGGGACTGGTGCTGGGCGGAGGCTCGGCGGTGGGACTGGTAGCGTTTCTGGCGTTCTGGGGACTGGTGGTGGTGGCCGACTCGCCCATGTTTTCCACCCTGGTGGCCCGGCACGCCCCCGCCGAATCGCGCGGCGCGGCCCTGACCATCGTCAACTGTCTGGGGTTTGCCCTCACCATCGGGAGCGTGCAGCTCGCTGGCTGGCTGGCCCCGCGCCTGCCGCCTCCGCTGCTGCTGCTGCCCCTGGCCATCGGCCCGGCGCTGGGGCTGTGGGCGTTGTGGCGGGGAAGGCGGGTGATGTGTATATAGTTCACTTAATCTTTATACATGAACCTAAACTTATACCAGAAAAACAATGCATATATTTAATCCTCACCATCATTCCTAACAACTAATATATTTTACAAAAACACAAAAAACATGAAAGAAACAGAATTAAGCAGAGTAGTATTTTACTCAAAAGAAGATATGTCCTCTGGCAGCCACCTTAGGAATGGGGAAACAATACTAAAACAACCTATAAATTATGATGAAAATAATATAAATAATATATTAGAATTATACAATATACACAAATATATTCATGGCGGAATGTATCTAACCTCATGGACACACGAAGCTATACATCTTTACAAAACAAAATCCCAGGAATATAGGAAAATTACCCACAAATTTATGTCTAACATTGACGATTCAAATATTGACATATTGTATAATGCATTAGAACGTGATTATATTAACACATTTTGGGAACTTTTCAACAATCAAGACTTACACAATAAAATATCCAGCAATTCTTTCGTAAATATATTAAGCAATAATGATTATATAATTTATAAAATTTTAATACACAAGAAAATCGTAGATAAATATGATATTAGAATACGAGATTTCTTAATTAGCTTTCCTAAATCAGCCGAAATATTACTATCAACATACACATCCCAAGATCAATTCAACAATAAAAGATTATATATTCCAAAAACATTATCAACAGAAGACAAACAACAAATAATATCTGCATATTTAGACTCTGATGATGCAAACCTTAATTATGTAAGACTGATTCAAAATACAAGAAACCAAACTGATTTTAAACTTTCAGATAAGATTAGACTTAAAGCAAAGCGCTTACATGAAAGCCTTATAAACAAATATTTTAGCAATAACAAAGGAATCAGGTACGGCGTATCCGTTACCTTTTCAAAAAATTTAGATTATATAAAGAACTATTTTATAGATGAAACAATGATTATCAATTATATTTACAATACTGATTTTATCAATCAACAAAAAGATGAATATTCTTTATATTTAAACTTCAAATTACTATTCGAATTCTTAGACGATCAAAATAGAATTAGTCTTGTAAGCAAAACAAGCCAATTAGGAACATTAGAAAAAGTAATTGGATTACGCTCGTCTAATGAATACAGAACAGGAACTACATTTTCCTTAAATAACATGGCATCTATAGCTCAATTAGCCGGTTATAATGAGATTATTATAGAATCAAATAACTCATTGGAAAATATCATTCATCACGTATTTACAAAATCATTTCAAGATCTTTATAAATTCTCAAATAACGCAACATTTGCTATACCTTCCAAAGATAGTTCATTTTTTGAAAAAATAAGAATATTAGCACCAGAATTTGAATCAATACTCAAGCAGTATAAATTATTTGCAGAAGAAGGAGTAATTGATTTTGAGCTACTTCAAATATCCTCAAACCCTTTCGAAATAAAGGATATTCCAAGTATAAATAACGAAAAATATATATACATAAATACAGATAATGAAACAGAAATTAATTGCATTAATATACTATTTTCAAACCAAACCCTTCTCAGTTATATAGACCCATTTAAAGATAAAAATTATGATAATTTTTATGAAATTCTTACTAAGGAAGAAATAAAATACACATATTATGAAGAATATCAGACACAATACTTAGATTATCTTGTTGAGAACAATTATATTTTAATTAATCATGAAAACATAATTACCCCAACAAATCCAATCAAACTAATCATACTACAAGATTTATATCAAAACGAATTCGCATCAAAACATCACTTTTCAGAAGAATTCAAAAAGGAAGTAGAAGAAATGATAAATGAAAAAATTTTATATTCAGACAACTCACTATTATCAAAACCAGAGCAAGCATATTTCAATTATTTTTTAAATAAAAAAGAATTCACAAATGGCCTTGACTTACGAAACAGCTACCTACATGGAACACAGGCCAGACATGACGAAGTAGAAAAACACAGAAACTCTTACCTGACATATTTAAAACTTCTATTTTTACTATTATTAAAAATAGAAGATGACCTGTACATTTCAAACATGAACAAATAGTAATTCTTCGACTATTCAAGAACACTTATAACACAAAACCGCCCCGCAACCTCACGGTTACGGGGCGGTTTGCGTTACGGCAAGCGGCGGCGGTTACAGCAGCTTGTCAATCATCACGGGTAAGTCGCGGACGCGCTTGCCGGTGGCGTGGTACACGGCGTTGGTGATGGCGGCAGCCACGCCCAGCATGCCCACTTCTCCGATGCCCTTCACCCCCAGCGGGTTCACAATGTCGTCTTCTTCCTCCACAAACAGCACGTCGATGTCGTGGATGTCGGCGTTGACGGGCACGTGGTACTCGGCGAAGTTGTGGTTTACGTAGCGGCCAAACTTGTGGTCCATCACCGTTTCCTCCATCAGGGCCATGCCAATGCCCCACACCACCGAGCCCAGCACCTGCGAGCGGGCGGTTTTGAGGTTGAGGATGCGGCCGGCGGCCACGGCATTCACCACGCGCGTGACGTGTACGGTGCCCAGCTCCTCGTCTACCTTCACCTCCGCAAACACAATGTTGTGGGAGTGCATGGAGTAGCCGTTTTGCTTGAGCATGTTGGGCATGGCCGAGCTGTCCGCTTCCACCTTGGTTTCGCCGCTGGCCTGCAGCACGTCGCGCAGCACCACGGCCTTAGCGGTGTCGGTGCGCAGCCGAATCTGGCCGTTCACAAACTCCACGTCTTCCGGCTTGGCACCCTTTAGGGGTGAGTCGTCCATCTTCTGAGCCAGCTTTAGCAGCTTTTCGCCCAGGGCCTCACAGGTGTTCTTCACGGCCGTACCCACCGAGGCAGCCGTCCAGGAACCGCCTTGCAGCGGCGCTTCGGGCAGGTCGGTGTCGCCGAGCTTGAAGGTCACGGCCTCGATGGGCAGACCCAGCGTTTCGGCCGCAATCTGCGTCATGATGGTGTAGGTACCGGTGCCGTTTTCACCGGCCGCGCTGGAGACCGTCAGGTGCCCGTCGGCGGTGATGCTGGCCTTGGCGGCCGACTTCATCTGGGAGGCATCCCACACGCCGCCGCCAATGCCCCAGCCAATCAGCTTGCCATCTTTGTCGCGCATGGAGCCTGGGGCTTGGGTGCGCTTCTCCCAGCCGAACTTGGCTGCGCCCTGGTGGTAGCAGTCGCGCAGCTTCTTGCTGGAAAAGGGCTTTTTCATGTTCTGATCCATCTCCGCGTAGTTGCGCAGGCGGAACTCCAGCGGGTCGAGGCCGGCCTCGTAGGCCATTTCGTCCATGGCAATTTCCAGCCCGATGGAGCCGGTAGCGGCCCCGGGGGCCCGCATGTCCAGGGGCGTGTACATGTCGAGCTTGGCCAGCTGGTAGCCCAGCTTCACGTTGTCGCACTGGTAGAGCATGCCGCTCCAGTTCACCACATTTTCGGTATAGTCCTCAAACTGCGAGGTTTCGTGGAGGGCGTGGTGCTGCACGGCGGCCAGGGTGCCATCGGCGTTGGTAGCCAGCTTGAGGTACTGCAGCGTATGCGGCCGGTGGCCGAACGAGAACATCTGCTGGCGCGTGAGCGTCACGCGCACCGAGCGTTTCAGCTCCAGCGCCGCCATTACGGCCAGAAACACCGAGTACTGCGGCCGCAGGCCCGAGCCGAAGCCTCCGCCCATGTACTCGTTCACCACGCGGCAGTCGTCCTTCTTCAGGCCGAAGATTTTGGTGAGGTACTGCTGCACGTTGTACACGCCCTGCGTCTTGTCGTAGGCCGTGATTTTGCCGTCGGAGTGGAACTGCGCCGTGGTGGAAAACAGCTCCATGGGGTTGTGGTGCTGGGCCCCGTGCACGTACTCGGCCTCCATGCGGTGCGGGGCTTCTTCCCAGGCTTTGTCGGGGTTGCCGCGGGGAGGGGGCGGCGGCATGTAGCCGGTTTTTCCCGAGCCGGGCTCAAAGCCGTCCTCGCGCTTGGTTTCGAGGTTGGTTTCGTGCTTCTCCTGCTCGTAGTCGATGCGCAATAGCGACGCCGCGTAGCGGGCTACCTCGAAGTTCTCGGCCACAATCAGGGCCACCGGCTGCTGGCTAAACTTGACCTCGGCGTCGTGCAGGGGCCGGAAGGGCGAGCCGCCGGGAGCCACGTCGTCCTTGTAGCTCCTATCGAACCAGGCCAGGGACGGCACGTTCTCGTGCGAAAACACCTTGAGCACGCCGGGCAGGGCTAGCACCTCGTCGGCGTGGATCTTGGTGATTTTGCCCTTAGCAATGGGGCTGCTGATGACCCAGCCGTAGGTCAGGTCGGGCACGTTGAACTCAGCCGAGTACTTGGCCGCGCCGGTTACTTTCGCCGGACCATCAACGCGACTGGTGGGCTTGCCTATATGGTTGGTCGTGCTCATGGATTCGAGTTTAGAAAGACGTCGGATGCGGTTTGTGAGCCTTCGGCGGCCTGCTTGAGGGCCCGCACAATGGCGCGCTTGGCCAGCTCAATCTTGAAGTCGTTGGAGCCGTAGCCCTGGGCGCTTTCCACCACTTTGGCGGCCGCGCGGGCAAAGGTTTCCACGGTGGCCGGCTGGCCTTTCAGCAGGTTTTCGGCCTCCTGGTCGCGCCAGGGCTTGTGGGCCACGCCACCGAGGGCCAGGCGCGCATCCGTAATAGTATTGCCATCGAGCTCCAAACCGGCCGCCACCGAAATCAGGGCGAAGGCGTAGCTGCTCCGGTCGCGCAGCTTCAGGTAGCTGAAGTTCTTCTCGAAGCCCTTGGCCGGCAGATCGAGGCTGACAATCAGCTCGCCGGGCTCCAGGGTGTTGTCCTTTTCGGGCTGGTTGCCGGGCAGGCGGTGGAAGTCGTCGAAGGCAATGCTTCGCTCCCCGTTGGGCCCGCTCACGCGCACCGTGGGGGCCAGCGCCGCCAGGGCCACGCACATATCCGAGGGGTGCGTGGCAATGCACGACTCACTGGTGCCCAGGATGCCGCACACGCGGTTGTAGCCGCCAATGGCCGAGCAGCCTGAGCCGGGTTCCCGCTTGTTGCAGGGCGTAGCCAGGTCGTAGAAGTAGTAGCAGCGGGTGCGCTGCATGAGGTTGCCGCCGTTGGTGGCCATGTTGCGCAGCTGCGGCGAGGCCCCGGCCAGAATGGCCTGGTTCAGCAGCGGGTAGCGGCTTTTCACCTCGTCGTGCCAGGCCGTGTCGGCGTTGGTGGCGGTAGCGCCCAGACGCAGGCCGCCGTCGGGCAGATTTTCAATATCGGCGAGGGGCAGCTTGCCCACGCTCACCAGGTGGCTGGGGCGCTCCACGTTTTCCTTCATCAAATCGATGAGGTTGGTGCCGCCCCCGATATAGGCCGCGTCAGGTCGCCCCGACTGCTCGCGCACGGCATCGGCAACGGCCGTCGCGCGGTGGTAAGTGAATGAGTTCATGTGTTCGTATTGAGTAGTGAGTAGTTGGTATTGAGTATGTAGCGGAATCGAGTAGCCAGATATGAAATCTCACTACTCAATACCCAATACTCACTACTGTTTATCTACGACTTCCTTCACGGCATTCAGGATGCCCACGTAGGCACCGCAGCGGCAGACGTTGCCGCTCATGTGCTCCCGGATTTCGTCCTCGGTGCGGGCTTTGCCTTCGTTGATGAGGCCCTGGGCCGAGCAGATCTGGCCGGGGGTGCAGTAGCCGCACTGGAAGGCGTCGTGGTCCACGAAGGCCTGCTGCAGCGGGTGCAGGTTTTCCTGGGTGCCCAGCCCTTCGATGGTGGTGATTTCCTCACCTTCGTGCATCACCGCCAGGGAGAGGCAGCTGTTGATGCGCTTGCCATCTACCAGCACCGTGCAGGCCCCGCACTGGCCATGGTCGCAGCCTTTTTTGGTGCCGGTCAGGTTGAGGTACTCGCGCAGGGCGTCGAGCAGAGTGGTCCAGGGCGCAATCTGGAGAGTATGCTGCTGGCCGTTGATGGTGAGACGAACCGGGCCGGTGGGCGGCGGCGCGGCCACCCCGCCAGCAGTAGCTGCTGAGTTGGTAGGTTGCTGGATCATATAAGGAACTATGGAGGTGACAAAGGGGCTGCCTGCACTACAGGAGCACATTACTGGACTTACGCGCTTACCCAGGGTTGCGTTATGCTGTCACCCATATTTTACCCTCTCATAATCCTATATTCAACAGACGGTGGTGCTGAACCGCTAGAGTATAACTGATTTATCAGCTATGCATATCAATTCTAAATTTCTGTAGTGCTTACCAGCGGCTTCACCTGATACCATTCTACAGGCCAAATTCCAGCTTACGTTATATTTAGCAGAATATAACACCCACCATCTACTTTGCAGATCGGGCAGCAGCCGGGTTTCCTGCACGCCGCGTTTTCCTACCCTCGTGCCCGCTCAGCCCGGATACGACTCAGGGACTCGGGCGTGATACCCAGGTAGGCGGCAATATGGCGCTGAGGCAGCCGTTGAGCCAGCGTGGGATAGAGCTGCAGAAACTCCTGATACCGCGCTTCGGCCGGCACACTAAGCACCCCAATTAGCCGTCGTTGCATGGCGACGAGGCTGCGCTGCAGCAACTCGTAAAAGAATGCCTGAAATTCTGGCCCAAACGCGGGAAGCTGCGCGTAGAAAGCAGCCCCAAACAGCAGCACCTCTGAGTCTTCGAGGGCATCAATGGCAAACAGGGCCGGCTCGTGGCGGCGCAGGCTGTGCTGGTCGGAAATCCACCAGTTTTCGGGCGCAAATTGCAGAATGTGCTCTTTCTGACGCTCATCTGTCACGTAGCTTCGCAGGCAGCCCCGCACCACAAAGGCCCCAAAGCGAGCCGGCTCGCCCTGCCGTCCCAGCACCTCCCCTTTCGCCAGTTGGCGCGGTGTCAGCAGCCCTACCAGCTCGGAAAACTGAGCTTCGGTGAGCGGAATTTTACCGTGAAAGTAGGTACGGAGGGCATCGAGCATAGATGAGAACTATGAGAACTATGTAAAGATGTGTATTCGCGGCGTTGACTGGCTGGAACCGCGCCATACAGGCAACATCAGTATGTGACAGGACGCAAATATGCGTCTCTACAGCATTCTTCCTTGATTTACAGCCCATACGTTAGCTGCAAGTAATACAACCCGCCGATGCTGGGGCCGCCCAGGTAACTTGCGTAGTAGCTATTGAGCAGGTTGCTGGCTCCAAGTTTGAAGCGCAGATTAGGCATGGGTACTGCATAGCTGAGTTGCGCATCGAGGGTGCTATAAGCAGGCACGTAGCCAGTTACCAGAAAGGTTTGGGAGTAGTAGCGGGCCTGCCAGCGGTAGTTCAGCCCAAAGCCAACATTCTTGTACACCTTCTCATTACCGAGACTCAGATTATAAGCCCAGCGCGGTGTGCTGAACCCGTCTTCCAGCCCGTCGCCCGATTCGGTTCGGTCGAGACGGGCGACGGTGGCGCTGGCGCCGGCCAGGTAGCCATTGGCCACGTCGTAGCGCAGCCCCAAGGAGCCGCCGTAGTTGTAGACCTGGCTTTGGGAGTTGGTCCAGAGGCGGTAGCGGGCCTGGCCGGAGCGGGTATTCAGCGCGGTGGCAATGGTGCTGAGGTCGGTGCCGGTGTTGAGTGGCTGGCCGCTGGTGCCGATGGGCACATAGGCTTCCACCTGGGCAATAAAGTCGCGGTAGGTGTTGTAGTAGAAATCCACATCGGCCAGCAACCGGCCGCCGGGCAGCAAGGCGGCCTTGTAGCCCACCTCCACCGACCTGATGTGCTCGGGCTTTAGATACGTGTAGGGCGTTTTCACCAATGCGTCCTGGTTGTTGGCAATAGCCTGTGCCAGCGTCAGTCCGTTGGTGTTCCGGTCGCGCGTTACGGCCGTGTTGAAGGCATCGATGGAGTTGCGCAGGTAACTGTTCTCAAATACGCCCTCTGACATCACGCGCAAGCCGCCAATGCGCTTTACCTGGCCACTGTTTACGTTAGAAAAGCCCTCGAACAAGCTCGGAAAACGGTAGCCACTCTGGTAGCTCAGCCGGAAGTTGTGCTGGCGCGTGGGCGAGTATACGGCCGTAAAACGCGGATTGAATCGGGTACTGAAGTAGTCGTTCTTGTCGGCGCGTAGCGTGGCCGTCAGCCGGATTCTTTCCTGCAGCAGCCGCGCACCGGCCTGCACGAAGCCACCGGTTTTGCCGTAGGTGAGCGTACTGTATGGGTCCTCGCCTTTCTCCGGATTGATGAAGTAATTGCCATCGGGCTGGATGAAATAGGTGCGGTGGTCGGCGCCGAGCAGCACGTCAGCCCAGGCAGGCAGCCCGTTGCGGCCACTGCGCCGAAGCGCTTCGCCCAGGTTTAGCTGCGCTTCGGCATGAAGCATTTCAGCCTCTACCCGCAGCGCGGCTCCCTCGTCCCAGTTGTTGATATCTGCCAGTTCCTGCAGGCGCTGCCGAAACTCGGGTGTGCCCGGCTGCAAGCGGCCGGCATCAGCGGCGGCGCGGGCAGCAGCGTGGGCCTGCGCTACGGTCTGGCCGGCTTGCGTAGCTGCATTCCAGGCGGCAGTGTAGTTGTCGTTCCATTGCTTGTCAGGCGTAAAGCTGCGGTCCAGGTTTTCGGCGGCCGAGCGGAGGTTGTAACTTTTGCCGGTATTTTCACTAGTCAGGTAGGCGCGGACCTGCACCACGGGTCCACTGAGTTGCAGGGCGTGCTGCTGTAGCCGGTAGTCTTCCAGCCGAAATCGGTTGCTACGCTGGTACACGTTGTCGAGTATAGCGCCCCGATAGGTGTAGGCCAACTCTGCGTGACGGCCCAGCTTGTAGTGCAGTGCCGCGTCGTATTTTATGGTTTGGAGCCGGTAATCCACCACGTCCTTCTCATCGTAGCCTGTGCGGGCTACAGAGTAGCTCTTGCCGCCCAGCGTGAGGCTACTGCGGTTCGAGGATTCGTTGCCATAGCGGCTCACAGGGTCCTGGCCAGGGTTTTCTGCGCCGAACAAATTGGTCGTAGCGTTGCCGTTAGGGTTTAGCTCAGTCTGGTCGTTGGCTATCCAATCATAGCCGCGCAGGTAGGTCCCGTTCACTTTAAAGGCCAGCTTAGGCGTCAGCGCCTTGGCGTAGCGCACACTGGTTTCCGAAAACAGCTTTGCGCCACTGCTAGGGTCGCTCAGATGATTGACACCAGTCTTCTGCTGCACGCTCAGTCCTTCGCTCCGAAACGGGTTTTTCGTCGTGAAATTGGCCAACCCGTTGATGGCATTGAGACCATACAGTGCCGCCGCGGTACCCGGCACTATCTCCACCGCGCTGATGTCCAGGTCACTTGGTCCCAGCACGTTGCCAATCGGCCCGCCGATGTGGGGCGCTTGGTTATCGATGCCATCTACGAGTTGCGCAAACCGCACATTGGTTGTGTTGGTGAAGCCACGGGCATTTATCACCTTGAAGCTCAGGCTGGGCGTAATTACCTGCACCCCTTTCAGATGTTCAATAGCATCGAAAAACGATGGCGCCGGCGTCAGCCGCAACGCCCGGGCGTTCAGCTTCTCCACCGTCACCGGCGACTGCAGGATGCTTTCTTCCACTCTGGAGGCCGCTACTACTACTTCCCCCAGCCGCGTGGTATCTGGAGCTTGGGCATGGGCGAGAATAGGAAAAAGGAGAAGCGCGGGTGTAACGTGTTTCATTCGTTATATTTTCATGAATATAACGACTAGCTGAATGATTGGTTTTGTCGATGGATCTTCCTAAAAGAGTGCGCAGAGCACTATGCCTGAACGGCCTGCTATAACCTGCACTACAGCACGCGGGCGGCTTCTGCTGCCAGAAACGCCTGAAACCGTGCCTGCAACGCCTCAAACTCCGCAATCAACTTCTCTCCTTCCGGCGTTACTACGGTGCCACCTCCCCGCTTGCCGCCAGTCTGGGTAAGCACCAAAGGACTAGCACTCTGCGCGTTCAGCGACGATACTAAATCCCAGGCCCGTTTGTAAGACATATCCATTGCCTGTGCCGCCTTCGATATAGAGCCATGCTGCTGTATGTGGCGCAGCAGTTCCAGCCGTCCGATACCCATAAACCGGTCCTGTTCGGATTCCACCCAGAGGCGGCCGGTGAGGCGGAAGGCAAGGTCGGGGCGCAGCAGGTCTTTCATACGGGCAATTTCTCAAAAAAACATCCAACCCCTACCCTACTGGCCATGTATCAACTCCAGTACGCGGCTGTTTCTCGCATCTACAACTACTATAAAAACGCCACCAAAATAACCGTAAGGCAGTGTCCCATTTATTACCCAGTACTCCTCTATCCGATAGATTTCATAAGGCCGCTGCCGTTCTATACCTTTCTTACCGTACGCTCTAAATAAAAGTGGCTCAATGGCGCTTAGCGCCGCCGCCGTATCTGAGAGTGACGCTATAGGCAACCGCCTTTGCCTAGCAACTACCTTTTGCCGTGCGGAATCGGCTATGGCAGCTTGCAGATGCTTTTCCGCAAATTCTCGCCCCAGTACTAACCTGCCATCAACATATCCTTGGGCAGCAGCGGGTTTTATGGAACACAGCCAGAGTAACAGTAACAGCCATCTTTTCATATGTAAAACGAGGCTCCTGATGGGCTTGTGGTTGCACCTTGTGGGCTAAAAAAAAGCGTCAGCCGTTGCCGACTGACGCTTTTGAAGCTGAGGGTTAGAATGGCGGCGGGCCGTCGTCGAAGTTGCTACGGGGGAAGGCCTGGGCCGGTGGCGGGCCGTCGTTGTTGATGCGCGAGCCCAGCCGGATGGTGTTGGGCGCAAAGGCCGAAGGGTCGTCGTCGAAGGTGCTGCTGGGGAAGGCGCCAGGGTTGAAGCCTGCGTCGCCGAAGCCGCCTGCCCCATCGAGGTCGGCGAACTTGGTGAACTTACCGATGAACTTGAGCTGCACAGTTTCCAGGGAGCCATTCCGGTGCTTGGCAATGATTACCTCGCCGGTTCCCTGGGTTGGGTTGCCCATTTCGTCTTCCGTAATCTTGTAATACTCCGGACGGTACAGGAAGATAACCATGTCGGCGTCCTGCTCGATGGAGCCGGATTCCCGAAGGTCACTCAGCTGCGGCTTTTTGTCGCCGCCACGGGTTTCTACGGAGCGGGAAAGCTGCGACAGGGCCAGCACCGGCACGTTCAGCTCCTTGGCAATGCCTTTCAGCGCCCGCGAAATCGAGGCAATTTCCTGTTCACGGTTGCCACCGCCACCTTTGCCGTCGGTGTTGCCTGTCATCAGCTGCAGATAGTCGATGATAATCATCGAAATATCGTGGTGCGCTTTGAGTCGGCGGCACTTGGTGCGCAACTCCCGGATGCTGAGGCCCGGCGTATCATCAATGTAGATAGGCGCCGACGACAGGCTGGAAATCTTGTGGTTGAGTTGGGCCCATTCGTAGTCGGCGAGGTTGCCCTTCTTTATTTTCTCGGAATCCAATTCCGCTTCGGCCGAAATCAGACGATTCACGAGCTGCAGCGAGGACATTTCCAGCGAGAAAATGGCTACTGGCTTCTTGAACTCCACCGCCGCGTTGCGCATTGCCGACACCACAAAGGCGGTTTTACCCATACCCGGACGTGCCGCAATAATCACAAGGTCAGACGGCTGCCAACCCGACGTAACGCGGTCCAGAGCCGAGAAGCCACTGGGCACGCCGGTCAGGCCGTCCTTCTGATCTTTCTTCTCTTCCAGCTCCTTAATGGCTTTGCCCATCAGGCTGCGCATGTCGTCGAAGTTCTTGCGAATGTTCGATTCCGACACTTCAAACAGCGCCTGCTCGGTGCTGTCGAGCAAATTGAATACGTCGGTGGTATCCTCGAAGGCGTCGCGCTGGATGGTGCTGGCAATATTGATCAGCTCCCGCTTGATGGCGTTTTCAGTGATGATGCGGGAGTGGTACTCGATGTTGGCGGCCGAGTTGACCTTGAACGTCAGGTTGGCTACGTAGTGCGCACCGCCAGCTGCTTCCAGCTCGCCCATCTCGCGCAGCTCATGCGTAACGGTCAGAATGTCAATCGGCTCTGACTTATCGAACAGATTCAGGATGGCCTTGAAGATGCGCTGGTGCCCGTCCTTGTAAAAGCTCTGAGGCTTCAGAATATCGATTACCGTAGTCAGGGCGTCCTTCTCGAGCATGAGGGCACCGAGTACGGCGGCCTCCAGTTCTAGGGCCTGCGGGGGAAGTTTGCCGGCGGGACCACCCATTGGAAGGGCCGGTGTGGCACGGCTGTTCCAGGCGGCTTTGGCTCGCGAGGCCGATAGTTTCAGGCGGTCATCCATCCGGTCGTTCATCAGCAAGTAGGCACTACAAGGTAAGCAGGTTCGGGCGGTTTTGGCAGATGTCGGCCGGGTTTCTTCCGTCCACCACCCCGGTTTTTCGCAAAGGGGGTACAAAGCTAACGGGTGAGGTCTACAATCCGGGAGTAGGTGAAAAGGTTTCTTTTTTGTAGGATGTAAAGTGGCTGCAGCGGGAAACGGATAGACGAAGACGCAGGCAAATTGGTGAGCATAAACCCGAACCGGCTAGCGCCGGTTCGCACGGCGGGCCTGCCTCACCTCTCATCCAATCGGCTTACCTTTGCCGTCCCCTTATCCACTATTCTGAATGGCTGCTACGCCCTCCTCTCTCCAACGCCTACACCTGATTGCCGTCGGGGGTAGTATTATGCACAACCTGGCCCTGGCTCTGCACAAAAGCGGGGCCCATGTGACGGGCTCCGACGACGAAATATTTGAGCCGGCCAAGAGCCGGCTGGCCGCCGCTGGCCTGCTGCCCGCTCAGGAAGGCTGGTTTCCGGAAAAAGTAACTACCGACCTCGACGCCGTGATTGTGGGCATGCACGCCCGCCCCGACAATCCCGAGCTGCTACGTGCTCAGGAACTGGGCCTGCGGGTGTACTCCTTCCCGGAGTTTATTTATGAGGCGTCCAAAAACAAGCAGCGGGTGGTGATTGGCGGCTCGCACGGCAAAACCAGCATCACCTCGCTCATTCTGCACGTGCTACGCCACCACGGCCGCAAGTTCGACTACGCGGTAGGTGCCCAGCTGGAAGGCTTCGACTTGATGGTGCAGCTGACTGAGGATGCGCCTATTATCATTATCGAGGGCGACGAATACCTCTCCTCTCCTATCGACCGGCGGCCGAAGTTCCACCTGTACCAGCACCACATTGGCGTGATTTCCGGTATCAGCTGGGACCATATCAATGTATTTCCGACCGAGGAAGTCTACCGGGAGCAGTTCAAAATCTTCGCCGACATGACCCCCAAGGCCGGTACGCTCATCTACGACCGGGACGACGAGCAAGTGCAGCTGGTGACCGTGCCCAGCAACCCCGATGTGAAGTACATCGGCTACGGCCCGCACGAAAACGTCATTCGGAACGGCAAAACGTTTCTGCTCAACAAAAAAGAGGAGGAGGTGCCCGTGCAGGTGTTTGGGGAGCACAACCTGCGCAACATCTCAGCGGCCAAGGAAGTCTGCAAATGCCTGGGCATCAAAGGCAAAGACTTCTATGAGGCCTTGGGCACGTTTAAGGGTGCGGCCCGCCGCCTCGAGCTGGTGAAAGAAGGTACCGATTCGGTGGTCTATAAGGACTTCGCACACGCGCCCAGCAAGCTGAAAGCCACCGCTACGGCCTTCAAGAAGCAGTATCCGCAGCGCCGGCTGGTGGCCTGCCTGGAACTGCACACGTTCAGTTCGCTCAATCCGGTCTTCCTGCCGCAATATGCCCACACCTTCGATGCGCCCGATGTGGCGGTAGTCTACTTCAACCCGCATGTGCTGGAGCACAAGCGCCTGCCCGCGCTACCGCCCGAAGCCGTGCAGGCTGCCTTCCAGCGTCCCGATTTGCGCGTGTTTACGGATAGCCGCGAACTGGCCGCTTTTCTGCACGCCCAGAACTGGCAGAACGCTAACCTGTTGATGATGTCGTCGGGCACGTTCGACGGCCTGGATCTGAACCAGTTGGCCGCCGAAGTGACCAAATAACTTTCCGGGCCCACCCTTGTGCAAAGCGCAAGGAACAGCCTCTACGCTATGAAACATACGATTTTACTTCTGCACGGGGCGCTGGCATCGGAGGCCCAGTTGAAGTGGCTGAAACGAGAGTTGCCGCCTTTCTATGCGGTGCACTCCTTCTCGTTCAGCGGCCACGGCGGGCAGCCCCTGGTTGCTGCTGAAAATACGATGAAGCATTTTGCTCAGCAGGTGCAGCAGTTTATCCGCAGCCGCCAGCTGCCACCGGTGCACGTATTCGGTTACAGCATGGGCGGCTACGCGGCCCTGGCCGCCGCAGTGGCCGCGCCGGAGTTGTTTAGTAGCATCACCACGCTGGGCACCAAGTTCGATTGGACGCCCGCTACGGCAGCGCTGGAAACCCGTTTTCTGGATGCTGGTAAAATGCGCGAGAAAGTGCCTCAGTTTGTGGCGCAATTGGAGCAACTGCACGCGCCCACGCAGCTGCCAGAGCTACTAAACGCCACGGCCAGCCTCATGCGGGGCCTCGGCGACGCGCCCCTGCTGACGCCTCAGAACCTGGCGACGCTGGAAGTTCCGGTGCAGGTGCTGGTGGGTGAGCTGGACAAAACAGCTGGGGTAGATGCTTCCCGCCACTTCGCCGACTTCATGCCCCGCGCTACCTTCGAAATCATCATGAATACGCCACACCCGCTGGAGAAAGTAAACCCCGATTTGCTGGTGACGCGCATTGCCCGGTTTGTGGAGATGGTGCAGGAAAACATGGTGTAACCTTTTCTTTCACCGAACCTCATAGAAAAGGCCCGCTACTTGGCGGGCCTTTTCTATAACTACTTCTCCTCGGGCTTGCCAGGCGGCACGGACGGGCGCGGACGGCGCCTATCCGTCGTGACGAGTAGAGCCAGGGCCGTGAGCGAGAGGCGCAGAATCCATTTGCGACTTAGCATGGCTAGCGAGGTGTGAATAGGGTGTTGTTGTCTTCCACGCGCAGGTCGCAGCGGCTGCCGCCGGTGTTTTCCTCGCAGGAAGTCCCTACTATATCGTTATTCTCGAAGTTGAAAAAGCAGAACGTGCAGCCCACCCCGGAAATAACATAGCGCGAAGCGTTGGAACTCAGGTACAATTCGCTGCCAGACAACGTGAGCGGCAGCGCCATTCCGCGGAACATACCGTTGCGGAGCCCCAGGCCTACTACATAGTATACAGCCGGGTCCTTGGGCTTACCCTGCACTTTGCGCACCATGGTTTTGTCGATGCTGGTACCGTCGCTGAACTGGCGGTTGAATGCCTGTGCCAGCTGCTCACGGGGCAGCAAGTACTTAATCAGCCCCCTTTCTCCTACTGAGGCAATAAGCTTGCTGGCCGGTTCCCGCTTGCGCCGGGCGGCTTCGTCCGACTCGCCGTTGGGCGAGTTCATCTCCGGGAAGCCCTTTTTGGTGGTTTCGCAGGCGGGTAGCGTGGCTGTAAGCAGCGCGGCGGCCAGTAGCAGGCGCCCAAAAGGGCGAATGGAAAGCATCATGCGGGAAAGATAGGCAGTATGCACCGGTTAGCGAGCAGTATAGTACTTGCGCGCTTCAGGCAGCTCCCGCTGAATATCGGCGATACGCGTGCCGCTGGAGGGGTGCGTAGACAGAAATTCCGGTGGCGACGCCTGACCCTCACGGGCCTCCATCCGCTGCCAGAACGCCACGGCCCCATCGGGGTTGTAGCCAGCCATGGCCATAAAAATCAGTCCCAGGTGGTCAGCTTCCGATTCTTGGCTGCGGCCGTATTTAAGCAGCCCCAGCTGCGAACCGGCTCCTACTACCTGCATAAACACACTTTGCGTAGCCGTTGGGTTCTGCCCCGCCGAGGCCGACAGTACGCCCCCTAGGCCTTGCGCCGCCATTTGCTGGCTCATACGCTCCGAGCTGTGTTTGGCTACTGCGTGCGCAATTTCGTGGCCCATTACTACCGCCAGGCCGGTTTCGTCCTGCGTGATGGGCAGAATACCGCTGTACACGGCCACCTTGCCGCCAGGCATGCACCAGGCGTTTTCCTGCTTATCATCAATCAGGTTGAACTCCCAGGCATAACCTTCCAGCTGGCTCTGGGCATTTTGCTGGCGGAAATACGTTTCTACTGCCTGCTGGATGCGCTGGCCTACCCGTTTTACCATGGCGGCCTGCTCACCGCTGCTCACCACGCGGCTTGAGGCCAGCACTTTCTGGTATTCGGTGGCAGCCATTGTGTTCATTTCCGCGTCGGAAACGAGGCTGAGCTGACGACGGCCCGTAATTGGAACGGTGGAGCAGGCGGCGGCCACGAACAGGCAGCTGGCCAGAGCAAATTTTCTGATCATCGGAAGGAGAGCTTAGGAGTGAGAGACAGCAGCGTGTGGTGCAGTGAGTACCACGCCGAGCAACGCATTCTATACGTCGGAGGCCGGGCAAAATGTTTACTTAACCCTGGTGCCAACATTGCGTACCCGTTTTTTTCCGCCCCTACTCAGTAGGCGGCCCGAATTAACCCTATTTTTGAGTGTCAGGCAGGCAGCAAGTTGGATGAAGCGAAGACCATCCTGCACTGCCCGCCACCCCAGCCCCACGCCCCACACCGCTCCATGAAAATTCTGTGCATTGGCCGCAATTACGCCGAACATATTGCTGAACTGCAGAACGAAACGCCCGACGCGCCTGTCATTTTTGCCAAGCCCGACACGGCTCTGCTTCAGCGGAACCAGCCCTTCTTTATCCCCGATTTTTCGCAGGACATTCACCACGAAATAGAACTGGTGCTGCGGATCTGCCGCAACGGCAAGAACATCGAAGAGAAGTTTGCGCCTACGTATTTCGACGCCATCGGCCTGGGCATCGACTTCACGGCCCGCGACCTGCAAAGCAAGCTCAAGAGCAAAGGGCTGCCCTGGGAGCTGGCCAAAGGCTTCGATGGCTCGGCTCCGCTTTCACAGGAGTTCATACCTGTTGCTGACTTCCCCGATTTGAAAAACATCAACTTCCGGCTGGAAGTAAACGGCGAGGTGCGACAGCAGGGCAATTCCGGCCTTATGCTGCACGATTTCAGCAAAATCATCAGCTACATCTCGCAGTTCATCACGCTCAAAATGGGCGACCTACTTTTCACCGGCACACCCAGTGGCGTAGGTCCGGTAAAGCTCGGCGACCAGCTAACCGGCTACATCGAAGACCGCCAACTGCTGAATCTGGCCGTGAAATAACCCTGCAGTAGGCTGCGGATTACTTTTTTCCGCGGCTGTACGCCACCGGGACTTTCGTCGTTGATAGTGCCGTTGGCTTCGTCTCACTCCGTGCCAAGCAGGCAGCGCTGCTGACACGACCACCTTTATTATCTGGCATGTGCACCCACACTGCCGGAATTTCCTTGATTCCTTTCTGAATGCCCGATATTTTTTCCTTGAAGCAGCCGCGCCGGCTGCTGGGGCTGGCGCTACTGCCGCTGCTCTTTACGTTGGGGGCGCTACCGGCTTCATGCAGCGGCCAGGAGCCCGACACGGTTACTCAAAAGCCTACTGCTCCTGCTCAAGCCAGCACTGGCGCGCGGCCCGAAGTGCCGAATGGGTATTTCCTGTTTCCGATCAAGCCTGGCGTGCAGAACTACCTGGCTGGTAGCATGGGCGAGCTGCGCCCCAACCACTTCCATGGCGGCCTCGATATCAAGACCGATGGCCGGGTGGATTTGCCGGTGTATGCATCGGCCGATGGCTATATTTCGCGGCTCAAGCGGAGTTCCTTCGGCTACGGCAACGTGCTCTACATCACGCATCCCAACGGCCTGACCACGGTGTACGGCCACCTCAACCACTTCAAGGGGCCAGTTTCGGAGGAGCTACTGCGGCAGCAATATGCCAAGCAGACCTATGAGTTGGAGCTGTTCTTTGAGAAAGACCAGTTTCCGGTGAAACGCGGCGAGGTGGTCGCACTTTCGGGCAACACGGGCGGCTCGGCGGGCCCGCACCTGCACTGGGAAGTCCGTGACGCCAAAGACAACCAGCTCAACCCATTGCAATTCGGTGGCTTCCCTGAAATTCAGGACCATGTGGCGCCGCAGCTGCAGGCGTTTGCCGTGGAGGCGCTGGGCATTGAGGCCCGCGTGCAGGGGCGTTTTGGCAAGTCGGTGTTTGTGCCGAAGGCACCGCCGCTACCCAACGGCGGAGGCTACGTCTGGACGGATACTATTCCGGCGTTTGGCCACGTGGGTCTGCTGGTGCAGGGCTTCGACCGGTTTGATGGCGTCTGGAATAAGAACGGCCTGCAGCGGGTGGAAGTGCGCGTGAACGGGCAGCCGCTCTACAAGCACGTGGTAGATGACATTCCGTTTCCGGAAGGTTCCCGCCAGATCAACCGGCACGTAGACTACGAGTGGCGCTACACGCAGGGCCGGCAGTTTGAAAAGCTGTTCGTGGATGATGGCAACGACCTGAGCATGTATACCACCGGTCCTGCCAAAGGCAAACTGCGGGTGGATGCCGGCAAAATCTACACCGTCGAAATTATTCTGGCGGACTCTTATGGCAACCAGACACCATTGCAATTTGTGCTTCGCGGCGAACAGCCAACATACTACAAAACTCGTTCGGCGCTGGTGAAAAAGCCGGCTCTTCGCTACGACATCAGCCGCAACCTGCTGGTGGCCGTAGCCGCCGACCCCGATACAGCGGCCACCGGAGGCCCGCTCACGCTCTATAAAGGCAACCGCCGCCTCACCCTGAAGCCCAGCTACACGGTGCAGAGCGAAAACACCTACCTCTACGACCTACGCGCCGGCCTCCCCGACTCCCTGCAGTTCGGTGGTGTTACAAAGCGGTTTGATCGGCAGGGGCTGATTCCATCGGGTCAGGATTTTGCCTTCAGCACACACAACCTTCAACTGAGTTTCTCACCCAAAACGCTGTTTGACACGCTGTATGTGCAGACCAGCTATAAAACTGGCCTCTGGACGGTACACCTGCCTCGTACTCCGCTCTACGAAACCATGCGCGTCAGCCTGCGGCCCGATGGGCCCGTGGCAGATCCGCGCCGCACGGCTATTTACGGCGTAACAGCGAAGGGCGGCAAAGCCTACGTGGGTGGCAAGTGGGACGCAACTGGCACCACCATTTCGGCCCCTATCAAAGCCTTCGGACAGTTCCGCATCCTGACTGATACCATTCCGCCTTCGGGCCGGCTGCTTAGCAAGGGCGCTGGCGGTGTGGTGTTCAAAGTCGGCGACGACCTCTCGGGCCTGGCGTCCTACAAGCTGGAAGTAAACGGTCAGTTCCATTTGTTGCGCTTCGAGCACAAGAATGCTACGCTGTTTTCGGAGCGTTCCGATAAGCTCGGTCCGCCATTACGTGGCCCCGCCACACTGCGCCTCACCGACCAGGCCGGCAATGAGAAGGTCATCAACGTGACGCTGTAGCGCCGGACCGTTGCGCCAGAGCAAAACTAACCGTCATTCCGAGCGGAGCCGAGGAATCTCGCTAGTGTAGTAAATGCCTTGGCAACCTCAGCACGCGAGATTCCTCGGCTCCGCTCGGAATGACGTTCTACTATTCTAACAGAAAAGGCCCGCTCCTGAAGGAGCGGGCCTTTTCTGTTCTTATTCAATGACCCTTAATCCACTGTCTGCAGGCGCACGAACTCCTGCCCCACTTTGTCCTCGGAATTGACGTAGGGCTGAATGATAATGCGAGTGCCGCGCTGGTACGTGAAGAAGCGGTACACCCAGTTGGCCATTACAATCAGCTTGTTGCGGAAGCCCACGAGGTAGTAGATGTGCACGAATAGCCAAGCCACCCACGCTATAAACCCGCTCAGGCTCTTGTTGCCGGGCAAATCGGCGACGGCGCGGGCGCGGCCCACAATGGCCAAAGAGCCCTTATCGAAGTAGCTGAACGGTTTCCATTCGTCGCCGCGCAGCCTGCGCACCAGGTTTTTGGCCAGATGCACACCCTGTTGAATAGCGGGCTGCGCCACCTGCGGGTGGCCTTTAGGCCACTTGTCGCTCTTCATCACGGCTACGTCGCCGATGGCGAAGATGTCGGTGAAGCCCTGCACTTGGTTGAAGGTGTTGACCAGGTAGCGGCCGCGCTCCACGGTTTCGGAGGGCAGGCCTTCTATAGTCGCGCCAGCCACGCCGGCGGCCCACACCAGCGTCTGGCTCCGGATTTCCTCACCGTCCTTGAATTTGACAGTTTGCCCATCGTAGGAGTCCACGAACTTGTTGAGCTTGATGATAACACCCAGCTTTTCCAGGTAGCCGTGCGTGTGCCGGCTCGATTCCGGCGACATCGGCGGCAACACCCGGTCCAGCCCGTCAACCAGATAGATGTTCATCTCCCGAAAATCCATACCCGGATAGTCGCGGGGCAGCACGTGCTGGCGCATTTCGGCCAGCGAGCCAGCTAGCTCCACGCCCGTAGGCCCGGCCCCGGCAATAACGATGTTGAGCAGGCTCTGGCGGGCTTCGGTGTTTTGGGTCAGGTTGGCCTGCTCGAAGCTTTGCAACAGCTGGCTACGTAGGTTCACGGCGTCACTGAGGTGCTTGAGGCCGAAGGCGTTCTGCTTGATTTGCTCGTTGCCGAAATAGTTGGACTTAGTACCGGTGGCAATAACGAGGTAGTCGTAGCGCACGTCGCCGATGACGGTGCTGACGGTTTTGGCGGCCGGATTGATGCTATTGACCCGCGTGAAGCGAAAGTGAAAGTCGTTGTGGTCGTCGAAGAGCTTGCGAATGGGCTCGGCAATGGATTCGGGCTCCAGACCCGCCGTGGCTACTTGGTAGAGCAAGGGCCAGAAGCCGTGGTAGTTCTGCTTGCTGAGCATCACCACCTGAAAATGTTCGTCGGGCAGGTTTTTGGTCAGATTGACCGCCCCAAAGCCCCCACCAATGATAACGACGCGTGGTTTGGTCGTATCCGGGATATTGAGCGTGAGTTGTTCCAGCTGCAGCATAATTCGGAGAGAAATAGTATCTACAGCACCTATACGCGCGAATCCGGCAACCGGTCAGATCAGCCGGACAGGTCCGCGAAAGGGTTCCGCTCTGACTGTTTAGCTTGTTGTGGCGCGGCTGCGTAAAAGTCACGGACCCTACTTTCACTCCTATGGCTAACCTACTCAAACGCCGCCGTCCGGTATTATTCACTGTGTTAGGCGCTGCCGTAGCTACGGGCGTAGCGGCCTACGCCTACACCCGTCGGCAACTGCACGCCCCCTTGGAAACTGTGCCGCACGTAGACCTGCACAAGTACATGGGGCTCTGGTATGAAGTAGCTCGGCTGCCTATCCGCTACGAAAAAGACTGCCAGCACGTCACGGCCCAGTACAAGCTCCGGCCCGATGGCAAGGTGAGTGTGCGCAATACCTGCCACAAGGAAGGCCTCAACGGGCCCGCTGAAGTGGCCAATGGCACCGCCCGCGTGGTAGACGCTGCTACCAATGCCAAGCTGAAAGTGAGTTTCTTCTGGCCCTTCGAGGGCGACTACTGGGTGCTGGACCTCGACCATTCCGACTACCGCTACGCCCTGGTGGGCACCCCCAGCCGCGAAAACCTGTGGCTGCTGAGCCGCACGCCCCACATGGAGCGCAACCGCCGCGACATGCTCGTGGGTAAGGCCCGGGACCTGGGTTTCAACGTGGATCAGCTGATTTTTACGCCGCAGCCCATCGACGGCAAGCCGTAGCTGCGGCCAGCGGGATTTTAGCGCGGCGCTGGGCTATACCGGACTTCCGCGCTACATTTGCCGCAAACCCCTGATTATGCCCATTCCTCAAGTTGGCGAGCAGGCCCCGGCCTTCGAAGCCTTAGACCAGCACGGCACCACGCACCGCCTGCAGGAGTACGCCGGCCGCAAAGTGGCCCTGTACTTCTACCCCAAAGACGACACCAGCGGCTGCACTGCCCAGGCCTGCGACCTGCGCGACAACTACCAGAGCCTACAGGCTGCCGGCATTCAGGTGCTGGGCGTGAGCATCGACAGCGAGAAGTCGCACAAGAAGTTCGCCGAGAAATATGAGCTACCGTTTCCGCTGCTCGTGGACGAAGACAAAAAGCTGGTCGAGGACTACGGCGTATGGCAGGAAAAATCCATGTATGGCCGTAAGTACATGGGCACCATGCGCTACACCTTCCTGATTGATGAAACCGGCAAAATTGAAAAGGTGATAACGAAAGTCGACACCAAGAACCACGCCGCCCAACTGATGTCGCTGTAATAGTATAAAGCCTCGCCAAAACGGCGGGGCTTTTTTATGGCACGCCCCGCCCAAGTTTCTACCTTTGCCTCATCATCACCTTTCCTTTCTGAATCTCATGTCGCAGGTCACGCCCCTCGCTCCTACCCCCGAAACGCATGCTCCTTCCGCCACCACCTCGGTAGCTGAGCTGAAACAGATTGCCGCGCAGGTGCGCCGCGACATCGTGCGCATGGTACACGCTGTCAATTCGGGCCATCCCGGCGGTTCGCTCGGCTGCACCGACCTGCTGGTGGCGCTGTATTTCAAGGTGATGAAGCACACGCCCCAGCCGTTTGATATGGACGGCACCGGGCAGGACCTGTTTTTCCTTTCCAACGGCCACATTTCGCCGGTTTTCTACTCGGTGCTGGCCCGCTCGGGCTACTTCCCGGTGAGCGAGCTGTCCACGTTCCGCAAGCTGAACTCGCGGCTGCAGGGCCACCCCGCCACCCACGAGCACCTGCCCGGCATTCGGGTAGCGTCCGGCTCACTGGGCCAGGGCCTGAGCGTGGCCGTAGGTGCCGCCCAGGCCAAGAAGCTCAACAACGACGACCGCACAGTGTACGTGCTAATGGGCGACGGCGAGCTGGAAGAAGGCCAGGTGTGGGAAGCGGCCATGTACGCCCCGCACCACAAGGTCAACAACCTGATTGCCTTCGTAGACCGCAACGGCCAGCAGATTGACGGCCCCACCGAGAAAATTGGGGGCCTCGGCGACCTGCGCGCCAAGTTTGAGGCCTTCAACTGGCAGGTGGTGGAAACCGACGGCAACGACCTGGAGAAACTACTGGCGACCATTGAGGAGGCGCAGGGCCTGCTCAGCAACGGCCGCCCCGTGATGGTGCTCATGGACACGCAGATGGGCTATGGCGTCGACTTCATGATGGGCTCGCACAAGTGGCACGGCGTGGCCCCGAACGACGAGCAGCTGGAAAAAGCCCTGCAGCAGCTCATCGTCGATACGGCTTCGGACTACTAGGCTTCCTATGAATAAGCTACTCGGTGAATATTATATCCCTATCATCTGGGCCATATGGATGGTTGGGGTTCCGATGGTAGTGAAAGGAGAGTTTGGCCTCATTGCTGCTCTTTGTGCAGCTATTGCGGCTGCATCTATTGCTTTGTTACTGACCACGAAGGCCACTGCTCAGTCTCCTAGAGCCAAGCTGATAACACTTATTGGTTCTGCTGCAGCAATAATTGGTTTTATGATTCTGGTTGTTACACCAGAATCATAAACTGCTAAGGTTCCCATTCACGCTGAGTAGCATGAACAAGATGTTCCGAGTACGGCATTGGTTGTGGCTGGTCATTATGTGGCTGGCCCTCCCTTGCCATGCCCAGAACGTGCCGCCGGCCAAGCCCCGCGTCACGCGCATTTTGTTTCTGCTGGATGCTTCGGGTTCGATGCTGGCGCCCTGGGAAGGCCGGCCGCGCATGGAGGTGGCCAAGAGTCTGCTGGCCAAAATGGTGGACTCGCTCAACGCGTATCCCAACCTGGAGCTGGGGCTGCGCGCCTACGGGCACATGCACGGCCGCGAGGAAAACAACTGCGAAGACTCGAAGCTGGAAGTGCCGTTTGCGCCGAAGAATGCCGGTGCTATCAAGGCCCGGCTCAAGTCCATCGAGCCGAAGGGCAACACGCCCATTACCTACTCGCTGCTCCAGTCGGCCGGCGACTTCCCAACTGATAAAACAGCGCGCAACGTCTTGATTTTGATTACTGACGGCCTCGAATCGTGCAAGGGCGACCCGTGCGCTACGTCGGTGGCACTGCAGCGCAAGCACGTGTTTCTCAAGCCGTTTGTGATTGGAATCGGGGCCGAACGGGAGTTTGGCAAACAGCTTGAATGCCTGGGGCAATACTACAACGCCGCCGACGTCAAGACCTTCCGCACCATTCTCAACGATGTAGTAGCACAGACGCTGGCCAAAACTACTGTGGCCATCAACCTAACGGATGCGGGCGGCAAGCCGGTGGAGTCGAACGTGAACATGACGTTCCTCAACAACATCACTGGCCAGCCCGAATACAATTACGTGCACTACCGCGACGCCCAAGGCAAACCCGATGCCCTCGACATCGACGCGCTGCAGAGTTACGATTTGGTGATAAATACGGTGCCGCCCGTGCGGCAGGAAAACCTGCCCATCAAGCCTGGCAAGGCCAACGTACTGACCTACAAAACACCCCAGGGCACGCTCTGGCTGCAAAGCCCCAACATGACGGCCAACCCCTATGGCAAGGTGCAGGCTGTGGTACGGGCCCGGGGCAGCGCGGCCACCGTAGTGGCTCTGCCCTTCGGGACGCGGCAGAAGCTGCTGGCCGGCGACTACGAAGTGGAGGTCCTGACGTTGCCCCGCCAGACGCACCGCCTCACGGTGAAGCAGGGCCAGGAAGCCACCATCACGTATCCGGCGCCCGGCACGCTCAACATCATTTCGGACCTGAAAGGCTACGGCAGCATCTACGCCCTCAACGACGACGAAACCCAGACGTGGGTGTACAACCTGCCTGATGGCGGCAGCAGCAAGGTAAATGTGCCCATGCAGCCGGGAGCCTACCGCCTCATCTTCCGCACCACCAACGCCACCGGCAGCAAGTTCACCGACGTGCGCAACTTCACCATCCGCTCGGGCCAGACCAGCTCGGTGAGCATTTTCGGGAAATGATGCAGCGCACCGAGAGTTACTCCAACAAAAAGGCCGTCATGCTGAGCGCAGCCGAAGCATCTCTACCGCTTCGTCCTCACGGCAGAATTAGCCAGAGGTAGAGATGCTTCGGCTGCGCTCAGCATGACAGACTAAATAACGACAAAGGACCCTACAACCCTCCATATGAAAGACTTTCCCTACACCGAATCGAAGGACACGCGTAGCGGCTTTGGTGCCGGCCTGCAGGAGCTGGGCCGCACCAACCCCAACGTAGTGGCCCTGTGCGCCGACCTGATTGGCTCGCTCAAAATGGACGCCTTTATCAAGGATAACCCCGAGCGTTTCTTCCAGGTAGGCATTGCTGAGGCCAACATGATGGGCTTGGCGGCTGGCCTCACCATTGGGGGCAAGATTCCCTTCACGGGCACCTTCGCCAACTTCAGCACGGGCCGCGTGTATGACCAGATCCGGCAGAGCATTGCGTATTCCAACAAAAATGTGAAGATCTGCGCTTCGCACGCGGGCCTCACGCTGGGTGAAGACGGCGCAACGCACCAGATTCTGGAAGACGTGGGCATGATGAAAATGCTGCCCCACATGACCGTTATCAACCCCTGCGACTACAACCAGACCAAGGCCGCTACCATTGCCATTGCCGACCACCAAGGCCCGGTATACCTGCGCTTCGGCCGCCCGGTGGTGCCCAACTTTACGCCCGCCGACCAGGAGTTTAAGATTGGCGAAGGCATTGTGCTGAACGAGGGTACCGACGTGAGCATCTTCGCCACCGGCCACTTAGTCTGGAAAGCCATTCTGGCGGGCAAGCTGCTGGCCGAAAAAGGTATCAACGCCGAAATCATCAACATCCACACCATCAAGCCGCTGGATGCACGCCTGATTCTGGAATCGGCGCGCAAAACACGCTGCGTAGTAACGGCCGAAGAGCACCAGATGAACGGTGGCCTCGGCGACTCCATTGCGCAGTTGCTGGCCCGCGAAGAGCCCCTGCCCTTGGAAATGGTGGCTGTCAACGACTCGTTCGGCGAGTCTGGCACGCCTGACCAGCTGATGGAGAAATACGGCCTCAACGAGGCCGCTATTGTGGCCGCCGTGGAGAAAGTAATAGCGCGCCGTAAGTAACGGCCTGCCGCATACAGAAACGCCCCGGCTGCTACGAGCAACCGGGGCGTTTTGGTTATTCCTCTACTTATCAGTTCGTGGCTACCGGCGCACCGGCCTTGTGGCTGGCTTACGTACCGGGGGCGCGGTGGGCTTCCTGGCTGGCACTTTGGGCGTTGTCTTCAGCGGCGCTTTGGGTGCAGCCGTCGGCTCTGGCAGCCATGTGGCTTTGAAACCGTAGTCGGGGGCGAAGGGTGGAGTACCGAGCGGCCGCAATGGCGGCACTGTAAACGTGAGTTGCCCCTCGGTGGCGCGCACTTCCGTTGTGAACTGCGCAATAACGCCGCCCTGCATCTGCTTGCCGCCACGGCCGAGTGCATAGAATGGGTAGGTACTGAAAAACTCGAGGCGGTAACGCCCTGGCCGCACCACGTTCGGAATGGTGACCCGCTGCCCTACCAGCGCCGGAATGCTGTCGGGGGTGCTGGGCTGGTTGTCGTTGTAGAGGCGGCAGAGGCTGTCGGTGAGCGGACCGGAAAGGTGGGGCAGCTTGTACCAATAGTTGGCGCGGTTATGCACCCAGCCCACTATCCGCGCGGAGCTGCGCAGCGCGAATACCTCCAAGCGCGGGTCAGAGGTGGTAGCGCCGGTGGGCTCAAAAGAAGCATTATCGGCTCTGGCGCCTGCCGCCCACACGGGCACGCAATTGCCGGGGGAACTGGTCTGGCGCCGCCCGTCCTTCGGGCCGGTTTCGCCGGGGCAGGGACTGGCAATGGGTTCATGCTCTTCGCTGAAAATCGGGCAATCGGCCAGAAACATCTGAAGAGGCTTGAAGTAGTGATACTGCCCGCCATAGCACAGGCTAAATACCTGATTGGCCCACCAATACAGTGCCGCCCCTCCCGACCCATTGAAGGTAGATGACCACAGTGTGTTGTGCATCTCGTTCAGGTCGTGGTAGAGTACCCCGGGCCGGTACTGTTTGGCCGTAAAATTGGATGACCCCGACCAGCAGGGCTGGTCATTGTTGATTGCAAACTCGGTCAGCAGATAGGGCTTTCCCGGATAGCGGGCTTTGGCCAGACGTGCCAGAAAGGCGCGTTGGTGCTCCACGTTCAAGTCAGAACTGTAATAATGGTGCTGCACGAAATCCAGCTCCGGCGACTGGAAGAAGGCACTCCCATCCGCCCGCTTGTAGTCGCCGCTATAGGCAAACCCGAAGGAAGTGGTGTAGAGGTGCTGCGGAGCCAGCGAGCGGGCATAGGCCAGCATGTCATCGGTCCAGTTTGCCACCTGCCCTGCGTTGTCCCGGTCCCAGAAGTTATTCTGCGAACCGGCCCCGAACAGGTCGGTTTCGTTCATCAGCTCTATGGCAAACACAGCCGGTGAGTAGCCCCAGCGCGACATAACATAGCGGATGCGCTGCCGAAATAGCTGCCGGCTGAGGGAATCAGTAAAGAAGCTCAGGTTGGAAGCATTGGGGCCTAGCAGCTGGCGGTACGGGTGTTTCTGCCATGCCCGCCCGAAGCTCTCAGAATCAAATAGCTCCGTAACGGAGCTTATGGCCACCTGCAGGTATACACGGCGGCGGGCGGCCTGCTCTACCAGCGCATCCAGGTCGTAGGCGCGGTTCTGGCGAGCATCGTAGCGGCCGGCGGGCCCGTCAGTCCACTCAATGCCAAACTGCTCAGGTGCCATCATGAGGCGGGCAAAGTTGCCCCCGTTGTCGGCAATGCGGGTGATGCCGCCGCGCACATCCAGGTACGGTAGCCGGCTGTAGCGGTCGGCCATACTGTAGCTCACCACGTTCATGCCCAACGGAAAAAATATCTGCCCGTCGGCAAAAGCGAAGTTGCGGCCGTTGGGATGCACCTGCACAAACCCAGGATTAGTAGCCACTGCTACCGTGAAGAAAGTAGGCGCACTGGCCACAGTCGTATCGGCGTGGCGTACAAGCAGGCGGTAGTTCCAGCGGCCGGCCTCGGTCGGGGCAAACCGGACACGCCATGGCAGCCGGGTGGGCACGGGCACGAGGTAGCGAGGGTCTTCAGGACAGGTGGTGCAGTAGTAGCAGGTGTCTTGGGCACTTGCCCGGGGCGGAGGCGCGCAGGTAGTGCAGCGCTTGAAATCCTGGTACCAGAAACCCATGGCCCGATACACCTTGCCTCCCGGCGACACAAACTCGGCCCCGACTGTAATTTCGGCCGGGTCGTAGGGGTTGCGAATGGTACCAGCCTCCAGCGCCAGCCCTATCTCCAGCTTTTGCAGCCGGGTTGGCGGGGCAGTGCCCATCAGGCGTTGCTCTGCTATGCGCAGCGCCCAGGCGGAAGAATTTCCCAGCCAGAAACAGCACAGAATAAGTAAAAAGCAACGCATAAAAACAGCTGTATCTGGTGGCGTTTTGAGCGCCGTAACGGGCCCAAGCTACCCATTATGCACCGAAGCGCAGGCCTTTGGTAGTAGCCAAAGCAGAATCATTTCCCACTTTTGCCAGCTCGTTTTTCTGTTGTGGAGGTGGCCTGCCGGCTGCTCTTTACTTTTGCCCTGCCGTTGAATGCGCATTTCTGCCCGACTGATTTTCCTGTTCTCACTGCTCCATTCGCTCACTTCCAGAGCCCAGGCCCAGCGCCCCGATACCACCATTATTCGGTACGCCGGGCAGCTTTCCGGCCAGTACAC
The DNA here is from genome assembly GCF_014250515.1 of Hymenobacter sediminicola. Taxonomy (NCBI): domain Bacteria; kingdom Pseudomonadati; phylum Bacteroidota; class Cytophagia; order Cytophagales; family Hymenobacteraceae; genus Hymenobacter; species Hymenobacter sediminicola. The sequence continues at coordinate 1,856,677 of NZ_CP060202.1, read as the reverse complement.
CTCAGGTGGCGTAAACCGGACTCTACTTGCTACCACGCACAACGTTACGTTTCTGCGGGGGCAGCACTTCGGGGCGCCAGTGAATGGCAGCTTTTCCTACGGCAAGCAGGAGAAGCTGCTCAAGGAGCGGGAGTTTCTGTTCAATGCCACGCCTTACTATTGGAAGGGCCACTTCCGCGCGTACGGCATCGGAGGCTACGAGCGGAGCAACCTGCGCGGCATTACGGGGCGCGTGCAATTGGGCTTGGGGCCGGGCTGGGCGTTCTACACCGATTCGCTGGGGCGGGAAGTGTCGTTGAGCAATCTGTTTATCCGGGAGGCGACTTACTTTCAGGATGGCTCAGAGCGCATCGTGTCGCGCAGTTCATTGCGGCTGAAGCTGGTGTACTCGTATCGGGTCTTTTCGCTGAATTCAACGACATTTTACCAGCCCAACCTTAGCGGCTTCGACGACTACCGGGTGAACCAGCTGACCTCCCTGGCCCTGCGCTTCACGCCCCGCTTCGCCATCACGGCCAACTATATCTATACCTTCGAGAGCCGCGTGCTGGAAGGCAAGCCCCGCGACAACACCAACCTGACAGTAGGTGTGGCATTCAGCACGAAGTAGCGAAAATGCACCCACGCTTAGCTCCGAAACTTATAGGGCAGACTGCCAGGCCACCCACTGCAGCAACCAGCCATACAGCCCACCGATAGCCAGCACCACCGGCACAAACCACCAGCTGGTACCGCCGGCCCGGCGCAGAAGGGCAAGAATATCGTCTTTGGGAATAGCACGCCGTAGAATCTTCCGCATTTTGCGTTCGGCATCCCAGAGGTAGAGCGTGTTGCCGAAAGCGCCGAGCACGGAAGCCTGCACCAGCCCTACCAGGATAGTTCTGCCCTGCCCCCGCGCCTCTCCTAGCAGGGCCTGTTCCAGCATGGCTTCGGCCAGCAGCACCGCCACAAGCAGAAAGAGCACAAAATACATGCGCCGATAGGCAAACCAGAACACACCGAAGAAAAAGGCTGCTATGTTAAAATGAACGTACTTTCCTTGTTGCCGCAGTTGCCATAGCTCCAAGTAATACTCGCGGCTCCTGCCAAAGAATGTCCAGGCGTATTCATCTTCAATTTTCAGCAAATGGTCGGTACTATTCATGCCGTGTAGCTTTCCATACTTGATTGGCTGCAAGTAGCGGCACGCACTGCATAAAACCAATGACCTCCCCGGTTGCGGTGTTTTTTGTCGTCCCGATTAAACCCGCCCGGGTCTTGCTTCTCTAACTGGCCAAATGCCCAAACGCCGCCGCCTCTAACCCGCTTCTTCTGCTTGGAAGACCAGGAAATCCTCCTCAAATTCGCAGACCCGGCCTCCCGCAACGTGGCTTTCAACCAGCTGGTGCGCAAGTACCAGACGAAGGTGTATTGGCACGTGCGCAAAATGGTCATCGACCACGACGACGCCGACGACCTCACGCAGGACGTGTTTGTGAAGGTCTGGAAGCACTTGGAAACCTTTCGGAAAGACGCTTCGCTCTACACTTGGATTTACCGCATTGCCACCAACGAGTGCCTCAACTTCCTTTCCAGCAAGCGGCGTAAGTTCTTTCTGCCCCTCAACGATGTAGCCGCCGAGCTGACCGCCAAAGTAGAAGCGGACCCGGCCCTGGCCGGCGACGATATTGAGCTAAAGCTGCAGAAGGCCATCCTAACTTTGCCCGACAAGCAACGCCTCGTGTTCAACCTGCGCTACTACGACGAAATGCCCTACGAGCAGATGTCCGAAGTGACGGGCACCAGCGTAGGCGCCTTAAAAGCCTCTTACCACCACGCCGCAAAAAAAATAGAACACTACATCACGCAGTCTGATTGAATTGACCGAGCAAGGTGGCAAGCAGTTGCTACTCCACCACAACCAGCCAGCAGCGTCTCTTACCTGATTAAACCTTGCGGCTCCGGCCGCTTCTAAGTGCCATGAAAACTCCCTTTCGTCTGGACGACCACCCCCGCCGGCCCCAGCCGTTGGCTTCGCCCCCGGACGGCTATTTCAATCAATTGCCGATGCGCGTGATGCAGCGTGTGCAGCCCGCTTCTGCAGCTACTCGCCTGCCGGTACCGGAGTGGCTGGCCGCTCTGTCGGCGCCGCTGCGCACGGCGCTGGCAGCCGGCGTGGTGCTGGGTGGCTTTGCGGCTTCCTTTCTTCTCAATCAACCTGGCACCTCGCCCGCCACTGCCAGCACGGCCGGTTCCCTGGCCAATGTGCCACGCACTGAGTTGGTAGAATACCTGCTGGCCAGCGAGCAGCGTGTTACGCTAAGCGACTTGGCTGAGCTGCCCGCCACTGAGCAGGCCTTGCCCGAAGCCTACCTGCGCGCCTCGCCAGCAGAGGTGCAGGACTTGCTGGACACCCAACCCACCGAAGACATATATCTGTAAGTACTTTTTGCCTTTTCTTTCGATTCTCTCTCCCATGAATAATCTTCTCCGCACTCTGCTGTTGCTCTGCCTCCTGGCCACCGCACCGGCTATGGCTCAGAATGGGGGCCGCCAGGGGGGCCGCCTGAGCCAGCTCGAAAACGCCAAGATTGCCTACATCACCGAAAAAATAGTCCTCACGCAGGATCAAGCCCAGCGGTTCTGGCCGGTTTACAACGAGTTTACAGCCAAACGCCGCGACCTGAACCGGCGCATGCGCACCCTGCGCACCGACAATCCCGACGGCCTCTCCGATGTTCAGATCAAGGAAAACCTTACGCAGGCGCTGGCGCTGCGCCAGCAGGAGGTGAACCTGGAGAAAGAGTATTTCGATAAGTTTCAGAAGGTGCTCAGCATCCGGCAGGTAGGCAAGCTGTTCGTGGCCGAGCGGCAGTTTACCAAAGAAGTGCTGAAGCGTGTAGCCGACCGGCGGGGTGGCATGCCACCCAATGGCCCTGGCCTTGAGGACTAAGTAAAACGGCTGCTTCGGCGGCCGTTTTTGTTGGCCAGCAGGGTGCCATAGGGTGCCACGCATGGCCCCGGCGTCCGTACCTTTGCCGGATGCTTACCACTCGCCAGCTTTTCCTGCGTCATCAGGCCCAAACCTCTGATTTTCCGCTGCTGCTGGAAATTGAGCGGGCTGAAGGCGTGTATATGTATGCGCCCGATGGCCGCCGCTACCTCGATTTGATTTCCGGTATCGGCGTCAGCAACGTAGGGCACCGCCACCCGCGCGTAGTCGAGGCCATCAAGTCCCAGGTAGACAAGTATCTGCACCTGATGGTGTACGGGGAGCTGGTGCAGGCGCCACCTGCTCAGTTGGCCCAGGCCCTGCACGAAACGCTGCCGCAGCACCTCGATACGGTCTATTTCACCAACTCCGGCACCGAGGCGGTAGAAGGCGCTCTGAAACTGGCCAAGCGCCACACTGGCCGCACAGGCTTTATCAGTTGCCTGAATGCCTACCACGGCTCCACACACGGCGCGCTCAGCATCACGGGGGCCGAGGGGTTTAAGAACTCCTACCGCCCGCTGCTGCCCGATGTCCGGCACTTCCGCTACAACAGCTTCGACGACCTGGCCCTGATTGACGAGCACACCGCGGCCGTCATTATTGAGACAGTACAAGGCGAGGCGGGCGTACGGGTGCCGGAACCGGGCTACCTGCCCGCCCTGCGCCAACGCTGCAATGAGGTAGGAGCGCTACTAATTCTGGATGAAATTCAGTGTGGCTTCGGGCGTACCGGGAGCTTTTGGGCCTTCGAGCAGTTTGGCATCGAGCCAGACATTCTGCTGTGTGCCAAAGGAATGGGCGGCGGCATGCCCATCGGAGCCTTCATTTCCTCGCAGGAAATCATGGCTGGTTTCAAAACCAACCCCATCCTGGGCCATTGCACTACGTTTGGCGGGCACCCGGTGTCGTGCGCGGCGTCGCTGGCTACTCTGCGGGTCATTCAGGAAGAAAACCTGCTGGCGGGTGTAGCCGAAAAAGCAGCCCGCTTCCGGCGGCAGTTGGTGCATCCAGCCATCCGGGCGGTGCGGGGCTGCGGCCTGCTGATGGCGGTTGAGTTCGACTCGTTTGAGGTGCTTAAGCCCATCATCGACCAAGCCCTTGAGCACGAAGGCATCCTCACCGACTGGTTTCTGTTCTGCGACAATTCTCTGCGGCTGGCTCCCCCGCTTGTTATCACAGACACGGAAATAGATGAGGCCTGCGCAGCACTTCTCCGGGCTATTTCAGCAGTTTGTGACGGGTCGCCGGCGTTGGCCCAATAAGGAAAAAATCCCGCTACTGCCTTATAACAGCGCGCCCCGGCCAGTGTCCATCCTCTGCTGATGGCCTGGCCGGGACGCTGCCCCAAAGGTGTTTCCGTTGCTGGCTATTGCCTGATGCTCTTAAGAAATGGCTGCGTTTCGGACTTGATAGTTTCCCGGTCCATTCCGTCTTTCACGCCTTGCGAAATCTGCTTCACCAGCAGATTTACTACGTCCTTGCGGAAGCCTAGCTTTTCAGCCATAACGGTGCAGAAGTTCATTTCGCTGTCGTCCACTACGCCGTCGGCCAGCATCATGTCCACCATATCAAAAATCTGGTCGAACCGCTCTGAGTCATTGTCGGGCACTACTAAGCGGTTGGTGCTACTACTGGCCACAATGTTGCGGATTTCGTCGGCCCGCATGCCGTTTTTCTTGCCCACTGCTACGATAAAGCTCATTTCCCGCTCGTCCAGATGGCCATCTGCCTTAGCTAGCGCCGCCAGGTTCTGGATGTGACTCCTGATTTTGCGGGTCTGCTCGTTTTCAAAAAAACCAAACATAGGTGGGCACGGAGTAGGGAGCGGAAAAAGAACGAGAAAGCGGCTCGGCACAAGGCCGAAAGGGGAAGTTACTCGTCTGAGTGCTGGTTTCCAACAGGTCTGCTTACGTACACCCAAAAAAAACAGCTAGTCTTCCCCTCCAAAATTTCGCCTGGCAAGCAGAAATAAGCGGGTTTTCGGCATTGATTTGCCACCTTTGCCAGTTCCGTACTCCAGGTGAGTGCAGGAATGACTTTCGAGAAGCAGTATGATGAAGCGTATAGCAGTTTTCACCAGCGGCGGCGATGCACCCGGCATGAACGCCTGCGTCCGGGCCGTCGTGCGTACGGCCGTTTACCACGGCATTGAGGTTTATGGTATCATGCGCGGGTTCAGCGGCATGATCAAAGGCGAATTTGTTCGCCTCGACTCAGCCTCGGTAGCCAATACCATCCAGAAGGGTGGCACCATCCTCAAATCGGCACGCAGCCAGAAATTCCTGACCAAGGAAGGTCGCCAGCAAGCTTTCGATCAGCTTGTTAACAATGGCATCGAAGGCCTCGTTGCCATCGGTGGCAACGGCACATTCACAGGTGCTTCCCTCTTCGAGCAGGAGTTCGGAATTCCGACGGTAGGTGCCCCCGGTACCATCGACAACGACCTCTACGGCACCGACTATACCATCGGCTACGACACGGCTGTAAATACGGCATTGGAGGCCATTGACAAGATTCGGGACACGGCTGACTCGCACGACCGGTGTTTCTTCGTGGAAGTAATGGGCCGCGACTCCGGCTATATTGCCATGCCCTGCGCCATTGGCGGCGGTGCCGAAATTGTGATGATTCCGGAAACGCAGATGTCGACGGAAGCGGTGATTGAGTCCTTGAAAAGTAGCTGGCGCCGCTCCAAAACCTCGTTTATTGTGGTGGTGGCTGAGGGCGAGGAAGAAGGCAACGCCCACACCGTGGCGCAACGCGTGAAGGAAGCCATTCCGGAACTCGATACCCGCGTGACCATTATCGGCCACATCCAGCGCGGTGGGGCCCCATCGGCCGCCGACCGGCTCCTTGCCTCCCAGATTGGCATTGCCGCCGTGGAAGGCCTACTGAACGGCATGCGCAACGTTATGGCCGGCATCGTAGACCGAAAACTCGTGTATACGCCCTTCACAGACACCATCAACAAGAAGAAGCTCATCAACCAGAGCTTCATGCGGATGGTGGAAATCCTATCGGTTTAGAATCAGAAGGAGAATATATCCGGCCCTCATGCTGTGCGGCACCGAAGCGTCTCTACCGGGAAGTAATTATTGCTTGGTCGGTAAAGACGCTTCGGTGCCGCACAGCATGACGTTCCTGTTTTCTGCTTACCATAAATCGATCCAGCGGTACTCACTATCCCGGCGCAACCAGGTAAGCTGGCGCTTGGCGTAATGGCGGGTGTTGCGCTTGAGCAGACGCACGGCTTCGGGCCAATCGTAGAGGCCATCGAGAAAGCCAAAGATTTCCTGATAGCCTACCGTTTGCAGAGCATTGTGGTGCTGGTACGGCAGCAGCGCTTCCACCTCCGCCAGCAGTCCTGCCTCCAGCATCTGGTCCACGCGGTAGTTGATCCGCTCATACAGCTCTTCTCGTTCGCGGCTGAGGGCCACCTTAACAACCCGAAACGGACGAGCCACCGCACTCCGGCCCGTATGAAAGCTGCTGAAGGGCTGTCCGGTGGCGCGGCACACCTCTACAGCCCGCACTACCCGTTGGTGGTTTTGCTTATCAATACGGGCATAAGCCACCGGGTCGAGACGGGCTAGTTCGGCTACCAGATGCTCCAGCCCAAACTCGGCCAACTCCTGCTGCAGCTGCACCCTGATAGCGGGGTCGGCAGGTGGCAGCTCGTCGAGGCCGTCCGTTACGGCCTGCAGGTACAGGCCCGAACCGCCGGTAAGGATGACCACCGGATGGCGCTGAAACAGCCCGTCGAGCACCTGCAGACAGTCGGTTTCGAAGCGGCCGGCGCTGTAGTCTTCGCTAATAGTGTGCGAATTGACAAAATGGTGCGGCACACCCTGCATTTCCTCCGGCGTGGGCTTGGCCGTCCCGATACTCATCTCCCGGAAGAATTGCCGCGAGTCAGCCGAAACTATTTCGGTCTGGAAGTGCTGCGCCAGCTGCACACTCAGGGCCGTTTTGCCTACAGCCGTGGGGCCCGCTACTACCAGCAGCGTCGGCTGCCCACTATGTAGCTCAGGCCCGAGGGAAGTTATCAGGTCAGAAAGAATGCTCATACAGAAACGGGATGCGGTGCGCCAACCAGTGCGACATACAGTGCGAGAAGCCGCTTTTCCTCATGCTGCCAGCTTAGGAGCGGGCGGGCACGGCGGCAATTTTCGGCTAGCTCTTGGTAGTGGGCGGGCTCATCGCGCAGCAGGCGGTTGAGAGCCGCTGCCAACGTAGCTGGTTGCAGGTCAGCCACCAGGTCGGCCACGGCGTACTCGTCGTTGAGGGCACGATACTCGGGGAAATCCACCACTACCTGCGGGATGCCGGCGTGCAGGTAGTCGAAGAATTTGTTGGCCAGCGAATAATAGTAGCTCAGTCCCAGATTCTCCAGCAGATTCAGCCCTAGAGCAGCTTGACGCGTCACTTCGCGCAGCTCATCCGGCAGCACAAAGCCCCGGAATTCTACCTGCCCGCTTTCCAGTAGCCCCAGTGCGGCAGCCTGCGCCCGCAGTTCCGCCGACAGGTCGCCTTCGCCACAGATAACCAGCCGGCCCGCTACCTGCGGCATGGCAGCCAGCAGCGCTTCCAGACCCCGGCCAGCGTTGAGGGCGCCTTGGTACAGAATATAGCCCGAGGCTGGTGCAGCAGCGGGTGCTGGTGGCAAGGTGTTGTGCTGCAGCCGACTGATATTGCGGATGACTGCAAATGGGCGGCCGTAGCGGCTCTCAAACACCTTCGCCAGGGCTGGCCCCACGGTATAAGCCAGCTGAGCCCGCGGCACAACAAACTGTTCTATTCTACGCCAGATGCGTTGTATAGCCGGCCGCGCTACTACTTCGGGCACCTCCGTAAACAGTTCGTGCGCATCGTACACCAGCGGCTGGCCGCCCAGCCGCGCCCGCAGCCACATGGGCAGGGCCGTATCCAAGTCGATGGCGCACCAGGCTGCCGCGCGCTGGCCCAGTAGGTATAGCAGCAGGCGCAGATTAAACTCCAGATAAAACAGCTTACCGCGCTGAAAGTGGCAGCGCAGTCGGTGCTGCCCATAGGGCTGCGGCGTGAGGGGCCGCGAGGTGCTCCACTCCCGCCCTATCAGCAGTACATCGTAGCCAGCCCGGGCCAGCGAGCCACAAATGCGTTGCATGCGCTGGTCGTAGTTCAGGTCCGTTGTGACGGTGAAGAGCAGGCGCGGTGCGGACATAGGGGGAACCGGGCAGGCCAGCCAGAAAAGGCCGACACGAAAAGCACGGGGGTTTGGGATATTTTCGACAAATTTAACGGTTAAACCTGGCACCGGCGCTAGTTACTTTGCACCTCCACTACCGCTGGCCATTGTCTTCCCCGATGTCGCAATCCGCTGCCCCGCTGGCCACTTCCGCTCTGGCCCCGCCGACAGATTTATACCGTGCCCTGTTCGAGGAGGCCTATGACGCCCAGCTTCTCTATGACGAGCAGGGTAACCTCACCGACTGCAACCACACCGCGCAGCGCCTGTTAGGCACTACCTGTGCTAGCCTGCGTGCTACTGGCCTTATGGCGCTGGCGGTACCGGCGGCGGCATCCACCCATCAGGAATACTGGTCTAGCGAGGAGCTACTGCGCGAAGCCGTGCAACACACGGCCCGCACCGGCGAGCCGGCCTCGCGCTGGTGGTACGGCCGCTACCCAGACCATAGTCCTCTCACGGCTTGGGTTACACTGCACCGCCTTGTGCTGCCCGAAGGCGTGGTGCGCGTGCAACTTATCCTGCGCGACTCGACACAAACCACTCATAATCAGCAGCTGCAAAACCAGAAACTGGTAATCGACACCACGCAGCGGCAGCTACGCGACCTTCTTTCGCGCACCACACTCAGCTATGTGCTGGCCGACCGTGAAGGTATCATCCTGGACGTGAACGACTTCTTTCTGGAATTCACTGAATATACCCGACCTGAAGTTATTGGCAAGCAGTACCACGAGTTGTTTTCGCCCCCGGCGGAGCGGGAAGTGCGGCAGCAGTCCTACCTGAACTGTATTCGGGAAGAGCGTCTGCACGATTTCTACGAGCGGGCCCTCATCACCAAAAGCGGACAGTCGCGCATGGTGTATTGGCACGCCGAGTTTGCATATGGCCCCGATGGGCAGATTACAGGCCTGTTGGTAGTTGGGCGCGACTTTACGGAGCGCCATGTAGCAGCCCGTGCCCTTACCGACAACCGCAACCGTCTACAGGATTTCCTCGACAATGCCCACGACCTGATTCAGAATCTGAGCATTGATAACCGGCTGCTGTTTGTGAACAAAGCCTGGAAGGAAAAGCTAGGTTACGAGGACGAAGACCTGCCCCACCTCACCCTTTCCGACGTGGTGCACCCCTACTACAAGGCCAAGCTGCTCTACCAGTTGCGCAACCTGTATAAGGGGGAGAAAGTGAACAAGCTGGAAACGGTGTTCCTCACCAAAACCGGCAAACCCGTCCATCTCATCGGCTCCATTTCCTGCTCCTGGCAGGACGACGAGCCGGTGAGCACCCGCGCCATTCTGCACGACATTACGGACCGTATCAAGGCCGAGCGACTGCAGAAAGTGTACTACAGCATTGCCAACCTGGCCATCAGCTCCAAGGATTTGCACTCGCTCTACGGGGCCATTCATCGGGAACTGAGCAAGATCATCGAAACCAACAACTTCTACATTGCCCTCTGCGACGAGGCGCGCACCCAGCTGCAGTTCGCCTACTTCGTCGACCAGAACACGCAGGGCGAAGTAGGGGCCGTGTCGCGGCCATTCTCGTCGGGTATGTCGGAGTACATTATCCGGACCGGGCGGCCGCAGTACATGCTGCGCCACGAGTTACAGGAGCTTATCAGCAACGGCACCATCACGGCCTATGGGCTGATGCCGGAAGTAATGCTGTGCTCACCGCTCAGTATAGGGGAACGGATTATCGGCGTGATTGCCGTGCAGGACTACTACAAGGCCGACGCTTATGCGCCTACCGATCTGGAAATTCTGCACTTTATTTCCAACCAGGTGGCGTTGGCTATTGAGCGCAAGCGCAACGAGGTTCAAATTCAGAAGCAGAACGCCCGCCTGAACGCCATTTTCGAGAGCGGCTCCCACTTGATGTGGAGCGTGGATACGCACTCCCGCCTCACCAGCTTCAACCGCAATTACGCCGCGTATTTCCTGCGCCGCAACGGGGTGTATCCGACTCCCAACGTCAACCTGTTCCAGGCCGACCTGGCCATGATGGAAGAGGATGCGCGGGACCTGTTCGTCGACAACTACCGCAAAGCCTTTCAGGGCCACCCGCAGCGCTTCGAGGTGCGCCTGCGCGATGCCCGCGGCATGGATTCGTGGCGCGAAATCTTCCTTAACCCGATTTACCTTGATGATGGCTCGTTTGAGGAAATTTCGGGTATTGCCCACGACATCACCGAAAAGAAGCGCGGGCAGCTGGAGCTGGCGGCACAGGAAGAGAAGTTCCGGGCCATTTTCGAATCGTTTCAGGATGTGTACTACCGCACCGATGGCACCGGCAAGCTGACGCTGGTGAGTCCCTCGGTGCAGGATATGCTGGGCTACACGCCCGAGGAAGTAACGGGCCACTACATCGGTGACTATTACGTGTATCCGACGGAGCGCGAAGCACTGATTAAGAGCGTGCAGAAGTATGGCGAGGCGCGCAACTTCGAAATTGCCATGCGCCACAGTGATGGGCACTCAGTAAGTGTGCTCGTAAATGCGCGGTCGGTAGAAGGCGGTATGGGCACGGAAGGTATCGGGCGCGACATTACGGGCCTAAAACAGATGCAGGACGACCTACGCCGGGCCAAAGATGCTGCCGAAACGGCACTGGAGGCCAAAACCCTGTTCTTGGCCAACATGAGCCACGAACTGCGCACGCCCATGAATGGCATCATTGGCATGATTGACCTGCTGCACCAAACCGTCTCATCGGAGGAGCAGGAAGAGTACGTGGATACGCTGCGTAAATCGTCGGATGCGCTGCTGGCTATTCTCAACGATATTCTGGATCTGTCGAAAATCCAGGCGGGCAAGCTCCAGCTCAACGAGGAAGGCATGGACCTGCATTACACCCTCGATAAGATTCACTCCCTGTTTGCCAACCGGGCCCAGCAGAAACACCTCACCTTCACCTACCATATTGCGCCTAACACGCCGCGCTTCATCATCACGGACGAAACGCGCCTGCTACAGGTGCTGAGCAACCTGACCTCCAATGCCATCAAATTCACGGCGCAGGGCACGGTCAGCATCGTTGTTTCGACGATGACGCGGGAAGGTGACGACTACACGCTGCGGATTGCCGTGCAGGACTCGGGTATCGGCATCTCAGAAGACAATGCCAAGCTGCTGTTCACCAACTTCACCCAGCTGGACACCACGCCGACCAAGTCGTTTGGGGGCACAGGCTTGGGCCTGGCCATCAGCAAGCAGCTGGCCGAGCTGCTGGGCGGAGAAATCGGGGTATTTTCCAACGAAGGCGACGGTAGTACATTCTGGTTTACCCTTCGCTGCCGCGCTGCCTACAATGAGGAGGAGATTGTGCAGGAGCGGCTGGCGTCGCGGGAGCGGGCTTCCGATATCAGCCGCTTTGATGTGGCCCCGCGGGTGCTGCTCGTCGATGACAACCCCATCAACCAGAAGGTAGCCACTCGCCTGCTCGACAAGCTCGGCTGCGACATTGCCATGGCCGACAATGGGTTTGAGGCCATCAGCAAAGCTACTGCACCCAATGCCGTCTTCGACTTAATTTTCATGGACATTCAGATGCCGGAAATGGATGGCCTCACGGCCATGCACGAAATCCGGCGGCGCTTGGGCAAGGCCACACCCCCTATCGTGGCCATGACGGCGTACTCCATGAAAGAGGATGCTGAGCGGTTTGTAAATGAAGGCATGGACGACTACGTGTCGAAGCCGGTGAAAAGCCAGGACCTGCACGCCGTATTGCGGCGGTGGGTAATGGCCGGCCCGCTGGAGGCACCCAAGCCGCCTGCGCCCGCTCTGCCGGAGCCCGCGGCGGCAGTTGCTGCAGCCACCACTTCTACAACCGAAGGCGCTCTGCCGCCGCTGGTTATTGACGCCGAAGTTCTGGAGCAGCTTCGCCAGCTGGGTGGCGGCGAATTTGCCGCCCAACTCTATCAGGACTTTGAAATGGAAGCCGGCCAACTGCTCGAAGAAGCCGAAACTCTGGTACGAAGCGGACAGTACGAACAGATTTTACCACATTTGCACCAGCTAAAGGGTACCGGCTTCACTTTAGGCCTCACAGAGCTGGCAGAATGTGCCAAGCTGCTGGAGCATGAACTGAAACTAGGGCACTTTGGCAACATAGAGCAGAATTTCCAGAATTTGTTGCGTTATTTCGCTCAGTTTAAGATTCTATACCCTTCCGTAACCGGCGACTCCTAACCGAGCTGTCCGGCGACCCAGCCTGTCTCATTCGCCCTCCCAACCTACTCTTCTTCTTTCTCTCCCATGAGCGACGCGAAAACAATATTGATTGCCGAAGACAGTTCTGTTATCCTGAACCTGACCAAAAAGATTCTCGAGTTGCAGAAGTACCGCATCGTTTCGGCCAAGAATGGTGGTGAAGTCATCAAGCAGGTAGAAAGCCAGCCGATTGACTGCGTCCTGATGGACATCAACATTCCGGTGAAGGATGGCATGGAGTGCACCCGTGAAATTCGCGCCCATAAGGACGAGCGGATTTCGCACATTCCGATTATTGCCATCACGGGCAATGCCAACAACTACTCCATGGAGCAGTTTCGGGAGGCCGGCGTGACGGACTACCTGCCCAAACCCCTCGACTTCGACGCTTTGGTACGCGTAGTAAAACAGTATGTTGGGTAACGTGATGATGAAATAATGTGCTGATGTGCTGATTGAAGAACCTCAGTAGTCTACCTTCATCAGCACATCAGCATAGCAACCAATCAGCACATTAATGACTGTTACTTTCCTCGGCACGGGCACGTCGCAGGGCGTGCCCGTGATTGGGTGCCATTGTGCGGTATGCCGCTCTCTCGACTACCGCGACAAGCGCCTGCGGGTGTCGGTGCACGTGCAGACGCAGGGCAAGAGCATTATCATCGACTCGGGTCCTGACTTCCGGCAGCAGGTCCTGCGTGAGCATGTCGACCACTTGGATGCACTGGTCTTCACGCACGAGCACAAAGACCACACAGCCGGCATGGATGATATCCGGGCCTACAACTTCAAGCAGCAGCAGGACATGCCCGTGTACGCCGAGCCGCGGGTGCTGGAGCAGCTGAAGCGCGAGTATGCCTATATCTTTGCTGAGCACAAGTACCCGGGCGTGCCCCAGGTACAAACTGTGCCCATCCTCAGCGACACCGAGCAGTTCGATGTGCAGGGAGTAGCATTTCAGCCCATCCGGGCGCTGCATTACAAGCTGCCGGTGCTGGGCTTCCGTGTCGGCAATTTCAGCTACGTGACGGATGCCAACCACCTTTCCTCGGCCGCGCTGGACCAGATGCGAGGCTCCGACGTGGTGGTGCTGAATGCGCTGCGCCACGAAAAGCACATTTCGCACTTTTCGCTGTCGGAGGCAGTGGCTGTACTGGAAGAACTGGCCCCGCGCCGCGCCTACCTCACGCACATCAGCCATCTGCTGGGCCGCCACCGCGACGTGGAAGCCACTCTGCCGGACTTTATCCGGCTGGCGTATGATGGGCTGCGACTAGAGGTAAACTAAACTACTAGCAACTAGCACCTACAAAGGGCTCGTGACGCGTAGCGTTACCGCTATATCCTCGCGCTGGGGGTTACAGGTATTCAACTGCCAATTCACATAATGCAGCAAATAGCGCCGGCCATTTGCTCGCACGCTGGTTGTATCGAGCCAAGCCGGAGTGGTAGCGGCTGGTTGGTTTGCCGGAAGCTGCACCTGCTGCGTACGGCCTGCTGCATCCATAATGGACAGCACTGGATACACGTAGGTACCGACTAGGCAGGTCAACGAAGGATTATTAGAGCAGGAAACTGGCGGACAGTAGGTGTACTTAATATCCGCTACGTTTATGGTTAACTCGGGCTGCTGGGTAGAAGGCAAGTGCGCCGACTGCTGGTAGGCCAGGGTGAAATCCTGTCCGAAGGCAGTTGAAATAGCCTTAGGCGACGCAACCGCGTCTTGGTCTGATTTCTGGCAGGCGAGCAGGCCCAAGCCAACAGACATAAGCAGTAAGTAGTTTTTCATAACATGGATGCGAGATAGTTCTGCACGTAGGAGCAACTCCCTATAAACTTGGTTGCATTGGCCTATATACTGCTTTCGTTTTCTTTGCTTACCCATGCACACTAACTACTACTTTCTGCGCCTGCTCGCCCCAGCTCTCACGCAGCAACTGGCCGGCTACCAAGTAGTGACGTGCTTTTCGCAGGAGAAGGACGAGTTGGTGATTGGCCTCACCAACGGTACGGCGGAGTTCTGGCTAAAAGCCCAGCTTTCGGCCGCCTTTCCGGCGCTGGCATTGCCCGAAACTTTTCACCGGGCCCGTGCTAATTCCGTGGACCTAATGCCTGACCTGTTGGGACAGCAGGTGCAGCAGGTAGTCGTGCTGCCTCAGGACCGGGTGCTGCAATTCCGATTCCGGAGCGGCGCGACGCTGCTTTTCAAGCTATATAGCTCCCGCCCCAACGCCATTTTCCGCCTCACCGATGATGGGGCGGCTGAGCTGTTTCATCAGCGCTATACGCCTGATGCCGATATCCGGCCACTGGCCACCGAGCAGCCTACCGAACCCGCGCTGCCCCAAGCCGTAGCGCCCGATAGCGCCACTAATCCGCTCAAACGCTACCCGGCTCTTTCTGACCTGCCCGCCCGCTACCTGCGTACCCATGGCTATGACGCTGCCCCACCCGAGGCCAAGGAACAGCAGATACAAGAGCTTATTAAGCGACTGGAGAATCCTGAGGAGCTATTTATTATTACGCTGGAAGGCCGCACCCGACTGAGCCTGCTACCTCTTGGCGAAATAGTACGTACTCTTCCCGCGGATGCCATTGCAGCACTCCGGGCGTTTGTTCCGCTAGCCCTCAGCCGCCGGGCCTACGAGCTAGAACTACGGCAGCTTCGCCAAACGCTAGAGCGCCGAGCCGAAGAGGCAGCTACCAGTGCAGGTATGGCCCGCACCCGCTTGCATGCGCTGGAACACACTGCCGGTTACCGCCAGACTGCTGACCTCATTATGGCCTATCTGAGCCAGATTCCGGCCGGAGCTACGCAGGTTGAGGTTGTGGACTTTTACCAGGACAACCAGCCGCGCCTGATCAAGCTGAAGCCTACCGAAACGCCGCAACGCACCGCCCAGAATTTATACCGCAAGGCCAAGAACCAACAGATAGAAACCAGGCAGTTGGCAGAGCGTGCAGAGCGGCGCGAAACGGAAGCTTTCTGGTGCTTGGAGCGGCTGGAAGAGCTTGCTGCATTGCCCCTGGACCTTCGTATCCTGCGCCAGTGGCGCAAGCAGCACCAACTGGAGCCAGAAACCAAAGCCAAAGCCTCGCAGGAGCTTCCTTTCAAGGTATTTGAGGATAGTGGCTTCACAATTCTGGTGGGACGCAACGCCCAGAACAACGACTTGCTTACGCAGCGCTATGCCCACAAAGACGACCTGTGGCTGCACGCCAAAGATGTAAGCGGTTCTCATGTGGTAGTGCGGCATCGGGCCGGCCAGCCAGTGCCAGAACCGGTGATAGAGCGGGCGGCGCAACTGGCTGCCTGGTACTCGCGCCGCCAGAACGACTCCCTTTGTCCGGTGACCGTCACGCCCAAGAAATTTGTCCGTAAGCCCAAGGGTGCACTGCCCGGCCAAGTGCTGGTAGAGCGCGAGAAGGTGGTGTTGGTTGTGCCCGCCAACCCATTTGAGCGGGTAGGCTAATTCATTAGCGGACTGGGTATATGTTCACCGCTGAACGGTGGCATAAAAAAACAGCCTACTGCAGCAGGGCTACAGTAGGCTGTTTTTGGTTTAGAGTGCGCGCGGGGAGATTCGAACTCCCACACCCGAAGGCACCACCCCCTCAAGATGGCGTGTCTACCAGTTTCACCACGTGCGCAGAGACGGCAAGCACTCCTGTTTCACTAGCGAAAGACAAAGCTTTCGGCTTTACTGAGGTGGTAAAGCGAGGGCAAAAGTAGGGACTCTGGTTGGGCGGTGCAAGCCTCCGAAGGTATTTTTTGTGGCGTTTTGCTACCAATGACAAGGCCGCTAGTGCTTGTAAGCTCAGGCTCAGCTCCAAACCACCTCATCCAGCGTTCAGAATGAGGTCAATATATTTCGAGTGGTAGCGCCGCAACTCACTGTTTATTCTTCTTCCTTCCTGTCGTATGGTACCTTTTCTGCCCACAGATTCTGCCCGCTCTAACTTATTTGCCCGCTTCGCTGAACGTATTACAGCGTGGGCAGGCTCTACACTTGTCTTCTGTCTAGCGCTAGGCATCGTGTTGCTCTGGGCCCTTACCGGGCCTGTGTTTCACTATTCCGAAACGTGGCAGCTGATTATCAATACGGGCACTACCATCATTACCTTTTTGATGGTTTTCTTGATTCAGCGCGCGCAGAACAAAGATTCCCTGGTGCTTCACCTCAAGCTCAACGAGCTGTTGGCAGCCCACAAAGGAGCCAGCAACCGCCTGATAAATGCGCAGGACTTCTCAGAAGAAGAAATCCATGTATTGCACCGGTACTTCGATATTCTGGCTGAAAAAGCGGCGCTTGACCGTGACCTAGGCCGTACCCACAGCGTGGAAGAAGCGGAGGAAAACCATGTGAGTAAGCGGGCCGCGCGTCACAAGCCCCATTAGCTAGCTCCTAGCTACAAAAAGCCGGTCCTGCTTCCAGCGAAGGAAACAGGACCGGCTTTTTGTGTGCCTGTAGGTCTCGAGTGGGATTATTCAGCGCGGGCTAGTGGCGTATCTACTACATGCTCTGAAACGAACCAAACCTGCAATTCATTGAGGCGCATTACGTCGCTCACGGCCAAGTCATTCGTGCCATCGTCGCCGGAGTCATCGGCTTCTTTGGCGAATTTGTGGGCATTCTTGAGGATTATCTGGTGGGCTTCCAGCAGACGGCCTACCTGAATTGGAGCCTCTTCCCGGTCGCGGGGCGGCCGTGGAATGCTGGTCAGCTCGGCAACATCATGGGCCATAGCAACGGCTACGCCGCCCAGAATCTGGATTCGTTCAGCAATGGTGTCTACCAGCGCGCTTTGCTCTTCGTAGTGCTTGTCGTAGAGCAGATGCAGCTGATAAAATGTGGGGCCTACTACCTGCCAGTGGTGTTTCTTGTACAGGTCGCGTAGCGTGATGGTATCGGCCAGCAGTTGGTTGAGGTTGGTTACGCTCTGTTGGCGGGTCTTTTCATCGAGGCCAATGGGGAGGCGCTGCGACACAGTGCCGTACTTCTGCAGGGGTGCCGGAGCGTGAAACTGCTGATTCAGGACAGGCTGCACGCTGGGAGCAGAATGGCCATTGGAAGCGGCAGGCGCTGCGGTTTTACGGGCAGCAGGAGTTTTGGAGGAAGCTACCGGGGCTTTGGAGGCGGCAGCGGGTTTCTTGGCAGGAGCTTTAGCCATGGTCTGGAGGAGCAAAAAAATCGGTGGAAAGGTGCTGGCTTGAGTAAGCCGGCAACCTGCACCAATACGCCGGAAACCCGTTTGAGGTTAGCAACCTGCCTTATTTAGTTCTGAGGTTTTCTCAGTGCCAGACGCAACAAACGACGTGAGGCCTAAGCGGACTGGCTTGAGGCAGTGGTAGCTCATTGGGTCTCCTATACAGCCCGCTGTAGGCATGCAGCAACCATCCGTATGCGCAGGCAGTAGACACAAGCGCGCCTTATCTCCTCCTCTACTATGCCTTTTCCTTTTTTCGGCGACGACAAATCGACTATTGCCCGGCTGCTCTCTACTCTACCCCAGACCGGCCGGGTGGAGTGGATTGGCCTGCGCCCTGCCCGGCGGGAACAACTTCTAACGGTAGAAGAAGCCACTGCCGAAACAGACCGCCACCTGACCGGCGACCATGCTCGGCCCAAACCCGGCGGCAAGCGCCAAATTACGCTGATCCAACATGAACACCTGGCCGCCGTTGCCGGATTTTTAGGCCTGGCTATGCCCCTGGCTCCGGGCCGTCTGCGCCGCAATGTGGCCATCAGCGGCCTGAATTTATTGGCTCTAAAAAACCGTCAGATACAAATCGGGGCGGAGGTGGTTCTGGAAATAACGGGGGAGTGCCACCCCTGTTCAAGAATGGAAGAAGAACTGGGGCCCGGCGGCTACAATGCCATGCGTGGGCACGGCGGCCTCACGGCGCGCATCGTGCAGGGAGGCATGTTTCGCGTGGGCGACGAGGTGCGTGTGCTGGAAAAGAGCAGCGCGTAATCCACCTACAAGCGTCTGCAGGCGCAGGGTTTCAGTATTCCAGTGTCCTCTGCCTAGTCCTGTTGCGACGGCAGTTTCTCAACGGCAGGTAGCGTAGTAGATGGGCGAATGATACGGTAGGTGAAGGCCATTACAATGTTGTTCTTGGCGGCGGTATTCTGCAGGATAAACTGCCCTTGCCGAGCCGTGTAGTTGTAGTTGGCTTGGTTGACGTAGCCAATCTGCACAGCAACGTGCGAGTTTACCTGATAGCCAACACCTCCGTACACGCGGTTACGCTCAAATACTGGGCCTTTCGGATTCAGAAATATTTCATTGTAAGCGGCCAGGAATACCGTACCGGCCGATATAGTTGTATTGTTGAGAGGCAGAAACGCATTGAGGCGGTAGCGAAACCGCTGCCGGAATCCGGTGCTGTCGTCGCGGAAATTGAACCAACGCTGCTCAATGCGGTAGCGGTGCTCCAGCTTCAGCCGCTTCGAGTACTGCGTCAGGGTGAGTTGTTCCCAGAGTCGCTTTTCGGTGTTCAGGGGCGGCGCATCCAGGTCACGGTAGTCGGAAGTTGAATAGCGCCCGCCGGCTATGGTTACCGTGAAATTAGGGTCGATATCGTAGCTCCCCCCGGCTTTCAACTCGTTGTAGAAATACTGTTTAAACAGGCCATTGGTCCGAGCTTGCACTTCCGCGAAGCCCCCAAACTTGTGGGTAGCATTGCCGGGCAGTTGCACCGTGCCAATAAACCAGGTTCCCCAGGGCTGCACAGGGTTGGCAGGCGTTTGGGCATGGGCTGCAGCGCACCACGCGGCGGCCAGCAGGGTGAGGAGTATCCGGGAAAGCACGTTGTGTTGCATGGTGATGGCCGGCTCAGGCAAACAGAAAGCTGGTTAGCTAGGCTATAGCACGCTAGTCACGCGTTGCCTTGCGGATGTACGATCCGACTTGCTGCGTTAGATAGAGGGTACCTTGCGCATCGGAGGCAATACCATAGGGCAGGATGAACTGGGCAGTGCTGCCCGAACCGTTGGTAAAGCCCAATTCGCCGGTGCCGGCAATTGTGCTGACTTCGCCACCCGCACTGATTTTGCGGATGCGGTTGTTTTCGCCGTCCGTTACATAGATAGTGCCTTCGGCATCCACAGCTACCCCGGCCGGAGCGTTGAAGCGGGCGGCTGCCGCCGGACCGTCGGTGTAGCCTTTGGTGCCACTGCCCGCTACCGTAGTCACGACACCGGCCGGAGACACCTTGCGAATTCGATGGTTCTGCAGGTCAGCCACAAACACATTGCCCTGCCCGTCGAGCGCCAGCCCCGTTACATACTGGAACTGCGCGGCAGCTCCTGTGCCGTCGGCGTAGCCGGCTACGCCAGAACCCGCGAGCGTGCTGACGACGCCCGACGTCGTGATTTTACGAATCCGGTAATTCCCGCCATCCGCTACGTACACGGTGCCCTGCGCATCTACGGCCAGGCCGGTAGGCAAGTCGAACTGAGCCACGGCAGCCGGCCCATCGGCCCCGCCCCGCACGCCGCTGCCAGCCAGCGTGCTCACCACACCTGCCGTACTGATCTTGCGGATTCGGGCATTGCCGAAGTCGGCTACATACACCGTGCCCTGCGCATCTACGGCCACGGCTGCCGGGCTGCTGAACCGGGCAGTTGTAGCAAGACCATCAGCATAGCCTCCGTTCTGAGTGCCTGTTGGTCCGCTACCAGCCAGCGTGGTTACTACGCCCGCAGGGCTTATTTTCCGAATGCGGTGATTCAGGAAATCCGCTACGTACACGTTGTTTTGGGCATCCACGGCCAGCCCCTCCGGATTGTTAAACTCGGCCTGGCTACCGGTGCCATCGGCAAAGCCACCGGAACTGTTGGTGCCCGCAAAGACACTGATTGTGTAGGTGGGAACCTCAGCAGCGGGTGGCGGAGGTGTGGGTTTCTCGCAGCCGGCAATACCTGCCAGTACCGTGAATAAAGCTAAACGGGTAGCAAAACGAATCATTAGTTACCTGGAATTTGCACGGCGAAGTTACACATCCAGCAAATACGGCTCGCCGGTTTTCCGCGCAGCAATGCAAAAGGTGACCGTACAATTTCCTCTTTGCAGCGCAACACCAACCGCAGCTACTGCGCTGCTCCTATGGCTCAGGTACTTAGTACTGTACAACCGACCGTAGTGCTGCCAGATGAGTACAAGGGATACTATTTAACAGAACCTGCGCAACGTGCCCTACTCCTATTTGACCGGGCGTAAACGCATTAGTAATAAGCAGGTTTGCTCTGCGCCATAATTATATAACAATATAATTTTTAATGAATTTTTAACCCATTTTGTCAATCCGTTTATTCTTGAGCTAGCGTATGGCTTGTGTCTCTGACCCAGTTTAGGATTAGTATAGTACAACTGCCAGGCGGGTCGGCCTTGTTCATTTCACTACATACTTCGTGATGAAAGCACCCATACGTTCTCCATTTCCGCCCTTCAACCGCAGCCTGCTGGGCCTGACCATCGGCATGAGCCTACTGAGTAGCGTGAGCGCACAGGCCCAGACTGTGTATGGCCTCAACCGGACCAGCAACCTGCTCACAACATCCTCCTTCGTCGGGGGAGGCACGCCTACTTTCCAACCGATTACGGGCGTTGGGGCCGGCCAGACCTTGGTAGGACTTGACTCGCGGCCGGCCACCGGCGAGCTATTTGCGCTAGGCTACAATGGTGCCGGCTCGGCTCAGCTGTATACTATCAACAAAACTACTGGCGCCGCTACCGCCGTGGGTGGCGCGCTGCCTCTGGCTTTGGGAACAAGCACCGAAGGCATCGGCTTCGACTTCAACCCGACCGTGGACCGCATCCGGGTGACGAGCTCTAACCGGGCCAATTACCGCCTCAACCCCAACAACGGTGCCTTGGCCGCCACGGACGGCATGCTGGCGTTCGGGACCGGAGCCGGCACCGGCCTGCCGGCCGTGGGCACTGCGGCTTACACCAATAGCTTCATCGGGACGGCTAGCACCACTCTCTACGATATCGACGAAAGCCGTTCGACGCTCTATATCCAAAACCCGCCTAACGACGGCACCCTGGCTACCCCCGTGGCCATCACCCGCTTCAGCACCAACCTGCTACAAGCCGGCGACCAGACCGACCTGGATATCTACACCGATCCGGCCACCCGTACGCAGGTGGCCCTTCTCACTGTTACGCGCACCAGTGGCGGTATCCCTACCACTACCTTCTATACCCTGGACCTAGCAACCGGCACAGCCTCCGTGTTAATGACGGGTCAGGCAGGAGTGGGTATTGATGACATTGCATTTGGTATCGAACGGACTACGCCTGCCCCGAGCGGCCAGCTCCTCTATGCGGTTAGCACCAACAGCACGCTGCTCTCCTTCTATTCGGGCACGCCGGGCTACATCAATTCGGCAGTAGCCATTACAGGTATCACAGCTAACCAGACGCTGGTAGGCACTGATTTTCGCCCCAATACCGGTCAGCTGATTGGTATGGGCTACGATGCCACTACTGCCGGTGCTAACTCGGAGCTATATTCCATCAACCTGAGCACGGGGGTAGCCACGTCGTTAGGAGCAGCTATCCGGCTGGAGCTGGGCGGCCCTACCGAGAATATCGGCTTCGATTTCAACCCGACGGTGGACCGTATCCGGGTAGTGAGCACCAATCGCGCCGACTTCCGCCTCAACCCCAACAACGGCGCCCTGGCCGCCACCGACGGCCAGCTCACCTACGCCCCCACCGACCAGAACGCGGCCGCCACGCCGCGCATCGGCTCGGTAGGCTACACCAATAGCTACCCCGGCAGCACCAGCACCACCCTCTACGATATTGACGAGGCCCTGAGCATTCTGGCGATTCAGAACCCGCCGAATGCCGGTACTCTGAACACGGTAGGCAACACCACCGGCCTGACACTGAGTAGCAGCAATGCGCTGGTTGACCTGGATATCTACTTCGACCGGGGCAGCTCTATAAACCGGGCATTCCTGACGGCAAACCCTGGGGGCCAGGCCTCCAGCAACCTCTACTCCCTCGACCTGGGCTCGGGCAATCCGACACTGGTGGGCGCCATCGGACTGGGTATTCCGGTGCGGGATGTAGCGGCTGTGCTGAACGGCGCCGATGCTTCGGCGGGGCTCAGTGGCCGGTTGCTCTACGGCATTGCCGGTGGCAACTTGGTGTCGTTCGACTCCGGCAACCCCGGCGTGATTCGTACTGCTGTCAATATCACCGGTCTGCCGGTCAATGGCTCGCAGGTATTGGTAGGCAGCGACTTCCGGCCGGCAAATGGCATGCTCTATGCGCTGGGCTACGATGCCGCGCTTCAGCAAGGCCAGCTCTACACCCTCAACCTGACGACCGGCGCCCTGAGTGCTGTGGGGGGCCTGCAGGGGCTGGCGCTGGGCACTTCTGCTGCCAACATTGGCTTCGACTTCAACCCGGTTCCGGACCGTATCCGCATCACGTCGGCCTCGAACCAGGCCAACCTGCGCATGAATCCGGACGACGCCACCTACATCACGGACGGGACACTGAGCAACCCGAGCGGTGCGCCTGCACTGTCCGGCGTAGCGTACACCAACAATGACACCAACGCCGCCACCGGAACCACACTTTACGGCTACGACCAGGCGCGCAATGTGCTGCTGCGCTCCACTGATGCCAACGCGGGTACTTACGTTGACCAGGGAAGCACGGGCATCAGCATAAATCCAGGAGCAGAATTCGACATTTTCGCCGATCTGGCCACCCCAGCGGCTCCGGTAAACACGGCCTATTTATCTGCGTCGCCTACAGGCTCTACCGCCGACAACCTGTATACCGTGGACTTGTCCAGCGGAGCCGCCACCTCGGCCGGCCGTATCGGCAGTGGCTCTAACCTGACTGGCCTCGCTGCCTTCCTCACCCCTGTCTTCTCGGGCCTGACCTGGACCGGAGCAGTGAGCACCGACTGGGGCGTAGCCGGCAACTGGAGCCCCATGCAGGTGCCTACAGCTACCGACAACGTCACTATTCCGAATGTCGCTAATGACCCAGTGGTGAGCAACGCCCAGCAAGCTAACAGCGTGACGCTGGCTTCGGGTGCTACCCTAACAACGGCCAATGGCGGCACCCTCACCGTGAATGGCAACTTCACCAACAACGGTGGCTCTACGCTGGGTAGTGGCACGGGCACCATTGCCTTTACCGGTCCGGCTGCCCAAACCATTGGCGGCACAGGCACTACCTTCATCAACAACCTGACAGCCGGCCCGGCGGGCGTGACGGCCGCCAGTGCGGTGCAAGTGCAGCGCGTGCTGCTGCTCAATGGCAACCTGACTTCCAACGGCAACCTAACGCTGCTTTCCAACGCTACCGGCACAGCCCATGTAGTGAACAACGGAGGCGTAGTGAACGGCAACGCCGCCGTGCAGCGCTATATTGATGGCAGCCTGAACAGCGGCAGCGGCTACCGCCATTATTCCGCCCCGGTGTCTGGTTCCAGCGTGGCCGACCTGGCTACCAGCGGCTACTCGCCGGTTGTGAATCCGGCCTATAATACGGCCGCTGTGCCTAGCGCCGTTACGCCGTTCCCCACGGTGTTCGGCTACGATGAAACCCGCGTGACTACCAGCGGCAACCCCGCGCCACAGGATTTCGACAAAGGCTTCTTCTCCCCTGCTTCCACTGGCAGCCCCTTGGTTGTGGGCCGGGGCTACACCGTAAACATTCCGGCTTCGCAGACCGTGGACTTCGTGGGCACGCTCAACAACGGCACCGTTACGGCCAGCGGCCTGTCGCGCGGCACCCAGACCGAGTCGGGCTGGCAGCTGCTGGGCAACCCCTATCCTTCCCCAATTGACTGGGACCTGGTAGGCCGTACCAACGTAGACGCTGCCGTGTATGTGTATCGCTCTACAGGTACGTATGCCGGTACCTATTCCAGCTATGTAGCAAATGGCGCGGGCACGAACGGTGGCACGGACATCATCGGCTCGGGCCAGGGGTTCTTCGTGCGAGTGAGCACACCAGGCAGCACCAACGGTCAAGTTTCCTTTGCCAATGCGGCCCGCCTGACGACGTATGCCAGCCCGACCTTCCAGCGCGGTACGGCCATCAACGGCCCGCTCGTTCGCCTCGACCTGCGGGCGGCTTCCGGACCAGCTGATGAAACCGTAGTGTATTTCGACCCGAATGCCACTGCCGGATTCGATGCAACAATGGATGCATATAAGCTCCTGGCCGGCAGCACGCCCGTATTGGCCAGCGAACTGAACGCCACGACGCGCCTTGCCATCAATGCCCTACCGAACCTGACTACTGCTGACCGGACTATTATGCTGCACGTAGCTGCCAGCCAGCCAGGCACCCACACGCTGCGGGCCGTGGAGCTGCAGAATCTGCCAGCCGGCACCTTTGCCTACCTCCGCGACGCCCAGACCGGTACTGTGGTAGATCTGGCAACTCAGCCTGAATACAGCTTCCAGCTTGCGGCAGGCACCGCTACTGGCCGCTTCACGCTGCTCCTGACCCAGCAACGGATTCTGGCCAATGCTCCGGCAGCCCTCAGCCAACAAGTGTCGGTATTCCCGAACCCGGCGCGTAGCACGGTTTCCGTCAGCCTTCCTGCCGCCTTGGCCCGCCAGGCCACTGAGGTGCAACTGCTGAACTCGCTGGGCCAGACGGTACTGCGGACTACGCTGCCAGCTGGCACGACGCAGGCCCGCTCGATTTCTCTGTCTGGAGTATCGCAGGGAGTATATACGCTGCGTCTGCAAACTGCCGAAGGCAGCATCAACAAACGCCTCGTGATTGAATAACCAACGGTCTTCCGGCCCCGGTTGCGTTGAAGGCAGCCGGGGTTTGGCCGCCGTCTGTCTCTTTCTTGCTTTTAGCCTATTTCAGCTTGATATGAAAAACATTGCCTCTTTTCTCCGACTGAGTTTTGCTACTGCCGGCCTTTTTCTGCTGGCTGGCGGAGCCAATTTGGTACAGGCCCAGGGCCCCGGTTCCGGCGGCCCCGAGCCCGATCCGCAACAGCCCACGGCTGTCCCCATTGATGGCGGTGCTTCGTTGCTGCTGGCGGCTGGGGTTGGTTTCGGCCTGAAAAAACTCCGCGACCAGCGCCGTCGTCGGTAGCGCTCCATTTGCCACCGTTCCCCTCAAGCCTGCTTCCGAAGCCTCGGGGGCAGGCTTCTGTGTAAAAATAGTCTCCTGACAATCAATGCATACAGAAGCGAGGGAGTAGAATTGGTTGTTGCCCGCAAACCATGCGCTATGGCTTCTGCGTAAAATCTGCTAAGCAGACCACCGTAGCCTGCCGCAACACAGCGCTACCTGCTTTACCGTACGTGCCCTTTTTCCGAGTACACCTGCAGCTCACACCTGCTTCAGGTTCCATTGAGTAGTTTTCTCACCACGAATTTTCATTCGTATGGAACCACATGCCCACACCCCGTCTCTGTCCACTACGGCCGTAGCGCTGCTGCTACTTGCCGGCGGATTGCTCACTACTTCCTCTATTCTGGTGGCTACCAGCTCCAGCCCTGATACGGCGATGAACTCCACCAAGAAAAATACGATTCACAACGGTAGACATTCCAGAGCACTAAGTCATTTTCGCCATCGTCGCCGTGCAGCATTGTAAAAGGCAAAAGGCCCGAACGAGAGTTCGGGCCTTTTTTATTTGTCGTAGTGGTTCAGGAGCCACCTTCCATGCGCACAATACGCGGCGTGAAAGAGCCCAGCACATCCACCAGTTCTGTCTGGCTGGCCATCACGGCCCGGATGTCCTTGTAGGCCTGCGGAGCTTCGTCAACGCCACCGCCAATCAGCTCGATATGGTGCTGCTGCAGGTAGCGCCGGACTTCGGCTTCGCCCAGCTCCAGTTTGGCACGAGTCCGGGACATAGCCCGGCCGGCCCCGTGCGAAGCCGACGACAGCGAAGCCGCCTCACCCCGCCCCCGCACAATAAAGCCGGGAGCCGTCATCGAGCCGGGAATGATACCCAGCACGCCTTTGCCGGCCGGCGTAGCGCCCTTACGGTGCACAATGACTTTGCGTCCGTCGGCGAGGTGCTCTTTCCAGGCAAAGTTGTGGTGGTTTTCCATTTTCGCCAACGGACGCTCGCCCAAGGCTTTAGCCAGCCGCTGATGAATCTGGTGGTGGCAAGCCGAAGCGTAGTCACCGGCCAAGTTCATAGCCGCCCAGTATTCCTGCCCGGCCTCACTTTCCAGGGAAAGCCAAGCCAGGTGCTGCGCTTCGGCAGGCAGCTGGCACACATCTTTGGCGAGCTTGGTGTAGTGGTTAGCCACACTCGCGCCTAGCCCCCGGGAGCCGGAGTGCGAAAGTAGCCCCAGATATTGGCCCACCGGCACCCCCAACTCGTTTGAAGGGTCGGTGATGTCGACGACGCCCCACTCCACGAAGTGGTTGCCGCCGCCGGAGGTGCCAATCTGCTCGGCAGCAGTAGCCTGCTTGTTGCGCAGAAACCCGATGTCCCGGAATTCGTCGCGCTCCAGCACTGCATGGTCTAGTTTCTGGCCGCGCTGGAAACCCTGCTTGTTGCCGAAACGAGTATGCTCCAGTAGCAGCTTGCGTAGCTCCTGCACCCGCTGTTCTAGGTGCTTGGGCGGCAACGCAAACACCGACAACGCCATCCGGCACCCGATGTCCACACCCACGGCGTAGGGAATCACGGCATTATCAGTAGCCAGCACGCCCCCGATGGGCAGGCCGTAGCCGTGGTGGGCATCGGGCATAAGAGCCCCAGCCACCGTGACGGGCAGTTTCATGGCCGTTTCCATCTGATGGATGGCGCCTTGCTCGATGTATTCGGCCCCGAACACGGCGTAGTCTTTGCGGGCGGCCAGGGCAATGTGCCGGCTGGGCGCGGGCAGCAGCGCAGCAGCTGTATGGCTCCAGTCGAGGTGTGTGAGGTAGTTCGTTGGGGTATCCAACAGGTCTTTGAGTAGCGTGAGCTGGTCGGTTTGTGAAAGTTTTTTGAGATGCTTGCGCTGCAATTGAGCCAGCGCCAAGCCAATGGCACGGCCTTCGGGAAATCCAAGTTGGCGAAGGTCGTTGCCCCGTAGTTGTGAGGCCATATACGTGGTCTTTTTGATTGACTAATATTGAATTGTTCCGGTTGGATTGGCTCGATCAGGCATGAGAACAGAAGGGTTAGACTGCCACGGCCACGCCGCTGCAGATTGGTTGATGAACAACTATTTCTTAGGTTCCGGAGCAACAGGTGGCCCACGCATCTGGCCCAGAAGAGGGCCAAGGGACTAGACAGGTCGAAGTAACGCGGACCTACGGCATCCGGAGCTGAGAAAGGACACAGAAAAGGGAACCAGCCAGAGAATCTGCTTTGCCACAATGGCCTGTTCGGCCACTGCAGCCCGAAGTATGACTTTCTTACGCCACTTTTCGGCATCCTGAAACGAACCTGACCGGGCAATAAGCTGCGAAGCCCATATGTGCTCTAACCAACTGAGCTACTGCCCTGCGGCAGGTGGGCCGCGACCCCACGACCCCATCAACCTAAACGAAGTAGGGCTTCGCTACGGCACCGGCCAGGTAAAGAAAGTGCGGGGCAACAGACGCCAGGCCTCTTATATCCTGCTCTACCTGACTGAGCTACGACCACTGCCCTGAGGCAGCTACCGGCGGGAATCGAACCCACGACCTGGACAGCCGAAGTATGGCCCGGCTACGGCACCCGCTTTCCTGTTTGATTTTCGGCGTAGGGCAACAGGCACCCGGCTAACTGGTCTGCCCTACCATTTTCAGGCGTCACGCCTTGCAGCATGACTTCGGGAGTCGAACCCGCGACAGAACCTATTGGATGGCGAAGTATGGCCCGGTTACGGCACCTACGCTGGAAATAAACAACTACACTACCGGGGCAACTGGTGAAAAGCGGCGGCCGAAGCCTTTCTGCTCTACCATCTGAGCTACAACCAGGCCTGTAAGCCCGACTGATACGATTCGAACGTATGACCCGAAGGAATGCTTTCCGACGGCACCCGGTAGGGTTATAATATCCGGCTGAAACCACCGGTTCGGGGCAACGAGCGGCCGACGTATGTTTTCCTGCTGGTGCCGCAGCACAGGCGCGGAACTCGAACCCGTAACGCCCGCCTACGGCACCCGAACGGTGGCTCAGCCGGTTTGGAACGGCTGGCCGGAGCCACAGTGCCCCGGCGCCCCGCCGTTCCGGCCGACGGCTGCTATGTAGTGGTCAGCCGCCTTCCCAAGAGTTTTACGATGTTGAGAACATGATTATTGTATCCTGAAGGAAAGTTATCTGACCGTGACCCGGAAGTGGCCGCCGCTTTGTATGGTTTCTGGCCACTTCCGGGGCGGCAGGAGTTACAAGTCAATGGTATTGATTTCGGTGAGGGCCGAGCCGCCGCTTTCCAGCGAGGCCAGCACCTCAAACACCTTATCTGACCAGCCGGCAATCAGGGCCACTCCCTCCTCAGCGCGTACGTCGAGGGGAGCAGTGCCGTGGCCGGCCAGGTCGAAGAGGTACAGGCGGGCCTGCGGTGCTACCGTGCGGCGGTACTCTGCCCACTCCTTCGCCACCGAACTGCCGTTGCAGTTTGAGTTCCAGAGCTGGCAGTCCGTGAACATCATCACCTTGTCGACCACCTCGCGGCGGTGGCGCAGGTCCTCGAGCACGAGGTAGCCGTTGGTGCTGTAGCCTACCTCCCCTTCGCGGCGGTAGAACTCGTCCACGTTGCGCAGTACTGGCCCACGAGGCAGGCTCAGGCGCTTCCACGTGTTGCCGAACATGCCGGCCGTTACGTGCTGGCAGCGGCTTTGCAGCAACATACCCAGCACCAGGCCCACGTCGTAGAGCAGCACTTTACTGCGCTGAGACACCGGCTGCTGCATCGAGCCCGATACGTCGCAGGCAATGACCACGCGGGTTTCGGGGCCGAAGCCACGCAGGTTGGCAGCGCTATGCGCAATGGCATCTTCCAGGGCCGCCAGCACCGCCGACACGTGCCCGCCTTCCAAGGCCTTTACCTCGCGGTAAGCGGCCAGGAAGCGGAACGGCAGCTGCTTGCTGCGCGCCACGGCAAACCGGTCGGCCAGCGCGGCGCACACGTCCACCATCGTCTCCGC
The DNA here is from genome assembly GCF_014250515.1 of Hymenobacter sediminicola. Taxonomy (NCBI): domain Bacteria; kingdom Pseudomonadati; phylum Bacteroidota; class Cytophagia; order Cytophagales; family Hymenobacteraceae; genus Hymenobacter; species Hymenobacter sediminicola. Next base: position 1,827,150 of record NZ_CP060202.1, on the reverse strand, counting down.
CGACACGTCGGCTTCGAGAATGTTGCGCAGGTTACGCAGCAGGGCCATGTAGCCCAGCTTGCCGCTGCCAATCAGCTCCGTCCATTTCAGGCGGAAAGCCGCGGCGCGCTCTGCCGGCGTAGCGTATTGCACCTGCCCCAGCGCCGACAACTCGGTTTCCCAAGTGTAGGGCGTAGGCAGGGTACCGGCCACCAGCTGGTCGAACAAGGCTTGCTGCTCGAGGCTTTTGGCGGCAGGGTGCACCAGAAACAGCGCGTCGCGCAAACGCACGGCCCCGGCCCGGTCGTACTTGGCCAGCTGGTAGCCGTCGAAGCGGTTGAAGCTGAGGGCCAGGCCTTTTTGCAACTGCTTGGACAGGCGGTTGAGCGTTTTGCGGCCCGCCCGCTGGTTGGCCTGCGCATAGAAGGCCAGCAGCTCCGTTATTTCGTCGGGGCGCTGCACAATGCGAGCCACCAAGCGGCTTACAAGGCTGTTGCCGCGGTGCTGGCGGGCCAGCTCCACGGCCAGCACCAGCGGCACCGAACGTAGGTACATCCGCTCACGGGCGTACACGGCAAGCCGGGCTACAAATACCGGCTCACACTGGGCCACCAATTCCCGCAGGCGCACCAGCCGCGTTTCCGCCGACTCATAAAACTGATCTGATAGTGCTGCAGTTGCCACGGCAGCATACAGCTCCACCTCTGGAGTAAGCGTGAAAGCCGCTGCCCCTTCGTGGTTGGTTGTGGTGGGCTGTGTTTTGCGGAAGGGTAAATTGAAGCGCATAAAAATTAATTTAATGGTAATGAAGAAAAGCAAAGTACTAATTAATTTTCAGTCAGTGATAAGTAGACACATCTATCCTGTTTCGAATAAAAATTAATTTATTCAATCAGATAATTAACATGAAAAAAGCCCGACTCCTGAGGGGAAGCCGGGCTTTTTCACGGATACAACACGAGGAATTTACCTACGCGAATCTTCCGACAAAAAATCCCGGCCATACCAATCCCACTCGCGGCTGACACGCCGTTTGTTCTGGAGTTGGAGCATAAAGCAATCTGCTGGCAGATGCATGGCCGAAGGGTGTAAATGGCTGTAAAACAAACAACCCGAACCTTCTGGGTTCGGGTTGCGGAAGTGTCAGAGAGAATCTGCTGCTACTTTAGCTATACCGAACCAAACCCGAAGCACTCGGCTTCGAATCGTCTTGCTTAAAGGTGGTATTGATGTGGCGCAGCATGGAGTTGTTGTGTTTGGTGTGACAAATATGAAAGAAGTTTTTTTAGTCACCAAATTATTTAATAAATTTTTATAAATATTTTTTTTCAGCGACGTTACTCAAGCAAATAGCATCCTGCTTTATAAAGCAGAAACACGAACAATATCACCGTCTACCACCACCGACAATTAACACGTGGCACATTACACACTTCTACAAAGTATATAAGCATCTGGAAGGATGCGCACCCTCCGGCGCTGCGGTGCGTACTTGCACAGCCTATGCCCTGCCTTGCCACTTCCGAACGCTACAGCATCAGCCTGCCCAGCGGCCACCGCTTTCCTATTGCCAAATACGAGCTGATTCGGGAGCAGCTGCTGTGGCAGGGCATCGCGCCGCCCCACGACTTCTACGACCCCGGCCTGGCCAGCGAAGAGGACATCCTGCGCATACACTCCCCTGACTACTGGCACCGGGTCCGTGACCTGCAGCTTTCGGCCGCCGAAGTGCGCCGCCTGGGGTTGCCGCAGAGCCCCGAGCTGGTGCGCCGCTCCCTGAGCAGCGTGGCCGGCACGGTGCAGTCGGCGCTACGGGCACTGCGAGACGGTATTGGTATGAGCCTAACAGGCGGCACGCACCACGCGTTTCGGGACCGGGGCGAAGGGTTCTGCGTGCTCAACGACATAGCCGTGGCCGCTGCCCACCTGCTGCACTATGGCCTGGCACGACAAGTACTGGTAGTAGATCTGGACGTACACCAAGGCGACGGCACGGCCAGCATTTTCCACCAGGAGTCCCGCGTATTCACCTTCTCGATGCACGCCGGCGCCAACTACCCGCTGCGCAAAGAGCAGTCGGACCTGGATATTGCGCTGGACTTGGGCACCGATGACGCCTCCTACCTGCGCATCCTGCACGACACGTTGCCCGGCCTCATTGCGCAGGTACAGCCCGATTTCGTGTTCTTCCAGGCCGGTGTAGACGTGCTGGCCACCGACAAGCTGGGCAAGCTGGCTCTCACGCAAGCCGGCTGCCGCCAGCGCGACGAGTACGTGCTGCGCCTCTGCCACCAGCACCGCCTGCCTGTGGCCGTCAGTATGGGTGGCGGCTACTCCGAGCAGCTCCGCGACATAGTAGATGCCCACTGCAATACGTTTCGGGTGGCGTATGAGGTGTTTGGGTGAGTAAGGGGATGAGGTGAATGGTGTTTGGTAATAAGGGGCTAAAAAGAACGTCATTCCGAGCGAAGGCGCAGCCGTAGCCGAGGAATCTCGCGTGCTGAGGTTGCAATGGTAATGACCCACTAGCGAGATGCTTCGACTCCGCTCCGCTGCGCTCAGCATAACGTCTTCCATCTCCCACCACCACTCACCCCATTCACTTCATCCCCACATCACCTCCCCTACCTTTACCCCATGAACCTGCACAACCCCACCACCGACCTGCCTGCCGCTAATTCTCTACCCGTTCCTTCGTCGGGTGAAGCGCCGGGCACGCCCGCGCAGCAGGCGTTTCGGGCGGCCGTGGAGCAGGTGGAAGGGCTACGCCAGCGCCTGCGCGAAACCCAGGCAGAGCAGGCCGAAGCCCGGCGCCGTTACTGGCAGCAGGTGGGCCCCGCCGCCGAAACCGTGGTGCAGGCCCGCCGCGCCCTGTTCGCGCCCCTGGAAGAAGCCCTACTCCTGCGCTACTTCAACCGCCTCGAAGAGCAGCAGATTACGGTCCTGCTCGTCGGGAATGCACGGGCGCTGCAGGACCGGTTTGGGGAAGATGCGGCTGACATCCTGCGCAAATACGCGCCGCGCCGCCGCGTAGACGAGGACGGGAACGGGAACGACGAACCTGCTACCCCGACACCAGGCTCCGGAGATGACAGCCGGCCCCCGCACGAGCAGGCCGCCGCCCACGCCCAGAACCGCCGCAAGTCCAAAGCCGAAAAAGCCCAGGCCGCCGCCGAGCAGAAAGCCCGCGAAGAGCAGCAGGCCCTGCTGTCGAACACCAAAACGCTTTACCGCCAGCTAGCCCGCACCCACCACCCCGACTTGGAGCGCGACCCAACCGCCCAGCAGCACAAAACGGCCCTGATGCAGCGCATCACCGAAGCCTACGAAGCCAATGACCTCTACACCTTGCTTCAGCTCCTCTCTGAAGCCGCCCCCACCGACCAAGCCGACGACACCGTGCTGGCCCGCTACACCCAGGCCCTGCACCAGCAGCAGACGGAGCTCAAGCAGCAGCTCAACGAGTTGAAATTCGGCACCAACGGCTTCTTCGGCAGCACCGGCAAAAAACGCGAGCAGGAAATTCGCCAGCTCAAGCGCCACCTCCGGGCCGAAGCCGACTACCTCCACCACATCCACCACCTCGTGCAAGAGCCCGATGGCCTGCGCGAAGTGTTGCGCCAGCTCGCCGCCGCCGGCCACGAAACTGTCTAGGCTTAGTCCTCAGCATGAGAGGCATAGAGACTCACACACAGGTGCGGCGCATCGTTGAACGACACCCGTGGGCCGTTGAAAGAATCTGTTTTTGTCGGTTCGGCAGCCTTGTATCTGATAGCCGCGCCATCATAACTGGTACCGTTCAACGATGCGCCGCACCTATGCGTCTCTACACCTCTCATGCTGCACACCGTCCTGAAACGGCCGCACGCTCCTACGTCAGAAACGCTACCACCTGCTCTATCACGCTTGCATCACGCAGAATGCGGTTGTGGCCCAGCCCGCTCGTCGGCCGGAACTCCAACCCCGGCCAGCTCGCCGCAATGTCCACGGCCTCCCCGAACGGAATACTCGCATCGTCGTGGTCGTGGAGCAGCAGCGCTTGGCCCACCGGCAGCGTGCGGCCCGTATGAATCAGGCTAAAGCTTTCCGCGTCGCGGCCATGCTGCTCCTGCACGTAGCGGTTCATGCGCGCCACCACCGCCGCCGGTAGCTGCAGCAGCTCCGCGAAACGCTGCGCCACCGCCGTTGTGCTGGCCGGCACCGCCAGCAGCACCAGACGCGGCAGCGTTCCATCGGCGTCCTGATTGAACCGTACCGGAATACCTACCGTGGCCGCGCCCCCAAACGAGTGCGCCACCACGCCGTGCACTGGCCCCACCGCATCGGCCACCGCCTGCACCGCCGCTCCGAACCCCGGCAGCGTGGTCCGCTCGCCCGGCGAGGCCCCGTGGGCCGGGCCGTCCAGCGCCACCACCCGGAACCCGGCCGCCGCCAGTCCCCGCGCCATATAGCCCCAGAAACTGGCCCGATGCTCCCAGCCGTGCACCAGCAGCACCGTGTGGGCGCCAGCCGGATTCCACTCGTACGCCGCCACTTGGCTGCGCGGCGTCGGTACCCAGAACTGCCGGGCCCCGGCCAGCGACTCCGCTTCCCAATGCTTCGGCGGAAGCTGCCGCGGCGTCGTGAATAGCCGCCATGCTGCCCCAAACGCCAACTCCGTCGAGAAGGCCGCCAGCAGCCGGAACTTCAGCCTCAGCAGCCCGATACCGGGTGGCAAAGCCGCTACCAGTGTAGCCGTAGCAGGAGAAGAGGCAGGAGCCGAAGAATCAACAGGTGTCGCCATATGCCCGCAAATATCGGCACCACTGCCCGATGTGCGCCGCCCCGGTAACCGCGCATCATGCTTGCTACCTCATCACCTCCCAAAGTGGTGACTGTTGGGAGCGGGGCTTGCCCCCGCCCGCCGTTGAGCAGCCGACACCAAACGTGTATCAGCCGCAACGGCTAAAGAAAGCCCCGCTCCCTCCGGCAACTCCCACACATGAAACAACTTGCGAACAGCTCTGACTACCCGCGTTGCCCTATATTGCTACCCAATTCAGGAGCAACGCCTGGCCCACCGGCTGCTACAGCATCTGTCCGATGAACAGTTCCCACGTTCTGCCCACCCTGCTCGTTCTCGTGCACCTCGGTCTTGTTATCGGGGCGCTGGTGTGGTTGCGCCGCTACTACGTGCGCCGCCAGGGCCTGCGCCACCCCGGTATTGTGGTACAGGGAACCGTCGTCGGCCTCGAAACCGACGACCTGCGCTGGCTCGACGAGTACCCCATCGTGCGGTTTCCCGGACCCCAGGGCCAGTGGTTCACGTTGCGCGGCTCCGAGAAATGCCGCGCCGGCCGCTTCATCAAGGGCCAGAAAGTCATGGTGCGCTACCCCGCCCCGACTCCCCAGGACTTCATCATCCTCCACGGCCTCGACCGGCTGCTGCAGTGATGAGTGTAATGGGTGCTTGTCCCGCAGGCCGCCACCCAACACCGTGCTGAAAACACCTAACCCGACCGAACCCTACAGGACCAGTGCGGCGGCTATTCCCAAAGCTCCCGCAGCTAGCCTCTACCGTTTTGGCCGGCTGGTGCTGAAGCCTCTCGTGCTTACTCCAAAAGCCGTTTCCGTGCTAGCCTGAGGCACCCCGAAATCTAGGTATATAGTAATTGTGATAGTATACATTTACTTTTTTACATTCACCCAACGGCTCAGCCTGTTACCTCCTTTTCTCCTAATTCCTTTCCTCCACCTTTTCCACCCTCTATGCGTCCACTCCTACTCGCTCCGCAGCTACTACCAAAGCTGCTGCGGCTGTTCCGCCTTGCCGCCACCCCCGCCCGCACCCCGCGTCATTGGGTGCTGCTCCTGGCAGGCTTCTGCCTGGCGGCCCTCACAGCCCGGGCGCAGGCCCCCGCCAACGACGACCCCTGTAGCGCCCAGCCGCTCACGCTCAATGGCAGCCTGTGCACCGTGCCCACCGTCGGAACCAATACCGGGGCCACCACCACTACCGTCAACGGCACTGTTTCCAATACCTGTGGCGCCTTCAACAACACTACTCCCAAAGACGTCTGGTACCGCTTCACGACGGCCGCTACCGGCAGCGCCAGCGCGGGCGCTACCATCACCGTCACCGGCAACCCGGCCGGCCTCATCCGGCTATTTTCGGCTGCTTCCTGCTCGGGCACCTTCACCCAGATCAGCTGTAGCGCCTCCAACGCCAGCAACACCGCCGCCCCCCGCCTCGTGACCGGGGCCCTGCAGCCCAGCACCACCTACTACGTGCAGGTCGCCGGCTACACCTCCACCGATACGCAGGGCCAGTTCACCATCTGCATCACCGACCCGCCCACCTGCGGCGCCCCGGCCGTGCTGGGTGTCACGTTCCCCACGCCTACTTCAGCCGCCGTGGCCTTCACGGCCGGCCCCGGCAACACCACCTTCACCGTAACGCTCAACGGGGGCCAGACCATCAACAACGCCACCTCGCCCGCCACCTTCACGGGCCTTACACCCGGCACCACCTACTTCGCCACCGTCCGCACCGAGTGTGGCGGCAGCACGCTCACCTCGCCTTTCTTCAGCTTCACGGTGCCGCTGCTCAACGATGACCCCTGCGGCGCCATTGCGCTGCCCATCACCAGCACCTGCTCTCCCACTTCCGGCACCACCTTCGGGGCCAGCACCACCACCCCCAACGGCTACGCCAACCCCGGCTGCGCCCTCGACGCCAGCCCGCTTGACGTGTGGTACAGCTTCACGACTCCCGCCACGGGTGGGGCCAGCACCAGCGCCACCATTACCGTAGCGGGCAATGCCGCCGGCCAGATCCGGCTGTTCTCGGCTGCTTCCTGCAGCGGCCCACTTACTCAGCTTGGCTGCTCGCAAAGTGCCACCGGCCCGGCCCTGCCGCTCAGCTCCACCACGCTCACGCCCAGCACTACCTATTATGTGCTGGTGGCCGGCCAGAACGACAACAGCATCCGCGGCACCTTCACCATCTGTGTGACGGGAGCCGCCGCCTGCCCCGACCCTACCAACCTGGCCATCGTCAGCACCAGCACCACCACCGCTGACCTCACCTTTACGCCCAGCGGCAACGCCACCAGCTACAACGTCACGTATGTGCCGGCCATCGGCGGCACTCCCACCACCCTCACCGTCACGGGTTCACCGGCCACGCTCACGGGCCTCACGTCCGGCACTACATACACCGTCACGCTGCAGAGCGTATGCCCGGCCGGCGTAGGCTCCATTCTGACCCGCATCTTCACGGCTACTGCCGGCACACCGTCCAACGACGATTGCGCCGGGGCCACCCCCATTACCAGTGTAGGCATAGGCACCTGCGGCGCGCCGATAACCAGCACCATCACTGGCGCTACGCTTTCGAGCGGAGTACTTGCGTCCAGCTGCGCCGGCAGCGTCGCCCGCGACGTCTGGTTCAGCGTGGTAGTGCCGGCTAGTGGTACGCTGCAGGTAGAAACCGGCCGGGTAGCCGGCAATACGCTCACGGATACCGGCCTGGAACTGTATTCCGGCAGCTGCGGTACCCTCACCCTGCTGGGCTGCGACGATGACAGCTCGCCGGATGGCAACTTCTCGTTGCTGCGCCGCACGGGCCTCACGCCCGGCAGCACCGTGTATGCCCGCGTGTGGCGTTTTGGCACAGCCGCCACCGGCGACTTCACCATCTGCGCCCAGACGGATGTGCTGTGCCCCAGCGTGAGCAACCTAGCCATCAGCAACATCAGCAGCACCTCGGCCAGCCTGTCGTTTACGCCCAGCGCCAGCGCTACCAGCTACACCGTGACCTACACGGCGCAGGGTGGCACCGTTACGGTGGTTACGCCCAACCCCGGTGCCTCACCAGTTGCCCTGACCGGCCTCACCCCGAATACTGTCTATACGGCCACTATTCAGTCGAACTGCCCGGCGGGGTCCGGCCTGCCGCTGGCTCTCACCTTCACGACCCTGGCCCCGGCACCGGCCAACGACAATTGCGCCACGCCTACGGCCCTCACTGTTGGCGCTAGCTGCACCCCGGTTACGTCGTCTACTCTCGGAGCCACGGCTTCGGCCGCGCCGGTGCCCGCCCCTACTTGCGGCAACGGCATTGTGAATGACGTCTGGTTCAGCGCAGTGGTACCCGCCAATGGTGTAGTCATTGTGAGCACCGGCGCCAGCAGTGGTAGCTCCGTAGCCGATACTGGCCTGCAACTCTACTCCGGCACTTGCGGCAGCCTCTCTTCGCTAGGCTGCAACGACAATTCTGGCGGCAACAACTACTCTCAGGTTCGGGCCGCCGGCCTCACCCCTGGCAGCACAGTGTATGCCCGCGTGTGGCAGATTGGCGGCGGCACAGGCGGCGCGTTTACGGTATGCGCCACCACCGACCCACCCTGCCCCAGCGTGACGAATCTGGCCGTGTCCACGATTACACCTACCTCGGCCAACGTGACGTTTGCAGCACCCAGCGCCGGCACCAGCTACACCGTGACCTATACGCCGCAGGGTGGCACTGCTACCACTGTCACGCCTGTTCCCACGGCCTCGCCGGTGGCCCTCACCGGCCTCACGCCGGGTACGCTCTACACGGTGAGTGTGACCAGCAACTGCGCCCCCGGCGAAACTTCTGCTCCAGCTGTCACGACATTTACTACCAGTGGCTGTGCAGGACCTTCCACGCTGGCGGCCACCAACATTACCATGACCTCGGCACAGCTGGTTTTCGGCCTGGGCAACGGCAACAGCTACACCGTAAGCTACACCACCAACGGCGTCACAACCACGCTGACGCCCAACCCTACCGGAGCGCCTATAAACCTCACAGGCCTCACACCAGGTGCCACGTATGTTGTGAGTGTAGTCACCAACTGTGGCCCGTTCCAGTCGCCTGCCGCCATTACGACCTTCACCACGCAGCCAGCCCCGCCCTGCAACCCACCTACTAATCTGGCCGCTACGTCCGTTACCAGCACGTCGGCTAACGTGACCTTCACGCCGGCAGCCGGCATCAGCAACAACTACACGGTGACGTATACGCCGCAGGGCGGCACGGCTACTACCATCAGCCCGGCTCCTACCAGCTCGCCGGTGGCTCTTACAGGTTTGCTGCCTGCTACCAACTACACCGTGACGGTGACCAACAACTGTAGCGGCGCAAACAATCCTACTTCGTCGGTAGGAACCCTCACGTTCACTACGCTGGCAGCACCTTGTCCGCCTGTTACGGCTGTGTTGGTTAGCAACATCACTACTTCATCGGCTACGGTAAGCTTCACGCCCGGCGCCGGCAACACCAGCTATGTGGTGTCTTACCAGACCGGAAGCGGCCTGCCAGTGGTAGTAACGCCAACGCCTACCAGCTCACCGGTGGCTCTTACCGGCCTCGCACCCAACACCACGTATTCGGTGTGTGTAGCGGCCAATTGCAGCAGCGGGGCTTCCCAGCCGGGCGTATGTGTCACGTTTACCACGCCGGTAGCGTGCGTAGCTCCTACAAACACTGCTGTTTCGGGCATCACGGCCACTACAGCTACGGTCACATTCACGCCAAGCCCCACGGCGACGAGCTACACCGTGACCTACACGCCCCAAGGCGGCACGGCCACGACGGTTACGCCGGCCCCCACGGCTTCTCCCGTAACGCTTACGGGCCTCAGCGCCAGCACCACTTACTCGCTGACTATTACCAGCAATTGTGCAGCGGGAGCTACGTCGCCGGCTACGGCTAGCGTGGTCTTCAGCACCGGGCCGCTGGCTTCCCGCCACGCAGCCTTGGCCGATATAGTAAGCGTGTACCCCAATCCGGCACAGCGTCTGTTCTGGCTGGAAGTGCCGGTTTCTCTCACCCGCAAACCGGTGGCTGTAACGCTTCACAATAGCGTGGGCCAGCTACTTCTGCAGCGCACATTGCCAGCCACTTCTACGGCTACCAAGGTTGCATTCGAAGTAGCCGAGCTACCGAGCGGGGTATATTCCCTGCATCTTACTACCAGTGAAGGAGTGCTTATCAAGCGGCTAGTGGTAGAATAGCAGCTTGCCTGCCGTAATCTGCCCTCACTCAGTACCGCAGGCAGCAACACAGAAAAGCCCCCACAGCCGTAGTTGTGGGGGCTTTTCTGTGCTATAGGCCGAAGTCTTCGAGCAAGGTTTTACAGGTTTCCGGCCTACGCTACCCGGGTTCTGGAAGTCTCAGTCGGCAGCATTTTCCGCTTCGTTTATCCTTCTGGCTCCGGTGCTTACGTCTGGCCGACTGCCGGCTCGGAAGTTTAGCTGTCTGCTACCGGGGCAGGTAGATGCGGAACGTGGTACCCTGGTCCACGGTGCTTTCTACTTCCACATGCCCCCCCACTTGGTGCACGAGCCGGTTGACGAGGTAAAGCCCCATGCCTGAGCCATCCACGTCCGGATGAAAGCGGCGGAACAGCTGAAACAGCTCCTTGCTATGGCGCGTCAGATCGATGCCCCGGCCATTATCCTGCACCACCAGCACCGTCATGCCGTCCGCCAGCTCCGTGCTGATCCGGATCTGTGGCGGCCGGCCGGGCATAGCATATTTCAGGGCGTTGCTGAGCATGTTGTAGAGCATGCTGTGCAGGCTGGAGCGAGCCATCCGAAGCGTAGGCTGCGCCCTGAAATCGAGGACAAACGGGGTGGCATGCGGGGCGTGCATCGGCTGCAGGCTCCGAATTATTTCTTCCGTAAACGGCTGCAGCGCTACTTCCTCGGCCGGCATCTGCTCAAGTTGGCGCTGCTGCTGCACCACAGCCGTCAGGCCCTGAATGGTGCTCAGAATCTGCCGTAGCGCCTCCTCAAACATGGTCATCATGTGGGCAGCTTCGGGGTCGTGGAAGGTCGCGGCGCCCTTCAATTCCTCAAACAGGCCCGCCATGTTGTCGATGGGCTGTTTCAGGTCGTGAGAGGCCGTGTACACGAAGCTGTCCAGATCGGCATTGATGCGCGTAAGCTGTTCGTTTTTGCTGACCAGCTGCTCATTGGCGCGAGCCAGTTGCTCGCGCTGCTCTTCCGCCAACGTCTTGGTGCGCAGCAACTCTTGCTCATATTTGCGGCGTTCCGTAATATCAAACAGGGTGGCATGGATAACCAGCGGCTGGCCCTCGGCGGTACGCACCAGCACGGCGTTCATCAATACCGGCAGCGTGCTGCCGTCCTTGCGGCGCAGCAAATAGCTGAGTTCCCGCACCTGATTCTGGAGTAGCAGCAGTGGGGCGCCATGCGTTTCGTAGTGCAGCCGCCCGCCTATCGTAAACAGCTCCTGCAGGCACCGCTGGGCTACCAACTCTTCGCGGCGGTAGCCCAGCCAGCTCAGCAAGGTTTGGTTGAGCCGGACCAGCGTACCATCGGGCAGGCAGGAACAATACCCACAGGGTGCCAGGTCGTAGAGGTCGTCGAGGTTGCTTTCGGTCAGGCGCAAATCAAGGCCTGGCAGCAGCTCGTGGTTGTCGTCGCTCATACTACTGGCATACGCGCGACTTCCAGAAACTGTCTGATTGCCGCAATGGTAGCTTCGGGCGCGCTCAGATGAGGGCAATGACCCGATGTGTCCAGCACCACTAATTGGCTGTCGGGGAGCTGCTGATGCAGGTAACGCCCAACCGCCAGCGGGGCCAGCATATCCTGGGCGCATTGCAGGATGAGGGCCGGCGTATGCAGCTGGGGCAAGTCGGCGCGGTTATCTGCCAGAAATGTCACCCGGGCGAAATGCCGCGCAATGGTAGGGTCGGTGCTGCAAAAGCTACTGCTGAGCTCCTGCGTTAACTCCGGCCGGTCCGGATTGCCCATTATCACCGGCGTAATAGCTCCCGACCAGCCCAGGTAGTTGCTGTCCATGGCATCGAGCAGCTCTTCAATATCGGCTGGCTCGAAGCCGCCGGTATAGTTTTTATCGTTGATAAAGCGCGGCGACGGCGCCACCAGCACCAGCCGGGAAAACCGCGCCGGCTCCTGCACGGCCGCCAGCACTCCTATCATGGCACTCACGGAGTGGCCCACGAACACGGCTTCGTGCAACTCCAGCGTTTGCATCACCTCCAGAATATCCTCGGCATGCGCCTGGAGCGTGCTGTAGCGGGTGGGGTCGTAGGCGGTCAGGTCTGAGTTGCCGGCGCCTACCAAATCCAGCAGCACCACCCGGTAATCCGCTTCAAAGGCCGGTGCTACCAGCCGCCACATGCGCTGGTTGCAGCCAAAGCCGTGTACAAACACTATTGCCTGACCTCCCAACCCGGTAACCGTTACATTATTTCGCTCTAATACATGCATAGCCATCTAATCTGGCAGTAGCCCGCAGGGGCCGGCCCTCTGCCGAGCCGGGAGCACTACTACTTTGCTAAGGTAGCAAGTCTGGCCGTGCCCGGTAGCACGAAGTTTCCGCTGTATTTTCCAAACCGGCCGGCGCTACCCCAGCAAACGGCAAGCAACGTCCCCATGTCGGCCCTGTTCCCGTATAGCCTCGCTATGGATCCAACCACTCGCCAACGCCTCGTGTATGAGTTGCAGGAGCTGCTCACCAAAGGCAACGCCCACGTTCCCTTCGAGGACGCCTGCACCGACGTTCCGGCGGAACTGCTCAACAAGCAAGTGCCAGGGCTGCCGTACACTATCTGGCAAGTGGCCGAGCACGTCCGCATTGCCCAGTGGGACATCGTGGAGTTCTGCCTGCACGCACACCACGAGTCGCCGAAATGGCCTGAGGGCTACTGGCCCGCTCCGCACGAATCGGCTAGCAGCGCCCGGTGGCAGGCAACACTTGCCCACATCCGGCAAGACCGCACCCGTTTTCTGGCGCTCCTCAACGACGAAACGCAGGATTTACTGGCTCCGCTTGCGCACGGCACTGGCCAGACCCTCCTGCGCGAAGCACACCTGATTGCCGACCATGCGGCGTACCACACCGGCCAGATTATACTGCTGCGCCGCCTCCTACACGACTGGGAGTAGAAGCATGCTCCGCTGCTCAGAACACAGCAAGGGGCCGTATCTGGCAGATACGGCCCCTTGCTGTGTTTTATAGAAAGGTTCTGCGCCTTAGCCGTTATTCCTGGCTAGTAGCGTAGTGGTCGTCAATAGCTTTGTCCATCGATTCCCGAAACGATACAATGAGCTTGTTGCGCTCAGCTTCCGGCGTGTTCTGCAGCACCCGCTCAAACGTGTCGCGGTATACATGCGCCATAAAGTGAGCCCCGTAGGTAGAGAAAAAACCGTCGTGGATCTTATCAAAAGAAATTTTCTCCGCCGAGGAAATGGAGAGCGAAAGAGCCAGCCATTCCTTTGCGTTGTTGGCGAGGCTGAGTTGTAAGTCTTTGTCCATAACTACAATAGAAAAGAGTGAAATGCGCTGGCCGACGCCTAACGCTGCCGACGGTAAGGCAGGTAGGTATGCGGCACAAAAGCCGGAACAACCTCGCCCACGCCACCATGCGCCGTGAAGTAGGAAGCTACTGCTTGCTCCAGAGCCGGCTGGTCCTGTAGGGGCACTGCCGCAAATACATCAGTGGCAGCCAGCGGCGCCTCCATAGCACTCAGGCGGCAGCTATCAATGCCCAGCGGATGCTCGATAAACAGCAAGGCTCCGTCTTGGGCCATGTGTTCGTGCTGGTAGCGCCACGCGGCACTAAAGGCAGGCCGGATAGCACTTTGGGTCTGTTCCGTGGGGGCAAAGCCGAGGCTTCGCAGGTAAGAATCTGTCATGGTAGTGGGAAGAAAATATCAGGAGGAACGCAGCACTTCGGCAGGCCAGTTTACCTGCCGGAGCAACACTCGGAATTCGGCTTCCGAAGCCAGCCGGCCCTGAAAGCTGTAGAGCAATTGGCTGTTCACATTTTCGAGCAGCGTCAGCTCGTCATCGTCGTAGAGCACAATGGTTTCCTGGCCACAGTCACTGGGGCGGCTATAGCGGACCTGGCCGGGCGGCGAAGCAAACCGCACAAACCCAAAGGCGTGCAGCAGCTCGGCAGATGGCTGGTAGAAGGAAGACATGGGAAGAACCGGGGAAGGGCGCAAAGCAGAGCGCCATGCGGTAAGCTACTAGGCGCAGAAAGGCTCATCTGCAACCGTCATCAGTGCGCTACCACTACTATCGGTACTTCAGTCAAGGATTGCCCGAACGGTTAAGTTCATTCGCGGGCCGGCACCACCCACGATACCGGAGCCGCACGGGGCTGGCGGCAGGGGTGGGCGTCCGGTACGCAGCTGCAAGTACCGATTATTAACTGGCATTCTCCTTTTTACTTCCAGCAGCATGCCCTGTTATTTCCTTTTGAGCGGCGCCGAAGCCAGCCACGGCGCGGCCAGTAGCGCTAGTCCTGCCGGGTATCATGGCCCATTCATCCTGCTTTTCCCCTTGTTCGGATAAAATCCCTTTTCAAGGCATGTAATTATTACGCCTGATCATGGTACTTTTATAATTCATTATTCCTCATTTTGCTCTCTTGCCCGCGCCATCCATGGCTTCAAAATCCGCCGCCCTCTGCACCTCCCTTCTAACGCTCAGCATTCTACCCCACACCACACCTGCCAGCGCCCAGGCAGCCCCCGATGCTCCGGCGGTACCATTCACCCATATCGGCGCTATTCAGGGCAGTGGAGCCACGGCTACGCCTGGCACCTACACCATCGAAGCAGTAGTGACGGGCGTATATCCTGGGCTTAGCCCGGCCGGCTTCTACGTGCAGGAGGTAGCCTCGGCCTCCGATGGCAACCCCGCCACTTCCGACGCGCTTTACGTGGTGCAGCCCGACGCCAAAGTGAACATCGGCGACAATGTGCGCATCACAGGTACAGTGCTGGAAAGTGCCGCCGGCCCTTCCTTTACGCAGGCAGTCCTGACAGACCCCAAAGTGGAGGTATTGTGGCCTAAAAATCAGCTACCTGACTTTTCTGTGCTGCCGGCCGGCCAGTATTCGTCTGCTGATCTGGAGCACTTTGAAGGCATGCGCGTGCAGTTTCCGGTGTCACTCACGGTAGCCGATGTATACAGCCTCAAGCGCCGCGGTGAGTTGATTCTGACCACTGGCGGCACGCTTTACCAACCCACCCAGTTCATCGACCCGAACGACAACCCGGCCACTGGCACCAGCAGCACCGGCACCAGCAATTTAGCCGCCATCAATGCCTACCAGACGGCTAACCTAGAACGGTCCGTGGTGCTTGATGATGGCAGCGCCGCCTCCGACCCCTCTCCCGTTCCGTTCCTCGACCCACAACTGCGCACCGTTCGTGTAGGCAGCACTATCCCGAAGCTGCGCGGCATCATGGGCTACGCCTACAACAAATGGCGCATTCAGCCTTTGCCCGGTTCGGACGCTCCTTCCTTTGATGTGAAGCGCCCACCTGTGCCCACCTTCGGCCGCCTCGACCTGAAAATTGCCAGTTTTAATGTGCTCAACTACTTCAACGGCGACGGGGCTGGAGGCGGCTACCCTACTCCGCGCGGAGCCAAAACGGCAGAGGATTTTGCCCGCCAGCGCAGTAAAATCATGGCCGGGCTGGCGCGCATGAACCCCGATATCATTGGGCTCAGCGAAATGGAAAACGACGGCAACGGCGACAACTCTGCGCTTCAGGACTTGGCCAACGGCCTCAACCAGCTGCTGGGCGCTGGCACGTATGCCATAATAAATGACGGTGGTTCTGCTAAGCAGCCTAACAATACCGATGTGATTCGGTGCGCTATTCTATATAAGCCAGCTGCTGTAACGCCGCTGGGCCCAGCGCTGCTTGATATGACGCCGGGCGTGTTTGAACGCCCCCCGCTGGGGCAGCTCTTTATCACCCGCCGCTCGGCCCGCCCCGACACGCTGGCGCTGGTGGTTAACCACTTCAAATCGAAGGGAAGCGGCAGCGGCCCCAATGCTGACCTAAACGACGGCCAGGGCGGCTCCAACCAGCGCCGCCGCGAGCAGGCTCGGGAACTGGTGCAGTTCATCAACCAGAAGGTGAAGCCTGCCGGAGCCCGCCACGTGGTGTGCATCGGCGACTACAACGCCAACTATGAGGAAGACCCCATCGATATTCTGCGGGCTGCCGGCCTAGTGACTGTTACGCCGCCAACCAGCGCCTCGTACGTGTTCAAAGGCCTTACCGGCTCTCTCGACCATTGCATCGTGACGCCCAACATGGTGGGTATCATCGACGTGCACAAGTGGAACATCAATTCCGGAGAGCCTCCGTTTCTGCAGTACGACGCGGCTGGCGCTGCCACCGACGTAGCTAGCCCTTTCCGCTCCTCCGACCATGACCCGGTACTTATCGGCATCAACTTCTCGGGGCTGGCACCTTCCAACGCCGCTTCGGCGCGGCTGTATATGTACCCCAATCCGGAGGGTGGCGCACGGGCATTCAGCTTGCCCGAGCTGCCGGCCAATGTTGGTCCGGTTTCGCTGGAAGTGAACCTGCCGCAGGGGGCTCCTATTCTGCGCCTGCAGGGCTCTGGCCCGCTGCTGCAAAGCCAGCTCAACCGCTACACTTCGCATCTGGCGCCCGGCATTTATGTGTTGCGCATCAAGGGCCGCGGCCTCGACAAAACGCAGCGCGTCATGAAGCAATAGGCAGTGGACGCCGCACAAGCGCCGCTCAACGAACAGGGCTCCGGTAGTACCGGAGCCCTGTTCGTTTTTACACTACCGGATCAACATCTACTCTACGAGTTGGCTGAACAAGCGCGCCAGCGTTTCGGCGGCATCGGTGCACAGGCCAGGGTGCACGGCGGAGGTCTGCACGACGGTACTGCGGGTAGCCGTGAGCCAGCGAAACCGCTCGGCTATGCCCATCTGTCCGATGGGGCCGCCCTGCCGTCGGCCCTGGCAAATTCTTTCGAAGGCTTGCAAGCGGGCTTGCAGCTCCTCTAGGTCTAGGTCGGGGCCACCTAGGGCGCGCAGACGAGCTTCATCTAGCC
Organism: Hymenobacter sediminicola; assembly: GCF_014250515.1. NCBI lineage: Bacteria > Pseudomonadati > Bacteroidota > Cytophagia > Cytophagales > Hymenobacteraceae > Hymenobacter > Hymenobacter sediminicola. The sequence continues at coordinate 1,810,265 of NZ_CP060202.1, read as the reverse complement.
CGAAGCGGCACTGCAGAAAGCCTTGGTCGCGGCAGTAAAGCACTACGCCCACGTTGCAGAATTCTTCCCGCTCCACACGCGGCACCACCCGCACCACGGCATACTCAAACACGTGCATGGCGGGCAGCATTGGCTTCCTGAACAAAGGTTTCTGACGCAGCAAGCCGGCTTTCCAGGAACCGCACGTAGGCCTCACGCTGCGCCTCCACCGACAAGTCCGGCTCCAGCAGCCACGCATCGGGCACCAGTGCCACAATGGCGCGGATAACCTCCGGCGTGAGCAGGGCGCGGCTATCAGCATCCACGGCGGTCAGCTCGGAGGCCTGGGGCAGCAGCACGTGGTCTTTTATCTGCGGAAAAAGTCGGCGTTGCTGCTCGGCCCAGTTGGGTGCGGTGTGGTGCACATAGAGGGCGGCGCCGTGGTCAATCAGCCACAGTTCCTTGTGCCAGAGCAGCATGTTGGTGTTGCGGGCGGTGCGGTCTACATTGAGGGTAAGAGCATCGAGCCACACGACCTGCGAAGCCAGGCGCGCGTCCACGGTGGTCACGAGCGGGTCGAAGGTGCTGGCGCGGGCCAGGTAGTGCAGGGCCAGGTTGAGGCCAGTGCTGGCGCGCAGCAAATCCTGGATTTCCTCATCGGGCTCGGTGCGGCCGAAGGCTTCGTCCAGCTCAATAAACACTAGCTCGGGCACGCGCAACCCCAACACCCGGGCCAGCTCGCCGACAATCAACTCGGCAATCAGAGCCTTGGGGCCCTGCCCGGCGCCCCGAAACTTCACCACGTACAGAAAGTCGTCGTTGGCCTCTACCAGCGCAGGCAACGAACCACCCTCACGCAGGGGCGTCACGTAGCGCGTTACATCTACAGTTCTCAGCGAAAGGGCATCAGCCGGCATAGGCACCAGAATCAAAAATGAGTGCCGCAAAGGACGTACAATGCGGCCAGTTTCGCGCTACACGTGTGCATTGGGTTTTGTTACTGCGGCTGCCACTGCTCTATTTCCGGCGGTGCCGCCCAGGTCGGCGGTACGTGCGGAGTAGTCAGTAGCGACCCCACGGCGGAAGTGCCCCCCAGGTAGGAACTCGGCTGCATAAACACCACCCGCCGGACACGATGGTAGCGAATAGCGTAGGCGCACATCACGCATGGTTCGTGTGTAGAATACAGCGTGCAGTCCGACAGGTCGATGCGGCCCAGTTTCTGGCGCGCGGCCTGCAACGTTAGTAGCTCAGCGTGCGCCGTAATGGCAGCCAGCCGACGCGTAGCCTCCGACTCAGCCGCTATTATTTTGCCGCCGCAGACCAGCAGCGCGCCCACCGGGCTTTCTCCCTGCGCGGCTGCGTGCTCTGCCAGTTGCTGGCACCTAGCCATGAACACGGCATCGGAGCTTTTTTCCATAAGCACAAGATAAGTAAGGCAAGCCTTGTATCTACCGCCGAAAACGCGCCAGATACGGGGCAGTTTTGCTGGCCTTGACTTTCGCTACTTCGGCGGGCGGCCCCTGCGCCACCATGCGGCCGCCTTCGTCGCCGGCGCCGGGGCCCATATCCAGCACCCAGTCGGAGCCGGCTACCACGCGCATGTCGTGTTCCACCACGATAACTGTGTTGCCGGCTTCCACCAGCCCTTCGAGCTGCGTCATCAATTTTTCGACATCGGACGGATGCAGGCCGGTGGTGGGCTCGTCGAGGACGTAGAGCGAGTTGCCGCGGCCGATGCGCTGCAGCTCGGTAGCCAGCTTGATGCGCTGGGCTTCGCCGCCGCTCAGCTCGGTGGCGGGCTGGCCGAGGCGCAGGTAGCCCAGGCCCACTTCGCGCAGCACCGTCAGGGCCCGGTGCACGGCCGGCTCTTCGGCAAAGAACTCCCAGGCCGCGTCCACGGTCAGGCCCAGCACCTCGGCAATGTTCTTGTCCTGATAAGTGACTTCCAGGGTTTTGGCGTTGTAGCGGGTGCCGTGGCAGACCGGGCAGGGCGCATACACGCTGGGCAGAAACAGTAGCTCCACCATCACGAACCCTTCGCCCTGGCAATTTTCGCAGCGGCCCTTGGCCACGTTGAAGGAAAACCGGCCGGCATCGTAGCGGCGCTGGCGGGCGGCGGGCGTGGCGGCAAACAGCTTGCGCACGTGGTCGAACAGGCCGGTGTAGGTGGCCATGTTGGAGCGCGGCGTCCGCCCAATCGGCTTCTGGTCCACGCGCACCAGCCGCTTGATATTTTCCATGCCGGCCACAATTCGGCCACCGGTTTCAGTTGGGGCGGCCTGCGTCAAGGGGTCAGCGTCCGGCTCCTCTTCGGCTTCCACGGCCTGGCCCAGATGCTCGGCTACCAGCTCTACCAGCACCTGGCTCACAAGGCTGGACTTGCCGGACCCCGACACGCCCGTGACGGTGGTGAGCACGCCCAGCGGAAACGCTACTTCCAGGTTTTCAAGGTTGTTGCGCGTGACGCCGGCCAGCTTCAGCCAGCCCGTGGGCGTGCGCGGCGTGCGGGAAGTAGGCTTGCTGGTATCGTTGAACAGGTAGCGCCGCGTCTGGGAGGCTTCCACTTTCGCCAAGCCGGCCGGGGCACCGCTGTAGAGGATTTCGCCGCCCTGCTCGCCGGCGGCCGGGCCCACGTCTACCAGCCAGTCGGCCTGCCGCACCACGTCCAGGTTGTGCTCGACTACGAACAGCGAGTTGCCGGCTTTCTTGAGGCTCGCCAGCGCCTGCAGCAGGGCTTCAGTGTCGGAAGGATGCAGGCCGGCAGACGGTTCATCCAGCACGTACACCACCCCAAACAGATTGGAATACAGCTGCGTGGCCAGCCGCAGCCGCTGCAGCTCGCCCGGCGATAAGGTGGGCGTGCTGCGTTCCAGGGCCAGATATCCCAGCCCCAGGTCCAGCAGCACGGCCAGCCGCGCCACCAGGTCGGCGGCAATGCGGCGGGCTACTTCGGCCTGCTCCGGGTGCTCGGCGTCGTGCTGTTGGAGGCCTTTGGCGGTACCGTCGGCGAAGGGGCGCAACAGCTCAGCTACCCGCTTGAGCGGCAGCCGCGCCATATCGGCAATGTCGAGGCCCGCAAACGTGACGGCCAACGACTCAGGGCGCAGGCGCTTGCCGTGGCAAGTGGGGCACTCAGTGCTAATCATGTACTGCAAGGCACGCTTTTTCATGAGCGGGCTTTGCGTGGTGGCGAAGGTGTGCAGCACGTGCCGCTTCACGCCCGTGAACGTGCCCATGTAATTCGGCGGCTCCTTGCGCTTGAGGGCGCGCTGGGTTTCCTGGGGCGAGTAGCCGGGGTACACCGGCACCACGGGCTGCTCCTCCGTGAACAGAATCCAGTCCCGGTCTTTCTGGGGTAGCTCCTGCCAGGGCCGGTCCACATCGAAGCCCATGGTCACGAGGATGTCGCGCTGGTTCTGGCCACCCCAGGCCTGGGGCCACGCCGCAATGGCCCGCTCCCGGATGGTAAGCGTGGGGTCGGGCACCATGCTCTGCTCGGTCACTTCGTAGGTGCGGCCCAGGCCGTGGCAGGTGGGACAGGCACCTTCGGGGGTGTTCGGCGAAAAACCTTCGGCGTACACAATGGGCTGGCCTGCCGGGTAGTCGCCGGCCCGCGAGTAGAGCATGCGCAGCAGGTTCGACAGCGTGGTAACCGAGCCCACCGACGAGCGGGTGGTGGGCGTGCCGCGCTGCTGCTGCAACGCTACGGCCGGCGGCAAGCCTTCTATACTGTCCACTTCGGGCACGGCCATCTGGTGAAACAGCCGCCGCGCATACGGCGACACCGACTCCAGGTAGCGGCGCTGGGCCTCGGCATATAAAGTACCGAATGCCAACGACGACTTGCCGGAGCCCGACACGCCGGTAAACACCACCAGCGCATCGCGCGGAATTTCTACATCGACGTTTTTGAGGTTGTGCTCCCGGGCGCCGCGCACCCGCACGAAACCGGTAAAATCAGAGGAGGAAGGCTGGGAAGGACGAGTTGGCATGTGGGGAAAGAGCAGATTTCGGAACGGCAAACTAGCACCAGCATACGCAGCCGGCGGCACGGCAACTATTCCAGACCCTCAAAAACTTCGGCTTCCCGCCGGGCCGGGCGGGCAACGGTGGCGCTTCTGCCCGCAGCAGTTGCTACCTTACGCCCGGCACCACAGCTCCCGTTTTCCTCTCTGCTTATGCTCGACATGGTCATTGAAGCGCGCCAGGCCGCGCTTAGTCCCGGCTTCGAAGTGCGCCGGATTCTGCCCTACCGGCTGCGCCGCATGCTGGGGCCGTTCATCTTCATGGACCACGCCGGCCCGGTGCACGTGGCGCCCGCGCAGGCCGCCAGCATGGACGTGCTGCCCCACCCGCACATTGGCCTCAGCACGGTCAGCTACCTGTTCGGCGGCCAGGTCACGCACCGCGACAGTCTGGGCGTGGAGCAGATTATCAGGCCGGGTGAGGTGAACTGGATGACGGCCGGCAGCGGCATTGCGCATTCCGAGCGGTTCGAGGACCCAAATGCGCTGGTGGGCGGGCAGCTGGAGATGCTGCAAACCTGGGTGGCCCTGCCCGAAGCCGCCGAGGAAAGCGCGCCCAGCTTCGCCAACTACCAACCCGAGCAGCTGCCCATCTTCACCGACGCGGGCGTGTGGATGCGTCTGATTGCCGGCGACGCTTTCGGGCTGCGCAACGACGTAAAAACCCATTCGCCCCTGTTCTACCTGCACGTGGTGTTGCAGGCCGGCGCCCGGTTTGGCCTGCCGAAGGGCTATCCGGAGCGCGGCGCCTACGTGGCCAAGGGCAGCGTGGAAGTGGCCGGGCGCGTGTATCCGGCAGGCCAGCTGCTGGTATTCACGGCCGGCCAGGATCCCATAATCGTAGCGCACGAGCCTTCCACGCTGATGCTGCTGGGCGGTGAGCCGCTGGGGGAACGGTTTATCTGGTGGAACTTCGTGTCGTCGCGGCGGGAGCGTATCGAGCAGGCCAAGGCCGATTGGCAGGCGGGCCGCATCGCCCTCCCGCCCAACGACAACGCCGAATTTGTGCCGCTGCCCGAAGACCGTTCGCGCCCCGCCGGCTCCTCCCCGCCCCCGCAGGCGCTGTCGTAGCTGCTATGGAGGCGTGTACTCGCCTCTTGCCGTTGAACGACTGACACAGCGCCGTTTACACAAACAACCTCAACAACCGAAAGTCAGCGGAGCTAACGACACGACGCGAATACGCGTCTCTACATTCCCTGATGGATGGCGGCAAGCCTGCGCTCCACTTCTGCAAACAGGGGCCGTGCCGCCGTGTCCGGCTGCACGCACTGGCGCTGCAGTTCCTGCATGCCGCTCAGCGCAGCTTCCGCTCCGGCAGGCACGTTGCAGTGCGCCAGCAGTTCTTCCAGCAAGCAGCCAAACGCGCGGATTTCTAGCTGCTGCAGCGCCAGCGCAGTTTCCTTCTCCTCCGGATTGAAGAAGCAGGCGGCCCCGAAGTCGCCGAGCAGGCAGGCGCCGTCGGACGTGTTGAGGATGTTGTGGGCGTACAGGTCGCCGTGCAGGATTCCCTGCTTGTGCAAGTGCGCGGCAGCTGAGGCTATGCCGTGGGCCATGCGCACAGCCGCCTGCAGGCTGAACGTGGTGCCGGCAGTATAGACGTCGCGGGTGCAGGTGGCGAAGCTGGGTGGCCCGGCCAGGTTGCCGAAAATCGGGTCAATTAGCTCTAGTACCAGTCCCTCGGCTCCGGCCGGATGGTGCGCAATCTTGCCCTCCACCGTAATCAGGTTGGGGTGGCGGCCGGCGCTGATGCAGGCCACCATTTCGCTGTGCGGCAGTCCGTCACTGGTTACGGCGCCCTTGAACAGCTTCACAGCTACTTCTTGTTCGGGTCGGCCATTCTCATTGTGCCAGCGCGCCTTCGAAATGATGCCCGAGGCCCCTTCGCCAAGCTGCTGCCGCAACTCCAGCTGTGCCCAGTCGATAGTGGCTATCGGGTGCCGTTCCAGCGCCGCGGCTTCTGCCTGCTCCGAAAACGGGTTGCCGGCATACGCCAGCCACGACAGGCGCGGCAGCTGCAGTAGCCACGCGGGCAGCTCCGGGAGGCGGTTGGCGGCAATGCGCAGCAGCTCCAGCTGTGTGCAGCCCATCATAGTTTCGGGCAGATGCGTGAGGCGGTTACCGGCCAACATCAGCTTCTGCAGGTGCCGGCACTCCCCGATTTCGGGCGGCAGAGCTTCCATTTGGTTGTCGGTGAGGATGAGCCAGCGCAGAGCCGGCGGCAATGCGGCGGCCGGCAGCGTCCGAATCTGGTTGGCCTTGAAACCCACCATGCTCAACTCCGGGCATTGGCCCAACACCGCAGGCACTTCCGTAAACCGGTTATCGGAACAAAACAGGATGCGCAGCTTGCGGAGCCGCCCGAAGTCAGTGGGCAGCGCAGCCAGGGCATTGCCCGAGAGGTTGAGGATTTCCAGCGAATCGGCCAGGTCGAATATTTCGGCGGGAAACTCAGTCAGGCCGGCGGAAAGGTCGAGGCGCGTGGTGCCGGTCAACTTGCCGGCCCGCAGCTCTTCAAGGGTATGCATGCCCCAAAGGTCGGCAGGACCGCCCGAAACAGCATCAGCTAAGTTGATACTGAAGATTTCCCGCTCAGACTGCCTTCACCGAAGCCCGTGACGAAGCCGGCGCGCTTCGGTGCTGGGCCCGCATCAGCAACACGTACAGCCCACCCGACAACAGGAACCCCACAAACCAGGCATAGCTGTAGATGCCGGCCAGCCACGGCCACACCGAGCCGGCCGGCAACGCTCCTACCGCCTGCAGGAAGCCGGGAATATTGGGCAAAATGCCCAGCCCCAGTGCCAGCATGGCCTGGTAGTTGACGCCGTTGTGGTAGGTGTAGCGGCCCTGGTGGCGGTATAAATCGGGTACGTCGAGTTGCTGATGGCGCAGCAAGTAGTAGTCGGCTATCATGATGCCGCCGATGGGGCCCAGCAGCGCCGAATAGCCCACCAGCCACGTGAAAATGTAGCCGGAAGGGTCGGCAATCAGCTTCCAAGGGAAAATGAGCAGGCCAATGATGCCGGTGATGTAGCCGCCGGTTTTGAAGCTGATACGCGCCGGGTTGAGGTTGGCGAAGTCGTTGGCCGGACTCACGATGTTGGCCGCAATGTTGGTGGCCAGCGTAGACAGCGCCACGGCCAGCATGGCCACGCTCACCAGTAGCCGGCTCTCAAACTTGCCGGCCAGCACTACCGGGTCCCAGATGGTCTGGCCGTAGATAACCAGCGTCGCCGACGTCACGACCACGCCCACGAACGAAAACAGCGTCATGGAAGTCGGCAGCCCGATGGCCTGGCCCAGCACCTGGGCCCGCTGGCTGGTGGCATAGCGCGTGAAGTCCGGAATGTTGAGGGAAAGCGTAGCCCAGAAACCCACCATGCCTGTGAGCGACGGAAAGAAAAACGCCCAGAACTCAGCGGAAGAAGCAAATTTGGCCGGCTGCGCCAGAATAGGGCCCAGCCCATTGCCGGCCAAAATAGCCCACCACAACAGCGCCACGGCGGCTATGGGCAGAAAAAACGCCTTGAATACCAGCAGCTTCCGGATGCTTTCCACGCCCAGATATACCACGTACATGTTCAGCGCCCAGAACAGCACGAACGTAACGGCCGGCCCCGTTGCCAGGCCCCAGGCCGCCGGAAACACAGCCGGCAGCGTAGCCAGCCCCGGCCACCACAGCACTGCCATCTGATACAGCGCGTAGCCCCCAATCCAGGTCTGGATGCCGAACCAGCCGCAGGCAATGATGGCGCGCAGCAGGGCCGGCACGTTGGCCCCGCGCACCCCAAAGCTGGCCCGCGCAAACACCGGAAACGGAATGCCATATTTGGCGCCAGCGTGACCATTGAGCAGCATGGGCACCAGCACCACCGTGTTGCCGAGGAAGATGGTAAGCAGCGCCTGCCACCAGTTCATGCCGCCCTCAATCAGCGAGCTGGCCAGCATATACGTCGGGATGCAGAGGCTCATACTGATCCAGAGAGCCGCATAGTTGGCGGTGGTCCAGGTGCGCCCGGCGGTGGGAATGGGGGCCAGATCTGGGCTGAGCAGGCCGGCGCTCTGCTGGTCGGTCACCAGGTCCTGGGTTGAGTTCATGGCAGAGGCGCGAAGGGTTGAGGTAGTAAATAAAGCAGAATGCGCAAGTATTTGGCCCTCAACCAGCCGGAAACTTCCCGCTGCGGCCTGCGCTGGCTCATAGCAGGATATTCTGCCCCTTTGCCTGGCGAAAAAAGCACGGCATCTATCGGCACAAACTGCCGGCTGGTCGATTGCAGGGGTGTAGTGCGGATGGATAGGCGCAAATTCGAACAGCAACTCACTCCAACACCTAACCCTTCACTCTCATGGAAAGAAAGCACTTTTTAAAAAGCCTGCTGGTCGGCGCTATGTCTACGCCCGTTCTGCTTTCTGCCTGCGGCAAAGAAGATGACGTGACGCCTACCCCCGATACTACAGGCGGCACCGGCTCCGGCAGTTGCACCGTAGCACCTACCGAAACAGAAGGTCCGTTCCCGACCAAAGTACCCGCCTCCTACGTGCGTAGCGACATCCGCGACAACAAGTCGGGCTACGCTATGGCCGCCAAAATCACCATCACGAACAGCAGCTGCGTTCCGCTGGCCGGCGCGCTGGTCGATATCTGGCACTGCGACGCCGAAGGAAACTACTCGGAGTACGGCGGCACCGGCATGCAGAGCACCAACTACCAGAGCGTGCACTTCCTGCGCGGCCGCCAGACCACCGATGCTAATGGCCTGGTAACTTTCACGAGCATCTTCCCCGGCTGGTACTCGGGCCGCGCCACCCACATTCATGTGCACGTGTATTCGGCCAGCGGCCAGTCGCTGAAAGTGACGCAGATTGCCTTCCCTGAGGGCACCGGCACGGCTGTAGCGGCTGTAAACGGCTATACCAAAGGCCTGAACGGCTACACCACCAACGCCCAGGACAACGTCTTCAGCGACGGGGTAGCGCAGGAACTGGCTACCGTCACGGGCAGCACCAGCGCCGGCTTCGAACTGTCGATTTCGCTGGCTGTGCCGGCATAAAGACAGCATGGTAAAGTGGTGAGTTGACGGGATAGAAAAGGCGGAGGCTTTACTTCTCGCTTGTCCCTATAAAAGCCAGAACCCAGCCTCCTCCCCACCAGCCCACCATTTCACCATTCCGCAATTCTACCTCATGAACCGCATCATCACGCTGTGCTACCGCAAAATCATTGATACCGCTTCCACCAAGCCGTGGGACAAGCTGGTGTTTGAGGACACGTACGCGGAATTTCGGATGCAGGCGCAATACTTCAATCAGCAGGGGCAGTACCGCACGTTTGGGCAGCTGCTGCAGCATGCACCCGGTGCCGAAAAGCTGCATTTTCTGGTGAGTGCAGCGGTGCGCGGCTACCTGCCGCAGCTGCAGGGGCTGGTGCCGGACGTGACGGATAATTTGGGCCGGCACTTTCTGAAATTCAGCCGGTTTCAGTTCGAAATCATCAACTCCGACCTCGCCGATAAATTCCGGCACCAGGTAGCCATCAACTTCTACTCCGACCCGCTGGTGTGGCACGAAACCATCGGCACGCACTTGCTGGTGTCGGAGCAGGCGCTTACGGCGGCGGGCCAGGAGGTGCCAACGCATCTGGTGCAGCTCCAGCCTTTTCTTTCCATTCACGCTCTTCACCCGGCCGCATAGCATGATTCGGCAGACACCCGGCAAGATTTTCCTGGCGGAGCAGCGCGGCCTGCTCGAAACCAGCCAGTTCCGGCGCTACAGCACCTTCAGCTTCGGGCCGTATGCCCACGAGCACAAAGGGCCGTTTGGCCGCCTGCATGCGCTGAACGAGGAAATGCTGGCCGGCGGCAGCCACCTGAAAATCACAGCGGAGCAGGATGCCCAGGTACTTATTCTGCCCATCACCGGCACAGTCAGCGCTGGCGTGGGGCGCCGGCAGACACAGGTGCAGGTAGAGGAAATTCAGCTGCTGCGTGTGGCCGCCGGCAGCACCATCTGCTTCACGAATCCTTACAGCGAGGAGCAGATTACCTTCCTGCATATCTGGCTGAATGGGGACTCAGCCGCCCCGGAGGCGGCTCAAACCTTTGCGTTCAGCCTGCCGGAGCTGGAAAACCAACTTGCAACGGTAATTCCGGCCACCGACACCCGCTTGTTTTCGCTGAGCCTGGGCCGGTTTGCAGGACGCCATGAGGCCGATTACCAGCTTGACGCAAAGGCGCAGCTGTTCACCTTCGTCATTGCCGGCGCTTTCGAGGTGGAAGGCCGGCTGCTGCACGAAAAAGACGGGCTGGCGCTGTGGCACACCGAAGAAGTGGAGCTGGAAGCGCTGAGCAACAATGCGCTGGTGCTGCTGCTGGAGCTGAAAAACAACACCCAGTAACCTGTAATTCATCCTGATTTACAAGAGAAAGGCCCCGGCATTGCCAGGGCCTTTCTCTTGTGTAGCTACTGCCTGTTTACGAGCTGCACGAAAGCGTAGCGCTGCCGGGCTTTTCGCGGGCCCAGTCCGGGCGTTTGGCAGCTAGGTCGTCGTGCTCGGGCTGCTCAGCGAAGGGCTTTTTGAGCACCAGCATCAGGCGGTTCAGTAGCGTCAGGTCGCCGGTTCCGGCGGCCTCAATAGCCTGCTGGGCGAGGTAGTTGCGCAATACATATTTGGGGTTGGCGGCAAGCATACCGGCCCGTATTTCTTCCGGCGGCGCGGTTTCCTGCCGGAGTCGTAGCGTATACTGCCCCAGCCACTCCCGCAGCTTCTGGTGCTTCTCCGGCGCTTCGGTATAAGAAGTGGCTTCTAGCAGTTCCTGCAGCACGGCTTCTTCTATAGCTGGATGCGTAACCAAGGACGGAGCCGCGTGGGACAGATGGCGGAAAAACAGGGTCATATCGGCTTCGGCTTCCGCCAGGGCTTCGGGTAGGGCACTAAGCAGCGCGCCATCTGCTTCGGCCGCTTCTGCTGCTGCGGTAAGACCGAGCTTACGCAGCATCATGCGGTGCTGGGTTTCGTTCAGGGTAGTCACGTATTGGTCCAGTGCGGTGCGCAGCGTCTGCACGTCCTCCACCAACGGAATCAGAGCTTGGGCTAGCATCATCAGGTTCCAGAGGGCCACGCGCGGCTGCTGCCCAAAAGCGTAGCGCCGCCCGCCAAAATCGGTGGTGTTGGGCGTCCAGTCGGGGTCGTAGGGTTCCAGCCAGCCGTAGGGGCCGTAGTCGATGGTGAGGCCGAGGATGGACATGTTGTCGGTGTTCATCACGCCATGCACAAACCCCACCGACTGCCAGTGCGCTATCATCACGGCGGTGCGGCGGCACACTTCCTCCAGCCACTGCACATACACGGCCGGCGAAGGCGCGCCCAGTTCGGGGTAATAGCGCCGAATAACGTAGTCGGCCAGCGCCTGCAGATTCTCTTTTTCGCCGTGGGCCGCCAGAATCTGGAAGTTGCCGAAACGCACGAACGTGGGCGCTACGCGCGCCACCACGGCCCCGGGCTCAGGACGGGCGTTGCCATCATAAAACATGTCGCGCACCACCATGTCGCCGGTGCGCACCAGGCTTAGGGCGCGGGTAGTGGGCACGCCGAGGTAGTGCATGGCCTCGGAGCAGAGAAACTCGCGCACCGAGGAACGCAGCACGGCGCGCCCATCGGCGCGGCGCGAGTAGGGCGTGGGGCCCGCTCCCTTCAGCTGAATTTCCCACGGCGTCCCATCAGTAGCCGTCAGCTCGCCCAGCGACATAGCCCGGCCGTCGCCGAGTTGGCCGGCCCAGTTACCGAACTGGTGCCCGCCGTAGCGCGCGGCAAACGGCTTCATGGTGTCCGTCACGAGGTTGCCGGCCAGCGCATCCACAGCCGGGCCGCGTTCCGGCGGCCGCTCCAGCCCCAGAAAAGCCGCCAGCTCCTCAGACCAGGCCAGCAGCTGCGGATCAGCAACGGGCGTGGGCAGCACCCGCGAATAGTGGTAGCCCGGCACCTGGCGTGGGCTTTGGTCCATGGATGCTTCGCCGCGCATTTCCTCCACGAAGGAGTTCTGAAACAAAGCTTTATCGAGAGACTGCAACATATCAGGCATAAAAAACGAGAGGATTGATGCGGGCACAGCCGCCGGTCGGCCAATGGGCCACGGCTGATAAGCTATGCCGCAAGTTCGACAACGCAGAACGAGGGTGCTTGTTTCGGTTGGGTTTGCGCCAGCCGGCGCGGGCGGCCGGTGAGTAGCTCGTCCATAACCCCGGGCCGCCAATCAGCGCTACAACAGGCTCCACCCTCCCCTGTTCTCCCATGGCCACCTCCAAACTGCGCGGCAACGACTTACGCAAAATAGGCTTCCCCGAAGGCCGCGCCACCACGCTGGCACTCAACATTCTGGAAGACCGCCAACTCAAAACCCTCGATAAAGGCAGCGCGCTGGCGTTGCTCCAGAAAATTAAAGCCGACCCGTATGCCTACCTGCGCGACTCGCTGTGGCGGGAGCTGGCGAAGGAATTCGTGCCCGACCCCAAACGCGACGTGACGCTCAACTCCGAAATCAAGGACTACCGCCGCTACGGCGAGGCGTTTATTGAGGACGGTGCGCGCCGCCAGATGGACACCGCCATGCAGCTCCCCGTGACGCTGGATGGCGCCCTGATGCCCGATGCGCACCAGGGCTACGGCCTGCCCATCGGAGGCGTGCTGGCCGTTGACAATGCCGTGATTCCCTACGGCGTGGGCATGGATATTGGCTGCCGGATGGCGCTGTCGGTGTTTCCGGTGCCGTCCCATTATCTGGACCAGCATACACAGGAACTGAAAAAGCTGCTGCACAACCACACTCGTTTCGGCGGCAAGGAAGTGTTCAAGAATCCGACTGACGACCCTATTCTGGAGCGTCCCGAGTTCAGAGAAATTGCGGTGGTGCGCGGCAAGCGCGACGCGGCCTACAACCAGCTCGGCTCGTCGGGCTCCGGCAACCACTTCGTGGAGTGGGGCGTCGTCGAAATCACCGACGACGACAACGACTTGGACCTGGCGCCCGGCCAGTATCTGGGGCTGCTTTCGCACTCCGGTTCGCGGGGGCTGGGCGCGGCCATTGCGCAGCACTACACCAAAGTGGCCATGAGCAAGTGCCCGCTGCCGCCCGAAGCCCGCTACCTGGCCTGGCTCGACCTCGACAGCCAGGAAGGCCAGGAATACTGGGCAGCCATGAACCTGGCCGGCGACTACGCCTCGGCCTGCCACCGCGACATCCACCGCCGCCTAAGCCAGGCGCTGGGCGAAAAGCCGCTGGCCAAAGTAGAGAATCACCACAACTTTGCCTGGAAAGAAACGCTGCCCGATGGCCGGGAAGCCATAGTGCACCGCAAGGGCGCTACGCCGGCCGGAAAAGGAGTGCTGGGAGTCATTCCGGGCTCGATGACGGCTCCCGGCTTTATTGTGCGGGGGCGCGGCGAGCGGGACTCCATTCAGTCGGCTTCGCATGGGGCGGGCCGCAGAATGTCGCGCACCCAGGCCAAGCAGAACCTTTCCGAAGGCGACGTGCGCCGCCACCTGCGCGACCATGGTATCGAGCTGATTGGGGGCGGGCTTGACGAGGCCCCGATGGCCTACAAAGACATTCATCAGGTGATGGCCCACCAGCGCGACCTAGTGGATGTGCTGGGCTCTTTCACGCCGCGCATCGTGCGCATGGATGCCGGCGGCGGAGGCAAAAGCCGCTATGGCGGTGAGTAATTGAGTATTGTTTTCCGGAAACACCAAGCTCCCATAATTCGTATATCACACCTTGCAAATCAGTTGTTTACGCATAAAAAACCAGTGAATCTCATGCTCATAAATCTTGGCATTACTAGTTAAGTCGGCGCTTCGGCTTTCGGGGCGCCGTGGTTTCACGTCTGATCTGCCTAGCCATGTCTACCATTCTCTCAACAGCCTTGCACCTGCACTTGGTACCCGCTGGCTGCCGCCTGGATTTTCCGCGGCTGCACGGCCGGTTTGCTTACATCTACCGGCGGCAGCATGGCGCAAACTGGGAGTGCATAGCCCACAACGCCTGCAGCCCCCACTTAGACCGCAATCCGCCGATGGGGAGTACCATTGAATACAAAGTATGCTACTGCGACTCGGCTGGCACTATCATCGCCTCGTCGTCGGTAGTGCCGATACAGGTTCACCCGGCAGTAATACCAGCGGGCCCGGCTCTATTTGGGCTACGATAACCCAGACAACTTCACTAGACCTGCCAGGTGGCCCGCTGTACCAGCACCTACAGCCCCATACGCTGCACGGTTTCGCCTTCGAAGTCAAACTCAATCAGTATAGCAGGCTGCTCGCCTACCACCCAGCCATCATGGCCCGGGGCAATGGCTACTACTTGTGGCGCCACAAACTCCTCTATTTTACCATCGGCATACTGAATATGAAACTCGCCCTGGGCCAAAAAGCCGACATGTGCGTGCATGCATAAGTCGGTGCTTACTACCGGCTTCATATTCTGCGACCAGCGGAAACCCACCGGATACACCACGCGCTTTACCCGTGCGTCGCCGGTGCGCACCATGTCTATGGCCACGCCGCCCACTACGCGGTGGTCGGCACCTTTGATAGGATCTAGGAGAGAAGCTGGCTGGCTCATAATAGTTGGGGTTAATGAGAAACAGGAGAGAAAAGCGCCTAGATTGCCCAAGCTGTTGTGCTTCAAGATGCAAAAAGAAACGTATCCGTCCGCATGCCAGCGTTTCCAGTGCTCAGCGGCCCTATATCCGTGAAGAGCAGATGTATCTGGCTCTAGCTACGCATGGCCATAGCTCTCTTACGCTCGATGAATTTTTCATTTTTCAGATGCTGTAAACTGGTGTTCCGGACTACAGATTTTCTGAGCGAATTGTCACTGAGGGGCCAGCTTCGTTTCTCTCTTCGGCCAACTGGGTTGCTCAACTTACGGCGGGGCCCGGCGTAAAAACGTCAGAGTTTCTATCAACTGCTGTTCCGGATGAGACGCTTGCTATCAAATACAGTACTGCTGGCACTGGGGCTAGCTGCCAGCTGCTCCTCTACAACGACGCAGCCAGCCGAAGTACAACCCGTGCCCCGGATTCTGGTATTTTACAAGACCAGCGGCTTTTATCATACCTCCATTCCGGATGGCATCCGGGCAATTCAGCAGCTTGGTGCGGCCAATAACTTTTTGGTTGACACTACAAAGCGAGCCGCAAACTTTCAACCTGCTATCCTGCGGCAATACCGTGCGGTAGTTTTCCTAAACACCACTCAGGATGTCTTGAACCAGGAGCAGCAAACTGCTTTCGAGCACTATATCCGTTCTGGCAACGGCTTTGTGGGAGTGCATGCCGCTACCGACACGGAATATGACTGGCCCTGGTACAACCAACTGGTGGGAGCTTACTTCGCGAGCCATCCGGCTATTCAGCAGGCCACTATACGTGTCAGCAACAAGGCCCACGCAGCCACGCGTCACCTGCCCGACTCGTGGACGCGTACTGATGAATGGTATAATTTCCGCGACATACACCCCACCGTTACGGTGCTGGCCACCCTCGACGAAGGCACGTATTCCGGCGGCACAAACGGTGCCAACCACCCCGTAGCCTGGTACCACGCCTATGACGGAGGGCGCGCCTTTTATACCGCAGGCGGCCATACTGCTGAGAGCTACTCCGAACCGCTTTTTGTACAGCACCTGCTTGGCGGCATTCAGTATGCTATAGGCGAAAAATAGCGCTTGGCGCTACGCCACAGAACCTCTTGCTCTGCCAACAAAAAGCCCCCACAGCACACTGCTGCGGGGGCTTTCGAACTATAAATTCTACGCCTTACTGATTGCGTCCCAATACTTTCCAACGTGGCTGCTCTGGAGCGGGCACCGTAGTGCGTGGGTTATTCTGAGTGCCATAGCCGTAGCCGTTGTTGTTCCGGTCACGGTTGTCGCGCTGGTCCCGGTCGTTGCGGTCATGGTGGGAGTAACGGTCGTTGCGGGAGTCACGGCCCCCACGCGAGTAGCGGCTGTCGCGCCGGTCGTGGTCATGGTCATGCCGGTCATCACGGTGGCGCGAGTGGCCATAGTTTGAAGACCCATGATTTGAATAGCCGTGGTTATGATTATCGTGGCCTTTTTTGCCTTTTTTATCGTAGCCGTGGCGCTTATCGCCTTTGTACTTTTTGTCGTGGTCCGACTTTTTTTCCCAGCGGGCATCAGTAGGACGTGATGCAAGCGGGGCGGCGGCGGCGGTGGAAACCAGCAGCACAGAAGTGGCAAGTGAAAGCAGGAAGGTTTTCATGGACAGGAAGGCGTGAAGTGAAAACTATGGTGGCTCCTTTGTGCACGAGCAGCTACCAGGTTCAAGCGCTTTTCCAGTCCCTTGCAAGCATAGTGCCGATGCTGCTCATGGTTCACGTTTCTGACACCAGTTACAAAGCCAAGCAAACCCCGAATTCAACTCTCACAACTCGCAGCCAGGTATTTACTGCACAAACCCGAGCCAAAAAAATATTACATACAGAAGCACATCTCTCCCTTTACCTCAAAAAAAAGCGGAGAAGCTCCGGCCGCCAAGCCCGCTTCTCCGCTCCGCTAGTTGAGGTAGCGAACCTATTGGCTACTCTATAGCAGCCCTACCCCAGCCCCCGCCAGTTCTTCGCGCACGGCTTCCGGCCAAATACTGACTTGTACTTCGCCAATGTGCCCTTTGCGCAGCATAAACATGCACACCCGGCTCTGCCCGATGCCCCCGCCAATGCTCTGCGGCAGCTCGCCGGCCAATAGCCGCGCGTGGAATGACAGTTCCTGCCGGTCTTCGCAGCCGCGCAAAGCCAGCTGGCGTACCAGCGCTTGCTTATCCACCCGAATTCCCATTGAGGAGACTTCGAACGAGGTTTCCAGCACGGGGTGCCACAGTAGAATGTCGCCGTTGAGGCCGCGGTGGCCGTCTTCTGTTTCAGTGCTCCAGTCGTCATAGTCGGGGGCGCGGCCATCGTGTGGCTCCCCGTGGCTCAGTTCGCCGCCAATGCCCATCAGGAACACGGCTCCGTATTGCTTCACCACCTCATGCTCCCGCTCTTTGGGCGTGAGCGTGGGGTACTGCTTCAGCAGATCTTCGGCGTGGAGGAAGGTTATTTTGCCGGGCAGAATTGGCGTAATTTCCGGGTACTCAGCGGCTACGTGGGCCTCTGTAGTGCGCAAGGCTTCGTAGATACGCTCCACCGTAGCTTTCAGGAAGCCGGTGGTGCGCTGCTCTGGGCTGATGTGCTTTTCCCAATCCCACTGGTCTACATAGATGGAGTGAATGGGCGAGTAGTCCTCGTCGGGGCGGAGGGCGCGCATGTCCGTCAGCAGACCACGGCCGGCCTCAATGCCCAGTTCCTGCAGGCGCACCCGCTTCCACTTGGCCAGCGAGTGTACTACCACCGCCCGGCGCTCATCCAGAGATTTAACAGGAAAGCCAACCGGCCGCTCAATGCCGTTCAGGTCGTCGTTGATGCCAGTACCGTCGAGTACGGCAATCGGCGACGACACTTTAATGAGGTGTAACTGCGTAGCCAGTTCTTTGGCAAACGAGTCTTTTACGAAGCTGATGGCTTCTTCGGTTTTGAGCATTTCCTGAGCAGTCATGATGCTATTGTTTTATGAAGTGTGTGATGAATTTTATTTAAAAAAAGGCACGCGTCTTCCAGGCTTCCCGACGGAAGTTTTTAATTTTTCAGAAATTAGATGTGCCTGGAAAATATAGCGCTACACCGGGTTATGAAAAACTATAATCGGGGTGTCAGGCACAAAAAAAGCCTTCCGGATGAGGGAAGGCTTTAAAAGAAAATCAGTTACGAATTTTTCTCTTCTCCTATGGAGCCATAGCCTTCCAGTCTCGAATCGGATTATTATTCGAGTTATTATTAGGAAGATTATTGCTGAAAAGACGCATTGTCTGGGTGTTGTTTTCGTCAGATGTATGCAAGTATAAAGACAAGCGACAATAACTCCTAAGAATTTTCAGGATTATTTTATTTCTAAGGCAATTTACTTCTTATAATACTATCAGCCTTTTGTTTCTTCTATTTATTTCAACTCTTAGTCACTCCCGTTCAGGGCTTCGCGCACGTCGCGCACGGCACCGGCCACGGAAGCAGGCACTGGCGCTTCGGGCTGCAGTAGCTTGAGCAGGCGCAGGTACTTGGCGCGGCCTTCAGCCAGCATAAACTTGGGCACCTCAAACACAAACAGCTTAAATGGCTCCACTTTCTGTACTCCCACCAGAATAAACCGGTCGGCGTGCAGAGCATCGGAGTAGAAAGCGGCCTGCCGGTCGTAGTCATAGCCCGAGCATTGCTCCACGAAGTGCTGATGGTCGCGGGCCATGGTGGTCTTGAAGTCGATGATGGTATAGGGCTGGCCGGGCTGGTCTACGATGAGGTCGGCGCGGAGCTTGCAGAGCGTGCCCGTGACGGGCTCCGTGAAGATGCAGCTGGGCTCCGGAATGCCGGTTTGCAGCAGTTGGTTTACCTCGGCATTCAGCTGCACCCCTTCCACCATCCACCACACCAGCGTATCGTTGATGCCGGGCAGACCGGCTTCGTACAAGTCGGGCTCCAGCAGCGCCGTATGGAAAGCAGTGCCCAGGCCTAATGCCCCGAGCGAGGTAGTAGGCCGGGGTGGGCGGCCATTCAGGGCGTCGCGCAGACGCGAAAGGTCGGAATTGGCAATGGCCGGCAGGGCGCGGTAATCGTCGTAGGGCACGCGCAACAAGTCCGGGCGCGGAGTAGTGGGAGTTGTAGAATCAGTCACGCGGAAAGAACAGCGAAGCCAGCAAAAAGGCTCCGGCAACAGGGTGGGTGGATTGGAATCAAGGTAGTATAGGGCTTTTTTAGGGAACAGGTTGCTCTGCGTGCTGTTCTAAGCGGCCCGTAGCGCCAACACCTACGTAAAAAAGCCGCTTCGATGAGACGTACTCACGCCTGGCTGGCCTTTCGTGCGGAGCAGAGCACCGACAAAAATACAGATTCCTACCCCTTACTGCCAGGCTCCTGCTCGGCCCGCTCGCCGGTTTGTTCGGGCATTTCGTACTCACCCACGCGGCCGTACTGTCGCTCGCGCTGGATGCCTTTGTCTTCGCCATAGGGGTGCCCCCCGAAGCCGTGGCGCATCATGGCAATGGCTTTGGCCCAGGTGGGGTCTTTGTCGCGGGAGGTGAACAGTTGCATGACGGACTGCGTGATAACCGGGATGGGTACCTCCATATGTAGCGCATCGGCAACCAGCCAGTTCACTTCGCCCGTGTCTTCGATGTAGCTGGGCACGTTGAACCCGGCTTCCTCGTCGTACATCTTCTTCATCAGCTCTACCAGCCAGGAACGCACTACCGAGCCGTTGTTCCAGAGGCCCAGAATGGCACTAACATCCAGCTTTTCGCGGAAGTGGGTAAGCAACCCCATCCCCTCCCCGATGGCCTGCAGCATCCCGAACTCGATGCCGTTGTGCACCAGCTTCACGTAGTGGCCAGTGCCAGCCGGACCAGTATGCAGAAATCCGTCTGGTACGGCCGTTTCAATGAAAAAGTCTTTGAGTTGGTCTACGGCTTCATTGTCGCCGCCCACCATGTAGCAGGCGCCAGTGCGGGCGCCGCCAGGGCCCCCGCTGGTGCCACAGTCAATAAAATGTAATCCTTTCTCCTTCAGGCGCGCCGCCCTTCTAATGGAGTCGCCCCAATAGGAGTTGCCACCATCCACGATGATGTCGCCTTGCTGCAGCACGGGCAGCAGGTTCTCGATGATGCCATCTACCGCCGCACCGGCCGGAATGTAGAGGAATACCTTGCGGGGACGTTCCAGCTGCTGCGCCAGCTCTTGCAGGCTGCCCACTACATGCAGATTGTTGCCTTCCAGATCGGGGCGAGGATGCAGATCCATGCCCACTACGGGGTAGCCTTTCTCAGCCGCCTGCCGGGCCAGGCCCGCCCCCATTTTTCCTAGGCCGATAACTCCAATTTGTGTCTTGCTCATGCGTGGTGAACCAGTAAAGTGTGGACTTGAAACGGGTGGGATAGGCAGAACAGAACGGTAGAAAACCTAGTAGAAGCGCTGCCAAAGGCCCAGCGACTTGCCTACTCGTCTGGATGGCGCGGGTGCAGAAGCTTGGCCACTAGGCCAGTCCAGCCGGTTTGGTGGCTAGCCCCAAGGCCGCGGCCGGTGTTGCCGTGGAAGTACTCGTGAAAGAGCAGGTAGTCGGTGAAGTGGGGGTCGTTCTGCAGCTGCTGGTCGTCGCCGAAGATGGGGCGGTGGCCGTGCTCATCGCGCAAAAACAGCTTCATAAGTCGCTCGGTGAGGGCCTGTGAGATTTCCAGCAGCGTACTATAGCGCCCGGAACCGGTAGGATATTCCACCTTAAAATCGTCGCCGTAGTAGTGATGAAAGCGCTGCAACGACTCGATAATGAGGAAGTTGACCGGCATCCAGATGGGGCCGCGCCAGTTGCTGTTGCCCCCGAACAACGACGTGGAAGACTCGCCGGGCTCATACTTCACTACGGCATCAATACCGCCCTGGTGCTGAAACTGGTACGGATGCTCGAGATGGCAGCGGGAAAGAGCCCGCACCCCATAATCCGACAGAAACTCGGCTTCATCGAGCATGCGACGCAGCAGCTGCTTCATGCGGTGCCCGCGCAGCAGGGAAAGCAGGTGGCGCTGCCCTTTGCCCGGCTCCTGCCACCGGCTCACCAAGGCAGCCAGTTGGGGCCGGTGGTCGAGAAACCAATTGAGCCGGGCCACAAACCATGGCATTTCGGTCAGGGTATCCAGATCAAGCACTTCCACGGCAAAAAGCGGAATGAGCCCTACCATAGACCGGATGCGCAGCGGCACCCGGCCATTGTCGGAGAGGTTGAGCACATCGTAGTAGAACTCGTCCTCTTCGTCCCACATATCTATTTCCTCATCGGCCATAGTGCTCATGGCATGCGCTATGTACAGGAAATGCTCGAAGAACTTACTGGCCATGTCCTGGTACACGGTATTGGTACGGGCCAGCTCCAGGGCTATGCGCATCATGTTCAGGGCAAACATGGCCATCCAGGCCGTGCCATCCGCCTGCTCGATATGCCCGCCAGTAGGCAGCGGTGCACTCCGGTCAAACACGCCGATGTTGTCGAGCCCCAAAAAGCCACCCTCGAACACGTTGCGGTTGTGGCGGTCCTTGCGGTTTACCCACCAGGTAAAGTTGAGCAGCAGGCGGTGAAACACGCCTTCCAGAAAAGCCGTGTCGCCGCGGCCGTGCTGCTTTTTATCCATTTTATAGACGCGCCACGTGGCCCAGGCGTGCACCGGCGGGTTGGCATCCTCTAGCTTCCACTCGTAGGCGGGCAACTGGCCGCTGGGGTGCATGTACCAGTCCTGGCAAAGCAGGCGAAGCTGGTGCTTGGCAAATTCCGAGTCGACCATGGCCAGCGGTATGCAGTGGAAAGCCAAGTCCCAGGCTGCGTACCATGGATACTCCCACTTGTCCGGCATCGAGATGATGTCGGCGTTATTGAGGTGGGGCCACGTGCTATTGCGGCCGTGTCGCCGCTGCTCCGGCGGCTTCGGTCCGGCCGGGTCACCAGCAAGCCACTCACTAACGTCGTAGTAATAGAACTGCTTGTTCCAGAGCATGCCGCCCAGCGCCTGGCGCTGCACATTACGGGCATCGTCGGTGGCCAGACCTGCCTGCAGGTCGTCGTAATAGGCATCGGCCTCGGCCTTGCGCGTGTTCAGCAGCTCCGCGAATTTCCCGAATGGATCTGAAAGGCCAGGAGCGGCCAGGCGGACCCGCACGGTGCGGCTTTCGCCGGCGGGCACCTGCAGCACAATGTGCGCGGCCGCCTTCGTGCCCTGCTGCGCCGGATTTATAGCGTCCTCTTTGCCGGAAACTACATAGTTATTGATGCCGTCTTTGCAGTAGGCGGTGGCGTTGGCGGTCTGGTATAGCCGCACGGCATTGGTTTCATTGTCGCAGAAGAGCAGTTCGGCTGCCTGCTCGGCCATTTGCTCGCAGTAGAGTTGCAGCTCCGGCAGCTTGGCATGGTCGACGCAGATATGGCCGCCTTCCGCAATTCCCAGGCTCGGTTGGTAGCTGCCCGGAGCCCAGCGCCAGGTGTTCCGAAACCACAGTTGGGGCAGCACATGCAGCGGCGCTTCCTGCGTGCCCCGGTTGTGTACCGTTATCTGCATGAGCAGGTCCTGCGGGCCGGCTTTGGCGTACTCAATAAAGATATCGAAGTAGCGGTTTTCGCGGAAAACGCACGTATCCTGCAGCTCGAACTCGGTTTTTTGGCGGCCACGACGGTTGTTTTCCTGTATCAGCCAGTCATACGGGAAAGCATGCTGCGGATACTTATACAGCATCTGCATGTAGGAGTGCGTGGGCGTACTGTCCAGGTAGTAATACAGCTCCTTTACGTCCTCGCCGTGGTTGCCTTCAGGGTTGCTGAGACCGAACAGCCGCTCTTTCAGAATGGGGTCTTGCCCGTTCCAGAAGGCCGGGGCCAGACACAGCAGCTGCTGCTCGTCGCAGACGCCACCAATAGCCTCTTCTCCCCACCGATAAGCCAGACTACGGGCCATGTCGTGGGTAGTATACGTCCAGGGCTGGCCATCAGGACTATAGTCTTCGCGCACCGTGCCCCACTGCCTGTCCGACACGTAAGGGCCGAACCAGTGCCACGGCTCCTCACCCTTTCGGGCCTGCTGCTGACGGATTTGCTCTTCGTTCATGTGTGTCGGTTGCCTTTGATAAAGAGCCTGCAGCGCCAGGAAAATGCGCCATGCTAACTAACAGGCCATCGAGCAGCTCTGCCAGCACCTAATAACCGCCTGCGGGTCGGGTTGGCGGCTCAGCCGTTGTCCGCGAAACCGGGATAGAGGGTCATGCCACCATCCACAAACAGGGTGGTTCCAGTCACATAATCGGCCTCATCAGAAGCTAGCCACACGGCTACTTTGCCAATGTCGGCGGGCTGCCCGATACGCCCGTAGGGAATCAGAGTCAGCAGGTTTTTCTCTTCCTCGGGCGTGTCACGGGCTTCTTCGTTGATGGGCGTGGCAATGGCACCCGGCCCGATACTGTTGACGCGGATACGGTGTGGGGCCAGCTCCTGCGCCATGCTTTTCATGAGCTGCATGATGCCGCCTTTGCTGGTGGCATAGTTGACGTGCCCGGCCCACGGAATTACCTCGTGCACCGAGCTCATGCAAATGATTTTACCGGTAGCGGCCGAAATATCAGGCTGAGGGCCGCGCCGCACAAACTCACGGGCCGCCTCGCGGGCACACAAAAACTGACCGGTCAGGTTTACATCAATTACCTTCTGCCACTGCTCCAGCGTCATATCCAGGAACTTGGCGTCCTGTTGAATACCGGAGTTGTTGACGAGAATGTGTAACGTGCCCTGCTCTTTCAGAATTTGCTGAAACATGCGCTGCACATCGGCTTCCTTGCTCACATCTGCCTGTACGGCTGTGGCCTGGCCGCCAGAATCCGTTATTTCCTTTACCACGGCTGCCGCTTCATCGGCGCTGTGTGAGTAGTTGACATACACCACGGCCCCCGCGGCGGCTATGGCTTTGGCTACCCCCGCCCCAATGCCGGAACTGCCACCCGTCACGAGGGCTATTTGGTTGCGGAGGCGCAGTACACTGGTTGAGTCAGTCATAGGAAAGTTGTTCAGATTCCTTTCAAGACTACCAGATGAGCCTGTAGGTTACATGAAGTTTTCGCGCTGACCGACATTCCGGCCAAAATGGCTCTTACTTGGCAGCAGCTGGCGGCGCCCGTTCGGCACCTACAGGGCCCATTTAAACCGCCGCCGGCTACCGCTACAAGCGCCGGTTCTTGAGACCCGAAAAATCATCGTTTCCCCACGCACAGATTGGGCATAGGGCAACGGGCCGTTTGATTATTAGGGCCGACAAACTGTCAACGCGGCTCGCTCAACACTAAGAATGGGCTCCAAAGTCTCACCCTCACTTGTGGCGCTGGTGGGAGGAAAATCCAGACATACACAATTTCGCCGTTTCCTTCAGAGCGTCTGTTCTTCACCACCCAAGGGATTAGTGTGATGCTGAGGCAAGGCGACGCAGGCTCGACGAAATACCGGTGAGCAGCGCAACTTCAGAAGCGGTGTGTTAGCCTACCTGTGAAAGCAACTAACCATGAAGCCTTCGTTGAAAACTGCCCTACTAGGCCTCGTTAGGAGCGGCCAATACCAGCACCCGCCGTGGCTGGATACGCTCTATTAGAAGACGGCGGCAGCGCCGCTCGCCGGAGCCACGTGCAGGCCACCACACATGGTCCGCGTTTTCATATGTATCATTCCAGGGTTTTTGCTTCGGTTCGCTGTATTCCAGTCAGCTTCTGCGGGCTCACCTCGCAACAACTCAGGCCTTTTCCCTATTTTACCTTTCCTAACGCACAATCTGCCTCATGAACACCGCCGACACCTCCGCCGCGCGCCTGTCCGGGGCACTCCCACCCTCGGAAACCAACCGGCTGTTTCCTATTTTCCTGAAGCTGGAACAGTTACACGTGCTCTTGGTAGGAGGCGGCGCTGTCGGCCACGAAAAGCTGCTGGTGCTGCTCAGCAACAGTCCGGCCACGGCCGTTACCGTGGTAGCACCGTGGTTTGCGCCGCAGCTCCTAGCCCTGGCCAGCCAGCACCCACAGGTGCAGCTTCGCCAGCAGCCCTTCCAGGTCACCGATTTAGTAGGCCACGACCTGGTTATTGTAGCTACCAACGATAAGGTGCTGAACCTGGAAATCAAGGCGGCGGCCTCACGCCAGCGTCTGCTCTGCAACGTGGCCGACAAGCCCGATGCCTGCGACTTTTACCTGGGCTCTATCGTGCAGAAAGGCGACCTGAAAATTGCCATCAGCACCAACGGTAAGTCGCCCACCATTTCCAAGCGTCTGCGCGAAATGCTGACGGAGGCGCTGCCCAACGAGTTGCATGATGTGCTGCAGCGCATGGCCAGTATCCGCGAAAAAGTGGGCGGCGACTTCGCCCACAAAGTAAGGTCGCTGAATGCCGTAACCGCCGAACTAGCCGGCGGACCGGCCTACGAGTCGCCGGCGGCAGCTAGGTGGCGGCGGCGGGCTACCTGGGCGCTGGTGGCATTTGGCGTATTACTGGTGTTCAACATTTTCTCCTTCTATTTCACCTGGCAACAGGCGTGGGAAGTAGCCAGCAACGCCGACACATTCTATCTATTCGTCGCCATCGGTTTCGGCGCGCAACTGATTGACGGATTGCTGGGCATGGGTTACGGCGTCGTCACGGCCATCAGCCTGATGAGCATGAACATTGCCCCGGCCGCCGTTAGCGCCAGCATCCACACGGCCGAAATGTTTGCCAGCGGCGCTTCCGGCTACCACCATTACCGCTTCGGCAATGTCAATAAGAAACTCTTCAAAGTTCTCCTTATTCCGGGCGTGCTGGGTGCCATCACCGGTGCCTACCTCCTCTCCCGCTTCGGCGAAACCTATGCCAGCTACGTGAAACCGCTGCTGGCCGGCTACCTGCTGCTGCTGGGCATCCGTATTATCAGCAAAGCCTTTTCCAAACCGGGCCCGCGCAAAAAGCACAAGAAGCTAGGATTTCTGGCGGCAGCCGGCGGCTTCCTCGATTCGTTTGGGGGCGGCGGCTGGGGTCCGCTGGTCACTAGCACGCTCATTGCGGGAGGCCGCACACCGCAGTATGTTATCGGCTCGGTCAGCGTCACGGAGTTTTTTGTCACGTTTGCCAGCGCCGTCACATTTTTTGCCACGCTGGGCATCTCACACTGGCAGATTATCCTGGGCCTGATTGTGGGCGGAATTGCCGCAGCCCCTTTCGCAGCCCGCCTTGCCGGCCGTATCCCGGTACGTTGGATGTTTGTGGGTGTGGGCCTGATGGTAATTGTTTGGAGTCTATGGGCGCTGCGAAAGCTGTTTTAAAGCAGTGGACCTATCACAAAAAAAGCCGCCAACTCCCGGGAGAGTTGGCGGCTTTTTTCAGCTTTGGTGATCCCGCTGGGATTCGAACCCAGGACCCATACATTAAAAGTGTATTGCTCTACCAGCTGAGCTACAGAATCAGTTACTTTGCAATCAAAACGCGGCTGATTCGCTGATTGTGGCACAAAAGTAGCTGGCTGCGTTCTACGCTCCAAACGTTTTGCGGAAAATACTCCCTCTTTTTTTTCTGGTCTGGGTACTGAGGCCCCAACTCGCTACGGCCCAAAAAGTTACTCCTGAGCTACTTCGTGCCGATTCTGCCTTTGTAGCCGGTGCCTATGTGCCCGCTTATACGCTGTACCGCCAGATCCTACGCCAGCAGCATCTGGCTTCGCCGCGCATGCTGCTGCGGATGGCTTATGTGCAGGAAGGGCTAGGCCACTACCCCATGGCGCTCTACTACCTAAGCATGGCGCAAGCCCGGCAGCCTCGGTTTTCTACTTGGCGCAAGATGGCCACCATTGCCCGCGACAACCGCCTCACCGGCTACCCTGAGACTTGGCGGCAGGATCTGATGCTGACCTTTCGGCGC
Source organism: Hymenobacter sediminicola (assembly GCF_014250515.1). Classification (NCBI taxonomy): domain Bacteria; kingdom Pseudomonadati; phylum Bacteroidota; class Cytophagia; order Cytophagales; family Hymenobacteraceae; genus Hymenobacter; species Hymenobacter sediminicola. The sequence continues at coordinate 1,783,705 of NZ_CP060202.1, read as the reverse complement.
TACTACTACTTAGGGTTGCAGGCACTGTTGATTGGGGCCGTAGTCGGTGGCACCTTGCTGCTGTTGCGTCGCAATCGGCTTTCTAGGGGCTGGTGGACAGCTTACGGAGCGTATCTGCTGTTCACCGGAGCCTACCTTAACCTGCTGGGTAATGAGCGAGCCGCCCTGGTAGCCCATCCACACGCGGCCCTGATGAGTGGGCCCAGTGCCGGTGCTACCTGGCTGACAACCGCTGCGGCCGGCGACCGGCTGGTGGTGCAGGGCAAACAGGACACTTGGTACCGTGTGCAGTGGCAAGGCCAAGATGCCTATATCCGGGTTCAGGACCTGCTGCTGGTGCAGTGACAGGTGCCTACTCTGCTTTCTGCCACCTATTGCGCCGCTCTTGCTTACACCTCGAAATCCTTTTCCTCTTTCCTGAAATGACTGAGGACCAGCTTATCGGTAATGGCAGGCAGCCACTTGTTGAGGAAGACGGTGAGCTTACCTTGGCTGGTGAGCACCAAGTCGCGGCGGCGGTGCCGGACAGCATTTAGAATGTGCTGAGCTACTTCTTCGCTGCTCATCATTTTCTGTTCGTCGCGCGGCGACTCGCCCTGGGCGGAGCCATCGGCGGCCAGCGCCACCTGCCGGATATTGGAGGCCGTAAAACCAGGGCAAGCCAGCAGCACATGTACGCCCTGCGGCAGCAACTCAGTACGCAACGCTTCCAGAAAGCCGTGCATGGCGAATTTGGAGGCCGAATAGCCGGTGCGGCCGGGCAGGCCCCGGTAGCCGGCGATGCTACTGATGCCGACCACAGAACCTTTGCTGGCCAGCACATGCGGCAGCGCAAACTTGGTGGTATACACGGTACCGAAAAAGTTGGTCTGCATCAGGCGCTCAATCACGCTCAGGTCCACGTCCTGAAAACGGGCGCGCATGCTGATACCGGCGTTGTTGAGCAGAACATCAAGACGGCCGAAAGCCGCAATGGTTTCCTGCACGGCCCGCTCCGAATCGGTGGCAACGCCTACATCGGCGCGCACTGTGTGGTGGCTGATGCCCAGTCCGGCCAATTCACGAGCAGTATCCTGCAGACGGGCTTCGTCGCGGCCCGTCACAACGACCCGGGCCCCGGCCTGACCAAAGGCGACAGCACAGGCGCGCCCGATACCGGATGTACCACCGGTTATTAGCACTACTTTATCTTTCATTTCACTTATCTAGTTGGAGCATGCCTTGGCAAGCGGCCAGCAAAACTACCTATTTGGGGGCAGGACATCGGTATACTTCGCCAAATCATCGATTCTTTCGGCGCAATAATTAATCCTTATCTATATTGGATTGTCGGTGTGATAAATTGCATTTTGTCCCCGCAATGTCGCTACATTTACTTCCCTCACACCGCGCACTTTCCTACCCTTTTCTATGATCCCAACTCTACTTATCCGGCGCAGTGCGCCTGCTTTCTGGGCTAGCTTGCTTCTGCTGATTCTGCCTCTCACGCAGACGGCCTGGGCACAGTGCCCGCCGACGACCAGCGCCTGCACGCCCGGGTCGGCCCCGTCGTCCAGCTTTGCCTTTGGCATGGGTATTCTGAACGTGACCTTGGGTAGCATCAACAACACGACCCTGGGCGTGCAAGAAGGCTTCCGGGACTATGCCTGCACCATTGGCACCACCCTTACAGTAGGGCAGAACTATCCTATTTCGGTGCGAACCAATGCCAACGCCAACGAAAACGTGCGGGTGTATCTGGACCTGAACAACGATGGTACGCTAAACCCCACGACCGAGCTGATTTTCAGCTCTAATTCGGCCAAAACGCACTCGGGTACTATTTCGCTGCCGACGGGCACCGTGCTGAATACGGCCCTTCGCCTGCGTGTAGCTGCCGATTACGTGAATGTCCCGCTACCGACGCCTTGCTCTACGCCACAGTATTCCCAGACCGAGGATTACGCCGTAACGGTGCAGGCCAACGTAGCGCCGCCGGTTACTGAGTTCAGCGCCGATGCGACGCTGACCTGCTCGGGCTGCGTGCAGTTTACTGACCAAACTCAGAACGCTCCTACCGGCTGGCTCTGGAATTTCGGCGACAACACGACCAGCACCTTGCAGAACCCGCGCCACTGCTACACCACACCCGGCACCTACACCGTCACGCTCACGGCGACCAACGCGGCCGGCAACAACGTCCGGACCCGCACCAACTACATCGTCTATAACAATGCTGTTCCGGTAGCGGCTACCTGCACTCCGGCCACCACGGCCTTCTGCTGCGGCTACGGTATCACGCAGTTTACGCTGGGCTCCCTCACGAAAACTTCCCAGAATGGCCAGGCTGGCTACGAGGACTTCACCTGTGGCAGCCGGGTGCAGCTTACGGAAGGAAACACCTATGCTGTTAGCGTCACGACGGGCACCAACCCGCAGGACACCAGAATATGGCTGGACCTGAACAACGACGGCACATTTACGAGCAACGAGCTGCTGTTTACGGCCCTGAACCGCACCAATCCGACGGGCAGCTTCCTGCTTCCAGGTTCGGCGCTGAAAAACGTGCCATTGCGCCTGCGGGTTCTGTCTGACTATGTAGGTGGAGCTGATGCGCCGTGCGCCGCCCCGCAGCTGGGCCAGATTGAGGACTACACCGTAACCGTGCTGCCTAATACCAATCCGCCGGTTTCGGCTTTTGCCTCCAACTACGTGCTGGGTGCCTGCCAGAACCCAGTGCAGTTCACGGACCAAAGCCAGAACGCGCCCACCAGCTGGTTCTGGGAATTTGGTGATGGTGCTACCAGCACCCTGCAGAATCCGTCGCACCAGTACACGGCCGGCGGCGCCTTTAGCGTCACGCTGACTACCACCAACGCCTTCGGCAACAACTCCATCACCAAAACCAACTCCGTGGTGCTGATGCAGCCTTGCGTTCGGTACTGCGAGGCCACCGGCACGACGCCGAATATCTGGCTGACCAACGTAGCCGTGCGCCGCAATGCCACGCAGGACTTCGCCAATGCGTCTGCGGCTAGCCCCGCTGGCTACGGCAACTACGTGGATAAGGTGATTAACCTGTACCAGGGCGCCAATACCTCGTTGGACATGACCGTGAATGCCAATTTTCAGCACGTGCTGTGGGCATGGGTTGACTGGAACCGCAACGGCACCTTTGAAACTACGGAGCAGATTTCAAATGGCATCACTACGGCCTCTACCTTCACGGCCGGCTTCACGGTGCCTTCTACAGTAGCTACACGCGGCTTCACGCGCATGCGGGTGATGGTGCGCCTCAACAACCTGCCCACTCCCAGCGCCTGCCAGGTAAACCAGAATAACTCGGAAACGGAAGACTACTCCGTGTTGGTGAGCCCCACACAGAGCACAGCAGAGGCCCGGTCGATGCCGGCTCTCAGCATCTTCCCTAACCCTACTACCGATGGCAAGCTGCACCTGCGCCTGCCCGACCCGTCTGCGGCCGGTACCTACGCAGTAACGGTGCAGAATGTGCTGGGCGCTACCCTGCTCACCAGCACGGTGCGCCTGAGCCCGGCGCAGGATGCGGAACTGAACCTCTCGGCGCTGCCACGGGGCCTATATGTGGTGCGCCTCCAGGACGCCCAAGGCCAGACTGCCGTCCGCCGGGTGCAGCGCAACTAATACCTGATGCAAAGCAGCGGACGGCTGATGCGGTCCGCTGCTGCTATTTTCCTTTGCTGGCAGCCAGACTGCCTCAGCTCCTTCTTTCTCCCTTCCCACTCTCTTTCTATGCGCCAAACTTTACTCCGCGCTATATTCCTGCTGCTGTTGCTGACGGGGCTGCGCCCGGGGCCGGCAATGGCTTCCCACTTGCTGGGCGGCGAGATGAAATACGAATATCTCGACGCCAACGGCCCTGTGGGTACGCCCTTCCGCTACCGCATTACGGTGTTCATCTACCTTAACTGGGAGTGTCCGCCGGCAGGTGGTGGCTCGTCGGCCACGCAGTCGAACGTGCCCGATGGCCGCTGCAACATCTTCCTGAACCTCTACAACAAGACGACGGGCCAGCGCATTGTCAGCACCCAAGGGGCTAACACTTTCCCGTGTACCCAAATCAGCTGCCCTACGCTGCAAAACCCGATTCAGAATGACCAGCAGCCAACTGGCACGTTCCGGCTGCCGCGCATTTCCAACCCCAGCATCACGCCACCGCAGCCGGGTGGCTGCAGCATTCCGGCTGGCTCGGTGCCGCCTGTGCGCCTGGCACGCTACGAGGCCATTGTGAACCTGCCGGTTTCGTTTGATGGCTACTACGCCGTGTACACCGATGGTACGCGCAATTTCAACATCGACAACCTGCAGAACCCCAGCAACCAGAACCAGACGCTGTACGTGGAAATGGCGCCGCCGCTGCTGCCCAATTCCTCTCCTACCTTCTCGGATACGGCCGTAGTAGTAATCTGCCAGGGCGACACCAGCATTCTAGTAAACAACGCCGTGGACCCCGACGGTGACCGGCTGATTTACTCGTTCAGTACGCCTTACAACGGCAATCAGGGCAATGCTCCTTCGTTTATGCCTCCGCCTAACCCCGTTACCTACGCCACCACGGGCGGCTATTCTGCCACCAATCCGTTTGGCACGGGAGCCGGGAACTACGCCTTCCTCAATGCCAGCAACGGTATCAGCCGCTACGCCACGTCGCGGGTAGGCCGCTATGTAGTAGCCGTGGAAGTGAAGGAATATCGGACTATCAATGGCAGTGAAGTGCTGATTGGCTCCACTAGGCGCGAAATCCAGTTGGTTTCGCGCACCTGTTCGCCCAACAATTCGCCTCAGTTTACCCCGGCCACTACCTCGCAGCCGCGGCTCTATACCGTGGAAGAAGGTCAGTCGGTGAGCTTCGGCTTGGCCGCTACCGACCCCGACGGCAATCCAATTAACCTGCGGGCCAATAGCGTGCTGCTGGATGGCAGCGGGCCGTTCAATGCCACGTTTGGCGGCAGCCAGGGCACGGTATTGCCGGGCGCTCCTACGGGCAGTGCCACCGTGCAGGGCAACGGCAGCGTAAGCGGGCAGTTCGTATTCAACAGCCAGTGCGGCAACGGCCGCGCCACGCCCTACGACGTGGTTATTACAGCTTCCGACGTAGCCTGTGGTTCCAAAACCGTGGCCGATGTATTCCAGATTCTGGTGACCAAAGCTATTGGCCCGAACCGCATCAGTGGCGACTCCATTATTTGCGACCGGGCCGTGGCTCGCACCTACTCGGCGGGCGGCCCTTCAGCTACAGCATATCAGTGGAGCGTAACCGGCGGCGTTATTCAGGGAGCCAGCACCGGCAACACGGTGCAGGTGCTCTGGAACGGCACGGGTGCCGGCCGCGTGGTGTTGCGCGGTATTTCGGCGTTTGGCTGCCCCACCGACTCGGTGGTGCGCACGATTGACGTGCGGCCAGCCGGCGCGCTGGCCGTAACGCCTACCAACGCGGCCATTTGCCCCGGCGCTTCTACCACCCTCACCGCCACCGGCGGCACCACCTACCAGTGGACTTCCAGCACCGGCCAGACCTTCACCGGCAATACCATCACGGTTAGCCCGGCGGCCACTACTACCTACAGCGTCTCTACTTCCGATGGCATCTGCACCACCACGCGCCAGGTGACGGTGACCGTAAACCCGGCCGCCGTAGCCGATGCCGGCCCTATCACTACCGCAACCTGCTCGGGAATACCAACCACGCTAGGCACCACCTCCCTGACAGGCTATACTTACTCCTGGAGCCCCGCAGCCGGCCTGAGCAACACCTCGGCCGCCCAGCCTGTCTTGGTTTTAACCAACACCACGTCTACCCCGCAGTTCTACACCTACTACGTGACAGCTACGACGGCCCAGGGCTGCGTGGCGCGCGATTCGGTGCGGGTGACGGTAAACCCGGCGGCCGTAGCCAGCGCAGGACTTGACCGCACAACATGCTCGGGTATAGCTACCTCCATCGGCGCAGCTTCGCTGACTGGCTATAGCTATTCGTGGAGCCCGGCTACCGGCCTGAGCAGCGCCACGGCCGCCAACCCCACGCTCACGCTCACCAACACCACCAACGCCCAGCAGATATTCACCTATATCCTGACGGCTACCAACGGCACCAACTGCGTGAACAGCGACACGGTGCGCATTGCCGTCAATCCGGCGGCCGTAGCCAACGCAGGCACCAACCGTGACGTGTGTTCCGGCGAAACCACCACCCTGGGCACGCCTGCGCTAGCTGGCTACAGCTACTCCTGGAGTCCGGCTATCGGCCTGAGTAGTGCCACGGCCGCCAACCCCACGCTCACGCTCACCAACACTACTAGCGCCCCGCAGACATTCACCTACACCCTCACGGCCACCACGGACCAAACTTGCGTAAGCACCGGAACGGTACGCATAACCGTCAACCCGGCGCCGATAGTTAATGCGGGGGCCGACAGTGTGATCTGCGACCGGAAAACCATTACGCTTGGCAGCACAGCCCTCACTGGCTACAGCTATTCGTGGAGCCCGGCCACTAACCTGAGCAGCGCCACTACGGCCCGCCCGGTGTTCACGGCCGTCAATACCACTCAAACGCCACTCACCCTGACCTATGTCGTGACGGCCACCACGTCCCAGATCTGCGTCGGGAGCGACACGGTGCGCATCACCGTCAACCCGCGGCCGCTGCTGGATAGCATTCAGGGGGCCGCTTCGGTGTGCCCCACCGTGCAGGGCATTGCCTACAGCATCCGGAATCCGCGTGGCACTTCCTACCAGTGGCTAGTGACGGGTGGCACCCTGGCCAGCGGCCAGGGCACAGCGGCCATCACCGTCAACTGGGGTACGGCCACTCCCACAGCCAGCGTGAGAGCCTTCCAGGTTAATAGCCTCGGCTGCTCCTCCGATACGGTGGTGTTCCCGGTGCGCGTGAATCAGCAGCTCGTAACCCAGCGGCCCACTGGTCCGCTCACCGTGTGCCTCGCCAACGGCCCGTTCACGTACCAGACCCAGCTCACCAACGGCTCTACCTACGGCTGGCAAATTATCGGCGGCACGCAGGTAAGCTCCAGCCAGAATACAGTGCAGGTGAACTTCACCCAGCCCGGCCGGGCCAAGCTCGTTGTGACGGAATCTAGCAACCCGGCCGGTGGCCGCTGCCTGGGCCAGAGCGACACCCTCTACGTAAACGTGCTGCCCTCGCCCGCTACCAACCTGCTGGTGGCTGGCCCCAACCGCGCCTGCGTCAGCCAAGGCCCGCTCACCTTCTCGCTGCCCGGCGCCACTGGCTCCACCTATGCCTGGACCGTAAACGGCGTACCGCAAACTAGCCCTGGCGGCACACTGCCCGTAACGGCTACGACGGCGGGTACATACACCGTGACGGTGCGCGAAACCAATACCAGTGGCTGCTCGGGCCCGCTGTACTCCACTTCCGTAAGCGTGGTGCCGCCGCTGGCTATTACCGGCCCGGCAAATTATTGCCCCGAAAGCCGCACCGGCCTGAGCTACACCATCGGTCAGTCGTCGCTGCTGACCACCTACCGCTGGAGCGTCACGGGTGGCACCATTGTGAGCGGGCAGCGCACGGGCACCATCCGGGTTGATTTCCCGGCCGGCAGCACCAACGCTACTATTTCCGTGGTCGATACGGCCAGCGCCAACTGCGCCGCCACCTTCACTGTGCGCCCCGACAATGCCAACGTGGCGCTGTTTGTTGCCTCTGTAGATGCACAGGATGACCGCAAAATCAACCTGACCCTGCAGGCTCTCAACAACACCAACAACACCAGTCAGATCAGCATTCGGCGGCGCGTGTCGGGCAGTGGCAACCCCTTCCAGCCGGTGGGCAATATTGCCAATACCAGCACTTCCTACACCGATAGTGGTGTGGATGCCGATGCCAACGTGTACGAGTACCAACTGCTGCTCACCAACTCCTGCGGCACCCAGCTCTTCAGCCCAACGCACACCACCATCCGGGCGCAGGCTACGGCCGTGGAAGGCGGTACAGGCCGCGACGAAGGCAAAGTAACCGTGACCTGGAACCCGTACCAAGGCTTCCCAGTACAGCTCTACCGCATCTACCGCCGCACCGCCGGTGGGACTGCTGAACTGATGCAAACCGTTGGGGCCAGTGGCACCAGCGTGCAACTCACCACGGGCAGCGCCGGCTTCGACCAGTGTTTCCGCGTAGAGGCCGTAGGGCCGGGCACCCTGCGTTCCAACTCCAATGAGGCCTGCGTTACTTTCGCCAACGACCTGACGTTCTACAACGTGGTAACGCCCAACAACGACGGCCTCAACGACCAGTTCATCATCAAGAACGTGGAGCTGTACAGCGGCAGCAAGCTGTCTATCTTCAACCGCTGGGGCAAGGAAGTCTACAAAACCACCGACTACCGCAACACCTACGACGGGGCCAATGCCTCGGCCGGCGTCTACTACTACCTACTGGAACTGCCCGGCGGCCGTTCCTACAAAGGCTGGTTTGAAGTGGTGAAATAGGACCACGGATGTTGCAGATTCACCTGGTTTCGTAGCCCATTCTGCTTCGTTTGATTTGAAAAAGGCGCTTCATCTGAAGCGCCTTTTTTATTCGCCTCGGTTCCGATACGGCTTCCAGGCCGGTCGACAAAGGTTCCGGGCCGGTCGACAAGACTTTCAGAGCGTTCGACACAACTCCCGGGCCGGTTGACACAACTCCCAGACTGGTCGACACGACTTCCGCAGGGGTCGACACGAGTTCCGCGGTGGTCGACACGGCTTCCGAGCTGTCGTCCACAAAATCCGACCAATCGGTCAAATCCGCTGTAATCCGTGATTACCTTTGTCCGGTGAGGAAATCAGTTAAAAACATCCCGGCGGAGCTGCTCCGCGAAGTCGAAATTACCGACATGGTGGCCGAGGGCAAGTGCCTGGTGCGCCGCGAGAACCTGGTCATCTTTGTAACGCAAGTGGCCCCCGGCGACGTGGTGGACCTGCGCGTGACCAAGGCCAAGAAGAACTTCCTGGAGGCTGTGCCCACGCACTTCCACAAGTATTCCGAGCTGCGCGTGCAGCCGTTCTGCGAGCATTTCGGCACCTGCGGGGGCTGCAAGTGGCAGCATCTGGGCTACGATACGCAGCTCAAGTTTAAGCACCAGCAGGTGGCCGACACGTTGCAGCGTATCGGCAAGGTAGCCCTGCCCGAAATCCTACCCATTCAGCCTTCGCCCGACCAGACCTACTACCGCAACAAGCTGGAGTACACCTTCAGCCACAACGGCTGGCTCACCAACGAGCAGATTGCCAGCGGCCACAACTACGAACGGCGCGTGCTGGGCTTCCATACGCCCGGCCGCTTCGACAAGATCCTCGACATCAACCACTGCTGGCTGCAGCCCGACCCCAGCAACCAGATCCGGCTGGCCGTGCGCGACTACGCCCTGGAGCACGAGTTGCCCTTCAACAACCTCGTGACCCAGGAAGGCTTCCTGCGCAACCTCATCATCCGCACGGCCAATACCGGCGACCTGATGGTGATTCTGCAGTGCTACTACGCCCACGACGCGCTGTTTCCGCTGCTGGATTTCCTGCACGAACGGTTCCCGCAAATCACTTCCCTCAATTACGTACTCAACGACAAGGGCAACGAAACCTTCCACGACCTGGAGGTGGTGTGCTACAAGGGCGAGCCGCACATTCACGAGGAAATGGAAGGCCTGCGCTTCCGCGTCGGCCCGAAATCCTTCTACCAGACCAACTCTGAGGGCGCCTTCAACCTCTACAAAATCACCCGCGACTTCGCCCAGCTTACCGGCTCGGAGCTGGTGTATGACCTCTACACCGGCGCCGGCACCATCGCCAACTTCGTGGCCCGGCAGGCCAAGCACGTCGTGGGCGTGGAGTATGTGGAATCGGCCGTGAAGGACGCCTACATCAACTCCGAAATCAACGGCACCACCAACACCGAGTTCTACGCCGGCGACATGAAGGACGTGCTCAACGCCGAGTTCATTGCCAGGCACGGACGCCCCGACGTGGTCATCACCGACCCGCCCCGTGCCGGCATGCACCCCGACGTAGTGGCTCGCCTTCTCGAAATGCGCGCCCCCCGCATCGTGTACGTCAGCTGCAACCCCGGCACCCAGGCCCGCGACCTGGAGCTGCTGGACGAAGCCTACAAAGTGGTGAAAGTGCAGCCCGTAGACATGTTCCCGCACACGCACCATGTGGAGAATGTGGTACTGCTGGAGCTGCGGTAGCTGCTAATTATTTGTGGAATGGAAAATTTTCTGGCAGATATAAACTTTGAGAACCCACTGTTGCTAGATGATTTAATAGCTTGGATGGATGGCGGCTCAGTCACGCTCAAGCTCATTGATAATAATGGCAGCGCATTCAATGTAGAGTTCGGTCAAACAATGTTTCTTGAAAAGCAGCCGTACGGTAATACACCGGGATGCTTCTTGCTTAATGGGCAGGAAGTACCTATTAGGTCCGATAGTGAAAGTGCGTTATTAAGAGCCCTACGTAATATGCAATTCAAAGAGACTCTGCCAGCAGACCAGCAAATAGCTACACAAAACTTGATTCAAGAATCACTGGATTTCGTTGAATCCGAAGAGTATTTGCGTATAGCAGCTCTTATGGGCAGATTGCCAAGTTGAAGACAGAATATATGGACTACACCAACGACCCTGAACTGAACGGCAAATACCTTGGCACCATCACCAAGGATTTTGCTACCGTTTCTGATACGCTGAGCGAGGCTTCCTCGCAGATCCGCAAGCGGGATATTTCCAAGTATCCCATCTTCGTGTTTGCCCGCCAGGAGGTGCCGCTGGGCGGCCTGCTCATCAACGCCGACGAGCTAAACCTGGAGTGGCACGTATTTGCCAGCTATCTGGAGCTGTTCGTGCAGCAGGGCATCGTCGGCCAGGAAGGCATTGAAGCCTTCCAAAGCACCTACCGCGACGCCGACGAGTACTGCTGCCTGTTCGTGCTGGACGAGGAGTTCACCAACTTCGTCTACATCCCCTACCCGGAAGACTGATCCACAGTCTATGAACACTAAAAAAGGGCTTGCCAGAAGGCAAGCCCTTTTTTAGTGTTCATAGAGTAGCAACATATCCTTGTACTCAGGTCCGTTAAGGTGCTGCTCTAGGTATATCTTAACTGACTCAGGATTAATACCTGCGGGGCGCAAGCAGAAAACATTATTCATGAAATCTTCTTTCGCTGCGTTATGCATTACCTGATACAAATTCCAGCAGATTAGTTCATGCCATTCACTAATAGATATAGCTCGCTTTTCGGCTTTTTCCCATTCATCTATTAGTTTCTGTGAATAGAATCCATCGTGTGCGGTAAAATATCCATCCGAAATATCAATTTCAGACGGATATAACTTAATACCCTCTTTGAATATTATTTCAAAGCGCATCTCCGTTTCATAACGATAATTTTCAGCTACTCATAATGTTAACAGCCTAGGGCTTTTACTCAAAATGGTTGAACCCTTGCGCCCGCAGCGGAATGGGCTGGCCGGCTTTGGTGATAAGATTGGCGCCTTCGCTCCTGGCTACCATGTGGCCGATGATGGTGATATCGGGGTGGTTCTTGATTTTGTCGTGGTCTGACAGCGGTACGGTGAAGAGCAGCTCGTAGTCCTCGCCGCCGTTGAGCATGCACATAATGGGGTCGAGGTTGAACTCCTCGGCCACTTCCAGTGTGGGGTTGGCAATAGGCAGATTCTCGGTGAACACGCGGGCCCCGGTGCCGCTGGCGGCGCACAGGTGCAGCACTTCGGAAGCCAGTCCGTCGGAAATGTCAATCATGCTGGTGGGCACTACGCCCAGGTCGTGCAGTTCGTGCACCACGTCCATGCGGGCCTCGGGGCGGAGCTGGCGCTGCAACACATAAGGGTATTTCTCCAGCTCGGGCTGGGTTTCGGGGTCGGCCTGCCAGGCTTGCTTTTCGCGCTCCAGCACCTGAAGGCCCAGGTAGGCCCCGCCCAGGTCGCCGGTTACACAGAGCAGGTCGTTGGGGCCGGCTCCGCTGCGGCGCACGGCTTTGCCGGCTTCCACTTGGCCCAGCGCCGTGATGCCAATTGTGAGGCCCGAGCGGCTGCCGGTGGTGTCGCCACCCACTAGATCCACGTTGTAGGCTTCGCAGGCCAGCCGAATGCCTTCGTAGAGTTCCTCTACTGCTTCTACCGAGAAGCGCGCCGGTACGCTCAGCGCCACCACAATCTGGGTGGGCAGGGCATTCATAGCCGCCACATCCGATACATTTACGGCCACGGCCTTGTAGCCCAGGTGTTTGAGGGGGCAGAACGTGAGGTCGAAATGCACGCCTTCCACCAGCAGATCGGTACTAATAACTAGCTCCTGCCCGGCCGCTGGAGCCAGAATAGCCGCGTCGTCGCCGATACCGAGGATGGTGCTGGGTTGGTTGAGTTGTACAGTGTCCTGAATACGGCGGATCAAGCCGAATTCGCCTACTTCATCGAGAGGAGTGACGTCGCTCATAAGATCAGTGAGTTGAAGAAATTGGGTAGCCGGGCCGGCCTGCATTACGCAAAAACAGACATGAGCTACCAGAAGGCAAAGGTACGCAACTGCGCCTGAGCCCCGCTGTTACGGTTGGCGTGGGCTTCAGCCAGATGTGCAAACAAAAAGGCCGCTTCGTTGGAAGCGGCCTTTCAGGTAGACAGTACAGAAGCGAAACACAGATGACGCGTCCGGTTCTGTCAGTCGTTTACTTCACCATCAGCTCTTTGTAGAGCGTGGTCTGACCATCCTTCGACACGAACTGCACGAAGTACAGACCAGCTTTCAGGCCCGAGATGTCGAGGGTAATTTTCTCAGAAGCCAAGCCCTGCGGCTGAGCCGAGATGCGCTGACCCAGGCCGTTGAGCACGACGATAGAACCCACTTTTACATCTTTCAGCTCGATGGTAGCCGAGCCGCTAGCGGGGTTCGGATACACGCTGATGCCGTTGTTAAATTTCTCCAGAACTTTCAACGGACCGTAGGTGCCGAAAGGGCCGGTGTAGTCGTTGTGCTCACCGAGGCGCGAGTAGCTCTGGCCAGCGGGGTTGGAGGTACCTCCGGGAGGGAAAGCAAAGCTATACGCTTCCCACTGATCGGCAATATTGTAAGAAGCAACGGCTGGATTGACACGAGTGCCCGACGAAACCGAAGCCCGACGCATCAGCGACTGGTTAGCCGAAGCTACCAAAGGCTGTACGCTCACACCGTTCACGATAACAGGAGCATCAGCGGGGTTGGTACCGCTCCACTGGCCCGTGCCCGTACCGCCACCCGATGGTAGCGGCTGGTTGCCGATTACACCAAAAATATCAACCAATACTGCCGTCCCAACGCCAGCCGTGCCGCCCGTCCAGCGTACCAGGCCCAGAGCGTCGTCGCCGTTGAAGTAGGTTACGTTGCCGGTTGGGGCACCGCCCTGGCTGATGTAGTTGGCTCCGTTGGTATTGTAAGGCGTAGCGCCGCGCTGGTTAGCCTTGGTGGTGAGGTCCGTGAGGGTAGCCTCACCGTTGGCATACACGAAAGCCGCCGCCGAGTTCAGCGTGTTAGCACCCGTTGTGCGCATCAGACGCTCCTCATCAACCGGCGTAGTGCTGCCGTTGGAGTAGCGACGGATGGAATAGGCATTCAGGTTAACAGCCGACGTGGTGGGGTTGAAGATTTCCACTGCCCGCTCGTTGCCGGTCGAGTTGGAAACGCCACCATTGTAGCTCAGGCCTGACTGGTGAGCTCCTTCATTGTACTCCGAGAGAAACAATTCGGTGCCCTGGCCACGGGAAGTAGCAGCCGCCAGCAGCAGCGCCGACACCAGTAAGTAATTCTTTTTCATGTAAGGGGGAAGTGAATGTTTGACTGAACCGGCCTCAAAGATAAGGACTTTGGCCGGGCTTTATACGTTACCAAATGATAAAGGGGTTGCCCTATATTGTTGTAAGCATACTGATTATCAGCGCCGACCGACATGCAACCATGCCAGAATTTCTTTACCACCAGCAGCTTCTTGTCCTTGGCGGCGGCGTACAGCACGTGGTAAGTGTAATCTGTGTCGCTTTTCCGGCCCGTAGCCTTATCATGCGGAAATAGCACAAATGCCGTTATCGGGTTGGCATACGAATCCGGTTACAGCCTGCATATTTGTTGGCTGGTTAGCAGTATTCAGGAACCTCCTCTGCTCATAGCTTGTCTGTTCGACACTTATTTAGCACTATGAAACACACGCTTTGGCTGGCTCTTCTGCTGGCTGCTGTCCTCACTGCTTGCAACCGTACTCCCAAACCCCTTGACCCGGCTTCTGCTACTGCTGCCAGAGCGCAACTGGATGTGCTGCGCGACTCCGTAGACACCCGCTGGACCCAGATGATGGCCAGCGACGACGCCAAAATTGTTGCTACCGCCCAGATACTAAGTGAGCTGGAACGCAACCCCACGGCCAACAAAGAGCAGCTACAGCAGCTCAGCCGCGCCAACAGTCGCCTCAAGGCCCGCCGCTATCAGCAGCTTACCATGCAGTCGACCCAGATAGACCAGTATGATATGGCGCAGGACTCGCTGCTGACTTCGCTGCGCGGAATCCTAACGGCAACCGGGCCAAGCTCCCCCAGCACTACGGTCCAGAACACCTTCGATACCATCGGCCAATACGACGGGCAGGTGGTGGGCTACCGTGTGCAGTATGACCGCGCCGCCAAGCAATTCAACAATTATCTGCAATTGCACCAGAGTGAGCTGCAAAGCTTGGGAGGCAAGTACAGCCAGCTTGCTCCACTGCCACTGTTTGAGTTGCAGGAATAGCGGATAGGTTTCCACCAACAAAAATCCCCGTTGCAACCTGTGCAGCGGGGATTTTTTAGCTTCATAAGAACCTGAAGGGCAAGGAAATTTCAGGCCCATGCAACCTAACTGTTCATCTACAGCTCTTTAGTGAAACCTACTGATGCGGCGCGCTGCGGCGCATTTTGTCTGGTTGAGTTGGTTGTGGAAAAGGCGACCGGAATATTCCGGCCGCTTTTTTACGTTTTGGCCCTAGAGCTTTGCCATTTCGTCGCGCACGAAGTCGGCGAGGGTACGCAGGTAGCTGGTACTGAAATCGAAGCGGATGCCGGCAGCGGCGTAGATGTCGCCGATGGGTGCGGTGTAGCCCAGTGCCAATGCGCGCTTATACGCGGCGAGGCCTTCCTGCGGATTCTGGCGGTAGTTGCGCCACACGGCAATGGCCCCAAGCTGCGCCATAGCATACTCAATGTAGTAGAAGGGCACCTCGTAGAGGTGCAACTGCTTCTGCCACAAATACGGCTTGAAGCCTTCCAGCCCTTTCCAGCTCACGGTCCGTTGGTTGAACTCGTCGAAGACCTGTTGCCACTGCTGGTGGCGCTGCTCCTCGGTGTGTTCCGGATTTTCGTATACCCAGTGCTGGAACTTGTCGATGGTGGCTACCCAGGGGAAGGTTTCCAGCACGCTTTCAAGGTGAGTTTTCTTAGCGCGGCGCAACTCGTCAGCGTCCGTAAAAAACACGTCCCAATGGTCCATGCTCATCAACTCCATGCTCATGGACGCCAGCTCGGCTACCTCAGATGGCGGGTGCTTGTCGGCACCCAGCGGCAGGTTGCGGGTCAGAAAAGAATGCACGGCGTGGCCGCCCTCGTGCAGCATCGTCACTACGTCGCGCAGGGAGCTGGTGGCATTCATGAAGATGAACGGCACGCCGGTTTCATCGAGCGGGTAGTTGTAGCCACCGGGCGCTTTGCCCTTGCGGCTTTCCAAATCGAGGTGGCCCATCTGGCGCATGGTGCGCAGGCAGTCGCCGAGGTACGGGTCGAGGCGCTGAAACACGTCGATGGTTTTCTCCAGCAACTCCTCCCCTGTTTCAAACGGCCGCATGGGTGCTTTGCCGCTCACATCTACATCCAGGTCCCAAGGGCGCAGCTCTGCTAGCGCCAAGTCTTGGCGGCGCTCTAGGTCTAGGTCATCAATCAGCGGCACGACGGTTTCGCGGATGGCCTGGTGGAAATTGCGGCAGTCCTGCGGGGTATAGTCGAAGCGGCCCAGCGCCGCAAACATATAGTCGCGGAAGTTGGGAAAATCAGCATTCAATGCCATTTGGTGGCGTAGGCCAATCAGCTCGGTGTAGAGCGAGTCCAGCGGCTCGGCGTCGCGGAGGCGGCGGGCCTGAATGGCGCGGTAGGCCTCTTCCCGCACGGCGCGGTCGGTGTTTTTGAGACGGTCGGCAGCGCGGGGCAGCGTCATTTCCTCGCCATCCAAAGTCACGGTCATGGCGCCAGCAATAGCAGCATATTGCTGCTGCTTGGTGCTGATGTCGGTTTTGAGCGGAATATTTTCGGCCCGGTAGATTTCCAGCGCCTGCCGCACCGAGCGCAGAAACACGCGGTACTTCTCCTGGTCCAGCTCCGGCAAAAACTCCGACGCCATCATTTTCTCGTTCAGCGCGTGGTCGTAGGGGGCTACGTTGGGCTCAATCTCGCTGACAAAAAACTGAAATGCCGTGCTCCGCTGCTCGTCCTGTGTGTCGCAGGTCATGCGGATATAGCGCCAGGCGAGGTCCTCGCTCAGCACCGATTCCAATTCCGAACGGTCGAGCAGCCAGCGCTCCAGTTCCGGACCGGAGGCAATAGACCGGTCGCGCAGCTCAATGAAGAAGGGCTCCAGAGTTGTCCAGTCCGTTACACTAAAATCTTCGGGCAAATAGTGCCGGGGCGGGCGCTGCGTATCGGTAGCGGAAGCCACCTGCAGATCGAGGGAATTAGTTGTCATAAGGAAGAAGATACGAGAAAATGTCCGGCGCGATGCCGCATCTTTTGTGAGCTGAGCGACACCGTACACTATGCTGGCACAATGCCTTGCAGCAGGCATTGCTGTTGCTACATAAAACCAGAGCGGCTTCTTTCGTTCAGTTAGTCAATTTCGATAACGACGTCGCGGGTCAGCGGATGGCCCACACACACCAGTACGTAGCCCTGCTTCATTTCCGAGTCGGAAAGGCCTTCCCGCTCATCCAGATGGACTTTGCCCGAGAGGCACTTGCCACGGCAGGCGGTGCACAGGCCGGCCTGGCACGAGTACGGCAGGTCAATGTCTAGGTCGAGGGCGGCTTCCAGAATGGTTTGGCTGGGTTTCACCTCAAACTGGTACTCCGTGCCTTCGTAGTTAACGGTTACCGTGCGCGTTACAATCTGGCCATCATCGTCGGCGTCCGACACGTCGCCATGGCCGTTGGGCTGGGCGGCAGCGGCTTCCTGCGTATCGGCGGCAGCCACAAAACTCTCGCGACGGATGCGGCTTTCGGGCACTCCCAGCAACTCCAGCGCCGATTTGGCTTCGGCCATCATGCCATCGGGGCCGCACAGGAAGTATTCGGCTTGGGCAGGCGGCATCTGGTGGCGTTGCTCCAGAATACGCAGCAGCATGGTACGGTTGAGGCGGCCGGTATGCTGGTGGGCGGCTACCGGGCCGGTGGGCTGGCTATAGACATGTTCTATCTGCAGGCGGCCGCCGCTTTGCGCTTCCAGCTGCCGAAGCTGCTCAGCAAAAATCACTGATTCCTCGTTGCGGTTGCCATACACGAGCAGCACTTGGCTACGGGGCTCGTCACGCAGCGCGGCCTTTAGCATGCTCATCAGCGGGGTGATGCCCGAACCAGCACCGACCAGCACCAGGGAGCGAGCTGTACCAGGGTTGGTGCTGAGCGTGAAATTGCCGAGCGGGGCCATGGCCTCCAACTGCTGCCCTACGCGTACTGTATCAAGCAGATAGTTGCTCACCAAGCCACCCGTAACACGTTTCACCGTAACCGACAGGCGCGGCGCTTCGCCGGGCGTGCTGCTGAGCGAGTAGGCGCGACGCTCTTTTTTGCCGCCGGGTCCGCAGGGTAAAATCAGGGTCAGGAACTGGCCCGGGGCACTGGCAATGGTCTGGCGGCCGGGAGCTTCCAGATGAATCGTAACGGCGTCGGGGGTTTCCTGGGTGAGGGCCACGACAGTAAGCGTAAGGTATGGGCTGCTCATTAGAATTGGTAGGAGCTTGGAGTCTTGAGGACTGGGAAACAGGGCTGCAAAGTACGTGATTCTGTAGCGTAAGCTTTAGCTTGCGCTACGAATACGCAACGTATAAGATATTGCCGTTTGGCCTCATTTCGATGCCACAGGGCTACAGCGTTGCGTATCGGGACCTGTTTTTCTTCTCTTCAACTCTACTGCGCCGCGCGTGGTTTTCCCTTCTGGCCAAACCCGCGCCGGGATGCTCACAGCGCGCGGCAGCTTTTCCGTTTTTCTCATTTCTATGCTCTCCGACCTGCTTGAACGCCATCAGCACGAATTTGGCCCGGTGCTGCCCGTCGACTTAAATGCGCCGGATGTAACCCGTCTCGATTTTACGGCCGCCAATCCTCTCATCCGCGACGCTGACCTGCGCGACACAACCGCTTTCGAAGCACTGGTAGCCCAGTTGTTGGCCAACAAGGAGGCACACATCGGCGTGGGCGGCTACCTTGAAAACCGGGTTATTTATCGCCGCAGCCCCGGCCTGTTCGGCGACCCGGCCGTGCCGGCCCGCTCCCTGCACCTCGGCGTAGATGTATGGCTACGGGCTGGCACGCCAGTGCTGGCCCCGTTGGATGCTACCGTGCACAGTGTACAGGACAACGACAACTTCGGCGACTACGGCCCGACTGTTATTCTGCAGCACCAGTTGGAAGGCGACACGTTCTATACGCTGTACGGCCACCTGAGCCGCCGCGAAACTGCGCTGCTGCGGCCTGGCATGGTTATCGAGAAAGGCCAGACATTCACGGAAGTGGGCCCAGCCCCCGAGAATGGTGACTGGCCACCGCATCTGCACTTTCAGGTAATAGCTGATATGCTAGGCCTGAGCGGCGACTTTCCCGGCGTAGCGCTGCCGGAAGAGCAGGAGAAATGGGCGGCGATTTGCCCCAACCCTAACCTGATTCTGCAGAGCCAATGGCTATAGACTCTCACTAACACACTGGGCGACTGCGTCTCCGGAGTATTTCCTGGAGGCACAGTCGCCCAGTCCATTGATAATGGTGTTGCCTTTAGTCGAACTTGATGGCTGTAACGGGCTTGATGCGCGAAATCAGGTAGGTCGGAATCAGTACTGCCAGCAGCGAGGTGGCAAATACGGCTGCATTGAGAATGATGATAATATTAGGGTCCCAGAAAATCGGCACCCGGTCCATGTAGTAGTTCTCCGGATCGAGAGGAATGAGGTGGGTGTAGTACTGCAGGGCACAGAAACCCAGCCCCACCAAGTTGCCGAACAGCATGCCGCGCAACGTCAGGCTCAGGCCCCGGAAAAAGAACATGCTCCGGATTTGGCGGTCGGTAGCGCCAATGGCCTTCAGCACCCCAATCATATTGGTGCGCTCCAGAATCATGATGAAGATAGTAGCCACCATGTTGAAGGTGGCAACGAATATGATCAGGATCAGAAAGATGATAACATTGCGGTTGAGCAACTGCAACCAGTCGAAGAGCTGGGCATACTGGTCTGTTATCTTGTCCAGCTTCAGGTCGTAGCGCAGGTTTTCGTAGAGGTTTTCCGCCACCGGATCCAAGCGATTGAAGTCCTTGAGCACTACCTCCACCCCACCCACCAGCGAGTCGGGCCAGGCATTCAGCTCCCGAATCTGGCGGATGTCGCCGATTACGTACACCTCGTCAAACTCGTCCAGTCCGGTCTGGTAGATACCTTTCACCGTGAACTTGCGCACCCGCGGCGGGTTCTGAATGAAGTAGAACAGCGCATCGTCGCCGACTTTGAGCCGCAGCTTATCGGCCACTTTGCGCGAGAGCAGAATATCGTTGCTGGCCGTAGAATCAGGGAAGCTCAGAAACTTGCCGGTCAGCAGGTTCTCGCGCATCGGTGAGCGGCCATCCTCCTCCGAAATGCCTTTGAGTACGACGCCCAGCACTTCTTCTTTGGTTTTGATGATGGCCGTTTTGCGAGCGAAGGGCTGAATAGTCTGCACCTGCGGGAAGCGGTGCAGGTCCTGCACAAGGCGTGGCCCACCAATCGGCTCTACTTCCAGTGAGTTGTTGGTGTCATACTTGCTTATCTGCAAATGCGCGCCAAAAGAGAATATCTTACTCTGGATTTCGTTGCGAAATCCTTCGAGGATAGCAAAGGACACAATCATCACGGCAACGCCCATGGCAATGCTGATGATGGCTATCTTTGTCACCGACGAGGTAAAAGACCCCGAGTCGGCTCCGTCAATCTTGTGGGATATGTACCGCGAGACGTTCACTGCCGTAAAGCTACGCGTCTACAATCAGTTTCCTAGCTTCGTTTCCTGATGCCTCTAGCCAATCTTTCCAGCCTGCTGAGTACCACTTTGTTGCTCGCCAACTGCAGCGCCACCCCACCTGCCCAATCGGCCGCCACCTCATCTGGTGCGGCTCCCTCAGCCACAGTGGTTTCGCCGCCGCAGGTGCTCACTGAGCCCGCTCCGGCCGCCACGCCGCTTCAGGTAGGGGCCCAACAGTTCGGTCGCTACCTGCCCCAGTTGAAAGGCAAGCGCGTAGGACTGGTAGTGAACCAGACCGCGCTGGTTGGCCGGGCTTTTCTGGTCGATACGCTGCTGGCACAGGGTGTGCCCGTGAAGGTGATATTCGGGCCGGAGCACGGTTTCCGGGGCGAAGCCGCCGATGGGGCCACGATTAAAGACGGCAAAGACGCCCGTAGCGGCCTGCCGGTGCGCAGCCTCTACGGCGCCACCAAAAAGCCTACCCCAGAAATGCTGGCCGATGTAGACGTGCTGGTTTTCGATATTCAGGATGTGGGCGTTCGGTTTTATACTTTCATCAGCACCATGCATTATGTGATGGAGGCCGCCGCCGAACAGGGCAAGGAAGTCATCATTCTGGACCGTCCTAACCCCAATGGCTGGTACGTAGACGGGCCCGTGCTGGAACCGCAGCACAAGTCGTTTGTGGGCATGCACGCTATTCCGGTGGTGCACGGCCTCACGGTAGGCGAGCTGGCCCAAATGATAAACGGCGAGAAATGGCTGGCCGGCGGCAAGCAGTGCAAGCTCACGGTAGTACCTGTGGCGGGCTACACGCACGCTACCCGCTACGAACTACCGGTTCGTCCTTCGCCCAACTTGCCCAACGCCCATTCGGTAATTCTCTACCCCACCATCTGCCTGTTTGAGGGTACGGACGTGAGCGTAGGCCGCGGCACCGATATGCCGTTTGAGGTAATCGGCGCGCCTACACAACCGACTGCGCGGCCGTTTCGCTTCACGCCCAAGCCCAATACCGGCTCGCCCACACCGCCCCAGAACGGCAAGCTATGCTACGGCCTCGACCTGCGCCAGACCGGCAACGACGTGGGTTTCACGGTGAAGTATCTGCTGGATTTCTACCAGCAAAGCACCGCCAAGGACAAGTTTTTCGGTAAATACTTCGAGCAGCTGACCGGCACGTCTACTGTGCGCCAGATGGTTATTGTGGGCAAGACGGAAAAGGAAATCCGGCAGAGTTGGGAGCCGGCGCTAGCCCAGTACAAGGCCATGCGCAAGAAGTACCTGCTGTATCCTGAGCAATAGCGCGCCAGTCCGTAGGGTAGCCAGCTCACTCATCGTTTCACGCTTCGCGAAGCTAGACTTAGCGTCACTATATCGTATGCCTCTCCAAATCATTTTCATGGGCACACCCGAGTTTGCGGTGCCCACGCTGGACGCGTTGCTTAGCTGGGAAGGCTGCCAGGTGGTAGCCGTGGTGACGGCGCCCGACAAACCGGCCGGGCGCGGCCGGCAGCTGGCGGAGTCGGCAGTGAAGCAGGCGGCCGTGCGGCACGGGCTGCCGGTGCTGCAGCCCACCAACCTCAAGTCGCCGGAGTTTCAGGCGGAGCTGAAGAGCTACGCCGCCGATTTGCAGGTGGTGGTAGCATTCCGGATGCTACCTGAGGCCGTCTGGAACATGCCGCCGCATGGCAGCATCAATATTCACGCTTCCTTGCTCCCACAGTACCGAGGCGCGGCACCCATCAACTGGGCCCTCATCCATGGCGAAACCCAAACTGGCGTCACGTCTTTTTTCCTGCGCCACGAGATAGATACCGGCGACCTTATTTTTCAGGACATCGTGCCTATTGCCGATGAAGACGATTTCGGGACGCTCTATGAGAAGCTGAAAACGGCCGGCGCGGCGCTGGCTTTGCGCACGGTGCAGGCCATTGCGGCCGGCACCGCCCCCAGCCTGCCCCAGCAGGAA
Organism: Hymenobacter sediminicola; assembly: GCF_014250515.1. Classification (NCBI taxonomy): domain Bacteria; kingdom Pseudomonadati; phylum Bacteroidota; class Cytophagia; order Cytophagales; family Hymenobacteraceae; genus Hymenobacter; species Hymenobacter sediminicola. The sequence goes on along the minus strand of NZ_CP060202.1, from coordinate 1,761,441 downwards.
AGCACGCAACTACGGGCAGCTCCCAAGATTCAGAAGGAAACCGGCCGACTGGATTTCAGCGAATCGGCGCCGGCGCTGGCCAACCGCGTGCGAGGCCTTTCGCCCATTCCCACGGCCTTCACGCAACTCCCCGACGGCCGCACGCTCAAAGTCTTCAAGACCCAGCCCTTCGACGATGAAGAGGCCAGCGGCCCCGATGCGGGCGGTGCTGGCACCTGGCACACCGATGGCCGCACCTACCTGCGCGTGCAGACTGCCGCCGGCCTGCTCGACCTGCTCGACGTGCAACTGGAAGGCAAAAAGCGGATGCCGGTGCAGGAGTTTCTGCGCGGTTTCAATGCTGCCGTGCTAACGCAGAAGTCCGGCGAGTAGGCACCTTGCTGTCTTTTGCCGTGCTGGTTAGTAGCCCGCAACTATGCAGCGCAGCCTGCCTAAAACAACCCGACCAGAAGTAGACTTGTCAAGTCTACTACCACTTTATAAAACCAGATTGAATGCTCGCATTTGTAGTGGCCATTGCTGAAAACAACGTCATCGGAAACGATAACCAACTGCTTTGGCACCTGCCCGACGACCTAAAACATTTCAAACGACTCACCCAGGGCCACCCCGTAGTGATGGGCCGCCGCACATACGAAAGTATCGGCCGGCCGCTGCCCAACCGCACTAACATTGTAGTCACCCGCCAGGCCGGCTGGCAGGCGCCCGGCTGTGAGGTGGCGTACTCCGTGCCCGATGCACTCGAGCAAGCGGCCCAACTAGACGAAGAAGTATTCGTTATTGGGGGAGCCGAAATCTACCGGCAGGCCCTGCCCGCCGCCGACGTTATCTACCTGACGGAGGTGCATCACACTTTTGAGGGCGACGTGGTGTTTCCGGAGTTGAATAACACCGAATGGCGGGAGGAGTCGCGCGAGCGGCACGAGCCGGATGAGAAGCACGCCTATGCCTTCAGCTTCATTGTATTGCGCAGAAGATAGGCAGTTGCTGGTCCCCAATCCACGCAGCTTCTGAGCCAAGCAGTAGTAATAACCATAAAAAGGGCCGCCCACATGGGCGGCCCTTTTCTATTTCCGATACAGACCTGTTGCGTTCTTAGCGCAGTATTACCAGCTTGCCCCAGTCCTTTTTGAAAGCGCGGCTGTCGGCTTCGGCATTGGAGGCGCGGCGGCTGAACTTGTTGCTGGGGTCGTCCATGATGACGCGGTATAGGTAGGTGCCATTCGCCAGCCGGTCGCCGTACGTATCGGTGCCGTCCCAGGCGTACTCTGTAATGTTGTTGCCGATGCGCAGCGGCCCGAGCTCCGCCATCATGATTTCCTTCACTACCCGGCCCGTCAAGGACAGAATCTGAATCTTCATGTTCTGCGGCATCTCGCTGCCGGTCAGGGTGAACACAAAGCGTGCTTTGCTGGTGATGGGGTTCGGGTAGGGATAGATGTTGGTGATGGTGGACTCTTTCACGACCACAAACGTCACGCGGTAGGGCTCAGAGCCGGCGGCGTTGCCGGTGGCGTCGCGGCCCTGTACTTCCAGCGTATAGGTGCCATTATCAAGCGCCTGCTGGCCGCGTCCCATTTCCACCGTCAGGCGGGCCATGCCTTTCGTCGAGTCCGACTCGAAGCGCACATTGGCTCCGTTCAAGTTGATAGGAACCGGCGTGGCCTGGCCGGGCGAGGTCAGTAGCAAATCGAAGTGGCTTTGGTCTTTGATGCGCCGCAGCCGGTCATCGTCCTTGAGCTGCACCACAATGGTTGGCGAAGGCGACACAATATCCCCGTTGAGGATGTGCTGGCCATCGAAGGCCACATCCAGCACCGGCGGCGTGTTGCGGCCATCTACCTGGAAGGCAGGCAGCGTCAGCTCGTTGTTGAAGTAGTACAGCTCGGGCAGGGCCTTGGGCTCGCGCGGCGCAGTCGGCCGCGGATTCACGATGACGTTGCCACTGAGTGTGCCGGCCATGCCCACCACATTCAGCTTCGCCTCAAAGCTAACTTGGCTGTCGGCCAGCAGTGGGCCGCCGGGAACATCTACCAGCTGCGTGCGGGCACTGGTGTTGTCGCGCACCGTAATGCGGGCTTTCATGGGGCCGCTGAAGTTGATGTTCGAAACGTTCTGGAAAACCACCGGCACCGTAATGACACCGGTTTCGGTAGCCTGCCGGGCCAGCGTGGCAGCGTCGTAGGCGGTAGTAGGCGTGGCCAGGTCGCGGCGTACAATGCCTTCCGGAACGCCTTCGTAGGTCACGAGCCACTGCTCCAGCTGCGGAGCCGTGCGGTTCACTGTGTCGCGCAGGGTCAGCATCAGCTTCAGATATGGATACCGGGCGGCCGAAATACCAGCCAGCGCTAGGTTCCGGTTGGTGACATTGGGGTTCAGTACCGTTTCGACGTCCAACGTATCGATGCCCACCAACTGCAGCGTGTAGGCATCGGAAGCATCGGGTGTGCGCACCGTATGGAAGAGGTTCTGCCACTGCCGCGCCGGCCCGATGCGGGCAGACGTGACGGTGCCGCTACCGGCGCGAGTCTGAATTTGCCCGTTCAGCGTAATCACCTGATTGGCGCGGGGTGTAGCGCTGGCTGGGTCCGCAGTGAGCTCCTGCACGGGGCGGGCACCAGGGCCTTTCTGCACCAGCAGCGCATACGGGTCGCTGTCCTGCAGGGTGTTGATGCGGGTGGCTCCCAACGAGGTCAGCGCAGCTTTTAGCGAAGCACTGAACGAGGTAAAATTCACCTTGTTCACCGACAGCAGCGCCACGTAGTCGCCGGGGCGTACGTTGGTGAGCAGTGTTTGTAACTGGGCCTGGCGGGCAGGCGTGTTGATGTTGTCGGTGCCAGACAAGGCGAAGTGGTAAAAGCGCAGATTGCCCTGACCGCAGGAATCGTAGGTTCCGCCGCCCACATTGCGCACCGGCCGTAGCGTCTGGCCGCTGAATACGGCCACAATAATATTCGGGACTCCAATGCTGCAGTTGCCCACGAAAGGCGAAGTGGCCGCCGTAATACCGTCTGTTATCTGGTTGAACGTTGGTGACGCACCGGTGCCACCGCCACGTGTCACCATCGTCACGGCCTGGCTTACATCGGCGAAGTTCCAGCGGCCCGAGGGAGCGGCTACATCTACGTTGGTCAGCTGGTCGCGCTTAAACTGGCCGTGGTGGCTCTGTGACCAGCCGCCGGGGCTGCCCGGAATCACGCGGAACGAACTGGTGGCCCAGTCACCGTTCTCGTTGAGTGCTGGGTCAGGTGTCTGGAAGCGTAGGCGCCAGTACCATACCACACTATCGCGGCCAGCCAGAGCAGGCAGCGTGGGGCGCCAGTCGGGCAGCAGCGTCGTGGTGACGGTCCGGGTTTGCTTGATAGCCGGGCCGCTGTTGAACGTTGGTACCGTGTCCAGTTCCATTTCATAGACGCGGGAGGCGCCACGCGGGTCGTTGGTCTGGCCTACCAGCCGCAGGCCGGTAGCCGGAACAATGGCAAACTCCGGCGGCCAGAGCGTCGTGACACCGCCTTGCAGGAAGTTGAAGCAGGCCTGCCCCACATTGTTGGTTTCACTCAGCTCGTCTATCCGCATGCGGTAGTCGAGGGCTACTTCAAAGCAGTTTTCCCCGAACACGTTACCCGAATTAGGCAGCACGAAAGCGTACGTTGTGTCGCGCCAGGCCTGCCGCACGGTATAGGTAAACACGTCTGGCGTGCGGGTGCCTGTGCTGGTAGCCGGGTAGCGCCGCGTCAGCCGGATATCGAGCGAATCGTAGGTGATTTTGCCGGGATTCTTCACGTTCACCACCACCTTCAGGTCGGGAGAAGCCGCCTGCAGCGGGCCGGTATTGTTAGACAATACCTGCACGTCGCCGGTCTGATTGGCAATGAAGTCGGGTTTTTCGGGTGAGTAGAACCGCAGCGCCGGGTCGCCGAGCCACACCGTCATCTGGCTTAGCGCAATTGAAGATGACTGCCCTACAGAGGCCACCATACGGCGCGCCGCTTCTGCTTGTAGCACCGAAATGGGCTTGCCATACCACGCAGGCTCGTTGAAGGCAACTTTGTAAAATTCGGTGCTAAAGGCGTCTAGGTCGTAGGCAAAGGCTTCATCGGAAGCGGCCATAAAGCCTATTGCGCCTTTGTTAGCCGAAAAAATCCAGTTTTCGGAAACCACTTTTGAGTAGTTCCGCCGGTCCACGGCATTAGCAGCGCAACCATTGAGCAGAAATACTGGGTATTTGCCGGGGTTGTTGTAGCCTTTACCCGGTTCCGATGGGTCGCCAAAATTCAGGTCGAAAGTGGTAGTAGAACCGTGCCCGAAATAGGTCACGAGTGAAACACCTGCATTTACCTCGGGCGCAATAGTGATATTGACTGGTAGATTGCTGCCACCAGATTGCCCCCGGCGGTAGGTATTAACCACTTTTCCACCGAACAGCGGGCGTTCGGCCAGCCGTTTGTATTTGTCGACGTAGCCCTCAAACTCTGCGTACTCATCCACGTCCTCACCTCCTGCCAGATGCAAGATATTCTTGCGCCACGGCTCCGGCCCTAACGCTTCATGCGTTTTGAGTTTGTCCAGATAGTTGATGACGTCCTGCGGATTGGTAGCCGATAGGCGCCCAGTGGGCATACGGGGCACATAGCTATTGTTTTCCCAGTCAGCCGACAGAAAATTATCTGAACCGCTTCGCGTGCTGGAGGGTATCAGGTCAATTTCGAAGTTGCTGCCGTTGCGGAAGGCCTCTCCTACTATCAATCCTTTGCCTAATAGCAGCAGGTAGTTGGTTTGAGCCGCCGGCGAGTTGGCCAGTTCCCACCGCACATAGTTGCGCACCTGGTCCACTGACCGCTCACCGTAGTGAAACTGGTTGCAGAGCTGTTCGGCTGTCACTATTACGGTGTCGTAGCGGCCGCCGGCCGTGGAAGCCCGATAGTCGGCGTAGGCCCGCACAGGATTCACACCTCCCACCGGACGCATCAAAATTTTGCTGCTAACGATGAGGAAGTTGGAGCTGGCTGCATTCAAAGTTCGAAACCGAACCGGCTTAGCTGGCCGGGGTACGGAGGCCACTGCTTCGTCGGCGAGGAGTAGCGTCCGAGTCCGATTGCTGGCATCCGGAAATACGTAGCCCCGCCGCAGACCGCCCAAGCTAGTTCCTGCTATCCGCTGCGCATTGTAGGGGTCCGTTACGTCAAAGCCAGCGACAGTCGCCGGAATGGAATCTAGGGTATAATAAGCCGGGCCGGTAAGGGTAGAGTCGTTGGCAAATTGTATGTGCTTGCGGCCCGCAAACCAGCGGCTGGTTTGCGCATACATGTAGCGGGCATATGCTACTCTGAATCTGTTGTTGTTTCCTGCAGGGGAGCCAGTGGCAGTAAACACAAGGTTCACTCTTCCACTGGCATCTATATCTGCATCCTGCAATGGCAGGCGCAGCCGTTGCTTTCCATAGTTTGTTAGCGCAGCCGTACCCAGAAAACGCGTGGCAGTGCCCCCCGGAATAGTGACAGACACGTCCACAGATCGTTGCCCGGGCCACGCTCCTACCAGTAGTACCTCCACTACCGGCCGCGGGCCAGTGGCACTACGGCTCCAGAGGGAATCTGTAAGAGCTGCATTTGCCGCAGCCGCAGCAGATAAGTAGCCTTCTCCTGCTTCGCCCCAGGGTTGGTAGACAAAACTGGCGTCGTCTACATAGGCAATCCTGGAAGTGAATAAGTCCAGCTCGCGCGCCATCCGGTGTGGGTGAGGCGCGGCTGTAGGCGCAACCGTCGGTTGGGCCATGCGCCGGCCGTTAGCAGTAGCCGACCATGTAAGGAAATACGCGGCGGTGTCGGTATACAGGCTATACAGGTCGTGGGGCTGGGTGGCGGTGCCTCCTTTATATAGGTATTGGTCCAGCTTGCCGTCGTTGCGCTGGCCGTAGAACTCGAAGTAAGTGGTAGCATCCAGCGCGGTCTGGTTGCCGCCCCCGAATATGGCCACTTCCCGGCCCCGCCGCCACAACTGAATCCGCTGCGGGTTCACGCCGCTGATGCCGGCCTGCGTCAGATATTGCTGATCGAGGCGATAGAGCCCGTCTTTCAGTACCTGAATCTTATAGTACTGCTGGCTGGGCACAATCCACTCGTTGCCGAAGGGGGCGGGAGCCTGCGCCAGAGCTGGCCGGAAGGCCACTAATGCCAGCAGCAGACTGCACCAACTCACCAGAAGCCGGACGCGGTAGTGTTGTTTCATATTCTAATCGTAAAACGATATGCTCAGGAAGGTACTTCCCTTATTTCCTCAGGTTTGGGCCCTACTTGATGCCGTAGCCCAATGAAACGATGATGTTGTTAGTTTGGCTGCGTCCGCCCAGCTTTTCAATAGCCAGTTGCGAAAGCGCCACATCCAGGCGCAGGCCGCTCAAGGCCACACCTACCCCTAGGCTAGGCTGCACTTTCCACTCATCGGAGCCGGTAAAGGCTTTCACCTGCTGGATGTTACTCACGCCACCGCGCAGAAACACTAGGTTCTTGTAGCCGATTTCCAGACCCGCCCGCGGATCGATACTCACAGCTTTGCTCGATATCAGCGTATTGCGCTGGCCATCGGTCGTCATTTCTAGGTCGATGGCAGCCAGCGCCGTAAACTCGCCGGGCAGCTGAATCAGGCGGCCTACCCCCAGCACAAACCGAGGCAGCGTTATTTCGGTGCTGTTGGCCGGAATGTCGGTGGAGTCGCCGGCTACGGGGCGCAGCCGCTCGGAGTTGATGGACCAGGCATTAACGGTGGTGGTAATGTCGCGGGCCATGAGGCCAAGGCGCCAGCTGCCTTTGTCGTACTGTACGCCGGCATCAATACCGAAGCCCCAGGCATTGGCAAACTCCCCAATGTTGCGGTATATAACCTTCGCGTTGGCGCCTACTTTCAGCCCCTCGATGTTGCCGATGCGGCGGGCATATGAGAGCATCACAGCATAGTCGGCCACGGAGAAGTAGCGAATCCGGTCGTACTGAATGTATCCGTACTCATTAATCAGGTCGCGGGTGTCGGCAATGTCATCAACGCCCAGCCGTACGGCACTAATACCGATGGCGCTTTGGTCGTCGAGCGGCATCGAAAAGGCCGCGTAGTCATTCTTAACGATGCCTGAGAATAGCTCAGAGTGCATCAGCACAGCATCATACTTGGTTCTCTGGCTGAGCAGGCCGGCCGGGTTCCAGTAGCCGGCGGTGGCGTCCTGCGCCAGGCTCACCTGCGTTTTGCCCATGCCCAGGGCCCGTCCCCCGACACCGATATTAAGGAATTCGTTGCTGTATTTGGGCGTAGAATCCTGCGCGGAGGCCATATGAGGTGCTAGGGCCAGCGCGCCACTCACACCGAGCAGCAAGGGAGCAATACGGAAAACGTGCGACATAGAAAATGGGCTAAAAACGGGTAATCCGCTTCACAACGCAAGGTACTAACTAATAGTGCGTCGCGCGCGAGAAGCCAGCACAAACCGCGCCATGTCTCGGCTCCCGTTGCAGTTTTCGAAGGCTCTGCAGCGCGAGTAGTACGCACTACGTCCGGCGTCGGAGCTACGATTTTGCTTCTCGGCCAGATCTGCGCAGACATTTTATCAGTTTTTTTGGGCTATTCTGGTCATCCAAACCCATATCATCTATGGAAAAACACCAGCGTGCTTTTATTTAATTTATTGACTATCAATTAAATAAAAGCACAAGCATTGCGAAGCAACATTTTCTGAAAATATTTTACACCCAGTACCTTGCGTTGCATAGTACCTTTTGCTACCTTTGACTTATTCTTCACCGACTACCGCCTCAAGCCCATGAAAGTTGAGAACACCCAAGTGCAGATGCGGAAAGGCATCCTGGAGTTCTGCATTCTGGAAATCATCGCCCGCGGCGAGGTTTATGCGTCGGACATGCTCGAAGAGCTCACCCAAGCCCGCATGATTGTGGTGGAGGGTACGCTCTACCCGCTGCTGACGCGCCTCAAGAACGCCGGCCTCCTGGATTACACCTGGAAGGAATCCATGAGTGGCCCGCCCCGCAAGTACTACACCCTCACCGAAGCCGGCACGGAGTTTCTCCAGCAGCTGCGCCTGACGTGGGAGGAAGTCGAGGATTCCATTCGCATTATCCGGACCAAGCCTTCCGCCAGCGGGAGCCCCGAACTGCCGGTCGTACTGTAACGACCAGCTCCCTCTCCCGATTTTTTTCCGACTAGTTGCAGCAACTGAGATGAAAAAGAATATCAGCATCAACCTCCAAGGCATCATCTTCCACATTGAAGAAGATGGCTATGAAGTACTGAGCCGCTACTTGGCGGAAGTAAAAGCCCACTTCAGCGGCTACCGCGGCCACGACGAAATTGTGTCCGACATCGAAGGCCGCATTGCCGAAATCTTCGCCGCCCGCCTCTCCGATATGAAGCAGGTGGTGTCGCTGGAGGACGTGCAAGCAGTAGTGGCCAAAATGGGCCGCGTCAGTGACTTCCAGAGCGCCGACGATGCCGAGGACGATGACGAGCTACTGGCCGACGCCGTAGCCAGCGGCACCGCCCAGGGTACCTACGCCGGCAGCGGCCGGGCCTACAGCAGCACCGGTACTGGCGCAGCCACAGCTCCCGATGAGCCCCGCCAGCTGTTCCGCGATATGAGCCACCGCAAAATTGCGGGTGTATGTGCCGGTTTGGCCCAATATTTCCGCATCAGCGCGGTGTGGGTGCGGCTAATTGCGCTGGCCTCGCTCCTCTCGCCGGTCATCGGCGACTTTATCGGCTTCCTGCCGGGCGTGGTCATCCTGTCGTATGTCGTTCTCTGGATTGTGTTGCCCAAGCGCTACGACTCGCCTGAGCCCACGGATGGAACGGAGAAACAACTGTTCCGCGACACGGATACCGGCAAAATCGGAGGTGTTTCGGCAGGTCTGGCCGCCTACCTCGGCACCGACGTTTCGCTCGTCCGGATTCTGTTTCTGGTCGGCCTGTTCGTTGGCTTTGGCCTGATTCTGTACATCATTCTGTGGATTGCGGTACCGGAGGCCAAAACCGTGGCCGACCGGATGCGGATGCGCGGCGATGCCCTGACTCTGTCGGGCATTGCCAGCAACGCCCGCGACTATGACGACACCACGACTGGTAACCGCCGTCCGGTTGGCACCTTTTTCGAGGACTTAGCGAAGGCGCTCAACCCGCTGCTGAGCTTTGTGGGCACTGCCATCCGCATTTTTGCCGGGGTTATGCTGGCCGTCATTGGCTTTAGCCTGCTGGTTGGCTTCACTATTACGCTGGGTGCGGTGCTGGGCCTTATCCCAGAGTCGCAGAACCCCACCATCGGCAACCCCGGCTTCCTGAAGATGCTGGAAGAGCAGCCCACCTGGGCTTGGATGGCTGGCTACGCTGCCACGGCTATTCCGTCGCTGGCTCTGCTCCTGATCGGAGTAGGATTACTGCTGCGCCGGGCTCTTATAAGCCGCATGGTAGGCTGGTCGATGTTTGGGCTGTGGCTGCTGAGCATTATTGGTGTAACGGTGGCAGTAGCTCGCCAGAGCCGCGAGTTCCAGTACAGCGCCGACGTAGAGCAAACGGCCCGGTATGCTGGCCTCACGGCCCCGGTGCTGCGCCTGGAAACCCGCCGCGTCGAGCGTGACTGGGACCAGCACGTGGATGTGCAGCTGGCCGCCGCTGACAGTGGCCAAGTAGTGGAAGTGCTTCAGCTGATTTCGGCTAAAGGCGCTTCTGAAGCCGAAGCCAGCCGCACTGCTGCTACGTCGGTGGCCTACACAGTTCGTACCCGCGGCGACTCTACCCTGATTCTGGACGACCACTTCTCGTATCAGCCCAACGCACGCTTCCGCGACCAAGACGTGGAACTGACCCTGCGTCTGCCCCGCGACCGGACTTTCCGCCTGAGCGAAGCCACCGCCAACTGGCTCGGTGACGACAACTTTGTAAACGGACACCAGCCCGAGGACGTGGAGCAGTACCGCTTCCGCCTCAGCGGCAACAAGCTAGAATGCCTGGAATGCCCTCCTGAAGAAGACCGTGACATCGACGAAGACTCCGACAATGAGGGTGTCAATATTGACATCGACAGCGAAGAAGGAGAAGACGGCGACGTGAATATCCACCTGGACTACGGCGGAGCTGCTTCTTTCAATACCAACGAAGACTATTACGGCTCCGCCCGCCGTACGTACTCCGAAAGCGACTTTCACGATGTGAGTGTGGTAGGCAACTATCGGGTAGTAATCCGGCAAGGCAACAACTACTCTGTACGCGCCGCCGGCTCTGAGGCCGAGGTACGCGACCTGCGCGTGGAGCGCGAAGGCGACGAACTAGTCGTTCATCATCGGTCGGGCCGCCGCGCCTTCTTTGGCTCCAACTGGCGCTCCTCCGACCGCAAGCTACTGGTGACCATAGAAATGCCTGATCTGAACAAACTCAACCTAGCCGGAGCCGTCCGCGGCGATGTGCGGGGCTTCGAAGACAACGGCCGCCTAGAAGTAGTGCAAGCTGGGGCCAGCGACCTACGCCTCAAAGGAAATTTCGACAACCTCGATATACAGCTAGCCGGCAAATGCCGCACTACACTCGAAGGGCAGGCCGAGCGCCTCAACATTGATGGTGCCGGTGCCTGCGAAGTATCAGCCGCCAATTTCACGGCCCGAAATGCCGATGTAGATGTGGCCGGTGTGAGCAAAGCCCGCATCAACGTAACCGAAACGCTCAACGCCGACGCGGTGGGTGCCAGTGTAGTAGAATACAGCGGCAATCCTAAAAACGTTGATAAAGATGCTGTCGGCGCCTCCAGCATTCGGTCGATGCGCGACTAGCAGCAGCTTCTGCTGGTAATGTTTGGCTGCAAGCCAGCATCTTATCAGCTTAATCTGTATATTTCCTATTCTTCAGGCAACGCTATTACCCGAAGTGCCATCTGTTCTTTAGAGAAACCAACAACATGGCCTTTTTCTGGTGAGTGAGAGGCCAACTCGAAGAAGTCCACTTATCTACTGTGCTGCAACCAGTAGATAAGTGGCTTCTTCATTCTTAGCAGTTTCACACAATAAAGCAGTCTGCCCCAGTGCCGACCTCAATCATTCAAACGATTGGGGCCGGCAGCGGGGCGGACTGCTTTGTTTCAGGGGGCTACCGGCCTTGTGGCCTGCAGCTATATTTCATTCATGTCAGGATGTTACTACTTCCAGCCCTTTGCGCTGCCCCAGCTCCAGCAACAGAGCAAAAGCCTCGTCGTACTCGTTGCGGATTGTCCCCTCCAGAATAGCGTCTAGCAGTGCTTCTTTTAGCTCACCTACCTCGCGGCTGGGCTTTAAGCCGAAGGTTGCCATGATGATTTCGCCGGTGATAACTGGTTTGAAGTTGCGCAGGTGGTCCTTCTCCTCTACCTCCTTCAGCTTCTGCTCCACCACATCAAAATTGCGCAGGTAGCGGTTCTTGCGGTCGTAGTCCTTGCTAGTGATGTCGGCGCGGCAGAGCAGCATGAGCCGGTCGATGTCGTCGCCGGCCTCGAACAGCAGGCGGCGCACCGCCGAGTCCGTCACGATTTCCTTGGACAGCACAATGGGCCGCAGGTGCAGGCGCACCAGCTTCTGCACCTGGCGCATCTCTTCGCCCAGCGGCAGCTTGAGGTCGGTGAAGATGCCGGGCACCCAGCGCGCGCCCTTGTCCTCGTGGCCGTGGAAAGTCCAGCCTACCCGCTTGTCGTAGCGCTTGGTGGCGGGCTTGGCAATGTCGTGCAAGATGGCCGCCCAGCGCAGCCACAGGTCGCCGCCGGCTGCTACCACGTTGTCGAGCACCTGTAGGGTGTGGTAGAAGTTGTCTTTGTGTGCGTGCTGGCCCACCTTTTCCACACCCTGCAGCAGGGCCATTTTCGGGAAGATGAGCTGCAGCAGGCCGCTACTGAACAGCAGCTTAAAGCCGTAGCTCGGCTTCGGGGCCATGATAATCTTGTTCAGCTCGGTCGTAATCCGCTCCTGCGACACAATTTTGATGCGCTCCTTATTGCGGGCCAGCGCGTCGAACGTGTCGGGGTCGATATCGAAATCCAGCTGGGTGGCAAACCGAATGGCGCGCAGCATGCGCAGCGGGTCGTCGGAGAAGGTGATATCCGGGTCGAGGGGCGTCCGGATGAGCTTGCGCTGCAGGTCGCCCATGCCGTCGTAGCGGTCCACCAACTGACCATAGGTTTCGGGGTTCAGGCTCAGGCCCAGAGCGTTGATGGTGAAATCGCGCCGCGCCAGATCTTCTTCCAGTGTGCCGGCCTCTACTTCGGGCTTGCGGCTTTCGGCGCGGTAGCTTTCCTTGCGGGCTCCCACAAACTCCACCTCTATTTCCAGGGTGGGCAGCATAGCCGTTCCGAAGTTTCTGAACACCGTGACGCGCGGCCGGCCGGGCAGTTTGCGCCCCACCGCCTGGGCCAGCTGAATTCCGTCGCCGACGCACACCACGTCCACGTCCTTACTCTCCCGAGCCAGCGCCAAATCCCGCACGTAGCCCCCGATGACATAAGCCGGAAAGCCCAATTCGCCGGCGGCATCGGCAATAGTGCGGAATAATGGAAGGTCTGGCAGCTGCGGAGTATGCATACAAAACGGGTTAGGGCGCAAAGGTAAGGCACTCGTCTTATTGCGGCGGCCGACACCCCGGATGCAATGGCTTCCTGAAAGAGCAAAAGCCCCTTCCGAACCTGGTTCGGAAGGGGCTTTTGCTGTGAAGCGGAGAAGACTACTGCTTGGCAGGAACCTCTTCTACTACTTTGTTGGCTTCTTTGTTAACTACTACAGCCGTGTCGCCGGTCGTAGGAGCTACTTCGGCTTTCATGTCAGCGGCAGCGTTGTCAGCGGCATTTTCTACAGCGTCGCCAGCATTTTCGGTAGCGTTGGCGGCATCGTTGGTAGCGCTTTCGGCAGTAGCCTCAGCGTTTTCCTGCGTCTTTTCCGAGCACGAAGCCAGAGCGAAAGGAGCGAAAGCAGCCAGAACGAGCAGGGATTTGAAAGAGCGTTTCATAGTTGAGGGAGGAATGAAGTTTCTGATGAAAGAATTCCCGCTTCATACGCCTCTGCTCAAATGGTAACCCGCCCCACCAATATTTTTTGCGCCCTGCCACCATGCCGGTAGTTTCCGGCCGTAGCCCGGCGTCAGTCGCGCAGCACCTCCAGCCCGCCGTTGGGCAGCACCCGTACCACGCGGGAAGGCGTAGCCGGCGTGGCATCATTCTGGCGCCAGTGGGCCACATACTCGACTTTGCGCACCAGCTGCGGGTCTATTTCGGCGTAGATGCCCGGCGTAGGGTCGCCGCTCAGGTTGGCCGATGTAGAAACCAGCCCGTGCCCCAGCCGGCGCACCACTTTACTGCAGAACTCGTCGGTGAGCACCACACGTAGTCCGATGGTGCCATCGGGAGCCAGCAGGTTGGGAGCCAGCAGCCGGCTGCCGGGCACCACGTAGGTGGTGGGGCGGGTCTGGGCGGCCAGCAATTCTGCCAGGTTCGGCGGTACTACGGCGGCATACCGGGCAAACATTGCCTCGTCGGCCACCAGCACGATGCAGGCTTTTTCGGCCGGGCGGTTTTTGAGCTTGTACACCTTCTCCACGGCCGGCGGCGCTTCCGCGTCGCAACCCAGGCCCCAGACGGTGTCGGTCGGGTACAGAATCACCTGCTGCATCAGCAGCGCATCCACCGCGGCATCTACCTCCTCACGGAAAAACTTGGTACTCATAGGCCAGGCAACTTGAAAGACGACAGGAAAATCGGAGGCACAGCAAAGGTACTACGTGCTCTGAGCGGCGGCGGCTTACGCCTCAATAGACTGGCACAGCTCTACCAGCACGCCACCAGCCGATTTTGGATGCACGAAACACACCAACTTGTTATCGGCTCCGCGCTTGGGCTCCTCGTTCAGCAGCTGAAAGCCCTCGGCCCGCAGCCGCGCCATTTCGGCCCGGATGTCGTCTACCTCAAACGCTACGTGGTGAATTCCTTCCGGCTTCTTCTCCAGATACCGCGTGATGGCGCTGTCGGGCGAGGTGCCGGCCAGCAGCTCAATCTTGGAGCCCCCCACCTGGAAAAACACCGTGTCCACAGCCTCTGAGGCCACATGTTCGTGTTTGTAGGGCTCCTGCCCCAGCAGCTTTGTGTATAAAGCAGTAGCCGCCGTCAGGTCCTTAACGGCGAGGCCCAGGTGTTCGAGATTGGTGAGCATAGGGTGGTTGAAAATGCGGGCGCGCCCCATAGCGAGGCTTCTTTGTATTTGTTCTACTTTTGCAGTTGCAAATGTGGGAAGAAAGTAAAACCTGTTTATCAGTTTTTGTGTTCTACCTGCGAATGATTCTCCGCTGAAACCAGACCCCGAGCCATGCTCAAACTACCTATTTACCTCGACAACAACGCTACTACGCCCCTCGACCCGCGTGTACTGGAGGCGATGATGCCGTATCTGACCGAGGTGTTCGGCAATGCGGCCTCACGCAACCATCCTTTCGGCTGGGCTGCCGAGGAAGCCGTTGACTACGCCCGTGAGCAGATTGCCGGTCTGATCAACTGCGACCCCAAAGAAATCATCTTTACCTCTGGTGCCACTGAGTCTGACAACCTGGGCATCAAGGGCGTGTTTGAGATGTACGCGCAAAAAGGCAACCACATCATCACAACTACCACGGAGCACAAGGCCGTACTCGATACCTGCAAGCACATCGAGAAACTCGGTGGCCGGGTTACTTACCTGCCCGTCGATGCGGAAGGCCTGATTAGCCTGGAAGCGCTGGAAGCCGCCATGACGCCGGAAACCATTCTGGTAACCATCATGTACGGCAACAACGAAACCGGCACCATTCAGCCCATCCGCGAAATTGCCGCCATTGCCCACAAGCACGGCGCGCTGTTCATGACGGACGGCACGCAGGCAGTAGGTAAAATCCCGGTAGACGTCATTGCCGACGGCATCGACCTGATGGCTTTCACGGCGCACAAAATGTATGGCCCCAAAGGCGTAGGTGCGCTGTATGTGCGTCGCAAAAACCCACGTGTGAAAGTAACCGCCCAGATGGACGGTGGTGGCCACGAGCGGGGCATGCGTTCCGGCACCCTCAACGTGCCTGGCATTGTTGGCCTAGGCAAAGCCTGTGAGCTGGCTCGCTTGGAAATGGCGGCCGATACGGCCCGCCTGAGCGCCATGCGCGACCGGCTGGAGAAAGAGCTGCTGACGCTGGAAGAAAGCTACGTGAATGGCTCGGTAGAACACCGCCTGCCCCATGTGGCCAACATCAGCTTTAAGTATGTAGAAGGCGAAGGCCTGATGATGGGCGTGAAAGACCTGGCCGTATCATCCGGCTCTGCTTGTACTTCAGCCTCTCTGGAGCCTTCGTACGTACTCAAAGCCTTGGGCCTCAGCGACGACCTCGCCCACAGCTCCCTGCGCTTCGGCCTGAGCCGCTTCACCACCGACGAGCAGATCGACTACGCCATCAACCACGTAAAAGAAGCCGTTACGAAGCTGCGCGAAATGTCGCCGCTGTGGGAGATGTTCAAGGAGGGCATCGACCTCAACTCCATTGAGTGGGCTGAACATTAATTTTTTAGAACTTAGAGTTGAGAACCACGACTGTAGTCATGATTCTCCGTCTGGGTTCTGAGTTCTAAAAGCTGACATCTAAATTTCAATCAAAGCCATGGCTTACTCCGATAAAGTAATCGACCATTACAGCAACCCCCGCAACGTGGGCACGCTGGACAAGAGCAAGAAGAACGTAGGTACCGGCCTAGTGGGCGCGCCTGAGTGCGGCGACGTGATGCGTCTGCAAATCGAGGTTGACGAAGCTACCAACACCATCACCGACGCCAAATTCAAAACCTTCGGTTGCGGCTCGGCCATTGCCTCGTCGTCGTTGGCGACGGAGTGGCTGAAAGGCAAGACCGTGGATGAGGCCCTGGCCATTGACAACATGGAGATTGTGGAAGAGCTGGCCTTGCCGCCCGTGAAAATCCATTGCTCGGTGCTGGCTGAAGATGCCATCAAATCGGCCATCAACGACTACCGGGTGAAAAACGGTATGCCGGAGCTGGAAATGGCGAAGTCGCACCACTAGTAGAGCCCAGAAACCGTATGTGAGAAGCCGGATGCTGCTGATAAGGTGGCATTGGCTTCTCACATTCATTTTCCATCTTTTTACTTCCAGACAATGGACGTCACTCCCTCCGACGTACACGTAGAAAGTGCCCGGATTCAGCGGCAGATAGAAGACTATCTGGGGCTGGGGCCGGGCAATTTGCTGTTTGAGTTCCGGCAACTGGACGGGCAGACACGCCTAGACCTTATAACAGTAAACCCGCGTCACCAGCAGAGCTTTCTGTTTCGCTACGAAATGGGGCACGATAAGCTGGATGCGCTACGCAAGATGCTGGCCTATGTGCAGCGCTACCGCGACGAGGAAAGCTCCTATACCATACAGTGGCGGGCCCGCGACGCGAAGGAGCTGCAAACCTCCTATTTCCGCGCCCACAACACCTACGAAGCCCTCGACAAGCTCTACTACGGCCGTGACCTGAGCACCATTACGGTATTCAGCGTAGTGCTGAACCCTAGTTCATAGTACCCAATTGGTCTGACTAAGTATAACGGAAGCGCATCACAGCGTCTCCGTTTTTTCACGGGTGACACAGTATTGCCTCAAGCTTTTTAGACTCTTTCTGAACAAGCGTTGTACCTTTGGTGTTCTGCTTCTAGAACTCTCCTCAATGCTGCCGGGTCGGTAGCTCTGATGGAGTTAGCCTTTTCTTCCCATGATTACTGTTTCTGATAAAGCCAAAGAGAAAGTAGAAAAGCTCATGCACGATGCGGAGCTGGACGCCACGTACCGCCTGCGTGCCTCGGTGGCAGGTGGCGGCTGCTCGGGCCTTAGCTACAAGCTCGACTTCGACAACGAAGTGAAGCCCATGGACCAGGAGTTTGAGGATAAGGGCGTGCGCGTGGTGGTGGACATGAAAAGCTTCCTCTACCTGGCCGGCACCCAGCTCGACTTTTCCGACGGGCTGAACGGCAAAGGCTTCTATTTCGACAATCCGAATGCATCCCGCACCTGTGGCTGCGGCGAGAGCTTCTCCGTTTAACCAGCCTACGGGCTAACGGCCAACAACTGTATTACAACAGAAGGGGCGCTATCCGAATGGATAGCGCCCCTTCTGTTGTAATAGAAACTTATAAACAGCCGTACTACAGTTCGCGCACGAAGCGCTGAATCTGGCGGCCGGCACCAGTGTTGAGCTCCAGGAAGTATGACCCGGCGCGCAGCGTCTGTACATCGAGGGTGCTGCCACCGGTGGCTTCACCGGCCAGTACAGCCTGGCCCAGCGGGTTCAGGATGCGGTAGCGCACCGTGCCGATGCCAGGGGCCAGCACGATGCTGCCGGTGGTAGGATTGGGGAAGAACGTGGCTTTGGTGCCCCCGCCCGACTGCACCGCTACTGCCGGCGAGTAGGTTTCGGTGCCATCGGTATCCGTCTGGAGCAGGCGGTAGTAGCTGGTGCCGCTCAGGGGCCGCGCATCAAGCCATTCGTAGGAGTGGGCCTGGGTGGAGGTGCCGTGGCCGGCTACCTGGCCTATTGTTTCAAACTTATCGGCGGTGGTGCCGCGCTGCACTTTGAAGCCGGCGTTGTTTTTCTCGGAAGCCGTGGCCCAACGCACCTGCGTGCCTTTGCTGGTGGCTTCGGCCGTGAAGGATTTCAGCTCTACCGGCAGCGGGGCGCTGCTGCCTACTGTTACCTCATCGATAATCCAGATTTCGTCGGCGCTGTTGTTGCTGGCAATGATGGAAAAGCGGACAGACAGCGCACCGTTCGGCAGATTGATACGAAAATTGTCGTATCCGTCGCCATTGTGGTTATCATTGCCTGTGCTGGGACCAATTATTGTCGGGTTGGCGCTAGACGTGTAGCCAACGGTTTTCTGAGCGCCTGGCGTGAAATTCCAATAGCCATTACCGGTACCGTTTTGCTTGCCTGTAATGCGTAAGGTATTTGCATATGTCTGTCCTCCATCAATGCTCACATTCACATTGATTACATCATCAACGTCCAACCCGGCGCTACCTGAAGTTCCCCAGGCAGCCACCCGAAACTGGATGTAGTTGCCGGTAGAAGTAGCTGTAGTAGTACGGTTGCGGAACATCAGGCCTTCTGTGCCATTCTGAATGCGCCAGGCACTACCGCTTGCTGCAGATAGGTTGTCACCGGCATTGCGCCACCCAGTTGGGGCCGTGCTACCAATAAATGCGGGCGTTCCTTCGTACCCCAGTTCAGTTGCGGTGTTGTTGTTGGTTCCGTTGAAACTCTGCACAGCAGTAGATTGTGCCTGTGCGCCCAGAGTACCCGCCCCTACTGTTGCTGCAAGAAGCAAGGTGCGAGAGAACACACTAAGTCTGGAAAAGGGAGCGTAGGTACGTTGCATGGTGCTAGAAGGTTGGCTTATTTTTTCATAAATAAAGGCAAATAATTCCTACATCCTATGTCTTTGCTATACTCATTTTTATATCAACTATGATTTATTCCGAACTCCGCTATTGCGCTAACACTAATATTAAAATTACCCTATTGTATGTCAGCCGCTTACACGCACACTCCAGCCTCAAAGCACATAGTGTGGCCTACACCGTGAAGTATAGCCGCTCCCTGTCCTCTACGGTTGTACGCCGCTGAGTAGCGTGCACCCATTGCCGGATTCCGGAAAGCACAACGCCTCCCCCACGGTAGTGAGAGAGGCGCGGTGTGGCGGGGAAGCAGAGCAGAGCCCCGCTCCGAAAACGGAAGGCGCTAGTCCAGCTTGGTGAACTTGCGAACAGTGCGGCCGGCACCGGAGGTTACTTCCAGCTGGTAGAGGCCGGCCGGCAGCTTCGCTACATCGAGGGTGGCGGTGCCGGTGGGGGCCTGCCCTTCCAGCACTACGCTACCCACTGTGCTGATGACGCGGTAGGTAGCAGCCGTTGCGGGCGCTACCAGCGTCAGGGAGGCGCGGGTGGGGTTCGGGTACAGGGCCAGCTCCTTGCCGGGCGCTACCGTCACGACGGGCGAGAACGTGGCTTTGCCGTTGGTATCGAGCTGGCGCAGGCGGTAGTAGGCGAGCGTGGCCAGCGGCTGACGGTCCACGATGCGGTAGTCGTGGCGGCGGGTGGTGGTGCCGTGCCCTTCTACGCTCTCCAGGGTGCTGAAGGCGTTGCCGTCGGCGGAGCGCTGCACCTCAAAGCGGGCGTTGTCTTTCTCCGAAGCCGTAGCCCAGGCTACGTTCACTACCTCGCCCTGCCGCTCTGCCGCGAAGCTGATCAGCGTGACGGGCAGCGGGTTGGTGCCGGGCGTCTGGTTGCCGAGCGTGAAGATGTTCTGCAGGTTGAAGTCAGCGGCAAACGCGTCGGAGATGATGGCTCCCGTAGGGTTGCCGGTACCGCCGCTGCTCTGGCCCCGGTCTTCGTACGGCGCCCCGTTCACGGAGCGCAGCACCCGCAGGAACGAGGGGTCATTCACCCCGTCGTCGGTGCCGTAGGTGAGAGTGACCTGAGCCGCCGTGACGGCCGCCGTGCCCGAGAGGCGACTGAGCGTGTAGTAGCGCACGGCCGAGCGGCGCGTGATGTTGGCCGGCAGCCCGAAGTCCGGCGACACGCCATTGATAACCTCCATCTGATAAACGGCCGTGCCGGTCTGGCTCACGTTGAGCGTGAAGGGCCGGACGATGCCGTCTTTACCGATGGGGAACGTGCGGTTGGTGTTGCCGTCATACTCCCAGGCCAGCGGGCCATCCACGAAGCTCGTGGCCGTGATGGTAGGCGTGGCCGGCACAATGGCAGCAGAAGAGCGCAGCGTCAGCAGGTTGGCGGTAGTCGTGAGCAGGCGGCCCTGGGTCAGAAGCAGCGCACTCTCCACCGTGGCCATGCCCAGCACGGCTACGGCCTCGGAAGCCGAGGGCAGGTTCACTTCTACATCGTAGTAGTTGCCGGCGCGCAGCGCAAACTGCTCATCGACGAAGCGCGGGCGGCCTACCACGGCACCCCAGCCGCTACCCACCCGAATACCATCAACTACCAGGTTCTGGTTGTTGGAGTTCTGGCGCAGCACCACTGAGTTGATATCCACCTCTGAGGCACCGCTGCCGCCGAAAGTGATAGGGAAGTCGGCGACCTGCGGAACAGTAGGTTCCACCACAGGCGTATTCTGGTCGAGTACGTAGAGGCGCAGCACGTCGTCGTTGGAGCCCGGGTTGCGGGTGTAGCGGATCACGACGGTGTAGGTCTGGCCGTAGGCGTACGCCAGCGGGCCGCTGCCATCGGCCGCATAATTGATCAGGGTATTGCTGCCACCCGTGCTACCGGCGAAGCTCACCCCGATGTTGTAGCCGGGGCCGCTGGCGTTGGCGCGGAAGTGAATTCGACCCCGGGTTTCACCGTTGCCGGCACCCGAAAGGCTGACATAGTAGTCATCATTGCTGCCGATACCGTTGGCGCCCACGTTTACGAGGAATGAGGTGTAGAGCGTACCGGCCGTGAGCGAGGGCGAGAACGTGCGGCGCACATCCTGGCCGTCGGCGTCGAGCTTGGCGGCCGTGCCCAGGCTGGGCGTACCGTACTGGCTGGCGCTCAGGGTCAGGTTATCGGTCTGGATGGCGTTGGTGGTGCCACCGCTGAACGCTGTCCAGTTGCCGGTGGCGGTGAGCGTGGTGCCCAGCGGGTAGTCGAAGGCCTCTTCCATGTACAGCTCGCCGGGGCCGGTGGTGGCTACCGGAGCGCTGGTGGTGGCGTCGTTGTTGGCGGTGAGGTTGGTCAGGTAGTTGGTGTTGCCGCCGGTACCGTTGTACTCATACAGGCGGAAGTAGTACGTCACGCCGGGCGTCAGGCCGGTCACCGTCACGCCGGGGGTATTGGCCGGGCTGCGCAGCACCACGTAGTTCTGGCTCCCGATTTCGCTGCCGGCCCCAAAGGCGGGGCTGGCCGTGTAGGCAATGCCATCAATCGGGTCGGCGGTGATGGGCGTTGCCTGCCGCACGACCAGCAGGCGGCCGCTGCCGTCGCCGGACGTCACGTTCACGCGGATGGACGTGCTGGTGATGGCCCCGAAGGTGATACCCCCCACCGTGGTGGGCTCGGCGGCCAGCGAAGCCGGAGCCGCTACCGTGCCCGACAAGGCTACCGAAGCCGCGAAGCCACCGCTGACGTTGGTGACGCTGCCCGCGCTGTAGCTGCCGGCCGCAATCGTGTTGCGCAGGCGCACATAAATAGTCTGGTTGACGCTGCCGCTGCTGCGGGCCACCGTCAGCGACGAGGTGTAGGTGCCGGCGGCGGCCGTGGCTACCTCGTAGCCGTTGGGAGCCGTTACCACCACATCGGCCAGGAGGCCGGAGCCGGTGAGCAGGTAGCTCTGGGCAGCCGAGTTCTGGCCCACGGTAGCCGTGAAGCCGGCCAGGGCGTTCGGGGCGGCCTGCAGGCCGGGAGCCGGATTGACGGTTCCGCTGAGGGCTATCTGCACCGGAGCCGCTACGCTGGCCGAGTTGTTGTCGAGGTTGCCGGTGAAGGTACCCTGGTTTACGCCGGTCAGGCGCACGTAGATGGTGGTAGTGGCCACGTTGCCGCTGGCGTTGGTAGGCAGCGTAAACGAGTTGGTGTATGGACCGCCAACGGCGGTGGCGGCTTCAAAGCCGGCCGGCGTCGATACAACGATGCCGGCATTGCCGAGGCCGTCGCCGCGCACGGTGTAGGTCTGGGTGGCCGAGGGCGTGCCCTGCGTGGTGGTAAAACCCGACAGGCTGGCCGTGGAAGCCGTGATGGTCGGCGTGGCTACCACCGTGAAGGCGGGGCCGGTAGCCGTGTTGGTGCCATCCGTCACGCTCACCGTCTGTGCCCCGGTTGGGGTGTTGGTGTCTACCGTGGCCGTGAGCTGGGTAGCGCTGACCACCGCAACGGCGGTGGCCGCCGTAGAACCGAAAAAGACACCCGTAACACCGGTAAGGTTACCACCATTGATGGTTACAACCGTGCCGGTAGGGCCGCTGGTAGGCGTGATGCTGCTGATGAAGGGAGCAGTTGAGGCAGCTGATAAAGTGCCGAACAACTTCACATTATCAACGAACCAAGTTCCTCCTGCTGCCTCAGAGTCGTATCCGTAAATCCGGAATGTTATCGGAGACTGCACTGTAGCAAAAGCACTACCTAGCGTAATAGTTTGGTCTGTACGCACCAAGTCGTTATCCGGAACCGATACTACTCTATCGATAGTCGTAGTGTATCCGTCTAAGCTTGAGCGAATTTCCCATAAGCGAATACCTGTATTTGAGCGGCGCTCATCCAGAACTATAGATTGGAGTGCGGCTGCATATCCGGAAGCGGGAGCAAAAGTAAATTCAAAGTAGTCGTTCGCGTCACGGCTGGCAGCCGTTGTCCAGCTCTGCGCCCGGTAATCACCGTTTACAGTAACACCATTAACGCCTGTGCCATTTGAGAAGTTGGAACCGGTTACGTTTGCTGCCTGTACCGGTGTGAGTGCCCCAGATGTAAAAGTGTATTCCAGCAACGGCGCTACCGAAGCCGCCGTAACGGTGCCCTGCACTGGCCGAGAGGCAGTGTTGGTACCGCTAACGAAGTCGATGGTACCGTCGAATGTGCCAACAGCCGCGCCGCTCAGACGCACAAACACGTTGCCGCCCGTAGCGGCCAGCGTTAGGGTGTTGGTCGCGCCCGTGAAGTTGCCGGAAGTCGCCGACAGTTCATAGCCAGCCGGAGCCGTTACCTCAATCGGAGCCGACAGGGCGGTACCTGTCACGGTAAAGCTCTGCTGGCCGGAAGGGGTACCTTGTGTAGTAGAAAAGACCAGGGTACCGGTGCCTCCTACATCAATGCCGGGCGTAGGCGCCGCTGTGACGTTGCCGCTTACCGTGACAGTGGGCGTAGTTGTAGTGCCGCCGCCGGCGTGGGTGATGGTTTCGGTGTTGTAGTTGCCCTGGGCCAGGCCGGCTTTCAGCCGCACGTAGATTGGCGTAGCGGCCAACGCACCACCCATATAAGC
The DNA here is from genome assembly GCF_014250515.1 of Hymenobacter sediminicola. Classification (NCBI taxonomy): domain Bacteria; kingdom Pseudomonadati; phylum Bacteroidota; class Cytophagia; order Cytophagales; family Hymenobacteraceae; genus Hymenobacter; species Hymenobacter sediminicola. The sequence continues at coordinate 1,738,406 of NZ_CP060202.1, read as the reverse complement.
TACCGTCACGCTGGTACCAAAGCCACTGGCACTGCTCAACGACACTTCGTAGTTTGTGCTGCCTGATACAGTGATATCACCAGCAGCTGGGGTAAGGTTGCTGCCGCTCAGGTCGTAGGACTGCGAAGCCGAAGGACCGCTGCCCGCTACATAGGTAAAGCCAGTGAGGGTGGCAGGATTTACGGTGAGTGTTGGCGCGGTAGATGCAGCAACTAACTTCAGGTTGCGCAGTCTAACTGAAGCCCCTGACGCAGCATTGACGGTAAATCTTAGCTTCACATTCGCGACAGTCGGCACATTAATGTTACCTCCGGCAATGTAATTGGTGCCAGATGGTGCGGCTGTAGTGAATGTCTGTGCGGCTGGATAAGTCGTTCCTCCATCCGTGGATATAGATACAGTCAGTGGATTGCCTGTTCCACTACCAAACGTCGCGACATCTACCGTAAATGTGGCAGTACTATATGATGACAGGTCATAGGTATCGGTAGTGATGATATCCGCAGGCGAGCCTCTCTCAATAAGGTAGTAGCTAGATCTATCAATTGCGTTAGCCGTCACACCGTTTACGGCTGTCCATCCAGTAGGGAATGCAGTTGTTGGATTCCCTGAAAGGTTAAATATCGTCGTCTGCCCCCACCCTACTATGGGGCTGAGGAGCAGCAGGAAAGCAAACAGCACCCGCAGCAGGGGGCCGGAGCGTAAGACAGGGGGCGGCGTAACGGTGTGCAGCATACGAACGGTACGAGGGATGAATGGATGTGCGAAGGGGTGGTCCGACCGCAAAGGTACAAGTTGTTCGGGGTCAAGTCCAACAAACTACACATTATCGAATGATTACGCCAGCAAACGGGCACAAAAAAAGCCCCCGGCCAAGGCCGGGGGCTTTTCACTATAGTAGCTGACGAACAGTTAGTTCTTCACCACTTTGCGGGTCACTTTCTGGTCGCCGGAGCCTACCGTCACCATGTAGGTGCCAGCTTGCAGAGCGCTCAGGTCCAGCTCACCCGTTACGGGCAGCGTCTCTTCGCGCACCAGGCGGCCGGTCAGGTCCAGAATCTGCACGCGCAGGGCGGCAGCGTTGGCAGCCTGTGGCAGCAGGATGGTGAGCTTGCCCGACGTTGGGTTCGGGTAGAAGCTAGCCTCGGTCAGGCCGGCGTTCTTCACAATCACTGCAGGCGAGTACACAAACTTACCGTCCGTGTCAATCTGCTTCAGGCGGTAGTAGCTCAAGCCGGGCAGCGGCTGGTTGTCCACGTCGGTGTAGGTAGTGCGGGCAGTGGTAGTACCACGGCCTTCCTTATACGATACCGTCGAGAACTGCTGGCCGTTCTGGCTGCGCTGTACTTCAAAGCCACGGTTGTTTTTCTCCGAAGCAGTTACCCACTCCAGGTTCACCTTACCGTTGCGGAGCTGAGCCGTGAAGCTCACCAGCTCTACTGGCAGCGGCAGCTGCACCGTGATGGGCAGGTTCGGGGTTTTGAAGTTCTCAGCACCCAGTACCTGGTCGTTGTTGTACTCAAAACCGAAGAAGAAGTAGTTCACGCCAGGGGTCAGGCCCGTGATAATAGCGGTAGTAGCGGAGCTGGCGAATACAACGAAGTTACCGTTGATGCGTGAGCCGTTGCCATACACGTTGTTACCTGGGTCATACGGGGTGGCGTCCTGCGGGAAGAAGCCGGGAGTCAGCGTGTTGCTGGTGCTGGCAATGATCAGGCGGTTTTCACCGAAGCCAGCGCCTTCTGGGTTGCCGGGGAACGGCGAGCCGTCTTCCTGCATGAACACGATGGTTACGCTACGGCCATCAGCCGAGCGAGTCACCGTAGCCGACGACTGGCGAGTAGGCTCTACGTCGATGGAGTTACCACGCAGACGAGCATTCGGCACCCGCGTGAACTCTACGTTCGAGAACAGGTCAGGCGTACGGAACAGCAGGTCGGCGGTGGCCTGGCCTACACGCGAAGGAGCATACCGAACATACAGGGGCACTTGGGCCAAGCTGTCGTTTTCGTCAGGCGTGAAGATGAGGCTTGTACCGGGGAACTCATCATCAGGCTTGATGTCGCGGAAGTCAGCGAACTTCGAAATCTGGAACTGAGGCGTACGCGCTGGGTTCAGCGGCGAAGCCGTAGTGCCGGGCTCTGGGTCACGTGGTACACGTACTACTACTGGGCTGGCCAAACGGGCACCGCGCAACAGCAGGGTTTGCGTAGCCGACTTCTCAAACTTCACTAAGTTCACTACCGGCGTGAATGAGCCGATAACGTCAAGTTCCGGCTCGCTCGAACCGTTTACAGTTACGAACTGCGTACGGGCCGGAGCGCTGCTGTTCGACACTACCTGGCCGCGGTTGGTCTGCGGTCCGGGAGGGAAGTAACGAACATAGATAGTGGTCAGGTCCACGTCGCCGTTCAGCGTCGGGTCAGAAGAGCCCGTGATACGGGGCAGCACCAGCGAGTTGCCGGTAGTAGAGCCCAGCGAGTTGAATCCACCAGCAGCGTTCGGGTCAGCCGACAGCGCAATCTGGAAGAACTGAGGAGCCGTGATGGTCAGGTCCTGCAGCAGGTTATCAGCCGATACGTTGTACGACTTCACCGTAGAAGGAACACCAGGTGAGGTACTGAACTCCGTCAGGATAGGGTTGGTCAGCGAGATGTCGGAAATAGCGCCGCTCGGGTTGTTTGCAGTCACTGCCACGTTCACCGTAGTAGCGCTAGGGCTAGTCAGCGCAATGTTGCCCGTAAACGAACCTATAGCCACCGCCGACACTAGGCGTACCTCAATAATCTGGTTGGTGATGTTGCCCGATGGGTTAGGGTTGATAACAAGCGGACCGCTTGAGAAGCTACCCGCAACACCCGTGATGTTGCGAATCTCGATGTTAGCGTTCGAAGGCGTTAGCGTCAGAGGACCGCTCAGGTTGGTTGCGCTTACCGTGAAGGTCTGCGTCTGCGCCGAACCGCTGTTCGTTACGGTCTGGAAGTCCAAGCCCGTCGTCGAAGAGTTGATGGTTGGCGTAACCGGAGCTGCCGTACCCGAGCCGCTAACGGCCACAACGGCTTGCGAGCCAGCGTTGCCGGTAGCCACTACATTGCCAGTAATGGTACCCGTAGTGCCAGGTACGAAACGAACGTCAACCTGCTGGTTGAGGCTACCACCACTCGTAGTCAGCGTAATGGGGTTAGGCGAGAAAGGTGCTGCACCTACCCGGATTTCGAAGCCGTTCGGAGCCGTTACCGTTACGTTGCCGGTCAGGTCCTGGCCCGTGAGCTGGAACGACTGCAGTGCCGAGCTGGTACCTACCGTCTGGGCACCGAAGGCCAGCGTGTTCGGATTAGCCGTCAGGATTGGCTGTGGAGCCAGCGCATTGCCGGTGATGGCAATGTTGCGCGTGTTGGCACCCGTGCTGCTCACCGTCAGCGTACCGCCGGTTGGATCAGGATATGGGCCAGGCGAAGTAGCCAGCGTAGGAGCGAAAATCACATCCACCAGCTCCGACACGTTACCGTTGACGTTTGGCGTCAACTGAATAGACTGCGTGTAAGCGTTAGTAGTACCTGCAACGCGTACCAGGAAGCCGGCCGGAGCCGTCACGGTAGCTACAGTAGTCAGGTTGCTACCCGTTACGGTCAGTTCCTGCGGAGCCGAGCGTTGGTTGGTAGGCGTGTCCGGGAAGATCTGGCTATCAATCGTAGCCGTCAGCGTAGGCGTCAGCGAGTTCACCCGCACGTCATCCAGACGGAAGTCTTTGGTCGTGTTGCCAGGAGTTGTAGTGGTGCCGGTAGCCTGGGTGGTACGCACGAAGCGCACGGCCAGCGAGTTAACGTTGGGCAAGGCAGCGTCTACAGAATACAGGTTCCAAGCGAAGCTAGTGCCGCCAGCCGTGTTGTTCGTGTTGCGCGAGTACTCAACCGTAGTAGAAGTAGCAAAATTGTCGGTCGAATACTGCACCAGGAAGTCTCCAGTAGCCGGAGCCACCCCCTGCTGCGTGTACAGGCCAAAGGTCAGCTGTACCCGGCTCAGGGCAGCTGTATTGATGTTTGAAATCCGGAAGTCCAGGGGCAGAACCAAAGCTCCGGTAGCTGGGCCACCAAAGAAGATGGAAGCGCCACCGGAAGCACCAGTGTAGCCCGAAGAGCTGGCCGAAGTAGCCAGGCGGGCACTGCCACTATAGGTCAGAGTGCCAGTTTCCGAGCCGGTAGCATCAAAAGTGAAACCACCGCGGCTAGTGTAAGACACAACTCCTTCACGCGAAGTAGGAGTTACACCCGAATCAGTCATATCCTCCGAGAAGGTCTGGGCAAAACTGTTGAACGATACGGTCAACAACAGGAGTAGCATTGCCCAGAGGCGACTAGTAGGCCTTGCTTGCGACTCCCCCATCTGGGATTGAGGTCGGAAGGCCCGGCGCATGGTACGCAGGTAAGTGTTGGTCATAGTGCTATGAAAAATTAAGAGTTACGAAGGGAAAAAACTGGATTACGAGGAAAGGAAGGCTGTTGGTCTACAATGGAAACTGATGGCTAGTACGCAGAAAAAATCAGGAAGATTATTACATTTTCCATTTATTATGTGATTTTTGACATAAGCCGTCAAATAATGACAGCCCATTGTGCAACCCGGCTTCTCACATTCCATGCCAGCTTACTGCCTGTGTCTTTGTTTTTTGACTTATCCGATTCAATAGGGCAAAAGTTCCACAGTAATAATATATATCTTTTACTATATTATACTTGGACATGCAAATTTGCGTGGTTTTTTTGAATTAATAATCATTAAACGTCAAAGCCTTTCCAGCCTTAACCAGATAGACCGAGTATGCCATCCGATGCATATTCTATATAGTAGTCAGATTTTTATCTGTTCTCCTCTCCTAGCCTGCCATCAACAACATAGCCCCCGCCCAACTGCTTGAAGCAGATGAGCGGGGGCTATTTATAAAAATTATAAAACGAGACAGGTAGTACTAATGTATCCATCAGCTATTGCTCAGCTCACGGAGCTGCTCGATTCGCCGATGCGCTATAGCAGGCAATATTGGACAGGTAATGGTATCTATATGGCGTCTGCTTGCTCGGCGTTCTGGAACAACAGGGTTCTGTTACGACCATCAAGATCCATTTGCCACACTTCCGGCGGCACCGTGCCTGTGGTTTCTACCTGTGTAAATATAATCTTAGAGCCACTTGCATTAAAGCGCGGGTACAAGTCGTTGACTGACGCAGGCTTTCCGCCCGTGGTTGAAGTCGGAGCAGAAACATCAACTATTGCGCTTCCATCCAGGGCTTGGGTTCTAATATGTGCATTAGTCTGACGGCCGGTCAGGTCCATGTATCCATCTAAGTCTATGGTATACATGATGCGCGTTCCTCCCAGGTTAAATGAGGGAGAATCCAGCCGACCAGCTACATTCCCAACAGCCAGCGTCATACCGCTACCGTCAGCATTCATGATGTATAGCTCCGAATCATAAATACTTGTTCCCACTGTCTGCACGATAATTTTATTGTTTTGCCCATTCCAGTCGCACTCCCGGAAGTGGCGGCCAGCCGGAGCGGTAGCAATCAGGGTAGGCGCCCCAAACCCGTCGCGGTTCACTCGATATAGCTTATCATAGCTGGCAACCAGTAGTTGGTCGCCGTAGGGTGACCAGCAGAAGCCTATCCCAAAATTATTGTAGCCCTCAACCGGCAGCGAGGAAATCATGCGCTGGTCGGAGCCATCCGGGTTCATCGTGTAAAGACGATACTGCCCGGTAACAGCATTGGAGGTATAGGCTATTTTATCGTAGACGGGGCTGATTTGCGGGGCCACCTCAAAAGCAGTGGAGTTGGTGAGACGCACCACAGTAGTACCGGCAGCGTTGGATGAGTATATATCGGGAAATCCATTGGTACGCCGCACAAACACGAAAGGATTGTTGGGGAACGGCGCCGTCCGGAACGACCACAGGCTAGACCGGGCAGAAGTGCCGGCCTTATTATACACTGTCACCTGCCAGTAGTATACCGTATTGTAGAGTAGCGGCACATCCTGAGAAGTGAACTGGTAGACCGTGTCGCGGGAGTTCGTGAGCAGTTGCCGACGGTTGGTAGTGGAATTGCCTTCATACAGCATCACATCATAGCGCAACGAGTCGGAGCGGAACGCTCCTACCGGATGCCACTCCAGCTTCGGTAGCACAGGAACGTTCACGGCCTGATCAGCGGGGGATGGTCGGTTAGGCGGGTTGGGAGCAGTAGCGGCTACTGCCGGTGTCAGCTGTATGGCAACGGTCGTGGTTTTGCCATCTTCAACGGTTACTGCGGTGGATGTTTGCTGATAATCGGCTTTTGTAGCCGTGATAGTGAGCCGGCCGGTGGGCACATCATTGAGCTCAAACATGCCCTGCGCATCGGTCGTGAGAGCCATGGTAGCGGGCGTGGTACTAATAGATACGTTGGCCAGCGGCTGATTGGTACGAGCATCCCGCAGGATTCCCTGTACGTTGCCATAAAAAATCGGCATAACTGCCGTGTCTTCGCAAGCTGCTAAAGGCAGCAACAGCAACCACAAACAGCGAAACAGCCAGTTGCGCTTTCGAGCTGGCAGATGGGCGGGATTCATAAGAGAGAGTAAGTAGAGGAACGTGAAAGAAGCGGCAATGGGCAAGACAACCAACGACAGGCTATAGTCTACCTTTTCTTCTCCCCAGCCTTGTCGTACCAGCTTATTGAGCTGGCAGTACTAGTCGGAAACAACGTGGGAAGCTAGTGTATGGAGTCTTGGGCAACAAGGTGCCCGGCGGTATCGAGGATGCGCAACCAGCCATTGAAGCGGGTGCTGGCATCGGCGCCGATACTGATTTGTGATAGGCGTACAGTCTGGCTTGGAGCTACTTCAAAGGCTCCCTGCTGCCGATTGGACGACTGGCCGCCTGCGCTTTGCTTCGCCAGTTCCAGCGTGTACGTATAGCGTTGCGTCTGGGAGCCTGTGCTATGACAATAGCCTGTTACGGTAATGTAGCCATCGGCTTTGGTCACTACTAGCTCCGCCGTGCATGGTGGGGTGCCTAGGGCCTTATCCTGAGGAGGTGACATAGCAAGGGCTAACAAACTGATTAAGAGAATTTTCATCATCAGTATAGTTAAGAAAGGTTTCGGGAGGACTAAAAGTAGTTACATTTATTTAATTATACCAATAATTTTTTTTGCCTTAAACATTTACAAATGCAAGTTTATAAAGAAAACAACATCATAAACTTCGCGGATAAACAAAAAGCAGGACCAGCCCTTAGATAGGCCAGTCCTGCTTTCCGTAAGTATTGTGGCTACTACTGCCCGATACGCCCCTGCTCAATAGTCAGGTTGATTCCGTTGCCGCGCATCTCAACTTCGTAGCGCGGCGGAGTCTGGGTCTGTGACCCTTGTTGTACCAGCCGGTTATTCACCCCGTCCTGGGTTATGGTCACATTCGTATTGTTGGTAATTGCGTCGCGAATGAACTCGTTGCCGTCGCCGTTCTGCACTAGCTTGGTCGTGTTGTTATCACCAGTTACAGCACTGTTGACCAGATTTCTATCGCCGTTTTGCTTTACGGAAGTGTTATTACCACTCCCCCGCTGCGCCACGTATGCCTGGTTAAGGTCGCCTACTTGCATAATGGATGTCAGGTTCGGGTTGGTACCCGGGTTGTTCTGGGTGCTGGTAGCACGGTTTGCGCTGCCCTGCTGCACTATCGTCGCTGCGTTCTGAGCGTTGGGTACTAGCGCAGGATTGGTATCCACCCATCCTGGCCCGATGTCCTCTAGCAGCCGCTGCTCTGCGGTAGCTGCCTCGCTCCGCCCCAGTTGCTGGGCGAAGGCCGGATTTCCGCCAATTAGCAAGAGGCTGAGCAGCATAAAAAACAGGTTTCGTTTCATTGCATCCTGAGGAGTATGCCTCTTAATAGATGGAAAAATAAGCCCAAAACCGGGTACCTGCTCTCGCATGCGGAGGCGGGTACCCGGCGAGGGTGTTTAGCTAACAGAGGCCTACTGGCCCGCTCAACTTAGCGTACGTCCTGACGAACGATAGCCGAGTTGCCGTCGCCACGCTGCTCGATGCAGCTGCGCTGGCCATTGTCAAGAGCACGGCCACGGCCCTGGTCGGTGAAGGCTACGTTGCTGTCGCCAACCTGCAGTTGCTCAGCCTGGCTGCGGTCAGACTCCTGACGGATCTGGCCATAGTTGCCAGCACCATTCTGGTCCTGCGAAGCAACGTTGAAATCACCGTACTGGTCAATCTTGGCACGGTTAGCCGAGCCATTCTGACGCTGCTGAGCCCAGTTGCCATCGCCGTTGTCGGCAGCAGCTGGACCTGCACCTACTACGTCGTCTACGTTGATAGTAGCTACGTTGCCAGTACCAGTCTGCAGTTGAAGAGTAGTGTTGTTGCTGCCATAAACCTGAGCAGCAGCACGGTTAGCAGTACCACTCTGGTCCTGACGGCCGTAGTTAGTGCCACCCTCCTGCTGACGCAGGATAGCCATGTTGCCGGTACCTGACTGATCTACTACCGCACGGTTGTTATCATCCATAGCGCGGCCATCACCCTGTTGTACTATCGAACAGTTGTCGATGCTGCCAGTAGGCATGCTGTTTGGATTGAGCTGTAGGTTCGCAATTGCAGTAGGAGTCAGTTCCGTCAGAGTAACTGCGGGGCAACCTACACAGGCGTTAACGGCGGTGAAAGCCTGAGGAGCCTGAGCGAAAGCCGATCCAGAAACGAGCAGTGCAGCAACGAGGATGTGTAATTTTTTCATGATGTGGGGAAAGGTAAGTTGGTGGTTAGAAAGGGGAAGGGGGTACTACAATTTTAAGGTACTTGTCACTTATTCATTTGCTCTCTCCGGAAGAACTGTACAAATATAAATGAAAATATTTATGTGTCAAGAGCAGTCATCATTTTTTTTCAAAAAAAATATTAGAATAATTAAATATAAACGAAACCGAGGAACCGGACTAGGTCCAGCTCCTCGTTGGTTGCTTTATATCGTGCTGATTTACTTTCTTTTAGGGCGACTCATCAACTGATACACGAAACCAGCTCGTAGGGCAAAAGAATTGTCGTTGTACTTGCCCACTACCGCTCCATCCAGATTATCTTCCAGCAGGAACCGGGCGTCGACCCCAGCCGTGAGGCTCCATTTCACGCTGGCTTGGTACTCAAGCCCTGTTCCGGCTACTATACTGGGGATAGTACCGCGGAAGCCAGGCTCGTTTCCTTCGCCATGCTTCAGAATACCGCCACCTGCTCTTATATAAGGGGTAAAACGGTCGGTAGGCAAAATTCTCATTTGCAGGCCGGCTTCGGCCAGGGAAATAGTCTGGTCGAAATACTGCTGCGCGGCCAGGCGGCCCCTCCCCACTCCTACGAAGGGAGCCCATCGGCCGCCCCTAAACTGATAGGACAAGGTGCCATAAGCCAGTGGCATAGTACGCGGGGCCGCGAAGTCGCCGCCGTAGCGCTGAAAGCCAGCCGTTGCAGTGAAGGTCAGAGCATCCGGACGGTTCAGTACTTGCCGGCCCAGTACATCGTACTGTTTCCCATACTCCCGCTCCCGCACATAGTTCAGCATCTTCTCACCCGTCAGCTCAGCTATTTCTTTTGGCTGCCAGAGATTTTCGCGCATTCCCTCAAATATCAGGGCCTGTACTGCCTTCTCAATGGCCTCCTTCACTGCCATTTCGCTGGGCTCATTATAGGTAAACCCTGTTTCCGTTTCGAGCAAGCGCTTAAAGCTCACGAAGCGAAACAGGCTGGCATCCACCTGCTGCGAGAGGATAGTTTTGGACGTGTAGACCGTTTTCAGGATTCGCCCGTTATTGGTGCTGATAGCCCGCAGATAAACAGTTACCCGGTCTTGGCGGTATTGCCCGGACGCGCCCGTACCGAAGTACCGGATACCCGCTCCACCGGTCAGGATATTGGCATCGTAGGAGATGATACCACCTTCCAAAATCACGCCGGCAAAAAGCAGAGGTGGTAGCGTTGGCTGTTTTACGCCGGTTTGCTCCGTGAATTCCGACCGGGTTGAGCGCACAATCTTCCGCTCGTTAAGCAGGTTGCCCAAGTTTTCCCGCTCAATAGGATCAAACCAGCCGGATTCTTCCAAGGCACGCAGCAGAATAGTGGTAGTGCCCTGCGTAACAGCTGTTGAGAAGCTAGACCCGTTGGCTTGTGGCTTGTACTGCCCGGTCTGGTCCCGGAATTTGTACACGGCCACTACTGTCTTGGCACTGGGCGCCGGTAAGTCCCGCAGTATAGCATTGGCATTTACTTCCGTTCCCAAGCGCGCCGATTCGGTTTTGAAGGGCTGATGAAAATAGGGAGAGCATCCCGCCAAAAACAAGCCGATTAGTGTACTACATAGTAAAGAGGTAATGCGCATATAGTGAACCGTGGTGGGTGAAGAGCTGGAACGAGAAGCAGGCAGAGGGGAAGCCGACTAGGGCAGATTTGGAATAGTCACGGTAGTTTGGTTTCCGGTAACCGGATCAGCAATAACAATGACTACCCCAGCGCTACCGGGCGTAACCTGAATCTGATAGCCACCCACCGCGTAGGTACCGGCCTTGACTGTGCCGGTGCCAAACTGCTCACTTATAAAGCGGTTTGTCAGTTCGCTAAGCAGTTGCCGGTTGAGGTTGGTAGCAAAGCTTGCTAGCGGGTCCTCTGCGGCCCGCGGCACCAGCGTTGCCGGATCTTTGAACGTATCCTGGGAAGTAGCACTACTCAGCAGCCACGAGTAGTTAAAAGAGTTGCCGCCACCAAAGCTGGGGTTTTTGGGTTCGTATACCATATCCTGAGCGGCAACAGTATGGCTGAATCCGGCCAGCAACAGCAGCAGGCTTAGTGTAAAAAGATGTTTCATGCGTGGTGGAATATGGAATGAGAAGAGAGTCGAGAAGAAACTATAGGCCGTCAGAACGTTTCCAGAGGCTGTTTTGCGCCTTTTTCCAGTTGTCGGCTCAGGCTGTTGGATTGCTGCAAATGACCGATGGCAGTACCAACAGCTTCGGCCGCAGCAGCCTCGATATATTCGGGTTTGGGCTGCAGAGGCATTTCAAGCAAATCCGTATCGTTGACGTTTACTGAGATGAGCGTACTGGTGCCACGGGCTGGTTTTTCTGTGATGGTTACCACATACTCACCGCTACCCGCCGGTGCTTCAAACTGCGTGTAAAAGATGTCGTAGAAATCGTGCCCTACTTTGGTTATGGTCTGATCCACAATAAGGCCTTCTATTTCTACTGCCTTCTGGCGCTGAGCAGTAGTGGTGGCAGAATCAGACGTTACCTTGAGCAGCAGCCTCAATGCTTCTTCCAGCTTGTTGGCGGGCAAGGGTGCGGCTTTTGACTCCCGAACTGGCGCTTGTTGTGAATCAGTAGCCTTTGTGTTTTCGCGGGTTGGCCGGCGCCGCTCACCTTGGCCGGCGGCCGAGGTAGCTGACAGACACAGCACTACAAGCAGAATAGCGCTACAAGCCTTGGTGACAGAGCCTATACACGATGCCAGTGAGGGCTGGGCAGAAAATGGGAGGAGACCAAACATAACTCTGCTAATAATGAACTAAACAAATCCAAAACATCCATCTGCATCCGTTCAAGGATGATTTTACTGTTTTAGACCATAAATTTAAATATAAAGTGAAATAATACAAATCTATATTGCTAACAGATTGCTCTTATCTGACTATACACTTGACGAAGAGGATCTTAAAATAATTCTGTGTTTACCCCTTAGAAGTGAACTACTGCACAGCTTAGCCGCATAGGTATTGCCAGCATCGGCCGACGTTGCTACAGTTGACAAATTCGAGGGTCTTCTAGCTTATTACTGCTGGTATATGTCGAAGCTAGTTGGATGAAAGCGCCTGTGTGTCTTGCTGAACTGGCCGTGGCCTTATTTACCGCTTCGCTGAGCGGTGTATACAACACGGCATGGCCAGACTTGGGAGCCTAGCCGGGTGACTTATCCGTTATATGCTCTATAGTATATAGCTAATAGGTGCTTCGCAGAGCAATGCTCGAAAAGAAGACAGCCTACTCTACTAGCACGTGCGGCACAAACTCCGACAGATTGGTGATGAAACCAGTAGCGCGCCGATAGCCAATAGCACATCCAGCTCCGGCCCAGAACACACCCGCCTGATATAAGCGGCCCTGCGCATCCTGCGGCAGTTGCGCGTAGCGCTGGCTGATGTGTGGCTGGCGTGCAAACTCACCTTCCACCTGTTGCCCAAGCTGGCCATTCGTCACTTCCGTTACGTTCTGTCCCTCACGGCCCAGCAACGGTTTGCGCACATAGTGGCCACTGAGGTCCTGGAAGGAAGTTTCGAGTAGCATCGGGTGCTGCGGGAAACACAGCCAGAGCCACGCCAAGATGGCTTTGCTCTGAAAGAGCAGCGTGTAGGCAGGATTAGCAATGATTACATCACGGCTTTGGAGCAGCTGAATGAGGTCAGCCGTCAGGGCTGGCTCCTCGTCCGCCATAATTTCCCAGGGCACCAGCTTGAACAAGAAGCCAAAACGTTGCCACTGCCCTGGTTCCACCTCGGCCCAGACGCCTCGCTCCTCGCCTACCACCGCCACCTGCATGGCATCAGCAGAACAGACATGGACAGTAGAAAATCCGGCCTCACGGGCTGCTTCGGCTACTACGGCACAGTTGGCAGCGTCCTCGGCGCTACCGGGCAGATGTAGCAGCAGCAATGTAGGCTCCAGGTCGTCGTTGCGTTGTAGCCATTCCGCTAGCTGGTTTTGGATACCTTCAAACAGACCATTGGCTTGCAGCTCTTCCTCAGCTTGCCCGGCTGCCATCAGGCTAGCCCACTGTACCACGGCGGTTTCTGGAATGCTTGTGGCCGTGTCGGCATTGAATTCGAGAAGCTTGGGGCCTTCGGGCGTCTGGGCCAAGTCGAAGCGGCCATAGAGGTGCCAGTGCCGGTCGTCGTTCCAGGAGTGGCGCACGGCGGGCCAGAGCAGCGGCGGAATAGCAAGCTGGCTGAGGAGCGAATCAGGAATAGGATCGGGAATAGACTGCACCAGCAGCTCATAGAGCGTATCGGCAGCCTGTAGCAAAGCATCTGCTTCTGCTTCTGGCAATTGCACGGCCTCACGGGCCGCGTAGTTCTGGCAGGCATCTTCCAAGGCCCAGTCCCAACCCAACCCGCGTAATGCGGGCGCCATATCACCGGAAAGCGGAAGCAGCGTAATCATATACTATATGCTGAAGACGAAACGAAGAAGCACTCAGGCAGCCCACCCACAACAGGTGCAGACTAGCTGAGTGCTTGATACAGGCGAATAGTTAGCCGCCAAAGCCACGGCCGCCACGGCTGCCGAAACCGCTGCTGCGCCCCGAACTGGGGGCACTGCTCCGGATGCTGCTACGACTTCCATAGCCGGTGCTGCGCGTGACGGTAGTGCTGGGCCGGATGCCCGTGCTGCTGCGGGTTCCCGAAAAGCCCCGGCCGAAAAAGCTACGGCCCTGGCCTCGCTCCTGCGCTACCCGGCTGCGCCAGCCATTGTTTTGCTGCACCAGGCCAGGGTTGGCATAGGCCCCCACATTGGGTGTGAGAAACCGCCCAGCCATGTACCCGATACCACCCCACATAAGCACGTCCATCATACCGGAGCGGCCCGCGTGGTTTTCGGGGTTGGCGCGGGTGTAGTCCTGCATTTGGCGTTGCAGGGCTTCTCCTTGCAGTGTGTCAACCTTGCCATCGAAGTGCTTGAGCACGGCGGCCACTTCCTCTTTGCCGGCCGGCCGCTCAGCCGTGATTTTCCACTCGCCGGGCTGCACTTCGGTCATCTCCGTGACAACACCTTCCGAGTACGAATTGCCGCTGCTCCAGTCGCCTTCGGCAGCAGTATTCTCAGAGTCGGAACTACCACCGGAACAGGCGGGCAGCATCAGACCCAGGCTGGTAGCGGCGGCTACCAGCAGCACATTGCGGCGCCAGTCGCCGAAGCGGTAATACGGTTTGTTCATAGCAGCTAGTAGCGTGTAGGTGGGGTATTAGTGGGGTTTTCTGCCACTGTTTTCAGGGTGAACAGCGAACAGACGCAAAACATTACTCCCAGAGCGGGTAGTGCTCCAGATGCACTTCCTGCTCGAAAAAGATACGAGTACTTTCCTCAAACGACCGGGTGAAATCGGAAACGTAAAACTGGTGAACGGGAGCTATTTTGCCTGGTTTGGCAGCCAGCTGGTTGTCCTGTAGGTAGTGTTGCACATGGGCAGCTACTACGTCAGAAGCATCCAGCACCTTCACCCGCTCCTTGTAGTACTCGGCAATCTGCTTCTTGATGAGGGGGTAATGCGTGCAGGCCAGTACCAGCGCCTCTATGCCGTCCAAGAGCGGATTGGAGAGGTACGTTTCGATGATGTTGCCGGCAATGGAATTATCGAAAAAGCCTTCCTCAATCATGGGGGCCAGCAGCGGCGTGGCCAGGCTTTGCAGCTGCACACCGGCGTCGAGGTCGTCTATTTTTTTGCGGTAGACGTTGCTGTTCACCGTTTGCTTGGTACCGATGAGCCCGACCGTACGGCCGGCATATACCTGCCCCACATGCGCCACAATTGGGTCGATGACGTTCAGGACGCGGGCTTTGGAGCCGACATATTCGCGCACCAGCTCATACGCCGCCGCCGAAGCTGAATTGCAGGCAATAAGAATGACTTTGCAGTGTTGCTTGAGTAGCAGGTCACATATCTTGACTGAGTAGGCCTGGATGGCAGCGGTGCTCTTGTCGCCGTAGGGCAAATGGGCGGTGTCGCCGAAATACACGAGCCGCTCGTGCGGAAGCACACGGGCTACGGCACGGGCTACAGTAAGGCCGCCAATGCCGCTGTCGAATACGCCAATGGGGCGAGTAGTGAGGTCTGGAGTCATATCAGGAGGCAAGTAACGAGGAACCAACGGAACTGCCTTGCAATGCTGGGTTTCTGCGCAAAAAACCCGGCCAAAATTTTACAATTCCCCCGAATTCCTATCTTCCGCTATTACACCGCCCCCTTTGCCCACCGCTATGAGTAACATTCTGGCCGAAATTGACCGCGCACTGGCGTCCTTCGATTCCTCCCAGGGCCGCCCTATTGCCATCGAGCTGGGCGAACGAAAATACACGCAGCTCATCCTCGATGTCGCTCATCTGCATGCAGATGGCGGCGAGCTGACCCACAACACCGGCCGCCCCCTAGCTTACAAAGGCCTCGAAATACTGCGCGACGACCTGCATGTAGACCGAATCCGGGTGATATAGGGCCACTAGGTGCCGCACACCGGATTTTATCTCAACTACTTGCCAGTGGCTTCTGTCTGCTGACTCCTGTGGCGTACCTTTGCAGGTATGAATTTGCTGTCTGCTGAGAATCTTTCGAAGAACTATGCCGACCGGTGGCTTTTCCGGGAACTGAACTTTGGCCTGCTCCAGGGCCAGCGCGTGGGCCTGGTAGGCATCAACGGCTCTGGCAAAACCACGCTGCTTAAGATACTGGCCGGACTGGAGCCGCCGGATACCGGCAGCGTCAGCACCCGCAAAGACACGCGTGTGGCCTTCCTGGGCCAGCAGCCGGTATTTGATGAGTCGCTGACGGTAGAGGAAACCATCTTCGCCAGCCAGAACGACACGCTGGCCGCCATCCGCGACTACGAGCATGTAGTGAATGACCCCGACCACAAGCCTGCCGACCTGCAGCGCGTGATGGAACTGATGGACTCCTATAATGCCTGGGACTACGAGTCGCAAGTGCAGCAGATCTTGGGCAAGCTGGGGATTCTGGGCGAGCTGCTGCAGCGCAATGTGAGCAAGCTTTCGGGCGGGCAGCGCAAGCGTGTGGCCCTGGCCCGCGTGCTGATTGAGGAGCCCGACGTGCTCATTCTCGACGAACCTACCAACCACTTGGACCTGGCCACTATTGAGTGGCTGGAAAACCGGCTGGCCTCTCCTTCCCTCACGCTGCTCATGGTGACCCACGACCGGTACTTCCTGGACCGGGTAGCCAATGAAATTGTGGAGCTGGATGGCGGCCGTGTGCACCGCTACCAGGGCAACTACGCTTACTTCGTGGAGAAGAAGGCCGAGCGGGAGCAGATGGAAACCGCCGAGGTGGAAAAGGCGCGCAACTTGCTGCGCAAGGAGCTAGAATGGATGCGCCGCCAGCCCCAAGCCCGTGGCACCAAGCAGAAAGCCCGCATCGACGCGTTTTACGAAACCCAGGAAAAGGCCCGTACCAAAATCAAAGGCCCGGACATGGAGCTGTCGGTGAAAACCACCCGCCAGGGCGGCAAAATCATCGAAGTAGAGCATCTGAGCAAGCGGTTCGGCGACAAAGTAGTGCTCGACGATTTCAGCTATGTGTTCAAGAAAAAGGACCGGATTGGCCTGGTGGGTCCCAACGGCGCGGGCAAGTCCACGCTGCTCAACATGCTCACCAAGCAGCTCGCCCCCGATTCCGGCACCGTAGATGCAGGTCAGACCACTGTGTTCGGCTACTACACTCAGACCGAGCTGCAGTTCGACCCTTCGCAACGCGTGATTGACATTGTGAAGGAAGTGGCCGAGGTAATTGAGCTGGCCGATGGCAGCGTCGTGACGGCGTCGCAGTTTCTGCAGCACTTCCAGTTTCCGCCGGCTCAGCAGTACACGCTGGTCAGCAAGCTGAGCGGCGGCGAAAAGCGCCGCCTGCAGTTGCTGCGCGTGCTGATCAAGAATCCTAACTTCCTGATTCTTGACGAGCCGACCAACGACCTCGACATCATCACACTCAACATTCTGGAGGAATTTCTGCTCCAGTTTACGGGCTGCCTGATCATCGTGAGCCACGACCGGTACTTCATGGATGCGTTGGTAGAGCAGGTGTTTGCGCTGGAGCCAGGCGGCAAAATCCGACAGTTCCCCGGCAACTACACCGACTACCGCGAGTGGCTGCAGGAGCAACCCGCCGACAACGGCGCCCGCGACGCAGAAAAGGCCCTGAAATCGGTGAACCAGGCTTCTGCTACTACGGCCCCGGCCGCACCGGCGGCGGCCAAGCGCAAGGCCAGCTTCGCGGAGAAAAAGGAGTACGAGCAGTTGGAAAAAGAGCTGGAACGGCTGGAAACCCTCAAGCAGGACCTCATCGGGAAGCTGAATGCCGGCACTGGCTCGCACACTGAGTTGGCTGACTGGGCCGCCCAACTCAAGCGCACCGACGCCGACCTCGATACCAAAGGAGAAAGGTGGCTGGAGCTGGCCGAGCTAGTGTAAGTTGTTACATATCCTAAGCCAAAGCGGCCACCCGAAATCCGGGTGGCCGCTTTGGCTTACAGTCAATGCCTGCTTATAACACGCCCGGCCGTTGCGTGAAATTGAACGTCACGGGCCGCTCATTGAAGAACAGAACCATCCGTAGCTGATGCGCGCCATCGGAGCGGGGAAAATGTACTTGGCCTGTCACGTACTGGCGCGGCGGCAGCATGGTTTTGCGCAGCGCCACCGATTCCATGTTGCGCTTCTGGTCGTAGAGCATATCGGCTTTCTGGGCGTGCTCTTCGCGCTGCTCTGCCAGAAAAGCCTCATCATCGGCATGGCGCTGCTCGCGCTCCGCACTCTGCTGGTCGGTTTCCTTTTTGCTGATGCTGGACACGTTTTCCGCAATGTGGGTGGCGCTGGTCACGAGCTCCAGCCAGCCGCCGCCCTGTGCCTTGTTGGCCTGCTTATCGAGGCGCTGGGCTAGTTGCTGCAGGCGGGCTTCCGGGTCGAGGGCAGCCACACGGGCCGGCTCCAGCACAGCGGCCGTAGCCGATGCCATCAGAGTGTCCGGAGTATCGGTGTAGAGCGGCGTGTAGTAGAACGTTTCGGGCGCTAGCAGCACAGGCTTACTAGAATTGTTGTTCACTTCCACCTCGAATACTAGCTCTTTTTCTTCGTAGCGAACAAAGCCCAGCAGCACTTCCACGCTGTCTTCGGGGCGGGTGCTGAGGCTGGTGGGGTGACCATTTATGGTGGGGCCGTTGGGGTGGCTGGGTGCCATTGTCAGCAAATAAGAAGGGCCACAGCCGGCCAGCAGACCACTTAGTGCAAGTACTGAAACCGCAAGTATAGATTGACGCATACGTGGTAATGGATAGTGAATTCTTACAATGGATTTCAGGGGCCGGATATCAGCTCTGACAGAAGAAACACTCCTGTCTAAAGCCCATCGGGCAAGGTAAATTTTCCATCTACAGCTTTTGTGCCAAAAGCCCATACACTCCGCACTGCCGCCACGGGCACCGCCCCTAACACGTGCGCGAAATGCTGCTGCCGGCGCTCTACCCATTCCCGCACTACCCGCACGCCAGCCTTAGCCAGCGCCTCTTCATCCAGTTCTAGCAACTGCAATTCAGTGCGGCCCACATAGTAAAGCCGCGCCGTTTCCAGCACCTGATGTAGTTCTGAGCAATGAATAAATCCTTCAGCCGCCAAGTCAGAACTGGCGAAAAAGCCGGTTTGCTGTGCCTGCTGCCAGTCGGCAGCTTCAGAAATGCGGTAGAGCATACAGATAGAAATAAGGCAGTAAAAACCCCGTACCAAGCTGAGCAACGCTCGACCTGACACGGGGTTTGGCACTTGCTGGATATAGCTGCTACTCGGCCTTCCAGAGCTCCTGCTGCACAGCTTTGCCTACCGTCAGCATGATGCGTGTAGGATTGGGTATGAGCGTGATACGGGCTTCTTTGCCAGGATATTTTTCCGAGTCTACCCATACACCTTCCTTAGGTGAAGGGGCGCCGCCGGTGCTGGAGGGCAGATAAGCCGTGGGCAGCAGCACATCGGTATCGGAGTTGAGCTCGGTATGCACTTTGTCGAGGGCGGCCTCCAGGAACGAGCCGTACTCTTCGTTGAAGTCGTCTTCCAGGTCGTGCAGTTCTTCCTCCACGTCGTCGTAGCGGGTATCATCGTACGACATATCATGCAGGATCTGCTTTTTCTCAATCAGGGTAACGAGGGCGCGGTTTAGCTCTTCCAGATTCATAAGGGTAAGCATTGGGGTTAGGCTGCAAAGGTGGAGAGGATTCGGCAGTTTCGTGCGCGGTTTCTGCTTCCGTCCCAATTTTACGAAGAATGCTGCACTCCCGGTCTGCGTTCTGCGACTGTAGTGTGGCCTGCAACGGAAGCATGGGCGTGGCGGTAAATACAGACATCTAGCGCCACATCGGAATCATTTCCCTCAAAACAGTATTTTTACCCACACATCCACACGTACCACCCCTATCCTCTTCGCCCATGCAAACCATGACCTCGCCGGCCGTGCAGGCCCAGCCCGCTCAGGATTTCTTGCCCCTCAACGGCACCGATTACATTGAGTTTTATGTCGGCAATGCCAAGCAGTCAGCTTACTATTATCAGGCGGCGTTTGGCTTCGAGCTGGTAGCCTATGCTGGCCCCGAAACCGGCGTGCGCGACCGGGCCAGCTACGTGTTGCAGCAGAACAAAATCCGCTTCGTACTCACCACGTCTTTGCTGCCCGATTCCGACATCACGCGGCACGTGGCCCAGCACGGCGACGGCGTGAAGGTGATGGCGCTGTGGGTGGATGATGCCCGCAAATCCTTCGAGGAAACCACCAAGCGCGGCGCCAAAGTGGCCTTCGAGCCCTACACCATTGAAGACGAAAACGGCTCCGTCACGATGGCCGGCATCTATACTTACGGCGAAACCATCCACACCTTCGTGGAGCGCAGCAACTACAACGGTCCGTTCATGCCGGGCTTCGTGGCCAAAACCAGCGGCGTGCCTCAGGGCAGCCCAGTGGGTCTGCAGGTGGTAGACCACTGCGTAGGCAACGTGGGCTGGGGCGAAATGAACCAGTGGGTGAAGTTCTACGAGGACGTACTGGGGTTCAAGCTGCTTATCACCTTCGATGATGATGACATCAGCACCGAGTATTCGGCCCTCATGAGCAAAGTGGTGAGCAACGGCAACGGCTTTGTGAAATTTCCCATCAACGAGCCCGCCGAAGGCAAGAAGAAGAGCCAGATTGAAGAGTACCTCGACTTCTACCACTCGCCTGGTGTGCAGCATATGGCCCTCATCACCAACGACATTCGCACAACCGTCACGGAGCTGCGTCGCCGCGGCGTGGAGTTCCTGTCGGTGCCCGGCACCTACTACGACGACCTGCTGGAGCGCATCGGCCACATCGACGAAGACCTGGAATCGGTGAAGAGCCTGAACCTGCTCGTAGACCGCGACGAGGAAGGCTACCTGCTCCAGATTTTCACGAAGCCCGTGGAAGACCGCCCCACCGTATTCTTCGAAATCATTCAGCGCAAAGGGGCCAAGAGCTTCGGCAAAGGCAACTTTAAGGCGTTGTTCGAGGCCATTGAGCGGGAACAGGGTCTGCGCGGCAACCTGTAGCCTTACTACGGTCGGCGGCTGCCGGCCCATTGTCATACACCTATGTGGTCCTGCGAAGCCCGGCTGGCAATTCGCAGGACCACTGCTGTTTCCGGGAAAACCTGTTTTCTTTGCCGCCCGTTCTTCTACCACTTAGACTCTATTCCTCTCTTGCATGGCCCTCACTCCCGACATTCAGCAGAAAATCAATACGTGGCTCGGCAGCGACTACGACGCACAGACTCAGGCCGAAATCCGGGAGCTGCAGACGCAGAACCAGGACGATTTTCTGTCGGATGCCTTCTACCGCAACCTCGAATTCGGGACGGGCGGGCTGCGTGGCATTATGGGTGCGGGCTCCAACCGCATGAACCGCTACACGCTGGGCATGGCGGCGCAGGGCCTGAGCAACTACCTGCTCCAGCAGTTTCCCGGCCAGGAAATTAAGGTGGCTGTGGCGCACGACTCGCGCAACAACAGCCGGGCCTTTGCCCAACTGGTGTCCGATATTTTCTCGGCTAACGGCCTGACGGTGTATCTGTTTGAGGACTTGCGCCCCACGCCGGAGCTATCGTTCACCATCCGCCACCTGGGCTGCCAGAGCGGCTGCGTTATCACGGCCTCGCATAACCCCAAGGAGTACAACGGCTTTAAGGTGTACTGGAACGACGGCGCCCAAGTGGTGGCCCCGCACGACCAGAACATCATCCGCGAAGTGGAAGCCATACAGTCAGTGCAGGAAGTGAAATTCCAGGCCGACGCCTCGCGCATTCATCTCATTGGGGCCGATGTTGATGCCGCTTACCTGGCCAAGGTGAAGGAGTTGAGCATCAACCCGGCCGCTATCCAGCGCCAGCACGACCTGAAGATTGTGTTCACGCCCATCCACGGCACGGGTATTACGCTGGTACCGAAGGCACTGGCGCAGCTGGGCTTCACCAATGTGTCTGTGGTAGAGGCCCAGGCCACGCCCGACGGCAATTTCCCCACCGTACTCTCGCCGAACCCGGAGGAGAAAGTAGCCATGCAGATGGCGCTAGACCAAGCCAAGGCCCTCGACGCTGACATCGTGCTGGCTACCGACCCTGACTCCGACCGGGTGGGCATTGCGGTGAAGAACATGCAGGGCGAGTGGGTACTCGTGAACGGCAACCAAACGGCCGCGCTGCTCACCTACTACCTGCTGTCGGCGCGCCAGCAGGCCGGCAAGATGACTGACCGGGACTTCATTGTGTATACCATCGTAACCAGCGAGGTGCTCGGCGACATTGCCCGCTCCTACGGCGTGAAAAGCTACCAGACTTTGACCGGCTTCAAGTACATAGCGGGTCTGATTCGGGAGCTGGAAGGCGACGCGACTTACATCGGGGGTGGCGAGGAAAGCTACGGCTTCATGATAGGGGACTTCGTGCGCGACAAAGATGCCGTATCAGCCTGCGCGCTACTGGCCGAAATGGCCGCCGTGGCGAAAGACAACGGCCGCACGCTCTACCAGGAAATGACCCAGATGTATGCGCAATTCGGCCTCTACCAAGAGCACCTGATTTCGCTCACGAAGAAAGGGCAACGTGGCGCTGAGGAAATACAAGAAATGATGCGCGACCTGCGGGCCACGCCACCTGCTACTATTGCCGGTTCGCCGGTGGTAGAGTTGCGTGACTATAAAACCGGCATTATCAAAAACCTGCGCACTGGGCTGGAGCTGCCCACCGGGCTGGAAAGCAGCAATGTGCTGCAGTTTATTACGGAAGATGGTAGCAAAATCTCGGCTCGTCCTTCCGGCACCGAGCCCAAAATCAAGTTCTATTTCAGCGTGAAGCAGCCGCTGAAGTCTGTAGTAGATTTCGACTTGGCCTCGCGCTTGGCCAACGAAAAGATTCAGGCTATCATTGAGGATATGCAATTGAAATAGAACGTTGTTTCAGACAGCAAACCAAACAGCCCGGCAGGATCTGCCGGGCTGTTTGGTTGAATAGCTCCCCCAAAATGAACATGTATGACGGAATTTTACGCAGGCCTTTCCTATTTGAGCATTGGCACAAAGGTTTTGTCGCTGCATTAGCCATTTGGCTGCCGGCATTTTCAGTTGCTACGTGGGCTGAATTGGGAACTGAAGCCGCTGTATGGGTTGCATCAGGCGTCAGTTGTGTAGTAGTACTATCTGTTCTTACATACCGGGAAGGATTCTCCTTGAACACTACCACTCAGCAATACCGAAGCTATATCTGGGTGGCTGGCTTGCGCTTCGGAAAATGGCAGCCGCTACCACCAGTATCTGGCCTTTTGCTGAGGCCTTATACCACTACTCATTTCTTACCTACCACCGCCGGCAAATCCAATATTACTCGATTAAATACCCCCGCGCCCACTACTCAAATGGGCTTGGTAACAAGAGAGTATAAATGGCAGGGGCTACTGCAGGTCAAAGATTCCCCTATCGGAATCATTACCGCATATACCGACTACGAAGACGCAGTATGTATTGCTACCAAGCTCGCTACCGTAACTGGTTTAGAGGTGGCAACCGCTCACGCGTAATTATTCAAAATTTATTTAGTGTTTGTTAGCCGTTGGGGCACACTAATGCCTCACGCTTTTCTGCAGCTTACTGCTATGAAACCCCTACTCAGCAGTGTGCAATAAGCGTACACCTAACGCCTCATAACCCTGTTTCCGGCTTCTGGACACAGGTTGTACGCTTGCATATCATACTATAGCCGTCTAGATTTGGGCACATCAGCAGCCGAATTCCGGCTTGGATTCGGTGCCCCTTCAGGCCTACGTGCCTTCCCTCGTCCCTTCGAATAAGCATGCCCGGTTATCGGGCCTTCTTTGAGGTTTGCGGATATCCCGCCTCGGTTTTTGAGTGAGAAAGTGAGGCAAACAGGATGGGGCCTCCCCGTCCTGTTTCTCGCTGCTTCCCGGCCCTACCCTCCCACCCATGAGTAAGCTTCCCGTTTCCGGTACCAGTGCGTGGCGGTTTTTGCGCATACTCTGTGTAGTGCTCTGCTACGTGGATGGCCAACCGACAGAAGCTGCGGCGCAGAAGCTAAGCATGTTACATGCTCAGGGCCCAACCATAGTCGATGCCAGCAACCGTCCGGTGGTGCTGCGGGGCATCAATGTGGGGGGATGGCTACTGCAGGAAAGCTACATCCTCAAGACCGATTCGCTCGACTCGCAGGCTCGTATTCAGCAGGCGCTTCTGCGCACCATGCCTGAGACGGCTGTAGAAGAGTTTTACCGTCAGTTTCGGGCGGGCTTCATTACGAAAGCGGATATCGATTTCATTGCAAAGCAGGGCTTTAACTGCGTACGGCTGCCCTTTCACTACGATCTATTTCTGACGGCCGCCCAACGCCGCATCCGTACCAGGGCGATGCAAAACCCTGTCAATCTCAATGCTTACGTGCAGGCGCTCAGCACCTGGTACGACCAGAAACAGTTGTTCACAGACTCCAAAAACCTGGAGGGGTTTCGCATCACGGATGACGTGCTGAACTGGTGCGCGGCGAATAACCTCTATGTAATTCTGGACCTACATGCAGCCCCTGGCGGCCAAGGCACCGACCGCAACATCAGTGACTGTCTCGTGCCGCTGGACCTATGGAAGCGCCGCGACGCCAAGGGCCGCCTGATTTATCAGGATATCACGGTGCGGCTGTGGGAGAAGCTGTCGGCGCGCTACAAAAACGACGCGCGGGTAGCTATGTACGACTTTATCAACGAGCCCAACGGCATGACGGCAGCCAATGGCCTCGCAGGCGACAACTCGGAGCTAAATGTGCTGTACAGCCGCCTGATAGATGCAGTGCGGGCGCAGGACGACCAGCATTTACTGTTACTAGAAGGCAACGGCTACGGCAACGAATACACCAACCTCACCCCTGATAAGCTCCGTAGCAAAGACAAACGCAACTTAGTCTACAATGCCCACCGCTACTGGTGCCCGAACACTTCTACGGCAACCGACCCGAATCCTAACCAAATCAATCTTATCCGTAACCTGGCTGCCTTTCGTGACCAATGGCAGGTGCCTGTATGGGTAGGAGAGACCGGGGAAAATTCCAACGAATGGTTTTCGGCGGCAGTGCAAGAACTCAACGCCCGCAGTATTGGCTGGTGCCACTGGACACACAAGCGCATAGAAGGAGCCACCAGCCTGCTGCGCGTCCCGGCGTACGGCAGCCTCCTGACACCGCAGGGCCGCGCTGCCTTGTTGCGCAACAGTGAATTCCGCAACTGCACGGTCAACAAAGACGTGATAGCCGCTCTAATGCAGCCTACTGGTCCGCCCCGGCCATTTGCTGCCCACACGCTGCCCGGCACCATTCAGGCTTCTGACTACGACCTGGGCCGCAACGGCAGCGCCTATTACGACACGTACGCGGCTCGCACCGACTTTGCGAATCATACGCCTACTAACCTAGGAGATGCCTACCGCAACGACGGCGTAGATATTCAGGAAGTAACAGAGGCCTCTTCGAAGAGCTTTGCAGTGAGCCACATGGCGGCCGGCGAGTGGCTAAACTACACCGTAACCATACCCCAGAACGGTACCTTCCTGCTACAGGCCCGGCTCCTGAACACGACTACAACTCCCACAAAGCTTTTGCTCCGGCTGAATAGCAAGTCGGTCGTCGGCACCATCACGGCGGAGCCCACTCCAGGCTGGCAGACGGTGTCGGCGGGTACGGCCACGCTGCCGGCCGGTACGCATACGCTACAACTCTATGTGGAGCAGCCAGGGGCCGTAGTTCACTGGCTGCGGCTCGCTCCTCCCGGGCCGGCCATGCCAAGTGGCCAGTAGGCCCTAGAGCACCGGGAGTTTCTTTATATTGGAAACTGCCATGCGCCACCTCACTTCCCCCTCCCACCGCACTTTGTCATCACTCTGGACCCGCATCTGGCTCCTCGGGCTGCTGCTCACTGCTTTGCAGGCAACAACGGCTTCTGCTGCCCCATTTGATCCGCTGCAGGAACATCACCTCCAGCTTGATACCCGCCAGCCTGAAATATTCGTCAATCCATTCAACTACAGCGTACTAGAGGACCTATCTGGCACGCTTACTCTGCAGGATGTGCAGCAGCCACGCTATGCAGACCGATTTATTCCCGGCTCCCGGATAGCAACCAACATGGAACATCCTGGCTCGGCCTACTGGCTACGCCTTACCGTCGAGGCTTCCGGTCCGCAGCCCCAGCACTGGTATCTTGAACTATTTGATTCTCACATAAATAACATTCATTTTTTTCCTTCTACCTCTACGGAAGAGGGACGCATTCATACTGGTGCCGACTGGCCCTTTACCACCCGGCCGTATAGCTATAAGAACTACCTGCTCCGCCTGCCGGTAAGCACCGGCGAAGCGCGGACCTACTACCTGCGACTCCAATCCAACTCCCGGACGAGCTTCTTGTCAAAGCTGCGCACCGAGCAAGGCATGGCGGAGCACTTTCAGACCGAGTACGGGCTCTTGGGCGCATTCTACGGCATGCTGCTCATCATGCTGGTCTACAATTTCTGCCTGTTCTTTTTCACAGGTGAGCAGACCTATCTGCGCTATGTGCTGTATGTATTCAGCTGCAGCCTAGTGTTTTTATCGGAAGACGGGCTTGGGTTCCAATACCTGTGGCCAAGCCACCCGTGGCTCAACCGGGTAGTGGAAATCGGCTCGGCGCCGCTGCTTTTGCTCACGTTTGGCTACTACGTCCGGCAGTTTCTGGATACACCCCAGCGCCTGCCGCGCTTCGACCGTTGGTTGTGGGCCGTGGTGCTGCTAAGTGTGGCAGCACTCCTGCTGGATGCCTTGTGGTGGAAAACCGGTATGGGCATGGGCTTGTATTTGCTGCCGTATGGGATGCTGTTTTTTGCCGCGCTACGCGTATGGCAGCATGGCTTCCGACCGGCTCGGTTCATCCTACTGGCCCACTCACTGGTAGCGGTGAGCGTTCTGTTCCTGATTCTGCGCAAGCTGGGCATCAACACTTTCACGAACACATATACTGTGTATAGCATGAATGCTGCCTTTGTGGTGGAAGTGGTAGTGCTTTCTTATGCGCTGGGCAGCAAGATGAAGGCTATTCAGGATGCCACGCTTAAAGCGCAGCACCGGCTGGTAAAGCAATTGCGCAAGAAACACGACGTGCAGGGTCAGTTGGTAGAGCAGCTGCGCCAAAACGAGGAGCTGAAAGACCAGCTTAATTCTGAATTGGAAAATCTGGTGGCTCAACGCACTGAAGAGCTGCGGCGCCAGAGCGAAACCATCGTGGTTCAGAACCGGGAGCTACTACAGGCTAATGGCCTACTGGCGCTGCAGTCGGCAGCCATTGAGAAGCTGAATACCGACCTGCAGCAGGACCTGCAGAAAGCCCAGACCGCCCGGGTGCTGTCGCAGGAAGTGGATTTTGGCGAGTTCAGCCAGATCTATCCCGACAAAGACGCCTGCCTGACCTACCTCGCTGACTTGAAATGGGCCAATGGCTATCAGTGCCGCAAATGCGGCCACGACAATTTCTGCGAAGGGCGCGAACCTCATTCGCGCCGCTGCACTCGCTGCCGCTACGTCGAGTCGGCCACTGCCTACACGCTGCTGCAGAAGTGCAAATTCTCCATTGTCAAAGCATTTTATGCGGTGTTTCTGTTGCACACGCACAAAGGCAGCTATTCTGCGCAGGAGCTTTCCCGAGTGCTGGATCTGCGGCGTGCTACCTGCTGGAGCTTCAGCCAGAAAGTAGTAGATGCTATGCGGCGCCAAGCTGCTGAACACCCCACCGACGACAGCTGGACCCATTTGCTGCTGGATGATACCGGTACCGATGCTGATGACTCTGGGGAGGAGGAAGTAGCCATATCCCCACAGGCCAACCGCAAAACGGATACGTGGCAGAGCAAAGAAAAAAATACCGAAAAAAAAGTGGGCTGAGGCCCATTTTTTTTGCTTGTTTTTTACCCGACTGCGCTTTGTAGCCAAACAAAGCACTGCGCTCAAACAGCCGGGAAATGCCCCTGCATAGTGGGTGATGTAAGCGTACAGCACAACGTGCTACCTAAGCGAAAAACAACCTCTACAGCCTTGTAAACAAGGATTAGCACTTGATTTTTCGAAAAAATGGCGGGTATATTTGGCCACTCCGATACTTACAGATTCAGCTTTCTCGCTGCATTCACCTTCATTGGTGAGTGAATACACACTACAAGATCATCCGGGTACTAACTACTCCTACACGGGAGCGTGCACAACGGGTACTACTTGTCCGATGCTACTCACGAAATAGTCCGCAACTACTCGTTCCTAGTGTTTTGGCGTTGCTCCTACTAAATGCCACCGCCAAATTCCTGCCTACCTGTCAGCTACGACTTGTGGCAGTAGGCTCAAACCAGTCCTGCTTTTTGGTCTCGCCTGTGCTTTGCTCCTAGTCCTTGCCGCTTCAGGCGGATGCCGGATTAGCTATTTTCTACTTCCCACACTCTTCCCCATTCCCACACATGAACCGCAACCATTACTCGTTTTTGAGATTCCGGCGCGCGGTGCCGCTGGCGGCCTGCGGGCTGCTAACCCTTGCTGCGCCACTAGCTGAGGCGCGAAGCGCGGCTCCGGCACCTAGCTTGGCTGCTCTGGCCGATGTACCAGTTTCAGGGCGCATCACACAGCGCAACGGCGAGCCGCTACCAGGAGTCACGGTTATTGTACAGGGCACTACGCTAGGCACTAGCACCAATTCCGACGGCGTTTTCTCGCTCACGGTGCCCGATGGCAGCACGCTTGTCATTAGCTCTATTGGTTTTCAGCGCCAGGAGTTACGCATCAACGGAGCGTCCTCTTCCCTGACCGTAGTAATGGTTGAGGACCTGCGGGCACTCAGCGAAGTGGTGGTGGTAGGTTACGGCACCCAGGAGCGCACCAGCGTAACCGGGGCAGTATCATCGGTATCGGCGCGGGAAATTGCTTCGCAGCCGGTAGCCGATGCGGCCCAGGCACTACAGGGCCGGGCAGCAGGCGTTACGGTCACCTCGAATGGTGGGGCACCAGGCGGCGCGGCGGGCACCTCTATCCGGGTGCGCGGTATCACATCGGCTGGCAACAACAACCCGCTGTATGTTGTGGATGGCTTTCCGCTGCCGGAAGGTGGTGAGAACCAGCTGAACGCCATCAGCCCCAACGACATTGAAACTATTGACATTCTGAAAGACGCTTCGGCCACTGCCATTTATGGGGTGCGGGCCGCCAATGGAGTAGTCATCATCACAACCAAGCGAGGCAAGGCTGGCGTGTCCTCTATCAACCTGGACATGTACCGCGGCGTTCAGCAGGTATGGCGCAAGCTCAACCTGCTGAACGCGGAAGAATATGCTGTCATCAACAACGAAAACCGCCTGGCAGCCGGCCAGCCGATAGTAGTAGACCGGCTCCGCAACCCACAGGCGCTGGGCGAAGGCACCGACTGGCAGGACGCTGTATTCCGCCGGGCGGCCATTCAGAACTATAGCCTGTCGGCAACGGGCGGCAGCGAGAAGGCGCGCTATGCCGTATCGGGTAGCTACTTCCAGCAGGACGGCACCATTGTAGGCTCCAATTTTGAGCGGTTTACGCTGCGGGCCAATGGCGACGTGCAGGTAAACAAGATTCTGAAGCTGGGCAACAGCATTTCCCTTACCCACCTCTCCGACCGGCAGATTAACTCCGGCGGCGGCAACGATGGAGCCCGCAACAACGAGTATGGCACGGTACACCAGGCCATCCGGATTCCGGCCATCATTCCGCTCTACCGCCCAGACGGCTACTACTATGAGCCCCGCGGCCAGCAGGACAACTTTGTGGAGGAAAATCCGGTGGCCGCCGCAACGCTCAACAATCAGAAGTTCGTTCGCAACCGCGCCCTGACGACCCTGTTTGCGGAGTTGGAGCCGGTGAAAGGCCTGCGCCTGCGTACCAACGTGGGAGCCGACCTGATTTTCGACAATTTCAACTCGTTCCGGCCTTTCGTACCGGAGCTAAAAGTAGGTAGCGAAACGTATTCGACCCGCTATAGCCTGGCCGGAGCGTCGGCTACCTCGAACTACAATTCCAGCTACCTGATTGAAAACACGGCTACCTACGACCACCTGTTTGCCGACAAGCACCAGGTAACGCTGCTGCTTGGTCAGTCGGGCCAGATCATTGATGCGCAGAATGTGGAGGCCTACCGGACTGGCTACCTGCGCAACGACCTGCAGGTTATCAACTCCGGGCCCGTAAACACGCAGCTCGCCAATGCCGGCAACATTCAGCCGCGCCAAACGCTGGCCAGCTACTTCGGGCGTCTCAACTACGAGTTTGCCGGTAAGTACCTGCTCCAGTTGATTGCCCGCTACGACGGCGTGAGTGCCTTCCCGCCCGGCGAGAAATTCGGCTTCTTCCCTGGTGCCTCCGCTGGCTGGCGCATTTCAGAGGAGGATTTCATGAAGGACAACAGCGTCATCAGCAACCTGAAGCTTCGGGTAGGCTATGGCAAAGTAGGCAACCCCAACAATGCGGGCCGCTTTGCTTACCTGTTTGCCATCAATTCGGGTATCCAGTATCCATTCGGGCCAAACGGAACCATTCAGACGGGCGCAGCCCCAACCCGACTGGCCAACCCGCTGCTGCGCTGGGAAACCAACAACCAAACGAACATTGGTCTTGACATGGGCTTCCTCGACAACCGCTTTGAGGCTACCATCGACCTTTATGAGCGGAAGTCGCCGAACCTGATTGCGCCGGTGCCGGTGTCGTTGGTATCAGGCACCTACGAGGCGGTGAACCGCAATGCGGCTTCTGCCTACAACCGTGGCATCGATTTTTCCTTCACTTCGCGCAACATTCAGGGCGCCGAACGGGGCCTGAACTGGACGACTACCCTGAACGTGTCGGCCTTTAAGACCCAGCTGGAGTCGCTGGGTGTGGGGCAGCCCTACGATGGAGTGAGTGGTTTGAGCGGCGTAATTGTCCGCTATGATGAGGGGCAGGCATTTGGCTCGTTCTACGGCTTCGTGGCCGACGGCCTGTTCCAGACCCAGGCGGACGTGGATGCCCACGCAACGCAGAATGGCGCAGCCCCCGGCGACATCCGCTTCAAGGACCTCAGCGGCCCCGATGGCGTGCCAGACGGCATTATCAACGCCGCTGACCGTACCTACATCGGCAACCCCAACCCCGACTTTACTTACGGCGTGAACAACACGCTGAGCTGGCAGGGATTCGACCTGAACGTGTTTGTGCAGGGCTCGCAGGGCAACGACATCTACAACCAGAACCGTTACATTCTGGAAAGCGCCCTGTATGGCAACAGCAACGGCAGCACCCGGGTACTGGGCCGCTGGACTGGCCCCGGCACCAGCAACGACGTGCCCCGCGCCATTGCCGGCGACCCTAACACCAACCTGCGCGTGAGCAGCTACTACCTCGAAGATGGCTCCTACCTGCGCATCAAAACCCTGACCCTGGGCTACACCCTGCCCAAATCGGTGCAGGAGCGTCTGGCCGCCAAGCAGCTGCGCGTATATGTGAGTGCCCAAAACCTGCTGACCCTGACCGAATACACCGGCTACGACCCGGAAGTTGGCTCCCGTGGTGTGGACCTGGGGGTATACCCTCAGCCCCGCGTGTTCCTGGCTGGCCTCAACATCGGTTTCTAATCCCCTCCTAACTACTCTACACGATGTCACGCATCACTACATACACTTGTGGCGCCTTCCTGCTGACGCTGGGCCTGCTCTCTGGCTGCGGAGAGAAGTTTCTGGAAGAAACGCCCACCGACCAGGTAACCGACGCCAACTTCTACAAAACCGCCACCGATGCCATCCAGGCAACCAACGCCATCTACAGCGAGCTGGGCAAAGGCGGCCAGTACAACTATGCCCTGTGGGGCATCGGCGACATTGGCTCTGACCTCTCCACCACCGGCGGTGGGGGCGGGGGCGACGGAATTGAGCAGCAGCAGCTCGACAACTTCAACATTCCATCCACGAACCCTCTCACGACGCGGCTGTGGGGCGGCTGCTACATCGGCATCGGGCGGGCCAACATTGTGCTGCAGAAAGTGCCCGCCATGCAGATTGATCCGGCCATTCAGACCCGCTGCATCGGCGAGGCCGAGTTCCTGCGCGCCAAGTACTATTTCGACCTGGTGCGGGCTTACGGCGACGTGCCGCTGCTCACCAAACCGCCTCAGACACTGGACGAAGTAAATATTCCGCGCACGGCGCAGGCGCAGGTGTACGCCCAGATTGAGGCCGATTTGCTGGATGCCATTACCAAGCTGCCCGTGTCGTACAGCGGCGACGACATCGGTCGGGCTACTAAATGGTCGGCGGCGGCGCTGCTGGCCAAAGTGTATCTCACGGAGGGAAAACTGGCAGAAGCCGCCCAGCAGGCCCGGACCGTGATAAACTCCAGTGGCAAGAGTCTGTGGCCCAACTACGCCGACAACTTCAAGGTGTCGACTGAAAACGGGCAGGAGTCGCTGTTTGAGGTGCAGTACATTTCGGGCCGCAACCAGTACATTTTTGACGGTCTGGGCTTTGTCGGCAACGAGTTCTTCGGTCCCCGCGGCCAAGGCATCGTGCCACAGGGTGGCTACGGGTTCAACATTCCGGAAGCTGACTTTGTGGCGGGATACGAAAACGGCGACACCCGCCGCGACGTGACTATCTGGAAGCCCGGCGACGTGTATCCAGATGGCCGCACTCAGCCCGCTTTCTTGCCCGGTTCACCGAACGGCTATGGCCTGAAAAAATGGTTTGTCGGCAAGGTCAATACCAACATCTGGGATTCGGAGCTCAACATTCCGGTGCTGCGCCTGGCGGAGGTGTACCTGATTCTGGCGGAGGCCGCAGGGCCGAATGCCGAGGGTCTGGAGGCCATCAACAAAGTGCGCCGTCGTTCCTTCGGACTCCCCATCGGAACGGCCAGCGCCCGCGACATTGCGGCGGGCATTAGTGCCACGGCGTTCAAAACGGCGGTATGGCGCGAGCGGAAATATGAGTTGGCGTTTGAAAACGACCGGTGGTTTGACATGAAGCGGACCGGTGAGCTACTTACCTCTCCTCAATTGATTGCCAAAGGCGTGAAACCCTTCAACGTGCTGCTGCCCATTCCGCAGGCGGAGCGCGACGTGAATCCTGGCCTCTCGCAAAACCCTGGCTATTGAGTTGGTTTCGAATGGCCGATACGGGTTGCTGCAACAACCGGTACCGGCCATTCGCAGCTGCCTGCCGGCTATTTATCCTCTCCTTTATTCCCACTGAATTCCCATGAAACACATAGCACGTATAGCTGCGCTGGGCCTCCTGATGGCGCCATTGCTGCTGGCCTCCTGTGAAAAGGTAGGCGACGACTCTCAGCTGGAAGGCCCGGTGCCCCAGTCTACGTTCACGTTCCAGGCCAATACCACCGAGTTTCCAACGGTCGTGACCTTCACTAGCACCGCGCAGGATGGGTTCCTGTCGCAGTGGAATTTCGGCGACAATTCCTTGGCCTCCGGCAGTCCGGTGCAGCACACATACGTCCGCCCAGGTGCTTACCAGGTAGAGTTGATTACGGCCGGGCGCGGCGGCACTGGCATTTCGGCTAAGCAAACCGTGAACATAGCCGATGCCTGCAGCAATGCTTCGTTCAGCAAGCTGGTAGACTGCGCCGGTAGCGGCATCCGGGTCTGGGCTTTCTCTAATGCGCCGGGCGCCATTGTGCGGGAGTCGGCGACGGGCACCGTGCTATCCAGCTCTACCACCCTGCCGGCCTGCCAGCTCGACGACCAATTCTCGTTCGGCAAAGAGTTTACCATCAACTACGAAAGCGCCGGCCAAACCTACCAGAATGGCGCTTGTGGCAGCTCACGCAACCACTCCGGCAGTTTCGTATTTCGGCCAAATGCCACCGGCAACCCCCAGATTGTCCTGAAAGGCAAAGGCGGTTTTCTGGGTCTGCCCGACTCAGTAGCCAACAAAACGTATGAGATTCTGGAAGCTACTGATACCCGCCTGCGCCTGCGTGGCACCAATCCTGACGGCACCCGCACCGTTGTTACGTTTGCACCCTACGATGCGACGGCGCCTATCAAACTACTACTAACAGGTGGCTCGTCGCGCACCTGGATGATTGACAACACGGCCGATGCGCCGATTGTGGTGGGCACTGAGGCCGCTCCTACCTCCTACTTCGCGGGCGTGCTGGCTGGCGCGCTTCCCGCCTGCCAGTCCGATGACGAGTATACGTTCTCAACCAACGACACCTTTACCTACGATGCCAAGGCTGAAACCTTCTCGGCCGCAGCAGGCTACATCTGCACCACGCCGCAGTCCGGCACGTCGCCCTACGTGTTTGGTCCGGCTGCCGGAGCGGGGCTGGCTCAGTTTACGCTCACGCGGGCTGGTGCCTTCATTGCGGCCACCGATGCGTCGCCTACGGAGCGCGTCTACCGTATCCTGAGCATCGACAACCAAAAGATGGTACTGCGCGCTGGCAGCGGCCAGAACGGCGGCACCGTATTCACTATCAAAATGGTGGTTCGGTAGAGCTGACGCAGTCAGAAATTTCTCTGCTGCTTATCAGTAATTTAATATCATGAAAAGTCAACCCGTACCGGTACGGCGAAACGCACTGCTTGGGGCTGGCCTGATGCTAGCCCTGAGCATAAGTTCCTGCACCGAAACCAAAGAAAAGAACGTCCCGACTCCTACGCCCACGCCTACTACTCCGGTAGTGAACGAGGACCCGCGCGACTATGGCCAGTACACGGAGCTGAAGTGGAGCGACGAGTTCACCAACGGCCCACTCGACCAGAGCAAATGGGCGTATGAGCTGGGTGGCGGCGGCTGGGGCAACAACGAACTGCAGGCCTACACCAACTCCGGCGACAACGTCTTCGTGAGTAGTAGCGGCAGCTTAGTTATTCAGGCCCGCCGGCAGCAGTCCGGCAACAATTCCTACACCTCGGGCCGCCTTGTCACGAAGGGTAAGCAAAACTTCCAGTATGGGCGCATAGATGTGCGGGCGAAGGTGCCCAAGGGAAAGGGCGTGTGGCCGGCTATCTGGATGCTGGGAGCCGACATCGACCAGAACAACTGGCCCAAATGCGGCGAAATCGACATTATGGAACTGCGTGGCAGCCGTCCGAAAGAGTTTCTTTCGACCATGCACTACGGCAATACTACAGCCGAGCACCGCTACAAAGGCATTACAAAAACGCTTACCGACGACCTCTCTGA
The DNA here is from genome assembly GCF_014250515.1 of Hymenobacter sediminicola. Lineage (NCBI taxonomy): Bacteria > Pseudomonadati > Bacteroidota > Cytophagia > Cytophagales > Hymenobacteraceae > Hymenobacter > Hymenobacter sediminicola. Next base: position 1,703,790 of record NZ_CP060202.1, on the reverse strand, counting down.
CGACTTCCATGTCTTCTCGGCAGTGCGCAGCAAAGACCTCATCCGCTTCTATTTGGATGAGAATCCGCAGCCGTACTACACCTTCACGGGTGCCGATGCCAGCCCGTATCCGTTCAACAATCCGTTCTTTCTTATCCTGAACGTGGCAGTAGGCGGCGACTTCGACGGCAACCCCGATGCCACGACGCTTTTCCCCCAATCAATGCAGGTGGACTATGTGCGGTACTACCAATACCGGTAGCTTCTGCCCACTAGTCCCGCTCCTGGCATGTCCCAGCTAGGGACATGCTGCCTTGCCTCTCCCGCCTCTCTCCCGCCATGAAACACCCTCTAAAGCGGCGCTTCTCTGCCGCAACCGGCCTGCTTCTAATGCCCTGCCTGATGGCCAGTTCCCTTGGCCCGGTCAGGCAGGGCCAGCCTAAGGCTCCCCGATACACATTCAAGGAACTGCTCTGGAGCGACGAGTTCAACTACACTGGCCTGCCCGACTCGGTGAAGTGGACCTACGATGTCGGTGGTACGGGCTGGGGCAACAACGAACTGCAACTCTATACCAAAGCCCGGCGCGAAAATGCCCGCGTCGAGAATGGTCATTTGGTGATTGAAGCGCGCAAAGAAGCACTGAACGAAAAGAACCCCTACACGTCTACCCGACTAGTTTCCCGGGCAAAGGGCGGCGGCAGCCTTACGTACGGCCGGGTAGAGGTACGGGCGCAGCTGCCCGGCGCCCGTGGCATCTGGCCCGCCATCTGGATGCTACCCGACGAGTGGAAATACGGCGACAAAAGCTGGCCCGCCAATGGAGAAATCGACATAATGGAGTACGTGGGCTACCGGCCCGCCATTGTGCAGGCGTCTACTCATTGCAAGAAGTACTACTTCCGGACCAACAACCAGAAAACTGACTCCATCAGTGTGCCCACTGCCACTACAGCCTACCACGTGTATGCCATGGAATGGACGCCGGAAACCATTTCAGTCTTCGTCGACAACAAACTCTATTTCACGAGCCGCAACGAGCATAGTGGCTGGGAAGCCTGGCCCTGGGACCATCCGTTTCATCTACTGCTAAATGTGGCCGTAGGCGGCGACTGGGGCGGCAAAAAGGGCATTGACGAAGCCGCTTTTCCACAGCAGATGCTGGTTGACTACGTACGGTTTTACAAGCTGAAACAGCAGTAGCGCAGCCCGCGTCATACCCTTACTTGTACACGTTGCACACTCTACCACGGCTCCGGCAACGGAGCACGCTTGGGGAGTATTGCACTTCATCAACTCATATCATGGGCCGTCAAAAACAGTTTTTCCGATTGTCGGCGGCGGAGCAGCAGGAACTGCAGCACTATCTGCGTCAGGAGCAGTTAGTGCGCCGCCAAATAAACCGTGCCCAAACGATTCTGGACTGGCACGCGGGCTACTCAGCAGCCGAAACGGCCCAAAGACTGGCCATGACGGAGGGCCGCGTATATGCCCTACGCCGGGCATTTCAACGCCAGGGTCTCACGTTTTATCTGAACACGCAGCCCCAGGGTGGCGCCCCCACCAAGCTTACGCCTGCTGTTGAAGCCGCTCTGCTGGCACTCCTATCTCGCCGCCCCGCTGCTCCTGTCCGCCGCTGGACCCTGCGCCAGCTAGCTACTTACTTAGTTGACAAGGGCCACGCCAAATCTATTTGCCCGGTCACGGTGGGCAAAGCGCTGCAGCGGCTGCAGGTGCTGCTGTCTCTTACGGCAGAACCTAGCGCTAGCACCCGTTCACAGGTTGTGTCCGGTTCTATGCTCTAGAGTGATAGATGTTGTCCTCTCACCTACTTAGTGAGAAGATCTACGCTTTCCTATTTACTTTACACAGCCCATCCTAGCTAATCAGGATGGGCTGTTCTTATTTCTCTACTTCTATGTCAGAGTCACTTGTGGTAGCCAAAGCCAGTATTACGCTGGCCCCTACTTCAGCAAGATTTATCCTACGTCGTACTGCTAACTCCTTGTTAGCTCTCGTTCTGGCATCAGGAGGAGCATATCTACTCTATGCAGGCGCCATTATTTCTGGAGGTGGAGGACTGATTCTCGCCATACTTGCTGCTACTGAACACAAGGGCATTGAGCTAGACCTGAAGACTCGCCAATACCGCTTATACACATCTATCCTCGGCTTGAGGATGGGTGACTGGGAGCCGTTGCCCGAGGTTCAACACGTCACAATGAAGTACTTTTCAGACCTCGTTACTTCTGGCAGGCCCGGTCGTATTCGTACTGACCAAGCGAAGCGCTACGTTGTCATGTTTTCAATCCCCAACTCTCCCCAAGGAGTTGTGATTCAGCAGGGCGAGGAATACGAAGCTGCTCTGGGCCTTACCAATGCGTTAGCTGCTGCACTTCAGGTGGAAGCTAAAGTGTACGGTCAGATTTAGCCCAAACAGGTGGACCACTCGTCGAAACCGTAGGCACTAGGTATGTGGTAGCTACTCCCGACGCTCCCGCTTGGTACCTAGAATAAAGAGAATGAGCAGCAGGAACGCGGCCAGCCCGAGGCTATACCACGTCACGACGGGTAGCCCCCGGAAGTAGGGCATCTGGCCAGTGGGGTAGCGGCCCAGCAGGCTCATGCCCGCGAACAGAATCAGAGCTACCGAAATAGCCGCCAGAATGCCTCGGCTTACCAGTTGGTCGGCTTTGCGCAGCAGCAGCTGATAACCACTTAGCTCCACACGTACCCGCAAGTCGCCGCGCGAAACTTTGCGCATAATCTGCCGGATATCGGCGGGCAGCGTCTGGATGAGGGCGAGCAGCTGCGTGCCGGTATACTGCGCTTCGCTAAGGATATTATCCGCCGAATACTGCTCTGCTATGATGCGCGCGCCATAGGGGCGCACAAACTCAAAGGTATTGAAGCGCGGGTGCAGCACCTTGCCGATGCCTTCCAGAATCACGAGGGCCCGCAAAATCAGGAACACAGCGCCCGGCACCTGCAGCTTATAGGTATAGATAACATTTTGCAGCGCATCGGCCAGATCCGACATGCTCATGTCTTTCACGTCGAGGGTGGCAAAGTCCTCTATCAGCTCACTCAGCGACGTTTCGAAGGCCCGCATATCCGGAATATCCGATGTGAGGGCCAGCCGGCGGAAACTCAGGGCCATGCTGCGCGGGTCCTGCCGCGCCATGCCAATAAACACGCCCGCAAAGGCATATTTCTGCTGCTTGGTCAGCTTGCCTACCATCCCGAAGTCGATGAGTACCAGCGTGCCATCGGGGCGTACCAGTACGTTGCCGGGGTGCGGGTCGGCGTGGAAAATACCAAACTCGAATATCTGGGTTAGGTAGATATCCATGCCGGTTTCGGCTACCTGTTCCGGACTCAGGCCCCAGGCCAGCAACTGCGGCTTATCCGTGATTTTGCAGCCGCTTACAAATTCAATCACCAGGATTTTGGCGGTGCTCATTTCCCGATAAGGCTTCGGGATGTAGAAGGTTTCGTAGCTCTCGTAGAGCTTGCGAAACTGTTCCATAGAGCGTGCTTCTGAGGTATAGTCCAGCTCCTTAGTCATGCTCCGCTCGAAAGCATCTACCACGTCCTGGGGATTGGCAAGGCCCTGTTTGCGCAGAAAACCGGCCGTAAGGCGCACCAGCTCGTGCAGCAAAGCCAAGTCGGAGCGCACTTTCTCCTGCACATCGGGGCGCTGCACCTTCACTACTACCTCCTCACCGCTCAGCAGCCGCGCCCGGTGTACCTGCCCAATGCTGGCCGAGCCCAGCGGCACGTCATCAAACTCAGAAAACACCTCATCAATAGGTTGGCCAAGTTCCCGCTCAATAATGGCCTTGGCTACCTGTACATCAAAGGGCGGCACATTACTCTGCAGCTTCTCAAACTCGTCGATGAGGGGCTGGGGCAACAGGTCAGCACGGTTGCTCATGGCCTGCGCCAGCTTGATGAAAGTGGGGCCCAGTTCCTCAATTATCATCCGAATACGCTGCCAACGTGTCGTTTCAAACACGGCCTGCTCCCCTTCCTGCCACGACACCCGCCGGCTGCGAGGTACCAGTCGCCGGAGCGGCGTGGTCGTTACGGCATCCTCAAAACCGTAGCGGATCAGCACTTCCGCCACTTGTCGGATACGGGTCAGGTTGGAAATCGTATTCTTGAACATGAACTACTGGTTTGCGCTGCCGAAAGGATTTTAACGAGCAGCTATTGTAGCGCGCCGCACTGAAGTAGAGGTAAGAGCCACCGGGCTCAGCAAAATCCGTACAATCTAAGAGTAAAAACCCCCGCCCGAAAAACACGGGCGGGGGTTTTATCAGTCTAACAACTGCGAAAGGGCAGCGGCGGCTGTATTAGGCCGCTGAACCGGCCGCTTTGTTCTCTTCTTTTTTGGCAGCACCAGCCGAGCCGGCAGCCGACTTCTGCGTTTTGGCAGCCGTAGCGCTGGTTTTGTCAGCTGCTTTTTTCACAGTGGAGGCCGCTTTGCTGGTTGCACTGGCCGCTGCGCCTTTGGCAGCAGCCGTGGTTTTGGCGGCTGGCTTAGCACTGCTCTTGGCCGCCGAAGCAGAAGAGGCTGACGAATTTGAGCCGCCCTTCACGCTGCGCTTTAGTTCTTCCACTTCCGAATTGGGTGCTACTCCTACCGACTTCATCATCTTCGAAGCAAGACCTTGGAACTGCTTTTCCAGCTCCTTGCGCTTGGTTTCACCGTTTTTCTTCAGCTCATCCATAATCTTGGCGCCTTCTTTCTCCGACAGCTTGCTCTCCTTCACCAGCGAGTCGATGGTTTTCTGCATCCGATCAGTAGTGAGCGAAACAAAGCCAACACCGGCGTTGACGAACTTTTTAAATAGATCTTCCATGAGACTGTGGAGTTTGGGAAAAGAAGGTGGAGTAAGCAAAACCGGCATTGCGGACCCGCCCGCCGGGAAAAGTAGTATGCAAGCCGACTACTTGACACAAACCTACGAAAAGACAGCTATATAGTTGGCTCTGAGGATAGAAATTTTACGTTGGACCATTGCCGGGGTTTCAGAAGGACGCTCCGTGATAGACGAATCGGCTTAGTGCCTGGCTCGCAACGGACTGCTGGAAGCCGGCCGAGCCCGGTGGCTTGCCGCCTGTACGGCCAGCTTTGCCGACGCTTGTGCTGCCCAAACACCACGGCTGAAGCTTCCAGCTTGGTCCAATGCTTGCCGGGCCTCCGGCACAAAGCGCCAGAACAGGTGCCACCAATGCACTAGCCCTTCAAACACCTGCAGTGTGAGCGGCACTCCGGCAGCGTACGCCTTCCGGCTGAACTGCAGCACATCATCGTGTAGCACTTCTGCGTCGGAAATCTGGATGAGTAGCGGCGGCAACCCGTGGAGCGCTGCCTGCACCGGCGACAATAGTGGATGGCGAAGAGGGGTATCCTGAGCGTACAACGGGCCCCAGCCTCTAATTTCAAGGGCTTCCAGAATCTGGCTTTCTTCGCGGCATATCTGGCGAAGCATAGCTACTGGCAGGGCCAAATCGGTCCAGGGAGAGAGGCAGATGGCGGCGGCGGGTAAGGGCTGTCCGGCATCGCGCAGGCTGATGAGCAAAGCCAGCGCCAACCCCCCACCGGCCGAATCGCCGGCAATCATGACATCCTGTGGTTTGTAGCCGTTTTGTAGCAGCCAGTCATACGCCAAGCGGGCATCATCGAGAGCAGCTGGGAACGGGTACTCGGGTGCTTTGCGGTAGTTGATGGCCAGCGCATTCAGCTGGCAGCTTTGGGCCAGCGCCCCAACAAGGGCGCGGTGTGTGTTCAGGGAGCCCAGCACATAGCCACCGCCGTGCAGATAGAGCAGCACTCGGTGGGCAGGTGCCCCAGCCGGGCGTAACCACTCGGCGGGCATGCCCTCTACGCTGGCATCTTCCAGAAACACGTTCCAGGGCACAAACTGAAAAACGGAGGCCGCTTCGGCAGCCAGCCGCATGGCCGCCAACTGAGGGCGCCGACGGGCAAGTGGGCCGGTGGCGGCGGTTAGGAGCTGCTTGAGCAGCAAATGCTGAGCAGAAGGCATGGACAGGAACGGGTGGGAAGGCAGAATGAGAGCAGGGCAGGCACTACCCCAGTACGGCAGAAGCCCACTGGACTAGCTTATAACGTATTCGAGCGGAAAAGATGCCGACCTAAGAAACGGATGAACGGCGAATTCAGACCTTTTTTCCAATGCGGTGGCCTTTGTAGCCTCGGATAGCAATGGGAATCCAGCCCAGAATCGGGATGAAGAAAGCCAGCGTGAAAGGGTTGTTCCACACCATCCTCAGCCACGCACCGGGCTTGTCGAGCTGCATTTTGAAGTTGCGGCGACCATGGCGCACATATTGGCGCTCGAACTCCTGAAACAAGGCCGGCCACGCGACAGGCAAGAAAAACGGAAAATAGCGCCAGTTTTCCTTCATCCGCTGCCACAGTTCGCGCCAGCGGTAGGGCTGCTGCCCATATTTGGCCACCGTAGCGTCCATTTCCGTCTGCATGAGTTGGCGCACCTGCTCTGAAAGCGCCGTGTAGTCTTCGCGGGTAAGCTCAGCAGGCGTTTTGTCGGTCATTTCGTAGGGCCGGATGCGAGACCCGAGCACAAACGTGAGCTGAGCCGGATACGCCATGTAGAACGACCAAGGCTGCAACAACACAAGCAGCACAATGGGCCCGAGTGGGATAAACGGAATGCCGATTTTCTTGCTCCAGTTGTTCAGCCACTCCCAACTGTAAGCGTAGGGGTTGAGATACTCGCCGTTGATGGTGTAGAACGGCACCACATCGGTGCGGTGCGCAATGCTGTGGCGCACCATGCTGCTGGCCAGCCGCTGCAACTCATACTTCTTGTTGAACCCTTTTCCGATGCCAGGCACCCCCTCCGGATATAGCATCAGGTTGTGGTCCTGATAATACATCATCGTTTCAAAGTTGAGTGTGGTGGCATCCACACAGCCGCATTTCTTCCAGAACTCCTTCACCTGAAACGGATTCATGAGAGTAGATTGGGAAAGCAACGGTGCCGACAACGGCCGAGGTAGCCCCTCCTGATTGGGCAACGTACGCCACATGTGCGCCAAGGCCACAATGGCATCCCAGGGAAAAGCCATACCCGAGTGGTTGGAGGCAAAAATGAGCGGCCGCTCGGGGTTGTTGCGTTCCGGAAAATTCTCGAACCCAACTAAGCGTGACCGAAACCACACCCGGTCAAGCAACTGCAGAATATTGTTGTCGAGGGTTTGCACGAAATCTTCCTCGAAGTAGTCGGAGTAGATGTGCTGATTGGCCCGAATGGCGGGCGGCGGCTGGGGCAGCGCAGGAGGCGTGGAAGCCGTGGACATCGGGCAGGCGGGTGGGCAGGAATGGGAGAGCAACTAGATGCGCCGGGTACCGACGGGCTTCTAATGTAGACATTTTACCCTCTGGGGCAAGTTTGCGTTGCTCCAGAACAACCTTAAATCTGCCGTTTTAGCTTGATACGTGTCGGGTACAGTTCCCCATCAGGCCGCTGAAATAGCAGAAATAACACCTTCCCATCTTCAGAGTGAAAAATCCGGCTGATTTCGGTGAGACTGAAGGAGGACACGGGTAGCAGATTAATGGACATCAGCTCGTCGCCGGGCGTCAGGCCGGCGGTGGAGGCCGGTGAGTTGGGTTGCACTTTCAGTACAATGTAGCGCCGGTAGTCGCGGCCTGTGGCAAGTAGCTCCATGCCGCACATATCATGCTCAAAAGGGTCTTGAAACAAGCTATTCGGTTTCAGCCACAGCTTGTTGTGCGTGTAGTCCACTACCATATCGAACCGTTTGAGCAGCTCCAGGCCCACATTGCCATTGCGCGGTACTTCGGCCCGTTGGGCGCCGTTGTCGGCATCGGGGAAGGAGGTTAGCAGGCTATTGAGCTGGTAGCGGCCCAGCTGCATGTTCTGCACGCGGCCTATGTAGCCATTGATAGTGCCGCTCAGGCCCTGCCCGAGCTGCGCCCGCAGCCGGTTTGGAGGCAGGCTCAGGCGAGGGTCAGAGCCGGTTTCGATGGACAGGGCATGGCCGGCGCCAGTATCCAGCACCAGTTTCAGGGGGAGCAGCAGCGAATCGGAGAGGCCGACTGGCACCCGGATATACGGCTTGCGAGCTTCTATCTCGAGCGGAACCGAAGTCCAGCGGCGACCCTTAGGGGGGCGGTAGGAAAGTGGCGTGTGGAGCAGCAGCGACGTTGCGTCAGGCTCTATTTCCACTGCAAAGCTCCGAAACACGTCATAGCCCAGAATGCCGTGCACGGGCATGCCTACATAGCCCGAAAGGTTGAGCACATCAGCCGACAGCACCAGAAACGACAGCGCTGGGGCTACAATACCGGGCATTTCTACGCGCACACTATCCGACATAAATGCTTCCAGCGCACCCTCCTCTCCGACCCCTGCCACCCGGTACATTTCGCCCCGGCGCAGCTTCAGGGGCACTACCAGGGTCGGATCAGTGATGAGGGAAATGCTGACGCCTGTATCAAGCAGGAAATTGAAAGGCCCCTTTCCGTTCAACGAAGCCTGTACGATAATGAGGTTACGCTGGAACTCAAACGGAAGTCGGGCCCGCTTCTGGCGCGGGCTTTCGAAACGAAATGGCAGCGGTGGCTGTACCTCCTGCGCCTGAATGGTAGCTGGCCACCCTGTGGCTGCGGCCCAAAGCAGCAGCCAGGCTACTGGCCGGAAGCGCAGAAACAGACTAAAAACACAAAACCAGCGGGCGGGCATAGGGAGAACAGGCGAGCTGGGAAATATAGCCAAAAAACTACCTTTCCGCCACTTCTCCGGCCGCCCTCCTTACTGTAGCTGGCCGGGCGCAGGCAGCTGCCAGGCCCCCAGCGGGTCGAAATGCAAGTGGCCCTGCCGGATTTGCAGCGGCGCCGCCAGATTGTTGTGGTATAGCTGCCCCGTACCTAGGCCCTGCGGAAAGTCCGGCAGCGCATACTCGCCCGCCAGCTGGCTGATGGCGTTCAGGCCGATATTGGACTCCAGCGCCGACGTAAGCCACCAGCTGATTCCGTGCTCTTCGGCCAGCTGCCACCACTCCAGCGCCGCCGCCATACCCCCCACCAACGTTGGTTTGAGAATGATGTAGGCCGGCTGCGTTTCACCGAGCAGCGCTACCTGCTGCGTAGGGTCCGTTACGCCAATCAGTTCTTCATCCAGCGCTACCGACACCGGCGAGTGGCGGCATATGTCGGCCATAGCAGCCCACTGCCCGGCCCGGATAGGCTGCTCAATAGAATGCAGATCAAACCGTGCCAGCTGCTCCAGCTTGCCTAGGGCCTCAGCCGGCGAAAAAGCCCCATTGGCATCTACCCGTAGGGTCAGTTCCTCGGGCCCAGCTTCGGCCCTGATTTCGGCCAGCAGCTGTAGCTCCGTGGCAAAATCCAGACTACCTATTTTCAGCTTGAGACAGGAATAGCCTTCAGTGAGCTTTTTGCGAATCTGGGCCCGCATGAAGGCGGCATCTCCCATCCAAATCAGGCCGTTGATGGGTACACCAGCCTCACCTCGGCTGAAGGCATTATCAAACAGCACCCGCTCCCCCCCGTGGTGCAGGTCAAGCAAGGCGGTTTCCAGCCCAAAACGCAGGGCGGGCCATTCTGAGGTCACCAGTTCCAGCGCAGTTTCGGCAGCTACCTCCGCTGGCAGCGCAGCTCGGTTGAAGGCAGCACAGAGGGCTACAAGTTGAGGTTCGAAGTCTGGCCGATGGTCAGGGCTGAGGCCGGCCAACGGCGCTGCTTCCCCTAGTCCTACAAGGCCAGGGCGCTGCGTATCGGTGAGGTGCAGGTACCAGGCAACGTGCTCCGTAAGTGCCCCGCGCGACGTGCGGGCCGGAAAGTTGAAGCGTAGTGTACGGCGCGAGTAGTGTAGCTGGAGCATGGAAACTGAAGCAGAATAGAGGCCGCAATATCGGGCAAACCTGCCACCCAGACACACTGCTGCCCCACCCGGACGCTACCTGCTGCTAGCAGACAGATGCGTGAACGAGTGGGGCAGGTACGTAGCGTGTGGGAAAAACGGGCTAAGCTGCTTGGCTGCTCTGCAGAGGCCGACGCGTGGCCTGTCCTCCTTTGCGGCCTGCAGCCCGCGCTTCCTCCGAAGTGAAGCGGTGGCCACGGCCGCTCTGGTGTGAGGCCTTGCCGCCTTCGCTGGCAATGCGGCGCTGAGTTTCGGGGTCCATAGCGGCGAAGCCGCGGGCCCGCTTGGGCTTGGCCTCGGCAGCGTTGGTGCGGTTGGCTGGGCGTTTGGTTGTGGGTGAGCTGGTTTGCATAGCAGAGGGGGTATGAACTGTAGAACGGAGAGTGATGGAAGAAACGCAACCCGTTACACAATGGCTGATGTCTGCACGTCAAAATGTGGCTTATTTGCTCAAAATACCACTTTTTACGGAGGAGCTCCGCGTAGTTTACCCCACTTTTCTGCGGCAAATACGGAGGAGTTATACCGGCTTACTTAGGGCCGAGCCTAGGGGAGTAAAAACCTCGGGGCGAAAAATCTAGTTACTTGTATCTCTCTCCACTTCTACGCTATGTCTTCTCCTCTCTCCGCTCTTGCTACAGCAGCTCCGGCCGCCGCTGCCGTGCTGGCCCAGCGCTACCACATGGTGCGCCAGCGCACCGTAACTCTGTGCCAGCCGCTACTCCCAGAAGATACGGTGGTGCAGCCAATGATTGATGTGAGCCCGCCGAAATGGCATCTGGCCCACGTCACATGGTTTTTCGAGACGTTTCTGCTGAAAGAATATCTGCCCGGCTACACAGTGTACCATCCGGATTATGCCTTTCTGTTTAACTCCTACTACAACTCGCTAGGCTCCCGTGTAAATCGCGCCGACCGGGGCACCCTTTCCCGTCCGGCTTTGGCCGACGTATACCGCTACCGCGCCCATGTTGATGAGCAGATGGAGAAGCTGCTAGCCTTGGCCGATGAGCTACCATCTGATTTCTATGAGTTGATGGAGCTGGGCCTGCAGCACGAGCAGCAGCATCAGGAATTGCTGGCTACCGATATCAAATACATACTCAGTACCAGCCCCTTGGCCCCAGCTTACCTGAAGCCAGCCACATCAGCACCAACGGGCACTAACTCTGCAGAAGCGGAAGCAGCTTCCCTGCCGGAAGTGTCCTGGCTACCGGTGCCGGGCGGCATTTCGCGGATCGGCTATGAGGGAACCGGGTTTTGCTTCGACAATGAGCAGGCGCCACATGAAGTGCTGACAGCAGATTTTGAGCTGCAGAACCGGCTAGTGACCAATGGCGAGTATCTGCAATTTATAGAGGCCGGCGGCTACCAGGATTTTCGCTACTGGCTGGGCGAGGGCTGGGACCTGGTACAAACCCAGCAATGGGAGGCGCCGCTCTACTGGATGCTGCACGATGGCCGCTGGCATCGTTTTACGCACCATGGCCTGCAGCCTGTGAACCTAACAGCACCCGTCACGCACATCAGTTTTTATGAAGCTGATGCGTATGCGCACTGGGCTGGGGCCCGCCTGCCAACCGAACCGGAATGGGAAGTGGCCGCCAGATATTTTGGGGCCAACCCGACTACCGGCACCTTCTTGGAGAGCAACCTATTGGACCCGCAGCCGCTGCCTGCCAACGCCGACCCAACGCACTGCCACCAGTTGCTCGGCGACGCCTGGGAATGGACGTATTCGGCGTATCATCCGTACCCTGGCTATGTGCGGGCGGCCGGAGCATTAGGCGAGTACAACGGCAAATTCATGATCAACCAAATGGTGCTGCGCGGTGGCTCCTGCGCCACCCCGGTCAGCCATATCCGACTTACCTACCGCAATTTCTTCCACGCCGACAAACGCTGGCAATTCACCGGCATCCGGTTGGCGCGTTGAGCTTACGGCCTCTGCCATTTGCATTCTGCGCCTGAGTACCACCGGCTTGTTCCGAATTCCTGTTGATTATGTCTTCTCCTCTCTCCCCTGTGTCTTCTACCGCTACTTCTCCCCAGTCCGCCTCATCCCAATCGGTGCTCCGCCACGAGGAACTGGAAAAGCTGAAACAGCACGTGGCAACGGGCCTTAGCCGCTCCCCCAAAACTCTTTCGTCGATGTATTTCTACGACGATGAGGGCAGCCGGCTGTTTCAGAAAATAATGGCGCTGCCGGAGTACTACCCTACGCGCACCGAATTTTCGCTGCTGACCCATCATCAGGCAGCCTTAGGAGCAGCCTTGCGGCCTACGGTAGCAGAGGAGCCCTTTTTTCTGCTGGAGCTAGGTGCCGGCGACGGACTCAAAACCAAGATCCTGCTGCGTCATTTGCTGAATACCGGCGCCAACTTTACTTATGTACCCGTTGACATTTCGGCGGCGGCGGTAGAAGGACTGGCCGGCAGCCTGCGCCAAGAACTACCGGAGCTACGGGTGGAACCGATAGTGGCCGACTACGGCACAGCGCTGCGCCTGATGGCTGACCGGCCCGGTCGCAAAGCCGTCCTGTTTCTGGGCTCCAACATTGGTAACTTCCTGCCCGCCGACCGGCAGGCCTTCCTGCGTGAGTTAGCAGCGCCCCTTTCTGCCGACGACCGGCTGCTGATTGGGTTTGATTTGCAAAAAGACCCGCGTTTTATCCGGGCCGCGTATGATGATGCGCAGGGCGTGACGGCAGCTTTCAACCTGAACCTGCTCACGCGCCTCAACCGGGAGCTGGGCGCTGACTTCACTTTGGCCGCTTGGCAGCATTACACCGATTACGACCCGCTTTCCGGGGCTGTGCGCTCTTTTCTGATGCCCACGCAGGCGCAACAAGTACACATTGCAGCCCTGGACCAGACGTTCCACTTTGCGGCCTGGGAGCCAATTCATACCGAAAACTCTTACAAATTCACGCGGCCTCAGATTGAAGGCCTCGCCGCCGACGCCGGTCTGGCCGTGGCTGAGTTCTTCACCGACGAGCGGGACTATTTTGCTGATGTAGTGTTGCGCCCAGCCTAGCTATGAAACCCATCAGCCTTGCTTCCGGCTACGGCAATTTTTCAACTCCCCCAACTGTTCTGGCGCGAATACAGCAGCACCTAGCAAATCAGCCGCTGCCCCATAGTGCTACCGCCGGCCTGCCAGAATTGCGTAATGCGTTGCGCTTACGCTATTCCGGCCTCCAGACCGATGAAAATTCAACGCACGAACTAGTTGTTACACCAGGTACCAAGGCGGCGCTGTTCCTGGCCTTGTCGGCCGTGCTGCGCCCCGGCGACGAGGTATTGCTGCTTACGCCCAACTGGTTTGGCTTTGCGGAGCTGGTGAAGGCCGCAGGTGGCTTCTTACGTGAGCTTCCCCTCAGCCCCACCGACAACTATGCGCTCCGGCCCGAAGCCGTGCGAGCGGCTCTCACGCCACGTACCCGGGTGCTGTTGTTTTCGAACCCAAACAACCCAACCGGCCGCATCTACACGCGGCCGGAACTGGAGGCGCTGCTGGCCGTAACTGCGCAGTTTCCGGAGCTGTTCGTACTGGCTGATGAGATATACGACGGTATCCGGTTTGGGGAGGAAGCGGTACCGTCGCTGTTATCTTGCTCTACTGCACCCAGGAGCGTCGTTGTGAATGGCTTTTCCAAGTCGCACGCGTTGGTGGGCTGGAACATCGGCTATCTGGCGGCGGCGCGCTGGATAGCTGATGCCTGCACCGCTCGTCTGTTTACCACTGGGGGCGCGGTGGCAGTCCTTAGCCAACTAGCGGCGCTGGAGACGGTTGAAAATCCTGCCATTAGTGCCGCTCTGTGCCAGCAGCTCTGGCTCAACCGCCAGTTGATGCTCAATTTTCTGGCTGCCCTCCCCGGTGCGCTGTCACACCCACCCTTGGGCACTTACTACGCCTTTCCTGACCTGCGGGCTTATCTGCTGCCACACCTGCCGCTACCTGAAGCCTCCGCCGACTTAGTGGCACGGCTGCTGGCGGCTGGTGTAGAAGTGGTGGATGGTACCAGTTGTGGAGCCCCCGGCTTCGTGCGCATGTCGTATGCCGTTGCCTCAAGTGAGTTGCAGGAGGCCCTGAGGCGGCTAGCAACGGTATTGCGCTGAGGCAGCGAAGTACCGTTGTGTTTTTGATTGGTTGATCCGGCTCCCGGCATAACTGCCGTACCTTTGCGGCTCGTTTTGCCCTATTGCTATGCCTTTCACTGCCCTTCGTCCCCACCTCAAACCCACCATTCAGCTCGCTTTTCCGGTTGTGCTTAGCCAGCTGGGCCACGTGCTGGTAAACGTTTGCGACTCCGTGATGGTAGGCCAGACCGGCAAGGTACCGCTGGCTGCCGTGAGCCTGGGCGTGAGCGTGGGCACGGTAGTAATGGTGCTGGGCATGGGCCTCTCGATGGGAATTACGCCGCTGGTGGCTGCCGCCGATGGCAAGCGCGACGTGCCGCAACTGGGCCGGCTGCTGGTGGCGGGAGTCTGGATGAGCACGGTAGCCGGCCTGGTGCTGGCGGCAGCCGGTCTGCTTATTGCGCCGCTGCTCAACCACCTGCATCAGCCCGCCGAAGTAGTAGCGCTGGCCGCGCCCTGGGTTCGGGTGCTGTTTCTGTCGCTGCTACCGCTCATGGTGTTTCAAGGGTTTAAGCAGTTTGCTGAAGGGCTGGGCCTTACCCGACAAGCCATGTACCTTTCGGTATTGGCCAACGTGGTAAATGCCGTGCTGTGCTATGCCTTCATTTTCGGCCACCTTGGCGCCCCGAAGCTGGGGATGATGGGAGCCGCTTGGGCCACGCTCATTGCCCGCGTGCTAATGGCACTGCTCATGGGCACCTATGTGTTGCGGGCAGCACGACTACGCCCCTACCGCGAAGCTGCTACCCACTGGCTTCGGCCTGACGGGGCTACCCTGCGCCGCCTTCTGGGGTTGGGCGCACCAATCGGGGTACAGATGATGTTCGAAATGGGCGCGTTCAGCTTTTCGGCCATCATGATTGGCTGGCTGGGAGCCACCTCGCTGGCTGCGCATCAGATTGCCATAAACGTGGCCTCGGTAACATATATGGCGGCTAGCGGTATTGCGGCGGCAGCTACCATCCGGGTAGGCAATATGCGAGGTCTCGGCGACGCGCATGGCGCACGGCAGGCGGGTTTCGCGGCGTATCTGCTCACGTTCCTGTTTATGAGTTCCATGGGCCTGCTGCTGGTTGCTTTCCGGCACTTTATCCCGCACTTCTATAACCACGATGCTGCCGTGGTAGCTCAGGCCGCCACTCTGCTGCTGGTGGCCGCGGCCTTCCAGATTTCCGATGGCCTGCAGGTAGTGGGGCTAGGCGCACTGCGGGGCCTTGAAGATGTAAAGCTGCCCTCGGTGGTGGCACTGCTGTCCTATTGGGTGGTAGCATTGCCGCTGGGGTACTGGCTGGGCTTTACACTGAACATGGGAAGCCTGGGCGTGTGGCTGGGCCTGCTGACGGGCCTTTCGCTGGTAGCGGGCCTGCTGCTGTGGCGTTTCCGCCAGCATAGCATGGTACCGGTTGCGCAGGACCACCCGGCTTCTCTGGTAGCCCACTGAACCTAGCACTCATGCGAGGGGAACGAGCCGCTAGGAATTGGTGTACATGCTAAGCCAGGGCTTTTTATTGGCCGGCTCACCTATATTTGAACATGGCTTTCTGCTCCTTTCTTCTGCCACTGCTGCTGTCATTTCAGACGCCCGCGCCTTCCCAGACTTCTCCCAAGCCCCAACCCGAAATGATAACGTGGTCGGCTAACCGGCCCTTGGCTTGGGCCGATTTCAAGAGCCGACCGATGCCGTCTGAGCACTTGGAGGCTCTCACAGCCGGCAATATTGATGTGCAAGTAGGCTGCACGGATTTTGTGTTTAGCTCTACTGTTAAGGCAGTTTTTCTGCCACAGGAATCGTGGGTGCGCGACGCCAAGCGAGCTTCACCAGCGCTACTACGCCACGAGCAGCTGCACTTCGACATAACGGAACTGCATGCGCGGATGCTGCGCCAGAAACTCACCACAGTGAAGTTCGATTGCCAGAAGCTGAATCCGGCGTTCAACAACTTCACCAAACTAGCCTTCACAGCATGGCAGCGCGAGGAAGGCCGCTACGACCAGGAAACGAACCACGGCCTCAATGAAGCCAAGCAGAAGTTCTGGGAAACCCAGGTGCAGCAGCGTATGGCTCTGCTGCAGTCGTTTGCGTCCAAATAGTAGTTCATCACACACCTAGCCGCTACATATGCCACATATCACCTGGGTCGATTTTGAGCGGGTTGATGTACGGGTTGGCACCATTCTGGAAGCCCGTGAGTTTCCGGAAGCCCGCCGCCCGGCCTATCAGTTGCTCATCGACTTAGGCCCCGAAATTGGCACAAAGAGGTCCAGCGCCCAGATTACGCGCCACTATCAGCCACACGAGCTGGTGGGCCGGCAAGTGCTGTGCGTAGTCAACTTTCCACCCAAGCAAATCGGCAAATTCATGTCGGAAGTGCTGGTGACGGGGGCCGCCGACGCGCACGGCGACATTGTACTGGCGGCGTTGGCTGGCCCCGTTCCCAACGGCAGCCGGTTGATATAACCGGCTGCGCACCTCCGCCGGCGCGGGCTTCTTATTTTGCGCCCAGTTGCACCTGCCGCATGGCCAGCGTGTCAATCACCACGCTGTAAATCTCATCCAGGTCCTTGCCGTGGCTGGCGTAGTAGCGGTAGCTCTGCTGAAATAATGAGTCACTGACTTCACGGCGCCACAGAATTGCTTTCTGCTGCTGCAGGTACAGGGCCCGCGCTGAATCAGGCGTCAGGCCGGCAGCTTCTACGCGGGCTTCGAGCGTGTGCAGGTCGGCGAGCAGGCTTACAAGTTGCTGCCGAGGCATAAGCGGCTGGGGTGGCACCACTTCCTCGGAAGTCTGGCAGCCAGAAAACAAGCCACTCAGCAGCAGACTGAGTACCAACGGGAAAGCACGAGGTAGCAGGGGTTTCACGATGCAAAAGTAAGGGTTCCGTTTCGTCCCGGCCGCAATACTGCCGTGATTCATGTAGTTTAGCCACTATGAACGTGCCCACGCCTACTCCGTTTCAACAGCTCGTGCGTAAGCTTCGGCAGGTAGAAATCCGGATGCTGAAGGCAGTGGACGCGCAACTGCAGGGCAATTTCCATTCCGTATTCAAGGGCACTGGCCTCGAATTCGACGATGTGCGCCTGTACCAGTACGGCGACGAGGTGCGGGCCATTGACTGGGCCGTATCGAGCAAGGGCCACGGCACTTTTATCAAAACCTACAAGGAAGAGCGGGAACAGCAAGTGTTGCTGCTCTTCGATGTGAGTGCCTCCCAACAGGTAGGGGCCGCTGGCCGCCGCAAGCTGGATATTGGCCGCGAAATATGTGGCATTCTGGCATTGGCTGCGGCCCGCCAAGATGCACAACTGGGCATTCTAGCCTTCTCCGACCAGAAGGAAATGTATTTGGCTGCGGGCAAAGGCATTCGGCACGCTTACTCCCTCATCAAGCGGCTGTTTGAGCTGACGCCTAAATCCAAGCAGACGGGAGTGGCGGCTGGCATCAAACAAGCGCTGGGTCTGCTCAAGCGCCGCAGTATTGTGCTGCTTATCTCCGATTTTATTGACAGCAGCTACGAGCGGGAACTGACCATGCTGGCCCGTAAGCACGATTTAGTTGTTATTCAACTGTTGGACCAGCGTGAGCGGGAATTTCCGCCTCTGGGAATCGTACCGCTCTACGACCAGGAATCGGGCCGCACCCTCTGGACCAATACTTCCTCGGCGGCATTCCGGGTCCGCTACCGCGCTACTTACGAGCAGAACCGCGACCAGATAGGCCAAATCTGCCGGCGCCACCGCACTGAGTATCTTTCTATTGCCACCGACGCCGATTATGTGCCGCAGCTTATCCGGCTGTTTCGGCGGCGCAACCTTCGCGCGGGCCGTGGATAACCAAGGGGTGAAGAGCAGATTTAAATGGTGCTTTACCGAGCCGTATAGCGGACGTATTTCGGTCTTCCTACGGCAGGGAATGGTGCTTGCAGCAATGCTGCTGCCTTTCCTGGCTAGTGCGCAGATGGATGCAGAAACGCCCAAAGGCCGGTTTCTGCGACCTACTACCCGTATCGGCGAAATCATTGAATATGAGCTGAGCTACCGCCACGAGCCGGGTTTGAATGTCATTTTTCCTGATTCGACGGCCACTTATGCTCCTTTCGAGTACGTAGGCAAAAAGTATCAACCCACCCGTACCCGGCAAGGCATCAGTCTCGACCGAACCGTTTACCAGCTACGCACCTTCTCGCTGGACTCGGTGCAGCGCCTGCAGCTGCCCGTTACCATCCTGCGCGGCCGCGACACGCTGCTAGTGCCTAGCACCGTAGCTAACGTGACGCTGAAACGGGCGGTACCGCAGCTAGCAGACGGTGCTACGCCTACGTTGCGCCAAAACACGGTGCTGCTGCCGGTGAAGCCTGCCTTCAACTACCCATATTGGCTGGCCGGAGCAACTCTGCTGCTGCTGGTGCTGGGCGGCGCAGCGTTGGTGTTCGGGCGGCGCTGGCGGCAACGATATCAGCTTTATAAGGTGCGCAAAAACCACGTTTATTTTCTGGCCCAGTATGCCCGCCACGTGGAGCGATTCACGCTTAGCCGTTCCCTCACCAACATGGAGCGCGCCATCACGCTCTGGAAGAACTACCTCACCAATTTAGAAAACAACACCATCAGCAGCCTTACTACCCGCGAGATAGTAGCTCACTACCAGAACGATGCCGATGTACGACTGGCTCTGCGCCTTGCTGACCGGGTGATTTATGGCAATCAGTTTTCGGAAGACGATACGGAAACCGACTTGGCGTTTGACCTGCTCCGCAGCTTTGCCGAGCGGCGCTTCGAGTTGGTGCGGCAGCGGCTTGAGAATTGAGCTTGGCGCACTAAGCACCACCAGATCGGCTACTTTTACCCCGCTCCTACTTTTTTCTCTGCATGCAGCAACTTTGGCAACAGGTTTTTGGCCCGCTCGTGGATAGCCTGCGCTATGCCACGCTGGCCAGCTACGCCTGGGAAAAGCCGCGCCTGCTGCTGCTGATTGCGGGAATTCCGCTGCTGTTTCTGGGGCGCTGGCTGCTGGTGTATCGGCGGCGAAGCAAACTGGGGGTAGCCTTTGTGCAGGGTGAGGTGCGGCGCGACTGGAGTGCTTGGCTGCGCTTCTTGCCCGATCTGGTGCTGGCCTTGAGTTTGGCCTTTGCCGTGGTGGCCCTGGCCCGCCCCCAGCGTACCGATGAGCGGGTGGTACAGACCGGTGAGGGTATTGATGTGCTGTTGGTATTGGACGTGTCGGGTTCGATGGAGCTAGGCGACCTGCGCCCCAACCGCCTGGAGGCCGCTAAGCGCGTGGCTCAGGAGTTTGTGGACGGCCGCCAGGGCGACCGGCTGGGCCTTGTGGTCTTTGCCGGCGACGCCTATTCGCTGGCCCCGCTTACTACCGATTATGAGCTTTTGCGGGAAAGTATCGAAAGCCTGAAATTAGGTATGATTCCCAACGACGGCACGGCCATTGGCACGGCGCTGGGTGTGGCCACCAACCGCCTGCGTGGCTCCCGCAGCCGCAGCCGCGTGTGCATTCTTCTCTCCGATGGCGAAAACACAGCTGGCAGCCTCGACCCGCTTACGGCTGCGCGCTTAGCCCACGCCTACGGCCTCAAAATCTACACGATTGGGCTGGGACAGGATGGCACCGTACCGTTCGGCCGCGACGAACTGGGCCGCACGCGCTACGTAGAAACCCGCCTCGACGAAACCACCATGCGCCAGATTGCGGCAGCCGGCGAAGGCCAGTTCTTCCGGGCTACCGACAATGCGGCCCTTCGCCAGATTTTCCAGCGCATCAACCGCTACGAGAAATCCGAAATCAAGCAGACCCGCTTCCGCAACACCAAGGACTATTACCGCATTTACCTGTTCTGGAGCGTGGGCCTGTGGCTGCTGTGGCTGGCCCTCAAGAACACGTTCCTTACCAATGCCTTGGAAGATTGAGCTGTCGATTTTTATTCGGTAGTAGTTGATTGCCTCTGCCAGTTGTGTAAACACTGGAATATGGGCAGGTAATAACCGCTAAAATCAGTCGCCAACACTTGAATCATCAACGGTAAATCATCCGCTTCTCTCTCCTTTCGCAATGTCCATTTCTGACAATCTTCGTTTTTTTCAGCAGCAGCTTGAGGGCACCAATTGCCGACTCGTTACCGTCACGAAAACGCATCCGGTAGAGAAGCTGCAGGAAGCCTATGATGCCGGTGCGCGGCTGTTTGGCGAAAACAAGGTGCAGGAAATGGCGGCCAAGCAGCCGGAGCTACCCGCAGATATTGAGTGGCACCTCATCGGGCACCTGCAGACCAACAAAGTGAAATACATTGCACCATTTGTGCACACGATTCAGAGTGTGGACAGCTTAAAGCTGCTGCTGGAAATAGAAAAGCAAGCTGCCAAGCACAACCGCATCATCAAGGGGCTGCTACAGTTCCATATTGCCGCCGAGGAAACCAAGACCGGCCTCTCGCTGCCCGAAGCGGAGGAAATACTGCAGTCCGGCGCTTTCCGGGACTTACGCCACGTGCGCCTTACCGGCGTAATGGGCATTGCCACCAATACCACCGATGAAGCCCGACTGCGCCAGGAATTTCGTGAGTTGCGCGGGCATTTCGAGCACCTGAAAGCCCGGTACTTCTCTGACGCTGCCGACTTCTGCGAAATCAGTATGGGCATGAGTTCTGACTACCGGCTTGCTATTGAGGAAGGCAGCACGCTTATCCGGGTGGGCAGTGCTATTTTTGGGGCCCGGAACTACCAATCGGCCTCTTAATAGTCCGGAACGAACCAGCCGATTTAACTCCAATCAATTCCATGACTGCAAAAATCATTCTGCAACTGGCGGCCCTGCTGGGTGCCCTGGGCGTGGCTATCGGCGCGTTTGGTGCGCACGGGCTGCGGCCTATGCTGGAAGCTTCCGGCCGCTTCGACACCTTCGAAACCGCTGTACGCTACCAGTTTTACCACGCTCTGGCACTGCTGGCGGTGGGAATACTGCTACAGGTTCGGCCGGAGCTGCGCCTGCTCAGCACCACGGCTTGGCTATGGCTGGGCGGGGTGCTGTTGTTCAGCGGCTCGCTCTACACACTCTGCTTCACGGGCATCACCAAGCTGGGCGCTGTAGCTCCTATCGGTGGGCTTCTGTTGATTGCCGGTTGGATCAGCGTGCTGCTGGCTGCCCGGCAGCTCTAGCTTTTCGCTGCAACGAACATGAAAAAGGCGACCCGCATGCTACGGGTCGCCTTTTCGCTTTCAGAAGCCGGATTGTCTTACGACTTCTTGGCTTTAGCTTTCAGTTTAGTGTCGTCAGCTTTCACTTTCACCTTGTCGGCACCTACTGTCGATTCTACTTTCTCTACCGTCATGGTAGGCGTGGCGTTGCCTTCTTTTACTTCGCCTACTACCGATACCATCGCATTGCCGCCGGCCGAGTTCGACTCCACGGTCAATACTTTGTTCTGGATGCCCATTTTGCCGGCCGTGTTGAAGTTAGCCGTGATGCTACCGGTTTTGCCGGGCATGATGGGGTCCTTGGTCCACTCTGGGGTGGTGCAGCCGCAGCTAACACCGATATTAGAGATTACCAGCGGCTGGGTGCCAATGTTTTTGAACTTGAACACGTGCTTCACCACATCACCTTGTTTGGCGGTGCCGAAGTCGTACTTCATTTCATCAAACTGAATTTGCGGGCCGGCCACTTTCGTCTGCGCGTTGGCAGGCTTTACGGCAGCCGTTTGAGCCTGAGCGGCAAAGCCAGCGCAAGTCAGCGACAGAGCCAGTACAAGTGCTTTTTTCATGAGGGTACTGTGTGAATGGTGTTGGAGAAAACAAAAATACTCGTTTTGCCGGGTGGCGCAAGTTGAGTGCCAGTTTTCACCGAACTAGGTGAAGCTGACATGAAGACAAACAGCCCAACTACCTGATTTTGTTCGCTAAACTACTCATTCTGGGTTTTCTGCCAGCAGCTTAGGATTGAAATTAAGCAAGAATAATTTTTCTGAGGCGCGTGTCACAGCTGTGTAGAGCCAGCGAGCAAACTCGGAATTCACCATATCCTCCTTTAAAAAGCCGTGGTCGACGAACACAGCCTGCCACTGGCCGCCCTGCGCCTTGTGGCATGTGAGGGCATAGGCAAACTTTACCTGCAGCGCATTCAAGAATGGGTCTTTGCGGAGTGCAGCCGTCTTGTCTTTCTTGGTGGTGAGGTGGTCATAGTCCTTGCCTACGGCCTCATAGAGTTCCTTGCTACGGTCAGCGGGCAGGGCGGGGCTTTCGGTGTGCAGCGTGTCGAGTAGCAGCTTGATTTCCATATCCGGCTCGTCGGGGTAGTCCACGAGCCGCACGCGGGCATCGGCGAAGCGAAAGCCGAATTCCTCGGTGAGGCGGATGATTTTCACCACCTGCACAAAGTCGCCGTTGGCCAGAAAGCCCATTTCCGAATCTTTGGGCAGCCAGAAATAGTTGTTGCGTACCACCATCAGGTAGTCGCCACTCTCAATTTCGTCCTCGGCCTCGAACAGCACCCGCCGGATCATCTGGTTGTACTGGTTGGCGTTTTTGTTGGAGCGGCAGATGATGGTGGTGTTTTCGTGCCCGAAGTTCTTGTAGGCCCAGCGCAGACCATCTTCCAGCTTGTCGCCGCCCATCTGAAACAGGTCGGGGTAGCCGCGGGTATGAAACAGGATATTGGGTTTTTCCTCGCGCAGTTCTTCGCGCAGCACGGTGGCGTTCATCAGAATGCCAGACTGCTCGGCCTGGCGCATCACCTGGCGCAGCTCCACTCCATCCACAGTAGCGCGGAACCGGTGGCGCAATAATTCCGGGTCGAGGGCGGGACTGAGTAGTTGGCCCACGGGCGGCAGCTGGGCCGTGTCGCCGATGAGCAGCAGCCGATTCGAGGGCTTCTCGAACACATAGTTGAGCAGGTCGTCGAGCAGGCCGGTTTCGCCAAACGACTTCTCGTCGGAAATCATGGACGCCTCATCCACAATGAACAGCGTGTCCTGGGCGCGGTTAGGTTGGCGCTGAAACGACAGATTCTGGCTAGGAGAGCCGCTGGTCTGGCGGTAGATTTTCTTGTGAATGGTGCTGGCCGGCACGCCCGCGTAGCCGCTCATCACCTTGGCGGCGCGGCCCGTTGGAGCCATCAGCACGTATTTGCGGCCCAGCTTATGCAGCCACTGCACTAGCGCACTGACTACGGTGGTTTTGCCAGTGCCCGCGTAGCCGCGCAGCACAAACGCCTTGCGTCCCGGCAAGTCGTCCTTCAGAAAAACATCCAGCTTCTGAAACAGCGTGGCCTGGTCCTGAGTGGGTTCGTAGGGGAAATAGTCGCGGACGGAAGGGGTACGGAGGGAGAGCATAGCAAGTGTATTCGGGTAACAAAGCTACGCCCGTTTCAGGTCCCTGGCACGCCGGTTGTTGGGGTGAAAACAGAACTATTTGCCAAGCAGCTTTATCTGTGAGGTAAAGCTCTAGCGGCTTTACGAACTTGTATTTCACTGGGCCTCCCACAACCGTTTGCCTGCCTACCCCTGCGGCTCCACCACGGCCATCGTCGCCGAAGCTTTGGCTATCAGCTTATCATCGCACCACACCTCCGACTCGCAGAAATGCAGGCGGCGGCCAGCTTTCAGCACCCACCCCACGGCGCGCAGCTTCTGCCCCACGCCGGGGTGCAGGTAGCTGGTTTTCAGCTCCACCGTTACCACGTCGGTACCATCGGGCACGAGCGTGAGGGCTGCGAAACCAGCTACCAGGTCGGCCATGGTGGCGACGAGGCCGCCGTGGGCGAAACCACTGTGCTGCTGGTGCTGCTGCTGGAGCGTGACTTCCGCTTCGATGCGGCCCGGCTCGATGCGGGTCAGGTCGGCCCCGATGAGGTGCATAAAGTGCTGGCGCGTGAGCTTGCGGCGGATACGGGTTTCGAGCGAGTCGTCGGGAGTAGCGGCGGGGGCGGCAGAAAGTGCAGAAGAATTCATTGGGGCAAAGATAGCCCAGCCGATTTCGGGTTTGTGTCAGCGCGTTTCGGTAATATGTGTTGCTTATTATGGCATTCTCGCTATTTTAAGCTGGTAGTACGGGCTCGTTCTCCGCTCTCCAGGCACTTCTGTTCTTCTACCTCCGCTTTCAGTCAGCTATGCTACCACAGGAATACGTTTTGAGCGGTGCGCTGGGCTTAGCGCTGGCCGCGTGCAGTGGGTTTCGGGTGTTTGTGCCGCTGCTGGCCGCTAGTCTGGCGTATCGTACTGGTTTGCTGGACCCTTCAGCCGGATTTGCGTGGCTGGGCTCGTGGGCAGCAGTGGGCGCGCTGGGCACAGCCACGGTAGCCGAAATCCTGGGCTATTACTTTCCGGTGGTTGATAACGTGCTGGATACCATCACCACACCCGCCTCGTTTATTGCCGGCACTGTGCTCATGACAGCCGCTCTGCCTGACCTTGACCCAGTAGTGCGCTGGGGGCTGGGCGTGCTGGTAGGCGGCGGCACAGCCGGCATGGTACAGACCGGCACAGCACTGCTCCGGGCGGGCTCTACAGCTGCAACCGGCGGCCTCGGCAACCCGGTACTGGCCACCGCCGAAAACACGCTGGCCATTCTAGGCTCGGCGCTGGCGCTGCTCCTGCCCGTGCTGACTGCCGCGCTTATGCTGGGCCTGGTAGTGTATATTGCCACCCGGCTGCGGCGCTGGCGGCAGCGGCGGGCCCAACGTCGTGGGTCTGCTTCGGCTCTGGCAAAGGGCTGACACTAAGGTTCACTTTTTCTGCTTGTATGGCTTCCGACTCTCTTCCCACCCGTGAAATGCCACAGGCCTACACCGGCCAGGTACGGCTGCGCGTGTGCGGCCTGTTGGTGCACAATGACACGCTGCTACTGACTGCGCATCGGGGGCTGCTGCCTGATTCCAAGCCCTTTTGGTCGCCGCCGGGTGGCGGGTGGCAGTTTGGCGAAACAATTCAGGAGTGCTTGCGGCGTGAGTTTCGGGAGGAAACGGGCCTTGAGGTAACTGTAGGTCGGTTCCTGCACCTGCACGAGCACCAAAGCAACGGCCTGCAGGCGCTGGAGCTGTTTTTTGAAGTAACTGCCCTTGACCCCACGGCTGTGCCCCGGCTGGGCTCCGACCCCGAGCATTCCGCTGACGAGCAGTTGCTCTTGGAATTGGCCTATGTTTCGCCTCGGCAACTGGTTGTGCTGCCGGCACTTCAGGTGCATCCGGTTCTTCGTCAGATTATCAGCACCGACGATGTCTTTATTCCGCAAATACGGTTTCAGCAGTAACGGCTGTCCAAGCGCGGTGGCTGCACCATAGCTACTTTCGTACCTTTGCCGCCCACCCCTTACTGCTCTGCGCTCTAGTTTCTGCTCGTGTCTTCTGTCTATCCCGTTTCTACTGCTGTGCCCGCGTTGTCTTCCTTGCCTGCTCCTACGGTACTGCACCGCCTGCGCGATGAAACGCTGACTCCCGAAAACCTGGCTGCCTACAACCTCTACCTTACGGCCGGGCCGGCCGGACTGCGGGTGGGCATTGCGGATACGCGCCGCAACAAGTTTGTGGTACTGGAAGAATACGCGTCGCAGACTGCTACCTCTTTCGGTGGACAGCTACAGGCCTTGGCCTCCCACCACGACCTGCTAGGCCAGTCTGGCTGGAACCACGTGCGGCTGGCTGTACAGAACCGACACTTTACGCTGCTGCCCGCTCCGCTTTTCCGGGCCGGCGACGAGGCTGCTTATCTGCGCCTGCACCATCCCGTCGATGCCCAGTATGAAACGGTGCATGCCTATGCGCATCCGGGCCAGGAAATGGTCAGCATCTTCGCGGCCGAAAAATCCCTGAACGATTGGTTTCGTGCTACGTATCCTACCGGTACACTGCTGCACCAGACCAGTGCCCTGCTTGAAGGCCTCATGCACCAGAGCGACGCAGCGGCCCCACGCCGGCTCTACCTGAGCATCGGGCACCTGGAAGTGACTATCGTTGTCATCCGCGACAAACGGCCAGAGTTCTGCAACGTTTTCGCCTTCAGTTCGCCGGAAGACCTGATTTACTACACCATTTTGGTGATGCAGGAATTTCAGCTTAACCCCGATCAGGACCCCATTATAGTATGGGGAGACCTGATGCACGATTCGGAGCTGTTCACTATTCTGCGCAAGTACATCCGCCACATCAAATTCGGCAACCGTCCGTTCGACCTCGGCTACAGCTACCGCCTGAACGAGCTGTTCGAGTATCGTTTCTTCGAGCTCTATAGTTTGCATCTGTGCGAATAGCCCCACTCGTTCTTGGTTCTGCTTCGAGCCTGATAGTTCTTTTTTAGCCCCGCCTTATGAGAACAGCTATTTTTCCTGGCTCCTTCGACCCGTTCACCAATGGTCACCTCGATGTGGTACGGCGCGGCACGGTTCTGTTCGATGAAGTCATCATTGCCATTGGCAACAATAGTAGCAAGAGTCGTTATTTGCCTGTAGAGCAGATGCAGGAAATGATACAGGAGGTGTTTCGAGACGAGCCACGGGTGTCCGTACAGTCCTACAAAGGCCTGACCGCCGACTATGCCCGCGAAGTAGGCGCCCGATTTCTGCTGCGTGGCCTACGCAACACCACCGATTTCGAGTACGAAAACACCATCGCGCAAGCCAATCGACACGTCAACCCAGATTTAGAAACCGTGTTTCTTATCACCTCACCAGTGCTAGCAGCCATCAGTAGCACCATCATCCGTGAAATTCACCGGTTTGGCGGCAATGTTGATGACTTTGTTCCGTTTCAGCTCCCGCCTTTCGCTGGCTAATGTGCTACGAATTGTTCACAGAAAGGCCCGCTCTGCTATAGCAAAGCGGGCCTTTCTGTGTTTATATAACAGCTGTGGAGCTAGTTGTTCTTCGTGATGCGTAGGCCGACCGTATTGCCAGGGTTTTTGGGGTCGGCAATGGGCTGCACGGTGTAGCTGGCGTCGGTGAGGCTCAGGTTGGCGCGGCGCAGTAGGTCGTCCTCGTCGCTGCCCAGCACTACCAGGTTGTTCACCTTGCGGGTGCGGGCATTGTAGGTAGCCACAATGGTAGTGCCGTTCTTATCAAACGTATTGACCCAGTCTTCGCCTTTGGTGGCCTTCATTTGCTCGGCGGTAGGCTCCAGGCCTATTTTCTGGTCCTTGGTTTCGCGGGGCGTACCGAGGTTACGACGCACTTGGTCGATGTTGCGGCCAACGAGCAACGGCAGATTGAGGCTGTTGGGCGCTACTGCTTCGGCGCGGCCCGTCACGGGCTTATCAGCTTCGGAAGCAGTTTGGGTGCCTGTGCAGGCAGCCATTCCGCCCAGCACCAGCAGAGCGGAAAAAGAAAGGGACGAAAGACGCATGGAAAGGAAAAGAAGCTAGGGAATTATTTGGCAGAAGGCTCGCTGGCTGGCGTAGAGCCCATTACTTCGCTCAGGTAGTGGCGCATCACGAGTGCAATGCTGGCGTACGATTCTTCAAGTACGGCCAGTGCCTCCTGCGGCGTCATCCAGCGCACTTCCTCAATATATTCTTCGGCCTGCGGCTTCATCAGCGAGTCGTCAAGGCAGCGCATGATGTACCAGTTGGTCTTCTTCAGGATTTTGTTGCCGTTGTACGCGTAGGAGTGCCACGTGCTCGGCAGTTCATCGCCCAGCTCAATCTTGATGTTGCATTCCTCCTCTACTTCGCGCAGGGCGCCAAGGGCCGGATCTTCCTCCTTCTTGAGCTTGCCTTTGGGCAAATCCCACTTACCGAGGCGGTAAATCATCAGCACCTTGCCATCCTTCACCACGAGGCCGCCAGCGGCTTTCACGATGCGGAACTGGTCTTTCAGGTGCAGAATGAGCCGCTTTTTCTTGCGAGCCAGCATGGTCAGCGACTTCAGCTTTTTCAGCTTTTTTACTTCCATCAGGCGTAGCAGCCGGTCCACGAATACGTCCGTGACGTCGCGCACGAGCACATCCCCTACCAGATCCTTCGAGATGAACTCATCTTCCGGATTTAGAATCAGGTCGTACTTGTGCTTGTATATTTTCTCGCTGTTCTTTTTGATGATCAGCGGAATATCGTTGATGAAGACGTTCATCGCGGGGCAATCAGGAGAGGCAACAATGAGGAATCAAGGCCGGGGCGTTGCAAAGCACAACAGGAAACTTGGCAATCGAAAACCCGCCACAGGACGGGCAAGATACGAGATGCACACGGTTGTGTTGTCGTGAGCTCGGATGAATAGAGCCGGAAGTAGACGAACCCGGGTACTAACAGGGATGCAACTCCCTAACCCTTGGGCGCAATTGCGTGCCCAGGCATCATAGCTGATACCGTGCAACATGCTTTGCAGCACCCGATAGGCGAATTTTTCGTTTCGAAACTTCCATTTTTCGACTCTATATCTACCCTACCTTCGCCCTATGAAAAAAATCGGTCTGCTTTCCGATACCCACAGCTACCTCGATGAACGAATCCTGCACCACCTGCGTGGCTGCGACGAAATCTGGCACGCCGGCGACTTTGGTACCAGCGCCGTGATAGAAGAACTGGAAACGGTGGCGCCCCTACGCGGCGTGTACGGCAACATTGATGGCCGCGACGTAAGCCTGACGCAACCCTTGGTGCAGCACTTCGAGCTAGAAGGCCTGTCTGTGCTTATGACGCATATCGGGGGTTATCCGGGCCACTACAGCCCAGCCGCGCGCCTACTGGTGCAGGAGCACCGCCCGGGTTTGTTCATCAGTGGCCATTCTCACATTCTCAAGGTCATGCCCGATCCACGCCTCCAGTTGCTACACCTGAACCCTGGAGCCGCGGGCCGCCACGGCTTTCATAAAGTGCGCACCCTGCTGCGGTTTGAAGTAACGGAGGGCAAGGTGCAGCAACTGCAAGTGGTAGAACTAGGACCAAAGTGAAGCGAGTCATTGGTGTTCAGACACAAAAAAAGCGTCTTTCCCGGGTGGGAAAAACGCTTTTGAAATTTCTGACCAAAACCCACCGACACCGGGGGCAGGCTGCCAGACGGCGCTTACTTAGGCGGCCGTCGTAGCTTCGCTCTTGTTGAAGCGGGTTTTCAGTTCTTCGATGTCCACGTTCTTCAGAACGGGAGTCAGGAGGAGTTGCTTAATCACGCGCTGCTTGTTGTTAGCGCGGGCAATGTTCTTGCGGTGCTTCCGCTTCAGACGGGTAACGCTCATTTTTTCCGGGTCGGTTAAGGTCTTTCGGTAATTGAGGGGCAAAAGTAACGACTAAATTTGACACCGGGAAACCTTTCCCTTTTTTCCCTACTCTAAACTCATGACTGATTCTATAATTGACCTGCGCTCCGACACCGTTACGCGCCCTACGCCGGCTATGCTGGACGCCATGTTCCAGGCCCGCGTCGGCGACGATGTGTACGAAGAAGATCCGACCGTGCGCGCGCTGGAAGAGGAAACTGCTGCCCGTTTCGGGCTGGAAGCCGGCCTGTTCTGCCCTTCCGGCACCATGACCAACCAGATTGCCATCAAGGCCCACACCGAGCCGCTTTCCGAAGTAATCTGTGAGCAGACTTCGCACATTTACCTCTGGGAAGTAGGCGGCATTGCGTTTCATTCGGGGGCGTCGGTGGCGCTACTGCCCGGTGAGCGAGGGCGCCTGACGGCCGCGCAGGTGGAGGCTGCCATCCGGCCCGTCAACGTCCACTACCCCACCACTAGCCTCATTTCGCTGGAAAACACGCACAACCGCGGTGGCGGCAGCTGCTATGAACTGACCGAACTGGAGGCCATTGCCGAAGTGTCCCAGCGCCACCGGATTCCGCTGCACCTCGATGGGGCACGCATCTTTAACGCGCTGGTAGCTACTGGCCAGCAGGCTACTGAGTACGGCCGCCTCTTCGATACTATTTCGGTGTGTCTGAGCAAGGGGCTGGGGGCGCCGGTGGGCTCGGTGCTGTTAGGCAGCCAGGCATTTATCCAGAAAACAAAGCGTATTCGGAAGGTGATGGGCGGCGGCATGCGGCAGGCAGGCTACCTAGCAGCGGCCGGCCTCTACGCGCTGGAACACAATGTAGAGCGCCTCCGCGACGACCACCGCCGCGCCCGGCAACTGGGCACTAGCCTGCAGGCTCAGCCCTATGTAGCCGAAGTGCTGCCTGTAGAAACCAACCTCGTGATTTTCCGGCTGCGCCCCGACATGCCGGCCGAGAAGTTTCTGGCGTATCTGGAGCAGGAAGGCATACGGGCTTCGTCGTTTGGGCCGCAGATGATTCGGTTTGTAACCCATCTGGACATAGACGACACGATGCTGCAGCGCGTAGAAAGCGTATTGCGGCACTTGGCGTCCTGAGGCGCCCGGTTGCCTTTACGTAACCCTGCTTCTGTTGGAACTCTACAATACTTTCGCGCTACTGCTGGTGGTAGCGGCTCTGTTCGGCTACCTCAATCACCGCTTTCTACGCTTACCTGCCACTATTGGCATCATGGTGCTGGCCCTCATTTTTTCGTTGGGGGCCGTTGCGCTGGGCGAGTTGGAGGTTCCATGGGTGCTAATGGTTAGCCGAATGGTCCGCAACCTCGACTTTCATGCCGTGGTAATGCAGGTGATGTTGAGTTTTCTGCTGTTTGCAGGGGCCATTCACGTAGATGTGCGGGCGCTAGGTAGCCAGCAGCTGCCGGTGGCGGCGCTGGCCTCAGCAGGCACCATTCTGTCCACCGTGCTCATCGGCACTACGCTCTACTTTCTGCTGCCTGTGTTCGGGGTACCGCTCGATTACGTGTACTGCCTGCTGTTCGGCGCGCTCATCTCCCCCACCGACCCTATTGCCGTAATGGGCATTCTGAAAGAAGCCCGCATCGACAAAACCCTGGAAATCAAAATTGTGGGCGAGTCGCTTTTCAATGATGGTATTGCGGTGGTGCTTTTTGTGAGTTTGTTTCAGATAGCAGAAGCCGGTCGCGAAGCCGCTACGCTCAGCGTTATCGGGCAGCTTTTTTTGCGGGAAGTAGTAGGAGGTCTGGTTCTGGGCGCAGTGCTGGGCTACGCCACCTACCGCGCCCTGCGCACCATCGACAACTACCAGGTAGAAGTGCTGATTACGCTGGCCCTGGTGATGGGCGGTACCGCGCTGGCCACCACGCTGCACACATCGGCGCCGCTGGTTATTGTGGTGGCCGGCCTGATTGTGGGCAGCAAAGGCCGTCAGGCCAGTTCCGATGAGTCGCGCGACTACCTGGACAAATTCTGGGAGGTGCTGGATGAAATTCTGAATGCCGTGCTGTTCGTGCTTATCGGGCTGGAGCTGCTGGTGCTGCACATCAGCCGCACTACCCTGTTCGTTGGCGGCGTCACGATTGGGGTAGTGCTGCTGGGCCGGCTGCTGTCGGTGGCGGTGCCGCTGGGGCTGCTGCGCCGTTGGTACTACTTCGACCGGCCCACGCTGCGGATTCTGACCTGGGGTGGGTTGCGCGGCGGCATTTCGGTAGCACTGGCTCTTTCCCTGCCCGAAACCATGCCGCGCGAATTGATTGTGGGCGTTACGTACGTCGTCGTAATATTCAGCATTGTGGTGCAGGGCCTTACATTGGGCCCGCTGGTGAAGCGGCTGGGCCTGAGCACTGAGCCCTCCACCCCTGCTGATTCCGGGCATTAACCTTACTCCGTGATGGCCGAACAGAATGTATTTGTGATAGGCGACGTGCATGGATGTCTCAACACATTAGAAGAGTTGCTGCAGCACTGGCGCCCAGAAACGGAACGGCTGATACAGGTCGGCGACTTGATAGACCGGGGCCGCTACAGCCCGGAATGCGTAGCTCTAGCCATAAGCCTAGAAGTACGCTACCCAGGCCAGACTACGTTTCTGAAAGGCAACCACGAGGCCGCTATGCTGCGGCATTTTGGCCCGGCTGGCCCTTATCAGGGATGGCTAAGCTGGGGCGGCCGCAGTACTGTAGCACAGTACAAGGCATGTCAGGCGCTGTTGGAGCCACACCTCGCGTGGCTGTCGCGCCGGCCTCTATACTGGCACAACGAGCACCTGCTTATCAGCCACGCCGGCTTCGCTGATACGCCTCACCAGCTCGACGAAGACCATCCCGATGGGCTGCTCTGGCGGCGCGGCCCGCTGCTGAACATGGGCCGCCGACAGGTTATCGGGCACACGCCCACCGACGGCGACCCAACGTTTGATCCGGCCACAAATGTGCTCAATATTGATACCGGCGCCTGCTTCGGGTTTGCGCTGACTGGGGTGCGGCTGTCTGCCACGGGCGAGCTGCTGGAGGAAGTCATTATTCCCACGCACCGTATTGATATTGCCGCTGCCGAGTAGGCTTCTTCTACCTGACTTCCCTTTTCTATGGCTTCTGTACCACACACGCCGGCCTTTCCGCCTACTTCCACTGGTGCTTCTTCAGATAAGGCACTAGCCCACCTTTCGCAGGCCGATCCGGTGCTGGCGGGCATTATCGCGCGGGGCCGGCCCATTCAGCCCTCGGCGCACGAAGACTTATATCTGGCATTGCTGCGCGCCATCGTGAGCCAGCAGATTTCTACGAAAGCGGCGGCGGCCATCTGGCGCAAAGTGCAGGCCCTGTTTCCGCCCGACGGCTACCCCGAGCCGCTGGCTTTGGTCGAGCTGACCGATGAGGACCTGCGCACAGCGGGTATTTCGCGGCAAAAGGCCGGCTACCTGCGGGCCATTGCTGGCTTTGCTCTGCGCGACCAACTCGACCACGCCCACCTGAGCCAACTGTCAGCGGACGACTTTACCAGCCACCTCACGCAGATAAAAGGTGTAGGCCGCTGGACCGCCCAGATGCTGCAGATGTTTGCCCTGGACCAGCCCGACGTATTCGCGGAAGGTGACTTGGGCGTGCAGAACGCCATGCGCCGGCACTATGGCCTAGAGGAAACCGGCCGGGCCTTGCTGAAGCGCATGACGGAAATTGCGGAACCCTGGCGGCCCTACCGCAGTCTGGCCTGCAAGTACCTCTGGCAGTCGTTGGACAATACCCCGGCGCCAGAGAAATAAGGCGCATTATTCGCCTTTTTCCCGCTTTTCTGCCGCCTCCTCTTTGCCGGCGTCGCGCACTGCCAAGGCCATTGCCACAAAAATACCCAGCAAGGGCAAGCAGAAGCCAATCAGCAGCCAGCGCACCAGTGGCCGGCCGTACATGTGAGCAATATAAGCCGTTACCAAAGCCGAAAACGACGCCACCAGAAACAGGCCAACTCCTAACGCAAATTCATCCATAGAACTGCAAAGTTAGCGCACCTTCCCGCGCTTCACCATATACGCATACAGGACCTTATCAAACGGCTCCCGGATATCAACTGGTACGAAGTCGATTTTATACTGCCCGCAGCGTAGCGCCAGTTCGTGCTCATACGCCTGCATGGCAGCGCGGTATTGCTCCCGCACCTGCGACGGCTGCAGCTTCACAGTTTCGCCCGTTTCAATATCCTCGAACAGATAAGGCCGGTCCTGAAAGTCAAAATTAGACTCGGTGCTGCGGTCCATGATGTGGAACAGCAGCACTTCGTGGTGCTGGTGGCGCAAGTGCTGCAAAGCAGCCAGCGTGCCCGTTTGCTCTTCTGGAGCGCGGCCCAGCATATCCGAAAACAGCACCACCAACGAGCGTTTTGGAATCTGTTGCGCTATGGTATGAATGACGCCTGACACGTCGGTAGACGTATGGGTTGTGCTGGCAGGACGCTCCAGAAGTTGCTGCAACGCCAGCAGCAACGTGTGGCGGTGGGTGCTGGTTGAACGCACCGGCGTCTGCAGTTCTACCTGGCTGGAGAACGTAACGAGCCCGACGGCGTCTCGCTGTTTCTGGAGTAGCGTGGTGAGGGCTGCCGCGCATAGCACCGCAAACCGCAGCTTATCGTGGCCGGGCTCGGGGTAGTACATACTGGGGCTAACATCGAGCAGCAGATGGCAGCGGAGGTTGGTTTCTTCCTCATAGCGCTTTACAAAAAGCTTGTCGGTGCGGGCAAATACCTTCCAATCGAGGTGGCGGGTGCTTTCACCGGGGTTGTAAAGGCGGTGCTCCGAAAACTCTACCGAGAAGCCGTGGTAGGGCGACTGATGCAGGCCCGTGATAAAGCCTTCCACCAGCTGGCGAGCCAGGAATTCCAGGTTTTCGAACGAGCGGACGGCGGCCAGATCAAGAGGTTGAGCCATAAATGCAATTCAAGGAAAGCAAAAGAGGTAGTGCGCAGCTAGACTGGGCCCTGCGCCTCAAAGAAACAAAGAAGTACAGAAGGTGGCTCAGGCATAGCAACAATCATATATGATGCAGATTTCATCCTGCCATATTCCAATGAGCAGCGCTTGAACAAAACTGATTATTTTCCCGAATTATTGCGCTTCACTAAGATATTCAAGGATTTACATCAGAAACGAGGCCTCAAAATTTTTATATCATGCGCAGTAGTTGTACTTTGGCCTGAAATTCAACCATCTTGGAATAACAAAACTTTACAGAAGGCCCCGTGGAAGAACGTCACGACCAAGAAGAAATTTACTCCCAGCGCATTAAAGCGGGCAAACGCACGTACTTTTTCGACGTGAAAGCTACCCGCGGCCAGGACTATTATCTGACCATCACGGAAAGCAAGCGCAAGCTCCGTGACGACGACACTTTCTCGTATGAGAAGCACAAGATTTTCCTGTACAAGGAAGACTTCCTGAAGTTCGTCGATGCGCTGCAGGATGCCGTGGAATATGTGCGCGAAGAGTTGCTGACGCCTGAAGAGGTAGCCGAACTGGACCGCCCACGCCCGGCATATGAGGAGCGTGAAGCCGGCTTCAACCCGAACCGCGCCGACGACAACTATTAATTTCAGGAAAGCCTAGCGAAACAGTCCTACAAAAAAGCTCTTCGTTTCCCACCGCACGGCGCGCCCGGCTTCGGCCAGAGCGCGCCGTCGTGGTTTCTGCGCACTAGAGTGCGTAGTACTGGCTAACCAACAGCAACACACCGGCAGCCACATAAAAGCCTAGGCGCTGTAGTTTCTGAGTGGGTTTATGGTGTTCACACATGCCTGCCCAACAGAAGCAGTGCCGCATCTGGTTCAATGGCATCACTACCCGTTGCAACGGACTCAGATGAGCCGTGCTTTCCCCAAAAAAGCCCCGTACCTTTGCCCCCGCGAATTGAGCCAGTAGCTCAGCGCACCATTTCACCACTCACTATTCCATCTTATGGGTCTCCGCTGCGGTATCGTCGGCCTGCCAAACGTCGGCAAATCCACGCTTTTCAACGCTCTTTCTAATGCCAAGGCCGAATCGGCCAACTATCCGTTCTGCACCATCGAGCCGAACGTGGGCGTAATTACCGTGCCCGACGAGCGGCTTCAGATTCTGGAGGCGCTGGTGAACCCGAAGCGTGTGCTGCCTACTATTATTGAGTTCGTAGACATTGCCGGGCTGGTGAAAGGTGCCTCCAAAGGCGAAGGACTGGGCAACAAATTCCTGGCGAACATTCGGGAGGTAGATGCCATTATCCATGTGGTGCGCTGCTTCGACGACCCCAACATCGTGCACGTAGCCGGTGGGGTTGACCCGGTGTTCGACAAAGATGTAATTGATACCGAGCTGCAGATTAAAGATTTGGAGAGCGTCGACAAGAAGCTCATCAAGTCGGAGCGCGCAGCCAAAGGCGGCGACGCCGTGGCCAAGAAAGAAGTAGCAGCGCTGCAGAAGTTTAAGGCTGCCCTGGAAGACGGCCAGAACGCCCGTGCTGTGCAGGCTACGCCCGAGGAGCTGGAGGCCGTTGCGGATCTGCAGCTGCTCACCATCAAGCCCGTAATTTACGTGGCCAATGTGGACGAAGCCAGCATCACGAACGGCAATGCCCACACGGCAGCCCTGCAGGCTCACGTGGCCAAGGAAGGCGCCGAAGTAGTGCTGGTATCGGCTGCTATTGAGTCGCAGATTGCGGAGATGGAAGACCCCGAGGAAAAGGAAATGTTCCTGGGCGAATATGGCCTCACCGAATCCGGCCTGAACCGCCTGATCCGCGCTTCCTACTCCCTGCTGAACCTGATTACG
Organism: Hymenobacter sediminicola; assembly: GCF_014250515.1. Classification (NCBI taxonomy): domain Bacteria; kingdom Pseudomonadati; phylum Bacteroidota; class Cytophagia; order Cytophagales; family Hymenobacteraceae; genus Hymenobacter; species Hymenobacter sediminicola. The sequence goes on along the minus strand of NZ_CP060202.1, from coordinate 1,667,707 downwards.
TACTTCACGGCCGGCGTACAGGAAGTACGCGCCTGGACTATCCACCGCGGCGACAAAGCACCGGCCGCGGCTGGCGTCATCCACTCCGATTTTGAGAAAGGCTTTATCCGTGCCGAGGTAATTAAGCTGGCTGATTACCAGGAATACAAGACTGAGGTAAAGATTAAGGAAGCCGGCAAGATGGCCGTAGAAGGCAAAGAATATGTGGTGCAGGACGGCGACATCATGCACTTCCGCTTCAACGTCTAACTTCCTCCGTACCCATGGACGTAAAAGACAGCAACGGCAACCTGCTCGCAGAAGGCGACTCGGTGACGCTCATCAAGGATCTGAAAGTGAAGGGCTCTTCGCTCACGCTCAAACGTGGCACTGTGGTCAAGAACATCCGCCTCACCAACAGCCCCGCTGAAATTGAGGGTCGTGCTGGTGGCAGCACCATGGTACTCAAAACCGAGTTTCTGAAGAAAGCCTAGCCTTATTTCCTCGCCCACGCCATTCGCGTTCCGGCCGACCATAACAATTACTAAAAAAAGCCTCTCCGAAACTCGGAGAGGCTTTTTTTAGTAAGGAAGCTGCAACGTCTATTTACCGAGCTTGGCTTTCAGGTTGGTGTCCAACGCTTCCAGGAACTCCTCGGTGTAGAGGTAGTCGCGGCCGTGCTCCACTTTGTTGCCGTGGATGCAGACGGCAAGGTCCTTGGTCATCTTGCCGCTTTCCACAGTTTCGATGCACACCTGCTCCAGCTTGTGGCAGAAGTCAATCAACTCCTGGTTGTTATCGAGCTTGCCGCGGAACTCCAGGCCCCGGGTCCAGGCGAAGATGCTGGCAATGGGGTTGGTGGAGGTGGGCTTGCCTTTCTGATGGTCGCGGTAGTGGCGCGTTACGGTGCCGTGGGCGGCTTCAGCCTCCATCGTGCCACCGTCGGGCGTTACCAGCGTGGAGGTCATCAGGCCCAGCGAGCCGAAACCCTGGGCTACGGTGTCGGACTGTACGTCGCCGTCGTAGTTTTTGCAGGCCCACACGAAGTTGCCGTTCCATTTCAGGGCCGAGGCCACCATGTCGTCAATCAGACGGTGCTCGTAGGTGATGCCGGCAGCCTGGAACTTAGCCAGATAATCCTGCTCGTAGATTTCCTGGAAGATGTCCTTGAAGCGGCCATCGTACTTTTTCAGGATGGTGTTTTTGGTGCTCAAATACAGCGGCCAGCCTTTCATCAGGGCCTGGTTGAAGCAGGCGTGGGCGAAGCCGCGGATGGACTCGTCGGTGTTGTACATGGCCAGGGCCACGCCGTCGCTCTTGAAGTTATAGACTTCAAACGACTGCTCTTCGCCACCGTCTTCGGGGGTGAAGGTGATGGTAAGCTTGCCTTTGCCCTTGGTCACGAAGTCGGTGGCGCGATACTGGTCGCCGAAAGCGTGGCGGCCGATGCAGATGGGGGCCGTCCAGTTGGGCACGAGGCGCGGCACGTTGCTCATCACAATTGGCTCACGGAACACGGTGCCGTCCAGGATGTTGCGGATGGTGCCGTTCGGCGACTTCCACATCTGCTTGAGGTTGAACTCCTTTACCCGCTCCTCGTCGGGCGTGATGGTGGCGCACTTGATGCCCACGCCGTACTGCTTAATGGCATTGGCGGCGTCAATGGTTACCTGGTCGTTGGTTTCGTCGCGGTACTCAATACCCAGATCGTAGTACTTGATGTCCAGTTCCAGATACGGGGTAATCAGCTTATCCTTAATGAACTTCCAGATGATGCGCGTCATTTCGTCGCCATCAAGCTCAACTACGGGGTTGGCTACTTTGATTTTGGCCATTTCTACAGTGTTTAGGGTAGGTTTAGAGTAATTCGCTTGACGAAAGACGTGGCTGCCGGCACAGAATCAGCTGCCAACGCCTTTTGAAGAGGCACTTGCCGGCGCCAAATTAAGTGAGATTTGCTGCCCGGCCGCATGATGCTTGATGTGGCGCAGATATCCTTCTTGTTTTCAGCAGCCTACCTTCTTACAGGCAAGGTCACGGCGGTGCAAACCTACTAGGTGCAGTGCCAGGCCAGCATGCTACAGCCGGCAATGAAGAAATGGGGCTAGTTGCGAAGGATTATTTCACGACCAGAGTACCGCGCAACATGCTCATGCCACAGGTAAACTCAAACCGGCCGGCTTGCTGAGGCAGTAGTTCTACCAAGGTAGTTTTAAAGGCCGGCAGGTCGCGGCGAATCCGAAAATCCGGGATTAGCAGTTCCTCCGAGCAGGAGTTTTCTTCGTCGCGGTAGAAGCGTAGTTGCACGGGCTTTCCGCGTTCCACTTCAATTACGTCGGGTGAGTAGCCGCCCTTGACGGTAATGTCCACTTCCTGCAGGCCGCCAGAGGCCGAAACTGCGCTGGCCGTCCGCCGGGCCGAGAGAAAGAAGTACCACAATACGAAGGCTGCCAAGCCACTTCCACCCAGCGTAACCAGAATTTCAGCTGCATCCATGGTTTAAGCGGCTTGATGAGGGTGAAAAGCCCGTAGGCGCAACGAGTTGGTCAGGACGGATACTGAACTCAGAGCCATGGCTCCAGCGGCCAGCATGGGAGAAAGCAGCCACCCAAAAACGGGGTAGAGTAAGCCAGCCGCAATGGGTATGCCCAACGTGTTATAGATAAAGGCGAAAAACAGGTTTTGCCTAATGGTGCGGATGGTTTGCTTGCTCAGTTCGATGGCCGTTACCACGCCGTGCAGGTCAGAGCGCATCAGCGTGATGCCGGCTGCTTCCATAGCCACATCGGTACCAGCGCCAATAGCCAGACCAATATCTGCCTGCGCCAGAGCCGGAGCATCGTTGATACCGTCGCCGACCATAGCTACTGTACGCCCCTCGGCCTGCAGTTCTTTTACTTTGCCGGCCTTGTCCTGGGGTAACACCTCCGCGAAGTAGCGCGAGATACCCACCTGAGCGGCTACCTGCGCTGCGGTCTGCGGATTATCGCCAGTCATCATGACCACCTCAATGCCCATCGCCTGCAGCCGTTTGATAGCGGCAGCGGATGTATCACGGATAGTATCGGCCACGCCGACTACTCCCACGGCCTGCCCATCTATGGCAATATACAGCACCGTTTTGGCCCCGCGCAGCAGCATTCCGGCCTGAGTAGTCAGCTCCGGCGAAAGTGGTATGCCTGCCTCGCTGAGCAGGCGCTGGTTGCCGATGAGAACTGTCTGCCCCTCGACGGTGGCAGCGGCTCCTTTGCCTTCAATTGCCCGAAAACCGGAGGCTGACAGGTTGCTCACCTCTTGGGCATCGGCGTAGCGCACCACAGCCTCAGCCAGCGGGTGCTCACTCTGCCGCTCCATTGCCGCTACCACCTGCAACACACGCCGCGCATCCTGGTTGAGAATTACAAAATCCGTGACAGCCGGCTCACCGCGGGTGATGGTACCGGTTTTGTCAAGGAGCACTGTCGTGACTTGGTAGGCCTTTTCCAGCGCCTCAGCGCTACGAATCAGGACGCCGTGCTCCGCGCCTTTTCCGGTGCTGACCATAATGGCAGTTGGTGTGGCCAGGCCCAATGCGCAGGGGCAGGCAATGATGAGCACCGCCACAAAGTTGACCAAGGCCAGCGGCAGGCGGGTGGCTACCGGAGCCAGATCAAACCAGAGCACAAACGTGAGAATGGCAATAACCAAAACCGTAGGCACGAAGATGGCACTGACTTTATCGGCCAGCCGCTGGATGGGCGCACGGCTACCCTGAGCCTCTTCTACCAGCTTCACAATCTGAGCAAGCATCGTGTCCGTCCCTACTTTGGTGACGCGGAAACGGAAGGAACCAGTCTTGTTGAGCGTAGCACCAAATACCGGGTCGCCGGCGACTTTCTCTACGGGCAGGCTTTCGCCGGTGAGCATGGCCTCGTCTACGGCTGAGCGGCCCTCCTGCAGAATGCCGTCGGTAGCCACTTTCTCACCGGGGCGCACCACCACCAGGTCGCCTAACTGCACGTGCTCAATAAGCACATCCACTTCCTGCCCATCGGGCCGGACTACGCGGGCCGTTTTGGCCTGCAGCCCCATCAAGGCCTTAATAGCCGCTGAAGTCTGGGTTTTGGCCATCATTTCCAGCACTTTGCCCAGCAGAATCAGGGCAATAATGGTGGCGGTGGTATCATAGTATACTTCTGGCATCAGCCCACGGCTGGTAAAAAAGCCGGGCACAACGGTTGCGGCTAGGCTGTAGAGGAAGGCTGCGCCAGTTCCCACGGCAATCAGGGTATCCATGTTGGCTGCCCGATGTCGGAAGCCATTCCAGGCGGAGGTATAGAACTCGCGGCCGCTATAGAGCAGCACTGGCAGCGTAAGCAACAGTAGCCCGTAGTTCAGCCACTGCATGTTCACGTGCGCCAGCAGCGCCGGCCAGAGCATAAGCATACTCAGGGGCATAATGATGACGGCCAAGCCTGCCGCTACCCAAAATCGGCGCTTAAGCTTCTGATACGCCGCCGCTTTTTGCCGGTCTAGTTCGGCGCTGCGCTCAGCAGCACTGGTGTCGGGCGCGCGCTCAACCACCCCGTAGCCCGAGCTGACAACCGCCTCCCGGAGCGTAGCTGGTGTGGCCTGAGTGGGCAGGTAGTCAATAGTGGCCTTTTCGGTGGCGAAGTTGACCATGGCCCGCTGTACGCCCGGCGTACGGCTCAGCGCCTTCTCCACGAAAGAAGCGCAGGAAGCACAGGTCATGCCCTCAATGTCGAGGGTTTCGGTTTTAGTGACGGGTTCCATAAAAACAGAATACTACGAACGGATTCCCACGCGTTCCGCCTGGCGGCGAATACCAGGAATCCAGTACAAAGGAACATTCGCCCCTGCGCAAGGTTGGTATGAAATCCTGAGAAACACTTGCATAATTTGACTCATCGGAGGTTTATGGCCCGTGCTTTACCCCTGCTTTGGGCATCTGGCGGTTCAGGGTGACTACTACTCCGGCAGTAGGATAACCGGCTACTGCGGCATGACTTTGCCATGAACCCACCCGGTTTTGGAGCCTTTCCCAGGCACTTCCGGTTATCAGGTTGTAGGTTTATCCCTACTTGTATCCCAGCTGAAGCGGTATGTACTGCTCTTGCCCAGTTCTACCCTTCTTCTTATGAGCGCCTCCCTGAAGTTTACCAACGTTTCCCGCTCAACCTTTTTCGCCACTGTTCGCCAGCGAGTTGATATCTACTTTCAGAGTCAGCAACTCTCGCGCCACGCCAACGGGGCCATGTGGGCCAAAACGATTTTCTTCCTGACCAGCTTTGTGGGCCTGTATTGCCTGATTCTTTTCGGCTCGTTTGGTCCGTGGGCTTTGTTGGGATTGGCGGGGCTATTGGGGGCCTGCTGTGCTTTTATCGGCTTCAACGTTTGCCATGACGCCATGCATGGGGCTTTCTCGTCCAGCAAGCGTGTCAACAAGATATTCAGCTTGGTCTTCAATCTAATTGGAGCCAGCCCCTACGTGTGGACCATCACGCACAACATTGTGCACCACACCTACACTAACATTCCGGGCCACGACGAAGACATTGAGGTGGCGCCGGGCTTGGTTCGGCTTTCGGAGGAGGAGCCACTACGGCCGTGGCAACGCTACCAACACCTGTACGCATTTCCGCTCTACGGGCTGGCCTCGCTGTCGTGGGTGCTGCGCAAAGACTACCTCAAATTCTTTAAGGATAAGATTGGCCAGCACCCCACGCCCGCGCATCCACGCCGGGAAGTCATCAATCTGTTTGCTTACAAGGCACTTTATTACCTGCTCTTTATTGTGGTACCGTTGGTGGTGTTGGACATCACCTGGTGGCAGTTTGTGCTGGGCTTTCTGGGCATGCACTTCGTGGAGGGACTGGTGCTGGGGCTGGTGTTCCAGCTGGCCCACGTTGTGGAGGGCACGGCTTTTCCTTCGCCCGATGAAACAGGCGACCTGCAGGAAGCCTGGGCCGTGCACCAACTGCGCACAACGGCCAACTTTTCGCCGCAGAGCGCTGTGGCGGCCTTTTTGTGCGGCGGCCTGAACCGCCAGATCGAGCATCACCTTTTCCCTCGGGTCTGCCACGTCCATTATCCGGCTCTTTCGACAATCGTTCGGCAGACTGCTCACGAGTTTGGGCTGCCCTATCTGGAAAATCCAACTTTCACAGGCGCGTTGCATTCGCACTACCGCATGCTCTACAAGCTGGGCCGATAATTAGCTTACCTGCTCAACTGTAAACTCCTGTTCGTTCTTTTATTTTTGCTGAAGCTCCGTGGACTGTATGCGGAGCTTTGTCAATACACGTTATGAAACGTTTTTCACTTCTGTTATTGAGTTTATCACTGCTTGCCACTGCCTGCAAGAAGGACCCATCCAAGCCTGATCCGAGCCTGGAAGGCCGCTGGAACTCCCGTAGCACTACCGGGTACAACTACAACGCGGCTGGCCAGTTGCTCAGTCAGGATAGTATAGCCGATGTATCCTTTTACATGGTCATTACGCCAGATTCGCTGAACTACTACGACATCATGAATGGCAATTCCTGGGGCCGCCACAAGTACTCCCGGCAGGGCAATACCTTGCAATACAGTCGCGCCAAATGCACCATCACGAAGCTAAGCGAGCATACGCTCAGTCTGCGCTTCCAAGATGTTGACCGGGTGCCGAACACGCCTTACTCGGAATGGGAGGACAACTACTCCCGGTAGAGCGCCTGCAAGTCCCTCTCACTGATCCTGTGATTCAGGATCAGTGGGAGGGACTTGCACAATATTGTCGTCAATCTCTTATACTGGTCCTATTTTCCCAGTAATAAGTACTACTTTGTCAGCATCGTGTTCTTCATGCTGCTTAAAGCCGTGCTGCCTGTTGGCAGCGCAGCTTAGGTAACGCCCGGAACCACACCTTTTATAGTAGCCGAATCTTTTTCTTTCTCTTATGGCCCTGGAACTAACCAATGGGTTCGGCAATGTATACCTGACTATTGCCTACGATGCTGTGAACCACTGGCTGTATAACAACTGGATTGGGTATCAGACTCATAATGGCATACTTGCTGGCGCCGATGCCTGCCTGGGTCCACTACGGGAACACGCTTGCGCCTACTTGCTCAATGATAACCGCTTAGTCATTGGGCCGTGGGACCACGCCGTGGAATGGATTGTCAGTGACTGGGCACCGCGTGCCGCGCAACAAGGCCTGACCCATTTCGCTCACGTGGTCAGCCCGGAATCTATGGCGGCCCAGTCGGCGGATGCTATGCATTTGGGCCTGGGTGGGCGCCTGCAAATGCGCATGTTCGGCGACATCAACTCGGCGCAGGCTTGGCTGCGGGAGGCACGGCAACCTGTTCCGGCCTCCTAGCCTATCACTTCATCTCAGCAACCCACATCCCACAGGGTGTGGGAGTGTCAGGCTAAAAAGCTACAGTCATTACCCTGCACAGTAAGTATCAGGCCTTACCTTCGGACCTTGATACTTACCCGAATGAAGAACTCCTTTTTGGTCGTACTACTCCTTGCAGTAGGTTTACCGGCCACCGCCCAGACAGCTGCCCCGCTTACCGCCCGCCTCGATAAAGTCAGCCTGACGGTGACTCTGAACGCCGGCGGGCAGCCCGCCTACGCCGTGCAGTACGGGCCGAAATCCGTCATCAACCCTTCCCGGCTGGGCTTGGCTCTAGCCGATGGCAAGGGCTTCGATGGGCCGCTGGAAATCACCGGCTCCGAAACCAAGGATGTGGATGAAAGCTGGAACCCGGTGTGGGGCGAGGTAAAAACCATCCGCAACCACTACCGCCAGCTCACGGTGCACCTGCGCCAGCCCCAAGCCCCCGGCCGACGCCTCGACGTGGTATTCCGGGTGTTTGCCGATGGCGTGGGCTTCCGCTACGAGGTGCCCCAACAGCCCGGCCTGAGCTACTTCACGGTGCAGGACGAGCTGACTGAGTTCAACCTGCCCGCCAACCACAAGGCCTTCTGGATTCCCGGCGACTACGACTCCAACGAGTACACCTACACCACCTCCCGCCTGAGCGAGGTGAATACCACGCCTATCGAGGCCATTCAGCAGAAAGCCGCGCCCTACCGCATTCAGACGCCGCTGATGCTGAAGTCGGACGATGGGCTGTACGTGAACATTCACGAGGCGGCACTGGTGAACTACCCGGCTATGTTCTTGAACGTGGACACCAAAACTTACGGCCTGCGCAGTCAGCTGGTGCCCGGCGCTACCGGCGCGGCCGCCTACCTGCAAGCCCCCGAACACACGCCCTGGCGCACCATCGTGGTGTCGGACAAAGCCCCCGAGGTACTAGCCAGCAAGCTGATTCTGAACCTGAACGAGCCCACCAAGTTCCCGACCACCGACTGGATTAAGCCCCAGAAATTCGTGGGCGTGTGGTGGGAGATGCACGTGAACAAGGCCAGTTGGAACTACGCCGACACCAGCAACATCAAGCTGGCCGGCACCGACTGGAACCGCCTCAAGCCCAACGGCCGCCACGGCGCCAACACGGCCAACGTGAAGCGCTACATCGATTTTGCGGCCCAACACGGCTTACAAAGTGTGCTGGTGGAAGGCTGGAATGTGGGCTGGGAGGATTGGGCCAATAACTGGAAAGAGGAAGTATTCGACTTCGTGACGCCCTACCCCGATTTCAATGTGACGGAACTGCAGCAGTACGCCGCCGCCAAGGGCGTGCAATTGATGATGCACCACGAAACCTCCGGCTCCGTGACCAACTACGAGCGGCGCCAGCAGGAAGCTTACCGCTTCATGAAGGAGCACGGCTACGCGGCCGTGAAAACCGGCTACGTGGGCCGCATTATCCCGCGCGGGGAGCACCACGACGGCCAGTGGATGGTGAACCACTACAACCACACGGCCGCCTTGCTCGGCCAGAACCAGCTCATGGTGGATATGCATGAAGCCGTACGGCCCACGGGCTTGCACCGCACCTACCCCAACTGGCTGGCTTCGGAAGCGGCCCGGGGCAACGAGTTCAATGCCTGGAGCACCGGCAACCCGCCCGAGCACGAAACTATTCTGCCCTTCACCCGCCTCATGGGCGGCCCCATGGACTACACGCCCGGCATTTTCCAGATCAAACTGGAAAGCTGGAACCCCGCCCAGAACAAAGGTCGCCAGGTACACACCACGCTAGCCAAACAGCTGGCCCTCTACGTGACGCTCTACAGCCCCGTGCAAATGGCCGCCGACCTGCCCGAAGCTTACGAGCAGCACCTCAATGCCTTCCAGTTCATCAAGGACGTGGCCGTGGACTGGGATGATACTCGCGTGCTGCTGGCCGAGCCCGGCGAGTACATCACCACGGCCCGCAAGGCTAAGGGCCGCGAGGAGTGGTACGTGGGCAGCATCACCGACGAAAATCCGCGCCACCAGACTGTGAAGCTCGACTTCCTCACGCCCGGCCAGCAGTACGAAGCCACTATCTATGCTGATGGAAAGGGTGCCAGCTGGGATAAAAACCCAATGGCATACCAGATCCGCAAACAGAAAGTCAACAGCAAGTCCATCATCAAGCTACAGCTGGCAGCTGGAGGCGGTGCGGCCATCAGTATTAAGCCCGTTGGCCGGTAAGTGTGCCCTCTATTTTTTTGAGAGCCCACTACCTGAGAAGCGGGATTGAGGCTACAGCTTCGCTCAGCTGAGCGCTACTGCTAGGCGCATACCTTATTTTCGCACGCCAAACGTGTAGGTCGTCGTTGAGTGTAGGGTCTGGCCGGGCTTCAGGATGGTGGTCGGGAAGTTGGGCTGGTTAGGCGAATCGGGAAAGTGCTGGGTTTCTAGGCAGAAGCCCGCATGCTTGCCATATACCTGCCCATTTTTGCCGCGCAGTGTACCATCCAGAAAGTTGCCGGTATAGAACTGTACTCCGGGCTCGGTGGTGGCTACCTGCATGGTGCGGCCGGTAGTGGGCTCATACACGGTGGCAGCAGGCTGGCCAATTGACTTCCTAAGCAGCCAGTTGTGGTCGTAGCCGTTGGGCACCTGTCCTATCCGCTCACCTATGGTGTGTGGCGCAGTAAAGTCGAAAGGCGTGCCTTTGACAGGACGCAGCTCGCCGGTCGGAATCATGCCTGCGTCCACCACATTATAGCGGTCGGCGTCAATGGTTATTTCATGGGCTAGCACGTCCGGGCCAGCATTAAGGTTAAAGTATGTATGGTTGGTAAGGTTAACGGGCGTGGCCTTGTCAGTGGAGGCTGAGTAGTCGATTTGTAGGGCGTTATCAACGGTGAGAGTGTACACCACCTTTACGGTTAGGTTGCCGGGGTAGCCCTCCTCGCCGTCCTTGCTCAAATAAGTAAGCGTAAGCGTCTGGCCCACGGCGGAGGCACCAGGTACGGCCTGCCAGATTACCTTATCAAATCCTTTATTGCCACCGTGCAAGGTGTTTCCGTCATTGTTTTGGGCCAGCGTGTACTCCCGGCCATCGAGCGTGAACTTACCCTGGGCAATGCGGTTGGCGTAGCGTCCGATCAGGGCGCCAAAGTACGGTCCCGCCTTCCGATACGCAGGGCTTTGGTAGCCGCTTATCTCATCAAACCCCAGCACTACGTCACCTAGCTTACCATCCTTGTCGGGCACCACGAGGCTGGTGATAATACCACCATAATTGGTGATGCTCACTTTCATGCCGTGGGCATTGGTGAGGGTGTAGATCTGCACTGCAGCGCCGTCGGTGGTTTTGCCGAAAGCAGTGATAGTAGGAAGCGTGGCGGTGGTGGAAGTTTGCGTGGAGTCAGTCATAGGAGAGAAAGTGCCCGCCTGCTGTTGCGCAGGAGTTGAGTGGTTGCAGCTGCCAATGGCGAACAAGCCGGTCAGGACCAGCAAGGTCCTACAAAGCTGGGCGGAGCAGTTAGGCGGCAGCATTCGATACGGAATGGAAATGAAAAAACGCCTTCCACAACACTCCAGCACCAAGCCGGTGGCCTATACCTTGCTGCCGAAAGAGTAAGTAAAAGCATACGTAAGATAACGTTGAAATACGGCTTCTGGTAATGCTGCTACACGTCGGACCTGTTCGTTCATCCGGCGAATATTGCAAGTAGTGCTCAACTCCTGCCAGCTCAGTTCTGCGGTAGTGGGCCGGGCAGGAAACTACAGGGTGCCGCTTTCCAAGGTTCTGCCTAGGTTGAGTGCCGGTTAGAAATGCCCCTCGGCCACCTAACCACTCAGGCTATGCTATACTGTCCATGAGAATCCTCTTCCTGTTCCCACGACTAGCCTTCCGCTCTTTGGCTATTCTGTGCGCCTTGCTCCCGTTTTGCAGTTACGCCCAGCCGGCGCCGCAGACGCAGGTGCAGTACCTCTCGGGGCGCGACAACCACCCGACTGTGCAGTGGGACTTCTTCTGCACCGTCGGGCGCCAAAGCGGCTTCTGGACTAAAATTGCGGTGCCTTCGTGCTGGGAACAGATGGGTTTCGGGAGCTACAACTACGGCCGCGACTACAAAACCTACGGCAAAAACTTCCGCTTCGCCGACGAGCAGGGCCGCTACCGGCACTCGTTTCAGGTGCCCGCTGCCTGGCAGGATAAGCAGGTGTTTATTGTGTTTGAAGGCTCGATGACGGATACCGAGGTGAAAATTAACGGGCAGGCGGCGGGGCCGGTGCACCAGGGCGCATTCTATGAGTTCCGGCACGACATCACTGACAAGCTCCGCCCCAGCCAGTCCAACCTGCTGGAAGTGACGGTGAGCAAGATGTCGGCCGACAAATCGGTGAACAACGCCGAGCGGCTGGCCGACTACTGGGTGTTCGGCGGCATTTTCCGGCCGGTGTATCTGGCGGCGTACCCGAGGCAGTTTATTGCGCGCACCGCCATCAATGCCCAAGCTAGCGGCGCGTTCAGCATGAACGTATTCGTGCGCAATGCGCCGGCCGGGGCGCAGGTGCAGGCCGAAATTCTGGATGCGGCGGGCAAGGTGGTGGGCACGGCGCAGGCCGCCGCCAATCCGTCGGATACCGTCGTGACGGTGCGCACGCAGGTGCGGCAGCCACGGCGCTGGACCGCCGAAACGCCCCATCTGTACCGGGTGCGCACCAGCTTGCGGGCGGGCGGCACCACGCTGCATGAAACCACTAGCCGGTTTGGGTTTCGCACCATAGAGGTGCGGCGCGGGCAAGGCATTTTCGTGAACGGCACGCAGGTAAAGATGAAAGGCATCAACCGGCACAGTTGGTGGCCCGAAACTGGCCGCACGCTCAATGACTCCATCCAGCTGCTCGACGTGAAGCTGCTCAAGGAAATGAACCTGAACGCCGTGCGTATGGCTCACTACCCGCCCGACGCGAAGTTTCTGGACCTCTGCGATTCGCTGGGCCTCTATGTATTGGATGAGCTGGCCGGCTGGCAGAAAGCCTACAGCACCGCGGCCGGCGCCAAGCTGGTGCGCGAAATGGTACAGCGCGACGCCAACCACCCCAGCATCATCTTCTGGAGCAACGGTAACGAGGGCGGCACCAACAAGGAGCTCGACGACGATTTCGGCCGCTACGACCTCAGCAACCGGCCCGTCATCCATGCCCACCACCGTCCCGGCAACGCCCACAGCGGCATCGACGGCAACCACTACGAAAACTACTACAGCACCCGTCAACTCCTGGCCGACTCGCTGATTTACATGCCCACCGAGTTTCTGCACTGCCAGGACGACGGCGGCGGCGGCACCGGCCTGGCCGACTTCTGGGAGCTGCACTGGAACGCCAAACGCAGCGGCGGCGGCTTCCTGTGGGCGTTGCTGGACGAGGGCGTGGTGCGCACCGACCAGCGCAACATCATCGACGTAAACGGGGTGAATGCGCCCGACGGCGTAGTGGGCCCGCACCGTGAAAAGGAAGGCAGCTTCTACGCCATCCGGGAAATCTTTTCGCCTATCCGCATTGCGCTGCCGGAGTTGCCGACTAAGTTCAACGGCACGCTGCCGGTGGAAAACCGCTACCACTTCACTAACCTCAGCCAATGCTTTTTCCAGTGGGAGCTGGTGAACTTTCGCTCGCCCACCGACGCCTTTCCGGGCTCGATAACGCAGCAGAAAAGCCGCCTCAAAAGCCCCGACGTAAAGCCGTTGGGCACTGGGCGGCTGCAGCTGGGTTTGCCCAAAAACTGGCAGCAGTACGACGCGCTGGTGGTGTCGGCTTTTGATACGCAGAAGAACCTAGTGTACAAATGGACCTGGAAAACCGGCGGCAACGCCAAAGTCCTGGCCGGCTTGGTGGACCTGGCCGCACCCGGCGCGGTGGCCGTCACCGACACCGATTCGCTGCTGACGCTGAAGGCCGGCAATATCAGCGTGGGCTTCAGCAAAACCACCGGCCACCTCACCGGCATCAGGGGCAACAACGGCGACAAGCTTTCCTTCGGCAACGGCCCGGTGCTAGCCAGCGGCGCGTCTACCTTCTTGAGCCTGCAGCACCACTCCGAGCCCGACGGCGAAGTGGTGGAAGCGCGCTACGCCGGCGACCTGAAAACGATGCGCTGGAAAATGTACGCCTCGGGCTGGCTGCAGCTCACCTACGAGTACGCGCTGCCGCCCACCGACTATACCTTTGCCGGCCTGAGCTTCACTTACCCCGAAAACTACGTCATCGGGGCGAAGTGGCTGGGCAAGGGGCCGTACCGGGTCTGGAAAAACCGTTTGCAGGGCGTGGCCGACAACGTGTGGGAAAACGCCTACAACAACACTCAGACCGGCGCCGCGCCCTGGATTTACCCGGAATTCAAGGGCTATTTCGCCGACATTGCTTGGCTGGAAATGAACACAGTGGAAGGCAAGTTCCTGGTGGCCAGCCCCGAACCCGGCCTCTACGTGCGTCTGTTCGACTTCTACGGCCTCTCCGGTGTGCAGCCCTCCCCCGCCCTGCCCGTCGGAAACCTGTCGTTTCTCGACGCCATTCCGCCGCTGGGCACCAAGCTAGCCCTCAACATCGACGCCAACACCGCCAACCTGGGCCCGGCCAGCGAGCTGAACCACCAGCGCGGCGCCCGCCAGCGCACCCTATTCTTCTACTTCGGCCTCCCAAAAACCGACCGTCAGCCCCAGCCCTACACCGCCCCCGCCAAGGACGACCTGTTTTAGGGCAGGCGGAGAGTGGATATTGAATACTTTAAAACGTTATGCTGAGCTTGCCGTTTTGATTGACGCTCTGGCCTCCTCTCAGTTGGCCCTGGCCTACTTGCTCATTTCCATCTCCACGCCGGCCATGATGAACGGGCCCACGCCCTTGAAATCGTTCTGCTGGAGCGGTTCGGAGAGGTAGTACTCGTAGCTGCCGTCGCGGTAGGGGGAGCCGCCGAGGCCGCCCACGCTCACGGTGCCGTTGAGGGTCAGCAAACCGGTGGGCTCCTGCACTACAAACTGCCGCACAATGCCCTCGTAGCCTTTTTGGGCCACTTTGCGGTACTTCTTGTCGAGGTAGCCGAGGCGGCTGCCTTTGGCCAGGGCGTACACGAACATGCACGAAGCCGAGGTTTCGATGTAGTTGCCGGCGCGGCCCGCTTGGTCGGATACCTGCCACCAGCCGCCGGTTTTGGGGTCCTGGTAGCGGGCCAGCACCGGCGCGAGGCGCTGTAGGTACTGCACCAGCTTGGCGCGCTCGGGGTGGTCCTGGGGGAAGTAGTCGAGCACGTCCACGAGGGCCATGGCGTACCAGCCTATGCCGCGCCCCCAGAAGTTAGGCGAGAGGCCAGTGGTTTTGTTGGCCCAGCGCTGCTCCCGGCTTTCGTCGTAGCCGTGGTAGAGCAGGCCGGTTTTAGAATCCACGAGGTGCTTTTCCACCTGCGCGAACTGCAGCGCCACGTGGTCGAAATCGGCGGGTTGGTTGAACACCTTGGCGTATTCGGCTGCGAAGGGCTCGGCCATATACAGCCCATCCAGCCAGATCTGGTGCGGGTAGCGCTTTTTGTGCCAGTAGCCGCCCTCCTTGGTGCGGGGCTGCGCCTCCAGCTGCTGGTGCAGACGCTGGGCGGCGAGGCGGTATTTCTCCGGCGCCAGCCCGGGCTGCTGGCTGAGCGTGAGCAAGGCGCGGCCGGTGTTAATGTTGTCGAGGTTGAAGTCGTCGTACTTGTAGCGCTGGATGGTGCCGTCGGGCCCGATGGAGTAGTCCAGAATCCGCACCATATAGTCCAGGTATTTCCGCTCGCCGGTTTGCTGCCACACCCGCTCGATGGCCTTGAGCATCAGCCCCTGCTCGTAGCCCCAGCGGGCCACCTTGTTGTCGGCCAATCCCAGCGAGTCGGGGTAGCGGCGCATGAAGGAGTCGGCCATCTGGCGGGCCAGCGGCGCCGAGGCTTTAGGCTTGTGCTGGGCCGGGGCCGCGGTGGCCATCAAGAGGACCAGCAGAACAAACAGGCGAAAAATCATAGGACAGGGATAGAGAGGGAGAACCAGGCAGTAGGACAGCCGGACAGATGCGACTTACTTTTTCGACACCGTGACAACCTTTTTCGTCACCTTTTCGCCCAGTTCCAGCGGCTGCCTGGCCTGGGCGGGGTCGGTGTTGAGCAGGCGCACATTTTTGGCCTTTTCAGCGCCCGACACGCGCAGCAGCGTGGCCGTGCCGGCCGGGTACTTGATGCCGTTGAGGGTGATATTGCGGCTGTTGTGCACTTCCATTACCGGGTCGGTGCTGGTGGGCAGCAGCGTCACGTTTTTCAGCTGGATGTTGTCGGCCTCGATGCACACGAGGCCCTTTTCGGCTTGCAGCACAGCATTTTCGATGCTGATGTCCTTGATGGCCATTTCGGGCAGGCCGCGCACCAGGATGGCGGTTTTGGCGCCGTTGCAGGTGATGTTGCGGATGGCAATCTTGCGGAACTGTGGCGTGCTCTCGTCCACGGGCTTGGCCGGCGACACGGGCCGCTCCTTGGAGCCCGCCACCTGCGGCGACGGGTCCCGGATCATGTAGTACATGTCGAACAGGATGGCCTCGCCACCGATGTCCTTCATGTCCACGTTCTCAATAAAGATGTTCTCCACCACGCCTCCCCGGCCGCGCGTGGTCTTGAACCGGATACCAATGTCAGTGCCGACGAAGGTGAGGTTCTGGGCGTAGATGTTGCGCGCCCCGCCCGACATTTCGGAGCCGATGACGAAGCCGCCGTGCGCCCGGTACACGGTGCAGTTGCGAATCAGTACGTTTTCGGTGGGCATGGCCCGCGCCCGGCCCTGCTCGTTGCGGCCGCTCTTGATGCAGATGGCGTCGTCGCCCACGTCGAAGGTGCAGTTCTCTACGAGGGCGCGGTTGATGGATTCCAGGTCCAGGGCGTCGGTGTTGGGGGTGTAGGGGCCGTTGCGCACGGTCAGGTTGCGCACGGTCACGTCCTGGCTGCGCATGGGGTGCACCGTCCAGGCCGGCGAGTTCTGCAACGTCACGCCTTCCAGCAGCAGCCGTTTGCAGTTATCGAGCACCAGGAAATCGGGCCGCAGGTAGTCTTTCAGGTCCGCGAAATCCTGCACGTTCTGCTTCTCAGGAGTCAGCACGCCGGCTTCCTTCACGGTCGTGCCCTTCAGGCTTTGCGCCGACGGATACCAACGGTCCTGCTTTTCATTCAGGTAGCCACCCGAAGCCACCAGCTGCTTCCACTCGCCTTCGGGCGTGCGGCCCTTCTGTACCATCCACCACGCCTCGCCGGCCCCGTCGAGGATGCCGTGGCCGGTGATGGCCACGTTTTCCAGGTTTTGGCCGTAGATGAGCGGCTGGTTGCGCACGGCGTCGAGGCCCTCCCAGTTGGTTTTGATGAGTTGGTAGTCGGCGAGCTGGTTGCTGAACTGCACGAAGGCGCCCGCCGCCAGGTGCAGGTTCACATTGGAGCGCATTGTCAGGGGGCCGGTGCGCCAGTGGCCGCGCGGCACCAGCACCACGCCACCGCCCTTGCGGCTGCAGGCATCAATGGCGTCGGTGAAGGCCTTGGTATTAGCGGTCAGGCCATCGGCCACGGCCCCGAACTGGGTGATGCGCACGGTGTCCCGGGGGAAGCTGGTGGCCTTCACTGGCGGCAGATTCGGCACGAAAGACTGGGCATAGGCGCCGGAAAAATTCAGCAATGCGACAGGCAATAGGTATTTCAGCATGAGAAGCAACGTATGTTGATCTGGGTAGCTGGTCCCGACTCTCTGCGCCAGGAACCAGCCTGTTAGGTTCTATTCTTCGGGTTCTGTTACGGCATCTTGCTCAGGCCCTCCCACTTCACCTGCCAGCCTTTTGGGATGCCGGGGTTGGCGGATGGCGCGCCGTCGTAGCCGGCGCACATGAGGGCCACGGCGGCCAGCAGGCCCCCGTTGCCGGGCAGGTACACGGGCAGCCGGCCTTCCTGGTAGTTGTGGCCGTTGGGCAGGTAGGTGTTGGTGCGCACGGGCATCAGCAGGGCGTCCACGGCTTTATCGGGCAGGCCCAGGCGGGTGGCCGTCATGGAGGTCATCGGGAAGTCCCAGCCCCAGGTTTTGTCCCAGCTCCAGCCTTTCCACACCAGATCAAACGTGCGGCGCATGGTGGCCGCATCCTGCTGGCCGGTGGCGGGCATCACGCCCAGCGCCGCCAGCACCGAGGGGTGGTCGGTTTTGAATTCGGGGTTGGTGTAGGAATCGGGAGCCGACTCGGCGGCCAGGTACACGCCGCCGGCCTGCGGCAGCTTGGAGAGCTTGGCCAGCACATCATCATACTTGGCGCTGCGGGGTAAGCCCTGGCGAGTGCGCCACTGCTGGGCGGTGGTCAGGGCCCAGTGCCAGTACACGAGCTCGAAGGTGGGGTTGAAGGTCTGCTCGGCCTTGAACCGCTCCTGCGCCGGAATCACGCCCGGCCCCAGGATGTAGCGGCCTTTGTCCTTTTCATAAAACGGGAAGGACGCCATGAAGTCGGCGGTGGCGGCCACCCGGTCCTGGTACAAGGCCAGCGTGGCCTTGTCGGGGTGGGCGCGGTAGGCTTCCTCGGCGAAGTAGATCATGTGGGGCTGCTGCCAGATCAGGAACGCGCCCACCGACGACGGCCCTTCCTGGCCCCAGGGGTCGGTCATTTTCTGCCAGCGCACACCCTCGTAGCCCTGGCGCTGGGCAATCTTGCGAGCCTCAGCGCGCACATCGGGGCGAGCATACCAGGTGAGGCTTTTTTCCAGCAGCGGCGAGCGGCCCCACAGCGCAAAGTGCGCCGAGTGCCACCAGTGCATTTCGAGGTGTGGCCGGCCGTACCAGCTGTTGGTAAGCAGGCCGGTTTCCTGTGGCGGCTGCGAGCCGGCGTTGTAGAGCTTGGTGAGGTACTGCGAAAGCACCACGCGGCGCTCCAGCTCCTTAGCGCGGGGGTCAGTGGTACCGCCGAAGTCCACGGCGCCGCCGCTTTTCCAGAACGAAGCCCACTGCTGCTGGCTGTTGAGGCGGGTGGCCGCGAAAGTCGGCACCGCGCCCCGGGGCCGAGCCGAAAACCGGGCGCTGACTTCCAGTACCTTGTCTTTCTTGCCAGGTGTCAGCACGTATTCGTGGGGCTTGCCGGCGGCCAGCGTGGCCCCCTGCGCCCAGTTCAGGGCCACGTAGTAGGTGGTAGAGTCCAGCTGATGCGATACGAGCGCGCCGGTCTTGGTCTGGCCACTGATGGCCGATTTGTGCTGGTCGGCGTGAGAGTAGTCGGTGCCCATGTCGGCCCAGCCGGCGGTAGGCCACGGCAGCCGCAGCAGCACTCGCAAGCGGCCCGCTTTCAGCAGCTCCGACTCCACGCGCGCGGCCACCACGTCCTGCTGCTGGTGGCCCACTGTCAGCACATCCACGGCGGTGCCTTCCAGGGTGAAGTGGCTTTTGATTTCGCCGGTCCAGGGGTTGAGTTCCTGCTGGATGTCGCGCAGATCCTGGATGGTGGCAGGCTGGCCGTTGCGCTTGGTGAGTACGAAGCCGAGGTTGCCCAGTTGCAGCCGGTGCGGGTTGGCACGCAGGTAGTCCACGGCGTCCTTGTTGGCGGGTTCCTTGCGCTGCACCGCGTAGCTGATCTTGCGCCCGTTCAGGTCGTAGTCGCGCAAGCTCTGCTCGAACTTGTAGCCCTGGGGATTAGGAAAGCTGTGCCAGCCCCACTCCGACTGGGTGCCCAGCGGCACACCCTTCTCGTAGTGCGCCGGAAATGTCTGCAGGCCCGTGACGTCCACGGTGTAAGCAAAGGCCCCGTTGCCCACCGACAGCGACGACAGCGAATCGGTGGAAGTCAGGCGCACCTTGTGGCGCTCCACCACCGCCTGGCGGTTGATGGGCGCGCCCGACTGTGCCGCCAGCGGCAGCGCCCCAGTTAGCAGTAAACTCAAGGAAAGGAATCGAGGAAAGGAAAGCATAGAAGTGATTCTGGCTTTAGAAGGACGGTGTAGAGACGCACTAGCTGGCGTCTCGGCATTGCGAATGTTGGTAGCCTTACCAGCCCAGGCAGCGCGGGTGCGCAGACGCTAAGCGCCGCGTTTTGCCAGCGGGCGACTGGCCGCTCACTGGCGCACCAGCGTCACGCTGAGGAGCCCAATGACCACGTCGTTGGCCAGGGACTGCACGGTAAGGCTTTTGAGTTTCTTCTTGGGATTGAGTGGCATGTCGAGGACGGTGGCGGCCCCGCCCGCAATGGCGCGGGTGCTGAAACCCTTGATGCTGGAGTAGCTCTCCGGCGCCTCCCGGCTCAGCTGCCCCGACTGCAGATACAGCCGGTACGGCCGCGGCGCGCCGGTGCTGAAGGCAAACCCGTCGTCCAGCAAATCCTGCTCGATGGGCCACCAGTTGGTGGGGTTGCGCAAGGCCAGCGTGTCGGCCGTACCGTCGGTGTACTGCACCACGATGGCGCCGTTATCGAGCTGGCTTTGCATAGGATTCGTGGAGCCGGCCATCAGTAAGTAGGCATGACGCGCCTTGCCCTTGAGCGGCACGGTGGCGGCGTCAGGGTAGTTGTCCCAGCGCGACACGAACAGCACATTGGGGGCTGCGGCCGCGCCGGGCGTGCGGAAGGGCGCGCCCCAGGGCGTCTGGATTTCGTTGGCGGAGCCCGCCGCTTGGCGCAAACCTGCGTCGTTGATGTCGGCTTGGATGAGCGGGTAGCACCAGTTGCCGATGCCCTGCGTGGGTAGCTGCAAGGTAGGGCCAGCCGGCCGGGGCGTGAGGTACTTGTTGGGCTGGAAGATGTTGGTCAGCTTGTCGTTGAAGTAGGCCGTGAGGTCCACGGTTTCGCTTTTGATGACCGGAGACGCGGCAACTGCAGCGGCCGGAGCAGCGGCCTGCACTTCTATGTGCAATGGTGCCCACCACGTCAGGTCGCCTTGCCGGAGTTGCACGAAGGCCGTGCGGCTGCCGGGCAAGCCGGCCACCTGCGCCGTGAGGGCCGAGCCCACCGCTGCCGCCTGGAGCAACACCTGCTGCGGGTCGGCCAGTTGTTGGATGGTGGCGTGCGGAAACGTCAGGGCCAGCGGCGCGCCGGGCACGTAGCGGGCAGCCGGCGCGGCCACGTCCGGCGCGTCGCCCTGCCACCGGATTTCCACCACGTATTTCGCTTGCGGGGCGCTGCTTATTTCGATGGTCGGCGTACCTACCGCTGCGGCCAGGTTCTTCCATTGCGCCGGCTGCCCGTTCACTGTCACGGACTGCACCCGCACGGCGCGGGCCGGCACCTGCAGCCGGAGCTGCAACGGCTGGGCGAAGCGCGGAGTAAGCGTATAGGTGTCCTGCTGACCAGTGCGGCGGAAGTCGAACGCAACATCGGGCGTAGTCAGGGCGGCGGTGGGCCAGGCGGCGGGCAGCCCCGGCCGCACCGTCAGCACGCCGGCCAGCGCATCGGGCTGAATGCCGAACAGGCCCTCGACCAGACTGCGCGCCGCCATGCCGATGGGGTCGGCAAAGTCGCGGTACAGCTCGCCGCGGTGGGCATCGTAGAACGACACCTGCTGGAAGTTGCCAGGGCTGCTGCCCAGGTACATGCTTTCCAGCAAAGCGCTTTTCCAGAGCTTAAAGGCCTCTTCGGCCCGACCCGCCTGCCAGTTGGCCAGCGTGGTGTGCAGCACCTCGGCCAGCGCCACGTTGTTGATGGACCAGTCGTAGGGCTGCCAGTTGGTGGTCGAAAGCAGGTAGTAGCCGTCATCGGGCAGGCCAGCGGCGCGCACCGGAATGTGCGGAATCTCGCTATCCACGTAGCGCAGCGCCTGGTAGGCCTGGAACGGGTCGGCCACTTCCGAGTCGAGGGCGTGGTAGATGGTCCAGAGGCCGGCGGCGGGATGGCGCTGCTTGAGGCCCAAAGCATCCTGGTATTCAGCGTACCAGCCTTGCGCCGGCAACCACAGTTGGGCATTCAGCGCCGCCTTTATCTTAGTTGCTTCCTGCTGATACGGGGCGGGGTTCTCCCCTATTTTGGCAGCCAGCTCGGCGGCCACGCGGTTTGCCCAGTAGTTGTAGGCGGAAGTGTGCGTGACGGCCCCGCCGCTGTACTGCAGCGCGTCGGAGGCCCAGATGGCGGCGTAGGCGTCGTAGAGGCCGTCGTTGTTGGTATCGAAATTGCGCTTTTCCCAGGCCAAGTGGCGGGTCAGCACGGGCCACAGCTCGCGGGCCAGCGCCAGGTCGCCGGTCCAGCGGAAGTGGCGCAGCAGCTGGTCGATGTAGCCCAGGTTCATGTCGTAGTGATGGGGCCGGAAGTCGCCGCCGGGGTTACGGCTGATGTAGCCGCTGCTATAGACACTGGTACCCAGCTTCTCCTGCGAGCGGGCTAGGTTCAGTGCCGTGTCCATGGCCAGCACGCCCACAGCGGGGCTGGTCAGCTGCGACTGGGCGTAGGCGCGGAAGTGCGTGCGGGCCCGGTCGTGCCAGCCCAGGGCGTCGGCGGCGTAGGGGCCGCGCCAGCCGTTGAGGCGCATACGCCAGGCTACCGAGCCGTGCAGATACGTGGGAGATTCCCAGATGGCATCGGCAGCCACGCCCAGCGCCCCACCCAGCGTATTGATATACGGGTCGGGTGTGGTTACCTGAATGCGGCCGGCCAACACCTGCCGGACAGCTTCGGCTTTCGCCCAAGCAGCCGGCAGGTCGGCAGTGCGCAACGCGGCGCCACTGCCGGGTGTTTGCACCGCGAAGTACAGCGTCTCTCCTGCTTTGGCCTTCATGGTGCCGGCCAGGGCAGGCGTGGCAGAGGCTCCTGAAGACCACAACTGCTGCGGCGACTCCTGCTGCGTGGCATCGGCAACGTGCATCTCGGACGTTGCCGGCACCACGCCCAGCAGGGTTTTGCGCTCAGCTTTGGGAGCAGGCTCTCCAGGTTTGGCTTTGCCAGGCAGGCCATATTCCAGTGCGAAGCTGTTGTTTTTCAACGCAAACGTGTTGCCCTGGCAGTATTCCGGCTTGAGATAGAAGCTGGACTCGGGGTCGGCCCCAATGTCGCCGTCGCGGCTGAACTTGCGTCCCGTGACGCCGCCAAACGCCCACAGCAACCGCACGCGGCCGATCGGCACATCCTCAAACTGCGCCTTCACCAGCACGCCTTCGGCGTCGGCCATGGCCAGCACTTCCAGTTGGAGCGTGCCGCCGCCCAGCAGCGGGTCCTGGATGCGGTAGCGCATGGCGCCGGGCCGGTAGCGCGCCTCGATGTTGTCGGCCTTGATCAGCCACTTGCTTTGCCCGCCGGCAAGCAGCCCGAACTTCAGATTGCCGCCCATGCCGGGCAGATACAGCGCAAACTCCGGCAGGTCGCCGGTTTCCACACGGAAGGCGGTGTTGGTGCCATACAAGGCCCGCGTGAAGCGCTTGTTGCCGTTCTGAATCACGAAGTCCGTACCGTCGGGGCGGTAGCGCAGAGTGCGGGCCTCGTTGTGCCAAAGCGGCGCGGCGGGTGCCTGGGCCTGGGCGGGTTCAGGGCTCAGGAAGCCAGCCACCACGCCGCCGAGCAGCAGGCCCCGACGGACGCACCGCATAACAGCAGAAAAAGACGAAGCAGATGGAATCATGCAGGGCACAGTAACAGATTCGGCCTGAACCCCTCCGCAACCGTGCGAAAGTGCCCAGGCCGAAGCCGCTAGTTGGAGGTCGGGTTAGTAACCAGGATTTTGCTCGTAGAGGTACGACGAAGCCGCCAGCTCGTTTTGCGGCACCGGATACAGGATGTCGTTGGCCACGATAGGCTTTCGGATCCGGTTGCGGGTGTCTTCTGCGGTAGCCCAGCTGTTCATAATGGTCACGAGCTGGCCCGAGCGGACCAAATCATGCCAGCGCAGGCCTTCGCAAGCAAACTCGAGGCGGCGTTCTTCCATCAGTTGGGCCATGGTAACACCGGTCAGCGGGTTGGCCGTCAAACCGGCACGGTCACGCACCTGCTTCACCAAGCCGTCTACTACAGTCGAAGGGCCACTCTTGCGCAGAAGGGCTTCGGCTTTCAGCAGCAGCACGTCAGCGTAGCGCATCACAATGAAGTTGATAGGCCAATCGGTGCGGGAGGTGCCCCGTAGCGCACCGTTCACGTACTTTTTGAAGGCCGGACGGGTTTCTACAGCCACTGGCGTAGTGGTGGTGGTGTAGCCCACCTGCAACGTGGCGGCCTTGCGAGTATCGGCGGTGGCGTACTTAGCAACTAGGTCGTTGGAGGGTGGGCGCAGCTCGTCGCCGGTGCCGAAGCCCGTGCCGGCTCCAATCGATTGGAAGTAGTTGTTGGTGAGCAGAATCGAAGGATACGAAGCTCCCAGACCCGTGCCACCGCTGATGTACTGCACATCGAAAATCACCTCGCGGTTGTTTTCGTTGGTGTAAGAAAATACGTTGGCATAAGCACTGGGCGAAGTGCCAGCCGTCGTTATCAGCTGATACTTGCCGCTGTTGATTACCTGGTCGAGCAGGGCAATGGCCGCGTCGTAGTCGCTGGTGCCGAGGCCTGGGCCTTCAATGCCATACGTCGGACCGGAACGGGTGAGGTACACCAGCGCCAGCATGCTTTTGGCAGCGTTGTTGGTAGCACGGCCCAGGTTAGCAGCTGCGTACGTATCGGGCAGCTTGGTAATGGCGTCCTGCAGGTCGGCCACAATCAGATTGTACACCTCAGCAACCGGCGTACGCGGAATTTTTACTACTTCCTGCGGCTCCAGTGGCCGGTCTACCAGCGGCACTTTGCCAAAGTAGCGTACCAAATCGAAGTAGTACAGCGCCCGCAGGAATTTCGCCTCGCCCTCAATGCGGGTCCGGTCGGCGTCGGTTAGTACAGAGCCGTTCTTGGTGAGCTGGTCGAGCACGATATTGGCCCGGAATACGCCCACGAAGTCAGTCGTCCAGGTATCAGCCGGATACTCGTTGGAGGTGATGGTAGTCGAGAAGTTGTTGATGGGTTCCCAGGTCCGGATACCCTGCGTGCTCACGCCGTAGATGTTGTCGGAGCGGGTTTCCGACATGGTCAGTTGCCGGTCGGGGTAGTCGCGCAGGTTGCTGTACACCGAGTTGATGGCCTGCGTGAAGTCGTCGGCGGTTTTGTAGAAGGTAGGAACCGAGCCGCTGGAAATCGGGGCTTGGTCGAGGTCTTTTTCGCAGGCACTCAGCACAAGTACGCTGGCAGCCAGAAGCGAGAGGAAAGTCTTTTTCATAGTGTCGTAGCAGCTTAGCGGCTAGAAAGTAACGTTGAGGCCTACAGTCATCGACTTGGTCAGGGGCAGTCCGCCGTAGTCGGTGCCTACCGAGAAGCCACTGCCGCCGGTATCGGAGTTGGTGGCGTCCACGTTGTAGCCGCCGCGGTAGGTGTCGTGACCGAAGAAGTTCTCAGCCGACACGTAGATGCGGGCCGCCTGCGCGTATCTCTTGCTGATTACGCTGCCCAGGTTATACCCTACCGTAATGTTGCGCACCCGGTAGTAGTTAGTCGAGTACAGCCACGAGTCGCTTTTCAGCGGCGTGAAGTTGGCTTGTGCCTTCCCCCGCTCGCCAGCGCCCGGGTTGTCGACGGAACGCCACCGGTCACGCTGCAGGCCCAGCACGTTCTGGTTGTAGCCCATGTTGGTGTTGTCGATGGCCCGCCCGATGAGCGAGTAAAGGCTACCACCGTTTTGGCCCTGAACCAGCACACTCAGGT
The DNA here is from genome assembly GCF_014250515.1 of Hymenobacter sediminicola. Classification (NCBI taxonomy): domain Bacteria; kingdom Pseudomonadati; phylum Bacteroidota; class Cytophagia; order Cytophagales; family Hymenobacteraceae; genus Hymenobacter; species Hymenobacter sediminicola. Next base: position 1,642,677 of record NZ_CP060202.1, on the reverse strand, counting down.
CGAAACCTTTGTAGTTGAAGGTGTTGGTGATACCCCAAGTCAGTTTCGGGTTTGGCTGGCCGATAATCACCCGGTCTTTCTCGTTGATGATTCCGTCGCCGTTGGCGTCGTTGTAGCGCGGGTCGCCGATGGTCTGGCCCTGAATGAGTGCTACACCGCCATCAATGTCGCTCTGGGTCAGGATGCCGGTCTGCTGAATGGCATAGAATGTGAACATCGGCTGGCCTACCATCAGCAGCGTGCTCGACGCGCCGTAGGGTGAAGCAATTTCGATGGTCGCGTCGCCTTCGCCCAGGTGCACTACCTCGTTGCGGTTGTGGCTCACGTTCAGGGAAGTGTTCCACCCGAAAGCACCGGTCGTGTTGCGCGAACGAAGCTCCAGTTCTACCCCCTGGTTGAGCACTTCGCCGATGTTTACGAGCTGCGACGAGTAGCCGGAGGCACTGGGGCGCGGCACGTTCAGCAGCAGGTCTTTGCTGGTTTTGGTGTAGTAATCGAACGAACCCGTAATGCGGTTGTCAATCACTCCGAAATCCAGGCCCACGTCAATCGTCTGCGACTTTTCCCAGCGCAGGTCGGCGTTCGGCGCTTTGTTCGGCGACTGACCGGAGGCCACTACCCCACCGAACGTATACGGATTGATGCCCAGCGTCGCAATGCTGCTGTAGTCGCCGATGCCGTTGTTACCCGACATGCCGAAGCTACCACGCACCTTCAGCTCGCTCACCACCGGCAACGCTTTCATGAAGTTTTCCTGCGAAATGCGCCAGCCCACCGAAGCGGCCGGGAAGATACCCCAGCGCCGGTCTTCACCGAAGCGCGAGGAACCGTCGCGGCGCACGCTGGCCGTAGCCAGGTACTTGCCATCGAAAGCGTACTGCACGCGGCCGAAGTAAGACAGCAGCACGTTCTGGGTTTCGCTGGTGCCGTTGTCGCCGGTGCCCGTGATGTTGGTGGCTCCGTTCAGCGTCGTTACGGCGCTGTTCGTGAAGCCGCCCGACGATTTGAGCTTGTCGGTTTCGGTCTTGAAGAAGTTGTAAGAATAGCCCGCCAGCGCCGATATATCGTGCTTGGCCGCAATAATGCGGTTATACGACAGCGTATTCTCGTTCACGAAGGCCTGCTTGCGGTAGCCGCTGAAGGTACCCGTAGCGCCCGAGCCAACCAGCTTGGAGTTCGGAATGTAGCTTTTAGCCCGCGAGTCGGTGTTATCGAGGTTCAGCGTGGAGCGGAAGCGCAGGTCGCGCAGCAGCTCGTAGTCGCCGTAGATAGTGCTCAGCGTCCGGAACGTAGTGGTTTGCTGCTGGCGGTTGGTCAGTTCACCCACCGGGCTGATGCTGCTGCCGCCCCAGGTATACACCGGGTTGTCGCCGTAGTTGGTGAGCACGCCCGCCGATGACTCGGCCACCGGCACCATCGTAATGAACTTCTGGGCCAGGTTGTCCTTGCCTTCTACGCCGGGGTCGTTGGATATGGCGTAGCTAGGGCTGATGTTGAGGCCGAATTTCAGCTTGTCGGAAGCCTTTACTTCCATGTTGGCGCGGGCCGAGTAACGCTTGTATGCTACCCCAATTACAATACCCTCCTGGTCAGTGTAGTTGCCCGACACATAGTAGTTGACGTTGTTGGTAGCGCCGCTGGCCGAAATCTGGTAGTTCTGCACCTTGCCGGTGCGGAAGATTTCGTCCTGCCAGTCGATGTAGTCGAGGCCAGGGTGGCCGGGCATAGCCCACCGCTCGTCCAGCATCTGCGACGGGTTGATGGTGGTAACACCCAGAATGGCCTGCCGCTCCGCCGTGCTCTGGCTGGCCAGACGTATCGGCGCACCAGGCGTATTGGGTTGCGAACGAACCCAGTTGTTGTTGATGATTTCAGTGGCGCGCTCTACCCATTCTTCCGACGAAAGCAGGTCCAGCTTCTTGGCCATCTGCGAGAAGCCGCCATACACGTTGAAGTTGATCTGAGGCTTACCGGTTTTGCCACGCTTGGTCGTCACCAGCACCACACCATTGGCGGCACGCGAGCCATAAATAGCAGCCGCAGCAGCGTCTTTCAGCACCTCAATCGACTGAATATCGTTGGGATTGATGTTGTCGAGCGGGCTGCCGGTGGCGTAGTTGCCGTTGCCGTTGGGCGAGGTGCCTTCCAGCGGAAATCCGTCGATTACATACAATGGCTGGTTGTTGGCCGTGATGGAGCCGTTGCCACGTACCTGCACATTGAACCCCCGGCCTGGCAGACCAGTATTCTGCTGCACGTTTACACCGGCCAGCGTGCCTACCAGCGCCTGGTCAACCCGCACAATGGGGCGCTCTTCCAGTTTGGAGGCATCCAGCGTAGCAATAGCGCCGGTTACGTCGGCCCGCTTCTGCGTGCCGTAGCCGACTACCACTACTTCGTCCAGTGCTTTTGAGTCTTCGGCCAGCTTAACAGAGAAGTTCTCCTGTCCTGTAAACTGGCGTTCCTGCGTAGTGTACCCAATGAAGCTGAATACAAGCGTACCCGAATTTTCGGGAACCGTCAGCGTGAAGCTGCCATCGGCGGCCGTGGTGGTGCCGCGTGTGGTGCCTTTCAGCACTACCGTTACACCGGGGAGGCCTTCGCCGTTAGCAGACGTTACTTTACCGGTGAGGGGCACCTCAGCTACGGTCTTGAGCGAAGGGCGTGCCTGGACGGTAGCAATTCCTGGCCCCGCTAGCAGCAGCAACGGCAGGCAGGCTACAAACTGGCCGCGCCGCCATATGTAACTTTTCTTCATGGGTTGTAAGGGTAGGATTGTTGAGGTGTGAGGCTAAAGGGGAGTGCTTTAGTGTTGCTAAATTATTTCCTCTCCTAGCCCAAACTGTCCTGTAGACTACCGCCCGGAGTGATTACTCACGAATTATTTTTCTAATAATTAATTGAACTGCCTTATGTCGGGCCACAGGATATCGTATATCACCCATTTTCTATAGCTGTCTGCCTCTATGAAGCACAACTCCCGCTACCGAAAGTACGGTAGCGGGAGCGGCCCACCTAAACGCGCACAAACCTTAAGACCCCAGGTAGTTACCAACCCCCACCACTACCGTCGAGAGCACCACAATCAGGATGCCCAGCGAGATGGTGCGCATAGTGGGCCGGTTGGCGCCGCGCCACTCGTGCAGCAACAGGCCCCACATGCTGCTGAACGCAATAATAAACGCCATGTGCAGCGTCCAGCCCGAGAAGCGGTACTCGCCCATCTGGCTGTCGCCCATGCCGTAGAAAAAGAACTGGAAATACCACGTAAAGCCCGCCAGCGCGCAGAATACAATGTTACGCAGAATGGGTGCCGACACGCGGGTGTAGTCGGTGTAAGTCTTGTTTTTGATGTTGAGGTAGATGGTCCAGATGGCATTAGTGGTAAGGCCACCGAGCAGAATCACCACCAGAATGGCGTTGTTGACATACAACGGGTTGGTGCCACTTTGCGCGGCCAGCTCCGCAATGGGCTGCCCGGCCGTCAGGCCAAACGACATGCAGGCGCTTAGCACGCCCGAGAAAACCGCCACCATCAGGCCCTTGCGCAAGTCGAATTCAGCCACACCAGCTTGCTTTTCTTCCGTAGTCTGGCTGCGCTCCTTCATGATGCCGGCGCGGCCACAGATCAGAATACCCACCACGCACACCAGCAGCCCCAACATAATCACCTGGCCCGAAGTGGTGCTCAGCAGCGTGCCAAACGTTCCTTCCCAGATGGGCGGCACCAGCGTTCCGAACACAGCGCACAAGCCTAGCGTCACGGCCATACCCAGCGAGAGGCCCAGATAGCGCATAGCCAGCCCGAACGTGAGGCCGCCGAAACCCCACAAAATCCCCCATATATAGGTCCAAATCAGGGTTTCGGTCTTGGCTTGGGCCAGCACGCCCCACAGGTTGGGCACCGTTAGGTAGCCGATCAGAATGGGGGCCAACAACCACGAAAACAACCCGCCTACCAGCCAGTAGCTTTCCCAAGCCCAGCCATTTACCTTTTTATAGGGTAAGTAAAAGCTCCCGGAGGCAAAGCCGCCAAGTGCGTGCAAAATCACGCCAAGAAAAATACTCATGTGCAGGTGGGTTGAGGGGTTGATATGGTCAAATCTGCCGTGATTCTAAGCCGGAACACTCCTGCTCCCTCCTGAAAGCAGGATACTACCGGTGAGTGAGGCATCACCAGGAAAAATCAAGGCAACTTTTTTTTCTGAGACGAGCAGGAGAGTGCAGGAGGTTTGTCAAGGGGCGGGTAGCGTCCTTTGGTAAAGAAAATACCCTTATCCGGTTTCCGGCACCCAAATAGAAGCCTCACAATGGAAAAAACCTTAACCTTTCAGCACGTCAGCTATCTGTGGGACGAGGCCAAAGCCCTGGAACTGGCCCACGACGAAGTCGCGCTGTTCCTGTACCGCTCCAATCTGCTGGGCGCCGACCTGCGCCTGACCAACTACGCCGGCGGCAATACGTCGTGTAAGATTACAGAAATTGACCCGGTCACGGGCCAGCCTGTGGAAGTAATGTGGGTGAAAGGCTCGGGCGGCGACATTGGTACGCTCACCAAAGCCGGCTGCGCCAACCTGTATGTAGAGAAGCTGCACCAGCTGAAAAACCGCTACCGTGGACTGGAATTCGAGGACGAAATGGTGGACTTGTTCAACCATTGCCTGTTCGACCCCAAGTGCGCGGCCCCCAGCATCGACACGCCGCTGCACGGCCTGCTTCCCTTCAAGCATATCGACCACCTACACCCCGACGCTCTGATTGCCATTGCCGCCAGCAAAGACGGCGAGCAGATCATGCAGGAAATCTGGGGCGACACCATGGGCTGGCTGCCGTGGCAGAAGCCGGGCTTCGACCTGGGCTTGCAGTTGGAGAAAATTGTGGCTGATAATCCGGGTCTGCGCGGCGTGATTCTAGGCGGCCACGGCCTGTTCACCTGGGGCGACACCAGCTACGAGTCGTATATCAACACCCTGGAGGTGATTGAAATGGCGGCCACGTATCTGGAAGCCAACTACGGCAAAAAAGCACCGGTTTTCGGCGGCGTGAAGCTCTCCGCTGGCCCCGATGAAGCCACCCGCCGCCGTATGGCCGCCGACGTAATGCCGGTGTTGCGCGGTCTGGCCTCGGGCCACCGCCGCATGCTGGGCCACTACACCGACGACGCCCGCGTGCTGGAATTCGTGAACTCCCACGATTTGGCCCGGTTGGCGCAGAAAGGCACTTCCTGCCCCGACCACTTCCTGCGCACCAAAATTCGCCCGCTGGTACTCGATGAGGCTATCATGCACCAGCCTCTGGCTGCCGTGCAGGAGTACTTGCAGGAGCAGTTTGCAGCGTACCGCCAGGATTACGCAGCGTATTATGAGCGCAGCAAGCACCCCAACTCGCCCGCGATGCGCGACGCCAATCCGGTGGTGATTCTGTGGCCTGGCGTGGGCATGTTCACCTTCGCCAAAGACAAGCAGACGGCTCGTGTAGCTGCTGAGTTCTACACCAACGCCATCAACGTCATGAAAGGCGCGGAGGCGGTAAGCGAATACACTGGTCTGGCCGAGCAGGAAGCCTTCAACATCGAATACTGGTTGCTGGAAGAAGCCAAGCTGCAGCGCATGGCTCCGCCCAAAGCCCTGTCGGGCAAGGTGGCCTTCGTGACGGGCGGCACCGGCGGCATCGGCAAAGCCATCTGCGAGGAATTGCTGAAATCCGGCGCCTGCGTGGTGGCCGTAGACCGTGACCGGCTGGAAGAAACCCAGGCCGACCTGCGCAAGCAATTCGGTAAAGACAGCGCCCTCACCGCGTCCATCAACGTGACCGATGCCGACAGCATTGCCGAATCGTTGCGAGCCAGTGTCCTGCAGTTCGGCGGCGTGGATATCGTCGTGAACTGCGCCGGCCTGAGCATCAGCAAGCCGCTGGCCGACACCACCCAGGCCGATTGGGACATCCTCAACGACGTGCTGGTGAAAGGTCAGTTCTTGGTGAGCCAGGAGGCCGTACGCATCCTGCGTCAGCAGGCGCTGGGCGGCGACATCGTGAATATTGCCAGCAAAAACGGCCTCGTGGCCGGCCCCAACAACGTGGCATATGGCACGGCCAAAGCGGCCCAGCTGCACATGAGCCGCCTGCTGGCCGCCGAGCTGGGTCCCGACAAAATCCGCGTCAATACCGTCAACCCTGACGCGGTGCTGCGCGGCAGCAAGATCTGGGAAGGCGACTGGGCAGCCGGCCGGGCCAAGGCCTACGGTATTTCGGTGGAAGAGCTGCCGCAGCACTACGCCAAGCGCACCCTGCTAGGCGAAGAATTGTTGTCTGAAGACATTGCCAAAGCGGTTCGCGTGTTCGTGGATGGTAGCCTGAGCAAGAGCACCGGCAATGTGCTGAACGTAGACGGCGGCGTGGCCATGGCCTTCGTGCGCTAATTGATTGTGGAAGAAAGGGACGTAAAAAGGCCAGCCGATATGCTGGCCTTTTTATATTTCTCGAACTTTAAAACTGCCTACTGATTCGGAGGCTTTTGGCAACGTTCCCGGTAACGATTGCACAACTAAACCGGTATTTTGCTTCGCATTGTAGGATAAGCTCTGTAATTTATCCCGTGACCAGCGTAGTCCCACCCTCGCTCCTACCTACGCCGCCCCCGGATGCACTCCTTTCCGGCTTGGCTGCGGCTGCTCTATTCCTCCCACCTAGCCCGCTGGTCAGCCGGCGCTATGCCCACCCTCTATCCGTCCGCCCAACCCATGTACAAGCTGCAGTTCAAGCCGTTCGACAAAACGCCGAAGTACAAGCAGATTGTGCAGTCCGTCATCACCGATATTGAGCGGGGCACACTCCGCAAAGGCGACCAGCTGCCCAGCATCAGCGAGCTGAGCGCCGAATACTACCTGGCCCGCGACACCGTGGAAAAAGCGTATCGGGAGCTGCGGGAGCGGGGTTTCTGCACGTCGGTGCAAGGCAAAGGATATTACGTGCAAGCCCCCGACAACAACAAAATCAAGATTCTGCTGGTCTTCAACAAGCTCAGCTCCTACAAGAAAATCGTGTACTACGCCTTCTTGCAGGCGTTGGGCGAGCGGGCCACCGTAGACCTGCAGATTCATCATTACAGTGCCTCCATTTTCCAGGAAATAATGGAGAAGAATATGGGCAAGTACAACTACTATGTAGTCATGCCCCACTTCACCCAGGACCTGGACAAAGCCGACTACAAGAGCATCCTGAACGCCATTCCGACCGACGAGTTAGTGCTACTCGACAAGGAGCTGCCCGAGCTGAAACAGCAGCCGCTGACCGTGTATCAGGATTTCGACAAGGATATTTTCACGGCGCTGGAAGGCACCAACGACCTGCTCGAAAAATACCACCGCATGGTGCTGGTGCTGCCCAGCGTCGGCAACAACTACCCGGTGGAAATTGCCTGGGGCTTCCGCACGTTCTGCATCAACTACAACAAGGAGTTTTCGGTGAAGGAAAGCGCCATGAACGAGGTGATGGAGCCCGGCACGGCCTACGTGGTGGTGGAAACCACCGACCTGGCCGAGCTCATCAAAAAAGTACGCCAGACGCACTACCTGCTGGGCCGCGAAATCGGCATCCTGTCCTTCAACTCCAGCACACTGAAGGAGTTATTAGGCATTACCGTCATCACCACCGACTTCGAGGCCATGGGCCGCACCGCCGCCGAGCTGCTGCTGGAAAAGCAGCGCGTGAAGGTGAAAAACCCGTTCTACACGATTCGGCGCGGCTCACTGTAGGTTACAGGTTAGTCTGGCGGATTTCCTGAACGGTGTAGAAACGCATACTTGCGTCTTGTCGTTGAACGAACAAAGGCGCGTCGTTCTGTCCATACAACGTCAGCAACGACGAGACGCTACTATGCGTCTCTACACCGTTGAGTTGACCGAACTTCCCGGCACAGCTCGAAAAGGGTATGTGCCAAATTGCCGTTGCAATTAACCGCTCACTCACCGGCCGCTGAAAATACCCGGCATACAGGAGAGTTCAGAACAGTTCCGGCGGGGGCGGGTGGTAGTTTGCTTCTCTAAATCCAGCCCGCGCCGCACCCATCCGGTGCCTGCCAATGGCTGGCCGGCTTATCCCTCCCACCCTCGTCTTTTCCGCTATGCTCACGGATCAACAGATTCAGGACCTCAACCAGCCGCTGCTGGACGACCACCAATTCCGCTACCAATTCCTTACCGAGTTGCTGGCCCGCCGCGGCGTGGAAGCGCCGGACGTGGTGCAGCAACTGGTGGCATTTCAAGTGGCTATTCCGAGCTGGGCGCTGGGCACGGGCGGCACCCGCTTTGGGCGCTACCCGCTGGGCGGCGAGCCGCGCAGTCTGGAAGAGAAAATCCAGGACGTGGCTCTGCTCAATCGCCTCAACGGCTCGTCGAACTCGATTTCGCTGCACATTCCGTGGGATATTCCGCAGGACGTGCCGGCCCTGCAGCAGCAGCTACGCGAGTCGGGCCTAACGATTGATTCGATGAACTCGAACACGTTTCAGGACCAGAAAAACCAGCCCTACTCCTACAAGTTCGGCTCTTTGAGCAACACCGAAACTGCCGTGCGCCAGCAGGCCATTCAGCATAACATCGAGTGCGTAGAATACGGCAAGCAGCTCGGCGCAAAAATCCATACAGTTTGGCTCGCCGACGGCTCCAACTTCCCCGGCCAGCAGCACCTGCGCCGCGCCTACCAGCGTACTGCCGAGTCGCTGGCCAGCATCTACGAGGCCATGCCTTCGGATATGACGATGCTGATTGAGTACAAGCCCTACGAGCCGCACTTTTACTCCACCGTCATTCCGGACTGGGGCACGTCGTACTCGTTGTGCCAGTATCTGGGCCAGCAGGCGCAGGTGCTCGTGGATCTGGGCCACCATCTGCCCAACACCAATATCGAGCAGATTGTGGGCCGCCTCAAGCACTTTGGGCGCCTGGGTGGTTTCCACTTCAACGGCTCGATGTACGGCGACGACGACCTGACTACCGGCAGCACCAAGCCGTTTCAGCTGTTTCTGATCTTCAACGAGCTGGTGGATGCCGCCCAGGACCAGACGCTGGCCGAGGCCGCCGTGGCCTACATGATTGACGCCAGCCACAACACCAAAGACCCGCTCGAAGACCTGCTGCAATCTGTGGAAAGCATCTTGGGCGCTTATGCCAAAGCCCTGCTAGTAGACCGCGCCGCCCTGCACGAAGCCCAGGAGTCCAACGACGTGGTGCGGGCCGAAGAACTGCTGCGCGACGCTTTCCTGACCGACGTGCGGCCGCTAGTGGCCGAGGCCTACCGCCAGGCCGGCGGCGCCCTGAGCCCGGTGGCCGTGTACCGCGCCGGCCAGGTGCGCGAGCAACTCATTCAGCAACGCGGCAAACTCAGCCTTTCGACCGGCCTATAAGCATGAAAAAATCCATCTACGCCGTGTTCGATGTTGGCAAGACCAACAAGAAAGTCATCCTTTTTGATGAGGACCGCCAGATCATCGACGAGCACCAGCAAGTGTGCCTGGAAACCGTGGACGAGGAAGGCTTTCCGTGCGAAACTCTGACGCGCCTCTCGCAGTGGGTGCAGGACCGCTGGCAGGCGCTCCGCCACGACACGCACTACAACCTGAAGGGCGTGAATTTCACGTCGTACGGGGCCAGCTTCGTGCATTTGGGGGCTAATGGCCAACCGATTCTGCCGCTCTACAACTACCTCAAACCGCTGCCAGCGCCTATGCAGGAGCAGTTTTTTGCGGAGCTGGAGCAGAGTCCGGTAGACTTCGCCATTGAAACATGCTCGCCACGGCTGGGCATGCTCAACTCGGGGCTGCAACTGTACTGGCTCAAGCAAACCCGGCCCGAGCAATACGCCCGCATCCGCACCTCGCTGCACTTGCCACAGTACCTGTCCTACCTCATCACGGGCGAGGCCTTCAGCGACTTCACGTCGGTGGGCTGCCACACGGGGCTTTGGAACTTCAAGCTGGGCCGCTACCACGACTGGGTGTACCGCGAAGGTATCGACGACAAGCTGGCACCACTCACCAAAGACTCCATTGCCTCGGTGGTCGACGGCATTCTGGTGGGTGTTGGGTTGCACGACAGCTCGGCCGCGCTGCTGCCCTACCTGCAGGAAAACGAGCAGCCGTTTTTGCTGGTGTCCACGGGTACCTGGGCCGTTACGCTCAACCCGTTCAACCGCGAGCCACTTACGCCCGAGCTGCTGAGCCGCGACTGTTTGAGCTACCTCTCGCCGAAAGGCGAAATGACCAAGGCTTCGCGCGTGTTCTTTGGGCGGGAGCATGACTTTCAGGTACAGCGCATCGCGCACTACTTCCATGTCAAGCCTGATTTCTACCACTCCCTGATGGTAGCGCGGCCATATGATGAGGCCTCGCTAAGCTTCCGGCCCTGGTGCATGCACGGTACCGGCCCTTTCCCCGACCAGCCCGCCACCGAGTGGGACCTAAGCAATTTCAGCACCGCCGCCGACGCCTACCAGCACCTCATGCACGGCCTGATGCGCATCCTCACCGAGTCCATCAACCTAATTCGCAAGGACGAAAAGCTGATTTACGTGGATGGTGGCTTTGCCCGCAATCCGCTGTTTATGCAGCTGCTCGGCTGGAGCTTTCCAGATGCCAAAATCCGCACGCTGGAAGTGCCCCAGGCCACGGCGTTGGGCGCGCTCATGCACATGGAGCAGGGCGAAGCCTGGAAGAAAACGCAGCTGTTGTTTAGTTGATTTTCTACCTCACAGCACCCTAGCAAATAGTTCTCATGCTGAGCTTGCCGAAGCATCTCGCCCGCAATAGTAGTCAAGTTACTTTGGCGAAAGAGATGCTTCGACCGGCTCAGCATGACGTTTAAAACAACGCATGAAAGTAGCCCTTTTCGTCCCTTGCTACGTCGACCAGTTTTATCCGCAGGTGGCTATTGCCTCGCTGCAGTTGCTGGAAAAACTAGGCGTGCGGGCGCATTTCCCGAAGCAGCAAACCTGCTGCGGGCAGCCGATGGCCAACAGCGGCTGTGAGCAGGACGCCAAGCCGGTGTACCACAACTTTGTGGATGCTTTCCAGGACTACGACTACGTGGTGGGGCCGGCTGGTAGCTGCGTGTACCACGTGCGCAAGCACTTCAACATCATCGAACAGACGCCGGCGGTGCAGCACGTGCGCACCAACACGCTGGAGCTGTTCGACTTCATCATCAATGTGCTGGGCATCACGGAAATTCCGGGCTCATTTCCGCACAAAGTGGGGCTGCACCTGAGCTGCCACGGCCAGCGTGGCCTGCACCAAGCCAACGAATCGGAAATGACGCCGGTACGCGACGGGCAGCTGCGGCGGCTGCTGAGCGGTATGCAGGGCCTGGAGCTAACGGAGCTGACCCGCAACGACGAATGCTGCGGTTTCGGGGGCACGTTTTGCGTGAGCGAAGCGGGCATTTCGGCGCGCATGGGCCAGGACCGGGTGCAGGACCACGTACGCAACGGCACGCAGGTGCTTACCGGCGGCGACATGTCGTGTCTGATGCACCTGGAAGGTATCGTGCGCCGCCAGAAGCTGCCGGTGCATGTACTGCACGCCGCCGAAATCCTTAATGGAGTAATTATCGGTTGATGGCTGATTGTTGGAGGTTGATTGTTAGCTGATGATTGTTGAAACTCGACAGTCGTCAATCACCAACCAACAATCAGCCATCAACCTCCAACAATTAACAATCAGCCCCCAGCCATCAACAATCAAGATGAGCCATTCTGAACGCTCCGATATTTTCCTGCTGGATGCCGAGCGCACCACCTGGCACGACGAAACGCTGTGGTTTGTGCGCGAGAAGCGCGACAAAGCGGTGTACGCCACGCCTGAGTTTCAGGAACTGCGCCAGCTGGCTTCCGACATCAAGGACCACACGCTCAGCCGGCTGGATTTCTATTTGCAGCAATTCGAGGAAAATGCCCGCCGCAACGGCGTGCACGTGCATTGGGCTGTCGATGCGGCCGAGCACAATGCCATTGTACTGGGGCTGCTGCGCCAGCATGGTGCGACCCGCGTGGTCAAGAGCAAGTCCATGCTCACCGAGGAGTGCCACCTGAATCCGCACCTGCTGGCGAACGGCATCGAGGTAATTGATACTGACCTGGGTGAGCGAATTATTCAGCTGCGCGAGGAAGCACCCAGCCACGTAGTACTGCCCGCCATTCACCTGAAAAAGGAGGACGTCGGCGACACGTTTCATAAGTACCTCGGCACCGAAAAAGGCAACAACGACCCGCAGCAACTCACCGAAACGGCGCGCCAGCACTTGCGCGAGAAATTTCTGGCCGGCCAGGTGGCTATTTCGGGCGTGAACTTCGCGGTGGCCGAAACCGGCACCGTGGTGGTGTGCACCAACGAAGGCAACGCCGACTTGGGTGTGAACCTGGCGCAGGTGCATATTGCGTGCATGGGCATGGAAAAGCTGATTCCGCGCCTCTCCGATTTGAGCGTATTCACGCGCATTCTCACGCGCAGCGCCACCGGCCAGCCCATCACCACCTACACCTCGCACTTCACCCGGCCCGCCGAGGGCAAGGAGCTGCACATCGTCATCGTGGACAACGGCCGCACGCAGCAGCTGGGCCGGCCCGATTTCCGGGCGTCGCTGAAGTGCATCCGGTGCGGGGCCTGCATGAATACCTGCCCGGTGTACCGCCGCAGCGGCGGCCACAGCTACGACTTCACGATTCCGGGCCCCATTGGCGCGATTCTGTCGCCCAACATCGACATGCGCAAGCACGCCTCGCTGCCGTTTGCCAGCACGCTCTGCGGCTCCTGCACCGACGTGTGCCCCGTCAAAATCGACATCCATACGCAGCTATATAAATGGCGGCAGGTACTGGGTGAGGCGGGCAAGCTGCCGACCAGCAAGAAGTGGAGCATGCGCCTGCTCAGCCGCGTGCTGGCCAAACCAGGGATGTACAGCGCGGGCGGCAAAGTGGCCCGGCAGGCGCTACGCCTGCTGCCGCACGGCCTCACCCACGGCCAGGGCTACAACCCCTGGGCCATTGCGCGCGAACTGCCAGCACCGCCCCAGCAAAGCTTCCGCGAGTGGTACGCACAACAACCTCAGAACGACAAGGCATGAGCAGCCGCGAGAAAATCCTGGCCGCTGTGACGGCCAATCAGCCTGCCAAAGTACCGCTGCCTACCGTGCCGTTTTTCGAAGGCGACGCCTCAGTGGAAAAGTTTACGACGCTTGTGCAGGCCATTGGCGGGCGCGTGGTGGAAGTCGCCGCCTTGGCTCACTTGGAGGAGGTTGTCCGGCAGCTATTCCCGGCGGACTACCGCGTGGCCTCTCCCCTGCTCTCCTCTGCCAACGTATCCGTTGATGCGCAAACTCCGCTGGCGGTGCTGGCCGACGTAGAACTGGCGGTGTTGCAGGGCGAGTTTGGGGTGGCCGAAAACGGTGCTATCTGGCTGCCGGAAGAAAACATGCTGCACCGCGCGCTACCCATGATAACGCAGCATCTCGCCCTGGTTCTCAGCCGGCAGCAGCTGGTAGCCACCATGCACCAGGCCTACGCCCGACTGGCCACGGTGGGCGGCTACGGCACGTTCCTGGCCGGCCCTTCCAAAACCGCCGACATCGAGCAGTCGTTGGTGATTGGCGCGCACGGCGCCCGCAGTCTGACGGTGCTGCTGGTGCCTTAGGCTGTGTCTGAAAAGCCGTTTAAAGTGTATTGAGCGTCATGCTGAGCTTGCCGAAGCATCTCTACCGCCTCGTTGCAGTAGTAGCCCAACAAAGCGGTAGAGATGCTTCGACAAGCTCAGCATTACCGTTCTAGAGTTTTCAGACACAGCCTAGTCAATTCTATACCCTTTACTAACCACCAGCTCAGGCGTTGGCCAGGGCCCGGTCGAGGTGCACGTAGCCGCCATCGACGTGCAGAATCTGGCCGGTGGTGTGGCTGCTGCGGGCCGAGAGCAGAAAGGCCGTGGTATTAGCAATTTCTTCGGCCGTGGTCATGCGGTTTTCCAGAGGAATTCGGGCGGTGATTTCGCGGAGCTTTTCGGCCGGATTGGCCAGTGTCTGAATCCAAGATTCGTATTGCGGCGTCCAGCATTCGGCCACCACCACGGCATTCACGCGGATACCGTATTTGAGCAGCTCCACGGCCCATTCGCGGGTGAGGGCATTGCGGCCGCCGTTGGCGGCGGCGTAGGCCGAGGTATTGCCCTGGCCCGTTTCGGCCGTTTTAGAGCTGATATTCACGATGCTGCCCCGCGACTTTTTCAGCTCCGGCAGCGCGTGGTGCGCCAGCAGGTAGTAGTGCACTAGGTTGCGGTGCAGACTCGCCACAAACCCCTCGTAGCTGCCGTGCTCTAAGCCCACGCCGTCGTTCACGCCGGCGTTGTTCACCAGCCCATCCAGGCGGCCAAACTGCACTACGGCGGCCCGCACCGCCGCTTCGCAGTGCGCCGGGTCCGACAGCTCGGCCACTACCTGGCCGGCGCGGCCGCCCGCCGCTACCACGGCCGCTACAGCGGCCTGATTATCGGCTCCGTTGCGGCCGATGATGACTGGCACGGCGCCTTCCTGCGCCAGCACCTGCACAATGCCTTCACCGATGCCTTTGGCACCGCCACTCACGAGAATCACCTTATCCTGAAGCTGTAAATCCATGGCTGAAATGACTTATAAGTGGTACACCCGCGCGGCGGTTTCGCCCCAGAAACCGGCCTGATCTTCCACCGAAAAACGCGCTACGTAGTCCTGCAGCAGCTCTACCACGCGGCCGTAGCCGCCGGCCACGTTGCACACCGGCCAGTCGGAGCCAAACAGTACGCGGGCAGGACCAAAGGCGTCGAACACCACATCCAGATACGGCTGAAAATCCTGCGGCGTCCAGTGCTGCCAGTCGGCTTCCGTCACCAGTCCCGATACCTTGCACAGCACGTTTTCTTGGGCGGCTAGGGCCTGCAGTTCACGCCGCCAAGGCTCCAGCTCGCCCGCTTTAATGAGCGGCTTAGCGAGGTGGTCGAGTACGAAGGGCTGCGTGGAAAACACGTCTGCCAACTCGGCTGCGTAGCCCAGCTGGTCGGGCTGAATAAGCAGGTCATAGGTAAAACCGTGCTGGTACAGTGCGGCAATACCGCGCCGGAATTCCGGCCGGAGCATGAGGGCCCGGTCGGTTTCGCCCTGCAGGATATGCCGAAAGCCTTTCAGCTTATCAAACTGCGCGTAGTGCGCCAGTTGCTCGGACACGTTTTCAGCCTGCAGATCAACCCAGCCCACCACACCCCGGATGAAGTCGTGGCGGGCGGCTAGCTCCAGCAGAAATTCGGTTTCGCCAGTGCTTTGGCTGGCCTGCACCGCCACGCAACCGTCGAGGCCGTGGCGGTGCAGCAGCGGCTCCAAATCCGACGGCAGAAAGTCGCGCTGGATGGCGGCCATGTCGGGCGTTATCCAGGCGTCGCGCCGGGCGTCGAAGTGCCAGAAGTGCTGGTGCGCGTCAATTCTTGGCATAGGCCTTCAACTGCTGCCGGGACGTGCCCAGCCCTTCGATGCCCAGCTCCACCACGTCGCCGGGCTTGAGGTACACGGGCGGGTTGAAGCCCAGGCCTACGCCGGCCGGGGTGCCCGTGGAAATGATGTCGCCGGGCAGCAGCGTCATAAACTGGCTGATGTAGCTGACCAGAAACGGAATCCGGAAAATGAGGTTGGCGGTGGTGCCGTCCTGCATCATTTGCCCGTTCACGCTCAGCCATAGGCGCAGGTTATTTACGTCCGGGATTTCGTCGGGCGTGGCCAGCCAGGGGCCGATGGGCGCGAAGGTGTCGCAGCCCTTGCCCTTGTCCCAGGTGCCGCTGCGTTCCAGCTGAAACTCGCGCTCCGACACGTCGTTGTGCAGCGCGTAGCCGGCAATGTACTCGTGCGCTTCGGCTTCGTCCACGTAGGAAGCGCGCTGGCCAATCACTACGGCCAGCTCCACTTCCCAGTCGGTTTTCACCGAGTTTTTCGGGATGACAATAGCGTCGTTCGGGCCCACCAGCGCCGTGGTGGACTTGAAGAACAGCACCGGCTCGGGTGGCGGCGTGGCGCCGGTTTCGCGGGCGTGGTCGGCGTAATTGAGGCCCACGCACACGATTTTGCTGGGCCGCGCCACCGGGCTGCCCAGGCGCACGTCGTCGGCCAGTTCCGGCAGCTGGCTTTCGTTGACTTGCACAAATTCCGCCAGTCGCGCCAGGCCGTTGTTGGCAAAAAACGCTTCGTTGTAGTCTTCGCCGAAAGTTGAAACGTCGTACTTCCGGTCGTTGAGGATGATTCCGGGTTGCTCCTGCTCAGGCCGGCCGTGGCGGATTAGCTTCATGTGAGGATAGTTGATTGGTTGGTGATTGGTGGAGGCTGATTGGTGATTGTTGGGAGTTGATTGGTGATTGTTGGGAAGGTCGGGCAGATGAGTCGGACGTTGCAAAGCACAAAACAATCAGCCCCAACAATCACCAATCAACCCCCAACAATCAATTATTCAGCGTGATGAAACCGCCATCCAGCGGGTAGTCGCAGCCGGTGACGAAGCCGGCTTCAGCAGAGCACAGGTATAAGGCCAGGGCAGCTACTTCGGCGGGCGTGCCCATGCGGCCGATGGGCTGGCTTTTGGAGAGCTTGTCGAACAGCTCCGCTTCGCGGCCAGCATAGTTTTTGGCAATGAAGCCATCCACGAACGGCGTGTGCACGCGGGCCGGCGAAATGCTGTTGCAGCGGATGCCCGCCGCCAGGTAGTCGCGGGCCACCGACAGCGTCATGGCGTGGATGGCACCCTTACTCATGGAGTAGGCAAACCGGTCGGTGATGCCGACGTGGGCGGCAATGGAGGCCATGTTGAGGATGGCGCCGCCGCCGTGCTGTTGCATCAGGGGCACGGCCGCAAACAGGCAGTTGTAGGCACCCTTCACATTCACCTGATACACCCTGTCGAAGTCGATTTCAGCGGTCTGCGCCACGTTACCGACGTGGGCAATGCCGGCATTATTAACCAGAATATCCACTTGGCCGATAGTCTGAAACACGCGCACCACGTCGGTCTGCTGGCTGATATCGAGCAGGTGCGCCTCAGCTGTGCCGCCCGCCCGCTGGATTTCGGCTACGGTGTGGGACGCGGCTTCCTGGTTGAGCTCGATGATGTGCACATGGGCGCCCTGCTGCGCAAACAGCTGCGCAATGGCCTGCCCGATTCCGCTGCCGCCGCCCGTCACGACGGCGCTTTTGCCTTGTAAACTGAACATGAAGGTCTGGTTTTAGAAAAAGTAGCCGCGGGCTCAGTGGCCGCCCGCCAGGGCCGGAGCAGGTGGCCCCACCGGCACCCGCGCGTTGCGGAGGGCGAAGTACAGCACCACCAAAAAACACAAACCCGGCACCACGTAGGCCGTTTGGATGGAGCTGGCATCGGACACGCGGCCCATGAGCACTGGGAACACCGCGCCGCCCACAATGGCCATAATCAGCAGTGAGGAACCGTCCTTGGTTCTGGGCCCCAGCCCGCGGATGCTGAGCGAGAAGATAGTGGGGAACATGATGGACATAAAAAACTCCACGCCCATCAGCGCATATACCGGCAGCTGGCCTTCCAGCGTCACGGCCAAACCCACCAGCAGCACGTTCAGCAAGCTGCACGCCGCCAGCAGTTTTGCCGGGGTCACCACCCGCATCAGCGCCGTCCCGATGAAGCGGCCCGCCATAAAGCTGAGCAGCGCCCCCGACAGATACAGCGTAGCCGTTTGCTCCGGAATGCCGGCCACGCTGCCCGCAAACCGAATGAAAAAGCTACTGATGCACACCTGCGCACCCACATAGAAAAACTGCGTCAACACGCCCAGCAGCAGGTTTTTCTCCTGCCACAACGAGCCCTGCGTGCTGGCATCGTCAGTGGCCGCAGCCTCGATGATGTCGGGCAGGCGGGTGAAGTAAAGCACAACGGCCACCAGCAGCACCACGGCCCCAATCACCAGATACGGTAGCTGCACCGCCGAGGCTTCTTGGCTCAGGTAGGCGCTCAACTGCGCTGGGGCCATGACCGCCTGCTGCCCGGCCGTTAGGCTCTGGCCCGACAGAATCAGCTTGCCGCCCAGCAGCGGCGCCAGCGTAGCGGCCAGCCCGTTGAACGACTGCGCGAAGTTCAGCCGCTGGGTGGCACCGGCCGGGTCGCCGAGCACGGTGATGTAGGGGTTGGCGGCCGTTTCCAGGAATGTGAGGCCGCTGGCAATGATGAACAGCGCCACCAGAAAGAAGCCGTAGGCCCGGGTTTCAGCGGCCGGATAAAACAGGAAGGCGCCCGTAGCAAACAGGCCCAACCCCACCAGAATACCGCCTTTGTAGCCGAAACGCTTCATGAACTGCCCGGCCGGCAGCGCCACCAGAAAGTAGGCCGCAAAGAACGCCGAGTCAATCAGCGCCGACTGCGTGTCGGTAAGCTGGCAGGCCTTTTTGAGGTGCGGAATCAGCACCGGATTCAGGTTCACGGCGAAGCCCCACAGAAAAAACAGCGAGGTAATCAGGGCTACCGCAAACAGGTTCTGGTTTTTCTTCATCGGTGGCAGAATGAGCAGCAGCAGCTAGGTAACTGTCATCCTGAGTTCCGCGAAGGACCTTGTCACGGCTGGGTTAGCGTTGAACGGTGCCGTTCTGGTGTGATAAGATCCTTCGCGGGGCTCAGGATGACAAGCAGGCTTCAGGATGACAGGCGAACAGCAGACAGTTTTAGAACTTCATGCCGGCGCTGTTCTGCACGGCCACCGGCTCCTGGTTTTCGGCCTTGATGTCGAGGCCCTTGACGCTCCAGCCCTGGGCAAAGTCGATTTTGCCGGCTTTCTTACCCGTGATGCTGATGTTCTCCAGCGTGAAGTTTTCCAGCAATGACACGGCCAAGCCCTCGGCTGAAATGGCTTCGCCGGCCCCGGTGGCGCGCAGGTTGCTGATGCGCACGTTGCGGAAATGCGGCGTGCCGCGCTCCACGGGCTCCACTTTGGCCAGCATTTTCTTCCAGTGCTCGGGCAGCGTGGCCTCGGTGTAGCCGGCCGGCAGCGTGGAGTAGCTGTAGGCCGGGTTCCAGTTCATGGTCATGATGATGGGCACGCGCACGCCATCCATCTGAATGTCTTCCACCACAATGTCCTCCACCACGCCGCCGCGGTTGGTGGCCGATTTCAACCGGATACCGTACTTGGTGCCCTTCGCCTTGAGGCCGCGGGCAATGACGTGGCGGATGCCGCCCGACGTTTCGGAGCCGCAGGTGAACAGTCCGTCGCCGGCGCCGGCCACGCAGTTCTGAATGAGGATGTACTCGGTGGGGCGGTTCACGCGCAAGCCGTCCCAGTCGCGACCGGCTTTCAGGCAGAAGTTGTCGTCGTTGCAGTCGATGTCGCAGTTCTGCACCAGCACGTAGGAGCTGGAGTCGATGTCGATGCCGTCGGTGCTGGGGCCGTGGCCGCCGATGTTGTTGCGCACCACGAGGCCATCGGCCGTTACGTGCTTGGAGTACAGAATGTGCACCGTCCAGAAGCCGGCGCGCTGCAGCGTGATGCCCTTGAGCGTGACGTTGCTGGAGTTGGAAACCAGCAGCGTACGAGGCCGCTTGGCGTCGTAGTCCACAATCCAGCGCAGGCCTTTGGCGTCGTACTCTTTGCGCATGGCCCAGTATTTCTCCCAGAACGGCTTGCCCTGGCCATCGACGGTGCCCTGGCCGGTGATGGCCACGTTTTCCTGATCGAGGATATTGATAAGAGCCGCAGGCCACACCATTTCCACGCCCGCAATGCGCGACGGAATTTCGGGGTAGTCCTTCAGTTCCTGGCTGCCGAGCAGCGTCACACCCTGCGGGATGTTGAGCGTCACACCCTTCTTCAGAAAGATGGAGCCCGTGAGGTACTGGCCCGGCGCAAACGTCACGACGCCACCCTTTTTGGCCGCCGCATCAATGGCTTTCTGAATGGCTTGGGTGTTGAGGGTTTTGCCGTCGGCCACCGCGCCGTATTTGGCGACTAGGAAAGTGTTTTTGGTGGCGGGCATGGATTTCGCGCCCACTTCTTTCACCCAGGTCGGGTCGGCGGGGGCGGCAGTGGGCGGCGTCCCGAGGTAATTCAGCCAGGCCAGCAGCGGCAGTAGCAGCGAAAGGATCAGGTTCATATCGGCAGGCAGGTGGGTTGGCAGATCGGGAGAAACCTATAAAGCAAAGAACCTGATGGTAGCCGGGCGGTGGAACAACGGATTCCCACGGCCGCAGCTCCGATGCCCAGCTACGCATCAGGTTTTTGCTCTCTTACTTCACTCATCCAAAGCTGCCATTTTCCATTCTCGGCACCCTCCCGCACTCACCTGCAATTCGCTTTTTGCAGAAATTTTGTTGGTGAGTACTTACTTTTTATCCTGCGTAGGCGTGGGCCAGGTGTCGGTGCGGAAAGGCGAAGCCGGCAAACCGGCGGCGTTGAACAGGTTCGGCATCGGCGACTTGCGCCAGCCGAAGCGCACGGCCACCGGCTGCAGCACCTGCGCGCTGCTCACCACCACCGTATTTCCCTCAATGGCGGCTTGGGCAGGATGGAACACGCCGTCGGCGCCGGCCACGGTAAACTCGCGCAGCGCCCCGCCTTCCGCTTTCAGGCCCTCGGCGTAGTCGAAGCTGAGGCGGGCGGTGTTCTTGTCGATTTTCAGGGCTTTGTAGATCGGGCCTGAGGTCACCAGCTTTTTCTCGCCGTACTCGTTGCGCAGCGCCCACAGCGCCAGCCGGTGCCCCACGGCCTGCTTGTTGCGCGGATGAATGTCGAGCGAGTCGCCCACGTCGGTCGTGACGACCATGCCGGTGTGCGGCACGGTTTGCCAGGAAAGCAGTTGGGCTTCGCGGATTTCGGGGTTCTGGCCTTTATGGGGCGTTATCTGCACGAAGTAGAATGGCATGTCAGGCTGCTGCCAGGCTTGGCGCCAGCTGGCAATCATGGCCGGGAACAGCGTGCGGTACTGGTAGGCGCGCTCGGCGTTGCTTTCGCCCTGATACCAGATGGTGCCGCGCAGTGTGTACGGCTCCAGGCCCCGGATCATGCCGTTGTAGAGCTTGGCCGGCGACTTATTGCTGGTGGCGCTCAGCGGCTCGCTGGGCTTGGGCTGCGTGGTCTGCGGGTTGCGCTCCTTCTCCAGTTTCCAGGCGGCCAGCGCGGTTTCGTAGGCAGGGCGTTGGGTGAGGCCGTCGGCGTAGCGGGATAGAATCGGGAGCAGCGTGGGGTTCTGCTCCAGCACCTCGCGCCGCGTCCACGACTCGGCCGGCGTGCCGCCCCACGACGAATGTATCAAGCCCACCGGCACGCCGGTTTTCTCTTGGACTTCCTGCCCGAAAAAGTACGCTACGGCCGAGAAGTTGCCCACCGTCTGGGGGCTGCACACCACCCAGCTGCCCTGCACGTCGCGCTGGGGCTCGTCGGATACGCGCTGCGCTACCGTGAACATGCGGATATTCGGCTTGGTGGCTTTCGGCACCACTTCGGCCTCGTTGAGCACGCCCGTCATCCATTTGGAAACGCCCTTCGCCACCGGAAACGCCATATTCGACTGCCCCGAGCACAGCCACACTTCCCCGAGCAGCACGTTGCTGACGGTGAGCTTGTTATTCCCCTGCACCGTGAGCGTGTAGGGGCCGCCGGCCTTGGTGGTGGGCACGCGCACCAGCCAGTTACCCTGCGCGTCGGCTGTAGCCTGCACGGGCTTTTTCGCCCAACCGGCCGTCACGGTCACGGCCTCGCCGGGCGCGGCCCAACCCCACAGCGCCACCTCTGATTTCTGCTGCAGCACCATGTTGTCGGTGATGAGCGCCGGCAGCGTAACGTCGGCCAGGGCAGTGTGGGCGCCGGCCAGCAGAAAGGCGGATAGGAAACCGGTGAGTCGGGAAGAATGATGCATGGAGTTTTTTTTGGGCGGGGAGTATAAGACGAGGGGTGTATCAGGCTGAGCGGAGCGCATGATAATTAACGCAGTGGCCGTCATGCTGAGCTTGTTGAAGCATCTCTACCTCTGACTAATTAATGGCATTACAACGAAGCGGTAGAGATGCTTCAACAAGCTCAGCATGACGGCCTATTTGTTACATGCAAGCCTTTGCCCGCATGATGTTCTGCGAGTTGAAATTCTCACTCATGTAATCCGAAACACGAACGAAGAGGCGGTCATGTATTTGCCGCCTTGCGAGGCGCAGAACAGGTATTCGGGTTTACCGTCGCGGAGCAGGAGCTGGGGACGCTCCAGGCGGCCGTAGCGCTTGAGTTTGGGCGGGGCGGGCGGCTCCTGCACGCCGTAGTCGCGCAGGGCGCGGAAGGCAATTTTGGGGTAGCTCCACTCCTTGCCGTCGCGGGATTCCAGGTAGAGGCCGACTTCATGGTTGTACACGCCCATGTCGCGGGCCAGCAGACAGAAACGGCCGTTTTGCCGCCACACAAAAGCATCCTCGAATTGCTTGTTGTGGCCCTGCCGGGAGAAGTCGATGACGGGGTTGCCGGCGTACTTCACGTAGGGCCCTGCCAGCTGGTCGGCCACGGCCAGCCCGTACTTGCGGTTGCCCCGAATGGTGGGGTCTGTCGAGGCCACATACTCGGCCGTATTCCACGACTTGTAGTACAGCCAATATTTGCCCTCGTGCTTTACAAAGGCGGGGTTGGTAGTGCAATGGTCGTCCCAGGCGCCAGTGGGGCCGGGCAGCAGCAGCGGCGCGTCGGGGCGAGTCCAGGGGCCTTCGAGAGTGGGCGCAGTGGCCAGCCCGATGCGCTTGGTGTCGGTTTTGCCATTGCTGGTGCCCATGAAAAACAGGCAGTACTGGCCATCCACGAGCTGAATGCTGGGGTTGTGGCAGGTGGTGGCATCCCAGAAGCCGGGGCCGCGCGGGGCCAGCACGGTTTCCTGGTACACAAACGGCCCGGCAGGCGTGTCGGCCACGGCGCGGGCTATTTCGCAGCCGTTGAGCCAGCCGCCCATCCCCTTGCGGGCATCCCAGCGCGAAAAAAATACGTGCACCCGGCCATCAGGCCCGTAGATTGGGCTATTGCACCACACGTAGTAGCCCTCCATTTCCAAGGCCCGCCCAACAGGCTGCAGGTGCTTGCTGAACTTGGCAAAATCCGCCTTCGGGAAGTCAATCAGCCGCCCGGCCGCAACTCCCACCGCCGCCCGGGCAAAAGGCGCCAGTGCAAGCGTAGCAAGGAAATGACGGCGGGTAGGCATAAGTGGAGGAGAAAAACATCCTGTCATCCTGAGCTTGCGAAGGATCTTATTCTGCATGAACGACAGCCGTTGCTACGTCTCGTTCTCCTGTGACAAGGTCCTTCGCAAACTCAGGATAAAAGAGTTGAATTGCGTTTTACCGATCTATTGCATCTTGCCCGCGCCGCTGGTTGATACAGGAGTCAGCGTTACCGGGCCCAGCAAACCAGACTCTTTAGGGTCCCATTTCTCGGCTGTGAACAGGCCATCGGTGCCCCGATTTTCCTTGAGCTTCGACGACATGTTGATGTTGTAGGCATTCTTGTAGGGCACGTGGTTGCGGTCCATGTCAATGATGCGGTTGGCCATGCCGTTGCTGACGCTGACGGTGAGCGTGTTGCTGGCCTGCAGCTGGTTTTTCGGGATGAACACCTGGTAGCTGGGGCCGATGAGCGTGCCCAGCTCCTGGCCGTTCAGCTGCACGCGGGCACTTTCGGCCACGCGGCCCAGGTTCAGCAGCCAGCCTTCGCCAGCGCCGGTGGGTTTCGGGAAGCTGATGGTATAGGCCGCCGTACCGGAAAATTTCCGGCCGGCGTCACCGCCGAAATCCGTCCACGATTTCAGCTCCGACATCTGCACCGGAGCCGGCAGCGCCGGGCCGCCCGACACGAAGCGCACGTTCCAGGTGCCTTGAATGGGCTGCGCGGGGCCAGCCGCCTGCTGGTAGGCGTAGACGGGGCCGGTCAGTGCGGCGCTGTTGGTTTCCAGCACACATGACTCGCCGGGAGCCAGCTGCACACGCACTTCCGGCATGCCCTTGGCTGACATACGCCAGTTGGCCAAACCCAGCTGCTCGGTCATGGGGTTGTAGAGCGCCACCGATTTGGCGGCGGTTTGCAGCGGCACCCAGGCATCCAGCAACTTATCGGTGGAGTTGGCCAGGAAGTAGTAATGCCCGGTGGCGTGGCGGCGGCGCACGAACTGCAGGCCGCTGTCGGTCAGGGTTTCACGCTGCACACCGGCCGCCGCCAGCAACTGGCTTACGTCTTTGCCTACCAGCACCGCGCCCTTGCCCAGCTTGGCTTTCTGAACGCCGGCCGTGCCGCTGGGCTGGAATTTCAGCTCGGCCAGCAGTTTGCGGAAGGCGGCGCGGCGCTTATCGAGCTGGCCCAGGCCGGGCACGTCGGTGGGCAGCTGGTTTTGCACTACCAGCGTAGCACCGTTGCGGGCCAGTTGCAGGTAGTGCTCCAACGTAGCCAGCGGCACGAGGCGCGCATCGGGCAGCAATAGGGTTTGGTAGGCAGTGCCGCCGCCGGTTTGCAGAGTGCGGCCGATGGTTTTCGTCTGCCGCAGCTGCTTGTCAGAAATAAAATCGAAGCCAAAGCCCTGCTTGAGCAACTCCTCGCCGGTAGCGCCCACCGGCATGCCCTTGAAGCCATGGCTGATGCCGTCGAAGTGCTGGAGCAGCACCTTGCCGGGGCGGGCGTAGGAGTCGTAGATGGGCAGATACACCAGCACGTCGTTGGCGGGCTGGCCGGCCTGCAAAAAGCTCTGACAATGCGCCACGTAGCGGTTCAGCTGCCCGAAATCATTCCAGAAGGTGTTGTTGGGGTTGAAGTGCACGGCCGCGTAGAACAGCCAGCCTGGCCACGCCGCGGCCTGCGGCGAGTAGTTGGTGCCGTGGTAAAACGTGTGGTTCACACCCCCGAGCAGCATCATGTCCATGGCCTTCTTCACGTCGCTGAGCTTCGAGAGAAAATGGTCATTCTCCCAGGTCGCCGACTCCGACGAGGTAAGCAGTTTGCCGGTAACGTGCGCCGCCGATGAGGCGAATTTCAGGCGTAACAAATCCTCGCCTTCGGTTTCCGGAATGTCGGTGGCGGCGTAGAGGTCGAGGATGTTGGCCGGGGAGCCGTGGGCCTGGTTGCGGATGAGCGCGCCGTGCGTTTTAGCCCAGTCGTGCCAGGTTTGAGTGTAGTTTTCGAGCAGCAGCTCCGACACCGTTTCGCGGTAGTCGCTGAGCACGCGCTGGTGCGGCTGGTCTTCGGCCTCCTTGCTGAACAGGGCCGGTAGATGCTGGCGCAAATCGTAGCCGCGGCGCTTTTGGAACTCACTGAACATCTGTGGCGTCCAGTTGCCCTCACCCTGCGCGTCGTCTACTTCATACGAATCGTTGAAAAAGGCCCGGATAGGCTGCACGTTGCGGCCCTTGAACGCCTCATCGAAACGCGCCAGGTAGTGCTGGGTTGCGGTTTTCGAGAAGTGGTCAATTACGTCTCCCTCGCCGCCGGGGCCGGCGCGCTCCACCTGCTTGCCGTGCCAGCCCTCAAACACGGCGTAGAGCGTCCAGGCGGCACCCGTCGGGGCGGTCCAGATCAGTTTACCGGCGGCGTCTACTTTGCTGGTCAAATCCAGCGTCTGGCCCTTATCGGAATACGCCACCAACGCTTGCAGCGGCAGCAGCTTCTCGAAGCGCACCTGGTCGAAGGCGTGGAGCTGCAGATTAGGATTCTTGGTGATAGGGTCAGCCAGCTGCTTGATATCGATAGGCTGGCCGACGGTTTTCACCAGCGGCTTCTGCATAAAGCGTA
The DNA here is from genome assembly GCF_014250515.1 of Hymenobacter sediminicola. NCBI lineage: Bacteria > Pseudomonadati > Bacteroidota > Cytophagia > Cytophagales > Hymenobacteraceae > Hymenobacter > Hymenobacter sediminicola. The sequence continues at coordinate 1,616,882 of NZ_CP060202.1, read as the reverse complement.
CGGGTTCCTGCAGCTGGGCGCCGCCGGCCACGGTGTAGGTCTGGTGCGCCACGTACTTGCAGGCGTCATCGGGCGTCACCCAGGGCCCACCGAACGGCCAGCCCGACGCCTGCGCCATATCCACGCCCAGCCCCAGCCGCCCGGCCTCCGTGAGCGTGTGCTGCAGCATGTCCATCCAGCGCGGCGCCAGGAAGCTGATGAATTGGTTTTCGGTGCCTTTCACGCCATAAATCGGCGTGATTTCCACGCCCCCCAGCCCCGCCTGCTGGTATTGGGTGAGCAGGCGCGTGAGGTCCTGCTCGTTCACGGCGCTGCCCTGCCACCACCAGCGCGTCCAGGGCTTGTGCTGCTGCGTGATTTCCGGCCAGCGCGGCGCCTGTTGGGCACGGGCGGGCGCCTGGGCTAGAGTGGCGGCAACGAGTAGGGAAAAAGCGAGAGTGGGTTTCATGGGGCGGGGTGGCAATGGATATTTCAGAACGTCAGGCTGAGCGAAGTCGAAGCATCTCTGCCCCTGGCTAGCTGATGCTATTGCAACGAAGCGGTAGAGATGCTTCGACTTCGCTCAGCATGACGTTCATTTCTTACACTTTTACTTCATCTTCACCAGCTCCGTGCCGGCGAGCAGGAAGCAGCCGAGGCCGTAGTCCTCGAAGTCGGGCTTGCTGGTGTAGCTCACGGGCTGGCCGTCTTTGGGCTCTTTGCCGGTGCCTTGCACGTAGCCCAGAAAGCCGTTCGGGTGCACGCATTCGGTAGCCATGGCGTTCCAGGCTTTCGTGATGATGGGCTGATACTGCTTGGCGTCGAGCAGGCCGTGGTTGATACCCCAGGCCATGCCGTAGGTGAACAGCGCCGTGCCGGTCAGCTCCTTGCCGCCGTAGTTGGTGGGGTCGTGTAAGCTCACGTTCCAGTAGCCATCGGGTCGCTGCAGGGGCGGCAAGGCCTTCATCATGGCCAGGTACATCTGCTCGTATTCTTCGCGGTGCGGGGCGCCCTTGGGCATGATTTCCAGCACGCGCACCATGGCTGCCACCACCCAGCCGTTGCCGCGGCTCCAGTAGCAGTCTTCGCCGTTAGGCTCCTTGTAAGGCGGCACGAAGTCCTTGTCGCGCCACCACAGTTGGTCCTGCGGGTTGTAGAGTCCGTTGCCGCCGTGCCGGGTTTTCGAATAGTTGTAGAGGCGGTACATCTTCTCGTAATAAGCCGTATCCTTGGTCATAGCACCCAGCTTGGCATAGATAGGCATGGCCATTTGCAGGGCGTCAATCCACCACCAGTCGTCTACCTGCGGGCTTTTCACCATCAAATCGATACTGGCTTTGATGTCGCGCATCCGCTCGGGTTGTGGGTCGATTTCGTAGAGGGCGAGGTAGGTCTGGCCGGCGCACTGGTTGTCGGCGTTGCGGGTTTCGATGCCGCGGTGCAGGCCCCACTGGTGCTTCTGGCTCCAGTCTACGGCGTAGTCGTAGTAGCGCTTCTGCTTATCTACGCTGTGCAGCGCCATGAGGCCCTCGTAGTACACGGCGCGGGTCCAGATGTGGCTGGGGCGGGTTTTGTTGGTCGTGATTTCCTTGCCGGTATCGGGCCACTTCTGCATGAAGTAGTCGTTGGCGCGGGTCATCGTTTTGAGGATGGCCTTCTTTTTGGGCAGCTTCTGGGCCTGCGTCGTCAGCGTAAGCATGGCCAGCAGGCCGGCCGTGAGAATGGATTTGAGCATTGGGTGGGTTTGAGGTCGTCGGTTATGATACCCAGTTCGTCATGCTGAGCTTGTCGAAGCATCTCTACCGCTTCGTTGAAATGGGACAGACGAAGCGGTAGAGATGCTTCGACAAGCTCAGCATGACGGTGTTTTGTGTCGGTTTTTACGAGGCGGCTTTGGCTATTTCCACGGCGTACACTTGGTTTTCGCCCTCAAAGTTGGCCCGAAAGATCAGCCATTTGCCGTCGGGGGAGAAATGCACGTTGGGCTCCAGGTGGTAGTTGTGCTTGGCCAGGTTCACCAGCTTCTCGGCTTTAAACTTGTCGCCATTGGGCCGGAACAAGTAGATCCACTGGCCGTTGGGCGAGTGCGCCACTGAGCTGGGGTAGCCACCGTCACCAGCAAACGTCTTCTGGTCGGGCGAAATGGTGTAGTGCACGCTCCACTCGTCGCGGGTCAGTTCGTACTTCTTCTCTTTGCCGGTTTTCAGGTTGGTGCCCGTCACGAAGAACGTGGCGCCGCGAGGCAGCTGGTGGTCAAACCAGATGGTTTTGCCGTCGGGCGCAAACCACTCGTGACCGAATATTTCGCGGTCCATCGTGCGCTTGTGCACCAGCTTCACCGCCTTGGTTTTCGTGTCGATGGTCCAGATGCGGTCCACCAACTCCCAAGGGCCTTCGTGGCAGAACATGAGCAGCTTCGGGTCAGTGGGCGAAAACTGCACGTGGTTCAGCCAGGCCGTGTCCGTGAACAGCTTGCTGAGTTGGCCGCCCTCGGTGCTCACCGTAAACAAGGTGCGTGGCAGCTTCGACTCGTAGATGCGGCGGAAGTAATCTTTCTTTTCAGGGTACTGCCGCGAAATCTCCTTTTCCGCATCAGAAGCCCAGGCCCCGCCGAGCTGAGTTTCGTCGGCGTTGAGGGTGGTGATGCTGGCCCGGAAATCTTGGGGAAACACGAACACCAGCCGTGTCTTTCGGGTATCGACATGGGTGGCGTACACCGAGTCGCCGGTTTGGTAGAATACCTCCCGGCGCTTGGGCGCCACAATTTCGCCGCTCATCTTCTGGAAGTAGCGCGTGAGCGGCTGCACCGCGCGCGTCTTCAGGTTGATGGTGCGCAGCTGCTTGCCCTGGGCATCGGAGTGGTAGAACACCATCTGGTCGCCGTCACTGCCTTTAGCCGCCAGAAAGGGCTTGTTGTGGAAGTAGAAGCTGTTGTTGTTGCCGCCCAGTGGCGTAAGGCGCATCACGCGGTGGCCGGTGTCCTGGTCGATCCACTCGGCGGCAGGCATGGGCGTTTGCGCGCCGGTCACGAGCTTGGCCTGGGCCAGCGCGCCGGTACTTAGCAGCGCCAGGCCGCTCAATACAGTAATAAACGGGTGGGTTTTCATAGGTCAGAAAGGATGGCAGGGCGGTTATTTCAGATTCTCGTAGCGGGGCGGAATGGTTCGAATAGCTTCGGGCAGGTTCACGTAGCGAGCCAAATCGCGCAGCGCCACCACCGTATAGTGATGGTCGTGTAGGTAGCGTAGGTACAGTTCGAACAGTGCGGGCGGCGTACTCACCCAGTCGTGGGCCACATCGGGTACGCCGTGTACTGTCAGCACCACGATGCGGCCGTTTTGCGCCTGCCGCAGGGCAGGCAGCACTTTCGCCGTGTCGGGGCCGGAGGTGCTGAAGCTGGGAATCAGGAGCGGATTATCGGTGACAGGGTCGTAGGGGCGGTTGCCACCGGCGCGGGCCAGGTGGTAGCCGCGCGCCGGCAGTAGCGTGGTAGCGGTGGGTGCGGTGTCGTAGCCCGGATAGGCGAAAGTGACAGGCCGGGGAATCCGGTTACTGTGGCAGCGGCCTTCTATTGAATCCAGCTCGGCCCCCAGCTGCTCCTGCGTCAGACGGTTGACGTGCCGATGCGTGAGCGTGTGGCTCCCGACTTCGAAGCCCTGCCGGTGCAACTGCCGAATTTGCGCCCAGCTCATATACTTCGTTTTGTCGGCAAAAGCCGGCTCCCGGAATTCGCATACGAAAAATGTGGCGCCGAACCCGTACTGCCTTAGCAGGGGCGCAACGTAGGTGGCATGGCTAAGAGCAGCATCATCGAAGGTGAGTACCACCAGCTTGTCGGGCACGGGGCGGCGCAGCACCTGGGCGTGCGCGCCTACACTGCCCAGCCCCGCTTCCAACAGAATCAGCAACACACAGAGCAGGGAAAGGCGGCGCAGCATCACAGAATCAGGAGGCAATGAAAGTGGATTGCGTCTCAAGAAAGGAGTATCTGTTTGGCTAACACTCCTGTACTCTGCGGTGTCCTTGCGCCTATGTGAAGCGGCAGCAAAGCATCCGTGCCATCTGCACGTGTAAGCAGCTGTTCTGGCAGTCGGCCTTTTTGCAGGAAGTGGCCTCCAGAAGTCTGGACAAGGATACAGGATGCCAGAATGTCGGATTTTCTTGATATTAGACAGTAGCCGGCACCTAAAAGCAGCAACAGATGCGGACCCACCCTTTCCTAGCAAACTTTACGATTGAGGCGAATGGCCGGGTGCTGGATGGCAATCTGATCTTGGTGATTATACTGGCTCTTTTGCTGCTCTGGCCGGTTCTGCGGCGTATACTGCGGCCTCCTAAACAGTAGGCCTTACACGCAGTCCTGAGAACGACATAGCGCCGCTTCCGTAGCTGCTCAGTACCTTAAACGCCCCAGCCAGTAGTTGGCCAGGGCGTTTTCTGTTCTATGCACCAGTATGCTGAATGATACTTCTCCAGAATGGCTGGCTAACGGTATAGTCAATGGTTCTTTTGACTGGAGCAAAGCTACCGACACTACATTTTCGCTGTTGCTGGATGGCATCACGCTGCATGACTCCCTTTGGTGCCAGACCATCTCGCAGGCAGAAAATTCGCTGCTACTAGTCTTTCGGCTAGATTCCTTCTGGAACAAAGCATTCTGCCATCACCAAGATGAGTGGCCCTATCTATTACTCGAAATCAGTGAAGTACTATGCAGCTTTTATGGCTTTTTGCCTGAGGAGGACACAGAAAAAACTGTTAGCCGAGCTGCAACCTACCTGCTTCCTGACTCAAAAGTAGCTGCGTGGAGCAGCATGGTCACAGAGTTAGGCATTGTGCCTATTCAACTGCGGAAGAAGGTCAAGCCGCCTATCCACCGCACTGATATCGAAACGCTAGGCGGTATCTATTCCTGCGTACACGCAGAAAAAATCAGAATCTTACTGTACACCGCAGCCGGAGACTTACTTCCAATTGATTTATCAGCAGTACTATTTCCTGAAAATGGACTTGCTCAAAGACCACTGCAGGATTCAGGAATAGTTTCCCGAATCCTGCAGTGGTTTAATGCATAGTAAATTACTTCCCTACCACCTTAAACAGCATGCCGCTGGTCATTTTATCAGTAGTTTTCATGCCGTTTAGGATGGCCATTTCCTCGTAGCGCTTAGATGGAATACCATTAGCCGCTAAGGCCTGGGCCAACGTCTGGCCGGCTTTGGCGGTTTTGATGCGCACCTTCTCGGGTTGGCGGTTCAGTTTAGCGGCATCCGTGAGGCGCTTGTAGCCCTGAGCCGTGCGCTGAAACTGCGGCGCATACGTGTTGAAATCGTTAGGCGACGTGAGGCCGACGAAAGCGTACAGGTTCTGGCCATCCTGGATGATGAAGCTCAGCGTGCGGGCCGTAATAGCCTGCTGGCCGGTTTGCTGGTCCTGCCCTACCTGGTCACCCTGGATGGCTATGGCCTGGAAGCCGTTGATGGTCGTTTTCTGGGCCTGCGCGTTCTGGATTTTCAGCTGTTCTACCAGTGCCTGCGCGGTTTCATCTAGGCCTTTGTTGCCGGCTGGCAGCAGCACGATAACAGCCTTGCCATTGGGCTCGGCCATCTGAAACTGGCTGGGTGAGTTCTGCGACTTCCAGCCCTGTGGTACCGGAAATTGAAACTTCAGGTCGGGGTGGTAGAATACGCTGCCCTCCACGTAGCCCTCGCGCGGGTTGTCGCCGTAGGGCAAGCCCTCAATCATGCGCAGATACTGGTCGCGGTTCACGGCCAGCTGGCGGCCTGCTTGTTGCTCCGCTTGCTGCGCCAGCTTTTTTACGTTCGTGTACCGGTCGGCGGAGTTGGGGTGCGACGATAGAAAGGTGGGCACAGTAGCGGCGCCGCTGCTTTGCTCGGTGCGCGCAAGGGTCAGGAAAAAATCGGCCATGGAGGCTGGGTCGTAGCCGATGGCGCTGGAGTACTTCACCCCTAGCTTATCCGATTCGTTTTCGTCGTCGCGGCCGTATTTCAGCAGGCCCAGGCCCACGACCTGCGAGGCTGGCTGGGCAATAGAAGCCACTCGCTTCGACAGGATAGAGCCTAAGATCAGGGCTCCGTTGGCAATAGTGGAGCGGGTCTGCTGCTTCTGGCCGTGGCGGGCCGTGATATGGCCTATTTCGTGGCCGAGTACGCCGCTGAACTGCGCCTCATTATTAAAATGGGCCATGATGCCGCGCGTGAAGTACACGTGGCCATCAGGTGTAGCAAAGGCGTTGATAATGGGCGAATCGACGATGGTAAATCCCTTGACATCGGCTGGGCGGTCAGATATTTTGCCCATCTGCATGCCCTTGCTGTCGATGTAGCTCTGTAGTTTGGTATTGTTAAGCAGGCCAAACTGCGCAACTACCTGCGGGTCGGGCTGAGCCCCTTGCACGGGTAGCACCGGCCGGATGGCACTCCAGTGCGAAACAGCCGGGCGGGTGCTGCCCAACGGCAGCAAAACAGCCATGATGGCACCGGCACGCAGAACAAATGAGAGAGTGGGTTGCATAGTAGGGAGAGTAAGCGGGAAAGGAACAGGACTGCAACGAACCTAAGCCGTGCAAAGGTTACAGCCGCCCTTATAGAATAGAAAGGCCACTACTGTGCCAGTTTCAATTTCCTTTTACTCTGGAGGTGGTTGGCTACGGCCTAAGCAACTCAGGAAGCGGCTTGTTTCTCCTGCTCCGCCAAATGCTTTTCTTCCAGCTCCAGCGCCGTAGGGCGGCCGTGGCGACGGTCCAGCCAGTCCATGACGGGCGTGGCCAGCGCACCGTGCAGAATGATAGACGTTAGCACCGTAAATCCAGTAATGGCCCAGAGTTGCGGGGCATCGGGAAAATCGTGTTTGCTCAGTGCGTAGGCCAGATAAAAAAACGAGCCGATACCGCGAATACCAAAGAACGAGATAACCAGCCGCTCGGGCCACGTCACGCGACTGCGGCCCAGCGTCAGGATACCGCCTATGGGGCGCAAAATTAGTAGCAGAAACAGTCCCAGCGCCGCCCCCGACCACGTGAGCGGCTCCAGCAAGCCGCGCACCAGCGCGCCACCAAACAGAATCAGAATCACTACGATGAGCAACCGCTCCAGCTGGTCCGTGAATTCGTGCATCTCGGTGTGGTACTCATGGCTCCGCTCGTGCGCCCGCAGCGTAACGGCCGCTACAAACACGGCCAGAAAGCCATAGCCATGCAGCAGCTCAATCAGGCCGTAGGCGGTGAGCGTGACAGCCAGCGCCACAAATCCATAGGCTTCGGGGTTGATGCGCACCCGGTGGGGCAAATCGAAAATCAGGAACGACAGTACCTTGCCAGCCAGCCAGCCGCCAATCACGCCCACCGCCGTCCGAAACAGCACATCCATCCAGGCCCAATGCAGCAGCTGCTCCGAAAAAGGCAGTAGGGCCACCGGCAGCAGGAGCGCCGCCAGATGCACGAATGGAAACGCCAAACCATCATTGAGGCCAGCCTCGCCGGTAAGGGAAAAGCGCACGTTGTCTTCGCCACCTTCGCCGGGCTTGCCCACCTGCACGTCGCCGGCCAGCACTGGGTCAGTAGGGGCCAACGTAGCGGCCAGCAGCAGCGCCGAGGCCGGCAGCAGCCCGCCCAAACGCCACGCCACTACCATGAAAATACCGATGGTGATGACCATCAGTACCAGTACCAGCTGCAGAGGTGCCCGCCAGCGCCACAACGAAAATTTCCGGTCAATCTTGAGGCCCGTACCGGTCAGGGCCACCGTCACGCAGATTTCGGTGAGGTGGGTAACGAAGGTAGAATGCTTGATCGGGTCGGGAGTGGGCAGGCCCAGCGGCAGCCAGAACACCAGCGCCCCTAGCCCCACAAACACAATGGGGTAGGAAAGCGGGTATTTGCGCAGCAGCGAAGGCAGCCAGGCCACTGCCAAGATGGCCACGCCCAGCACCACCAAAATCAGATTGTAGAGCGACATAAGCAGGAAAGAGAGTCAGCTGAACTGTACTCCCTGTACGCAGGCCTGCTGCATTTAGCTACTTGCGCCGCCCAGGCCTCAGGGCCGGCGGCTGTTTACGTCGAGGCTCTGGTAGCCAATGAGCAGGTCGGCGCGAGTGCCCGGTGGGCGGTAATACACCAGCAGGTCGTATTGGTTTTCGGCTTCCTGGTGGCTACCCTCCCACTGCACACTGTTCGGCCCCTGCGGCGTCTGGGTGGCGTAGATGAAGTTGTAGTAGCCCTGCTTGAGCAGCGCGTGGCCGCTGTAGAGCTGCTTTTCGGCGTCATACGTCAGCCGGAACTCGTCTTTCAGCTGCCAGTCGGTGAGGGCACCCAGCACGTACACGGGGCCAGCTGCTGGCTGCGCTGCCCGCAGCTGAAACGTCACGTCGAGGTAGTCGGCGTTAGTGGCGCCGTTGCCGTACTCACGGCTCTCAATCACGCGCTGCCCGTTGATATCCTCGAACTGCGTATAGCCCTGCCCGTTGCGCGACGCATCCGGCTGCAGCAGCGCCTGCCGGGGCGAGGCTTCGGCATCGAGAGCCGCTACGCCAATGCCGATGGACCGGAATGTGCGCAGGTCAAAAAACCGGAACTCGCTCAGGGCCGGGAAGGCGTTTTCGAAGTTGAAATACTGGTAGTCGAGCTGCCGGTCGATGTCGCGCACGAATGTGGGGCGCAGGTTATACTTGGCGTTGTCCCAGCGGAAATTCTGGCGCAGCACCACCTTCACTTCCTGTGCCGGATTCACGAGCTGCATGCTGTAGCGGATGCCGAAATCAATCTGCTGCATGGTGTAGCGCTCCTGCCCTCCCACCGGAATGCCCTGCTTCATCGAAATCTGCACGCTGTTATCGTATACGAGCAGGCGGCGGCTGAGCAGCGGTGTACCGCCGGCCCCCTGCACTACCAGCAGGTAGTTGCCACTCAGCTTCACGCGCGGCGCCCGCATGCTGTAGTGGTAGTAAGGCACTTTAGTATTGACGGAGGTGCGGTAGTTGGTGATGAGAATGTCGTTTATCTCGCTCAGAAACTGCATATCCGTCAGGATGGATGGCTTCCAGTCGGCGTCGCAGTGCACGATTTTGGCCGTAAGGCGCTGGCTCTGGTCGCCGAGCAGGTCGAATTCCAGCACAATGGGCTGTTCCTGGCTGAGCGGCACCACGGGCGGCGTAAATATTTCGTTGGTCGTGCCCGACTGCACGTAGCACAGCACGGTGCGCACGTTGGGGTCGTAGACGTAGTCCTGATAGCGCAGGGTTTTGTCGGCGTAGTATTCTGTAGACGCCACCTGCCCGGTCGTGGCAGGCCGGCGCGCGGCGTTAGGGTCGGTGATGGGCGTACCGAGCGGCACGCAGGCCGAGGCAAGGAGTAGCAGCGGAAGCAGGAAGGCGGGAAGACGCATACCGGCGAAGATACAGGAGGCAGCGGGCTTTAGTCTTGGCATGAGGAGTATTGGCAGGCCGCGGCCCAATTATTAAGCATTATCTATATATTGTATCTATCTAAGCACCAGCCAAAACGCAACGTCCTAGCCCACCAAAACGGCAAACCATTAACCGTAATCCTGAGCGGCGAATGCCTAACTCTAAGTTGCCCAATAGCTCTATTTCAGACCAAAATATCTTTGCTATGAACCGCAGATCTGCTCTAAAAAATTTATCGTCTGTTGCCGCAGCCTCAGCGCTACCAAGCTTTTTGCAGGCTAGCGAAGCTGCACAGAGCCAGATGCTACGCGTGCCAGCAGGGCAGCATTTGCGGAAGATTGCAACCGAAGAAGCCTTTACCATTCCGGAAATAGCGGAAGCCATCCGGACCAGAGTACGCCAAGGGGGACCGAATCTGGACCTGCTTCTCTTGAAGCAACTCTACGAGCCTTCGAGCACTACGCCGGCGGCGTCAGAAAGCAACCAGGTTTCCAACCGTGACCGTGCAGCTAAGGATATGCTGCCCAGGCTACTGGACTTAGACAAGGTGCGGCTGGAAAACATGGATACCAATGGGGTTGATATGCATATTCTGTCGTTGGTTATGCCTGGGGTGCAACTTTTCGAACGGGCACAGGCCACCGAACTTGCCAGTCTAGCCAACGACCGGCTAAGTGAAACTATACGCCGCTACCCTAAACGCTTTGCCGGCCTAGCGAGCTTCGCTCCACAGGACCCAAACGCCGCAGCGAAGGAGATGGAACGGGCCATCAAAAAGCTGAAGCTCCACGGATTTATTGTCAATTCCCACACCGCCAACGCCTACCTCGACGACGCTCAGTTCTCGCCCATTTTGGAGGCAGCAGAAGCACTTGGAGCGCCTCTCTACATTCATCCGCGGGCTCCTTCTGATGGTATGGCGGCCCCTTTCCAGGATTACCGCCTGGAAGGCGCCGTATGGGGCTACGGGGTGGAAACGGCAACTCACATACTGCGCCTCATATTTGGCGGCATTTTCGACCGTTTCCCGAAGTTACAGGTAGTTATCGGGCACATGGGCGAAGCACTACCCTTTTGGTTGGGCCGGCTCGACTTCATGGGCGCGCCGGGCGCCCGCGCCGGGCGCAAAAATCAACTAAAGCCCAGCGAATATTTTGGGCGTAACATAACCATCACGACAAGCGGCGTGGAAGACCCGCTGGCCCTCCGGTATTGCATCGATAAAATAGGGGTATCGAATATTATGTGGGCTATTGATTACCCTTTCCAGCCTACTGCACCCGCCGTAGCTTTCATCAAGACGGCAGCTCTGAGCGAAACTGAGCGCGCAAAGATTGCTTATGGCAATGCAGAGCGAATCTTCAAAATCAAGACGTAGTAGCTGATATAAACGAGTTGTATCGTCGAGCAAAATAGTGGCAGCAAAAAGCCCCGCCGGAAGCTACATGCTTCCGGCGGGGCTTTTTATTTTTCAAAACTGCTAACGCTTATACTTCCGCCAGCATTTCCCAACGGTCATTTAGCTGGGCCAGCTCTTTTTTCACCTGCTCAAATTTGAGGGTGGCGTCTTTCAGCTGCGCGGCGTTCTGGTAGATCTGCGGGTCGGCGAGCTGCGTTTCGTAGCGGGCCAGCTCCTTCTCGCTTTCCTCGATCTTCTTTTCCACTTCGGCCAGCTCCTTAAGGGCCTTCTTTTGGTCGGGCGAAGGAGTTTTGGCCGGTGCGGCTTCTACTTTCTTTTCCTCCTTGGGCAGCGGCTTGGCGGCCGAAGGCGAAGGCAGGCCGGCTTTCTTGGCCGCCTTTTCGCGGTCTTCCTGCCACTGTTCGTACTCGGCGTAGGTGCCGGGGTACTCCTTGAGTTGGAAGTCCTCGATGTACCAGATTTTGTTGGCCACATTCTCCACGAAGAACCGGTCGTGGCTAATCACGATGTAGGTGCCCTGGTACTGGTCGAGGGCTTGAATCAGGATGTTCACCGACTGCATGTCCAAGTGGTTGGTCGGTTCGTCGAGGAGCAGGAAGTTGGCTTCCGAAATCAAGGTTTTGGCCAGCGCCACGCGGCTTTTCTCGCCGCCGCTCAGCACCTTGATTTTCTTGTACACCTCGTCGCCGGTGAACAGGAACGAGCCCAGCACCGAGCGCAGCTCCATTTCGGAGCGTTTCGAGCCGGCTTCTACCATTTCCTGCAGAATCTCGTTCTCGATGCGTAGGCTTTCGAGCTGGTGCTGCGCGTAGAACGACATGATGACGTTGTGGCCCAGCTGGTGGTTGCCGTTGGTGGGCGCTTCCTGGCCCGCCACCAGCCGCATCAGCGTCGATTTGCCTTTGCCGTTGGCTCCGATGAGGGCAATTTTGTCGCCCCGCTCAATGTGCACGTGCGTGTCGCGGAAGATGATTTTCTCGCCGTATTTCTTGCCCACGTGCTCCATGCGCAGGATATGGCGGCCGGGCGTGACAGTGAAGTTGAACTTGATGTTCACTTTGGCGTCGTCGCCGGCCACGTTTTCGATGCGCTCCAGCTTATCGAGGGCCTTCACGCGGCTCTGGGCCTGCTTGGCCTTGCTGGCTTTGGCCTTGAACCGCTCAATAAACCGCTCGGCCTGCTTGATCTGGGCCTGCTGGTTCTCAAAAGCGCCTTTCTGGATGGCGTTGCGCTCCTCCTTCTCTTCCAGATAGTAAGAGTAGTTGCCGGCGTACGGCACCAGCTTGCCGCCCGTTACTTCCACGGTGGTATTGGTGGTGCGGTCCAGGAATTCCCGGTCGTGGCTGACGATGATAACGGCGCCTTCGTAACCGGCCAGGTAGTTCTCAATCCACTTGATGGAAGGTAAGTCCAAGTGGTTGGTCGGTTCGTCGAGCAGCAGCAGCGAAGGTTGCTGAAGCAGGATTTTTGCCAGCATCACGCGCATGCGCCAGCCACCCGAAAACAGCTTGAGGGGGCGCTGCAACTCTTCGGTCGTGAAGCCCAGACCTTCCAGAATCTCTTCGGCGCGGGCCTGCATGGTGTAGCCGCCCAGCGCCTCGAACCGCTCCTGCAAATCAGCCAGCTTCTCGACCAGGTCGTCGGTGTAGTTGGTTTCGAACTCTACCAGAATGGCGTCAATCTTCTTTTGCAGGTCCAGCGCTTCGGCAAAGGCCTGCATGGCCACCACCAGAATCGACTCGTGCGAGTCGTAGGAAAGCAAATCCTGGTTCAGGAAGCCCAGGCTCACGTCCTTGCTCATGGAGATGCTGCCACCGTCGGGCTTGTACTCGCCCACCAGAATGCGCAGCAACGTGGATTTGCCCCGGCCGTTGAGGCCAATCAGGCCAATCTTATCCTTGGGCTTGATGTGCAGGCTGGCCTTATCGTAAAGGGTACGGGAGCCGAAATGAAAATCTAAGTCAGTAATCGAAATCATCCTACTTTGCGGGCTATGAAGCCGCAAAGGTACAGGTTTAGCAGAAGGGCATTACTGTTTCTGTGTTGTGTTACTCGTTTATGCCAACCAGTATGATCAGAAGAACCCGCCTGTTGCTCACTGCCTGCCTCCTGCTACCGAGTAGCATAGCTTATTGTCAGGGTGTTTCTGAGCAGATTATTCTGCAGCAGTTGCTCGATTTGCCGGAGTTGCAACAGTATTTTCACGTAGAATTACCCGGCCGGCTACCAATCAAGCTGCTCCAAACCCCGGGTATGCCGCAGGGTCTACAGCTAGAGAAATTTGGGCGGCCGGTTCTGTCGCTTACTCCTGCTCAGGCAAAGCAGCAGGCAGCAACAGACTATATCAGTATCCGGAAGCTCCCCGCCCGCACCACCGCCGACACGCTCATGTACACGCTGGCTTATCCTATTGAAGGAGTACTCTGCCGGGCGCGCTTTGTCCGGCAAAAAGAGGGCTGGGTTGTGTATGATTACAATGTTGTGGAGCAATAGGCACGGCCAACACCCGCAAATGGACATCTTTGCCCCCAAACCTGCATCATTCACCTCGTACAACTCCGCATGAAACCGTTTCTGCTTGCCTCCCTCCTGCTGACTTTGGCCGCCTGCAGCTCCACCGAACGGGAGTCGTCGGGCCGGGGCATGGCTGAGGCTATTCCGACCGACATCAAGAGTGAGGAGTCTACGACGGAAACCGTGGGCGAAACCGGCCGCAGCCACGGCTACATCCGGCGCTTCTACCAGCAGGGCGGGCAGTATTTCGTGGACGTGGACTACATCCAGTTTTTGAGCGGCGAGGCGGCCGTAGCCGCTGCCCGCCGCAAGGGCGACGCGGCCGTGGACGTCGTAAACGGCGACACCGTGTACTCCGTCTTCAACGACTACTACATCGTCAACGACAACCCACAAGTGCGCGCGCTCCGGCTGGATGATGAGGCGAAATTTACGTTCTGGCGCACCGGCGAAAACGGGCTGGAACGTTACCCGGCCACGCCCGCCAAAGTGCAGGCCAACGTGCCCAAGGTGCTCACCCTTTCCCCGTTCATCATCGAAACCCGCCAAGGCGTTGTAACCAGCCTATCAGAACAATACGTGCCATAGTTGGCGCAGAGAGCTGACCGGTAGTAGCTGCAGTGCGCAGAAGGCTCGTATAGGAGAGTGTCTATCCATTCCTAACGACTTACGACTATGGCAACCAACGCCCCCTCCCAGACACCCGAAGAAAACGATGACCGCACCGCACAAGCTGCCAAGGGCCAACAAGATGGCGGCACAGTAGGCCAGAGCAGTGGCCGTCCCAGCTACGGCAGCGGCGGTTACGAGCTGAACCTCGACGACGAGCAAGGCGACGAAGGCGGCTCCGGCAGTGCCTCTTCCGCTACCAGTAAGGCCCCGCGCCAGTCATCCGAAGACGAGAATAAATAGCATTTGCTACAGCAACGAAAACGCCCTCCGAGACTTGGTTTCGGAGGGCGTTTTCGTTGCTGTATGTGAGCAGCTCCACTTACCCTACGAACGGGGCTCGGAACGCAGGAGCTTTGCGCTGTTTTGCCGCCTGCTCATAGGCATACGCCAAAGCCAGCAACACCGGCTCCTGATACGCGCCGCCCACAAACGACAGGCCTACTGGCAGGCCGTGCGCCTGCCCCATTGGCACGGTAATGTGCGGATAGCCGGCCATAGCCGCGGGCGAGGAAAAGCCCGGGCCTTTCCAGGAGTCGCCGTTGATGAGGTCGAGGCAGGGCGCGGGGCCATTGGTGACGGCTACCAAGGCATCGAGGCGGTTTTCGCGCAGTACAGTATCTAGCGCCGTACGCGCCCCATTATGCGACTTACGCAGGGCCGCCAGGTATTTCTCACTTTTCAGGCCCTCGGTTTTTTCGGAAACTTCCAGAATTTCCTGCTGGAAAAAGGGCATAGCCTTCGCCTTGTTGGCCGTGTTGAAACGGATAACATCGGCCAGGGATTTGACAAAGGCACTAGCACCGGCTAGGTACTTGTTCAGGCCATCCTTGAACTCATAGAGCAGCACATCGTATTCTGCCTCGCCCAGCGGATCAGTCAGCTTTTCCACCTCAACCTCCATTACCGTAGCGCCCTGTGCGCGGAGTAGCATTACGGCCGCCTGCAGCAGCGGAATTGCATCGGAAGTACCTTTTAGGTGGTTTTTCTCTACGCCCAGACGTTTTCCTTTCAGGGCATTGGCATCCAGAAATTTCGTGTAGTCGGGCTGTGCTTTGCCGGCGCTTTCCTGCGTCACAGCATCGGCGGCATCTACTCCGGCCAAAGCGCCCAGCAGCAGCGCCGCGTCGCGGACGGTGCGGGCCATGGGGCCGGCCGTATCCTGGGTGGCCGAAATAGGAATGATGCCGGAGCGGCTTAGCAGGCCTACTGTAGGCTTGATGCCTACCACGCCACTACACGACGCCGGCGACACCACCGAGCCGTCGGTTTCGGTGCCGATGGCTACCGCGCACAGATTAGCGGCCACCGCCGCGCCCGAGCCCGAGCTGGAGCCGCTGGGCGTCCGGTCGAGGATATAGGGGTTTTTGGTCTGGCCGCCGCGGCTGCTCCAGCCGCTGGTGCTGCGCGTGGAGCGGAAGTTGGCCCACTCGCTCAGGTTGGTTTTGCCCAGCACAATGGCCCCCGCATCACGCAGTTTTTTAATGATGAAGGCATCCTGCGCGGCCTTATGCCCGGCCAGCGCCACGGAGCCAGCGGTGGTCTGTTGCTGGTCGGCGGTATCAATGTTGTCTTTGATGAGCACCGGAATACCATGGAGCGGGCCGCGCAGCTTACCGGCTTTGCGCTCTTGGTCGAGTTGGTCGGCTATGGCCAGGGCATCGGGGTTGGTTTCCAGCACCGCTTTTAGTGTAGGTCCGGCTCTGTCGATGGCCGCAATGCGCTTTAGATATAGCTGCGTGATGTCTCGCGCCGTCCGCTTGCCACTGCGCATCATTTCCTGCAGCTCCGCAACGGTGGCCTCGTGCAACTCAAACGCCTCAGCCGCAATGTCGTCAGGACTGGCTGCCGCGGTATCCGGCTTCTCCTGCGACGAGCAAGCATTGAGGGCAAACGTGGACAGTGCCAAGCCGGTCAGGGAGCTGTTGCGCAGGAATATTCTTCGGTTCATCGGGAAATTTTTTGGGTAAGATAGAACAGGAAAGTAGCTGTGGGCCGGAGTCGTTTCCGGGCAACTTATGTGGCTGGCTCGGCAGGTTGTTTCGGGCGGTTGCGCTGGCACTTCTCCCCGCAGTACTTCACCTCATCCCAGCTGTTGCGCCACTTCTTGCGGTACTCGAACGGCCGGCCACAGGTGAGGCATACTTTGGTGGGCAGATTGCTCTTGGTGGGCTTTTTCGGGCTGGACATGGGACGGTATTTTGTATTGCGCAAACCTGCCGGCCAGCAAATAGTTGGATGGCTTCGCTAGTGCGGCGCAATCTTATACGAACCTACCACCGCCGCTTTCCCGTATCCGAAAGCAGATACTATCGTCTTATCCGCTACCGCTACATGGCTCCTTTCCGAATTTCTCCTCTTTTTACTCGCTTGGCCACGTCTGTTCTGCTAGGCAGCCTGCTTATCATGGCCTGCAACGACAACGATGACCGTGTTCCGCCGGACCCCGTGCCGCTACCGGAAGTCGTGGCTTTCACGCAGCCGAATCTCTACCCCGAAGGTGTGCAGTACGATGCCAAAAACAGCCGTTTCCTGGTGGGCTCGCAGACGGCCGGTACAGTAGGTTTTGTGCAGGACGATGGCAGCTACACGGCGCTGTCCAGTGATGCGGCGCTGGTTTCCAGCATTGGTATGCACCTAGACGACAGCCGCAACCGGCTGCTAGTGGCTGTTTCAGACCCCGGCTACAATAAGCAACGCACCTTGGGCACTACACTGCGCAAACTGGCCCGCCTCGTTATTCTCAACCGCGACAATGGCCAGCTGGTCCGTAGTGTAGACTTGGGCGGATTGAGCTCGGCGCCCAACCATTTTGCCAACGACATTGCAGTTGATGGGCAGGGCAATGCTTACGTAACCGACAGCTTCGCCCCTGTCATATACAAAGTAGATCCGCTGGGTGTGGCCACTATCTTCCTGGAAAACAGCCGGCTGGGAGCTCCGGCCGGGGCATTTGGGCTCAATGGCATCGTGTTCCACCCGGACGGCTACTTGCTGGTGGCCAAGTCCAATGAAGGAGCCCTGTTCAAAATACCGCTGGCCAACCCCAGCAGCTTTACCCGCGTGACAACCAGCCAAAACCTGCAGGCCGCCGATGGCCTGCTGCTACAGGACAACAACACGCTGCAGGTCGTGACGAACTCGCAGGCCAAAGTGTACCGCCTCACTACCACCGATGCGTGGGCCAACGCTACCACTAGCGGCACTTTCACAACGCAGCCCCAATACCCTACCACGCTGGCCCGTCGCGAAGGTGCTGACAGCTATGTGCTCTATTCCAATCTCAACGCCCTGCAAGCCAATCAGCAGCCTCCGGTAGCGCAGTTCAGCATCGTGAAAGTGAAGTTTTAGACGTACTGAAGCTTCCCAGTCAGTTGGTTTCTACGCCCACAAAAAGGGCCGCCCTTCATCGGGGCGGCCTTTTTCTATGAATTAGTATTTCAGTGCATTACTGCGTTAGGCGTTGGCGCAATTCTCGGACCTCGCGCTCCAGTTCCAGGTTCCGGAATGTCACTTTCACTTCCAGATCAGAGTAGGCGCGTTCCAGTTCCTGTTCGCGGTGGCGCAGGGCAAATTCGGTTTCCTTCTGCTCCTGAATATCGGTGCAGGTGCCGTACCATTGTTTTATCTGCCCGTTTTCGTCGAATTGAGCCTGTGCCTGGCCCAGAAACCAGCGGTAGCCCCCCTCTTTGGACTTGAAACGGTATTCTATTTCGTAGAACTCCCCGGTTGCCAGCGAATGGCCCCACACGTCGCGGGCACGCTGTCGGTCGTCGGGATGCAGCAGGTTGTTCCACATATCGGGTCCCACGCTGTCGGCGAGGGTGTAGCCCGTGAAGTCCGTCCAGCGCTGGTTGAAATAGGTGTGCGAACCAGTAGCGTCCGTGAACCAGACCAGCTGCGGGATAAAATCGGCCAGAAAGCGCAGTTGTTCATCAGCTTGCTGGCGCAGTTGTTCCTCGTTGGAAATAGATGCGGTATTCATGCAATGGAAAGCTTAACAGGGCCGGGCGAGCTGAATTTCCATGCCCGACTGAAAGTAAAGGTTGAGTTGACTATGCTGGCCATCGGTAGAGCGGCGCAGCCGTGTAATCAGGGCGCGGGTACCTTCCTGCAGTAGCTGCAGTTCCAGATAAGGCCGGTTCAGCAAGGAGTCGCGCTCCATGCTCCAGTGGCCCGAATCCTGCAGCTCAGGCGCTTGCACCTGCACCGTCCCTGGGCGCAACAGAAACTTTGTGGCCCGCGCCAGCGACGTATCGGGGCTGTTACGGTTCAGTACCCGGTCAGCCACGCACCAGTCGCCGGTGAGGTATTCCTCGGGCATCTGCTGCAAGTTGACATCGAATAAGACTTCAGACATAAAATGAGGGTAGGCGGAAACAACGGTAGTACATCTTCATCACAACCCAACAGCTATATGCGTATTGCTGCCAAGGCATAAAACTATGAAAGAGTTCAATTATTCCGTCATTTTCAGTACGTAAGCTGGGCAGTATCTTTATACTCAGTTCGTTGATTTATTCCACCACATCGTATGCTCAGTAACGCACGTTCCCTATTCCGATTCGCTAAGCTTTTTGGCCAGAGGCTTTGGAACGCCAGCGCTGTTGAGCAGCCCACTAACCAGCCCCTGCCGCCACAGCGAAAACACGGAGTAGCGCAGCTCCCGCCGGGAAGTAATCTGCCCGGATTTCAGAGGTTGGCCCGTTTGCCGTGGGTTGTTATCGCGCAGAAAGATGCCATTGGCCAGCGACGTTTCTATGCGGTGCAGCACACCGCGCTTGTTCTTTTTATTGAGTAGGTCCAGCTTCAGGTCACGGTATTCGGCCCACATGGTACCCAGCACCTGCTGCCGGTCTAGCTGCATCTCGAACCGGATATGCTGAACCTGGCCGCTTCTGAACCGGATACCACGTGTAGGCACCACCATGGGGTTCAGGGCGGCCAGCGGCGTGGCCGTGAAGCTGCCCTGCAGCGTATGCCGGCCGTTGGGGTCGAGCAGATTGGCTTGCAGCACCATGCGGGCGCGGCTTTGCTTCTGGAGCACGCCCGTTGCCTCGCCCGTAAGCGGGTGCGCTGCGCTCATCCGTTGGGGGTCGTTGCTGAAGTTGCGTAGGGTGCCCGTGAACTGCTGAATGGCCATCACGCCGGGCTGGGCGCTGCGTGGGGAACGGTAGCTCATCCGGATGCCGGCATCCTGAATACGCACTTGGCGCACATCAACCCGGAACGGCAGCCGGCCAATAGCATCGGGGGTAGCCACAGAGTTGTTAGGGTTGATAGGAAAGCGCCCGTCACTCATCGTCACGATGCGCCCTCCTTTCAGTTCCAACTGGCGAGCCAGCAGGCTGCCTTTGCGCAGCAGCGCGGCAAAGTCAAGCGCCTGCACATTCAGCTCAGGCAGCCGGACGGTAACGTGGGCAGTTTGGTGTCCTTTGCGCCGCGCCAGCTCCGCTACTGTCATGGTGGGCGTTACTCGCACCATCCGGAGCGCCAGTAGCCCGCGGCGCGTATCAGCCCGCAGTGCCTCACAAGCCAACTGATAATAGGGGGCATTGAGCGAGGCATAAGCGCGCCCGGTACGTAGGGCCCAGGCACGGGCGTAATACAAATAGCCTGGAGCATTGTAGGTTTGGGAGTTGAGGCGCAGGTCGGTGCCGGTCAGGTAGATGTCGTACACCGCTGGGGCCCACTCGGTACCAGCCACCCGCACGCTGGCTCCTGCTACCCGCACCCCATTCACCAGAACACGCGGCAGAAAGGCGGCCAGCAGCTTGTGCGGCGGTGGTGGTGCCACGGTGGGGAGCGTGACAGCCAACCGCCCGCGCAACAACACCAGCGAATCGGCGCGGAGGGTTCCGCGGGCCAGAGCCGCCGCCCGCAGGCCCAGCAGCTTAGCGTCGGATACGTCCAGATCAATGCGGGCTTCGGAGGTGCGCTGTGAACTTATAGGCCGCAGCGGAACCACTCGAAGGCTACCTACCAATGCTTGTTGGGAGTCGGAAGAGAAAGTGCCGCGCTGTACCTGTATCAGATGACCGGGCACTCGTGCTACTACCCTATTTACATCCAGCTGCACCTGCCTGGCGTAGCCGAGCCGGCTGGTATCGGCGGCACCTGCGGCGCTTAGCAGCAAGTCTCGGACCTGTAAGGTGGCCTGTTCAAGATGTCCTTCGGCCCGTTGCAAAGTACCGTAGCGCGCCCGCACATGCCGTAGCGCCACAAAGCCTACTTGCAGCCCCGGCAGCCCAAGCGGCAAACGAGAATAAAGCGGTTTTTCAGGACCGGATGTGGCTGGCAGCTTTGCCAGTCGCAATTGCGCAGAATCAGCTACTACACTATCAACAGGTACTACTTGCCGCCGCAGGATAGCCAATAGCCCCACACCATGCACCCGCAGCTCCTTCAGGTCGAGGCGAAGATCCGGCAGAGCGGCTGTGTCGGCTGGGGCGCCAGTGCGGGTGAGCAGTTGCACTCCCCGAGCGGTAGCACTGCGCTTCCAGAGACTGGTTTCCAGCTCTTTGACGGACAGCTCGTAGCGGCCGTTGCTGGCTTTTGTCACCTGTCTTTCCAGCGCACGCCGCAGCCAGGGGTCCAGAAAAAACACCACGGCTACCACGGCAGCTACTACCAGCCCCAGCAGAAGCCACAGGACGGTTTTGCCCCACCGGCGGCGCGGCGCAGTGGTGGCAGGAGCAGCGGAAGAGACGGTTGATGAAGCAGACACAGATGGGTAATAGCCATCCGCTTACGGAAAGCAACCCAACATGGCTGCGTCAGGCCGGTTTTCGTTGGGCCTGAACACCCACGGCGGGCCCGCGGCGGCGTATACCGCCGGATAGGCTACCTTAGCCGCCAGGTCTTCTATTTTCTCGTGTTCCTGCTATGGCGCCTCCCACTTCCTACCCAGGCAACGCCCTGCTAGCCTCCTTCCACTGCCCTTACCAACGCTACAACAGTCCGGCGGCTAGTATACCTTCCGGCCAAAGCAGAGGTAGTACTGCTCAGCAAACCCTGCGTGTGTTGTGTGGCCAGACCGGAACTTTCACGGCAGTCATCTAGGCCCAAGCCAACCAATAGTGTGTGTTACCTGTTAGAGAACCAATGCTCGCCATCACCTCCCTTCTGAATACCCAGAGCGCGGAGCGTATCAACCGCCTCATCAAAAGCCTGGAAACCGAGTTTGGGCTCGACGACGTGCAGGCTACCCCCGACCCGCACATCACCTACCAGCTGGCCGGTGTGCGCAAGCTCTCGGCCCTGAAACAGGTGCTGCGCGACGTGGCGCGCTCCACACGCCCCTTTGTGGCTCATACCACCGGGCTGGGCGTGTTTCCGGGACCTAATCCGGTTATTTACATTCCGGTGCTGCGCTCCGATGACCTCAACCAGCTGCATCACCGCATTCTGCAAGTAACGGTGCCGTTGTGCCTGCGCACCGACAAATTCAGCGGGCCCGACTGCTGGCTGCCGCATATTTCCCTGGCTCTGCACGATACCACACCGGAGCTTCTGGGTCCTGTGATGCAGTACCTCAACCAGCACACCTTCAACCTGAAACTGACCATAAACAATATTGCCATTCTGCGGCAGGAAGGCGAGCTGTTTGTGCAGGAAAAGCGCTTTGCTTTTGAAGGGCATAAGCATGATCTGGTACCTACGCTATTTGAGAGGCCCACACCGCAGCAGGGAAACCCGGAGCTTTCCTGCGAGGCCTAATCGGCTGGCAATGCAATTTTTCGCACGGTGGCGCGGCATTTCCGCAGTTGCCGCCGACCTTTACCGCTCAACTCTCCACCTCACCTACTGATTTCTGCTTATGTACTCAACCGTACTGCTGCTACACTCCTGGACGCGTTGGCTCGTCCTCGTTTTCGGACTGATTGCCCTTTTCCGAGCTTTTTCGGGCTGGCAGGGCCGCAAACCCTTTGTGGGTGCCGACAATGGCATGGGCGCTGCTTTCGTGGGTTCTATGCACCTGCAGCTGCTGCTCGGTCTGATCTTGTATTTCGGTCTGAGCCCGTTCGGAATGAAGGCCTTTGAAACGGCCGGCGGCGCCGTGATGAAAGACCCAATAGGCCGCTTTTGGGGCGTTGAGCATCTAGTAGGTATGCTACTGGCTGTGGTAGCCGCGCAGGTCGGCCGCACACTGTCCAAAAAGGCCGTTGACCCCATCATCAAGCACAAAAAAGCCTTTACCTGGTTTCTGATTGCGCTGCTGCTGGTGCTGGTGATGATTCCGTGGGGAATCTGGAATCCGGAGCGCCCTGCGTTCCGCCTCTAGGCACTGCGAGTTAACCTTAATAAAAAAGCCCCCTGAACGACTTCAGGGGGCTTTTTTATTAACGCTAACCAGCTGCTTACAGGAACATGCCGCCCGAAGCCTCCAGACGCTGAGCATTGATCCAGCGCGCGTCTTCGGTGCATAGGAAGGCTACCACTGGCCCAATATCATCGGGCAGGCCCACGCGGCCCAGCGCCGTGACGCTGGCCAGATGCTTATTGATCTGCTTGTCGTCGCGGACCCGGCCGCCCCCAAAGTCGGTTTCAATAGCCCCTGGCGCTACAATGTTTACCGCAATACCGCGGCTTCCCAACTCCTTCGCCTGATAGCGGGTCAGTACCTCCATAGCCCCTTTCATGCTGGCATAAGCCGAGGAGCCAGGATTGGCAAACCGCGCCAGACCTGACGAGATATTAATGATGCGGCCTCCGTCGTTGAGGAGCGGCAAAGCCTTTTGAGTCAGGAAAAACGGCCCTTTGAGGTGAATATTCACCATGTCATCGAACTGCGCCTCGGTGGTGTCGGCAAACAGGGCATACAAGGCCGTGCCGGCGTTGTTGATCAGGAAATCAAACCGCTCGGCCGCGAAGCTTTCGTGCAGTACAGTTTTTACCTGGCCGAAGAAACCATCGAAGGTTGCGGGAGCGGAAGCATCCAATTGCAGGGCGGCGGCTTTGCGACCCTGCGCTACAATTTCGGCTACTACGGCGTCGGCTTCGTCTTTCCTGCTGTGGTAGGTCAGCATGACATCAATGCCTTTGCCGGCCAGACTCAGTGCCATGTTCCGGCCAAGTCCGCGGCTACCGCCGGTAATGAGGGCTATTTTGTTGGTGCTCATGGGAAATCTTAGGTTACGTGATACCGCAAAGTTCCAGAGAATGAGCCGCTGTTTTCTGGTGAGTAGTTCAGATTAAATGGTGACAGGTTCCGATGTTGCAACCCGCCGCGCAGCCCACAGCTCTTCCCGATATTGCTTGGGCGTGACGCCCACGAAGCGTTTGAAGAACTTCGTAAAGTTGGAGGGGTCGTAAGTGAGGCGGGCCGCTACCTCGGCCGCTGTCAGGCGCGAGTTGGCCAGCAACTCCTTAGATGCGGCCACCAGTCTGCGCTCAAAAATGGCACAAGGCGCCTCGCCGGTAGTGAGCTTCAGCGTGTTGCTAAGGTGCGTGGGATGAATGCAGAGCTGACCAGCAAAATCTCTGATTTCCAGTGCTTCTGTAGCATGGCCGGCCAGTAATTCGTCGACGTGGGCATGCACGAGGCGAGTGAAATCAGCCGTTATTTCGTGCTGGCGCGCCAGAATCTTTTTCGGGATGGGTGTCGTTGCCATGATTTTCTAAATCCAATGCACCTGCGTATTGTTCGTGCCCCGAACTGTGCGAGGTAACTACCGCCGGTAGTTGGCCCGTAGACACTTTGGTTGCCCAAGTTGGTTTTACCCTCTTTCTAACGCAACAACACAATTACGGTGGCTTTCTGGAAAAACGAAAGGGTATGCTCCTTCGCCGTGAGGCTCTGTAATTCGCAATCCGAAGATTTACTGCCTTTTTTGTAGTTCCGTATCAGTTGGAGCCACTGCTGCACAGTGGCCATTAATTGCTCTCACGGTCCTTGCTGCTATTTCTTGTTTCATTGGCGGCAGCCTCATCTGCGCCACCTTTAGTTCTTCTGCTTTTGCGCACAGCTCCTCTCCTCGTTCTGCTTTTCCTGATGTGTCTGGGGGTTTTCGGCCAGAGCAAAGTCCGTAAAGTGGTGGCCCGGCGCGGCGACGGAGTTCAGACGCTGCTGCGCCGCTACGGCCTGATCTCCAGCCAGCAACAGCAGAAATTCAAGGAGCTGAACAAAGCGGCGCTGGCGCCCGGTGGCGGCTTGGTGGCAGGCCGTAGCTATTTGTTGCCGCCCGCTGTTTCAGCGGCTTCTCGCCTTAAAGCCACCAATCCTACGTCGCACGGCCAAAGCACTACTCCCCTGCTCACCGCTAACCTGTTCGGTCCCAGCTACAGCCCCGTCCCTATCCGCGACAGGGCACTGCGGGGGGCCGTGTATTATCTCTCGGCGGGCCACGGCGGCCCCGACCCGGGTGCCATTGGGCAGTACGGTTCTTACAAGCTGGCCGAAGACGAATATGCCTATGACGTAACCGTGCGGCTGGCCCGTGTGCTGATGGAGCATGGCGCTACGGTATACGTGATGGTGCAGGACCCCAACGACGGTATCCGCGACGCCAACGTGCTGCCCATGGACTACGACGAGGTGACCTATCCGCGCCAGAAGATTCCGCTGAGCCAGCTGGGCCGCCTGCGCCAGCGCATTGCGCAGGTAAACAAGCTCCATGCCCACCACAAAGGTGCCTACCAGCGGCTGCTGGCCCTGCACGTAGATAGCCGCAGCGCGGGCCAGAACATCGACGTGTTTTTCTATCATCATGCCAACAGCCAGACGGGCCTGCGGCTGGCCAAAAACATTCACAAGGTGTTTACGGACCGCTACAAGCGCGCTCAGCCCAACCGGCCGTACTCCGGCAACGTGTCGGTGCGGAGCAGCCTGTATGAGGTACGTACCAGCCACGCGCCGGCCGTGTTCATGGAGCTAGGCAACATCCGCAACCAGAAAGACCAGCGCCGCTTTGTGGTGCCGGATAACCGCCAAGCTTTGGCCAACTGGATTTGTGAAGGCCTGATTGCCGACTACACCCGCCGGTAGAGTACCATTAGGGATTCATCAGCAGGAACAGCAAGTTGTGGTAGAGGATGCCCTGCTCACCGTCATGGATGCCATCGAGGCCGGCGTCTTCCATCAAGGCTTCCACTTCCTCATAATCCCGCAGAAAGTCGATTTCCAGTTCCTCTTCGCCGGGAACCTGCGTGTGCGTCAGGTAGCGGCGTTTGGGCTCCAGCGTAATAAATAGCTTCTGGTATTTGGTCTGCGCGATGAGCAGCGCCTCGCAGGAAGTCACCGTATCGTCGTCGGTGTGCAGATAGACCGTCGTTTTTTCGGCCTCAGTCGTGTGCTGCAGAAAGCTGTACGTATCGATGCTCATGGCGAGGAAAGTAAGGTGGCCCAGGGCCCGAAGGTAACATTCGTCCGGCAGGTCGGCGGGGCGGCCGGGGTGCGTGGCAGGCAAGGCAGCAGAATGGCCCTCCCGGAGAAAAGCTACCTTCGGGGCAAATTCCAACCTTCCCACCCACCCCACCCAGTTGTCATGACTACCCCCCAAGACCACGCCTGTATCAACGGGCAGCGCCTCCACCCCGAGAGCCTGATGATGAGCTACGGCTACACGCCTGCCTGGAGCGAAGGCGCCATCAAGCCGCCCATTTTTCAGACCTCCACCTTCGTTTTCAGGAATGCAGAGGAGGGCAAAGCCTTCTTCGAGTTGGCCTACGGACTGCGCCAGCAGGGCCCGGAGGAGGAAATGGGCCTGATTTATTCGCGCCTGAACAATCCTAGCCTCGAAATTCTGGAGCACCGCCTTTGCCTCTGGGATGGGGCTGAGGAGGCCGCTAGCTTCGCCTCGGGCATGGCAGCCATCAGCACCACCCTGCTGGCGCTGCTGCAGCCCGGCGACGTAGTGCTGCACTCCGAGCCCGTGTACGGCGGCTCCGACTTCTTTCTGAAAAACGTACTGCGCAAGTTTGGCATTGAGGCCCAGGGCTTCCTGCCCACCGCCACGCCTGAGGAGCTGGCTGCCCAGGCCGCGGCCATTGCGCCAGGCCGCTTGGCCATGATATTCGTGGAAACGCCCGCCAACCCTACCAACCACCTCGTAGATCTGGAAGCCTGCGCCGCGCTGGCCCGCCAGTACAGCACGCCCGATAAGCCGGTGCGCTTTGTGGTTGATAATACCTTTCTGGGACCCGTGTTTCAGCACCCGCTCAAGCATGGCGCCGATGTAGTGCTGTACTCGGCCACCAAGTTTCTCGGCGGCCATTCCGACCTGATTGCGGGCGCTGCGCTCAGCAGCAAGGCGCTGATGAAGGAAATCAAGGGCATGCGCACCTTTATGGGTACCATGTGCGACCCCAATACCGGCTGGATGTTGATGCGCAGCCTCGAAACCCTGAAACTGCGTATGGAGCGCGCCGCCACCTCGGCCCAGGTTATTGCCGACTGGCTGCGTGCGCACCCGCTGGTAGCGCGCACCTACTACCTCACGCACCTGGAGCATTGCCCCGTGCAGCAGGACATCTACCGTCGCCACTGCCTCTCGCCCGGCTCCATGATTTCGTTCGACATTCGGGGCGGCGAGGCCGAAGCCTTCCGCTTCCTGAATGCGCTGCGACTTATTAAGCTGGCCGTGAGCCTGGGCGGTACCGAAAGCCTGGCCGAGCACCCTGCCACCATGACCCACTCCGACATTACGCCCGCCGACCAGCTGGAAATGGGCATCACCTCCCAGATGATTCGCCTGAGCATCGGCGTAGAAGACGCGCAGGATTTGATGCTGGACCTGAGCCAGGCGTTTGAGGCCGTGGGCATGCCCAAAGAAGTACGCGTGGCAGAACTGGCCTAAGCAAACACTTACACTGCTTCTCCAATTGAATTTTGGTGTGCGTTCATAATTCTTTCTGGTAGTTTGTAAAAAGCCAGCCGCTGAACTTCAGCGGCTGGCTTTTTGCTTGCGGCGCCCTGAATAAGTGACTTCCTGTTAAAAACATTCATCTTTGAATATATGGAAGCCACGTCTACCCCCCTTGTTGCTCTCGCCCCGGAGCTTGCTGATTCGGCTCATGCCGCGCCAGGCCACGCATCAGACCACAGCCCGGCGGCCTGCCTGAACTGCGGCATGCTGGTATCGGACCGCTACTGCGGCCAATGCGGGCAGGATGCACACCACACGCACCGCTTTACGATGCGCTATTTGCTACTGCACGATTTGCCGCACAGCATCTGGCACGTCGATAAAGGGGTGCTCTACACTATGCGACAGATGCTCACGCGCCCCGGTTACGCCATTAGGGAGTACCTGGCGGGCCAACGGGCACAGCACTTCCGGCCCGTGACCTACTTACTGCTGCTCGGTGGCCTAGGGGCACTGCTGATGTCGGCGCTGCACTTGCAACCCATTCCGCCCGAGCAGGTAGCCGACACGCCCAAAGTGCTAGTGCTAGCAATGGACCGCTACATGGCCACAATCTATAAATATCCAACCCTGATTTATACCGTGCTGCTGCCTCTCAATGCACTGGTGGCATGGCTGCTGCTACGGGCCACGCGCTACAACTACGCGGAAATGCTGATTGGTCAAGCCTTTGTTACGGGTACCCTCACGTTGCCGGCTGTAGTGCTCACTATACCGCTGCTGCTGCTGGCGAAAGAAGTGCCTGAAGCAAGAAGTTTGTCGCTGCTTACGCTGGTTCCTTCCGTAGTGTACCCTATTTGGGTGTATTGGCAGATGCAGGCCCACACACGGCTATCAGCTACTAGCCGGAGCCTGCGGGCTGTGGGTGCTTCGCTACTGCAACTCTTAGTCTTGATACTGGCTTGCTCTGCCTACATAACCTTTCTGGTGGTGTCGCTGCTGCGCCAAGACCCTAGCTTACGCCAGGATCTGCAAGCCAAGATGAAACCTAAGACCGCTTCTACCCAAGCTGCTCCGGCGCGCCCTTAGCGCTGCTCATTTTGGCATGCTATAGACGTATTCTGCAAAAAGTCCGTCACTGGATGCAGTGGCGGGCTTTTTTGTGGAGTAACCAGTGGAATTTATGTACTGATCCTGCACACAGCTTAGCTGGAAGATATTGCTTGGGTGTTTGCTACAACCGCCCAACTATCCTTCTATTGGCTTGGCATACCAGCCCACAATTACTAATTATATAAATATCACTATAAAACCAGACCTTAATAGCAATAATTCGTATGCGGCTGTATTCTCATCCTTTTACTCCCAAAGCCCATGAGCCAGAACCTATTAGAGCTTGCGCAAAACTACTTTGGCGGCGACACCGTCCGCCAAACCAGCACCGCGCTGGGCGAAAATGAAAGCGGTATCGGCACAGCACTGCGTAGTATTATCCCATTGGTGCTGGGCGGGCTGTTTGCTCGCTCGCAGCAGCCCGGTGGCTCATCAGAGTTGTTCGGACTAGCCAACCAGGCGCACAGCAGCGGTATTCTGGGCAACCTGAGCAGTCTGCTGGGCGGCATGAGCGTAAATAGCTCGGCACCAGCCTCCGATGGTGGGTTGCTGAACAAAGGAGCCGAAATGCTGCGCTCCGTATTTGGTTCGCATTACGCTACCGCTGTAGAAGGCGTGAGCCAGCAGGCCGGAGTGCGCACCTCTACCACCAGCAGCCTGATGAACATGGCAGTGCCGGTAGTACTGGGCCTGTTAGGCAAGCATACGGCGGAAAACCACCTCGATGCCAACGGATTCGGCAGCTACCTCAATAGCCAGAAGGGCAGCATCATGGGGGCTCTGAGCAGCCTGCCAGGCGGCCTAGGTACTGTGCTTTCCGGCCTGGGCCTGGGAGCCGCGGCTACGGGCATGGGCAACGCGGCCAGTGCTACGGCCCACAATGTTGGCAATACCGTTTCGGCGGCTGCTAACCGCACCGGCGACGCGGTCCGCAACACTGCCCGCGACGTAGAGACGGTAGCCTCTACCCCTAGCCGGTGGCCGTGGCTGCTGCTGCTGCTTGCTGTATTGGCGGCTCTCTTTTACTTCATGCGTGGCTGCAACAAGGAGCCGGAAACTGCTACCTCAACAACCACCGAAACCACCATGACGGACACCACCACGTCTGTGGCTGCGGCGCCAGCAGCGGCGGCTGCCACCGGCCGCTACGACGAGGCCAGTGGCAACTACATCTACGATACGGGTGCTAATACCGACATCACGCTGCCCGATGGCACAGTCCTGAATGTAGGTAGCAATTCGTTTGAGTCGCGCCTTTTCAACTTCCTGAACGACGCCAACCAAACGGTCAGCGACGACAAGACGCAGGGCTGGATGAGCCTCGACAGGGTGTATTTCAACACGGGTAAATCGACGCTGACGGCGGAGTCGCAGGCGCAGCTGAAGAACATGGCTGCCATCTTGAAGGCTTTCCCGAATGCGGCCGTGAAACTAGGCGGCTACACCGACAATAAAGGTGCCGCCGACATGAACCTGACGCTAAGCGCCGACCGGGCCAACGCCGCCCGCAAAGCGGCCATGGACAACGGCATTGATGCCAGCCGCGTGACGGCCGAAGGCTACGGCCAAGAACACCCCATTGCCTCTAACGACACACCCGAAGGACGCGCCCAAAATCGGCGCGTTGACGTGCGCGTAACCAAGAAGTAGACCTAGCTTATTACCCCGAAAAAGCCCGCCGCTGAAGTTCAGCGGCGGGCTTTTTAATACCCTTGTGCAATGGCTCAATCGTCCGGCTATTACCGAGTAACGATTAAATTGTAATGGCTTTGTCCCTAGCATCCTAAACCGTAAGGGCATTTCATTGGCGCGAGTAATACGTGGTAGAGCGGCTCAGGCGTAGGCGTCATTTGGCACCGCCGGGCGCCTGGGAGAGTTTACTCTGCCTGAAAAGAAGAAATATACAGTGTCTGTCGGCACGTCTATTACACACTACACAGAAGATGGATGAAGACCTTGTTCTTTTAGAGTTAAATGCGCGTTGGGGCTGCGATATTCCTTTTGGATGGATTCCCATGACAGGAGACTACAGCATACCCGATACTGAAATCTACTATTTTGAAACTTTCAATAACATGATAGGAGAAGTAAGTCGTGTCATTAACAGGATTTACACCGATAAAGTATTTGAAATTGTGGAGGGGGGGCTCTGTAAGCACTCGGCATCTAAATGACTGCTTTTTAGGTTACAATGGCCTTGAGCATTTGTACACCAATGCTACCTTCGACTACGTGCTCTACTTTTCTCATGAAGGGACAGTTACTGTAGGTGGCAGGCAACTGCTTGAAGAAATTCATAGGCTTTTGCCTGCATACCAGAGCCACTTGTGGACTGGTGAGCTTCTGTAAAATTCAGGCTTACCGTAGGCCATAAAAAAGCCCGCCGCTGAATCCAGCGGCGGGCTTTTTTTATGGCTTATGACATTTATTGCCCCAGCACCATAGCAAATACCAGCGGCGCTACAATCGTAGCATCCGACTCGATGATGAACTTGGGCGTGTCCTGACCCAGCTTGCCCCAGGTGATTTTCTCGTTCGGCACGGCACCGGAGTAGGAGCCATACGACGTGGTGGAATCCGAAATCTGGCAGAAGTAACCCCACAGCGGCACACTGGTGCGGCCCAGGTCCTGGTGCAGCATCGGTACCACGCAAATCGGGAAGTCGCCGGCAATGCCGCCGCCAATCTGGAAGAAGCCTACTTTGCTTTCTTCCGTGGCCTGCTTGGTGTACCACTCGGCCAGGTAAATCATATACTCGATGCCGGTGCGCACGGTGTGCACGTTCTTGATGTCGCCCGAAATGACGTGGCCAGCGAAGATGTTGCCCAGCGTGGAGTCTTCCCAACCGGGGCAGATGATGGGCAGATTTTTCTCGGCGGCAGCCAGCATCCAGCTGTCCTTGGGGTCAATCTGGTAGTACTGCTCCAGCTCACCCGATTTCAGGATCTGGTAGAAGAACTCATGAGGGAAGTACTGCTCACCAGCCTTGTCGGCCTTTTCCCAGAACTTCAAGACCGAGTGCTCCAGGCGGCGCATAGCCTCTTCCTCCGGAATGCAGGTGTCCGTCACGCGGTTCATGTGGCGCTCCAGCAGGGCCTGCTCGTCGGCGGGCGTCAGGTCGCGGTAGTTGGGCACCCGCTCGTAGAAGTCGTGGGCTACCAGGTTGAAGATGTCCTCTTCCAGGTTGGCACCCGTGCAGCTGATGATTTGCACCTTGTCCTGACGGATTAGCTCGGCCAGCTGGATGCCCATTTCGGCGGTGCTCATGGCACCAGCGAGGGTAATCATCATCTTGCCACCTTCCGCCAAGTGCTTATTGTAGCCTTCGGCGGCATCAATCAGGGCGGCGGCGTTGAAGTGGCGGTAGTGGTGCTTGAGGAAGTTCGTTACGTTCATCGAATCGTGGTTCAGAAGTAAATGGGTGTCGTGTTCTATCAAAAAAGGCCTCGGAATCGTTCAATACGTTACTCGTATATCGAAGATTCTGAATAAGGTGCCATTGCGGCTGGGTTGCTCACAAAAGCAAGCTTCGCCGCAGTACTTGGTCAGGAGGTGAGAGCAGAAGCAGATGGACGTTGGGCCATAGCACTTTGCTTTATGATATACTCCAAAAGCTGCTCCGGGTTAAGGTCAACGCCACTCAGGTTTACGGAAAGCATAGTGAAGCCCAAGGCCTTATTGGCACTGGCCAGCCGGCGCTTCAATGGGGAGAGGCGGCTACTGTATGCTTGCTCATCGCGCACTTGCAAGCAGATAAAGAATTCCTGGTTGATAGACTGTACATAGGCTCCCGTAATGTCGGCCCAAGGAATCAGTCCCACACCTAAAGTTCGGTCCAGGATGCCTTCGTCGGAGATTTGCAGCCGAGGGCGGGTATCAAAAAACTGCCAAGCTCCAACGGCAGCGCAGGCCCCAAAAAAGGCAATGGTTACCAATCCCAGCCCCCATTTGCCTTCTGTCACAATCATGAACACCCCCATGGCGACAAACGCTAGTCCAGCCAAAGCTAACAGCGCATAACGCTTGCGGGAGTTGTAGTAAATCAGGTCTTCAGCCATGACGCAGAACCAGCCTAGCTGGGCTGTTCGATCATCAGATTGTGGTTGGTGTAGATGCAGATGTCGGCGGCAATGTGCAGGGCATCTTCTACCATCTGGCGGGCCGTGAGGTGGGGCGCATGCTTTTTCAGGGCCAGCGCGGCGGCCTGGGCATACATGGCGCCCGAGCCGATAGCAGCTACGTCGGAATCAGGTTCCAGCACGTCGCCGGTGCCGGCAATGATGAGCAACTCGTCCTTGTCGCAGACCACCATCATGGCTTCCAGCTTGCGCAGGTACTGGTCTTTGCGCCACTCCTTGGCCAGCTCAATGGCCGCGCGACGCAACTGGCCACCGTAGCCGTTAAGCTTTTCTTCAAACTTATCGAGCAGCATGAAGGCGTCGGCAGTGGAGCCAGCAAAACCAGTCACTACTTTGCCATCCTGCAGCTTGCGCACCTTGCGCACATTGCTCTTGGCCACGTGCTTGTCCATGGTAGCCTGCCCGTCGGCACCGAGGGCAATTTCGCCGTTGTGGCGCACGCCGAGCACGGTTGTGGAACGTATTTTCATATAAGGAAGAGGGTTTGCCGTTAGCGGCCGTGTCTAATGAAACCATCTGGCCTCTGCTCAGAAACGGGGCTGCAATTTAGCGAAGTAAACCGACCATCATCTTCCATCTACGCCGCAGCTCAGTTGCGGCTATTTCCTCGTGCTGTGTATGGCGAATGGCACTGACCGTCGAGGGTAGACTAAGGAGCAGCTCTACTCTACTGACTGCATGTGTCTACTGACTGCATGTGCTCTGTACGCGTAGCTTCCCACCCCAGTAGTGCCTGTTTGCGGGCGCTTCCCCAGCGGTAGCCGCCAGGGCCGCCGTGCTGCTGAATCACCCGGTGGCAGGGAATCAGGTAGCCGATGTGGTTGGCCCCTACCGCTCCGCCTACCGCCTGGCTTGCGCCGGGCTGCCCAATAGCCGCTGCTACGTCGCGGTAAGAAACCAGCGCACCAGCCGGTATCCGGAGCAATGCTTCCCACACTTTAATCTGAAAGTTGGTGCCCTTCAGCAGCAGCGGCAGTGGCTTATTGCGGACTTGTTCTGCTGCAAAAAGCTGGGCCGCAACGCTACCTGTTTCGGCAGAATCTGATTGTAGGGTAGCGCCCGGCCAGGCAGCACGCAACTGATTCAGGGCCGCTTCCCAGTCAGCTGCCGGCTGGAATGTGAGGCCGCAAATACCCCGGTCGGTCAGGCTGAGTAAACATTCGCCGAAGCGAGTTGGGTGAAATCCGTAGCGAATAACCAGTCCGGCAGCCTGCCCCCGATACTCCGCTGGCGTCATGGCTTCGTAGGTCACAAACAAGTCGTGCAGCCGCCCGGCCCCCGACAAGCCCGCCTGGTAGGCGGCGTCCAGCACACTGCCTGAGTCAGCCAATATCTGCCGGGCATATTCTTTGGTAAGAAACCGCAGAAACCGTTGTGGGCTGGTTCCTGCCCAGCGCGTGAACAGGCGGTTGAAATGAAACGGGCTCAGGTGCACATGGGACGCAATATCCTCAAGTGCAGGCTGTTCCATGAAGTGCGCTGCAATGTATTCAATGGCCTGCTCCACGCGGGCATAGTCCAGTTCAGCTTGGGATTGTGACATAAGAAACGTGCTTGATGCTACACAAAACTACCGCACCAGCCTCCTGGCCTCAACCCGATTCTTGCGGACTTTCCCGAAGCACAGGTACCAGCGTCTTGTTCCGCTATGCGAGGCCCAGAACGTGTGGCTAGCAAACAGCAAAAAAGCCGGCCCTTGCAGGTCGGCTTTTTTGATACTATCCCACTCAACTTATCAGATGAGCATGCGCATGGGGTCTTCCAGCAAGCTTTTCAGCGTCTGCAGGAAGGCGGCGCCAGTAGCACCATCCACTACGCGGTGGTCACAGGAGAGGGTTACTTTCATAACGTTGCCGATGGCCAACTGTCCGTCTTTCACGACGGCCGTCTGCTTGATGCCGCCCACAGCCAGGATGCAGGCATCCGGTGGGTTGATGATGGCCGTGAATTCCTCAATGCCAAACATACCCAAGTTGGAAATGGTGAAGGTGCTTCCCTCCCACTCGGCGGGTTGCAGCTTCTTGCTCTTGGCTTTGCCGGCCAGTTCCTTCACCTCAGTAGCAATAGTGGAGAGGCCTTTGCCGTCGGCGTTGCGCACTACAGGCACCAGCAGCCCTTCGTCCACGGCCACGGCTACCCCGATATTCACCACCTTGTTCTGGCGGATTTTGTCGCCGAGCCACGACGAGTTTACAGCAGGATGCTGCTTCAGAGCCACAGCTGCCGCTTTGATAACCAAGTCGTTGAAGCTGAGCTTCACCGGCGACAGAGCATTGAGCTGGGTACGCACTTCCATCGAGCGGTCCATCAGAATTTCCATCGTCAGATAGAAATGAGGAGCCGTGAAGAGGCTTTCCGACAGCCGGCGGGCAATAACCTTGCGCATCTGCGACACAGGAGTGTCGGTGTAGGTGCCCTCGGCGGCAGCTGGGGCCGGAGTAGCAGCCGGGGCAGGTGTAGCTTCGGCTTTGGGTGCTTCAGCAGGAGCCGGGGCCGCAGCGGGAGCAGCGGCCGGCTGAGCAGCAGGAGCTGCAGCAGGCTGGGCCGTTTCCAGGTCGCGGGATACAATACGGCCGTTTTCACCGGAGCCTTTTACGTTGCTCAGGTCGATGCCCTTGTCTTTGGCAATGCTTTTGGCCAGCGGTGAGGCGAGGATGCGGGTGCCAGCAGGAGCCGGCGCAACCACCGTAGCCGATGCCGCAGGAGCGGCCGCCGCTGGCGCCGGAACAGGTGCTGCAGCAGTTGGAGCTGGAGCAGCCTCAGCTGGAGCTGCTTCTGGCGCGGGGGCCTCGGCAGCAGCCGGTGCAGCACTGCCGCCTGACTGACCACCCAATAGGGCCTGCACGTCGGCTCCTTCTTCACCGATAATAGCCAAGATACCGTCTACTACTACCGACTCTCCATCCTTGGGGCCAATGTAGAGCAACGTACCATCCTCGTAGTTTTCGAGTTCCATCGTGGCTTTGTCGGTTTCGACTTCGGCCAGAATGTCCCCTGATTTCACTTTGTCGCCTACCTTCTTGAGCCAGGAAGCAATAGTACCTTCCGTCATCGTGTCGCTCATTTTGGGCATCCGGATAACGGTGGCTTTTTTGCCATTGCTAGCTGCAGGCGCCACTGGAGCGGCTGCAGGAGCAGCGGCTGGGGCAGCAGGAGCTGGAGCCGGGGCTTCCGCTTTAGGCTCTTCGGCTTTTGGAGCTTCAGGAGCCGGGGCTTCAGGTGCTGGGGCAGCTGCCGCGGGAGCCGCCCCATTGCCGCTGAGCAAAGCAGAAATATCTTCGCCTTCCTGGCCTACAATGGCCAGCACACCGTCTACAGGCACGGCATCACCTTCTTTCGGACCGATATGAAGCAAGGTGCCGTCCTCGTAGTTTTCGAGTTCCATCGTAGCCTTGTCCGTTTCGACTTCGGCCAGAATGTCCCCGGATTTCACTTTGTCGCCTACTTTTTTGAGCCACGAAGCAATGACCCCCTCGGTCATCGTGTCGCTCATTTTGGGCATTTTTATGATTTCGGCCATCTGCGTCTGCGGTTGAATTGAGTGGGGTCAAAATTAGCCCGAAAATCCGGGGGTGCAAACGAAACTCTGTGTTCCGGAAAGACCTTCGACTAAGCGAATTTTCGCCTGCACGGGTTTAAACTGCTTTTTCACTGGTCAGCCCACCCGCAGGGCCCGCTTGCTTCGGGCCTGTTTGAGGCGCCTGCATGGGGGTCGGCAAGCTCTTTCACTATGCCGCCAGCTTCCCTGTCACGCGGTTGTTTCCTGCAGGTGCGCCACATCCAGAAAACTACTCACCGTGAACATGCCACCTGAATAATGCAGCCGATACAGGCATAAGTTGCGGTGCTCAAATGAGTCCATGTGGTGCAGCGGGTAGTTGAGCAGCTGGCAGAGCAGCACCCGCATGGCGCGGCCGTGCATACACACCAGCACCGTTTCTTCTTCGGGCCGCGCTTTCAGCAACTCAATGAACGGGCGCTGGCGGGCAGCTACTTCGTCGGGACTCTCGCCACCAGTAAGGCGGGCGTGGGTCTGGCCGGCGCCCCACTGGTCTAGCACGCCTTGGTATTCGGCGTCTTCTTCAGGTGTGATGCGCGTTCCTTCACGCACGCCCCAGCTGATTTCGTTCAGGGCTGTATGCTGCTCGTGCGGCAGGCCCATATCCAGAAACCCTTGCACCGACTCGTGGGTACGGCGTAGCGCCGAGGTGTAAACTTTGTCGAATGGCAGGTGCGCATAGGCCGCGTGAAAACGCGCCGCCTGCCGGCGACCTGCTTCGTTCAGGCTCGAATCAACGCCGCTGCCCTGCACGATGCCGCGCACGTTGAAATCGGTTTGGCCGTGCCGGATAAGGTATATTTTTTTGACGCTCACTTTCCCGCTAGCTTTGCTGGTTTGGGGGCAAAAGTAGTTTCTCACCCCCCAAATCCCTGATTCGACATCTTTTTCTCTGCCAATGGACACCGAACGCCTTTCTCCTGATCTGGCCCAGCTCAATGCCTGGTGCCGCAATACGCTGGGCGAGCACCTGGGTATAGAGCTGACGGAAGTAGGTGAGCGGACGCTGACCGGCCGCATGCCTGTTGACCACCGCACCCACCAGCCCATGGGCCTGCTGCACGGTGGCGCCTCGGTGGCCCTGGCCGAAACCCTGGGCAGCATCGGAGCTCAACTGCAGGTGGATATACGGAAGAAGGCTTGCGTGGGGCTGGAAATCAATGCCAACCACCTCAAAGGCGTGCATTCGGGCTATGTGGTGGGCCGCGCTACGGCGCTACATGTGGGGCGCAGCACGCAGGTCTGGGAAATCCGGATTACGCACGAGGAAACGGGCGTGCTGGTCTGTGTAAGCCGGATCACCATGGCCGTCATCGATTTGCCACCTGCGGCCCAGCCTCAGGCATGAGAAGCCGCCTGACCTGGCCCGGCACGAGCTCTGCACCGGAGCGGCTACGGCAACTGGTGGCGTTTGCGCTGCAGCACGGGTTGCCCGTAGCCCTGTGGCGCCTGCCGAATGCTGAGGCAGTGCAACTGTGTTTGAGCTTTTCGGCGGAGGCTGCTCTCATTGGATTGACGCCGGCCCTGGAGCCTACCGCGCCGGCCGGTTTCGCCTTCTTCCCCTTCCGCGACACCGACCATAACCCCGCCCTTTTCCTACCGGCCGATGTGGTGTTCAATACAGAACACCTAGAACTGCTGGAGGTGAACGAGGACGCGGAAGGAGCCGACACCTTGGCGCCCGCGCTGCTGGAGTGGCTCAATCCAAACTCTTTTTCTGCTCAGCAGTATAATCCGTCCCTTCCCTGGCATATCAGTCCGCAGCCGGTACCGCACATGGCACCGCAGGAAGAATATGCTGCGCTGGTGCGGCGCAGCGTGGAGGCCATAGAAAACGGTGAAGTGCTGAAAGTGGTAAGCAGCCGGGCCGCCAGCCAGCCGCTGCCGCCTCACTTCGATGCCCTGAACGCCTTCCTGGAGCTGACCCGCCGCTATCCTACCGCCTTCTGCTCTCTGGTGAGTGCACCCGGCGCCGGTACGTGGCTCGGCGCTACCCCCGAAATACTGGCCCAGGTAACGCAGGATGGCAAATTCTGCACGATGGCGCTGGCCGGCACGCAGCCGCTGCAACCGGGCCACAAACCCAGTGAAGCCATCTGGCGGCAGAAGGAAATTGAGGAGCAGGCCCTAGTGGCACGCTACGTGGTGAGCTGCTTCAAGCAGTTGCGCCTGCGCGACTACCAGGAAACCGGGCCGCGCACGGTGGCGGCCGGCGAGGTGCTGCATCTACGCACCGATTTTATGGTGGACCTGCGCAAGGTACCGTTTCCCACGCTCGGCACCGATATGCTGCGGCTCCTGCATCCGACGTCTGCCGTGGGCGGCATGCCCCGGCAGGCAGCCCTGGACTTTATCGAGAAGCACGAAGGCTACGACCGAGCGTATTACAGCGGCTTTCTGGGCCCTGTAAACCTGCCGCAACCCGGCGCGGCTCACCTTTTCGTGAATTTGCGGTGCTTCCAGCTACGTCCTACCGAGGCCATTCTCTACGCCGGCACCGGCCTCACTATAGACTCCGACCCTGCCCGCGAGTGGCAGGAAACGGAGTTGAAGTTGCGCACGGCCGGGGCTATTCTGCATGAGTAGTTAAGGTTGTTTTCAACGTGGTCAAGTGCTGCCATCGGGGTTGATAAGGCAGTTACTTTTTTCTCTTCCGCCGGTTATCTGTTCCTATGTCGCTGCAAGCCATCCACAACATCCCCGAAATCTGCGCCCAGCTGGGTATCACGGACGTGGTGCTTTCGCCCGGCTCCCGGTGCGCGCCGCTCACCATTGCGTTTGCGCGCCACCCAAGCATACAGGTGCGCACGGTGCCAGATGAGCGGGCCGCGGCCTTCATCGGGCTGGGGCTGGCGCAGGCACAACGGCGGGCAGTAGCGCTAGTGTGCACTTCCGGCACGGCTGGGCTGAACTACGCGCCGGCCGTGGCCGAAGCCTACTTCCAGCAGATTCCGCTGATAGTTTTCACTGCCGACCGGCCCCCGGAGTGGGTAGATCAGCTTGATGGCCAGACCATCCGGCAGGCTGATTTGTACGGAGCCCACGCCAAAGGCTCGTTCCAGTTTCCGGCCGACACGTCTCATGCAGATGCGCAGTGGCATGCCGCGCGCATTGTGTCGGAGGCCATTGGGCTGGCTGAGCAGTTTCCGGCCGGACCGGTGCAGATTAACGTGCCGCTGAGGGAGCCGTTCTACCCTAAACCCGGCGAGGAGCTGCGGTTTGAAGCGGTGAAGGTGACGCGCGAGCTGCCCGGGCGGCCGCAGCTGCCAGCCACCGCGCTGGCCGAGCTGCGCGACGCTATCCGGAGTACCAGCCGCGTGCTGCTGGTAGCCGGCCAGCACCCGGCCGATACGGAGCTGCTGCTGGCTTTGCACCGCTTTGCCGCCGCCTTCCAGGTGCCGGTAGTGGGCGACCTGATTGCGAATCTGCACCTGCCTGCCGCGCCCGACTACGACCAGCGTCTGCGCCCGCTGGGCCGCCAGGACGTGTTTATGGCGGTGCCGGAGCCGGGCCTGAAGGAAGCCCTGAAACCGGAGCTGCTCATCACCTTCGGCCAGTCGCTCATCTCCAAAGCCCTCAAGCTGTATCTGCGCAACGCCCGGCCGGCTCAGCATTGGCACATTCAATCAGCCGGCCCCGTAGCCGACACGTTTCAGTCGCTCACGAAAGTGGTGCGCATGGAGCCAGCAGACTTTTTCGCCGCGCTAACGGAGATGCCTGGCACAACGGAGAGTATAATAGGCTCAAAGTCCTCAGATCCAGGTTCGATTCCTAGCGGGACCACCACTTCTACCGGTTCAGCTTCTTACACGACCACACCCAACCACACGGCCGCGCAGGACGCCACGCGCGTAGCCCGACCCGCTGCTCCGGCCGGAACGCCGCGGCTGGTGTGGCCCGGCAGCGGCGGGCAGCTCAGCGACACTGAGGCTTTGGCCAAAGCGGCTTATCTCAAGCCCTGGCTGGCGGCCGAGAACTGGGCTACCGGGTTTCTGCAGGACTTTATGCGGGCGCCAAAACAGCCCTTCAACGAATTTACGGCCATTTACCACGCCCTGCAGCAGCTTCCTGACCGTACGGCGCTGCACCTGGCCAACAGCATGGCTGTGCGCTACGCCAATATTCTGGGGGTGCCGGCCGGCCGCTTCGTGGAGGTATTTGCTAACCGCGGCACCAGTGGCATTGATGGGTGCACGAGTACGGCTGTAGGGGCGGCACTAGCTCAACCCGGCCGGCCGGTGGTCCTGCTGACCGGCGACGTGGCTTTCTTTTATGACCGGAATGCCTTCTGGCACAACTACGCCACGCCCAACCTGCGCGTGATTCTGCTCAACAACCACGCCGGTGGCATTTTCCGTCTCATTGACGGACCGCGCCAGCAACCGGAGCTGGAGGAGTTTTTCGAGACGCGCCAGCCACTTACGGCCGCCAATACGGCGCGGGATTTCAACCTGCGCTACCTCACAGCTCAGAGCTTCGCGGAGCTGGAATCGGTGCTACCCGTTTTCTTTGCACCCGAATCCGGCGCCAGTCTGCTCGAAATCACCACCGACAGCAAGACCAACGCCGAGTTTTTCGAACAGTACCGCGCCGCGGTAAAGTCATCTTTTGCGTAATACCATGCCGTTGTCATCCTGAGCCTGCGAAGGACCTTATGCACTTCCCACGAGTATCGTCACAACGACTCGCAGTGACATAATCAGGTCCTTCGCAGGCTCAGGATGACAGGTATTTTTGTTTCTCTTTTCCTCTTTCCTTATGGCCGAACAACTTACCTGGACCCCTATCAAGGAGTTCCGCGAAATTCTCTTCACGCAGGCTGGCGGTATCGCCAAAATCAGTATCAACCGCCCGCAGGTGCACAATGCCTTCACCCCGCTCACGGTGCAGGAGATGATTGAAGCCATGGATATCTGCCGCAACCGCACGGATATCGGCGTCATCATTCTCACTGGCGAAGGCGGCAAAGCCTTCTGCTCGGGCGGCGACCAGAGCGTGCGTGGCCACGGCGGCTACATCGGCGAGGACACCGTGCCGCGCCTGAACGTGCTGGATCTGCAGAAAATGATTCGCTCCATCCCGAAGCCGGTGGTAGCCATGGTGGCTGGCTGGGCCATTGGTGGCGGGCACGTGCTGCACGTGGTCTGCGACTTGAGTATTGCCGCCGATAACGCCCGTTTCGGCCAGACTGGCCCGAACGTGGGCTCGTTTGACGGTGGCTTTGGCGCCTCCTACTTGGCCCGCGTGGTAGGCCAGAAGAAGGCCCGCGAAATCTGGTTCCTCTGCGACCAGTACGACGCCCAGGAAGCCCTCGACATGGGTCTAGTGAACAAGGTAGTGCCCCTCGACAAGCTGGAGGAAACCACGGTGGCCTGGTGCCACAAGATTCTGGAGAAAAGCCCCTTGGCCCTGCGCATGCTAAAATCCAGCTTCAACGCGGAGTTGGACGGCCAGGCCGGTATTCAGGAACTGGCTGGCAACGCCACCTTGCTCTACTACCTTTCGGAGGAAGCCAAAGAAGGCAAAAACGCCTTCATCGAGAAGCGCAAGCCCGACTTCTCGAAGTACCCCAAGTTCCCATGAGCCACTGCAGTTAGCAGTTGCCGGATTGCTGCCTGCCCGCTTGCGGGCGGGCAGTTTTTTTACCTAGCTTATCCACGCGTACCTATCTTCGCTTGACCAACGCTCAACTCCTCTGGCTATGAAATCTTTGTGGATGCTGCTTCTGCTTAGCTTGCCTACGGCGGCTACCGTACAGGCTCAATCTACCCAACCAGTTGCTAGCGCGCCTGCACCCGATTCGGCCAAACCAGTGCTGCTGGCGGAGGCGGGCTGTGGGCAGTGCCGCCTCGGACTGCCCGGTAAGGGCTGCGACCTGGCGGTACGGCTGGATGGCAAGGCCTACTTCGTGGACGGGACTACTATCGACTCGCACGGCGACGCCCATGCCACTGATGGGTTCTGCAATGCCATCCGCAAGGCGGAGGTGCAGGGCGAAGTGGTGAACAACCGATTTCGAGCCACATATTTTCAACTCCTGCCAAAGCCGGAACGCACCCGATAAAGCGAGGCCATCTTGTACTGTTTTGGCACCCTGATGTATGAATACTATGGCAGCATATAAGGTAACAGCTAGCGGAAAACGGGACTTCCAGCTGGTGGCCGATGAGCTGGTATTGGGGACCTTGCAGTATACCGAGTGGTTTTCGTTTAAAGCCGTCATCACACTCGCAGACGGTTCCACTTTTCAAATTGCGCCTCGTGGTGCTTGGGGAACCACAATCGAGGTAAAAGCTCATGATACTGTCGTCCTGAACTTCAGAATGAACTGGGGCGGCAATATTCTTATCAAGTCAAGAATTCACCGAAAAGCTTTCATTTTTAAACAGAAAAGCCTGTTTAAAAACACGTATATCCTCCAGGATAAGGACGGCCAAGAAATGTTGACCATTCAGCCCGACTTCAAGTGGAGCAACATCAACCACGACTATAGTCTTTCGGCTACCGCTGAGTTTGATGCCTTTGACAACCACGCATTGCTGCTGCTGACAACCGTACACTGTGCGAACTACTACATGAGCATCGTAACGGGGATGACAGTCATTGCAGCAACGGCGTAAGGGCTTGTTCACCGAACCTGCTAGCAACAGAAAGCGCCACTCCTATTCAGGAATGGCGCTTTCTGTTGCTAGCAGGTTCGTTAGAATATGGAGCCATAGGCCTCGCAGCCGGCACACCAGCCGAAGAAGTTGCGCAACCTTTCATCCTTGGCTTCTTTCTTCCGCAGCTTGCGGGCGCGGCGGGCCGCTTTGGCAGCCAGATCAACGGCGGGCGTGGCAATATGGCGGCGCAGCGTGAGGTAGCGCCGAAAGACGAAGGTGCGGACCAAGGCAAAAGGGCTGGCGACGGGAGTAGTCATGGCGGTTGAGGCTTGGTGGACAAGGTTAAGTTACGGCTTTAATCCTCTCAATGTCAAGCCATAGCTGATTTTCCTGCCATTTGGGTGGGAGCTTCGTATGCGGATGTGGTTGTTTCTGAAAATCTTTACGCCTCCGCTTTTCGCTCCTTTCCATGGCTGCTGCTCTCCATACTCCTACCCTGCCCGACTCCCTGCTGCTTAATGGCCGCGAATTCCGCTACGCCGATATCCAGAAGTATCCCGCGCAGGCTCCCAAAGACCTCAACGGCTATGAGGCCCGCGTCCTCGACTTTTGCCGGCAGTGGCTCAATGGCACTCTGGAGTTTGGGCTGCGCACTTCCGGCTCCACAGGCCAGCCCCAGTCGCTTACGATGAAGCGGCAGCAGCTGACAGCGTCGGCCCGCCGCACCGGCGACTACTTCGACTTGGGCCCCGGCGACCGGATGCTGGTGTGCCTGAACTGCGAGTATGTAGGCGGCATTATGATGCTGGTGCGCGGTTTCGAGCGGAACATGCACTTGACTATTGTGGAGCCGCACGCCGATCCGCTGGCGTTATTGCCGCAGGGCGCAGAGTTCGATTTTGCCTCTTTTGTACCGCTGCAGCTGCGCGCAGTGCTGGAGGCTGGCCACGCGCCGCGCCTCAACCGCATGAAAGGCATTCTGGTGGGTGGCGCGGCTGTGGAGAAAAGCCTAGAGAAGGAAATTCAGAAGCTGAAGGTGCCGGTGTACCTCACCTACGGCATGACCGAAACTGCCTCGCACATTGCCCTGCGCCGCCTCAATGGCCCCGATGTGCAAACTACCTACCACGTGCTGCCCGGCATAGAGGTAGCACAGGACGCCCGCGGCTGCCTGACAGTGCGCGCCGACGTGACCGACAACCAGCTTATCACCACCAACGACCGGATACAATTGCTCGATGCGCACACGTTTGAGTGGCTGGGCCGCGCCGACTTCGTGATAAACAGCGGCGGCGTGAAGGTGCAAGCCGAGAAAGTGGAACAGGTGCTGGAAGTGGCCCTCACCGAACTAGGCCAGGGCCGCCGGGCCTTTGTGGCCGGCCGCCCCGATGTCCGCCTTGGCGAGCAGGTGACGGCGTTTTTAGAAGGCACCAAGCTGACCCACGCCCAGCAGGAACACCTGCGCACCCTGCTCAGCCAGCGGCTCAGCAAATACGAAGTGCCCCGTGACTTTGTGTACGTGCCCCAGTTTCGTACCACGGCTTCCGGAAAGCTTGACAGGCTGAACACGGTGCGTAGCCTCACAGCCGCCCCCAGCACCGGCGGCCGGTAGCAGGCAGCAGGTCAGGTGGAAGGCTGGTTATTGGAGTGTGTACTCATTTGTATTACTCCACAAAAGCCACAAGCCCACCTATAGTACAATTTCCACCTATACATCGGGAAATATTCCGTTGCTTTGCGGCTGTTCCTTTTCTGCCTGTTTTCCATGAAGCGTACCCGTATTTCTGTGGCGGCGCTGCTGCTGGCTTCTCAGCTTGGCGGCGGCTGTGCCAGCACTTCCAGCACCACTACTACCCCCACCACTGCCGTCAGCACGGCCACTACGGAGGCTGCAAGTCAGCTGGCTACGGCCGTAGCGGCAGAGCCGGCACCAGCAGCGTCTACCCCCACCACGCCGCCGTTTGAGGTGGTGAGCGAGCAGTTTGCTGATTTGCGCATTCTGCGCTACCAGGTGCCCGGATTCGAGGCCCTGAGCGCGCAGCAGAAAGAGCTGCTCTATTACCTCTACGAGGCGGCACTGAGCGGACGCGACATCATCTACGACCAGAATTACAAGCACAACCTGCGCGTGCTACGTACGCTGGAAGCGGTGTGGGCCGCTAACGAAGAGCGCCGCACGGCCAGCACTAACCAGCAGCAGATTGCCCACGCCAACGGCTTTGCCACCTACACCAAGCGAGTGTGGTTTAGCAACGGCATTCATCACCACTACAGCACCCGCAAGTTTGTGCCGGAATGCACGCCGGCCTACTTCAAGGAGTTGATTTTTGCCACCGACTCCAAGCTGCTGCCGCTGGAAAAAGGCGAGTCGGTAAACCAGTTTGTGGCCTCGATGACGCCTATCCTGTTCGACCCGAACGTGGCGGC
This sequence comes from Hymenobacter sediminicola, assembly GCF_014250515.1. Lineage (NCBI taxonomy): Bacteria > Pseudomonadati > Bacteroidota > Cytophagia > Cytophagales > Hymenobacteraceae > Hymenobacter > Hymenobacter sediminicola. Next base: position 1,572,230 of record NZ_CP060202.1, on the reverse strand, counting down.
CAAGCGCGTAAACCAAGAGGCCGGTAAGGACCTGCTAAAGACGTCGGCCATGAACTTCTACGAAGGCGTGAGCCAGGCCGAAGCTGAGGCGTACTACAAGAAGAAAATCAACCAGAAAGACCCGCAGCCCATTTCCTACGGCCTCAACTCGAAGCTGGTGAAGGACAAGCAGGGCGTGGTGCAGGAGCGGGTGTGGCGCGTAGAAGGCATGTACAGCCGCTCCCTGAAGCAGATAGTGTTCTGGCTCAAAAAAGCTACCGACGTAGCCGAAAATCCTGAACAGAAGCTGGCGCTGCAGAAGCTGGTGGAATACTACCAGTCCGGCGACCTGAAGAAGTGGGACGAGTACAACATAGCCTGGGTGCACGATACCAAGTCGCTAACGGATGTGGTGAACGGCTTCATCGAAGTGTACGGCGACCCGCTCGGCTACCGGGCCTCCTACGAGTCGGTGGTGTCGTTCAAGGATCTGGAGGCGACGAAGCGCATCAGTGCCATCGGCGACGAGGCCCAGTGGTTCGAGGACAATTCGCCGATCAAGTCTGAGCACAAAAAGAAAAACGTGGTGGGCATCACGGCTAAGGTGATTACGACGGTAGTAGAAGCCGGTGATGCCGCGCCCAGCACGCCCATCGGCATCAACCTGCCCAACGCCACCTGGATTCGCAAAGAGCACGGCTCGAAGTCGGTAAACCTGGGCAACATTGTGGATGCTTACGGCGCGGCCGATGCTGGTGGCATGCTCGACGAGTTTGCTTACGACGAAGCTGAGAAGCAGCGCGCCCGGCAGTATGCGGGCCTGGCCGGCAAGCTCCACACGGATATGCACGAAGTAATCGGGCATGCTTCGGGCCAGATCAACAAAGGCGTAGGCACACCCAAGGAAACCCTGAAAAGCTACGCTTCGGCGCTGGAAGAAGCCCGCGCTGACCTCGTGGCCCTTTACTACCTACCCGATGCCAAACTTCAGCAATTGGGCGTGGTGCCTTCGGCTGATGTAGCCAAAGCCGAGTACGACAACTACATCCGCAACGGCCTGATGACCCAGCTTGTGCGGCTGCAGCTGGGCGAAACCGTGGAGGAAGCCCACATGCGCAACCGCCAGATGGTGGCCAAATGGGTGTTTGAGAAAGGCAAGCAGGAGAAAGTGGTGGAGAAGGTGATGCGCGACGGCAAAACCTACTTCCGCGTGAACGACTATGAGAAGCTACGTGGCCTGTTTGGGCAGTTGCTGCGCGAGTTGCAGCGCATCACGAGTGAAGGCGACTACGCCGCCGGCAAAGCCCTCATCGAAACCTACGGCGTGAAAGTAGACCCTGTGCTGCACAAGGAAGTGCTGGCTCGCTACGCCACGCTCAACATAGCGCCCTATGCTGGCTTCATTCAGCCGCGCTTGGTGCCGGTGGAGCAGGACGGCAAAATCGTGGACGTGAAGGTGGAATACCCCACCGACTTTGCTAAGCAAATGCTGGATTACGGTCGCAAATACCGTCTGCTGCCAAACTACAACTAGCTGATATGCCGTGCGTCATCCTGAGCGCGCTCAGGATGACGCACACTTTTCGCTCTCCTCACAACCACCTTCTACATGAAACACCTTTCTGCTTGCTTGTTGCTGCTGACTCTGCTTCTGACGGCACCTGCCCTGCACGCCCAAAACGCCCCAACTGTTGCCCGTTACGAATACTGCGAGCTACATCTGAAAAGCGGTGACGTATTCGTGGACTTCGGTTTTGGCCCCGAGAAGCTGGGCGGCGGCTCCCTCTCCAAGCTGGAAGCGGGCAAGTTGCAGGTATTTGCCACCCACATCAGCGCCCTCAACTATATGGGCTCCCTGGGCTGGGACGTAGTGCAGGTGTACGGTGATGTGGCGCAGGGCAACTTGCGCAACAAGGAGCAGTTCTTCATGCTGCGCCGCCTGCGTTCCTCACAGGGTGTAAACGTAAGCAAGCCCTAAGCACACTTCCGGGAAATTTTCACCAGCAAAACCCCCCATTTCGGTCAGCGGAATGGGGGCTTTTTGCAGTTGGAAGTTGGTAGCGCTAAACACGTAGGTAGTGTAGGCGACAGGGTGCGTTACCAGTCAGCACGGCGCAGCCCCTGCTGCGTGAACAGGCGCTGCCGGCCTCGCATTACCTTATACACGTCGCCGAGGGAAAGCTTGACGCGGCCGTAAAACACGGGCCCGTTCAGTTCGCGCTGGGTAAATCGGTTGATAAATACCGGCTGGCGCCAGCCCACGCCGGTGCCCAGGGCCAGCCAACGGTAGACCCGCATTTGGGCCGTTAGGGAAGGCTCAACCAGCCAGATAATTCGTTTGGGTGAACGAACGAGGCTGCCATCAGGCAGCGCATAGCGGGCGTAGGTTTTGCCCACCCCAATTTGGAGCTGGCTGGCAATTTCCCAGCGCGGATTACCTAGTACCACATACTCGCCATAGCCGGCCACATAGCGCAGCCGCAGCTCCGAGGTAGTAGCAGCCGGCAGCTCCGACGGGATAGGCTGCCGCGAGGGAATACCGTTGCTAAGCAGGTACACCCCAAGCCCCGTGCGGAGCCGGCCGCGCCATTCAATGCCCAGCTTCAGGCCCGGTACCGTTACCAGTTGATGGTTGATGATGGAGTTGCGGATATCCAGCTGAAACACCGGGCGGCGGTGCGGCTGGCGCACAGTTACGCTGTCATCATCGGGAGCGGAAGGAGCCGTGAGGGGGTGGGCAGCAGCGGAGCCGGCCAGCAACACCAGGCTGAGCGCGCCCACTACGGGCCATCGGATAGGCGAACTTGACTCTTCCACGGGGCAAAGGTACGGCCGAATCGGGCCGGAGTTACTGAAGCTGGCTTTACTAACCGCCGAACGGGCATCCGGTTCACTGATCCAGCCTTCCGGTTCACCCTAGCGCTGGTGACGGTTCACCGCTTTTGCCGCTGACTTTAGGCCGGGCACTTTGTACTTTAGAATTGTCATCCAGACTCACTACTATGCTGCTCACTCCCGACTTTTTATTTTCGCTGGCTAACCCGGTTGCCATGCTGGGCTGGGCGCTGCTGGTACTGGCCCCACGCTGGAGCTTCACGCGGCGGCTAGTGCTGAGCGGGGCATTACCACTGGTGCTGGCCGCGGCCTACGCGCTTCTGATTGGGAGCCACTACCTGGGGCCGCACGCGTCAGAAGGTGGGTTCAGTTCGCTGCAGCAGGTAGCGGCGCTGTTCCGCAGCCCGTGGGCCTTGCTGGCCGGCTGGGTACATTATCTGTGCTTCGATTTGGGTATGGGCATCTGGGAAAGCCTGGATGCGCGGCGGCGTGGCGTGCCCCATCTACTGCTGGTGCCGTGCTTGCTGCTTACGTTTCTGTTTGGGCCGGTAGGGCTACTGCTCTACGCCTTGGTGCGGCGCTTCTATCCGCGCGCTGCCTCTGTGTCTGCCGCTTCGGTTTCTGCTGCTGTCCTTTAGCCTTTCTGCGCCATGTCTGCTGCTTCCCTCTCCCTGAAAACCACTGCCTCCCCCGCCACCGCAGCGGCTGGCAGCACTACTTCCCTAGTTTCCAACGTCGCGGCCTGGCTGCGCACACTGCACCGCGCGAATCCGGTGCTTAGCTGGGCCGGCTGGCTGAACGTGGGGCTGCTGGCGGTAGCGCTGGTACTGCTCCCGCTCGATACACGGGTAGTAACCGGCAGCCTCGTCTGGATTAAGCCCATCAAGTTCTGCCTGTCCATTATAGCCTTTGTCTGGACACTAGGCTGGTTGCTGGCCGACCTGCCGGCGCAAGCGCAACGCTCGGTACGTGTGCTGAGTTGGGGAGTGGCCCTGAGCATGCTGGCCGAGCAAGCGTGCATTTTCGTGCAGGCAGCCCGCGGCACTACGTCACACTTCAACATCGCCAGTACCTTCGATGCCACCCTGTTTCAGGTGATGGGCGTGATGATTATGCTGAACACGCTGCTGACCGTCTGGGCCGTGTATCTGGTATGGCGGCACCGGCCCCACGGCCCGGCCGGCTACGTCTGGGGCGTGCGTCTGGGTCTGCTGCTGTTTCTGGCAGGCAGTATTCTGGGCGGTATGATGATTCATCTGAACCAGCACACGGTGGGCGCACCGGATGGTGGCGCCGGCCTGCCCGGCATCGGCTGGAGCACCCGCGCCGGCGACTTGCGCATTGCCCATTTTCTGGGCCTGCACAGTCTGCAGGTGGTGCCGCTGCTGGGCTGGTGGCTAAGCAGCCGGCTGCCGCGCCGCGCCGTGCTCCTGACCTGGCTGGGCGCTGCTGCCTACACTGGCTTAGTAGTGGTATTATTTCAGCAGGCTATGCGCGGCGTGCCACTGCTACAGCTATAGCGCCTGATTTTCTTACGGCTGAGTAAGCACTGCCCCTACAACCAGAGGCTGCAGGTAACCGGTGCGCCCGGTGCGTGTAGGTGTGCCTCACCCGGCTCCTCTCCTATTCTCTCTTTCTTCATTCTCCCCTACGAATGGCTGCCTTTCACTATTCCTTCCGCACAATCCTACTGGGTCTGTTCCTGCTTACCGTTTCTCTCAGCCACGCCCAGCAAGCAACCGGCAAGCTTACCAACGGCCCCACTACCCTGCTCACCTCCGACTCGGTGCAACTATATGTGCGGGTAGCGGGCCAAGGCACCCCCTGCGTGTTTGTGCACGGCGGACCGGGCGCGGGCAGCTACTCGTTTGAGAAGCTGGGCGGCAACCGCCTCGAAGACCAGCTCCGCCTGATCTACTTCGACCAGCGCGGCAGTGGCCGCTCGGCCAGCTCTTCCCGCCAGCACTACTCCATGGCGCGCATGGTGCAGGATCTGGAAGAGTTGCGGCAGCACCTTGGGCTGGAAAAGTGGGTGGTAATGGCGCATTCGTTCGGCGGCACTATTGCCACGGCCTATGCCACTCAGTACCCGCAACGGGTACAGGCGCTGGTACTGGTGAATGCCGTGCTGAATCCGCCGGCTTCGCTGGAAAGCATGCTGCACTACGGCAATTCCCTGCTGCCGGCCGCCGCACAGCCTAGCCCCAGCGTGCCCATGATGCAGCGCGTAGGGATGGTGATGGGGGCTTTACAGCAGCAAAGATTGGCTTGGAAGCTGCAGTTTTCCGCCGATTCTATGGCTGCCCGCGCCGGCCGTGTTAGTCGCGCGGTGGCTGCCAATCAGGATTTTGCCACGCAGGTATTCAGCGGTAAGCTTCCCGACTACGGCCAGGATTTTGTTCCGGCCACAGCCACGCTAATGATGCCGGTACTGAACATTGTAGGCCAAGATGACCGTACGACGGGTGCTACGCCCACTACATTCCGGTTTCCGAAACAGCAGACCGTGACGCTGCCCGGCAAGCACAATTCGTTTCTGGAGCAGCCAGCGGCGTTCCGGCAGGCGGTAGTTAGCTTCGTGCAGAAACTCCCGCGCTAACATCCTGCTGCATGCCGCTACCCGCCTTACGCCCCACCACTTTCATGAACGACCGGTGGTTTCTGCTCATCGGCATCCCGGTACTGGCGCTGCTGGCACTGCTGCCTCGGGGCCTGATACACGTGCGCTCCGTGACGGATTTTTTGGTCGCCTGGGTGACTTCAACGGCGGTTACGGCTACGTTCTGGCTGGCGGGCCGGGCGTTGTGGCGGGCGTTGCTCCGGCGTTTTCCGAGTGTAGAGCAAACCACCCGGCGCCTTTGGTGGCTGGCCCTCATCAACACCTCCATCACGGCCCTTGTTACGCTCGGCATCGGGCTGTTGGCGGCCTGGTCGCAGGGCGGGCACCTCACGGCAGGCACATATCTGTTCGAGTTTGGCCTGAACATGGTGCCTACAGTCGTGATTCAGCTTATCTATGAAAGCTGGCACCTGTTTCAGCAATGGGCCCGGAACGTGCGCCGTGCCGAACAGTTGCAAAGTGCCGGCGTACAGAGCCAGCTCGAAGCCCTCCAAAGCCAGCTTGACCCGCACTTTCTCTTCAACTCGCTCAACACGCTGTCGGCCCTGATTGAGCCCGAAAACGAGCCAGCCCAGCAATTCGTGGAGCAGCTTGCCGATGTGTACCGCTACGTACTGCTGGCCCGCGACAAACCCACTGTGCCGCTTAGTGAGGAACTGCAATTTGTCGATACCTATCTGGCCTTGCACAAAGCCCGTTTCCGCGACAATCTGCACGTGACCCGCACTATTCCGGACTACCTGCTGACCCACCATGTGGCCCCACTCAGCGTGCAGTTGCTCGTGGAAAATGCTCTGAAGCACAATGTAGCCTCGCGGGAGCATCCCTTAGAACTGCGCCTGCAAGCTGAAGCCGACTGCTACTTAGTAGTTGAGAATACGCTGAGGCCCCGTCTGGCTGGCCTCGCGCCGGGTACCGGCACGGGCCTACGCAACGTACGCCACCGGTACGAGCTGTTGCAGGCGGCGCAGCCCGTCAGCGTGACGACTACTGACGGCTGGTTCCGGGTGCTGTTGCCGCTACTGCCAGCTCGGTAGCATCAATGCATCGTGGCAGAATAGATAGATTGCGCCCCTCTGACAACTACTATTTTACACCTGCCTGCTTTTGGACAGAATGACTATTTTGCTGCTTGAAGACGAATATCCAGCTGCCGAACGGCTCCAGCGCCTGCTGCGCCAGGCTGCCCCCGAGGCGCAGATGCTGGCCGTATTGGATAGCGTGGCTGGGGCCCTGCAGTGGCTGGATTCCAACCCCGCCCCCGACTTAATTCTCAGCGACATTCAATTAGCTGACGGCCTGAGCCTAGAGGTGTTCGAGCAGACTGTAGTGCGCAGTCCGGTCATTTTCACCACTGCCTACGACGCTTATGCCATCCGGGCTTTTAAGGCCAACAGCGTCGACTATCTGTTGAAACCCGTGAAGCTGACTGAATTGCAGGCAGCCCTCACCAAACTACGTGAATGGCGCGTACCAGCGCCCACAGGAACCACAACGCCGCCGGATACCGCCACGCATCGTCTGGAACGCCTGTTGGATGCGCTACCCCGCCCTGACCACCACTACAAGGTCCGCTTTCTGGTACGCAGTGGCGAGCAACTGCTGCCTGTGCAGGCAACCCAAATTGCCTGGTTTCAGAGCCGCCACGAAACTACCACCCTCGCCACCACCGACGGCCGCCGCTTTGTGGTGGACTACACGCTGGAACAGCTGGAAACCCTCCTCGACCCGCGTCAGTTTTTCCGCCTCAACCGCCAGTTCATTGCGCAGCTACCCGCCGTGCAGCGCCTGCACCCGCACTTCAACGGCAAGCTCCTGCTGGAACTACACCCTACCCCAAATGAAGAAGTAGTCGTAAGCCGGGAGAAAGCAGCGCTGGTAAAAAACTGGCTGGAAGGCTAAGGCTTATGGATTTCTCAGTTCTGGGACAGAAACCGTATCAGCCCGCCACCCGCTGCCCCGCCAACCACGCTGCCGACTACCAGCTCGGCCAGCGTATGTCGGCGCAGCACAAGCCGCGAAGCGGCAATCAGGGTAGCCAGCACCAGAGCAGTTGCGCCCCAGGTGGGTTCCAGGCGTAGCAACACGCAGGCTAGGAAAAAGGAAATAGCCGCGTGCAACGACACTTTCAGCCAGAAATTTAGCAGGTAGCACGCCAGCAGAAGTCCCCACGCCGCCAGCAGGCCGTACCGGAACCCGCCGTCGGCTTGCTGCTGCCAGAACAGCACGAGCGTGGCCAGCCCCAGCAACGCCAGCAGCACCGGATAAAAGGAGTTGCGCTGCTTCCGCTCCGATACGTCGAAGTTGGTGTAGGTACCGCGCCGCGTCTGCCGCAGGTTCCACAAGCCGATGGGCACTACCACCAGCAGCACGCTGCCAATAGCCCACCCGGAAGCCGCGCCCTGCCACTGCCGCACGGCCACAAAAGCCACCATCGTCGGCACCAGTATCAACGGGTGCCCCAGCCCGGATACTACCGCCGCCACCCGGCGCACCATCAACGAGTCGAGCATAATTTAGCGGTCCAGCCAGGCCTTGAAGGCGGCTACTTTCTCGCGGCTGACTAGTACGGTGTCGTTGTCGGGGGCGGTGGGCTTGAGGACAGTTTGCAGGCGCGAATTAGTGTAGTGGATGATGTCGTGGATGGCCTCTGCATGGGCCAGATAGGCGCGGTTGAGGCGGAAGAACTCCGTAGGGTCGAGCATCTGCTCCAGCTGCTCCAGCGTGTAGTCCACCACAAAGCGGCGGCCCTCACGGGTATGCAGCAACGTCACTTTTTCCAGGCTGGCGAAGTAGGCTATCTGCTCCACCGGAATGGCCTTCAGATGCTCGCCCACCCGCACTACAAACCGCGACTTATACTCTTTAGCCGGTTGGGCCTGCTGCAGTACTCGCGCCAGTAAGGCTGCATCAAACTGCGGGGCGGCAGCTTCGCGCTGGCGCTGCAGCTTGGCTAGCGCCGCCGTCAGTTCTTCCGGGGCTATGGGCTTGAGCAGGTAGTCCACACTGTTCACTTTGAACGCACGCAGAGCATACTTGTCGTAGGCCGTAGTGAAGATGACCGGACTGCGGATTTCGAGTCGCTCGAACAGTTCGAAGCTCAGCCCATCGGCCAGATGAATGTCCAGAAACAACACGTCGGGCGCGGGCTGCAACGCCCGCAACAGTGCCTCCGCCTCCACCACCGATTCGGCCATACCAACTACTTCTACTGGCTGCGGCTGCTTTTTCAGGAGTCCGGCCAAGCGGTTGGCAGCCAGTGGTTCGTCTTCGATGATGAGGGCACGGAGTGGTTGCGTGGTAATGAGAGCCATAAAAAGGCAGAGGCTTGTTGGATAGTAATCGGCAACTGGTTACTGCTAACCAGAGAATGAAATCAACGGGTAAACTGGCCGCAGCAGCACTCCCGCTTCGGCCAGCTTAGCATGGCGCTGCAGGCCTTTGCACCTATTCCAGCTCCAGCAGCGGTAATGTTACGATGAACTCGGTTTCGGTTTTGACTACTACCACCAACTCACTCGTCAGAAAAGCATAGCGTGCCTGCAGGTTCTGCAGGCCAAGGCCCGTCGATTCGCCTTCGGGCACGCGGCGGTAGCGCAAGGTGTTGCGTACTGTGAGGCGGCGCGCGGCAGCATCCAGTTCCACCGTGATGCGCAGTGGGTCGCGCTGGGATGTGGCGTTGTGCTTGAGGGCGTTTTCGAGCAGTAGTTGCACGGCTAGCGGGGGCACCAGCAGTGTTTCCAACGCAGCCGCAGGAGGCAGCTTCAGCTCCACGCTCAACCCCTCGCCCAGCCGGGTTCTTTGCAGAAACAGATACGACTCCACGAAGCGCATTTCCTCCGCCACCGATACCACTTCCTGCTCCTGGCTATCGAGCACGTAGCGGTAGACCTGGCTGAGCTGCCGGATGAAGCGCACGGCGCGGCTGGGGTCTTCTTCTACCAGCGAAGTCAGGGCATTCAGGGAATTGAACAGGAAGTGCGGATCTACCTGGCGGCGCAACGAATCGAGGCGGGCCACGGCGTTTTCCTTTTCCACCCGTTCGGCCCGGATGGCCGCCTCGCGCCAGTGCTGCAGGAATGAGCGGCTGTGCAGAAACAACGACACAACCCCCGTTATAATCAGCGGAAACGCATACTGCGGCCACATGCGGGCGGCAAATATCATCCGAACCGGCTGGCGCAGATACAGCACATGAAACGTACCGTTCACCACCAGAATCACCACCATGGAGGCCACCAGCGAGGCAGCCAGCGTGAACAGAAAGCGGCGCGCAGGCTGCCGCGTCCAGTCGGCGCGGGAGTTGAGCCATTCTACCGCGTAGCCGTTCACCAGCCACAGCCCGGCCGTGTAGGCAAAGGTGATGATGAAATTGAGCAGCATATCCGGCAGATTGCCCCAGGCCGCCAGATCCATGGTCACACTTATCACCGCCGCTATCAGCAGCAGAATGCCTAGCAGCCGGAGCAGCTCTTTCGGACGGCGGTGCAGGGGCAGAAGCGCGGGATGCTGTTCGTTCATAGCGGAAGAAGGGCCCGAATCTAAGCAGAAACCGGCAGCATCCGCGGCGGCCGGAACCAGCGCGGCCATTGCCAGAGCGGGCCGGTTACTGCGCACTGGTAGTAGCGGTTTCGTACTGTTTCAGACGGCCCAGCAGCTGCCGTTCGCCCCAGTTAGGTGCCAGTGCCGAAGCGGGCTTGAAGGCCGCAAAGCTCACTTTGGCCTGGTCGTAGAAAGGCTTGGCCACATCGGGGCCGCCGCCTACCATCTTGGGCCGAAAGTAGAAGTTGTTGCCGCGCAATAGCAGCACGCGGGGGTTCTGGGGGTTGGCGGTCTGGGCCTGGGTCAGGGCGTCTTCTACTTTGCCGCCGTAGGCCATGAAGCGCGTCATCGGCGACACCATGATGCGGGCCTGGTAGATGTAGGCCTGTAGCACACTCACCTCCGACTCGTCGCCGCGCAGCTTACGGGCTTGGGCCAGCGCGGCATCGGCCTGGTCGAGGTAGTTGTCCTTGGCCTCATCCCCTTCCTTGGTCACGAAGCAGGCAATAACGCGGGCATACGCTTGGTAGTAGCGGGGCAGCCAGTCCTGCGGGGCCACGGCCGCGGCGCGCTCCAGCTTGGCATCGGCCTGCATGAGTTGCGGTACTTCCCCGGATTTCATCAATTCCGTGATGGTGGCAGCCATCATGGTGGTGTAGGCATCAGCGGGAGCAGCGGCGGTGGCAGCGGGAGCAGCGGCGGTAGTTGGCGCCTGGGCTTGCGCGGCGAAGGAGGCGGCGAGAGCGAGCAGAAGGAGCGTCTTTTTCATGATGTGGAGGAGGTTAGTGGCGGTTGAGTGATTCAAAGGTGCGCGCCGCTAAGCCGCCAGCAAACTTGCAGTTGCCGAAGTGTCGGATATGCCGGATGAAGCGTCGTCATACCGGATTCGGGCTTTCTCTCCAGCCACTCATCAATGCCGTGAACTATACAATAGCTTATTCTTCCGGTAATATTCTGATAATGGGAGGCAGATAGTTTTGTGGTCGAAATAACCACCCAAGCCCATGCCTCACAACTACTTAGCCCGAGCCTCCCGGCTCTGTGCGACGGGCCTCCCTGTGCTTTTGCTGAGCAGCAGCGCCTTTGCACAATCCCAAACTATTTCGGGCAGCGTAACCGACGACCAGGGCCAGGCCCTGCCCGGTGCCACTGTGGTAGTGAAAGGCACCACCAATGGCACCTCCACCGATGCACAGGGGGCCTACACCATCAGCGCGCCTTCCGATGCAGTGCTGCTCGTGACCTATATCGGCTTCCTGACGCGGGAAGTGCCGGTGGAAGGCAAAACCCAGCTCAACCTGCGGCTCACGCCCGACGCCAAGCAGTTGAATGAGGTGGTCGTAACGGCCCTGGGCATCAAGCGCGAGCAGAAGGCGCTGGGCTACGCTACTCAGACAATTGGCGGCGACGCCCTGCTGGAAGCCCGCCCGAACAACTTTTCGCAGGCCCTATCGGGCAAGGTGGCGGGCCTAAATTTGATTTCGTCAGGCTCGGGTCCGGTGAACTCCACCCGTATTTCGCTGCGTGGCGACAACTCCCTGAACCCCAACGGCAACAACGCTCTGATTGTGCTGGACGGCGTGCCCATGAACAGCGGCCTGACCAGCTCCGGCGTGGGAAGTGCCTACGGGGCCGGCTCCGGCAACGACGTGCCCGTGGACTTCGGCAATGGCATTGCCGACATCAACCCCGACGATATTGCCAGCATTACGGTACTGAAGGGCGCCAGCGCTACAGCTTTGTATGGTAGTCGTGCCGCCAACGGTGCCCTCATCATCACCACCAAAACCGGCTCGCGCAAAAAGAAGGGCCTGGGCGTGACGGTGAACAGCAACTACAGCGTGAACACCGTGCTGCAGTGGCCCGAGTACCAGTATGAGTACGGCCAGGGCACCGGCCGCTCGTTCAACGCGGCCGGCGACATGTACTACTCCTACGGTGCCTCCGCCGATGGCGCCAATACGGGCGGCACCAGCAGCGCCTTCGGCCCCAAGTTCAATGGGCAGATGTACTACCAGTACGACCCCGTAACGCAGGCTCAGTCGGCGGAGCGGCTGCCGTGGGTGCCCTACAAGGACAACATCAAGGGCTTTTTCCGGACGGGCTCCACGCTCACCAACAGCGTGGCGCTGGAAGGCGGCAACGAAACCAGTTCGGCCCGCGCTTCTGTGACGCACTCCAAAAACGAGTGGATTATGCCCAACACGGGTTATGAACGCCTCACAGCAGCTCTGAGCGTGAACCAGACCATTGCCAGCAAACTGAAACTGGCGGGCAAAGTCAACTTCACGAACCGCACCAGCGACAACCTGCCCGCCACCGGCTACAACAACCAGTCGTTGTCGTACTTCATGATTTTCCAGAACCCCAACGTGCCGCTCGACGCGTACCGCACCATCTGGAAAAACGGCCTTGAGCAGGTAGACCAGGTGCACCCGTTCAGCACGTTCATCGACAATCCGTATCTGATTGCCTATGAGATGACCAACGCCGTGACGACGCGGACCACCGTGGGCAACCTCTCGGCCACCTACGACCTCACGCCGAAACTGAGCTTGTTGGCGCGCTCGGGCATTGCCATGAGCCAGGAAAACCGCGAAATGCGTCGCCCCTACAGCACCGCCAACTTCCAGAAGGGCTACTTCAAGCAGCAGGATATCAGCAACTACGAGGCCAATACCGACTTCCTGCTGACCTACCATGAGCAGTTGGGCCAGCACTTCGACCTGCGCGCTTCAATGGGCGGCAACGCCATGTACCGCCGCTACCGGGGCACCGACGGCGTGGTGGACGGCCTCGTGATTCCGGGCGTGTACAAGCTCACCAACGGCCTCAGCAACCCGCTGCTGACCAGCACTACCACGGCCCGCCGCATCCACAGTCTCTACGCCCTCACCTCGCTGTCGTTCGACGACAAGATCTTCGTGGATCTGACCGGCCGCAACGACTGGTCGAGCACGCTGCCAGTGCAGAACAACTCGTTTTTCTACCCGTCCATCAGCTCCAGCTTTATCCTGAACGAGCTGTTGCCAATGCCCACCTCCATTTCGCTGGCCAAGGTGCGGCTGTCGGCGGCGCAGGTCGGCAACGACACCGACCCGTACTACACCCGCAAATACTACGGCCGCAGTGACTTTCCCGGCGCCGGCTCAGTGCCCACCACGCTGTTCAACACCAATTTCAAGCCCGAAATTACGACCAGCTACGAGGCCGGCGTGGAGTACCTGATGTTTCAGGGCCGCATTGGGGCCGACGTGACGGTGTACCAGAACACCACGCGCAACCAGATTCTGGAAGTGCCCATCGACCCGACCACCGGCTACAGCCGCGCCCTGCTGAATGCCGGCGAGGTGCGCAACCGGGGCGTAGAAGTGGTGCTGAATGCCCGCCCCATCGACAACAACGCCTTCAAGTGGAAAACTACCGGCACCTGGTCGCGCAACCGCAATAAGGTGCTTAGCCTGGCCGAGGGCCTCACCGACCAGCAGGTGATTGGCACGGGCGGCACGGCTACGCTGCTGGCCACCGTAGGCGGCACCACCGGCGACATCTACGGCTTCGGCTTCGACTATTCGCCCGATGGCAAAATCATTTACAACAAAGACGGGTTGCCGGTGCAGCCGGCCGCCATCAAGTACATCGGGCGGGCCTACGCCGACTGGAAAGGGGGCCTGCTGAACGAGTTTTCCTACAAGAATTTCCGGGTGAGCGTGTTGTTTGATGGGCAATACGGTGGCATTGTGTACTCGCAGACGCACCACAAGATGAGCGAGCAGGGCAAGCTGAAATCGACACTACCGGGCCGGGAGGAAGGGTTCATCATCGGGGACGGCGTAGTGAAGAATGCCGACGGCTCGTTTTCACCGAACACGACCAAAGTAATTCCAGCCGCCTACTACGCCGAGTACTACCGCCGCGCCAACATTGAGAGTAACTCGTTTGACGCTTCCTACCTCAAGCTGCGCGAAGCCCGCCTCGAATTCAACCTGCCTGCCGCGCTGCTGGCCAGAACCAAAGCCCTGACCGGCGCCACCATCGGCCTCTACGGCCGCGACCTGGCCATGTGGACCAAGTTCCCCATGTTCGACCCCGAAACGGCGGCCCTGAACGGCGGCACCATCCTGCCCGGCGTCGAAATCGGCCAGCTTCCTTCCACCCGCACGATGGGCGTGAACCTCACGCTGCAGTTCTAGCATGTGCATATCACCAGAACAGTAGTCATGCTGAGCTTATCGAAGCATCTCTACTGCTTCGTCTAACGATTCTCAACGAAGCGGTAGAGATGCTTCGAAACGCGCAGCATGACACTCCGAGTACGCTTCTTCCCTTCTCCTGACCTCCTATTTCCGATGAAAAAATATACACTTCTGCTGCTCCTGGCCCTGAGTTGTGGCCTAGCCGGCTGCACCGATGGGTTTGAGGAACTGAATACCGACCCCAACCGCATCGAGAAAATCAGCCCGGGCACGCTGCTGAACCCGATTGTGTACGAAGTGGCGGCCTTCAACGCGCAGCGCGCCGATGCCTTCACGTTCGACATTATGCAGGTGGCGCTGCCGTTTCCGAGCGTCTCGGGCGGGGTGCACCGCTACGTGGTGAGCGAAAGTGCCGGCAACTCTACCTGGACCACGTACTACCGCTGGCTGGCCAATATCCGGGAGATGCGCGCCGCGGCCGTAGCCGCCTAGGACCCCAACTACGAGGCCGTGGCCATGACCCTGAATGCCTGGGTGTACGCCAACCTGACCGACTGTTTCGGCGACGTGCCGATGACTGAGGCCAGCCGCGCCGAGGAAGGTATCCTGTACCCGGCCTTCGACTCGCAACAGCAGATTTACACCCAGCTGCTCGACGACCTGGACCGCGCCAATAGCCTGTTCGATACCAACAAGGCCATGAGCTACGGCAGCGACCTGCTCTACAACAACAGCGTGGCCAACTGGCGCCGGTTCTGCAACTCGCTGCGGATGCGCCTGCTGCTGCGCGTGAGCAAGCGCACAGAGATGAACACGCCCACCCGCCTGGCGGCTATGCTCAACGAACCGACCCGCTACCCGGTGTTCACGCAGAACAGCGAAGCGGCCATCCTGAAAATAACGGGCGTAGCGCCCAGCGTATCACCGTGGGGCCGTGCCATCGACTTCACGACGGGCCGCGCCGCTGCCGAGTTCTTCATCGACAACCTGAACGCCTGGAGCGACCCGCGCCTGCCGAAGTTCAATACCCAGGCCCGCAACCAGAGTGGCAGCGCCACCATCGGTTACCGGGGCATTCCGAGCGCCTACGCCGGCAGCGACGGGCAATTTCAGTTTCAGCCGTCTAACCAGAACATTGCGCTGGTAACGGCCACGGTGGCCGCCCCCATGTCGGCGGTACTAATGAGCTACGCGGAAGTAGAATTCATCAGGGCGGAGGCCGCCCTGAAAGGCTGGACCACTGCCGATGCCCGCACGCACTACGAGCGAGGCGTGAAGGCGGCCGTGGAGCAGTGGGGCGCCGTGCTGCCAGCCACCTACTTCCAGAACACAACCGCCTCCTACGACGGCACCCTGCAGCGCATCATGCTGCAGAAGTATTATGCTTTGTATTTCAACGACTACCAACAATGGTTTGAATACCGCCGCACGGGCCTGCCGGTGCTGCCCCGCGGCCAGGACCTGCAGAATGGTGGCCGGATGCCGGTGCGCTTCCGCTACCCGCTGGTAGTGCAGACCAACAACGCCGCCAACTACCGCACCACCGTGCAGGCCATGGGCGCCGATGATGTAAACACTAAAGTCTGGTGGGAAAAATAGGGTACTCCCACGCTGGCTAACCCGTCATGCTGAGCCTGCCAAAGTCTCTTTACCACTAAGTCGACTCCTCTTATGAGGGCGCAGCGGTAGAGAGGCTTCGGTAGGCTCAGCATGACGCTCATTCAACAATCTTACCGATTACCATGTCGCAACAACGCAGAACCTTCCTCAAATCCATTGGCTTAGCCGGACTGGGCATTACATTGGACGTGAACCTAGGTCTGGCCCGGCCCAAAACGTCCCCGGCGGCTACTGGTAAGGAAACTGCCGTAGCTACGCTCACCGGCAAAGTGCATGCGGGTGGGCAGGGCATAGCGGGCGTGGCCGTGACGGACGGCATCAGCGTGGTGCTCACCGATGCGAAGGGCCAGTACGAGCTGGAAAGCAGCGGCGCCGCTGAATTCGTCTACGTCTCGGTACCGCGCGGCTATGGGTTTCCGCACGAGCAAGGAGTGGCCCGCTTCTACCGCCGCAAAGAACCTGTGCGCGGCCGGTTTAAGGCTGATTTTGAGTTGCGCAAGCTCGCGCAGGACGACACCCGGCACAACTTCCTGGTGTGGGCTGACCCACAGATGATTTCCAAGGCTGACGCCGCCGAATTCAAGGCCACCGCCGTGCCCGACACCCAGAAGCTGGTAGCCAGCTACGGCGCTGGGGCCCTGTTTCACGGCATCGGGTGCGGCGACTTGGTGTGGGACCATTTCGAGCTGTTCGAGGACTACCAGCAGGGCGCAGCCAGCACTGGCATCCCGTTCTTCCAGGTTATCGGCAACCACGACATGGACCTGACCGCCCGCACCGATGAAGGCTCAACGGATACGTTCAAGAAGCTATTCGGCCCCACCTACTACTCCTTCAACCGCGGCGAAATCCACTACGTGGTGCTCGATGATGTGTTTTTTATTGGGGCCGCCAAGAAGTACATCGGCTACCTCACGGAGCGGCAGCTGGCGTGGCTGGAGCAGGACCTAGCGCACGTGAAATCCGGCACGACGGTGGTCGTGAGCCTGCACATTCCGCCCTACACCCGGCAGCACATCCGCAACAAAGACAAAGAAGAGCCGATGGGCGGCGTGGTAGCCAACCGCAAAGAACTGTACCGCCTGCTGCAACCCTACAAGGCGCACATTATGTCGGGCCACACGCACTTTAATGAGGTGCTGCAAACTGCCGACAACGTGACCGAACATGTGCACGGCACGGTGTGCGGCGCGTGGTGGACCGGCCCTATCTGCACCGATGGCACACCCGGTGGCTATGGTGTGTATGAGGTGCACGGCCCGGAATTGAAATGGTACTACAAAGCCATTGGGCAGGAGCGCAGCCACCAGTTCCGCATCTACCCGAAAGGCAGCCTGCCAGAGCGCCCCGAAGCACTAGCCGTAAACGTCTGGAACTGGGACCCCGCCTGGAAAGTCGTGTGGTTTGAAGATGGCGTGCGCAAAGGCGAGATGCAGCAGTACACCGGCCTCGATCCGCTGTCGGTGCGGTTACACGCGGGGCCGGCGTTGCCCACCAAGCACAAGTGGGTTGACCCAACGCTTACCGAGCATCTGTTTGTAGCCACCGTATCGGCGCAGGCGAAGTCCATCCGCGTAGAAGTTACGGACCGGTTTGGGCAGGTATATACGGACACCCTGACGGCCTAGCAACCTGCTCATGAAGTTACTGCCTCTGTTCCTGCTGCTCCTGCCTGCACTCAGCACAGCTGCCCAGCCTGGTACGTTTGACCGGCAGGGCCACCGGGGCTGCCGCGGCCTGATGCCCGAAAACACCATTCCGGCCATGCGCAAAGCGCAGGACCTGGGCGTAACGACCCTGGAAATGGACCTTGGCATCAGCCAGGACAAGCAGGTGCTGCTTTCCCACGACCCATTCATGAACGCCGATTTTGTGCTGCGCCCTGATGGCCGGCGCATCACGCAGGCCGAGGAAAAACAGCTGCGTCTGTATGCGCTGCCTTATGCCGAAATCCGGCGCTACGACGTGGGCAGCCTCGGCCACCCTAAGTTTCCGCGTCAGCAGAAGCTGCGTACTTACAAGCCGCTGCTTGCCGAAGTCATCGATTCGGCGGAGGCATATGCCACGCTAAAAAAGCTTCCCGCGCCGCGCTACAACCTCGAAACCAAACTCTCGCCGGCCGGCGACGAAGTGCTGCACCCGGCCCCGGAGGAATTTGTGCGGCTGCTGCTGCCGGTTCTGGTGGCAAAAGGCGTGCTGGACCGGGTCACGATTCAGTCCTTCGACCCACGCACACTCGAAGCAGTCCACCGCCTCTACCCTGCCCTGCGCACGGCGTTGCTCGTCGAAAACCAACAGGGTCTGGCGAAAAATCTGGCGCGGCTTAGCTTCCGCCCTACCATCTACAGCCCCGCGTATCTGCTGGTTACGCCAGATTTGGTGGCCGAGTGCCATCGGCAGCGTATTCAGGTTATTCCCTGGACCGTTAATTCTGCTGACGCCATAGAGCGGTTGACCAAGCTGCAGGTAGACGGAATCATCACCGACTATCCCGACCTGTTCGGCACCACGGCCAGAAAGCAGCCGTAATACTCGCTGACAGAAAGTTTGGCAGCTTACACGCCTCAGCCGGGTGTTAGTCGGGCGCGGTATTCAGATCTGCTTTCTTGTTCTTATTGATGGAGACGAACACGCCCACAAACAGCATCCGCGGGGCAGAAGGCGTGACAGCGGCGCGGCCAAAAGAGCCATCCGGCGCGGCCGTATCGGCGAAGCGGTAGCCGAACACATTGTCGCGGCCCAGTACGTTGCTCACGCTCACATAGATAATAGTGAATTGCTTGCCAATGGTGGTGAGGTAGCTGGCATTCAGGCTAAGGTCCTGGTAGCTGGGCAGGCGGCCCTGGTTGTAGCCTTCCTGGTTGGGATTGTGGTAGGTGCGCGGGCTACCGTAGCTGGCCGTAAAGCCGATCTGCGTGTGCAGTTTCGCTACCCAGTATTTACCAACAAGGCTCAGATTGTGCCGCGCTGCAAAGGTGGGAACTGCCGAAACCGGGTCTTGCCGAGACTGGCGGCGCGTGTCCAGAAAGCCGTAGCTGATCCAGTAATCGGTGTTTTTGAGGCTTTTCCGGTCGCGCCAGTATAGGTCGAGGCCGCGGGCATAGCCGGTGCAGGTGCTGCGGTAGGCGCTGGCTTCGGTGGTGCGTTGCGGATCGAAAACGGTGAGGTGGTCGTAGGTTTTGTAGTAGGCTTCCGCGCGAAGGGTTTTCTCGTCGTGGGTACGTTGGTAGGTGAACATGCTGTGCTGGGCCTGCTCGAAGCGCAGGGCACTGCTCACGCGCAGCAGGTCGTTGGTAGGCGTCTGATAAAACAGGCCATATGCCCCCGACACCGAGCTGTTGGCTCCTGTCTGCCAGGCCAGCGCCAGGCGTGGTGCCGCGTTCCACCGGTTCAGCAGCCCTGAGTACTCGGCGCGGGCCCCGGCGCGCGCCATCAGGCGGTCTGAGAGGCTGATATCAGCTTCAGCGAAAGCCGCGGTACGGCGCTCCGTGAAGCGGCCCGCATTCCAGGTGGGGGCGCCGCTGGTTTCCTGATAGGTGCGGCGATACTGTTGGCCCATGCCTTCGGCCCCCACTTTAAGGGTCCAGTTAGTGCCCGCCGAATCGTTGGTGAGTACTACCCGCCCGATGATGCTTTGCTCCAGTTCCTGCAAGCGGGCGGCATCCGGACGCACGGTATTGTCGTCGCGGGTGAAGGCAGCGCCGGTCTGCAGGCTCCAGCCGCCGCGTAGCGGACTCCGGAACGTGGCATTAAGGTAACCGTTGCCATTGTGCAGCCCCACGGTGCGGTCGGCGCTGAGCTGCTCGTTAGGCTGGCGCAGACTCAGGCGCTGCTGCTGCCACACGCCGTACACTTTCAGCATGCCGGCCTCGCCGGTACGGTGGCGCAGGCTCACGGAGCTGCCCAGCGTCTGCGGGGCTTTCACCCAGCCAAATGACTGCGGTACCAGCCCGAAATACGGCTGCAGGTTCACGTAATCGGCCGTAACGGCCACCGACGTCCGCTCCCAGCGCTGCACCTGGCTCAGGCTGCCACCCACCGACATGACGCTCACGCCAGTCTGGGTTTCGGGAGCCAGGTCGGTGGTATTGAGCAGCACCACGGCGCTCAGGGCCTGTCCGTACTCGGCAGAGTAGCCGCCGGTGCTGAACACAGTGCCTTTAAACAGGAAAGGCGAAAACCGTCCCCGCGCCGGCACGCTGGGCACCGAGCCGTTGTAAGGCGTCTGCACGGCTAGGCCGTCGAGGTAGGTTTTGGTTTCGTGGGCGGCCCCGCCGCGCACAAACAGCTTACCTTCCTCCCCTACCCGCGTTGTGCCGGGCAGGGCGTTCAGGGCTCCGGCTACATCTCCCAGCGCGCCAGCCGTTGTCACAATGTCGAGGGGCTTGAGTACGGCCCCACGCTTCTCGTCGCTGGCCTCAAAAGCGCCGGCCATAATCGTGACGCCGCCCAGTTGATGTCGGTCGGCCTTCATCTTCAGCTGCAGCTTCAGGGGCTGACCGCTGCACTGGATGGGCAAGTTCTGGGGTTCGTAGCCCAGCAAACTCAGCACCAGCACCTGCGCCCCAGCCTGCGTAGTTTCCAGCCGGAACGCGCCCAGCGAATCGGTAGCCGTACCATCAAAGGTGCCGCGCAGGAACACGTTGGCCCCCGGCAGCGGCTGGCCCTGTCCGTCATGGATGGTACCGTGAAGCAGCGTGGGAGTTTGGGCGCGCAGCCCCAGCATGGGAGCCAGTAGCAGTAGCACGAGTAGCAGACGTTTCATGGGGGTAGCAGCTAGGTGATACCCAAAAGTGGGCGGCTGCCGGGGCCATAGAAACTTGCTGTTACCGAAGCGTCAGATTAGGCGGATGAAGTGTAGACGGGCCAGACATATTGGCTAATTAGCCAAAGGCCCGCTATGCAAAGCTTCTCACATGCCTAGTGAGGGTGCAGCTTATACGAGTTCAATGTCCATTCTTCGCAGGAGACCATCCTGCAAAGTGTATAGGTGCTTTACCGTTCCATCAAACAGTGTCGCGCCCTGTAAATCCTTCACCACCTGATGAACAGTAATTGCTACTGTCCCATCCTGCCGTTCTTCAAACCCAGTTGGCTCAACCCTGGGATTAATTTCTGTCCACTGCCTTGTCCAATAGTCTCTTATCCCGTTGTACCCACTCACATACCCGCCTTCAAATGCCTTTGGCCATTGAATATCCGGATGCATTGTTGATAGCGCTGCATCAATATCTCTTGCGTTGAAGGCAGCATATGCCTTTTCAATTAAGCGTTGGTTGGGCTTTTCCATAATCATGAGTTATTGTGTTGCTGTGTTAGCCTGCCAGACGTACAACATCCGGGCAGACGCTGGTCGGGCTAAAAGTAGCGCATATCCATTCTAAGCCTATTATTGAACTTCGTCAAGCAATGGTGTCTAAAGATGGAGCTGGTGGTACGGCCTTCTCTTTCAGACGGTACATCATTACTTTGGAGCTTTGGTTGTGTCCTCATTTCTTGATTGCGTGTCTATGTTCCGCCTGTTCTCCTCGAAACCCAAAGCCGCGCCGGCCGCCCAAATTGACCCGTTGCTGGCTTTCGTGCGTGAAATCGGGCTGGAAGTGCGCGAGGCAACGCTGAAGCAGCCTACGTTTCTGCCGGGGCTGCTGCTGGAACGCGGCGCGCTGGTAGTGGACCGCCGCCGCCTGCTCTACCCCGGCGACATTCTGCACGAGGCCGGTCACCTCGCCGTGACAACTGCTGCCGAACGGCCCGCCGTGGGCGGCAACGTCACGGAGCATCACCCGGAGAAAGAAGGCGAGGAAATGGCGGTGCTGGCTTGGAGCTATGCCGCCGCGCTGGCCCTGGATTTACCGGCTGCCGTGGTGTTTCATCCGGATGGCTACAAGGGCCAGAGCGAGTGGCTGATCAGCAGCTTTACAGGCGGCCAGTACATCGGGCTGCCACTGCTGGTGTGGATGGGACTAACTACCACTGGCGGTTTTCCGCGCATGGAACGCTGGCTGCGGGCCTAGTTCGGTGGGCATTACAACCCGCTGACTTGCCAGCTCGGCAGCAACCCAGACCCGCGCAATACGGTACATCAGAGCTGCACCACACCATTTGGACATGAACCGTTTCGATTCCTCTACTTCGCGCCGGGAGTTTATGCGCCAACTTTCCCTGGGGCTGAGCGCCACGCTCGTAGGCACCTCGGCGCTGGGTGGGCCGCTGGCGTGGCTGCCGGAGAGCAGCTACGGGCCAGCTACGCTTGATGCGCTGCAAAGCGGCCGGCAGCTGGGCGTGGCGTTGGTGGGGCTGGGCAAGTACAGCACCGGACAATTGGCGCCGGCTTTGCAGCAAACCAAACTTTGCAAGCTGGCCGGCATCGTGACGGGGACGCCGGAAAAAGCCGCAAAGTGGAAGCAGCAATACCGCCTGCCCAACCAGAATATTTACGACTACACGACCTTCGACAGGATAGCCGACAACCCGGCCATTGACATCATCTATATTGTGCTGCCGGTGGGGTTGCACGCCGAATATGTGGAGCGGGCCGCACGCATGGGCAAGCACGTCATCTGCGAGAAGCCCATGGCCCCTACCACTGCCGACTGCCGCCGCATGATTTCGGCCATGCAGAAATCGGGCAAGAAGTTCAGCATTGGCTACCGGCTGCACTTCGAGCCGCACCACCAGGAAATGATGCGCCTGGGCCAGCAGAAGATACTGGGGCCTATCAAAAGCCTGGTGGCGGATAACGGCTTCCGCTTCAACAACGACACGCCCTGGCGCGTGGACAAGGAACTGTCCGGCGGCGGTCCGCTTATGGACATGGGCATTTATTGCCTGCAGGGTGTGGTGTATACCAAAGGCGAATTGCCAGTATCCGTCACGGCCAAGCTCGCGCCCAACCCCGACCCGAAAGGATTGTTCCGGGAGGTCGAAGCAGGTATGAACTGGCAGATGCAGTTCGCCGACGGCTCCGTGGCCGACTGCCGCACCAGCTACGCCGAAAACCTCAATAGCCGTCTGCGCGCCGAAACCGCCAAAGGCTGGATGGAGCTACAGCCGGCTTTTGGGTACGGCGGCATTGCAGGCCGCACCAGCCAGGGCCCGATGAACCTGCAGAACGTGCCCCAGCAGGCCCGCCAGATGGACGATTTCGCCGACTGCATCCTCAATGATAAGCCTACCCGCGTACCCGGCGAAATGGGCCTCCGCGACGTGCAGCTACTGCAAGCCATTTACCGCGCCGCCGAAACCGGCCAGCAGGTTTCTACCAAAGATATAGTGTCTGTCCTGGATAAGGTAGGCAGCCGATAGTAGAGGTTTCTTACCGCCGCCTCTACTCTTTAGGCCAATGGAAAAGCCGCCCGAACTCCTGTTCAGGCGGCTTTTTCGGGACCAATGCCCCTCCCTTACGGATTGATAGTTTCCAGACCGCCGTCGGGCTTGCGCGTCAGTTCCGTCACTTTCACGTTGCGCAGCCACGTTTTGCCCGACAGCTCGGTGTCGTGGTAGAAGATATACCATTTGCCTTTTACCTCCACAATGGAGTGGTGGGTGGTCCAGCCTTCTACCGGGTTCATGAGCACGCCTTGATACGTGAAGGGGCCATAGGGCGAGTCGCCGGTGGCGTATACCAGCAGGTGCGTGTCGCCGGTGGAATAAGAGAAGTAGTACTTGCCGTTGTACTTGTGCATCCAGCCGCCCTCGAAAAAGCGGTGCGAGTTGTCGCCGGATAAGAAAGGCTTGCCATCCTGCCCCAGAATCTGTACTTCCTTCACCGGCTCATCGAAGCGCAGCATATCGGAGCTGAGACGCGCCATTTTGGGGCCGAGTGCCACTTCTTTAGGCCCCGGCTCCTGCTCTTTGGGCTTGCTGGCATCGTACTTACCGGTGCGCCAGCGCTGCAGCTGCCCGCCCCAGATGCCGCCCATGTATAGGTAGGTCTTGCCATCGGTGTCGGTAAACACGGCCGGGTCGATGCTCAGGCTGCCTTCTATCGGCTTGGGCTGGGCCTTGAACGGGCCAGTGGGCGACGTACTGGTGGCCACCCCAATCCGGAATACGTCCTGCTTGTCCTTCACCGGAAAGTATAGATAGTAGGTACCGTCTTTGAAGGCCGCATCCGGCGCCCACAGCTGGCGGCCAGCCCACGGAATGTCCTTGGTATCCAGGGCTACGCCGTGGTCCGTAACCTTGCCACCAATGCTGTCCATGGACAGGACATGGTAGTCGCGCATGGCGAAATGGTCGCCATTGTCGTTTTCCGGCATACCCGTTTCGATGTCGTGCGAAGGGTAGATGTAGATTTTGCCGTTTATGACGTGGGCCGAGGGGTCGGCGGTATAGATTTCCTTAATAAGTGGTTTGGCCAGATACTTCCGGCTAGCCGAATCTGACGCGGCGGCATCCTGGGTAGTGGCCTCTGTAGCGTTATTTTCGGTGTTGGTGGTGTTGCTCTGGCAGGCACTGCCCAGCGCCAGTGGCAGCAGGAGAGCCAACGAAGACCGAGTGCGAGGTGTGTACTGAAACGGCAAGGTCGGGGAGTTTTAGGGTGAGAGGAGGCTTATTTTTCGGCGGCCCGGCTGGGTCTGTAAGACAGTTCCGACCAGCCGCAAACCACTGCTGTAGGCGCCAAATATAGACTTCCCCGCTATCCACTAATTCACTCGAAAAGCCTTACTACTGCAGATAAACTATCCAATCGATTCCGATAGCAACATTGCCTGCATTTTCTCAGCCTAATAGTACCCGCGTACCAGCAGTCAGGCTTTATTCCGTACTCACACCTCGCACAAAGGCCCCGTTCTTCGCAGAACGGGGCCTTTGTGGCGCAGAGAATTTGCCTAGTCAGCGTTGCCGGTAGCGCCGTCGTCGGTGAAGTCGGCGGCGTTGTTGGGGTTGTGCTGAGTGTAGCTGGCTACTTCATTGGTGAGTTCTACATCGACGGGAGCCGTAGCGGCTTTGCGCTTTTTCTCAATGTCGGCGGCTGAACCGGCGGGCACGCTCTTGAACGGCCACTGGCCCCGGGTGTAGCTGAAGTAGGCTCCGGCAACGGCGGCCAGAGAGGCGCCAATAAGTACGCGGGCAGTTGCTTTCTTTTTCATAGGTGTGAAGATGCGAGGTTAGATTTTTCGACTTCCGATGCGTGCATCTGGTAGTTCAGCAGTACGGTTTGACAGGTGATTGAGTGACTGTTTCGTGGTACTTTCTACCTTACCGAGGCGCCACCGGATACTCCTTGAACATCGTGGCAATGCCCTCATCTATTCGGGCGGCAAGCTTTTCGGAGTCTTTTGACAGCGGGCTGGCCGCCACGCCCTGCCATATCTGCTCGTTGCGGGCTGCATCCACAATATCCACGGTGGCAGTGCCCTCCCGATAGGTTCCGGCCGGCACTTGTTGCACCTGCCAGTGGTAGTTGCGCTGCCCGATATAGCGGGGGCCGTCCCACTGAATATTGGTTTCGCGCGTCTGCACCTTCGATTCCGTTACCACGCCAATATTCACCCATAAGTCAGGCGAGTCGGCGCGTTGGTAGCCGCGCAGTTCCATTTCGCGCGACACGGCCCGCTTCAGGTCTTCTATGCTGGCGCTGCTTCCTCGAAAAGCATCTTCATTGCGGGCCGTCACGTCCAGGAAGTTGTAGGTTTTGTAAGCCGAGAAATCAACGCCCGGCGTCTGGGTCGTAGATTCTACCCGGACCGGCGAACAGGCCGCACCGGCCAGCAGTACCATCATTATCAGGAAGGGTTTCATAGCATTAGATTAGAAGATGACAGGAGCTGACTTGGCTTGGGCAATAATGCGCCAGCCCATACTACAGCCTTGTTTTTAGTACGCAGATAGCACTACGCAGGGCGAACGGCCCGGCAGATTCGTGCGACACTCTGGCCTAACCCCACTACTGCTGCGGTGCCACGATACGGCAACTTACAGGGCTCGGCCACTCACCTCAACCTAGGTCAAAGAACTTCGGAGTAGTTTCGCAGCCGGCCAGATGCGAAAGGCAGGGCGTCGTTTTACTACCAAGCTGTATCCGGCTCTATCCTTGATGTCTTCTTCCCGATTTACGCTACCGCCGCTGCCTGCCGTGCTCCTTTCCATTGTGAGTGTGCAAGGCGGTGCGGCCATTGCCAAAGGCTTATTTCCGGTGCTTGGGCCAGCTGGCACGGCCAGTTTGCGCATCGGTTTCTCGGCACTCGTGCTGTTGCTGGTGGTGCGCCCCCGGCTACAGCAGCTACAGCCGGCGCAGTGGCGGAGTGTGGTGCCGTATGGGCTGGTACTGGGCCTCATGAATTTTCTGTTTTACTGCGCGCTAGCCCGCATTCCACTCGGCCTAGCAGTAACGCTGGAATTTGTGGGGCCACTAGGCTTGGCGCTGGCAGGCTCACGCCGCGCCCTCGATATTGTATGGGTAGTGTTGGCTGGGGCCGGCATTGCCCTTATCACGCCGTGGCGCGGCCAGGGCCTCGACCTACTAGGGGCAGGATTTGCACTGGCGGCCGGAGCCTGCTGGGCGTTGTATATCGTATTGGGCCGTCGTACGGCAGCTGTACTTCCGGGCCAAACGGCCGTGACTGTCGGGATGTTGTTTGCGGCACTGGCGGTAGTGCCTTTCGGGGCAGCCAGTGGCAGCTTCTCGGCTCTCACGCCGCACCTGCTACTGCTGGGTACGTTGCTGGCCGTATTTTCCAGTGTGCTGCCCTTTTCCCTCGAAATGCAGGCCCTTCGCACTATGCCTACCCGCACGTTCAGCATTCTAATGAGCCTCGAACCAGTTGCAGCGGCCTTCTCCGGCTGGCTCCTGCTCGGTGAGGAGCTTACCGTGAACCAATGGCTGGCGGTAGCTTTCATTGTGGTTGCCAGCTTCGGAGCCACGCTTACCACTACCGCCGCCCAGCCTATTGCCGGCGACAACTAGACCATGGCTGGCTCCATTGCTAGTCCTTTGCATCTTTCAGTTCGGCCATCTTTACCTTTCATATGCTTTCCCTATGACTCTCATCTGGACTACCAAGCCTTTTTCGGCACTGACGCTCCCGGAGCTATATGCTCTGCTTCAGCTGCGCTCTGAGGTATTTGTGGTGGAGCAAACCTGCGCGTTTCAAGACATCGATGGGCATGACCAGGCCGCATACCACCTGCTTGGGCACACCGAAACCGGCGAACTGGCGGCTTATACGCGGCTGTTCGCGGCCGGCATCAGCTACCCCGAGGCCAGCATCGGGCGGGTGGTGGTAAGCCCGCAGTTCCGGCGCTACGGGCTGGGGCGGGAGCTGCTGCGGCAGTCTATTGCGGCAGTAGAGCAGCTATTCGGGCCGCAACCCATTCAAATTGGGGCGCAGCTCTACCTTAAGGAGTTTTACGAAAGCTTTGGATTTCAGCAGCTCGGCGAAGGCTACCTCGAAGACGGTATTCCGCATATTCATATGGTGCGGCCCTCTAGCGCATAAAAAAAGGCCCGGCAATTGCCGGGCCTTTTGCTTGATCCGCCAGAGGCCAAATCAGATGTTCAGCTTCACGAGCTTCATGCCCAGCTGGCTCTGCTTTTTGAGGTAGTCCACCATCATCACATAGCCGGGTTTGGCTGGGTACACAAACGAGCTGGTGGCGCTGCTGCTGCCATCAATCTTATCGATAGTGAACTGGCCGTTTTCGCCGAAAGAAATGTTGCCAATCACCTTTTTGGTGGCCTCGCCCTTCTCCTTGTCGTAGTTGATATACACCACGTTGAAAAGCGAACCAGCATTGTTGCGCTGCAGGAACTGGTAGTCAAAGTCACCCTGCGACTTCATGATCTGGCCCAGCAGGCCCGCGCCCATAAAGCCGGTCCCGGAGGGCAGCACCGAGCGGGAACGGTCTTTCGGGTAGAACTTGATGGCGTTCAGACCAAATTCCGGATTCAGCTCGAAGATCAGCATGTTGCCGATAAAACCCTTCGACATGGACATGCCCCGGCCACCCAGCGCTGTGGCCGCAATGCCCAGCCCGTCGGCCACGATTTTAAACTGCTCGGCTACGATGTACATTTTGCCGTCGGCGCCTTTCACAATGGAGTGCGTGAAGTTCACGTAGCCGTCGTCCATGCTGGCTTTGGCCTCGGCGGGCAGTGCGGCTTTCACCTCTTTCTGCCAGCTATAGGGCTTCACACCCAGCGGCTTGCCAGCCTCCGAGAACCGCTTGATGTAGAAACCCTGGCTTTTCTGCACGAAGGGTTTATCGTCGGGCTTGTAGTACTCGCCCACGGCCACAAACTCGCGCTTGTCTTTGTCGAAGGTGAAGGAGCTAAGCGAAAGCTGCTCGGTTTTGCTGGACTCCACGGGCTGGTCGAGCACCTTTTTGCCGGTGTTCACGTCAATGGCCACCATGTACGACTCAATCTTGCGCGACATCATGCCGTCCCGGCGCATGATGGTCCCCACCAGGTACTTGTCGTTCACTTCATTGATGACGATGGACTCGTAGTACTTCGACTTGGGGTCGGAGGCCAGGCGCCATTTGGGGTTCAGGTTGTTGTCGTACATCTGCAGCGCATAGCTCTTCATCATGCCATCGAAGCTGTTGCGCACGAAGCCCTTGTCGGCTACCGGCTCCAGGTTCAGGCCGCCGTACATGGTTTCGTTGTTGTCAGTGCTCTGCAGGCGCTGCTGAATCATCATGTTGTCGGCCTTCGACAGGTCCTCAATAACCTTGGTACCCAGCTTTTTGAGGCTGGTGTCGTAGGTTTCGATTTCGAGCGTCTTATCCTTGCGGTTGTAGAAATACAGCCCGAACGCCGTGCCGTTGAACGAGTTCTGGAGCAGGAAATACTTGCCCGACGGCTTCTGTATCGTCACCGTCGATACTTTGCTCAGGTCCTGGTCGTAGAAATCAAGGCGGTAGTTGTCGTTTTTGCGGTCGGCTTTGTCGGCCTTGGCATACAGGATGTAGCCTTTGACCTCGTTGCCGGCATAAATCGGCGAAATACCGGAGCGCGCCATCCGCTCGATGCCGTCCAGGGTTTGGGTTTGGGCGAAGGCTGCCGCCGAAGCCGCGAGAGCCAGCACGGCCGTCAGGAGCGTGCGTTTGAACTGAAACATAAAAAGGTAGAAGTGTGGGTAATAGAGAAATTATTTGCGTTTGACGGAGGAAACCGGAGTCGGAAAAAGCAGTGCTGCAAACCGCCCGCTCTTGTACTGCGCGAGGTATTGCTGCTGCAGCACAGTGGTTTGGGCCTGGTCGTCGGCGAGGGCGGCAGCGGCGTAGCGGGCGGCCAGCGCGTATTCATCGGCAGTTGAGGGGGCCGGCTGCTGCTGCGCGAAGCAGGTGCTCAGCCCTTTGTAGTCGGCGTTGCGCAGGCCGTAAAGTGTGTTTAGCAGCTGGTTGAAATTGGCCGGGTTGTGCGCCGACAGATTCGAAACGACTTCCGTGAAGCGGTGGTCAATTAGGTGCTTGCGTAGCTCAAACAGACTAAGCTGCACCACGGAGCGCAGGTAGGCGTTCTGCGGGTCGTCGCGCAGCAAAAGCAGGGCATCAAACAGGGCGTGGTCGTAGCAGTCGGTATCAAACCAGCTCTGCACTACTTCTAGGCGGCTCAGAGCCCGCAGCCGCGCAAACTCCGGCGCCATTGGCTGCACGCCTTCTGCCACCTGTCCTTGTGCCAACTCCCGGATGTAGCGCATGCGCTTGGCACAGTCGGGGTGCGACTTGAGCGTGTCAGTGGTTTCTAGCACGGTCTTTTCGGCCGCCTTCACCGCGAAAATAGACTGGGGTTTCGGAGGCACCGTTTCAAATACCTTCGCGAAATCGGCACAGCTGAAGTAGCGGGACATTTCCAGCGGGTCCTTAGAAGCGGGTTCGTCCATCTGGTCGAGTAGCTGCAGAGCCCGGTAGGCCTGCGGCGCCTCGTAGGCGGTGCGTTTGAGTAGCACATAGCCCAGCGAATCGGCCTGCCGCTCGTGGCGACGCTGGTGGTAAGTGCCATCCAGCGAGAGGCCCATCACCAGCGCCTTCATTTTAGAGTTGATGTTGTACTCGGCCTGCACAATGCGGCGCACTTGCCGGCGCATCTCGCGGCTATGAATGGTGCTGAGCCGCTCCTGAATGCCGGTTTCCATGTGGCGGCACTGCACATGCGCCAGCTCGTGGCACAGAATGAAGGCCAGCTGACTTTCATTCTCCAACGACGGCAGCAGCCCGATATTCAGAATGATAGTGCCGTTGCCAACGGCATAGGCATTGGCTTCGGGGTTGCGGGTGAGCACCAGCTTCGTGGTAGCTAGCTGCGGGTTGGCCTGCAGAATCTGCCGGAATACGCGCTGCACGCTGGCATCCAGCACCGGGTCGAGCAAGGCCGAATAGCGAATGGAATTGTAGACTTCCGTGGATGCCTGCTGCACAATGCGCCGGTAATGTTCCCGGTATTCGCTGTTGCCGGTTTTCGGGGGGCCAAAATGCGCCCGGATAGCATTGCGGTGCGCTACGGCCAGCTGATATACCTGCGTCGTATCAGAAGAAAAATAGGGTAGATAAGCGGCGTCCTGCGCCTGAGCACCGAACGTGACGTGGCTCAGCAGGAGCAGCGCAAAAAAGTATCGGAACATAAAGCGGGAACCCTGGCGGTTTCCGGGCAGCATAATGTGAATTAGTGCCTTAAAGCTATGCTACAGTTCGGATATAATGCAATGCCTATCTTCTACTATTTTTATTTGTAAGCGGCAGGCCAAGCCAAAATCCAGTAAAGATTTGAGCATGGATTTGGCAGTCCATCATCGGACACCGACGAAAACGGCGCTGCTCCGCGCAACCTGCTTATTTGGTGGCCTGATTGCCCTACCTTTGCTATTGCTTATTCCGCCTGATTCTTCATCGTTTGCGCTTTCCATATGGTTTCTGCTTTTCCGGTCGACTACCAACAACTGTTTCGGGCGCTGCCCGAAAACTTTCTGCTCATAGCTCCCGACGCCGACGCCACTATCGTCGACAATACGGACAGCCATGAGGCCGTGTCCCTGAAAAGCCGCCAATCGGTGGTAGGAAAGCCGTTTTTTGATGCATTTCCATCTACTGATGAAGAATCGGCGGGCGTTATCCGGGAGTCGCACGCGCATGTGCGTCAGCATCTGACGCCCCATACCATGCCGCTGATCCGCTACGACCTGGAGCGCCCCGAAGCACAAGGTGGTGGCCTGGAAGAGCTGTATTGGGAAGCAACGCACTACCCGATTCTGGACGCTCAGGGCCAGCTGCAGTTTATTCTGCAGCGCACGCAGGACGTCACGGAGAAGCACCGGGCTGCTTTGCAGGCCGCCGAAACCCAGCGTGCCCTCAACGAAACCCAGAACCGCATGCGGTTCGTGTTGGAGTCGGTGCCGATTTTGGTCTGGACGGCGCAGCCAGATGGCACACGCGACTATTTTAACCAACGCTGGCTGCAGTTTACGGGCCGCGAGTTGGCCAATGAGCTACAGAACGGCTGGATAGACAACCTGCATGAAGACGACCGGGAACGGGTTCTGAAAACCTGGGGCGAATCGGTAGCGACCGGCCAGCCCTACCAGGTAGAGTACCGCCTGCGCCGTGCCGATGGACAGTACCGCTGGATGCTGATGCGCGGCCTGCCCCGCCGCGACGACGAAGGCCACATTACGATGTGGGTTGGTGGCGGCACCGACATCCATGACCAGAAACAGATGGTGCAGGAGCTGCTGGAAACCAACGAGCAGCAGGCTCAGCTCTCAGACCAGGCCTATGAGGCCTACCAGCTGGCCGTGCAGCAGCGCGAAACCTTCTTCAACCTGTTCATGCAGACGCCGGCCATGATCTGCATTCTGCGGGGCCCGGAGCACCGCTTTGAGTTTGTGAATCCGGAGTACCAGAAGCTGTTCCCAAACCGTACGCTGGTAGGCAAAACGGTGGCTGAAGCCATGCCGGAAGTCGTGGAACAGGGCTTTATACCGCTCCTCGACAACGTGTATAACACAGGCGAAACCTTTATCGGCAACGAGGTTGACATCATGCTTGACCAGGACGGCAACGGCCAGCTACAGCGCCGCTACCTCAACTTCACCTACCAACTATTCCTGGAAGGCGGTCAGAAAGCCGGCATTACGGTGTTTGCCTTCGATGTAACCGACCTAGTGCTGGCTCGCCAGCAGATTCAAAACGCTGGCCCTTCTGCTCAATAAGATGGCATCCTTTTCTTCTAACAGGCGACCATCCGGGCTAGTGCTATGGACATAACCAACCTGGATTTCCAGCAGGCCCGCATCAAGCAGGTGCTGTTCAAGTCTCGCCTGCGCTCCGTGCTCTACGGGGTGCGGGAGGCCGACGACGCCCTGTTTTCAATGCAGCAGAACCCGCTGGGCGAGTGGCTGAACACCATCGTAAAACCGAAGTACGGCGCCTACCCCGAGGTGCGGGAGATTGAGCGGGTGCTACAGCGTATGCTTAATTCTGGGCAGGCATTGGTGCGCCAATACCAGCGGGGGCAGTTGGAAGAGTCGCGCACCGGCTTGGAGCAGATTGACAGCTACGCCGACCAGATTGCGGCACTCCTGCAGAAGATGGAGCAGAGCAGCACAACCTAAGCAAACTTCTATCTGGCTATCTGATGGTTATTTACGGCTATAAGACTTCCTATCTGGGCACCAAATCTGCACCCGGTGCTTGCCCGGCATGTGCCGCTTCTGACACACTGAGTTTGAGTGTATTTGGGCGGTATGCGCACATATACTGGATACCTCTGGTTCCGCTGGGCAAAGTCGGCCAGTCTGCGTGCAGCAACTGCCAGCAGGTAGTACCAGCCAAGCAGCTTTCGCCGGAATTGAAGCAGGAATTACAGGAGCTGAAGCGCCAGGTGAGGGCTCCGTGGTGGCATTTTACCGGCCTGGTCCTAGCCGCTATAGCCGTTGGGCTGGGCCTGATAAGCAACAGTAACCAGCACACTGAAAACCTCGCTTTCGTAAATCAGCCGCACAAAGGCGACGTTTATCATATCCGGACAGAAAACGGAAACTACTCGCTACTGAAAGTGCAGGAGGTAGGTGGAAATACAGTCCGCCTGCTGGCCAACAACTACGAGACCAACAAATCGACGAAAGTAGAGGAGTTAGACAAACCCGAAAGCTTTGCCAAGGAACCGATGGAACTCACGCTTCTCGATTTGCAGATTATGCTCGAGAAAGATGAAATAATAGACGTAGAGCGGCCCTAACCAACGCTGCATGCTACTTGGTCCTATCTTCCCACTGGGCCAGCGCCGCACTATGCTCCTGATATACCCGGTTAAGCAGTGTGGAGTCGGGGCCGGTGACCAGGAAGATGGCGGTGCCCCGCTCCCGCGCAAATGGGTTGATGATTTCGCCCACCTGCTGGAGGCTGCGGCAGTGCCCGGCCACGCCGCTGGGCATATCGTCTTCGATTAGTATCAGCTGCTGAAACGGTTCGGTGGGCCGGACCGGAAACCAGTACAGATACGACCCATTAAAGCTATTGGCCGGGGGCAACGGACGGCTACGATTGAAATAATTGATGGCGCCCGCCTGGCCGTAGTTGTCGCACTTGATGAGGGTGTGGGCACGAGTAGCGGCGGGCAGCGCCTGATAGGTCTGCCACACTTGGTCGGCCAGTTCCTGCCAGCCCAGCATATCAGCAAAATCCTGGGGCAGCACATGGTCTACGCCGTCTTCCCAGCGCAAAATACCCAAGCCCCGATACTGCTCGCCTACCACGCGCATGTAAGCAGGCGGATAGAGCGTAAACAAAAACGGCAGAAACGGCAGCATGATGAGCACCGGCAGTACCAGTAGCGCCGGCCGCAGCACTTTCCGTAGCCGCACGCGCACCAACTGCTGTTCCAGCCAAAGTGCCCCAAATGAAAATAGTATCGGGTAGTAGCCCAGCGCATAGTAGCTTTTGCCGTGTAGCACCGTCAGAATCAGCAGGCCGGCTATGTATAGCCAGCCCACAGCGCGGTAGGGCCGTAGCGGCCTGTACCACAGTAGCGCCAGCAGCCCGGCCACCCATACCCACACCGCCGGAAAGCACATCAGCAGCTGGTCTTTCCAGAAGTCCGCCACCGACACGTTTACCAGTTGGGAGTCGTGGAGCAGGGCCATGTGGTGCCAAAACGGAATACCGTGCGCCAACTGCCATACTAGGTTTGGAAGCCAGAGCAGCAGCGCCAGCCCAGCCGCGCCCCACAGGTGGCGGTTGGCCAGCAGGCGACGCTGAGGCGTAAGCAGGAGTGCGGCCAGCAAAGCCGCGACATAGAAAATAGTGGTGTACTTGTTCAGCATGCTCAGGCCCAGCATGGCACCCAGCCCGTAGAGGTAGCGGGGGCGGCCAGTTTCGATGTGGCGGACCAGTGCATAGCTACTAGCGGTGAAGGCCAGCACCTCAAACGAGTTGGGCTGAAACAGGAAATTGAGCCGGGCATAGGCCGCAACCAAATAGCTGATGCTCGCCAGCGCCACAGCCCAGCCACGCCCGCCCAGCTTCAGCACCAGCCAGCCCACCAGCCATATCGTGAGGCTACCCCAGAGAATTGGCCAGAACTTCACCCAAAACCAGCTACCGCCCAGTGCCATGGTCAGCCAGCTTTGTAACGCCGTGAGAGGTGGTACTTCTAAATAGCCCCAAGCCAAGTGTTGGCCGTAGTTGAGGTACAGATATTCGTCACGGTGCAGCTCGTAGGCGCGGCTGGCCAGCACGTAGCCGGACACAAACTTGAGCAGCGCAAACAACGGCGGCAGGAGGCGAGAGGGTTTCATGCCCTAATATAGCCGCTTGCGGATATGCAGGACCATGCACTGGTTTTCAGAGCTCTTGCGGGCCGCCTTCAGTTCACAGCTCCTCCGGCAACCGGATTTTGTGCAGGTATTCGTTCAGGCCGCCGGGGTGCTGAAACAGATGAATGAACAGAATGTGTTCTTCGTCCTGCACGCGCCACTCTTCCGCATAAAAGTCGCTGAGCGCATAGAGGCGCAGCGTGAAGCTGTCTTCGCGCCGCTCCGCTAGGAAGTGGCCATAGCGCCGCAGGCAGTCGGCCTGCTGGCCCATCGGGAGCTTTTTGAAGACACGCAGATTCATTGGTAGCCAGGCAAACCCGAAGATACACCGGTCTGGTTCCGAAATAGCAGTGGCGGGGTGGCATATTACTCCACCAATCACCTCCTACCTTCGCGGCATGAAGACTATTCGATTTCCGCATCCGCTGGTGTTGCTGGTGGGGTTTATTCTGCTGGCCTGCCTGCTGAGCTACGTGCTGCCCGCTGGCGTGTTCGACCGACACCCCGACGCCGCCACCGGCCGCGACGTAGTAGTGGCCGGCTCCTACCACCGGGTGCCTGCCACGCCGGTCAGCCCACTGCAGGCCCTGGTTGACATTCCCAAAGGCATGGCGGAGGCCGCGGCGGTTATCTTTCTCGTGTTTCTGGCGGGCGGCGCTTTCACGGTCGTGGACCAGACCGGCGCCCTACGTAGCGGCGTCGATTGGCTGCTGCGGCGGTTTCAGGGGCGCGAGGCAGTAGTCATTCCTATTATTTCGGTGCTTTTCGCCACCATGGGAGCCCTGGAGAATATGCAGGAGGAGATAGTACCGCTCATACCGGTGCTACTCATTCTGATGCGGCGCATCGGCTATCCAGCCCTCACGGCGGCGGCGGTCAGTATTGGGGCGGCAGCGGTAGGTGCGGCCTTCAGCCCGCTCAACCCGTTTCAGGTGGGCATTGCTCAGAAGCTGGCCCAACTGCCGCTGCTTTCGGGTGGTGGCTTCCGATTGGCCTTTCTGCTGCTGGCCCTTGCTATCTGGATTGCGGGCACCGTGCGCTACGCCCTGCGCCACCGCGTAGCGCCGGAAACCGCCGCTGCCGCCGACCCCGCCGCGCTGGCAACCGGCCGCAACCACGGGCTGGTGCTGCTGCTGCTGTTCGCGGCCTTTGCTTTCTTCGCTTATGGCGTGCTGAAGCTGGGCTGGGACTTCGAGCAAATGGCGGCGCTGTTCTTCGGGCTGGGCGTAGTGGCCGGCTTGCTGGGTGGGCTAGGCCTCACGGGCACGGCCGAAGGCTTCATTGCCGGCTTCCGCGACATTGCCTTTTCGGCGCTGCTCATCGGGTTTGCGCGGGCCATTTTCGTGGTGCTGGAGCAGGGCCAGATTGTGGATACTATCGTAAATGCGCTGTCGGCGCCGCTGGCGGGGCTGCCGGTTGCCCTTTCAGCCTTGGGTATGATTGGGGTGCACACTGCCTTGCACCTGCCGGTGCCCAGCGTGAGTGGCCAAGCCGTGCTGACTATGCCCCTGCTCGTGCCCCTCTCCGACCTTATTGGCCTTTCGCGGCAGGTAACGGTGCTGGCCTTTCAATATGGGGCGGGCCTCTGCGAGCTTATCACGCCCACCAACGGCGCGCTTATGGCTATAGTGGCAGCCTGCGGTGTGCGACTTGATGAGTGGTGGAAATTTGTGCTGCCGCTCTATCTGCTGCTACTGGCCGTAGGTGCGGTGGCGGTAGTAGTGGGCATTGCGGTGGGGCTATAAGTTTACTGGGAGGCAGAGCAAGGCCGGTTCAGAGGCCTAAAACCCCATCCTTTCACTAAAAAGCCCCTGATGCACGACATCAGGGGCTTTTTGCAATTCTGCTGGCTGAATAAGGTTACGCCTCCCGTAGCTCATCGGCCTCGAAAATGCGCTTGATTTTGCGCTTACGCTCTACCAACTGGAATCGGAATGTCTCGTTGGCTTCATCGAGGTACACGTCTGAAATCAGGCCCTGGTGGCCGGACTCACCGGGCGCGGGGCTTCTTTCAGTCACCGTGTCGCCGAAGCTGAACGGGGGTTTCTGGTATAGCTCCTTGAACAGCTCGCCACTGACTTTAAACTGCTGTTCATCGTAGCGCAGCAAAATCCAGTCGTCGGTTTCGTCTATTTTTTCGAACACCTTGCCTACCGGCTCCAGCCACTCGAAGCTGCGGCGGTTGGCGGGATGAATGTAGCGGAAGCCATAGTCTGGCGTCCAGGCATATAAGCCGTAGATAACAGGTTTGGGACGTGGCACTCGAAAAAGAAATAAGCTGAAATATGCCGCTACAACAGCCTAGCATAGGTTGAGGTTCCGCAAAAGTGGTTCCTCCACTAGCACCAGTGGCACGGCGAAGGTGCGCGGTTTTCCTGATATAATCAGCCTACTGGCGCTACGAATACAGTCGGTAAAACCTGAAAAATGGGTGCTGAATCGGCGTGACTTCAACCCGGCTGAAACCGGCGTCCTGGGCGTAGCGCATGAAGGTAGCAGTCCGCATGACGGTGCCGGTTTCGGCAGAGGGCTCTTCGGCTTTGCCCACGGGCAGGCAGTGCAGAATACTCCAGCCGTACATCAATGAGTCGAGGCTGGAGTCGGGGCCCAGAAATGTGTCGCCTACCTTTTCGTCCATCACCAGCACGGCACCCGTGGGGCCGGCCAGTTGGCGCATCACCTGCAGCACCGCTACCGGCTGCGCCATATCGTGCAGGCACTCAAACGCCGTCACTAGGTCGTATTGCCCGGCCAGGGTTATTTCGCCGGCGTCGCGGGTGGAGAATCGGGCGCGGTGGCTTACGCCGGCTCCGGCCGCATTCAGGCGGGCCAGCTGCACGGACTCTTCATCCAAGTCAAACCCATCGACCCTAATGCTTGGGTAGCTGCGGGCCATACCAATGCTCGACCAGCCGGCCCCACTGCCTATATCGGCGACGTGGGCTGGCGGCTGGGCCAACAGTCGGGCATGCACATCGGGTAGCTGCGGCAGCCACTCGGGGCCCAGTTGGCGCAAAAACATGGTCCGGTTGATGCTGGCCTGGCCTTCGCGCAAATCAGCCCCATAGGCGGCGAAAGGCACTCCGCCGCCGCTGCGGTATGCGGCCAGGATAGTGGGCAACGGGTGCACGACTCCCGCTACCAGTTGGGCCAGCGGCGCCAGATAATTCAGGCTCTCGGTATCAGCCAGCACTTCGGCCTGCGCCGCCGGCAACGCAAAGCGCCGCATCTCGGGCGTTGCCAACGGGTTATCAACGTGCAGAATACCCGCGCTGGCCTGCTGTTCCAGCCATTCGCGGGCGTAGCGCCGGGCTGTCCCGCTACGTTCTGCCAGCGCGCTTACTGTCAGCGGACCATCTCGTAGCGCGGTATAGTAGCCCAGCCGTAGCCCCAGATAGATGCTGAATACTTCCAGAGCATGACTGGTGGCCTGCACCACGTGGTCGGCAAACTCGTCTCGCTCGTTTTCCTGCGCGGCTGTCAGGGGCTCTGCTGCTGTAGACTGGCTGCTCATAGCGTGTTGCGCGCATAACCGGAGCAAGCTATTTCGGCCCGGCAGCACCTCAATAAGTTACGCATTTTCTACCGCTTTCCCGAGCCGCAAAAAACGCACAAGCCCTTGTGCATCACCGTATATTCTACACTAGACATCCTTTTTGGCATCCGACATTCCTGCCGCAGCATGCTCGGACAGCCGGTTCCGATGTACCGCGCCATCCTGTATGTGGGCGAAGGAAATGACATGCCGCTCACCACCCGCTCCGTACACCACCACGTCTTCCTCTCCCACGGTTTCCAGCTTGGCTATGTCGGCCCAGTTGTAGGCAAATTTCCTGCGAAACGGGTGCAGCCGGCCACTAAAGCCGTGCGCATGCAGGTGCAGGTGGCGACGCTTGTAGATGTGCGCTAAGCCGAAGGCCAGCAGTACATACCAACCCGCAACTACCCAATATACCCACGGCAGCACGTGGAAGCGGTGCTCACCGGTTTGCAGCTCTTTTTCGTGATGCCGGTGCCAGATATGGTAGCCTTCTAAAGCCAGAATACCGGCCGCCGCCAACTCCAGCCATGCCACTCTTTCGTGATGAGCCGGGTGCTGGCCGAGGTGGCGCCACTCGCGCGCCAGCAACAGCAGATAAGCCGCTCCTACTGCCAGCTCCACACCAGCCAAAACCGTAAAAGACTCGCGGCCAGTCAGTATACTCACGGCGCCTCCCAGCAGCACAATAGCCGGAAACAAGTGGCTTAGCCCTTTAGCGCGTTCCATGCGGGCACGCCGCTTATGGTAAAGGGTGGTATGGCCAGTGCTGGAAAGAGTGTTCATGTAAGCAAGCACCGAAAATTTCCCGGGCTGCACAACCTCTTCTTGGGTACTGACAAGCAGCCTTCGAAGGCAGGCCGTAGGTGGCTCTACGCCAATAACCTTGTGCCGACATCTATAGTAAGAGGCCTGTACTGTTGACCTCCTGTGCTGCTTCTCTTCACACGCTAATGCCCAAAACTGCTTCTTCTATCCCTACTCCCACGCTGCAAGCCGGCATGGGCGCACTTCCGCACGACCACGGCACCACGTTCCGCGTCTGGGCTCCGGCCGCTACTGCCGTTTCGGTGGTGGGGCCTTTCAACGACTGGAATGCCACTACGCACCCGCTGCAGCACGAAGCCGACGGTTATTGGGCCGCCGATTTTTCGGACCTGCCCGCCGGCACCGAATACAAGTTTCACCTGACCACGCCCGCTGGCGAGCTAACCCGCAACGACCCATACGCCCGACAAGTCACGCATTCGGCCGGCAACTCCATTGTGCCCGACCACAGCTTCGACTGGGAAGACGACCAGTTTGAGATGCCCGCCTGGAACTCGCTGGTCATCTACGAGTTGCACGTGGGTACCTTCAACGTCAAAAATCCTGAGCAGCCCGGCACCTTTCTCGACGTGATAGAGAAGCTGGACTACCTGCGCGAACTGGGCATCAACGCCATCGAAATTATGCCGCCCACCGAGTTTCCGGGCGGCCGGAGCTGGGGCTACAACCCCTCTCATCCTTTTGCCCTCGAGACTGACTACGGTGGGCCGCAAGCGTTTAAGGAGCTAGTGAAACAGGCGCACCGCCACGGCATTGCCGTGATTCTGGATGTGGTGTACAACCACTTTGGCCCCGGCGACCTGGACTTGTGGCAGTTTGACGGCTGGCACGAAAACGATGGGGGCGGTATCTACTTCTACAACGACTGGCGCGCCGAAACGCCCTGGGGCCACAACCGCCCCGACTACGGCCGTGACGCCGTGCGGGCCTACATCCGCGACAACGCCCTAATGTGGCTGGAAGACTACCGCGTGGACGGCCT
Source organism: Hymenobacter sediminicola (assembly GCF_014250515.1). Lineage (NCBI taxonomy): Bacteria > Pseudomonadati > Bacteroidota > Cytophagia > Cytophagales > Hymenobacteraceae > Hymenobacter > Hymenobacter sediminicola. The sequence goes on along the minus strand of NZ_CP060202.1, from coordinate 1,532,329 downwards.
GCGCTGCGACTCCATCTCGCACATCCGTAACGTAGACGGCGCCTCCGACCCCTCGCGCGACCTGCCCGACGGCTGGAGTTTGATGAAGTGGATCAATGAGGAAGTGCAGCGGCACATGCCCTGGAAAATCATGATTGCCGAGGATCTGCAGGGCAACGAGTACATCACGCGCCGTCCCGAAGACGGCGGCCAGGGCTTCTCCAGCCAGTGGGATGCGGCCTTCGTCAATATAGTGCGTGATGCGCTGGTGACACCGGAGGATTCTGACCGCAACATGCACCACATAGCAGAAACCATCACCGGGGTGTACAACGGTGACGCCTTTCAGCGCATTATCTACACCGAAAGCCACGACGAAGTGGCCAACGGCAAAAGCCGCGTTGTTGAGGAAATTATGCCCGGCGATGCGCACACTTGGTTTCCGAAGAAGCGCGCCACGCTGGGCGCGGCGCTGGTATTTACGGCGCCCGGCATTCCGATGATGTTTCAGGGCCAGGAGATGCTGGCCGATGGCTACTTCTCCGATGACCAGCCGCTGCAGTGGGAGCACGCCGAGCAGCACGCCGGCCTCGTGCACCTCTACCGCGACCTGATCCGGCTGCGGCGCAACCTGGATGGCCACACCCGCGGCCTGCTGGGGCAGCACACTGAAGTGCATCACCTCAATGACGACGACAAAACCCTGGCCTTCATCCGGCGCGACCAGTCCGGCCCTGGCGACACCACCGTGGTGCTCTGCAACTTCGCCGACCGCTCGCACGAGAATTATACCATTGGGCTGCCTCGCGGCGGCCACTGGCGCGTGCGGTTCAACTCCGACTGGGCCGGTTACGACCAGGAGTTTGGCAATTTTGAGAGCCTGGACACGCTGGCCGAGCCCGGCATCTACGACGACCAGCCGTTCCACGCCTCGTTCGGGCTGGGCCCGTACTCGGTATTGATTATTTCGCAGGAGCCGTCGTAGCAGTGGTTCCTGGCTGGATTACGAGGAGGTTCGGGGCGGGCAGTTGTTCGTTCCGAACCTCTTTATTTTTCATTCGGTAGCGGCAGCAGAAACTCCCCGGCTTCCCATATCTTGCCGCTCCCACCCATTTTTTCCTTTTCAATGCAAGTTCCCGCTTCTACTCCCGCCCCCATTGCTCCTGATGCGCTTCTGGTGGAAGTAGCCTGGGAGGTCTGCAACCAGGTGGGCGGCATCTACACCGTTATCCGCTCCAAGGTGCCAGCCACGGTGCAGGCCTGGGACGACCGATACTGCCTGATAGGCCCCTACTTTCCGCAACAGGCGCAGAGCGAGTTTGAACCCTTCGACGACTATCAGCTTTCCACGCTTTCCGACCCATTTGCTGGGGCTGTGCGCGAAATGCGCAAGCTTGGCTACGAAGTGCATCTGGGCGTCTGGCTCGTAACGGGCCGTCCGCGGGCCGTACTCATCAGCCCCTACCAAGCCTATCCTCAACTGGGCCAGATCAAGTCCGACCTGTGGCACCACCACGGTATCCCGACCCCAGAAGCTGATGATTTGCTGCACCAAGTAGAGGCCTTCGGGCACTTGGTGAAGGAATTTCTGAAGATTCTAGCGGCGGAAGTAGTGCCACCGCAGCGAGTAGTGGCCCACTTCCACGAGTGGATGACGGGCGTGGCCATTCCGGCCCTGCGCCGCGAGCAGGTGCCGCTGCACCTCGTTTTCACTACGCACGCCACACTGCTGGGCCGATACCTAGCCATGAACGACCCCAACTTCTACGAGCATCTGATGCTGGTAGACTGGGAGGCCGAAGCCCGGCATTTCAACATCGAAACGGCCGTGCGGATTGAGCGCGCCGCCGCCCACGGTGCCCACGTATTTACCACCGTGAGCGAGCTAACGGTACGCGAATGCATTTATCTGCTTGAGCGGATTCCGGATGCGGTGCTGCCCAATGGCCTCAACATCGAGCGGTTCGTGGCGCTGCACGAGTTCCAGAACCTGCACCAGCAGTACAAGGGCAAGATCCACGAATTTGTGATGGCGCACTTCTTCCAGAGCTACTCGTTTGATCTGGACAAAACGCTGTACTTGTTCACGAGTGGCCGCTATGAGTACCACAACAAGGGGTTCGACCTGACGCTGGAAGCCTTGGCCCGCCTCAACTACCGCCTGCAGCAAAGCGGATTGGAAGGCAACATCGTCATGTTTTTCATCACGAAGCGGCCTTTCCACAGCATCAACCCACAGGTACTGCAGAGCCGTGCCGTGCTCGATGAGGTGCACGCAACCTGCGAAGCTATTGAGCAGCAGGTAGGTGAACGGCTCTTCTACGCCGCTGCCGCCAGCACCGACCACCGCCTGCCCGACCTGAGCAGCATGGTAGACGACTATTGGAAGCTGCGCTACCGCCGCACGCTGCAAAGCTGGAAAACCACCAACCTGCCTCCTGTCATCACCCACAACCTCGTAGACGATGCTACCGATGATATTCTGGGCTTCGTGCGGCGCGCTAACCTCGTCAACAACCAGCACGACCGGGTAAAAATCGTCTACCATCCTGACTTTGTGTCGCCGACCTCGCCACTGTTTGGTATGGAGTATGGCCAGTTTGTGCGCGGCTGCCACTTGGGCATTTTCCCGAGCTATTACGAGCCTTGGGGCTACACGCCGCTGGAATGCGTGGCGCGCGGCGTACCGGCCATCACCTCCGACCTGTCTGGCTTCGGAGATTATGTGATGCAGAACGTGCCCCAGCACGAAGACAAAGGCATCTATGTGGTGCAGCGCCAGGAGAAAAGCTTCGACGAGTCGGCTGAGGAACTGACTGAGATGCTATGGCAGTTTGTGCTGCTCAACCGCCGGGAGCGAATCATGCAGCGCAACAACGTAGAAAGCAACGCCGAGATATTCGACTGGAAAAACCTGCGCGTTTACTACGACCGTGCCTACACACTAGCCCTCGAACGGCAGTAACCACGACACCACTCCGCATTCTTACCTAAACACTGGCTTTCGTAGTAAAGACCAGGGTTTTTGCTGCCTGCTGTGGCCGTTTCCTGTACTCCGGCTGGTATGGCACACAAAGCATAAGCACGTGCTGTTATTCGGCACTTGGTTCTGCAGGCCGAGAGTCTTTCGCGCTGCTGTACTGCTGCTGGGGGCAAAAAAAGCCCGGCCGCATACTTTGCGGCCGGGTTGAAACTGGTTGGGTATGTAATGGGTAGTTGTTCAGGGAACCAGCACTTGGTCGATGACGTGAATGACGCCATTAGTAGCCAGAATATTGGCCGAGGCAATGTTAGCAGCCGTGCCAGTGCCGCCACGCACTGTAAAACCGTTGCCGGCAGCAGCTACCGTAATGTTGCCCCCGAGCGTAGCCACAGTTCCGGCCGTTAGGTCAGACGAAAACACCCGGCCCGTGCCGATTACGTGGCGCGACAGAATAGCCGTCAGGTTGGCATCCGATACGGAACTTAGCGGAGCAGGCCCCAACAGTGCCCGGAAAGCCGCATCGGTAGGTGCGAATACCGTAACATTAGCACTCTGCGTGCCGGCGGCCGTCAGGATGGCGGCGGCGGCTGGGCGCTGCAACGCCTGGAGCAACAGCGTAAATTCTGGGGCAGTGGTCCGGCTGGCGCTAGCCGCCACAATGGCCGCAATAGTTTGGCTTGGTGGCATCAGCACATTATCAATGGCGTGGATTGTGCCGTTGCTGGCCGCTACATCAGCCGTCACGACTCGGGTGCTGCCATTAAGAAAGACGCCCGTTCCGTTTTTGGTCAGGTACAGGGTGTTGTCATTGATGGTGGCTCCGCCTACTGAAGTAGCGGGCCGGGCCGTAGCCACACTACTGCTGCCGTTGGCAATATCAGCCGCCTTCACGTTGGTGGTGAGAACGTGGTACAGCAAAATTCCCCGCAGCTGGCTGATCTGGGCAGGGTCGGTGATGGCAGAAATGTTGGCCGCGTTGTTGAATGGCGCCGCCAGCTTGGCAAAGGCGTCGTTGGTGGGCGCAAATACCGTGAAAGGGCCGGTGCCGCTGAGAGTAGTAGCCAAATCGGCTTTTGTTACGGCTGCTACCAGGGTGCTGAAAGAAGCATTGCCCTGAGCTACCTGTACAATGTTCTGGGAAGGAGTGGGAGGAGTTGCATCATCGTCGTCATCGTCGCAGGAGGCTAGGCTGAAGCTAGAGGCAGCAAACAGCCCCAGCAGGAACGTGCGCAGCAGGAACCACGCATTAGGCAAGGAAGGTGCATTCATTTTGTTGAGGTTTTTGTGGTGAAAACTTAAACAACACTATGACTACCATCCGCCCCGCCAGATGTTGGGGAGAGCCAAAATTTTATAAGTAGGCTCTACTTATTCCTCCCTGAAGGCCTCCATCTTTGCAACATGCCCAGCTCCTTCCGCGTCTGCCTGCTTACCTCGGCCTGTTTGCTGGCAGGAAGCGCGCTGGCCAACGAGTTCTGGCTTCAGCCCTTGCAGTTTTTTGTAGCCCCCGGCGCCACACTTACGCTGCGGGTATTGGTGGGAGCAAATTTTGCGGGCACGCACTGGACCGGCAAAAGCAGCCGCGTGACGCAGCTAGCTCATTTCGCCCCCACCGGCTTCACTGATCTGACAGCAGCCACTACTGCCACCGACACGCTCCATCCGGTTGTAACGTTGCAGCAGGCTGGCACCCACGTCGTGACCCTGACGACGAACAACGCATTCCTGGCCCTGGATGCCGACAAGTTTAACTCCTATCTGAAAGCAGTAGGCCTCGACCATATTTTGCTTGAACGGCAAAAGCGCAACAGTTTACAGTTGCCGGGCCGCGAGGCATACCGCCGCTGCGCGAAAACGCTGGTATTCGTAGGCAACCCACTGGCTTCCGATACTGCCCGGGCCTGGAGCCGGCCCACTGGTATGCCGCTGGAACTGGTGCCCGAGCAGAATCCCTACACACTCAAAGCCGGTGCTTCTTTCACGGTGCGTGTGCTGGCCGAGGGGCAGCCCAGGCCCGGCCAGTTGGTGCAGGTATGGCAACGCAGCCCCCGCCAGGCCGGAAGAGTTTTTAAGCTATACAGTAACCAAAACGGGCGGGTGCTGTTTCGATTAACGGAGCCGGGCGAGTATATGCTCAGCACCGTACGCATGGTGCCTGCCACGCTTTCTGAGGCCGATTGGCAGACCACATGGAGTAGTCTCACTTTTGGATTTCGCCCTGTTTCAGGCCGTTAAAGCAACTTTTTTTGGGATTCGTGTCCTTGGCAGTGGACACTTCCAACGAACATTTTTTTTGTTACCTTCGCAACTCCCTTACAACCCGAACCACCGACGGTATGAAGTACTCGATTGATAAAAAGGAAACGTACACGATAATTACGATTGACGAGAAGAAGCTGGACACCACCGTAGCTCCCGACCTGAAATCGGAATTCGTGAAGCTGAACGCTGAAGGAATCAACAACCTGATCCTCGATCTCAGCAACGTAAAGTACACCGACTCGTCGGGGCTGAGCTCTATTCTCATTGCCAACCGTCTCTGCAATTCTACGGGTGGTTTGCTGGTGCTCACCGGCCTGCAAGACCACGTGATGAAGCTTATCACCATCAGCAAGCTGGAGTCGGTATTGCATATTCTGCCCACGGTGGAAGAAGGCATCGACCGGATTTTTCTGCACGCCATTGAGCGCGACCTGACAAGCAAAGAGTAGCTTGTCAGTTGCCTGTTGTTGGTTGTCAGTTGTCAGATGCGAATTGCTGACAATTGACAACCAATTTGCATTTATGCGGTGCCCATGCAGCCGGTCCTTTCCCGCCAACCCACCACTGCCAACCACTCACCAACTTGGAGTTTGAGCTGAAAATTCTGGGTAGTGCTTCCGCTACACCCTTCCTAGACCGCCACCACACGGCGCAGGTCCTGACGGTGAGCGGCGCGCAATACCTGATTGATTGTGGCGAGGGCACCCAGCGCCGCCTGATGGAGCACAAGATCCGGCACCAGCGCATCCGCACGGTGTTCATCTCCCACCTCCACGGCGACCATTTTTTCGGGCTCTTTGGGCTGCTGGGCACCATGCACCTCAACGGCCGCACCGAGCCGCTGCAGCTGTTCGGCCCGCCCGGCCTCGATGAGGTACTGACCACGCAGTTTCGCCACTCCTACACGCAGCTGAGTTTCGAGTTGGAGTTCACGGCTGTTGATACCACGCAGCACGCCCAGATTTTCGAGGACAAGTACCTAACGGTGCACACGCTGCCTATGCGCCACCGCATTCCGTGCTGCGGCTATCTGTTCCGCGAGAAGCCCAAGCGCCGCCATCTGGTGAAAGAGAAGCTGCCAGCTGGCCTCACGCCCGCGCAGCTCAATGCCCTTACGCTGGGCGAAGACCTGCTCACTGACGACGGCCAGCTGTTGCTCGCCAACGCGGCCGTTACCACGGCGCCGCGCCATAGCCGCAGCTACGCGTTCTGCTCCGACACGCTCTACACCGAAAGCCTAGCCGACCTCGTGCGCGGCGTGGATCTGCTCTATCATGAGGCCACGTTCCTGAACGACATGCGCGAACGGGCCGCTACCACCCACCATTCCACCGCCCGCCAGGCTGGCCTGCTGGCTCGCCGGGCGCAGGTGCAGCGTCTGCTCATTGGGCACTTCTCCAGCCGCTACCCCGACCTGCAGCCACTGTTGGCCGAAGCCAAAGAGGTGTTCGAGTGGACAGAGTTGGCCGTGGAAGGCCTATCGGTATCGGTTTAAACAGACGCTATGTCTCATAAGAAACAGCAGCTTTACCTCTTGCTTAGCGGCATTTTCATCGTGAATGCGCTGCTAGCTGAAATTATTGGCGTCAAGATATTCTCCGTAGATGCGCTGATGGGGCTGCCCGGCAACCTGACGGCGGGCGTGCTCATCTGGCCGGTGGTGTTCGTCACCACAGACATCATCAACGAGTATTTTGGCAAGCAGGGCGTACTGCGCATCAGCTACCTCACGGTGGCGCTCATTCTGTTTGCCTTTGTGGTGATATACGCCACCACCAAGCTGCCACCGGCCGCTTTCTGGCTTGATGTCAACAAGACCGATGCCGAAGGGCGGCCTTTCAACATTGACTTTGCCTACCAAAGTATTTTCCGGCAAGGACTGGGCATTATTGTGGGTTCCATCACGGCGTTTGGTATTGGGCAGGTACTCGATGCAACCGTGTTTCAGGCGCTGCGGCGCGCTACTGGGGGCCGCTACGTGTGGCTGCGCGCTACGGGCTCCACACTTATTTCGCAGCTCGTCGATTCGTTTGTGGTGCTGTTCGTGGCCTTCTACCTGTTCGGTAACTGGACGTTGGACCAGGTGCTGAGCGTGGCTAACACCAACTACTGGTATAAATTCGCGGCCGCCATTCTGCTTACACCCGTGCTCTACCTCGCCCACTTCCTCATCGACCGGTACCTGGGTGAAGAAGTAACCCAAGAACTGCAGCGGGAAGCGACGGCCGATGTGAGCGTATAAATAGTCATCCGTTTTACTCTGTTTTATCTTATGCGCCTGTTTCCTACAGTTAGTATTTCCTTCGTCGTGGCAAGTTTGTGCTGGAGCGGTTCGGCGTGGGCGCAAATGGGCACTTACACCAAAGGCAGTTGTGTACTGGCAGACGGGCGTCAGCTACAGGGAGGGTTTCAGTTGCGGCTAGCTACCGCACAGTCGCCGGCCATTCTCGTCTACCATGATAGTGATGGAAAACAGCCTGACCAAGAGTTTGAACCAGCGCAAATAAAGCGCTGCACAGTAGGCCGCCGCTCCTATATCGTTGGGGGCAATTTTGTGGCTCCCGACAATAAAGGCGGTATTCCTGTTGACAAGGACTTTGTGGAAGTGCTTGACACCCTCGGCCGCGTGCAGACGTTTCGCTATACCTACGAAGGCTATGTGAGCAGCAACCCCGGCGACTATATTCTGCCGGTTGCACTGGCGGCAACAAGCCTGGCGGTAGGAGGCCCGATGGTATTCCTAGGTGGCGGTGGGAAGCAGTACCAGCCGACCTATATCCTGCTGCTCCGGGCAGGAAACGGACAGCCGCTTGTTCCTTACACGCCCGGTCCGCAGCCCGGGCTGTTTACCTCAGAGCAGGAAAAACTGATAATGCCATCTGTAGGCGCTACTACTGCTTTTTTTACCGACGACCCAGAGCTGCAGCGGCGCATCGAAACTGGCAGGATAACGCAAGTCCGATTGCCAGAAGTGGTACAAGCCTACAACACAGGCATCAAACTCAAACCCAAGAATTAGTCCTTCATGTCCCGCATCCTGACCGGCATCCAAAGCACGGGCCGCCCTCATTTGGGCAACCTGCTTGGCGCCATCCTCCCGGCCGTCGAGCTGTCGAAGAACACGGCCAACGAATCGTTGTATTTCATTGCCGACCTGCACTCCCTCACCACCGTGCGCGACGCCGAAACGCTGCGCCAGAACACGTACGCTGTAGCGGCCGCGTGGCTGGCCTGCGGCTTCGATACCGACAAAAACCTGTTCTATCGCCAGTCGGACGTGCCGCAGGTGACGGAGCTGACTTGGTACCTGAGCTGCTTTGCGCCCTACCCGATGCTGGCCAACGCCCACTCGTTCAAGGACAAGTCGGATAGGCTTTCCGACGTGAATGCCGGCCTGTTCACGTATCCGGTGCTGATGGCGGCCGACATTCTGCTCTACGACGCGGACATAGTGCCCGTGGGCAAAGACCAGATTCAGCACCTGGAAATCACGCGCGACATTGCCTCGGCGTTCAACAACCGCTACGGCGACACCTTTGTGCTGCCCCAGGCCCGCGTAGACGAGCAGCTCATGACCATTCCCGGCCTCGACGGGCAGAAGATGAGCAAGAGCTACGGCAACATCATCGACATTTTCCAGGATGACAAAGCCCTGCTCAAAACCATCCGCAGCATCGTGTCGGACAGCACGCCGCTGGAGGCACCCAAAAACCCCGATACCGATACCACCTTCAAGCTGTTCTCGCTGCTGGCTACGCCCGCGCAAACCGCCGAAATGCGCCAGAATTACCTGAACGGCAACTACGGCTACGGCCACGCCAAAACGGCCCTCTTCGAGCTGATCCGGGAGCGTTTCGCCACGGAGCGGGAACAGTTCAACTTCTATAGCCAAAACCTGCCCGAAGTAGACCGCAAGCTGGCCGAAGGTGCCCGCAAAGCCCAGGCCTACGGCACCGAAGTGCTGAACAAGGTGCGCGAAAAAGTAGGCTACCTGCGACGCTAAGCGGCAAAGCACAAACGTCTGTCATCCTAAGCGCAGCGAAGGACCTTATCACGCCTGAACGATTCTGTTCAATAAGATAAGGTCTTTCGCTGCGCTTAGGATGACAGCCGTTTTATGTGCGGGCAACTCAATAAATCAGCCCGTCGATGCTGGGGTGGCGCTGCTCGTTGGAGAAGCTGAAGCCGACTTTACTGCCGCGGCTGACCTGCTGGTTTTCCAGCTTCTGCTTCACCGATATTTTCTGGATGTCATTGAGCGGCGGTGCTATCAGGTCGTTGTTGACGGCGGCTACCATGGCACTTTCCACGAACAGCTTGAGCCCATCGGGCGTCACGGCATTGTCCGACATATCGTTGTCGGGTAGTTCCAACTGCTGCACACCTTCCAGAAAGTAGTGGTTGTCGATGTTGATGAGCAAACGACCTACCAAGTAGCCGGGGTCATTGAGACGCTGATACTTAATGCTGTCGGCCATAAAGTTGTAGGCCATGATGTGGCCGAAAAAGCGGCGACGGAAGTCCTCTTCCACATACTTCGTGTCCATGGGCCCGTAGTCGTCGGGAAAGGTGACGATGTTGGAGTGCATCACAAACACGAGAAGGTCGCCGGAGAAACGGATATGAAACTCCATTTCATTTACGGGCCGGTACTCGATAATTACGGTCGAATCGACGGGGGTAATGCGCCGGCTCAGCTCCACCACCAACTCCTGCGATACAGTACGGAGCGTATCAAACGTAGCCAAGGTATTCCGGTAAATGGCCTGTTTGGCCGAGGACTTCTGCTTGAGGCCTTCAAAAATCAGATCGAGGCGGTCGGTGGGGTTGGCGCCGGGCGTACCGGGAGCGTTGGTTGCCGTGTTCTTCGTGTTGGGTGCCCCGCTCCCCGAACTGGCCGCGGCAGCCGATGGTGTGGGGGACGAGTGGGCAGTATGCGCCGGGGAGGTGGCGGCGGAAGCGGCAGAGGTAGGCTGGGTGTCGGCCATTGGAAGAACAGGTACGGGAGCGGGCAGGCGGGCTGCGCGCCGGGTGAATAGCCGCCCGGAAGCGGCCAGTATAGTGCTGGTATCTACGCAAGGTAACGGCCGTCGAGTTTCGGTAGTCTGGGATTGGCCAAAACTTTACCGCTGTCGAAGACCAAAGCCAGAAGGCCCTACCGGGGCAGCAGAGGAGGCGCAGTCACCGCCGCTGCCACTGGCCACCCCGGGCTACGAAAGGCCACGGTACGCAACCCTGGATGCGGAAATTCCGGCTGCGCTGGCAGCAACATAGCTTGCGCCGACTCTTGCCGCAGAGCATCCCCAACGGTGCGCACGGCACCTGCTGGCACGGCCCGCCGCTCCAGTTCAGCCAGCAGGTCGGTACTGCTTATTTCGGCAATTCGTTCGCGCAAGAGCTGCTCCAGCGTGGTGCGGTGTGTCACGCGGGCGGGGTTGGTCCGAAAGCGGGCATCGACGGCCCAAGTGGGGCGCTCCAGCACGTCGCACAGCTGCTGAAACTGCCGGTCGGCACCCACAGCCAGCAACAGGCGCACGCCATCAGCAGCTTTATACACCGTACCATAGGGCACAATGCTGGGGTGGCCGGAGCCCAGCGGCTGCGGGTCGTGGCCCGTGACGAGGAAGGTAGCGGCTTGGTTGGCCAAAGAGGCCAGCGCACTATCCAGCAAACTTACTTCCACTAGCGCACCTTGGCTGGTTCGCTCACGCCGGTACAGCGCGGTTAGTAAGCCCTCCTTAAGTTGATGCGCGGTGAGCAAGTCCATAAGAGCCACCGGCATCTTTTGGGGCTCGGCAGCCGGGCCAGCGGCATTAAGGTGCATGAACCCGGTTTCGGCCTGTAGCACGGCATCATAGCCGGCGCGGGCCGTGTGTGGGCCATAGCCCGTGATGTGCCCGTAGAGCAGCCGCGGATTGTGGGCCGATAACGTTCCGTAGTCTGCGCCCAGCTTCTCGGCGTCGCCGGGCTTGTAGCTGGCTAGCACGATGTCGGTTTCGAGGGCCAGGCGGTGCAGTTCGGCGCGGCCAGAGGGCGTTGTCAGGTCTAGCACCCGGCTTTGCTTGCCCCAATTAGCACAGGAAAAATACGCCGTGACGGTGGTATCAGGAGCTTCGGCGGCCGTGCGCCAGGTGCGGGTCACATCGCCGGTTGGGCCTTCAATTTTGAGGACTTCGGCCCCCAACTCGGCAAAAAACTGCCCCACCTGCGGGCCGGCCAGCACGGAAGCCAGTTCCAGCACACGGAGGCCGTGAAACGGCAAATCGGAAGAGGAAGTAGCAGACATAGGCCTGCAAGAAAGGCAAACCCGCCGAACTGCTGCTCCTGCATCCTTACACGCTACTCCTAACCCGGTGGCAGATGCATTTCACCCAGCGACTGTTCCCAGCCGGGCAAATACCGGGAACACCACCTGCCGCTCGCCCGGTCCCCACAGGCTGGTTAGCTCTTCGGCGATGCTTAGAACTGGGTCGTGGCCGTGCTGCTTTTGGTACTTCACCACGCTAGACCAGGTGCGCAGGTAGTTGAGGAACCACGCCGCCGACCATTGCCGGGCTACCGGAAAACGGGCCTGCGCTGCATCCGCAAACGGAAACGGTAGCCGGGCATATTCGTCGTCGATGTGCCAGCGGTTCTCGTCCCAGTAAGGGCGCATAGTATCGGCGTAGAATGTGCGGATAAGTGCATCCTGCGGATCATTGTGCAGCTGCACGAGGCCGTAGCCCCACTCGGCTACCACGCCGCCGGGCCGCACTACGCGGCGCACTTCCCGGTTAAAACCATCTATATCAAACCAATGCACGGCCTGCCCCACAGTAATCAGGTCGAAGGAGGCTGGCGCGAACGGCGTATGCTCCGCTGCCGACTTCTGGTACGTGACGTTGGGCAGCGGCGGGGCCTGCGCCAGTTGCGCCGCACTGATGTCCGTGGCTTCTACCTGGGCGAAGTGTCTGGCCAGTTCAGCGGCCACCTGCCCGTTGCCGGTGGCGCAGTCCCAGGCCCGCTCCCGGCCCGGCACATGGGGCAGTAGCCAGGCATACAGTTCCGGTGGGTAGTCGATGCGGTAGCGGGCATAGAGGTCGGCCTGGGCGGAGAATCGGTCAAGCATAGTGGGGTGTCATTGTTGGGCGTTGGTACTGGGCAGCTGCCGGCACGGCATAACTACCCGTACCTTTGCCTGCATATACGGCCGGCTGCCCCTAACAATCTAGCCCCTTACCAATATATGCCCATGTCTCATCCAATCCAGACCGGCCTGCTCGCCTACGGCATGTCGGGACGTATTTTTCATGCGCCCTTCTTGGCCACGAGCCCTCACTTTCAGCTGCGGGCAGTGGTTGAACGCAGCCGCAAGCAGGCTACCGAGTTGTATCCTGATATCCTGAGCTTGGGTAGCGTGGCGGAGCTACTGGCCGACCCGGAAATTGAGTTGGTGGTAGTGAATACGCCTAACGGCACGCACTTCGAGCTGGCCAGGCAGGCATTGCAGGCCGGGAAGCACGTGCTCATCGAAAAGCCTGTGGCCACCACCGTTGCGGAGCTGGATGAGCTTCTGCAACTGGCTCACGAGCGGCAGCTGCATGTGTTCGGCTACCAGAACCGGCGTTGGGACTCCGACTTTCAACTGGTACGGCAGGTGGTAGAAAGCGGACAGCTGGGGCAGCTTACGGAGGTGCATTTCCGCTTCGACCGGTACAAGGCGGCACTCAACGCCAAGGCGTTCAAGGAAGACCCCGCCACGCCCGGCAGCGGCCTCAGCTTCGACCTGGGCCCGCACGTGCTGGACCAAGCCCTGAGCCTGTTCGGGGAACCGGCGCAAGTACACAAAACGCTGGCCAGCCACCGCCCCGGTTCCCGCGTCGACGACTATTTTCATCTGCACCTTTCCTACCCCGGCGGCCTGAACGTGTTTGTAACTGGCAGCCTACTCACAGCTGCCCCCGTGCCCGCCTATGTGCTGCACGGCACCCACGGCAGCTTTCAACTGCAGCGCACGGACGTGCAGGAAACCCAGCTCGACCAGGGACTGCTGCCCACCGATGCCGCCTACGGGCATGATCCGGCCGGCTCGGCAGGGGCAATAACAGTAGTGGCAGAAAACGGCGAAAAAACCGTGACCTACCTCTCCACACCACAAGGCAACTACCCAGCTTTATTCGAGGCAGTGTATCAGGCACTACGCCACGACAGGCCGTATCCTGTCCGGGCTGAGGAACTACGCTGGCAACTACAGGCGCTGGAGCAGTAGTAAGGTTGGTTGGCGCAAGCGGAAGAAGCTATTCTGCCGTGGTAACAGCCAGAATCGGGTGTCCGAGTGCCTTCATAGCCGCTTTGATCGGGCCCCAGTCCGGGTCAGCGCCTTGCGTAGAGGCCACTACTGCTTCGCCGGGCCCAAGTTGGTCTACCAGGAAGTGGTGCTCGGTAAGCAGGCTGCGAATAGAAATCAGGCCTTGCTCTTCTATCGACTCGGGCAATTGCAGGTGGTAGCGTACGAGTTGGGAGCTGTTGGCGGCGAAATCAGTAGACATGACGATGGGGCGGATGGTATAACAGTACGTACGTAGCTGGTGAAGTATGTGACGTAGCAGTCCGCTTTTACCTGCTGTGTTTTTTGGCAGCTTCGTTTACTTCTTCTCCGGTAGCCTGGCTGGCAGCAACGTTCATTTGCCAAACCGGCCTCGGTCCACGAGCTGCCTATCTTACACTCGCACAGCGCACAAGTTGCCCGCGCAACTGCCCTGATCTGCCGAGGCATAGCCGCGCGAAATCCTTCTATCTTTGTTGTAAGACTATATACTGCCGCAAGCTGACCAGGAAACCAAGGTCAGCCATTCACCATTTAACTCGCTGAACCTTGACGTTTCACGAATTCAACCTCCACGACGACCTGCTGGCCGGCGTGGACGCCATGAACTACCAGAATGCCACGCCCATTCAGGAGCAGGCCATTCCCAAAATTCTCGAAGGCAAAGACCTGATTGCCTGCGCCCAGACCGGCACCGGCAAAACCGCCGCCTACCTGCTGCCGCTGCTCGACAAGATTTCCCATGCCAAGCACGGCACCACCTCCACGCTGGTGCTGGTACCCACCCGCGAGCTAGCCACCCAGATTGACGAGCAGGTGACAGGCTTCGGCTACTTCGTGGAAGCCAGTTCCATTGCCATCTATGGCGGCGGCAAGAGCGAAGGCTGGGAGCAGCAGAAACGTGCCCTCACCTCCGGCGCCGACATCATCATTGCCACGCCCGGCCGCCTGATTGCGCACATGCAGATGGGCTACGTGAAGTTTGAGGACCTGAAGTATCTGGTGCTTGACGAGGCCGATAAGATGATGGACATGGGCTTCTCCGATGACATCCTCAACATCGTGCGCCAGCTGCCGAAAGAGCGTCAGACGCTGCTGTTCTCGGCCACCATGCCCAGTAAAATCCGCGACTTTTCGCAGCAGCTGCTCAAGAACCCGGAGGAAATCCGGCTGGCCGTATCCAAGCCCGCCGCCGGCATCGACCAGCAGTTCTACATGGCTTTCGACCGCCAGAAGATCTACCTGCTCGAGCACATCATCAAAACCCAGGACGTGCAGAGCATGGTGCTCTTTACGAGTCAGAAAGCGGCCGTGGGCGGTATCGTGCGCGCCATCAACAAGCTCGGCATCGAGGCCCGGGGCATCAGCTCCGACCGGACGCAGGAGGAACGCGAGGAAATCATGCGGGCCTTCAAGAACAAGCAGTTTCCGATTCTGGTAGCCACCGACGTACTCAGCCGCGGCATCGACATCGACTCGCTGAGCCACGTGGTGAACTACGACATCCCGCGCGCCGCCGAGGACTACGTGCACCGCATTGGGCGCACGGCCCGGGCGGCCACCAAAGGCACGGCCATCACCTTCATTTCCGACCAAGACCAGGACCGGGTACTGAAGATTGAAAAGCTGATTGAGCGCGAAGTAGAAAAGCAGAGCATCACGGAAGCTATGGGCTTAGGCGAAGCACCCGAGTTTGACCCGAAACGCTTTAGCGGGCTGCGCGGCAAGATTGGCGGCCGGCCAGAGCGCGGCGGCCGTTCCGGCGGCAATAGTGGCAGCCATGACCGGGGCCCGCGCTCCGAAGGTGGCGGCCGCAGCGGTGGCCGCGAGGGAAACCGCCCCAGCCGCGGCGACGGCAAGCCCGACGCCGACCAGCAGGCGCGTATTGCCAAAGCCCAGGCCGCTCTAGCTGCTTTGGATTCCGGCCAGGCCCCCGCGCAGCCCTACCAGCGCCCACCCCGCGAAGACCGCCCCGAAGGCAGCGAAAGCCGCCCCCGCCGGGAGCCTCGCGCCCCGCGCCCGGAAGGCGAAGCCCGCCCGCCACGGGAGCCACGTGCTCCACGCCCCGTAGGAGAGCAGCCGGAAGGAACTGAGCCGCGGGCCGAAGGCGAAAAAACCGAAGGTCAGCGCCGGCGCAAGCGGGGCGGCCGCAACCGCTCCGGCCGTGGCCCACGGCCCGAAGGAGATGCAGCAGCCACCGAAAGCCCGGTTCCAGCGGCACCCAGCGCCGAGTAAGTAAGACAATAAGCAGAAAGTCCCTGTTATACCAGTAACAGGGACTTTCTGCTTATTGTCTGTAGTGCGAGGCTCACGGTGCTAGTTGCATGTACGCCTCTATCTGCTCATCTGTCACTCTCCACTCCTGGCCTTTCGCTTCGTGCATATAAGCGAGTCCGCACAATTCTAGAGTAGAATACCCTATCAACTGTATACCAGCTTTCCGGGCGACCCACCAGTCGTGTTCTTTGTCAAAGGAAACCTGATAGCCCTTTTCCTGCAGCACATGGTAAGCCGGCGCAAGAACATTACCTGCGGCAGCTAATTCGGACATAGGATTAGTGAATTCATAGTACCTGTCCCAGCCCAAACAGCAGCGTAAACACCAACGTCGTCAGGGCCATTTGCTTTAGCAGCGGGTCTAGTTGCATCGAGTCTTGGCGCTGCCATACGGCGCGGGCGTTGCGCAGCAGCAGCGGCGCGGCTAGCAGAAACAGCCACTGCCACGGCGAATGATACGTGAGGGCCACATACACCACCGCGCACCCGAAGCCCAGCAGCAGCAACAGCCAGTGGTAGCGGCGCGCCCGCACCGGCCCCAGCCGCACTGGAATCGTGATTTTGCCGGCCAGTTCATCGGAGCGGATGTCGCGGATGTTGTTGACGTTGAGCACGGCCGTAGCGAAGAAGCCCAACGCGGCAGCAGGTAGCAGCACTGTCAGCGGTAGGGCGCGGGTTTGCAGAAAATACGTGCCGCACACGCCTACTATCCCGAAGAAGAGGAACACCGACACGTCGCCGAGGCCAGCATAGCCATAGGGCTTAGAGCCCGCCGTATAGTTCACAGCCGCCCAGATGGCCGATAAGCCCAGCACGAAGAAGGTGGCAAAAATCCAGACGCCGCCCGTGCCTAGCGCCACCCACAGCAAAGTCAGCCCGCTGAGCAGCGACAGAAGACCGAACACGCCCATACCTTTTTTCATCTGTTGCGGCGTGATGGCCCCACTCTGCACGGCACGCTGCGGCCCTTCGCGGTGCACACTGTCGGCGCCGTTCTGCGAGTCGCCGTAGTCGTTGGCGAGGTTGCTCAGAATTTGAAGCAGAATAGTGGTAAGTGCGGCCAGCGCTACTACATCACCCCGAAATTGGCCGTGGCTGGCGGCCAGAAATCCGCCGGCCATGATGCTGGCCAGCGCCAGCGGCAGAGTACGCGGCCGAAACGCAGAAAGCCAAGCTTTGGCAGAAAATACAGGAGCAGTTGGGGTGGCAGGAGAAGATGCCATAAAAACAGAGAATAAGCCGTCAGCGGCGTTCTGACCTTCGCAGGCAAGCTCGTCCGGGCGGTAAAGTTACGGACTAAGCCGGCTCAATAGCGGCAATACGCACGGCCGTCAGCTCCGAAAAATGGCCCACCACGAGGTCAGCCAAGTGCAAGTCCTGCAGCAACGAATGCTCACTGCGGTAGCCGATGCAGTAGATACCGGCTGCTTTTGCCGCCGCCACGCCGTTGGTAGAGTCCTCAATCACGACGCACTGCTGCCGGGGCGCGCCAGACAGTACGGCAGCGTGCTCGAAAATGGCTGGATCGGGCTTGGAACGCGGGAAATCTTCGCCACTGACGAGGTGGGAGAAGTAAGGGCCCAGCGCAAAGCGCCGCATCACTCTATCAATGGTAGAGCGCGACGCGGAGGAGGCCAGCACCAGTTGCATGCCGTGCTGATGCAGATCCTCAATCAGATGGCGCACACCGCCCAGCAGTTCCAGGTCGGGTTTCTCGTCGAAGGCGCGGTTGAAAAACTCACGTTTTCCCATCACCAGATCAGGCACTGGATGCTCCAGCCCGTGCTTGTCTTTGAGATGCTGGTAGACGTTTTTGGTAGAACGGCCCGTGAATTCGGCATACTCATCGTCGGACACGCGGATGCCCAGTTCGTCGAAATGACGGTAGTACGCGTACCGGTGTACAGGTTCGGTATCGACAATGACGCCGTCCATGTCGAAAATAACGGTGCGTATCATGCGGTGCAGTGTGGTTTTCACAGGCGAAGGTAGAGAAACCCACTGCTTACGGCAGCAAAAGCCACGGCCTGCTATGGATGTAGTGCTGTCAGCACATTCGTAGCAGGCCGGAGCAAAATCAGTTAACTCTATTTCTGGACAGCCGCTACCAGCTCTTCGCTCATGGGCTTCACTTTGGAGGGATAAAACGCCACCACGTGGCCCTGCTCATCTACCAGGTACTTGCAGAAATTCCAGCTCGGTGCCTCTCCTACCGCACCGTTCCGCGACTTATCGGCGAGGAATTTATACAGTGGCGCCGTGTCTTCGCCCTTCACCGATACTTTGCTGAACAGCGGAAACGTCACGCCGTAGTTCTTTTCGCAGAAAGTGGAAATCTGCTCGTTGGTACCCGGCTCCTGCCCTCCAAAGTTGTTGGCTGGGAAGCCCAGCACTGTCACTTTGCTGCCGTACTTCCTGTACAGCTCCTCCAGTTCTTTGTACTGTGGTGTGTAGCCACACTCCGAGGCCGTGTTTACAATGAGGAGCTTCTTACCTTTGTACTGGCTCAACTTCACCGGCTTGCCATTAATGTCGTTGACGGTAAAATCGTAGACGGTGCCCGTCGCGGGGGTTGATGTTTCGGTCATGGTGGGAATGCTGGAAAGGTGGGAGAAAGACAGACCGCTGGCCAGCAGCGTGCCCAAAATCACAAAGGCTTTCATAGGAAGAGAAGTAAACAAAACCGAAACGCACAGACTTCGGGTGGGGCAATGTAGCACCGAAGCCCGGTGTTGCGTCAAACCATAGTAGCAGCAGAATGTTGGGTGGCTACTCCTGCGGCTGCTCTAAAAATTGCCGGAATTTTATACAACCTGACACGACAATACCCGAAAAGGACCTACTTTCGGCAATTGGCGACCTTCACTACATACCACACTGCTCATGCGTAGGACTCTCTATTCGGTCATTACCGGAACAGGCAGTTATATTCCTTCCCGCGTTGTTCGCAACGCAGATTTCATTGACACCTCTTTCTTCGATGCCGATGGGCAGCCGCTCACCAAGCCCGGCGCCGAGATTGTAGAGCGTTTCGCCCAAATCACCGACATCCAGGAAAGGCGCTATGCCGAAGACGACCAAGTAGCCTCTGATCTGGCGTTTCTGGCCGCGCAGAACTTGTTTCAGTCGTGCGACGCCGACCCCGAGCAACTGGACTACATTTTGGTGGCGCACAATTTCGGTGACGTTTCCATCAGCAACCGCCGTTCCGATTTTGTACCGTCGCTGGCGGCCCGCGTCAAGCACAAGCTGGGCATCGAAAACCCCAAAACCATTGCCTACGACCTGCCCTTTGGCTGCCCCGGCTGGCTGCAAGGCATCATTCAGGCCGATTATTATCTACGCTCCGGCGACGCCAAGCGGGTGCTGGTGATTGGGGCCGAAACCCTTTCCCGCGTCTGCGACCCACACGACCGGGACAGCATGATCTATGCCGATGGCGCCGGCGCCGTGCTACTGGAAGCCCGGGAAAGCGACACGCCCATTGGTATTCTGGCCCACGGCTCCCGCTCCGATACGGTGCAGGCAGCTCACCTGCTGCGCATGGACAAATCGTACAACCCGGCGTATGTAGGCGACGAGCTATTCCTGAAAATGGAAGGCCGCAAGCTCTACGAGTATGCGCTCAAAACCGTACCGCAGGCCATAAAAGACACGCTGGAGAAAGCAGAGCTACCCATCGAAAACATGCGTAAGCTGCTCATTCACCAGGCCAACGGCAAAATGGACGAGGCCATTCTTAAGCGCCTGTACGGCCTCTACGACCAGGCCACCATACCGGCCGGCGTGATGCCCATGACTATTTCCTGGCTCGGCAACTCGTCGGTAGCAACGCTCCCTACCCTGCTGGACCTGATTCTGAAGCACCAGCTTCCTGACAACGGCATTGTGCCCGGCGACAACCTTGTGTTTGCCTCCGTGGGGGCCGGCATGAACTGTAATGCTGTAGTGTACCGCATTCCGGCTGAGTAGAGTAGACTCAAACCACTGTCATCCTGAGCGTGCGAAGGACCTATCCAAACGTGATAAGGTTCTTCGCACGCTCAGGATGACGGCTTTTCTGTCCCTATGCTAGCTATTATGTAGTGCGAGGCGTCAGCCATTTTTCCAGGCTCACTGGTTGGTAAGCCAGCATTTCGTCGAGCAGGGCGTGCGGCGCGGGGTGGCTCAGGAGTTGGTTGCGGTTTTCCTGGCGCAACAGGCCTTCGTCGGCCATGTGGTCGAGGGCGCGGAGCAGGTGGTCGTAGTAGCCGGCCACGTTGAGCACGCCGATGGGCTTTTTGTGCAGCCCCAGCTGGCCCCAGGTCAGCACCTCAAATAGCTCTTCCAGCGTGCCGTAGCCGCCGGGCATAGCCACGAAGCCTTCGGCCAGATCGGCCATTAGCAGCTTCCGCTCGTGCATGCTTTTCACGATATGCAGCTCCGTAAGTCCGGTATGGGCCAGCTCCTTATCGGCCAGAAAATCGGGAATTACCCCGATAACCTTGCCTCCCTGCTGCATCACGGCATCGGCAATAGTGCCCATCAGGCCCACACGGCCGCCGCCATACACCAGCGTAAACTCCCGCTCGGCCAGCGCCTGTCCCAGGGCTACTGCCTGCTGGGTAAACAATTCGTTGGTGCCGCTGCTGGCACCGCAATACACGGCTACGCTTTTCATAAGCAAACCGGACTTGGCTAGAGGCCTTGTCCGTCATTAGTAACAAAAGAAAAAACAGCAGCAACGCCAACTGCTGGCGCTGCTGCTGCACTACACACAAAAGTATTTCCGCCCGCGCAGGGTGCGGGGCTGGCTTACATCCGTTCGGGCACCTGGATGCCAAGCAAACCCATGCTGGCTTTGATTGTCTGGCCGGTCTGGGCCGAAAGGGCCACGTAGAATGCGCGGGTAGCTTCGTTGGGTTCCAGAAAAATTCTCACTTCCGCGTAGAAGCGGTTGTAGGCCCGGGCCACGTCATAGGCGTACTGTGCTACCACGGCCGGCGAGAACGTGCGGGCGGCCTCCTGTACCACGCTCTGGTAGCGGCCCAGTTCCTGCACCATCTCCCGGGCCGAAGCTGGCAACTCCGTCAGGGCGCTGGTATCTGCGTCAGCCGGAATACCCATTTCGGCGGCTTTGCGCATGATGGCGGCAATCCGGGCGTGCGAGTACTGAATGAACGGCCCCGTGTCGCCTTCCAACTTCACCGACTCTTCGGGGTTGAAGAGCATGCGCTTCTTGGGGTCTACCTTCAGCAGGTAGTACTTGAGTGCGCCCAGGCCCAGCATGTGGTAAAGCTGGTTGAGCTCGTCGTCGGAGAGGCCTTCGGTTTTGCCTTTTTCGAGGGTGGCGGCTTTGGCAGCTTCCACTACTTCGCGCACCAGCTCGTCGGCGTCTACTACGGTGCCTTCGCGGCTTTTCATCTTGCCCGAGGGCAGGTCTACCATGCCGTAGCTGAGGTGGTAGATGGCGTCGGCGTAGGGCTTGCCCAGCTTTTTCAGTACTGCCTTCAGCACCTGCATGTGGTAGTTTTGCTCGTCGGCAATGACATACACGCTCAGGTCGTAGCCAAAGTCCTGGTACTTCAACTCGGCCGTGCCTAGGTCTTGGGTGATATAGACGGAGGTGCCGTCGGCGCGGAGCAGGAGCTTCTCGTCGAGGCCTTCCTCTTTCAGGTCTACCCACACCGAGCCGTCTTCCTTCTTGAAGAATACGCCTTTATGCAAGCCTTCCTCTACCCGCTCTTTGCCCAGCAAGTACGTACCCGACTCGTAGTAATACTTGTCGAAATCAACGCCGATGTTTGTATAAGTGGCGTCAAAGCCCTCGTACACCCAGCCATTCATCTGGCGCCAGAGGCTCACTACTTCCTCATCGTTGGCTTCCCAGGCGCGCAGCATGTCCTGGGCTTCCAGCATCATCGGGGCCTGGCGCTTGGCTACGTCGGGCAGTACGCCTTCGGCTTCGAGTTGCTTCACCTGCTCGCGGTAGTGCTTTTCAAACAGCACGTAGTACTTGCCGGCCAGATGGTCGCCTTTGATGCCAGCGCTCTGTGGGGTTTCGCCGTGGCCATACTGCTGGTAGGCCAGCATGGATTTGCAGATGTGGATGCCCCGGTCGTTGACGAGGTTGGCCTTCGTGACGGTGGCCCCGGTGGCCTGCAGAATCTCGGCCACCGAGTAGCCGAGGAAGTTGTTGCGCAGATGGCCCAGGTGTAGGGGTTTGTTGGTATTCGGCGACGAATACTCGACCACCACGTTCTGCGGGCCACCGGTTGGGATGGGCGTGCCCGCGGGCGTCTGGCGGAGCTTCTCGAATACTCGCACCCACTGAGCATCGGCAATTTCGAGGTTGAGGAAGCCCTTCACCACGTTGTAGCCCGATATCAATGGTTCATTGGCTACCAGCCACTCCCCTACGGCCTGTCCAATCTGCTCGGGGCCTTTGCCCAAGGCTTTGGTGAAGGGGAACGTCACGAGTGTAAACTGCCCCGCGAATTCTTTGCGCGTGGGTTGCAGCGTGAGTTGAGCGGCGGGCACCTCGGTGCCAAATACGTTCTGGATAGCTGCCCCGAGGGCCGCTTTGAGAGTAGTTTCGAGTTGTTGCACGGAAAGCAGAATGCTGAGAGTGAAGCCGGATACAGGCTTCGGAAATACGACGATTTAGGGCAGAATCAGCGGGAGGGCGTAAGCGTCTGGCGGGCTGGTGTAGCAATGGGCCTGCTACGGAAGCAGACCGGCCCACCAGCGCCTAGCCGAAGCCTACGCTACATTCGTCGCAAGAGAAGCTGCCAAAAAACCGGGTTCATAAGCACTTAGCGCCGCTGCCACGCCGGGCCGCTGCGGCCACAAAGGTAGAAACCCCGACCGGAAGCCCCGCACCCTGCTTCATTTTCCTGCTCTGCGTAACACCATCTGCACCTGCCGGGGGTTGCCACGCGTGATAACCGGGTAAGACACATCATTCATGAACAGCAGCTGGCCGTTCAGCAGAATGCGGGCCTGCACAGCGTACGTGTTGCTTTCCTGAATACGGGCAGGATTGTAGGTAAGCGCAAACGAGAGCGGAACCTGCTGCCCGTTAGGCCGAATGGTCACCGAATCAATAATAGTAGCCGCTACGTCCTGCCTCGACACATCCTGCAGCTGCAGTTGTACTATAGCCGCCGCGGGCAGGGCCATCCGCTCCCGATAGGCCAGCGTCCCCGTTACGGTATCCCGGGGCACAGTCATTGGCTGCGAAGCCTCGGCCGCAGAAGCTCCAGCGCTGCTGGTAGCGGAGGGACTAGCAGTGCAGGCTGCTAGCAGCACAGGCACACAGAAGGCAGAAAGCAGACGGATTTTCATGACAGAGCAGCAAACGGATACACACGCAACAGGTAGCTACGAATGTATCCGGTTTTTGCTATTCTGCAAGTGGCAATACGGCAGGGCCTGGCTATTTCGTTTGGGCTATTTAGCGGCTCACCACTTCCTCCATGCGCAGCCGGTTCTGGATGGCATCAGTAGCGGCTTCCAGAATGTCGAAGGCATTGGTGGCCATGGTGTTCATGTTATCGAGAGTGGGGTTGATTTCCACCATCTCGAAGCACACTACCCGGTCATTATCAAGCAGGGCGCGGCATAGGCTAATGGCTTCTTCCACATTCAGGCCGGCCTCTACGGGGGTGCCGGTGCCTTTAGAAAAGCGCGAGTCCAGCGAGTCCACATCAAAGCTGATGTAGACCATGTCGCAGAAGCGCAACCGCTCATAAATCTCGCGGGCTACCTGGCGGGTGCCTTTGGCCTTCACCTCGTCGAGCTTGTAGTTTTTGATGCCCAGCCGCTCAATAATGGCATTTTCTTCGGCCTCCGTATCGCGCACCACCACATAAATGAGGTGCTCGGGCGCGATTTTCGGACCCGGCTCACCTAGGTTTTTTAGTTTCTGCCAGAAAAACTCGGTTTCGGGTTCCGGCTGGTTGCGCTGGCACTCGCGGTTATCATCGCCGAGGCTGATGGCCAGCGGCATGCCGTGCATGTTGCCGGAAGGCGTAGTGTAGGGCGAGTGAATGTCGGCGTGCGCATCTACCCACACCACGCCCAGCGTCTTGTGCGGATAGGCCGCCTTAATACCCGCAATGGTGGCGGAGGCGTTGCTATGGTCGCCGGCCAGCACCAGCGGAAACTCGCCGAAACGGAGCGTCTGCTCCACGGTGCTGGCAATGCCTTTCTGCACCGTATAAATAGAATCGATGTGCTTGGCCTTCGGAAAATGGTTTTTTTCGAAGAGCACGTGGTTCAGATCCGGCACGTTCACCGAGTTGAACCGACGGAAGTAGTCGGACCCTTTGTTGAGGCAGGCAACTTTCAGGGCATCTACGCCCATACTGGCACCACGGGTCCCGGCTCCGAGCTCGGAGCGGACCTCCAGAAGCTTAATGCGTCGCATATTACATTGGCAGGAAAAGGGTTAGAGTGGTTCTGATGCTTGCCGATTGAGCGGGTGGGAGTTCCTCTCAGGCTTGACGCGCACGGACCCTCCGGCGCAACCAACGAACAAAGCACAACCAAAACCCCCGCGAGGGGGTATCTTTGCGGGCACTAAGTTCGGCAAAAGCTCAACCAGTTGAAAATATCCTGTCATCCGGAGTGTGCGAAGGACCTTGTCACGACAGAACAAGTCGTTGTTCTGTCGTGACAAGGTCCTTCGCACACTCCGGATGACAGGCCTTTTAACTCATCTCCCCACACCTTCCCGTCAATGGATACCTACCACGACCTGATTTCCCAGACGTTCGATTTCCCTACCGATGAGTTCCAGGTGGAGCAACACGAGTTGCGTTTCCACGACATCGACCTGATGGCGCTGGTCAAGAAGCATGGCACGCCGCTGCGCCTCACGTATCTGCCCAAAATCAGCTCCCAGATCCAGCGGGCTAAGCAATGGTTCCAGACCGGCATCGACAAAATCGGGTATCAGGGCAAATATTCCTATGCGTACTGCACCAAGGCTTCGCACTTCAGCTTTGTGGTGGAAGAAGCGCTGAAGAACGGCGTGCACATCGAAACGTCGTCGTGGTTTGATACCAGTATCATCCGGGCCATGCACGCCAAAGGCAAGGTGGCCAAAGACACGTACATCATCTGCAACGGCTTCAAAACCGAAGAGTATAAGCGCGAAATCACCAGCCTCATCAACGAAGGCTTTGTGAACTGCATGCCCATTCTGGACTCGCCGAATGAGGTAGACTACTACCACGACAACGTGCGCGAAAAGTGCAACGTGGGCATGCGCCTGGCTTCCGACGAGGAGCCGCGCTTCCAGTTCTACACTTCGCGCCTGGGCATCCGCTACGCCGACGCCATTCCGCTCTACCAGGAGCGCATCCAGAATGATCCGCGTTTCGAGCTGACGATGCTGCACTATTTCATTAACACGGGTATCAAAGACACGTCCTATTACTGGTCGGAATTGAGCCGCTTCGTGCACAAATACTGCGAGCTGCGCAAAGTGTGTCCTACCCTCACCACCATTGACATCGGGGGTGGCCTGCCCATTCAGACCAGCATTCAGAAGGAGTACGACTACCCGTACATGATTGAGGAAGTGCTGCGCACCATCCAGCGCATCTGTGCTGAGGAAGGCGTGCCGGAGCCGGACATTTTCACTGAGTTCGGTATTTTCACAGTGGGCGAGTCGGGCGCTACGATTTACAGCATTCTGGACGAGAAGCTGCAGAACGACAAGGAGCTGTGGTACATGATTGACGGCTCATTCATCACGAACCTGCCCGATACCTGGGCCCTGAACCAGCGCTTTATCATGCTGGCACTCAACGGCTGGAACAAGCAATACAAGAAGATTCAGCTCGGCGGCCTCACCTGCGACTCGCAGGATTACTACAACGCCGAAAAGCACATTTACCAGGTGTTTCTGCCAGAGCGCAAGCCCGCCAAAGACACCGAGCCGCTGTATGTGGGCTTCTTCCATACCGGCGCGTACCAGGAAAGTCTTTCGGGCTACGGCGGTATCAAACATTGCCTGATTCCGGCGCCTAAGCACGTTATTCTCGACCGCGCCGAAGATGGCACGCTCACCGACTATGTATTTGCTGAAAAGCAAACCGGCGAGTCGATGATGCGCATTCTAGGCTATCAGGAATAGATTCTGCATATTTCCGGGCGGCGTGGTTGGACGGGCCGCCCGGAAATTGTATTTTTGAGCTTTAGCTCCTCTTTCTTAACCTGTTTCACTTTTCATAATGAAAAAGCTACTCCTGCTGGCCTCTGTGGCCGTTCTGGGTCTGAGCGCATGCAACAAGCAGAAGTGCCCGGCTTATACCAGCACCAAAGCTGCTAACCGTGTTTCGTCGCCTATCATGGCTTCTTCGGCTACGCCAGAAACTGCGCGTCAGTAAAGCGCCGTTTCGTACGCCGTCATATTCCTGACAAAAAGCCAGCCGTTGCCTTGCGCAACAGCTGGCTTTTTGGTTTTCAGGCTACTTCCGGACCAAACTTACCATCTGTATAATTTACAGAAGATGATTCCGCTATGAAGTTAAAGGCAGTTATGATTAGGCCCTTGCTACAGCATCGTCTTCGTAGTATTAGCATTTGAAGACGACTAGAACACTGCTTTGCTTGGTTTCAGAAAATGTCCGGCTTACAGCAGCCTGCAACCTGCTACCCAGGTAGCGGCGCCAGCTATAATCTACTTACCAGCCCTGCCGGCTATCTGTTGGCAACCGGCAGGGCTGTTTGCTGGTATTCAATAGCTAACAGGCTGGCTGGCCAGAATAAGTTCTGTGGCTGCCGTCAGATGGGCCACATGTGGCTGGTAGCCGTAGCCTTCATCCTCTCCTACCAGTATTCCTTGCACGCCGGCTTTGGCACCGGCTTGCATATCGCGCAGCCGGTCGCCCACCATCCAGCACTGCGCCGGGTCCAGGTGAAAGCGCGCTATGGCTTTTTCCAGCATCAGCGAATCGGGCTTACGCGACAACGACTCCGACACGCTGGGGTGGCCGGGAGCATAATAGAAGGCATCAATGAGGCCGTTGCAGGTTTGTTGCAGTTTGTCGTGGCAGGCTTTTACATCGGTGGCCGTGTAGAGTTTTTTAGCAATACCGGCCTGGTTCGTGACGACAATGAGGTAGTAGCCGGCCTGCTTAAGCCGCACCAGACTTTCCGGTACGCCATCCGAAACCACAAGCTTTTCGGGTTCCCACACATAGTCCCCGATTTCATTGTTGAGTACACCGTCCCGGTCAAGGAACACGGCTTTATTTTTCATGGCGGTTAGTTGAGTGAGTAGATGGCAAGCAACAAAGGTAAAAGTAATGGAAGGCAGCACCCCGCCCAGGGCGTAGCCGTCTTACCTTTGCTACTTGCTGCTCCCCCTGTAGTTTCTTTCTCCCCTACCACTATCCTATGACTGTAGCTATCCTTGGCGGCGGTATTTCGGGCCTGACGCTGGCCTGGCAGCTGCAGAAGGCCGGTGTGGCCTACGACCTGTTTGAGGCCGAAGCTACACCAGGTGGCTGCCTGCGCTCCGTGCAGCACCCGGCCGGCTATCTACTCGAAACCGGCCCCAATTCGCTGCAGCTGAGCGACGAACTCCTCGCCCTGCTGACGGAGTTGGACCTGACCGATGAAATAGAAGATGCGGCCGCTGTGAGCAAGCACCGCTACGTATTGCGCGACGGCCGCTATCAGGAGTTACCAGGCTCCCCACCCAGTCTGCTCACTAATGGGTTCTTTAGCCTGAAAGGCAAACTCAATATTCTCGGGGAGCTTCTGCGGCCTGCTGCGCCAGTCGATCCGCAGGAAACAGTAGCGGCTTTTTTTCGGCGGCGGTTCGGCTCTGAAATTGTGGACTATGCTGTCAATCCGTTCATTTCAGGCATTTATGCCGGCGACCCAGAGCAACTGCTTGTACACAAGACGTTCAGCAAGGTAGCAGCGCTGGAGCAGCAGTACGGCTCAGTGCTGCGCGGACTGGCCAAATCGGGCGGCGGAGCTGGGCGGCGGCGCATCATTACGCTGCGCCACGGCATCCAGACCCTGACCGATACGCTGGCTGCCCGCCTCACGCACCGCCACGTCGGGCAGCCCGTATTAGGCCTGCTGCGCACTCCTGAGGGCCGTTACCAGCTACAAACTGCTACGGCATCACCCCATACCGACACCGTCTATGATGCGGTAGTGCTGGCGCTGCCTACGTATGCAGCAGCACCGTTGCTGCGGCCGTTGTTTGCGGAAGCGGCGGCGGCGCTGGACGATGTCCAGTATCCGCCCATGGCAGCTGTCTATACCGCTTACCAGCGCGCCGATGTAAGCCACCCGCTCAACGGCTTTGGAGCCCTGAACCCCAAAGTGGAGCAACCCTACGCTGCTGGCAGCATCTGGACCAGCTCCATTTTTCCTGGGCGGGCGCCCGCCGGACAGGTGCTATTCACCACGTTTGTAGGTGGTGCGCAATATGAACGCCATGCCCGCCAGCCGGAAGCCGCCCAGAAAGCGGCAGTACATGAAGAGTTGCGCCGCCTGTACGGCATCCGGGAAGGCGCGCAACCTGTGTGGCAATTTCGGTACTATTGGGAGCGGGCCATTCCTCAGTTCGACCAGCACATCGGGCCGGCTCATGCCGCGGCTGATGCGCTACAAGCCCACAATATCTGGAGTGTGGCCAACTGGCGGGGTGGCGTGGGCGTGCCGGACTGTATCCGGCAGGCATTGCTGGTGGCCAGCGAACTAACGCAGCGCTAAGCAGGGCAGACAACAATAAAAACGAAGCCGTCTATCAAACCGGCGGGTTGTGTGTTTCACAAATTCCCGCTTCCACTTCCCCACTCTCTGCCTAACTTCTATCTTTGACCAATGAATGACGGGCTCGTCCTGATACCGACCTACAATGAGCGTGAAAATGCGGAACTCATCATCCGCAAGGTATTCTCGTTGCCCAAGGAATTCGACGTGCTCATCATCGATGACGGCTCGCCAGATGGTACGGCCGCTATTGTGCAAAGCCTGATGGCCGAGTTTCCGGGACGCCTGTTTCTGGAAGAGCGCAAAGGCAAGCTTGGGCTGGGCACGGCCTATATCCACGGGTTTCGGTGGGCGCTGCAGCGGGGGTACCAATATGTGTTTGAGATGGATGCCGACTTTTCACACAACCCCGACGACCTAGTAAAGCTCTACAATGCCTGCGCGCACCAAGGCTATGATTTAGCTATTGGCTCGCGCTACATTCAGGGCGTAAATGTGGTCAACTGGCCCATGGACCGGGTGCTGATGTCATATTTTGCCTCTGCTTACGTACGCTTTATTACGGGTATGCCCATTATGGATTCCACCGCGGGGTTCAAGTGCTATACGGCCCGCGTACTGCGGACTATTCCCCTCGACCGGATTCGGTTTGTGGGCTACGCGTTCCAGATTGAGATGAAATGGCTGGCCTACAAATATGGCTTCCGCATCCAGGAGGTGCCCATTATTTTCACCGACCGTACCCGAGGCTCGTCCAAAATGAGCAAAGGCATTGTGCAGGAAGCTTTCCTAGGGGTTATCAAGATGAAGGTGAGTAGCTGGTTCCGCCGCTTCGAGCAGGTAGCCCCCAGCAGCCCGGCCCCGGTAGTTTCTGCAACCCCGGCCCCCGAAACCCGGTAAGCGTAGCGGCAGCCAGTAGCGCTGCGTCTGGTGCTTTGGGTTCATCCTGTCTCTGCTCATGGAAATAACTCCCCTTTTCTGGGTTGGATTCAATGCCTTCGTGCTGGCCATGCTCCTGCTCGACCTTTTGGTGTTCAACCGCAAGGCGCATGTAGTAAAAATGCGCGAGGCGTTGAGTTGGAGTGCTTTCTGGATTGTCCTCTCGCTGTCGTTTAACTACCTCGTCTACCACTGGATGGGACGGCAGGCGGGTCTGGAATTTCTGACTGGCTACCTCATCGAGAAGTCACTGAGCGTAGATAACCTGTTTGTCTTCCTGCTCATCTTCACCTACTTCAAGGTCCCGCCCCAGTATCAGCACAAAATCCTGTTTTGGGGCATTATAGGCGCGTTGGTGTTGCGGGCGGGCTTCATTCTTGCGGGTGCTGCGCTGCTGGCCAAATTCCATTTCCTGCTGTATGTGCTGGGCGCCTTTCTGGTGTATACCGGCATCAAGATGGCCACTAGCGCCGGCCAGCCCGAAATTGACCCAGATTCTAACCCGGTAGTAAAGTTTCTGAGCCGCCACCTGCCTATCACCAATCAGCTGCATGGTGGAAAGTTCTTCGTGCGCCAGAATGGGATGCTGTTCGCTACGCCGCTGCTAGTAGTACTGGTGATGGTAGAAACCACGGATGTAGTGTTTGCCGCCGATTCCATTCCCGCTATCCTGGCCGTCTCGCGCGACACTTTCATCGTGTACACGTCCAATGTGTTTGCGCTGCTAGGCCTGCGGGCGCTGTATTTCGCGCTGGAAGGCCTTATGCGGCTGTTCCATTATTTGCACTACGGCCTCTCCCTCATTCTGATCTTCATCGGAACCAAGCTGCTGTTTTCGGAGATTTTCCACCTTTCCATGGTCCTTTCGCTCGGCATCGTGGGCGGTATTCTGCTCCTCTCGGTGGTAGCTTCACTGGTTTGGCCGAAGAAAGAGGAAGAACCCGTGCAGCCATAAAAACAGCATGCGTCCATTTAGCAAAAAGCCCGGCTGCGTTATGGCAGTCGGGCTTTTTGCTAGGGTGTACTACGGCTTGGGAGCGGGATTCGGATTGCCACCGGGTGGCGCGGGCGCAGTGGTGTTTACACCCTCGTCGGGCATGCCGCCCAGCAGGTCAATCAGGTTCAGCGGCTCAAACTGCGTGGAATCGGCCGGCTGGAAGGCTCGCACGGTGTCGCGCACGGCCCGGAAAATGGAACTATGGGCGCGGCCAGGGAAGCTCAGGCTGTAGCTCAGGGAATTGCGGGCGTCTTCCGAAATGAGGCCTTTGCGCAGCATCAGGTCTGCAATGAGCCGGTGGAAATAGCGCGAGGAACTGCGCATTTCACCGTACTGATTGAAGGAGTTCTGGTAGTATTTAGGCCGCGGAATGATGCTGGCCATGTACAGACTCTCAGAAAGATTGAGGTTGGCGGGCTGCTTGTCGAAATAGAACTGCGCGGCTTCTGTCGCGCCGTATATTTTCGGGCCCCACTCAATGATGTTCAGGTACACTTCAAACATGCGCTCCTTCGATACCAGCTTGGTATTTTCAAGGAGCCACACAATAAGTGCTTCCTCAATCTTGCGGGTCACGGTTTTCTGCCGCGTCAAAAACACGTTTTTCACCAGCTGCATGGAGATAGTACTTCCACCACGGGCAAAGCGCTTCTCCTTGATATTCTGGATGGCCGATTTCACAAAAGCCTTTTCCATAAAGCCTTTGTGCGTCAGGAAGCGTGGGTCTTCAGCCGTCATGATGGCAGCTTTCAGGTAGTTCGCTACGTCATCATAAGCCACAAACTTGGGGTTGGATGGACCTACGGCAAACGCCTTAATAGAGTCCCCTTTGTCGTTGTAGGCAGTATAGATAAACTCCTGGTTGAGCTTGTTGAGGTCTTCGGCACCCATGCGTGTGATGCGGAAGTTCTTGGGTGTCAAACCGGAGCTAAATTCCAGACTGTCGACCTTGTTCATATCCAGGTCAAGGTGCATGCGGTAGGTGAGCGTGCCGCTGCCCTGCATACCTTCCAGCGTATTGAACATGCCCTCGGGCAAGGCTGCAAAGAATGTGTTGGCCGGTGTTTCTGCCGACTGGATATCGGCTTTTACCTGCAGTCCGGCCAGCATTTCGCGGCGGTTGCGGACGCCATTTATCATTTTGCCCACCACCCGCTGGTTGAGCGGCAGTTTGCGCACGCTCATCACCGGGTAAAACTCCATTCTGTTGAGCGTGACTTTGGTGCCCTTTTCTAGGGCCGCAAAGGCCTGCCCCAGCCGGGCCGCGAAGTCGATGCCGCCGCGCGGGAAGCGCACATCCCGGTCGGAGAGCTTAGGATGATTTACAATGAAATTGGCCGCTGAAGCAGTACCACGCACCGTCAGCTCATCATCGTCCAGATCCTTGTCGGAGATGCTAAAACGCAGCGTATCGAACTGTACGCGGGCCCCGTAGCGGCGCTGCACATAAGGCAGCGTCACGGGGCGGCGGTCCAGCCCAAATACCTCCGCGTTCAGCGCATAGTCACCGGGCTCGATGTGGCCCTGTACGCCCACCCGGTTTTCCACCGAATCAATTACCGCCGTCAGCTGCCCCTGAATGTCGCCGTCCTCAATAGAAAGGCGGGGCATTACAATGCGCGCCCGGTGGCGGGGGCTGTCGTACGTCACAAGAAAGTTCTGGAAATCTGCCTCACCGGGCACATTATCGAAGCTGGCCTCAAGGAGCTGATTCGCCAGCAGCCCGTAGTTGGTGCCTTTGGTTGTGTCGCGCGGAATGGCTGGCTGTTTACCTTTCTTTTTGTAGAGAAACGAGTAGTTGTCGGTGCCGGCCGCTGTTTTGCGAGCCGTAAAACGGGCGTCGCTGATTTCGAGGTTGCTGAACACCGGCCGCCCGGCAAACAACGATTTCACGCTCAGCGAAACCGTCATCAGACGGGCCCGCATCAGCGTATCGGTGGGGGCACCTTTAGGTACGAGGCTCATGCCGGCCACCTGCACGGTATTCAGGTCGGTGAAGCGGGCCGGGCCCAGGGCCAAGGTTACGGGGTACTTGCGCTCAGCCTTGACTTTCACCTGCTGCAGCGCATAATCAAGCAATTCCTGGCGTTTGGCCAGAAACACGCCGAGGCCTATGGTCAGCAGGGCCACCAGGATACCTACGCCAATAGCTATTTTTTTCTTCGTTGCTGGAGTCACGCGAACAGTTCGGAGAGAGAAGGAAGTCGCGGCCGGGCCGGGCCAGATTCGTGCCAAACCCGCCGTCACTCGGAGTACAAAGGTAACGAAAAAGGCCCTCGTCGGTTTCCGGCACGCAGCGCCTTCGCTACCTTTGGCCTATTCTGGCCAACCCCTTCTACGCATGAACGCTGCTGCCGACTACGCTGCCCTCACTCCGCTCACTGCCGTTTCGCCGCTCGATGGCCGCTACCGCCGCGCTACGGCCCCGTTGGCGCTCTATTTTTCAGAGCTGGCCCTCATCCGGTACCGGGTGCTGGTGGAGGTGGAATATTTCATTGCTCTCTGCGAGTTGCCGCTGCCCCAGTTGCAAACGGTAGACGCTGCTGTGTACGAACAACTGCGTGCCCTCTATAAGAACTTCTCAACGGCCGATGCTGAGGCAGTGAAGGCCCACGAGAAAGTAACCAACCACGACGTGAAGGCCGTGGAGTATTTCCTGCGCGACCAGTTTGCAGCCTTGGGTCTGGACCAGTACCTGGAGTTTATTCACTTCGGCCTGACTTCACAGGACATCAACAACACCGCCATTCCGCTGAGCCTGCAGCATGCTCTCATCAACACGCTGCTGCCCGCTTACGCGCAGGTCCGCAACAGCCTAGCCGAGCGCGCCGGGCAGTGGTCCACCGTGCCGATGCTGGCCCGCACCCACGGCCAGCCGGCTTCGCCTACGCGCTTGGGCAAGGAAGTGCAGGTGTTTGTGGCCCGGCTTGATGCGCAGGTAGCACTGCTGGGGCAGGTTCCGTTCGCGGCGAAGTTTGGCGGCGCCACTGGCAACTTCAACGCCCACCATGTGGCCTATCCGCAGGTAGACTGGCACCAGTTCGCAGAGGTGTTCGTGAACAACCGTCTGGGGCTGCACCGTTCCTACCCCACCACCCAGATTGAGCACTACGACCACCTGGCCGCGCTCTGTGACGGACTGAAGCGGCTCAACACCATCCTCATCGACTTGGCCCGCGACGTATGGCAGTACATTTCGATGGGCTATTTCCGCCAAACCATCAAGGCTGGGGAAGTAGGTTCGTCGGCAATGCCGCACAAAGTGAATCCTATTGATTTCGAAAACGCCGAGGGCAACCTGGGCCTGGCTAACGCCATGTTGGAACATCTGTCGGCTAAGCTGCCTATCAGTCGCCTGCAGCGCGACCTGACCGATTCCACGGTACTCCGCAACCTGGGCGTACCGCTGGGCCACACGCTCATTGCCCTCACAGCGCTGCAGCGCGGCCTCGACAAGCTGGCCCTCGATGAAGCCGCCCTACACCGCGACTTGGAAGCTAACTGGGCCGTAGTAGCCGAGGCCATCCAGACGGTGCTGCGCCGCGAAAACTACCCCGACCCCTACAACGCCCTCAAAGTCCTTACCCGCACCGGCGAAGCCATTTCGGCTGCAACCATTGCCTCATTCGTAGACGACTTAGAGGTAACAGAGAGTGTGAAGGCTGAATTGCGCAGCATCTCGCCGCAGAGCTATGTAGGGATGTAGATATGTGATTTTACCTTTAGGGGAAGCTCTGGTTTGCGTGTAGGCAGATTGGAGCTTTCTTGTTTTATAGTACGCTGTAAAAACACTAATACGCCTTTATCCCATACTGAATACTCCTACAACTAGCTCACTGTAGCAACAAATTATTCTCAAAAAAATACCGAAAAGTAGGTATTGCCTACAGCCTTGAATAAGAGGACATTTGGTATCGATACTGCTCCGTCCTAACACCGATTTGCATGTTTTATTCCGATACATTCACCTCAGATAGCCCTGTGCCACCGCCTCGGGCAGCTGTACCTCTCGATAAGCTCCTGCCGGCTACTCCTCAGTTTACCGATTTACCTACTTGGGCTTCGGATCGGCCAGCTAACATACCGGGGAGCGTATCAGCCCTGAGCCGCCCAGAACCGGGCCGCATTCCGCAGCTACTTCCTCGCTAGCGGCGGTATCCAACATCGGACAGGGTGTTTATCTTCGCGGTTCCTAACCGCGTCCTTTATGTCCGACCTTTCCGGCGTCACTGTTCACTCCGACTGCCGCTATTTCCGCGGCGACCTGCCCTGCCGCCCCAACAAAGAACACAGCTACGTTTGCTCCGACTGTCCGGTGTACGCGCCGGTGCAGAAGCGCATCCTCCTTATCAAGCTGGGCGCCATCGGCGACGTCATTCGGACTACGCCCCTGCTGCGGCGGTTGCGTCAGGAATATCCGAGCTGCTATATCACCTGGCTGACACTCACACCCGCTATCCTGCCCCAGGG
Organism: Hymenobacter sediminicola; assembly: GCF_014250515.1. Classification (NCBI taxonomy): domain Bacteria; kingdom Pseudomonadati; phylum Bacteroidota; class Cytophagia; order Cytophagales; family Hymenobacteraceae; genus Hymenobacter; species Hymenobacter sediminicola. Next base: position 1,497,388 of record NZ_CP060202.1, on the reverse strand, counting down.
CGAAGTAGAGGAGATTCTGAAGTTCGATTTCGCCAGTGCTTTGCAGCTTATGGCCCGGCGCTTCGACGTAGCCATCAACCTAGACAAGGAAAAAGAGGCCTGTGCGTTGCTTCTGAAAGTAGATGCTCCAGCCAAGTTTGGCTACACGCTGCGCGAATACGACGGTGTGGCGTGGCCCCAGAACGAGCAGGCCCACCACAAGTTCCTGACCGGCGTCTTCGACCAACTCAGCCTGCAGAATCAGAAGCCTTATGTGCAGGAGATATTTGAGTTGTGCGGCTTCGATTTCCGGGGCGAAGAGTACGTTTTTGATACCCACGAAGACAAAGGCTACCGCTGGGACGCGCTGCCACAAGGCCGCCCGCGCATTGGCCTGAACACCGGCTGCGGCGACCGATGGACGACGCGCCTGTGGTCAGATGAGAAGTGGATTGCACTGATTACGCAGCTTCAGGCCGCCGGCTACACGCCTGTATTGCTCGGCGGCGAAGCGGAACACGCCCGTAACCGGGTGCTGCAGGAAGCTACCGGTGCTGCTTATCTAGGTACATTTCCGCTGCAGCAGTTCATCAACCTGATGCACCAGATGGACGGCATCGTGACGCAGGTGACCATGGCCATGCACATCAGCATCGCACTCCGCAAGCCCACCATCCTGATGAACAACATCTTTAACCCCTACGAATTCGACCTCTACGGCCGCGGCCAACTCGTGGGGCCTGACAAGCAGTGCGTATGCTTCTACCGCGGCACCTGCCAGCTGGGCACCAGTTGTATGGAAGAACTGCCCGCAGAAAAGGTGTTCGAGGCCGTGCAGGCAAGTGTGCCGCTGGTATAAGCTACTGCAGTTGTAGTGAAGTAGGCCGCTCCCGTAAGCTGCCTGAAATAGTGCTTGTGCTGCTGGAAGGAAGTATTTTTGCGCTTGATTTTAGTCTTCCTATTCGGCTTGCCAGCTGGTTTAAGCAGGCCTGTTGTTGTCTGGCTCGTACTGTCTTGTGGGAGTAGGGTCACTTCAATTTGGTACTCTCGGTACCCCTCAACCCAGCGCGGCCATTCCTGCTTTTTGAACGTAGCCAGCATCGTTTCTAACGTGTAGAGGCTGTTAAGAGAGGCGCTCAGTGTATCCCACGTACTATGCATGCATTGCCAATGCCCGTATTGCAACGCTGTGGTGTCGGAAAGCTGCCGCACCCGATGAACCACAAATATTGAGTCGATGTCACTGTCACCCGTTGTTGCTTCAGCTACTGTTACGGTACTGGTAGGCGGTGAAGCGCGGTGCGCTTGGCCGAAAACGGGCCGAAACCCGAACAGCAACATCAGCAGTAGTAAGTATGGGTAGCAACGCATCAGCATTGATAAAACCGGTTATCAGGTGACTATACCATGCAGTTGTAGTACGGTCTTCACTGTCCAGATTACAGCTGCGCCACTTCCTTCAGCGCCTTCACCATCTCGGTCCACGAAAAATCCTTTTTGCGCGCCCATACGCCGGCCGTAAACTCAGCTTCGCGCTGGTGCTCGTAGAAATCCACCAGCGCATCGGCAATGGATTTGGGTTGGGGTGGCACCACATAGCCTACCTCGCCGTCTGGTATCAGCTCGGCCAGACCACCCACGTCGGTTACCAGCATGGGCCGCTCGAAGTGGTAGGCAATCTGAGAAACGCCGCTCTGGGTGGCATTTTTGTAGGGCTGCACCACCATATCGGCGGAGCAGAAGTAGTCCACCACCTGCTCGTTCGGAATGAAGTCGGTAGCGCGAATCAGGCGGCTTTCCAGATTGTGCTGCTGGATCAGCGCTTCGTAAGGAGCAGCATCCTCGTAGTATTCGCCGGCCACGATGAGTTTAACAGGCAGCGCCACCAGCCGGGGGTCGGCAAAGGCTTCCAGCAGAATATCCAGCCCCTTATAGGCCCGGATGAATCCGAAGAATAACAGGTAGCCAAACGCAGGATCGAGGCCCAGAGCTTGCCGGGCCTCTGGCTTGGGCTTGAGCGGGCCGAAGTTGTCGTAGAGTGGGTGTGGCTTGTAAAGGGCTGGCTGCTTGAAATGCAGGCGGCGCAGATCTGCCAGCACCGACCGGCTCATAGTTACGAAACCATGGCAGGCTGAGAGGAAATACCTTGTGAGGGGCCGGTCGCCGGGGCGCTTCTCATGCGGAATTACGTTGTCGGTGATGGCCACGACGCGCGTATGGCGGTTGCGGCGAATGGCCCGCGCAATAGTACCCAGTGCGGGCCCCATAAACGGCAGCCAAAACCGAAAAATCACCAGATCCGGCTTCTCACGGCGTAGCTTGTTGCCCACGCGCCACCACGTCCAGGGGTTTACCGAGTTGATGCTGACTTCGATGTCGAGGTCGGCGGGGCCGGGCTCGGTGCTGAACTGCGTCTGGCCTGGAAACAGGAAATCGGGGTATTGCAGCGAAAATGTCACCAGCCGTACCTCGTCGCCGGCTTCACGAAAGGCGCGGGCCAGTCGCTCGTTGTAGGTGGCTAGGCCTCCCCTGAGCGGATACGCCGGCCCAATGATGACTACTTTCATAGGCTTGCTGCATAAAAAAGAACGTCCTGCGGAGTTGGGGGCTCCGCAGGACGTTCCGATGTTCATTTCCTTAATTAATGTTCACCTTCTCCCGCACCAGATAATCGTTGCGGTTGGCACCGTTCAGCTGGATCAATTCGGCCAGGAAACCTGTCAGGAACAGCATGGCCCCAATCATCACGGCTGTAAGGGCCAGGAAGAACAACGGCTGGTCAGTTACGTTACGGGCCAGCAGATTATTGAGCGACAGGTATACCTTCTCGCCCACCAGCCACAGCGTAATCAGCATCCCAAGCACAAAGGAAATCATGCCCATCGTGCCGAAGAAGTGCATAGGGCGCCGCCGGAACCGGCTCACGAACGTGATGCTCATTAAGTCGAGGAAGCCGTAGACGAACCGCTCCAGCCCGAATTTGGTGGTGCCGTATTTGCGTTCCTGATGCTGCACCACCTTCTCGCCTATCTTACGGAAACCCGCCCATTTGGCAATCACGGGAATGTAGCGGTGCATCTCGCCGTAGACCTCGATACTACGCACCACGCGGTGGTCGTAGGCTTTGAGGCCACAGTTGAAATCGTGCAGCTGAATACCCGAAATCCAGCGCGTCACGCCGTTGAAAAGCTTGGTCGGAATGGTTTTCGACAGGGGGTCGAAGCGCTTCTTTTTCCAGCCGCTTACGAGGTCATAGCCCTGCTCCGTAATCATGCGGTATAGCTCGGGCAATTCCTCCGGGGAGTCCTGCAGGTCGGCGTCCATGGTACACACCACCCGGCCCGTCGTTTCCTTAAACCCCACATTCAGGGCCGCCGACTTGCCGTAGTTGCGGTTGAAGCGGATACCGCGCAGGTGCGTGTCGGTTTCAGCCAACTCCTCAATTACTCCCCAAGAAGTATCCGTTGAGCCATCGTCTACCAGAATCACCTCATAGGTAAGCCCGTGCTGGGCCAGCACGCGGTGTATCCAGCGCGTCAGCTCCGGCAACGACTCGGCTTCGTTGAGCAACGGAATAACAATGGATAGCTCAACCGGAAAAGAAGGACGCTTACTCAAACTCGGGACGGGCATGTTTGGTGATGGCAGATATCACCAGTGAAATGATGAAGCCAATAAGCAAGGCTCCCAGAACTGCGAATATCGTGGTAGCTATTGGCCCGGAAAACTTTTCCGCCATGGCCATAGCCTGGTCGACTTGGGCGTCGTCCATGCCTTTTTCCTCCATGCGTGAGCGGGTCAGGTCCATAACGCGCTGCATGTAGGTAGGGTCGATGAACGTAAAGTAGATGTAGCTGAATACCCCTCCTATCACTCCCGAAACTATTGCCAAGATGGTGCCGGTGCTCACGCCCTGACCGTAGCTCATAAACCCATTATTGAGCTGCTTGAACTGTTTATGGGCCAGCCAGATGCCTACCGCAAGAATCACCAGACTCAACCAGCGCAGCGGTGTTTCCGGGTCGTCGATGAGACTAAGCTGCAGAAACGAGAAAATGACGGATACCAGCCCGGTCAGCAGGCCATAGCGGATGGCTACAGCGCTGGGCGTAACGGCAACGGGAGTAGTGGTGTTTTCCATGAGAAGGGTGTTGGGAAGTGGAAGGAAGAATTTGCAGACTGCAATATTCTATTTCCGCAGGAATATCCCACCCGGAATACTGATTAAGATACCCAAAAGCATCTTTTTAAGGAACTCGTCCTGGGCAAATGCCTGGGGCGTATGTGCCAAGTTGCGCAGCGTAGCCTCAAACTGCTGCCGGCCATTGCTCTGCGCCAGATACAGCGACTTCGCGTTTTCCAGCAGTTGCCGGGCTTCGGCCAAGTGCTGCTCGATGAGGCTGGTATCAGCCGTGCGAGCAAACAGGTAGAGGCCCGTGGCAGCCAATAGTGCCGCCAGTAGTGTGGTTAGCAGCCCTACCCCTACTGCCTTGCCCAAACCGGGGCCATCTGCATAATACCGACGCAGCAGAATCTGGCTGACAATGGCGGCAATCGGAGGAAAGAAATCCGAAAGCGTCCGTTTCGGGCCGTATGGGTTGTTGCCGGTTAAGTACAGGAACAATACCCAGCCGATGCAGAGGGCTCCGGCCGCCACGCCGCAGAGTAGAGCAGTGCGCAAAACCGGATTGGAGGGCGTATTAGTAGTTTCCAAGAGTAAAGTAATTGAGAGCGGCAAGATACGATGCCTGCCCTCAATCTAAGCCGCCATTGCTACTGGTTCCGCTGCTTTAGGCGCATTCAGGAAGCGGAGTAACAATACTTCTGCCAGCAAACAGGCCAGCGCCGCCCACAGGCAATACTGCCACAACGGCGTACCTACCCGCTCTGCCTTGTAACGCGCCGCTACCGATTCGCCGGCGCTGGCATCATACACCTGCACGTTTTTACGATTGGGGCCAATGAGCTGCCGCAATTCATCAGCCGAATACACCGCCAATTCTGACTCCTTCTTATCATTGTTGAAAGCCAGCGTAGCCACTGGCTGGTTGCCGCGCAGCAGAGTATAGAAGCCTGGCTCACGCATAGCAGCCGGTACTTCAAAGCGCAAGGTGCCAGCCTGCAGCCGCTGGCTCGGAATGAAGGTCAAACTGTCTTTTGTGAGCTTGAACACCTGCTCTCCTTGGCCCGGAGCGGCATCAATCGGGACAACCACTGTTCCCTGATTAAGCCGGTACGCTGGCTGCTGCTCCCGCTGGAAGCTCTGCATAGCCAGCCGATACATTACAGGCACAAACAGCGCATGTTGGGCAAAGTCTGTGCGCGTTTCATCAAAAGGAGTCGAGAACAGGTATACAGTGCCTTTGCCGCTTGTAAATGCGCCCAGAAAACCGTCGCCATCCTGCAGGCGCAGAATCTCATTGCTCGAACGTGACCAGCGCAACACCGGCGCAGCTTTAGGCATTACGGGCTGTCGGCTTTGCACACCAAATACGTCCCTGAAGAACGGATTCCGCCGCTCAGGCACTGCCACCGAACGAAGTGCAGGTTTGCTCGCTACATCTTCCCACTGCACAGGCCCGATGCCCAAGTCTCGGAAAAGCTGATCATAGGAAGCACGCCCCTGCGGATTGTCAGTGGGCACGATGGCCACCGAGCCACCACGCTGCACTACCCGCCGCAGGCTCTCCCGCAGTCCAGCTGTAATCTGGCTTTGCCCCTGCACCAGTAACAGGTTGGCCTCTTCTGTCACTTGATAATTCAGGCCACCAGCAGTAGCTCGGGTATAAGTAAAAAGCGGTTCGTTGGCATACAATTGCTGCGTAGGAGGAACCTGCTGCGCGGTTATATCAACCACGCGAACTTTGGGCGAAGGCTGCAACGAAAAATAATACGAGTTGTCGAACGTAACCGGATAATCCTCTAGTTCCACCCGGCATTTTTCAGATACTGTACCAGCTAAACGCACACGGGCAGTAACTGATACCGGCGTTTTGGCGGGCACATTTACCGAAAAAGCGGTAGCCTGCCGCTGGCCAACGAACAATTTTACTTGACAATTTTCTACCGCTTCGCTCCCACCGTTGCGCACACGCACATGCAATAATATATCTGCATTAGTGCGCACAAATGCGTCATCCAACCAGACACTATCTACAAAAGCATTTCGGACAGCGCTTCCACCTACTGGCACCAGAAACAGTTGCTGCGCCGAATCAATTGCTTCCAATGTCCTAGCTGAAAAGGCTCTTTTCTGGAAATCAGAGAAGATAAACACCTCGCCTACCTTCCGGTTGGCAGTTCCAAACCGGCGAAGCATATTATTCATATCAGCACTTTGTCCTGATACTTGCAGCTTGTTTAATTCACCTCGGAATGCAACTGCATTTGTAGGTGTAGCTCCTTCCTGAGCGAGTATGAACTGCCCTGCGGCTGAATAAGCATCAGGTAGTTCACGAGCCTGCGCAACTGCCTGGTCGAAATACGTCTGCTCTCCATTCACACCAGCCTGCATGCTAGGTGATGAATCAACGAGTACACCCGTTATCTGCTGTTTGCTAGTTCTCTCCGGTGCCATGATATACGGTTGCACGAATATCAGGACCAGAAAAACGATAAAGCATATACGCGTGAGTAGAATCAAAACATGCTTCAGCTTCCGCTGACGAGCTGTGATGAGTCTCACCTCCTTTATAAACCCTACATTGGTAAACAACAACCGCTTCGGTCGGCGCAGTTCGAACAGGTGTATAGCTATCGGAATAGCTACCCCCAACAACCCGAGTAAAAACCAAGGATATGTTAAAGCCATAGATAAGCAGTAAGGTGGTGGTGAAGATAGACACAAGCAGGATAAGTTAGATGCTACAGAGAGGCTATGCTTGCTGCAATATCGAACTTAAGCAAAGCGCTGTATAAGCAAAGAGGCCGCTGTTTTAGAACAGCGGCCTCTTTGCTTATACAGCAGGGCCAAGGTTCGGCGGCCTAATAGGCACACGAGTACTCGCCCCTCCAACCTGCTCGCTCCCTTTCTTCAGGTATATAGAAACAAACGGACGTCGCCCCTGGCCGCGGCATCCGGAAGGGGACGCGTGCAGCCAGGGGCGACGGGCAAATACAGTAAGGTTGGCGGCGACCGACTCTCCCACCGATGAAGGCAGTACCATAGGCGCTCCGGGGCTTAACGACTCTGTTCGGAATGGGAAGAGGTGAACACCCGGGCTAAAGCCACCATTACTGGTGCAGTCCACAGCCACTACCCGCAGGCAGCAGCGCGACTGTAAAACGTTGACGCAAGGACAAGAAAGAAAACGGGTAAGCGTGAGCGGTGTACTACAGAAGCGTTCGAGTCATTAGTATCCCTCGGCTGTGCCATTTCGGACTCTACACCTAGGACCTATCAACGTCGTGGTCTCCGACGACTCTTATTAACGGATATCTCATCTTCAGGTGAGTTTCGCACTTAGATGCTTTCAGCGCTTATCTCATCCCAGCGTCGCTACCCGGCGCTGCATCTGGCGATACAACCGGTGCACGAGCGGCTGGTCCAACTCGGTCCTCTCGTACTAAAGTCAGGTCCTGTCAAATATCCAACGCCCACCACAGATAGGGACCGAACTGTCTCACGACGTTCTGAACCCAGCTCGCGTGCCACTTTAATCGGCGAACAGCCGAACCCTTGGGACCTTCTCCAGCCCCAGGACGTGACGAGCCGACATCGAGGTGCCAAACCTCCCCGTCGATATGAGCTCTTGGGGGAGATCAGCCTGTTATCCCCGGCGTACCTTTTATCCTTTGAGCGATGGCCCTTCCATGCGGAACCACCGGATCACTATATCCGTCTTTCGACCCTGCTCGGCTTGTAGGCCTCACAGTCAAGCCCGCTTCTGCTATTGCGCTCTGCGTACGGTTACCAAGCGTACTGAGCGGACCTTTGAAAGCCTCCGATACTCTTTTGGAGGCGACCACCCCAGTCAAACTACCCAGCAGACACTGTCTCCGTTGCCAGATTAGGCACCAAGCAACACAAGGGTGGTATTTCAACGGCGACTCCCCAAAACCTAGCGGCCCTGGTTCAACGTCTCCCACCTATGCTACACATGTGTTACCCAGCGTCAATGTCAACCTATAGTAAAGGTGCACGGGGTCTTTCCGTCCCGTGGCGGGTACTCGGCATCTTCACCGAGACTACAATTTCACCGAGCTCATGGCTGAGACAGCGCCCAGATCGTTACACCATTCGTGCAGGTCGGAACTTACCCGACAAGGAATTTCGCTACCTTAGGACCGTTATAGTTACGGCCGCCGTTTACCGGGGCTTCGATTCAAACCTTCGCCTTGCGACTAAGTTCCCCTCTTAACCTTCCGGCACCGGGCAGGTGTCAGGCCTTATACTTCCGCTTGCGCGTTCGCAAAGCCATGTGTTTTTGTTAAACAGTCGCCTGGGCCTTTTCACTGCGGCTTCTTGCATTGCTGCAAGGAAGCGTCCCTTCTCCCGAAGTTACAGGACCATTTTGCCGAGTTCCTTGGCCATGATTCACTCGAGCCCCTCAGGATACTCTCCTTGACTACCTGTGTCGGTTTGCGGTACGGGCTAGAATTCAGTAAACGCTTAGCAGGTTTTCTTGGCAGTCTGATTAGGCAAACTATCTCCGTGGCCGAGGCCGTAGAGTACTATCATGGTTCAGCAAGATCGGCGTACTTAACTACCGTTCCTATACCTACGCACTTTAACGGGCACTTCCGTCCGCCCGCGTTGCTTTCACTACTGCGTCACTGCATCACTCCAAATCCTAGGTGCTGGAATATCAACCAGCTGTCCATCGACGTAGCCTCTCGGCGTAGCCTTAGGTCCCGACTAACCCTGCTCCGATTAGCGTTGAGCAGGAAACCTTAGTCTATCGGGGGGCGGGTTTCTCACCCGCCTTATCGTTACTCATGCCTACATTTGCTTTTCTAGCCGCTCCAGCTCGCCTGACGACGCACCTTCACCGCTGCTAGAATGCTCCCCTACCACTTAGTCATACGACTAAATCCATTGCTTCGGTACCGGACTTGATGCCCGCGTATTATCGATGCCCTCTCGCTCGACCAGTGAGCTGTTACGCACTCTTTAAAGGAATGGCTGCTTCCAAGCCAACCTCCTGGCTGTCAAAGCAAGTGGACCTCCTTTGTTCAACTTAGTCCGAATTTAGGGACCTTAGCAGATGGTCTGGGTTCTTTCCCTCTCGGCCTGGGACCTTAGCACCCCAAGCCTCACTGCCGGCTATATTATGTGGCATTCGGAGTTCGTCAGGATTCGGTAGGCTGTGACACCCCCTAGTCCTATCGGTAGCTCTACCTCCACATAACTCAACGCCGACGCTGTACCTAAATACATTTCGGGGAGTACGAGCTATTTCTCAGTTTGATTGGCCTTTCACCCCTACCCTCAGGTCATCCAAATCCTTTTCAACGGAAACTGGTTCGGTCCTCCAGTTGGTGTTACCCAACCTTCAACCTGCCCAAGGGTAGATCACAAAGTTTCGCGTCTACCCCCTCTGACTCTGCGCCCTATTCAGACTCGCTTTCGCTGCGGCTCCATGACTTGAGTCATTTAACCTTGCCAGAGAGGAGTAACTCGTAGGCTCATTATGCAAAAGGCACGCTATCAGGCCACAAAAGCCCTCTAACTGCTTGTAAGCACACGGTTTCAGGTTCTTTTCACTCCGGTATTCCCGGTTCTTTTCACCTTTCCCTCACGGTACTAGTTCACTATCGGTCTCTCAGGAGTATGTAGCCTTGGCGGATGGTACCGCCGGATTCAGACGGGATTTCGCTGGTCCCGCCTTACTCAGGATTCCACTACCGTACTTGATCAGTTCGCTTACCGGACTCTCACCGTCTATGGTCGACTTTCCCACGTCGTTCAGCTAAGATCAAATAATCAGATATTGTGGTCCTACAACCCCGGACTGGCCGTAACCAACCCGGTTTGGGCTCCTCCCCGTTCGCTCGCCACTACTTGGGGAATCATTGTTATTTTCTTTTCCTCCGGGTACTTAGATGTTTCAGTTCCCCGGGTTTGCCCCTTGTCGCCTATAGCGAAAGGTCTCTAGGCTTCACCTAGAGGGGTTGCCCCATTCGGATATCGACGGATCACCAGATATGTGCTCTTCCCCGTCGCTTTTCGCAGCTTATCGCGTCCTTCATCGCCTCTGAGAGCCTAGGCATCCCCCGTGTGCCCTTGCTTACTTCTTGTAGCTCTCCTCTATTGCTAGAAGAGAGGGCTCGGGTGATTATCCACTAGGGTAATCACTCTATTTCTTACTTCGTTTTCTCTCTTGTTATCCTTACGTCAAAGAACGTTTTCTCCTCCTATTGAAGAGAAAAGTAGTTTATAGAAGATTGCTCCTATATAAACCAGTAGTTGTGGCACTACCGAACACTCCCAGTTGGAGTGATGGTGGAGAATAACGGATTCGAACCGTTGACCCCCTGCGTGCAAGGCAGGTGCTCTAGCCAGCTGAGCTAATCCCCCGGTTTGTTCCAAGCAGCATCCCCGCCTGTTACAGTGGGCCTGCCTGGACTCGAACCAGGGACCTCTACATTATCAGTGTAGCGCTCTAACCACCTGAGCTACAAGCCCTGTTCTCTCCTTATACTAAGGAGTGATATTTTGAATGAAGGAAAAACAAACGAGTGGGCGTTGACCACTGTATACTAGAAGAAGAACAACTCACGAGTCGAACCGCTCCAGAAAGGAGGTGATCCAGCCGCACCTTCCGGTACGGCTACCTTGTTACGACTTAGCCCCAGTTACTTGTTCTACCCTAACTGGCTTCGTTGCGGAGCACCAGCTTCAGGTCTACCAAACTTCCATGGCTTGACGGGCGGTGTGTACAAGGCCCGGGAACGTATTCACCGCGTCATTGCTGATACGCGATTACTAGTGATTCCAGCTTCATGAAGTCGAGTTGCAGACTTCAATCCGAACTGAGAACGGCTTTGTGAGATTGGCATCTTATCACTAAGTAGCGACCCTCTGTACCGTCCATTGTAGCACGTGTGTAGCCCTAGGCGTAAGGGCCATGATGACCTGACGTCGTCCCCGCCTTCCTCACTGCTTGCGCAGGCAGTCTGTTTAGAGTCCCCAGCATAACCTGATGGCAACTAAACATAGGGGTTGCGCTCGTTGCGGGACTTAACCCAACACCTCACGGCACGAGCTGACGACGGCCATGCAGCACCTTGCTTTGTGTCCCGAAGGAAAGGTCCATCTCTGAACCGGTCACGCGCATTCTAGCCTAGGTAAGGTTCCTCGCGTATCATCGAATTAAACCACATGCTCCACCACTTGTGCGGGCCCCCGTCAATTCCTTTGAGTTTCACTCTTGCGAGCGTACTCCCCAGGTGGGATACTTACCGGTTTCCCTAAGCCAGCAACAGTCTATCGCTGCCAGCGAGTATCCATCGTTTACGGCGTGGACTACCAGGGTATCTAATCCTGTTCGCTCCCCACGCTTTCGTGCCTCAGCGTCAGTACCAGCCTAGTCAGCTGCCTACGCAATCGGGGTTCTGGAAGGTATCTATGCATTTCACCGCTACACCTTCCATTCCGCCAACCTCGTCTGGACTCAAGCCCGCCAGTATCCAGGGCAGTTCTCTTGTTGAGCAAGAGGCTTTCACCCCGGACTTAACGGGCCGCCTACGCACCCTTTAAACCCAATAAATCCGGACAACGCTTGCACCCTCCGTATTACCGCGGCTGCTGGCACGGAGTTAGCCGGTGCTTATTCCTCAGGTACCGTCAGTTTGTGACGCATCACCTTTTTCTTCCCTGAGAAAAGCCGTTTACAACCCAGAAGGCCTTCATCCGGCACGCGGCATGGCTGGGTCAGGCTCTCGCCCATTGCCCAATATTCCCTACTGCTGCCTCCCGTAGGAGTCTGGCCCGTATCTCAGTGCCAGTGTGGGGGATCACCCTCTCAGGTCCCCTAAGCATCGTCGCCTTGGTGGGCCGTTACCCCGCCAACTAGCTAATGCTACGCAACCCCATCCTTGACCAATAAATCTTTACTCATTATGTGATGCCACATTGTGAGTTTATGCGGTATTAATCCGCCTTTCGGCGGGCTATCCCCCAGTCAAGGGCAGGTTGGTTACGCGTTACGCACCCGTGCGCCACTAGTGTATTGCTACACCCGTTCGACTTGCATGTATTAGGCCTGCCGCTAGCGTTCATCCTGAGCCAGGATCAAACTCTCCATTGTATAAAAATCCTAATCTGTGGCGAACCACAGACGATGTCGAGTGCTGATCCGACTCGTGTTAACGAGCTGTTTACTTCTTATTTCTACGCGTGGTCTTCTCTCGTGTTCCTGCGCCGAAGCCCAGGGAAAGAAGCCCTTTCATTTGTCTTTCCATCCATTCAAAGAACGTGCGTCGTTTCGCATTTGAAACAACGTAGTGACTCTACTTGTGAGTCGGTGTGCCGGCTTCCGATCGAAGCGGGGTGCAAAGGTAACACCGTTTTTGCTACGACCAAGAAAAAAATGTTCTTTTTTTCTTGGCCTGTCCGCTCCGCCTCTCGGTCGAGGCGCGGCGGGCTGCAAAGGTAACTCCCTTTTCTGACTTTCCAAATCCTGTCAGAAAAACGTTTTAGGGCTTTTCCCAGAACTCATTGCCGCCTCCGGTTGAAGCGGGCTGCAAAGGTAACAGCTTCTTTTCTTCGTTTGCAAGGACAAAGCAAAAGTTTTTTCGCTTTATGGGAAGCTTCTGGTCGAAGTGAGTGGCAAAGGAATAAGGTTGTACTTATTTCCACTTTTGCTTTGCCGTACCCCATATCCTTCCGATTTGGGAGTGCAAAGGTGCGCTACGGATCTTAAAAATGCAAGAACTGTTGGCATTTTTTCCCTTTAAGCAGTCAAAGCATTATGTATTGCTCTGACTATTAGAAGTCTTCCACTCCCTATATGTAGTAAGCAACAAAGCCGGCCAGTCTGTATAAGACTGGCCGGCTTTGTTGCTTACTAAACTTCTACTTCAAATGTAAAGTACTCTTACGGTCAGGACCGACACTTACGATACTAACTGGAACGGACAAGTAGCGCTCCAGATACTCCACATAAGTAACGAGGGCTTGCGGAAGTGCTGTTGGGTCTGATATGGTTTGTAGCGTGGTTTTCCAGCCCGGGAGGCTGACATATACTGGCTGCATGTTTTCCAGGTCACCATGATCAGGAAGCTGGTCAGTCTGCTGACCGTCGGGGAACTGGTAATGGGTGCAGACGCGGATTTCGTCGAACTCATCGAGTACATCGGCCTTCATCAGATGAATCTCGGTGACGCCGTTGAGCATGATGCTGTAGCGAAGCGCTGGCAGATCAATCCAACCGCAACGGCGGGGTCGGCCTGTGGTAGAGCCAAACTCGCGGCCGGCCTGCCGGATCTGCTCCCCTACTTCGTCGTGTAGCTCAGTTGGGAATGGGCCACTGCCCACACGCGTGCAGTAGGCTTTGCTAATGCCATACACCTTCTTTATATGCTGCGGCGCGATGCCTAAACCGGTGCAGGCGCCGGCTACGATGGTGCTGGAGGACGTGACGTACGGATATGTACCGAAATCAATATCCAGCATGGAGCCCTGAGCGCCTTCCGCCAAGATATTCTTGCCCTGTTTCAACAGATCATTCAGCAGATACTCTGTGTCGGTGAGCTTGAGAGTGCGCAGAAATTCTACGGCAGAAAAGAAATCGGCCTCGAATTCTTCAATTTCGAGGCCGCGACCGTGGAATTCAGCAAGAGCAGCATGACGGGATACCGCCTCCTGGTAGCGCTGCTGGAAGTCGGGAAGCAGAATATCACCGACACGGAGACCAGTACGGCCAATTTTGTCTTGATACGTGGGCCCAATTCCTTTCAGAGTGGAGCCAATTTTGCTGCCGCCGCGCGCCTCTTCATTGATCCGGTCGAGGGCTCGGTGCGAAGGCAGAATCAGTTGGGCTTTGCGCGATATGTAGAGATTCTTGCCCCAGTCAATGCCTCGGTCGGTGAGTTTCTGTAGTTCCTGGCGAAATACAACCGGGTCGAGTACGACGCCATTGCCGACTACATTGATGATATGGGGGTGGAAAATTCCGGATGGTACCTGGTGCAACACGTGCTTGATACCATCGAAAGTGAGGGTGTGACCGGCATTGGGGCCACCCTGGAAGCGGGCTACTACATCGTAGGTGGGGGCCAGCACATCGACAATTTTGCCTTTGCCTTCATCCCCCCACTGCAATCCTACTAGTACGTCAACGGGCATTAGTTTGCGGCTTTCAACTGTTGGGCAGCCGACTGTTCATCGTCTGCAATGGAAAATATAGCGTTCAGCTTAGTCAGGGCGAGCATCTTCCGTGGATGGTCGGCTGGGTTTATGAGTACCAGTTCGCCACCACGACTGCGAAACTTAGTCAGCAATGACACTAGCACGCCGATACCGGTGCTATTGATGTAGCGGATGCCGGACAGATCGACGGCACAATGACGGACGTCCTCGCCCAAGTGCTGATCAACGGATTGCAGAAGTTGCTGGGTATCGGGGCTGCCGATTAGGTCGCCGGAGAGGCGCACGAAGAGGATGCCGTCCTGGACGGTAGATTCGGTTTTCATTCAGCTAAGGAACGGGCAGCGGCTTTAGCACGGCAGTCGCCGCATACGCCGTAAAGGTTCAAAGAGTGATGCAAGATATGGAAGTTGAGTAACTCCCCGACCATCGTCTGGATGCCGTGGATACGCGGGTCGCAGAATTCAACCACCTTGTGGCATTCGGTGCAAATGACATGGTCGTGCTGCCGGTAGCCATACGATTTCTCATACTGCGCAAGATTGCGGCCGAACTGGTGTTTGCTAACAAGGCCATGCTCCACCAGCAGGTCGAGGGTGTTGTACACCGTAGCCCGGCTGACCTGCAACCCCTGCTCCTTCATACCAGCATAAAGCTCTTCCACGTCGAAGTGGCCGGTACGGGAGTAGATTTCTTCCAGAATGGCATAGCGCTCTGATGTCTTGCGCAGGCCTTTATTTTCGAGGTAAGCGGTAAAAATCTTCTTTACCTCCTCATACTTTTCTTTATCGGGCATTTTAGGCAACCTTATATATAAGGAGTGGTGCAAAGTTACTAGATAACAATCAGAAGACACCTAGACCGGCTGTATAGCGAGTATAAGCAGTGTTTTTATGTGCTATTTTATACTGAGCATCTATTTTAAAGCTCTTTATAACTCACGTATCGAAACGCTCTACTTGCAACACTCCATTTACACGTGCGAGACGCTGAATCAACTTGGTCAGATGGTTGGTGTCGTTGACGAACACCATAATCTGACCTTCAAACATGCCATCATCAGAATCGATGGTGATGGAGCGCATATTTACCTTGAGGCTGTTGCTGATAATGCGCGTGACATCATTTACCAGCCCTACCCTATCGGAGCCCTTAATGCGAATACCTGCTAGGAATGCCAGTTCCAACTGATCGGTCCATTTGGCGCGCACGATGCGGTTGCCGTAGTTGGACATCATCTGCACAGCCTTGGGACAGGACGTACGATGGATAACGATGCCATCTTCGGTTTCAAACCCAAACACATCATCGCCGGGAATGGGGTTACAGCAGGGCGCAATGGTGTAATCGAACTTGTCAGTTCGCTCTCCGATGACGAGCATATTGGCATTTACGCCGCGCACTTTTTGCACCTCATGGTCGAAAGCCTTGGGCTCCAGCATAGAAGGTAGGCGGAGCACTTCGATATTGGGGTCGAACAACTCAGTTTTAATCTCCCGGCCATCAACCTGCCCAATAGCCACGCGGTAAAAGAACTCCTGCGTGCTATAGGTATTGAAATGAGCCAGCAGTCGGTTGAGGGTTTCGGGCGTAAACTCTATTCCCAGCAGTTCCAAGCGCTTTTCCACAAGGAAACGGCCGTCTTCGGCTTTGGCGCGCTTATCGTCGCGGAGCCAGTCCTTGATTTTGGAGCGGGCCTTAGACGTAATAACATACTGCAGCCACTCTTCGGTAGGCTTTTGGCGCTGCGAAGTCAGAATTTCGACCTGGTCGCCATTACGCAGCTGGTAGCTGAGCGGCTGTAACTTCTGGTTTACTTTGGCGCCCAAGCACTGGAGCCCAATGTGGGTATGAATGTCGAAAGCAAAGTCAAGTGCCGTAGCCTTGTCCGGCAGGATAATGAGTTTGCCTTTGGGCGTAAAGGCATAGACTTCCTTCACAAAAAGGTTCTGACGGAACTCGTCCATGAATTCCAGGGCGCTGGAATTGTTGGTTTCGAGCATCTCGCGCACCTTATTGATCCAGGCCTCCAGCGTCGACTCAGGCTGCGGCACACCGGTGTCCTTGTATTTCCAGTGGGCCGCATAGCCTTTCTCAGCAATATCATCCATGCGGCGGCTACGGATCTGCACTTCCACCCACTGACCGGAACGGCTCATAACAGTAGTATGAAGGCTTTCGTAGCCGTTGGCTTTGGGCGTGCTCACCCAATCGCGCAGCCGGTCGGGGTTGGGCTGGTAGAAGTCCGTTACGATGCTGTACACCTGCCAGCAAGCGGCTTTTTCCTGCTCTTGTGGCACATCCAAAATCACGCGGATGGCAAACAAATCGTACACCTCATCGAAGGTGATGTTCTGCTTACGCATCTTTTTGAGGATGGAGTAGATGCTTTTGGGCCGGCCTTTGATTTCGAATGAGAAGCCTTGAGCCGTCAATTCTTCATCAATCGGCTGCACAAACTCCTTAATGAACCGGTTGCGGGCACTGCGGCTCTGGCGCACCCGGTTTACCAGTTCATTGTACACCTCCGTGTCAGTGTATTTCAGATGCAGGTCTTCCAGCTCCGTCTTGATGGCATAGAGGCCGAGGCGGTGGGCTAGGGGTGCGTAGAGATAGATGGTTTCGGAGGAAATCTTGAGCTGCTTGTGGCGCGGCATCGAGTCGAGAGTCCGCATGTTGTGCAGGCGGTCGGCGAGCTTGATGAGGATGACGCGCACATCTTCCGACAGTGTGAGCAACATCTTGCGGAAGTTTTCGGCCTGCTCCGAAGTGCCGTATTCGAAAACGCCCGAAATCTTGGTCAGGCCATCCACAATGCGGGCGACCTTTGTCCCGAACTCCCGCTCTACATCAGCAATTTCCCAAGGTGTGTCTTCCACCACGTCGTGCAGCAGCGCCGCCACAATGCTGGTGGTACCCAGTCCTATTTCCTCTACCACAATCTGGGCCACTGCCAGCGGGTGCAGTATGTAGGGCTCACCGGACTTGCGGCGCATTTCTTTGTGCGCCTCCAGAGAAGTATTGAAGGCTTTTTTAATCAGCTTGGCGTCGCCGGCTTTGAGGTACGGTTTGGCGGTGCGGAGGAGGCGGCGGTAGTGACGCAGGATTTCCTGGCGCTCTACTTCGGGGTCGATAAGGGTGGCCATGCTACACGGGCGGCGCCAGGGCGCCAGAGTCAATAAGTGCTAAAGTACGGCATCAGGTACCAGCTTGGACCAGTACGCAAGAGAATTTGCCGGTTTTCACTCATATAACAAGCCTGTGGCCCATAAGGTGCGCAGCATGAGTACCAGCAACACAGGTAAAGTAAATTCTGCATTGGAATTTCCGGTTGGCTTCTGTAGCTTTGCGCCCCCAAGGCAGTTGGCCTCAGGACGCGGATGTGGCGAAATTGGTAGACGTGCCAGACTTAGGATCTGGTGCCGCAAGGCGTGTGGGTTCGAGTCCCTCCATCCGCACAATAGTTTAGGTTTTTACTCTAAAAACCGCTTCTCAACCCTCAACCCACCCGTTGGGGGTTTCTTTTTAACCGGGCTAGCCCGCTGTTTACAACACGTAGTACCCTTAACCGACCCCTCGTTTTGGACATTACCCTCGACAAGAAAGACGACCAGCTGAATGCCATCCTGACAGTAAACCTCACAGAGGCAGACTACGCTCCTGCTGTGGATGCCAAACTGAAGGGATACAGCAAAAAGGCGCAGATCAAAGGGTTCCGGCCGGGCAAAGTGCCAGCTACGCTGGTGCGCAAAATGTACGGCAAAGGCATTCTGGCCGACGAAATCAACGCGTTGCTGGGCAAGGCAGTGGATGGCTACATCAAGGAAAACGACCTCAAAATCTTGGGCGAGCCCCTGCCGATGTCGAACAACATCGACCTGGACGCGCAGAAGGATTTTGCTTTCCAGTTTGAGCTGGGCTTGCTGCCTAACTTCGAACTGCCGGCCGACCAGAGCATTTCAGTGGACCGCCACAAGGTAGACCTCGACGAAAACACGCTCAACGAAACCTACGAGCAGATCGGCCGTCAGTTCGGCGAAACCTCGGAGCCTGAGGCGTCGGAAGCTGGTGACTACATCTTCGGCAAGCTGAAAAAGGCAGAGGAAGAAGGTGAAGGCCGCCAAGTGTTGCTGCCAACTAATAAAGTAACGAAAGGTGCTGACAAGTTTGTAGGCGTGAAAGCCGGCGACGTTGTGACCTTCGACCTGAAAGATTCGTTCGGTGGCGACGCTACTGCTATCCGCAACTTCACCGGCTTCAGCAAGGAGGAAGCGGCTGCTGTGGAAGGCGACTACACGCTGACCGTGGAAAAAGTGAACCGCACTGTTACGCCGGAGCACAACCAAGAGCTGTTCGACAAAGTATTCGGCAAGGATATCGTGACTTCGAAAGAAGAGTACGACGAGAAAATCCGGGGCACGGTACAGGAAAACTACGACCGGGAAGCTGACAACCTGGTGAGCCGTCAGATCATCGACAAGATGCTGGAAAATACCACGATTGAGATTCCGAAGGAGTTCTTCAAGAAGTGGTTGCTGCGCGCCAACGAAGGCAAACTGACTCCCGAGCAGATTGATGAGCACTATGATGACTACGAGAAGGAGCTGAAATGGTCCCTGATCCGCAACAAAGTGGTGGAAGAGCAGGGCCTGAAAGTGGAAAACGAGGAAATCGTGGACCGCACGATGCAGAAGATTCTGGGCCAGTTCAACATGGAAATGACCCCGGAGCTGGAAGAGTCGGTACGCGGCTTTGCTGACAATTTCCTGCGCCAGGAAAACGGCAAGAACTACGTACAGGAGTATGAAGCCATTCTGGCAGAGAAAGTGCTGGAAAACCTGCGCGGCAAAGTTGTTGTTAACGACAACCCGATTACGGCCGAGGACTTCCGCAATCAGAATGCTGGCTAAGCGCTGACATTTCCGGTTTTCGAACCAACAAAAAAGCCCTTACTTGCCGTATGGGCTTTTTTGTTGCCCGTCGGTTTCGGTTTGACACATTTCATCTCCCACTTTTTCTCCCATGCTGAATAAACAAGAGTTCCGCAAATTTGCCGTTAAAGGCCAGGGCCTGAACGGTCTGGGCGTTGACCAATACATCCAGCACGTAGAAGGCCAGACCCGCAACGGTCTGATTATGCCTACCGGCATGACCCGGTCGGTAATTGAGGAACGCCCCACGCGCTTTGCTGAAATTGACGTGTTTTCGCGCCTGATCATGGACCGGATTGTGTTCCTGGGTACGGCCGTTGACGATTATATTGCCAATATCCTGACGGCGCAGATGCTGTTTCTGGAGTCGGTAGACGCCAAGAAGGATATTCTGCTCTACATCAACTCGCCCGGTGGCTCGGTGTATGCCGGCCTCGGTATATATGACACCATGCAGTATGTAAACCCTGATGTGGCCACTATCTGCACGGGTCTGGCTGCCTCGATGGGTGCCGTGCTACTGGCTGGTGGTGCCAAGGACAAACGCTCGGCCCTGCCCCACGCCCGCGTCATGATTCACCAGCCTTCGGGTGGTGCGCAAGGCCAGTCGTCGGATATCGAAATCACAGCTCGTGAGATTCTGAAACTCAAGAAAGAGCTGTACGACATTCTGGCTGACCACACCGGCAAAACTTACCAGGAAATCCACGACAACTCTGACCGTGACTACTGGATGCGTGCTGATGAGGCGAAGGAATACGGCCTAATTGACGAAGTTCTGGAAAAGAAGAAGGCGTAATTTCTTCCTTTCACGTCATTCTGAATGACGCTTGTATAGCAAAAAGCCCGCTTCGGTGGGCTTTTTCTTTTTAGTAGAAGGCAACCCTGACGGCACTTTTTTAACTCTGTGGGGCGTTGGCCTTTTCGTACCTTTGAGGTAGGTTTAGTGTAAACAGCCTACCCTCCCCTACCCTGAGAGCTTCCCTGGCAATGGCAGATATAACGTGTTCTTTCTGCGGAAAGAATAAAAAAGACGTCTCGGTTATGATTTCCGGCATCAACGCGCACATCTGTGAGCGGTGTGTCGGGCAGGCCCAGCAGATTCTAAACGAGGAAAATAAGATTCGGACGAACTCGAAAGCGCCGAAGTTCAACCTCGTGAAGCCACGCGAAATGAAGGACTACCTCGACCAGTACGTGGTAGGCCAGGACGAAGCCAAAAAGGTGATGTCGGTGGCGGTGTACAACCACTATAAGCGCCTGATGCAGAAGCCGCAAAAGGACGACGTGGTGATTGAGAAGTCCAACATCATCATGGTAGGCGAAACCGGCACCGGCAAAACGTTCCTGACGCGCATGCTGGCCAACATTCTGCAGGTGCCTTTCTGCATTGCCGATGCTACTGTACTTACCGAAGCCGGCTACGTAGGTGAAGACGTGGAAAGCATCCTGACGCGGTTGTTGCAGGCTGCCGACTACAACGTGGAGGCAGCAGAGCGTGGCATCGTTTACATCGACGAAATTGATAAGATTGCTCGCAAGAGCGACAACCCCAGCATCACGCGCGACGTGAGTGGCGAAGGCGTGCAGCAGGCCATGCTGAAGCTGCTGGAAGGCACGACAGTGAACGTGCCCCCACACGGCGGCCGCAAGCACCCCGAGCAGAAGATGATTACGGTAAACACCGAGAACATTCTGTTCATCTGCGGTGGTGCCTTCGTAGGTATTGAGCGCATCATCAAAAATCGCCTCAACACGAAGCCCATCGGCTTTGCCAAGACGCAGCTCGAAGAAAAGGTAGACACCGACAATTTCCTGCGCTACGTTACGGCTCAGGACCTGAAAGCATTCGGTTTGATTCCGGAGCTGATTGGTCGCCTACCAGTGCTCACGCACCTCAACCCGCTCGACCACGCTACCCTGCGCAAGATTCTGACGGAGCCCAAGAACTCCATTGTGAAGCAGTACCAGCGCCTCTTCGACATGGAAGGCATCCAGCTCAGCTTCTCTGAAGGCGCGCTGGAATATATTGTGGTGAAAGCCGACGAATACCGCCTCGGCGCCCGCGGCCTGCGCAGCATCTGCGAAGGCATCATGACCGACGCCATGTTCGACATGCCTTCTGAGGAAGGCGTGAAAGAACTGGTGATTGACGAGGAATACGCTCGGAGTAAATTCGAGCAGACGGCTATTAAGCAGCTGCGCGCAGCGTAGAAACCAGCAGATAACTAAAAAGAAAAGCGGCTCTCCATGTGGAGAGCCGCTTTTCTTTTTAGTTATCTGCTGGCTATGATCTACTTTTTCAAATACCCTACCATCAGTTTGGCGGCTTTTTCGGCGGAGTTCTGCTGGCCTAGTTTCTCGCGGATTTCGGCGTAGCCGGCTTTTTGCTGGGCAATGAATGCTTCGTCGGCAGTTACCTTTTTCAGCTCCGTAACGAGGTTGCGGGAGTTGAAGTCGCCTTGGATCAGCTCTTTCACCACTTCCTTGTCGGCAATGAGATTGACGAGGGAAATGTATGGGACTTTGATAACGGCTTTACCAATAGCATACGACACAGCACTGGTGCGGTAGCACACCACCTGCGGCACATCGAACAAGGCGGTTTCCAGCGTAGCAGTACCGCTCGTAACGAGGGCTGCCTTGGCGTGGGCCAGCAGGTCGTAGGTCTGGTCGAAGATGATGCGGACGTTGTTGCGCTCGAAATGAGCGTAGTAGTTCGGGTCGAGGTTATCGACCCCGGCGACGATGAACTGATAGTCCAGAAACGGCGGGATGATGGCCGTCATTTCGTAGAGCATTTCTTCAATTTCCTGCTTGCGCGAACCGGGCAGCACCGCAATAATGGGCCGTTTTGGGTCGAGGTGGTTACGCTGGTAGAAGTCGGGGGACGCTTGGTGCTCGGCCACGGAATCGGCAATAGGGTTGCCGATATAATCTACGTCATAGCCAAAGCGCTGGTAGAATTCCTTCTCAAAGGGCAGGATGACGAACATCTTGTCAACCAGCTTCTTGACGGTGTGCACACGGCTCTGATTCCAGGCCCAGATTTTCGGCGAGATATAATAAAACACCTTAATTCCCTGTGCCTTGGCAAACTTGGCTACGCGCAGGTTGAAACCGGCGTAATCTACCAGAATCAATACATCGGGCTTATACTGCAGCAAATCCTGCTGTACTTGCTTCAGGTAGCCCCGGAACTTGAGCAGGCTGGTAGCGGCTTCCCAGAAACCCATGATGGCCATTTCCTGGTAATGACGCACCTGGGTACCTCCTACTGCCTGCATCTGGTCGCCGCCCCAGAAGCGAAACTCGGCCTGCGGATCCTGCTGCTGCAACTCTGACATGAGACTGGCAGCATGAAAGTCGCCGGACCGTTCGCCAGCAATGAGGTAGTATTTCATTTGTTGTATTAAGAATTAGTAATTAAGAATCGGGAATTGGGGACAATTAAAACGTAGCGCCGGGCAGCAGCCATTCTTACTTGTTAATTCCTAATTATTAATTATTCTCCCAGGTATTCCACGAAGTTCCGAGGAGTCTCGTAGAGCTTGATACTGTGCAGCCGGGCCGAAGAAATCAACTCAATTTCGGGAGCCAGAATCTGCCAGAACGCAATAGCTAGATTTTCGGTGCTGGCCATCTGGCCTTCCATGAACGGCACATCTAGGTTGAGGTTCTTGTGGTCTACCTTGTCGATGACATGTGTGCGGATGAGCGTACTAAGCTGCTTGAGGTCGATGACGAAACCGGTTTCCGGGTCGGGCTTGCCCTTCACGGTCACTATTAGGTCGAAGTTATGGCCGTGCCAGTTGGTGTTGGCGCAGGGACCGAACACCTCCCGGTTGCGCTCCTCGCTCCACTTGGGGTTGTAGAGCTTGTGCGCGGCGTTGAAGTGTTCCTGTCGGCTGATATAAATCATGGGTAGGCGGGTGGCTGCAAGACGGTTGCTGACAAATAACCTGTCATCGGGAGTGGTACGAAGCGCCTAGGCTGTAGGGCGAATTCTACTCGCACCGCAGCCAGATTGTTCGTTTCACGCGGGATGACAGGCGACAATCAACCTTTATTTCGCAGCAAATATACGAAGAACGGTACGCCGAACAGGGCCGTGACCAACCCTACGGGCAAGCCAGCAGGTGGATAGAGCAGCCGAGCCAATAGGTCGCAGGCCAGCAGGAAATTACCGCCGAGCAGTGCGCAAAACAGCATATTGGCCCGCCCCGTGACACCCAGCAGCCAGCGAGTAAGATGCGGCACCATGAGCCCGACAAAGCCCACCGGGCCGCACAACGCCACTACGCAGCCTGTCAGACCGGAAGCCGTGAGCAGTAGCAGCCAACGGGTACGGGCCACGTTTACGCCCAGGCCTTGGGCGCGTTCCTCTCCCAGCAGCAAAATATTGAGGTCTTTCTGGACGAAGCCAAAGAGCAGTAACGCCGCCGCCAGCATAAGCGCCGGATAGGGCAATACGCTCCAGCCAGCCCGCTCGAAGCTACCAGCCGCCCAAAACGTGACACTCCGCAGCTTCTCCTGCGTGGCTGACAGAAAGGTGAACACGCCGCCAATGGCTGTAGTGAGCGAACCAACCGCCACACCTGCAAGTAGTAGCTGCGCCGGAATAATCTGCCCCCGCCGGCTCCCTACGGCCACCACCACCAACGTAGTGCCCAGCGCACCAGCCAAGGCAAAGAACGGCGGCAGATAAAATCCGCCCAAGGTGAGGCTGGGCAGCAACGAGAGGCACAGAATAGCGCCCAATGAGGCTCCGGAAGCCGTACCAAGCAGATAGGGGTCGGCCAGCGGGTTGTTGACCATGGCCTGCATCAGATAGCCGCTGAAAGCCAGTCCGGCCCCGGCCAGCAACGCCAGCAGAATGCGTGGCAGCCGCAGTTCTATCAATACCAGTTGCGCCGGGTCCTGGGGGTTGTAGTGCGTGAGCGTGCGCAGGATAAAGCCGTAATCAGTCTCGTAGGAACCGATGCGAAGGCCCAGCACTACCAGCGCCAGCATCAGCAGCAGGCTGGCCACAATCCAGGGCAGGGCGCGTTGGTTCATGCAGTCAAAGGTAGTTTGCAGGGGGCGTCGGTTGTTTGTTGCAGCTGTCTCCTTGATTCGATAAGTGTTTGTGAGCAGCTAGCGGCCGGATACTATCCGCTGCAGTTCCCGCACCGATTCTACCACACGCGGCCCGGGCCTTTCCATCAGGTTGCCGGTGATGCCATAGACGCGGTGGTTGCGGTAGGCGTTAATACGCTTTAGTTCGGGGTAATTTCTAAAGAACGTACTGTCCAGCTTGCCGAAGCTGCCACCTAGTAGCACGTCCGGATTCAGCTTGAGAATGTATTCCCGGGTAAGCGCCGGATAGGGCTGAGCAAATTGTTCTGTCACCGCGTTCTGGCCGCCTGCCAGACGGATTTTATCGGTGAAGAGCGTGTTCTGGCCATACACATAGATGGGGTCCTGCCAGGTGATGGCCAGCACGCGCGGACGTGGCTTACCTGCAGGTGTAGCAGTTGTCACGGCCTGTAGTTCTGCCTGCAGCGAGTCGGTGAAGTGCCGAGCCTGGGCCGGGCGGCCGAGAATACGGCCCATGTCATTCAGGGCCCGGAATATATCCTTCATGCTACCGAAACGTTGGAAATAGACTGGAATACCAAATTTTTCCAGCCGGGCGGCATCATCCAGAGACGTAATACCTTCCACTGTAAACACGATGTCGGGGTGCAACTGCACAAGCTTCTCCATATCCAAGGGGTAGCTGCTGACAACAGGCTTGCGCAACACTGCCGCCGGGTAGTCGCAGACCTGGGTGCGCGCCACAATGGTGGCTGTGTCGGCCACGGCGTACAGCATTTCGGTTGCGGAAGGTGCCAGCGCCATTACCCGGCGCGGGTATGCCACTACGGTGAGGCGGCGGCCTAGGTCGTCGGTGAGTTGCTGCGGGGCAGTAGCTGGCGTGGGTTTTTCGGTGGTAGCGGGCGTATCGGGGCGGCAGGCCAGCAGCAGGAGCAGCGGTAGAGCCTGCAGTAGTGGCTTCAGGAACGGGTAGTGCATGCGCCAAAGGTAGAACACAGCCGTGGCCAATAACACAAATCTGCAGCGGCCCCTGTTTAGCTGAAAGTGGGCCGGGGCGCGTACTGAACCAAATCGGTCCTACTTTTGAGAAAATTTCTGCCCTATGATAGTCGTCACCGGAGCCGCCGGCTTTATTGCCAGCTGCCTTGTTACCCGTCTCAACGCCGCCAATTTCAACGACATCGTGGTGGTGGACAATTTTGCCGTGGAGCGTAAGCTGGCCAACCTCGCCGGCAAGCATCTGCGGGAATACGTAGACCGCAACGAGTTTTTTGAGTGGCTGGACGCCAATCATGAGGAAGTGGAATTCATCTTCCACCTCGGAGCCCGCACCGACACCACCGAGCAGGACCGCGCCGTGCTGGACCTGCTCAATCTGAACTACTCCAAGCAGATGTGGCAGGCCTGCGTTCAGTACCAGCTGCCGCTGGTCTATGCCTCATCGGCGGCTACCTACGGCTCCGGCACGCTCGGCTACTCCGACCACGACGACGCCCTGCTCCCCCTCTACCGCCCGCTAAACCCGTATGGCGACTCGAAGAATGACTTCGATAATTGGGCTGTCAACCAAGTAGAAAAGCCGTTTTTTTGGGCTGGGCTGAAGTTTTTCAATGTGTACGGCCCCAATGAATACCATAAGGGCCGCATGGCGTCGGTGATAATGCATGCCTTCGAGCAGATCAACAAAACCGGCTCCATGTCGCTGTTCCGCTCGCACAACCCCGACTACACCGACGGAGGCCAGATGCGCGACTTCGTGTATGTGAAAGACGTAGTGGAAGTGTGCTACTTCCTGATGCACCACCGCCAAAATTCCGGTATCTACAACCTGGGTACCGGTGAGGCGCGCTCCTTCCTCGATTTGGCCCTGAACACCTTCGCGGCACTCGACCGGGTGGCAGACATCCGCTTCATCGACACGCCGGAGGACATCCGCGACAAGTACCAGTACTTCACCCAGGCCGACATGAGCAAGCTGCGCGGCATCGGCTACGACCGGCCTTTCACTCGCCTCGAAGACGGCATCAACGACTACGTCCGCAACTACCTGGTGCCGGGCACATACTACTAAGCCTAAATTTTGTTGGCTGCCTTCTACTCGTGGGATGTAGCCCTAGGCTTTCGGTCGCAAATACTATCCTGACAGTTCTCCCGGCCCGGTTGTGGTAGCTCCACAACCGGGCCGGGCCTTTTTAGAAAAGCCTGTAGCTCGGGCATTTTGACTTTCTGATTTGGATGGAAACAGCCGGCCGGATTTGTTAAGAACTATTTTTCACCCATTTTTTCGGGCCGATTCGCCACTTTTCACCTCTCTCTCCTAGTGCAGCAACGAACTATTACGATTGTAGGCGGTGGCTTTTCGGGTTCTATGGCAGCCATGCAGCTGGCTCGGCTACCCGGGCCGCTGGCAGGCACGGTGCACATAGTGGAACCGCGCCCAGCACCAGGGCCTGGCCTGGCCTATACCGCCCGCCGGCCCGAATACCTGCTTAATGTGCGGGCCCCTTTTCTGAGCGCTTTTCCCGATGAGCCGTCTCACTTTTCGGACTGGCTGCGCACCAATGCTATTAGCTGTGAGCATGATTTCTGCTCCCGCCAGACCTACGGCCGCTATCTGCAGGAAATGGTAGCGGGCCTGCTGCATCAGCCCGCCGCCAACGGCCTTACTTTCCACTGGCATCCGCAGGCTGCTGTAGCGGCTGAGCTTGCCACTAACGTCCGCCATGCCACTGTGCGCCTCGCTAATGGCACGGAGTTGCTCAGCGACGCGGTTGTGCTGGCCCTAGGCAACTTTCCGCCTGCCTCGCCTGCCCGCCCCGGTGACTACCTCGCGCATCCAAATTTCCATGGCAACCCGTGGGCTCAGGGCGCACTCCGCAATATTGCCCCCGACGACGAAGTGCTGCTCATCGGGACCGGCCTTACAGCCGTGGACGTGCTGCTGGGCTTACGCGCTGATGGCCACCGCGCGCCTGTCACGGTGGTGTCGAGGCACCAGCGCTGGCCAACGGCGCACGGGCCAGCCAGCACGCCGTACCCCAGCTTTTACGAACAGGAGCTCCGGGGCCTGCACACCGTGGCGGAAGTGCTGGCCGCCGTGCGCCACCGTGTCCGGGAGGCAACGGCGGCAGGATGGGACTGGCGGCCGGTATTTGACTCACTGCGGCCGGATCTGGGCCAGATCTGGGCTGCGTGGCCACTTGCCGAGCAGGCGCGGTTTCTGCGGCATCTGGCTTCAATTTGGGCTGTACTGCGCCACCGCAGCCCCCCGCAAAATGATGAGATAGTACGCGGCATGATGGCAACAGGCCAGATACGCATGCTTAGTGGCCGGGTAAGTGGTATTGCAGTGGAAGGAGAAGGACTGATGGTCCAGACCCACTACAGACAACAGCATCACTCTATGCGCACCCGGCACGTCATTAGCTGCACTGGACCCTTGCTAAACTACAGCCGCATTCAGGACCCACTGGTAGTGAGCCTGCGCACTGCCGGCTACCTGCAGCCTGACACCTTAGGCCTCGGCATCCAAACAGATGCGCATGGTGCACTACTCGATGCTGCCCAGCAAGCGTCACCACTGTTCTTCACTCTTGGCCCCAGCCGCCGCCCTGCCTATTTCGAGTCGACAGCTGTGCCGGAGTTGCGGCAACAGGCAGTGGCACTCGCGCAGGAACTAAGGCGGCGCTGGTAGTACCGTTTATACACAAAAAAGCCAGACCCTGGGGTCTGGCTTTCGAAATAGCACTACATACTAGCTAAGCAGCCTGCTCGTCGGGGTAGAGTGGGAGAACGGGCGTATCGGGCTGAGCAATGTACTCCTGAAAGCGGGAGGCCGGCGGTATCAGCGCCGGGCCCACTGCCGTATCGGCGTGGTGGCGGCGCAGGGCGCGCATCAACAGATATTTGTATTTCTCGGCGTCGGCCAAGGCCGCATCCACGGCGCGCAGCGCGTCGTCGTAAGCAACTACCGGCACCGATTCGGCTGCGTCACCCGTGGGATACGTCAGTTCAAAAACCGGGCATTGCAGGTATTCAGCAGGCGTTTTCATAGAGGCAAGTTAGTAGGTTTCGGGGTTAAAATCCCATCAAAATACTAACGCAGGTAGCACCTTTTTCATTCCGTGCATTTCAACTATTTATATTGGCTTTTATACACCTAAGCACCTGAACCCAGATACTTTATTTTCAACACTATTTTCCCAAACTGCAGACCCTCATCCATGCGGCGGAGCGCTGCTTCTCCTTCGGCCAGAGCAAAGGTTTCATCAATGGCAGGCATGATGCGGTAGTGTTCGACAAAGCTTACCATGGCTGCAAAATCCTGCGCTGTGCCCATCGTGGAGCCCAATAATGAAAGTTGCTTCCAGAACACTTTGCGGGCCGCCAACTCCGGAATGTCACCATGGGTAGCCCCGTAGAACACAATGCGCCCGCCGGGGACAGCGGCATCAATCAGGTCGTTGAAGCCCGGTCCGGCAGCACTATCCACAATAACGTCGAAGCCGCCACCAGCCTGTTTGGTGAGCGTAGCAGGCCATTTTTCGGCTTTGTAGCTGATGCCTCCCTTAGCTCCCAGCGCTACAGCTTTGGCTATCTTCTCCTCTGAGCCCGATGTAACCCACACGTCGGCGCCAACGGCTACTGCCATCTGCAACGCCAGCAATGCTACTCCGCCGCCTACTCCGCTGATGAGAATCCGTTCACCGGCTTGCAATTGCGCGCGCGTGAACGTGGCACGGTACGCGGTGAGGC